>NZ_CP176442.1:4800000-6351098 GCF_052938085.1 Pseudomonas sivasensis
CTTAACCTGCGCGCCCTGGCCGGCGAAGGTTTTTTGGTAGAGAGCGAAAACGCCCTGCTGGCCTCGTCCCAGGAATTCATCTGGAAAGTGCGCTACGCCCTGCACATGCTCGCCGGGCGCTCCGAAGACCGCCTGCTGTTCGATCACCAGCGCTCCATCGCCACGCTGCTGGGCTTTGAAGGCGAGGACGCGAAGACCAGCATCGAAAGCTTCATGCAGCAGTACTATCGGGTGGTGATGAGCATCGCCCAGCTCAGCGACCTGATCATCCAGCACTTCGAAGAAGTAATCCTGGCCCCCGAGGATGAGGCGCCGCCGCAGCCGATCAATGCGCGTTTCCAACTGCACGACGGCTATATTGAGGCGCGCAACGACAACGTGTTCCGCCGCACCCCATTCGCCATGCTGGAAATCTTCGTATTGATGGCCCAGCAGCCGGAAATCAAAGGCGTGCGCGCGGATACTATCCGCCTGCTGCGGGAAAACCGTCACTTGATCGACGATGATTTTCGCAACGACATCCGCAACACCAGCCTGTTTATCGAGCTGTTCAAGTGCAAGATTGGTATCCACCGCAACCTGCGCCGCATGAACCGCTACGGCATCCTGGGGCGCTACCTTCCGGAGTTCGGCTTTATCGTCGGGCAGATGCAGCACGACCTGTTCCATATTTATACGGTGGATGCGCACACCCTTAATCTGATCAAGCACCTGCGTAAGTTGCAGTACACCCAGGTGTCAGAGAAATTCCCGCTGGCCAGTAAGCTTATGGCCAAGCTGCCCAAGCCGGAGCTGATCTACCTGGCCGGCCTGTACCACGACATCGGCAAGGGCCGGCATGGCGACCATTCGGAAGTCGGCGCGGTCGACGCCGCAGCCTTCTGTCAGCGCCACCAGTTGCCGCAATGGGATAGCCGCCTGATCGTCTGGCTGGTACAGAACCACCTCGTGATGTCGACCACCGCACAGCGCAAGGACTTGTCCGACCCGCAGGTGATCCACGATTTCGCGCAAACTATCGGCGATGAAACCCGCCTCGACTACCTCTACGTGTTGACCGTTTCCGACATCAACGCCACCAACCCGACACTGTGGAACTCGTGGCGCGCCAGTCTGTTGCGCCAACTGTACACAGAGACCAAGCGCGCCCTGCGCCGTGGTCTGGAAAACCCGGTGGACCGCGAAGAGCAGATCCGCCGCACCCAAAGCGCGGCCCTGGATATCCTGGTGCGCGGCGGCAACGATCCGGATGACGTCGAGCAACTGTGGTCGCAACTGGGTGACGATTACTTCTTGCGACACACCGCCGGCGATGTGGCCTGGCACACTGACGCGATCCTGCAGCAGCCCGCCGATGGCGGCCCGCTGGTGCTGATCAAGGAAACCACCCAGCGCGAATTCGAAGGCGGCACGCAGATCTTCATCTACGCGCCCGACCAGCACGACTTCTTTGCCGTGACGGTAGCGGCCATGGACCAGCTCAATCTGAACATCCACGATGCCCGGGTGATCACTTCCAGCAGCCAGTTCACCCTCGACACCTACATCGTGCTCGATACCGAAGGCGAGTCCATCGGCGACAACCCGACGCGGGTGAAAAAGATCCGCGAAGGCCTCACCGAAGCCCTGCGTAACCCGGACGACTATCCAACGATCATCCAGCGCCGGGTGCCGCGCCAACTGAAGCACTTTGCCTTTGCGCCCCAGGTGACCATCTCCAACGATGCGCAGCGCCCAGTGACGGTGCTGGAACTCAGCGCACCGGATCGCCCAGGCCTGCTGGCGCGGATCGGCGGGATTTTCCTGGAGTTCGACCTGTCATTACAAAATGCCAAGATTGCGACCCTGGGCGAGCGCGTGGAAGACGTGTTCTTTATTACCGACGCCGACAACCAGCCGCTGTCCGACCCGGAACTGTGCCGCCGTTTGCAGGAGGCTATCGTCCAGCAGTTGAGCGTGACCCAAGAGCCCGGTGTCGAGCTGACGCGCCTGACGTTTTGAACGGGGCTTATATGGGAGAGGGCTTACCCCCAAAAGCAGCGGATCAGAAACCTATTAGCTGACTGACACACCTTAATCGGGAGCAAGCCCCCTCCCACAGTTGGACCTGCAGCGCCCGACAGACCGCATTACCAATGAATTGAACGAGAGTCTCATGAACAACGCCCTGAACCAGTTGCAGCCCTACCCGTTCGAGAAATTGCGCGCCCTGCTGGGCAGCGTCACACCCAACCCGGACAAGCGCCCGATTGCCCTGTCCATCGGTGAACCCAAGCACAAATCGCCCACGTTCGTGGCCGAGGCACTGAGCAGCAACCTTGATCAGATGGCGGTGTACCCCACCACTCTGGGCATCCCGGCACTGCGCGAGGCCATTGGCGCCTGGTGTGAACGTCGCTTCAACGTGCCCAAGGGATGGCTTGACCCAGCGCGCAATATCCTGCCGGTCAACGGCACCCGCGAAGCACTGTTCGCCTTCACTCAGACCGTAGTCAACCGTGGCGACGATGCACTGGTGGTCAGCCCGAACCCCTTCTACCAGATCTACGAAGGCGCCGCGTTCCTTGCCGGTGCCAAGCCGCACTACCTGCCATGCCTGGATGAGAACGGCTTCAACCCGGACTTCGACGCCGTGACACCAGACATCTGGAAACGCTGCCAGATCCTGTTCCTGTGCTCCCCCGGCAACCCGACCGGCGCACTGATCCCGGTTGAGACCCTGAAAAAACTGATCGCCCTGGCCGACGAACATGACTTCGTCATCGCCGCCGACGAGTGCTACAGCGAGCTGTACTTTGACGAACAAACCCCGCCGCCGGGCTTGTTGAGCGCCTGTGTTGAACTGGGTCGTCAGGATTTCAAGCGCTGCGTGGTATTCCACAGCTTGTCCAAACGCTCCAACTTGCCGGGCCTGCGCTCTGGTTTTGTGGCCGGTGATGCCGAGATCCTCAAGGCCTTCCTGCTGTACCGCACCTACCACGGCTGCGCGATGCCGGTGCAAACCCAACTGGCGAGCATTGCCGCCTGGCAGGACGAAGCGCACGTACTGGCCAACCGTGACCTGTATCGCGAGAAATTCGAAGCCGTGCTGACCATCCTCAAGCCGGTGCTGGATGTACAAAGTCCCGACGGTGGCTTCTACCTGTGGCCAAATGTGAATGGCGACGATGCCGCGTTCTGCCGCGACCTGTTCGTTGAAGAACACGTCACCGTGGTCCCAGGTTCGTACCTGTCGCGGGAAGTGGATGGCGTCAACCCTGGGGCTGGCCGCGTACGCCTGGCGCTGGTCGCACCGCTGGCCGAGTGCGTGGAAGCGGCTGAACGGATTCGGGATTTCATTCAGCGTCGTCGGTAAGCAATCGGGTCATTTCACCTGGCCCAGATTCGCCTCACTCATATCCAGCTCTCCCAACACCTCCCTCAAGACGTCATCACCAATCTGGTGATGACGGCTCAAGCTGTACAACTCCAAACGTTGCGCGCGCAGGGCCTTGAGCCGCAGTTTTCGCTCAAGCAGGTCCATGTGCCTCGCCAGCGCCTGGGCCTCGGCGGAGTCGTTGAACACCTCCAACTGATGACGATATTCCGACATCAGCCGCGCCTTGAGCTCCGTAGCCAGCGCCGCCTGTGCGGCGTCGGAGGTTTCCGACTCTACGGGTTCTTCCGCCTCCAGTGCATGAATCGCTGCCACGGCCGTCTTTTTCCACGCCTCCCGCACTTCCTTATGACGCTTCTCATCGGGGCTCTTTTCGATACCGCGCAGCAACAGTGGCAAGGCAATGCAGGCGGCGACCAGTGATAGCAGGATCACTCCGGCCGCGATAAAGATCAGCAAATCACGCTCAGGAAAATCTTTGCCTGGCGCCAACAGCAAAGGCACCGACATCACACCCGCCAGGGTCACCGCACCGCGCACACCGCCGACCGTCAAGAGCCAACAGGATCGGGCGGTTGGCACCAACGTCAGATCACTTTTCCCTCGCAGGCGCCGCAATAACCCCGACAGCCTCCAGATGCTCTGCACCCAGATAAAACGCAGCACCACCAGCACCAGGAAAATCGCAATCACATCCAGGCAGCGGTAAAACAGGGTCGGCCATAGCGTAGCTTCATGGCTCACCACGGCTTTGATGATGTCCGGCAGTTGCAATCCCAGCAGCAGGAAGATCAAGCCATTGAAGGCAAACTCCAGCAACGACCAGACGCTGCGGTTAAGCAGCCTTGTGCTGGTCTGGCGTGGCAGCAGGTCCAGCCAGCTTTGCATCATGCCCGCCGCCACTGCCGACAAAATCCCTGAGGCGCCCAACCGTTCAGCCAATACATAAGCGGCAAACGGCAACAGCAACATAAACACCACATGAGTCGCCGGATCGTCCCAGCCCCGCGCAATCATCCATGCACGCAGGCGGCCGACCAGCCAACTCAACGCCACACCGATCGCCAGGCCACCGACGGCCACCAACACGAAGGTCAAGCTCGCATCGGCCAGGGAGAACACGCCGGTCAGTGCCGCTGCCAAGGCAAACTTGAAGGTCACAAGGCCCGACGCATCATTCATCAAGGCTTCGCCCTGGAGCATATGCATCAATGGCGTGGGCAAACGATTCTGGGAAATGGCCGACACTGCCACCGCATCCGTCGGCGACAATACGGCCGCCAGGGCGAAGGCCACCGGTAACGGGATCGTAGGCAAAATCCAGTGAATGAAGTATCCGGCGCCGACTACCGTGAACAGCACAAGGCCCACGGCCAGCGTCAGAATCGGGCCCCGCAGACGCCACAATTCGCGTTTGGGCATGCGCCAACCGTCGGAAAACAACAAAGGTGGCAAGAACAGGAACAGGAACAGTTCAGGGTCCAGCGCCACATGCAGGCCCAGCGTTGGCCAAGCCAACAAGGCTCCGGCGGCGATCTGCACCAGCGGTAACGGCAGAGGAATGACACGTCCGACCAGACGCGAAACGCTGACCAGCATCAGCAGGATAAGAACGGTGTAGGCGGTTTGCATAACGCGGGTTTCCCGGACGATCGACTTGCAACGACACACATCAGGCAACAACTGGCAGTTGAAGTGCCATATTACCCAGCTATGTTACGCGGCTATGCCACGCACTGGCTTTTGCACATAAGTCGCACAAAGCCGTGGGTCCTGCTGACGAGCGGCACCCAAACCCGCTGGTCGTGGCATAATCCCGGACCTTTCGTTTTGAGCATCCTAAAAGGGGGCAATTCCTTGACCGCTTCAAGCAAAACGTTGCACCTTTTCGGCATCAAAGCCTGCGACACCATGAAAAAAGCGCGCACCTGGCTCGATGAGCATGCTGTGAGCTATGAGTTCCACGACTACAAAACGGTCGGTATCGACCGCGAACACTTGACCCAATGGTGCAACGAGCACGGTTGGCAGGTGGTTTTGAACCGTGCGGGCACCACCTTTCGCAAACTCGAAGACGAACGCAAAGCCGATCTCGATCAGTCGAAAGCCATTGAATTGATGCTCGCGCAACCTTCGATGATCAAGCGCCCGGTGCTTGATCTCGGTGACAGAACCCTGATTGGCTTCAAGCCAGAAAGTTATTCGGCGGCCCTCAAGTAGGCCAGCCCTTCCATTTTTGTAGAGGTAATAGCATGTCCCATTCCCTGTTCAGCCTGGGCTTCGGCGTCGGCACTCAGAACCGCCAAGGTGCTTGGCTGGAAGTTTTTTACGCACAACCGCTGCTCAACCCATCGGCTGAAATCGTCGCGGCCATCGCGCCGATCCTCGGTTACTCCGAGGGTAACCAGGCGATCACCTTCACCGTGACCCAGGCCCTGCAACTGGCCGACGCGCTCAAAGGCGTCGACGCCACACAAGCCGCCCTGCTGAGCCGCCTAGCAGAAAGCCACACGCCTCTGGTCGCCACCCTGCTGGCCGAAGACGCCGCGCTGACCTCCACGCCTGAGGCCTACCTCAAGCTGCACCTGCTGTCCCACCGCCTGGTCAAGCCTCACGGCCTGAGCCTGGCTGGCGTGTTCCCGCAACTGCCGAACGTGGCCTGGACCAGCCAGGGCGCGATCGACATCAGCGAACTGGCCGAACGCCAGCTGGAAGCACGCCTGCGTGGCGAGTTACTGGAAGTGTTCTCGGTAGACAAGTTCCCGAAAATGACCGACTACGTCGTCCCGGCCGGCGTGCGTATTGCTGACGCGGCACGTATCCGCCTGGGCGCCTACGTAGGCGAAGGCACAACGGTGATGCACGAAGGTTTCGTCAACTTCAACGCTGGCACTGAAGGCCCGGGCATGATCGAAGGTCGTGTATCGGCGGGCGTATTCGTTGGCAAGGGCTCGGACCTGGGCGGCGGCTGCTCCACCATGGGCACCCTGTCGGGCGGCGGCAACATCGTGATCAAGGTCGGCGAAGGCTGCCTGATCGGCGCCAATGCCGGTATCGGTATCCCGCTGGGCGACCGCAACACCGTGGAATCGGGTCTGTACGTCACCGCCGGGACCAAGGTTGCGCTGCTGGATGAGCAGAACCAACTGGTCAAAGTGGTCAAGGCGCGCGAGCTGGCCGGCCAACCGGACCTGCTGTTCCGCCGTAACTCCGAGACCGGTGCAGTGGAGTGCAAAACCCACAAATCGGCCATCGAACTGAACGAAGCGCTGCACGCTCACAACTAAGCAGCCACTCGATGCCACTAGCGGGCCCCGACCCTGGGGCTCGCTTATACGAGTTTTGAACACCATGCTAGTGCCCTCCCCCTGGCGCGCCGACTTTCCGGCCATCGCCGCCCTGCAACGGCAAGGCCAGACCTATCTGGACAACGCCGCCACTACACAAAAACCCCAAGCTCTGTTGGATGCCATCAGCCATTACTACGCCAATGGCGCAGCCAATGTGCACCGGGCCCAGCATTTGCCGGGGGCCCATGCGACACAGGCCTTCGAGGACAGTCGCAGCAAGGTGGCGCAGTGGTTGAATGCAGGTGACACCGGGCACATCGTGTTTACCCACGGCGCGACCTCTGCGCTGAACCTCCTGGCCTACGGCCTCGAACACTTATTCAATGCGGGCGATGAGCTTGTCATCAGCGCCCTGGAACACCACGCCAACCTGCTGCCCTGGCAGCAACTGGCCAAACGTCGCGCGCTCACACTGGTGGTATTGCCACTCGGTGATGACGGCGTGATCGACCTGCAAGCCGCCGCCGAGTTGATCGGTCCGCGCACGCGCCTGCTGGCGGTGAGCCAGCTGTCCAACGTGCTTGGTGCCTGGCAACCGCTGCAAGCCTTGCTGGATTTGGCCAAGCCACACGGTGCCCTGACCGTGGTCGACGGCGCCCAGGGCATCGTCCACGGTCGTCACGACGTGCAAGCGCTGGGATGCGACTTCTACGTTTTCTCCAGCCACAAGCTCTACGGCCCAGACGGTGTCGGCGTGCTCTTTGGCCGCAACGAGGCTCTGCATCACCTGCGCCACTGGCAGTTTGGCGGTGAGATGGTGCAACAGGCGGATTACCACAGCGCCAGCTTCCGTCCAGCACCGCTGGGGTTCGAGGCAGGTACTCCGCCGATAGCCAGCGTGATTGGCTTGGGGGCAAGCCTGGATTATCTGAGCTCGCTGGATCAGCAAGCGGTAACCGCCCACGAGGCGGCCCTGCATGACTACCTGTTACGCGGCCTGAAGGCGCGCAATGGCGTGCGTGTGCTGGGTTCGCCGCAGGTGGCGCTGGTCAGCTTTGTGGTCGAGGGCGTGCATAACGCCGACCTTGCGCACCTGCTGACCGAGCAGGGCATTGCTGTACGCGCAGGCCATCATTGCGCGATGCCGCTGCTCAAGGCGATGCAGCTGTCGGGGGCGATCCGCGTTTCCCTGGCGCTGTATAACGACTCCGACGATCTCGAGCGCTTTTTTGAAGCGCTGGACCAGGCGCTGGATATGTTGCGATGAGCTTGCCGATGGATGCGGTGGCTGCGCTGGAAGCCTTCCAAGCCGTAGGAAGTTGGGAGCAACGTGCTCGCTTGCTGATGCAGTGGGGTGAGCGTCTGCCGCCTTTAGCGGATGATGAAAAGGTCGACGCCAACCTGGTACAGGGCTGCGAAAGCCTGGTGTGGTTGGTGGGGCACTTAGACCAAGGTCATTGGCAATTTGCCGCGAGCAGCGATGCGCGGATGATCCGTGGTTTGGTGGCATTGCTGCTGGCGCGGGTCAATGGGTTGTCGGCGGACGAGTTGCAGGCAGTCGACTTGCCTGACTGGTTCAATCAACTCGGGCTTTCCCGCCAACTGTCGCCGTCGCGCAGCAATGGCTTGAATGCAGTCCTGCAGCGTATGCGAACGCTAAGCCATACACAGGACTAAATGTGGGAGGGGGCTTGCCCCCGATAGCGGTGGATCAGTCAGCTTATTCAGTGGCTGACACTCTGCAACCGGGGGGCAAGCCCTCTCCCACCTTTGAACTGTGTAAAGTTCTGAGATTCAGGCGGGTTTGACACGCTCGGAAGGCCTACGCACCCCAGCCACAATCTTGTCCACCGCCTTGGTCGCCGCCACCATGCCAAAGGTCGCCGTCACCATCATCACCGCGCCAAACCCGCCCGCGCAGTCCAGCTTCACTCCATCCCCCACAAAACTTTTTTGCAGACAAATGCTGCCGTCCGGCTTGGGATAACGCAGTTGCTCGGTGGAAAACACGCACGGCACGCTGTAATGACGGGTCACGGTGCGAGAGAAGCCGTAGTCACGACGCAAGGTGGAGCGCACCTTTGAGGCCAAGGGATCGTTGAAGGTGCGGTTCAGGTCGCACACCTGGATCAGCGTCGGATCAATCTGCCCACCGGCGCCGCCGGTGGTAATGATTTGGATCTTGCGGCGTTTGCACCACGCAATCAGCGCGGCCTTGGCGTTGACGGCGTCGATACAGTCGATCACGCAATCGATGTTCGGCGTTATGTATTCGGCCATGGTGTCGCGGGTCACGAAATCCGCCACCGCGTGCACAGTGCAATCCGGGTTGATACCGCGCAGGCGCTCGGCCATCACCTCGACCTTGGGCTTGCCCACAGTGCTGTCCAGGGCGTGCAACTGCCGGTTGCTGTTGCTGACGCAGACATCGTCCAGGTCAAACAGCGAAATCTCGCCGACCCCACAACGGGCCATGGCTTCCGCCGCCCAAGAGCCCACACCGCCGACGCCGACGATCGCCACATGGGCCGCCTTCAAGCGTTCCAGGCCTTCAATGCCATACAAGCGGGCGACGCCTGCAAACCGCGGATCTTCTGTACTCATGACCATTACCCCAAAAACCGGCGCGCATTATGGACTACCGAGCGACAAGTACGAAGCAACAAGCTACAAGTAAAGAACTTAGATGGCCTTTCGCTGACTAACGTCCGGCTTTTCTCTGTCTGCTGTACGCTCGGGGAAAGGCCGGTGTAGGATGCGCGCCGTTCGGTGCAGGCCGACACCTCTTTTCGTTCCACACCCTTTGGAACCCGACATAACCATGGCATCGCGTAAATTTGGACTCAACCTGGTGATCGTGCTGGCAATTGCAGCGCTATTCACCGGCTTCTGGGCGCTGGTCAACCGCCCGGTCACTGCTCCCAACTGGCCTGAGCAAATCTCCGGTTTCTCCTACTCGCCGTTCCAGCAAGGCCAGTTCCCGCAGAAAGACCAGTACCCCACTGACGAACAGATGCGTCAGGACCTTGCGATCATGAGCAAGCTGACAGACAACATCCGCACCTACTCGGTCGACGGCACACTGGGGGATATCCCCAAGCTGGCGGAAGAGTTCGGCTTGCGCGTCACCCTGGGGATCTGGATCAGCCCAGACCTGGAGCGCAACGAACGCGAGATCCAGCGCGCTATTGAGATCGCCAACAGCTCGCGCAGTGTCGTGCGCGTGGTGGTCGGCAACGAAGCCTTGTTCCGCGAAGAAATCACCCCCGAGGCACTGATCGTGCTGCTGGACCGGGTGCGCGCCGCGGTGAAAGTACCGGTGACCACCTCCGAGCAATGGCACATCTGGGAAAAGAACCCGCAACTGGCCAAGCACGTCGACCTGATCGCCGCGCACATTTTGCCGTTCTGGGAATACATTCCGATGGACAAGGCCGGCCAATACGTACTAGATCGCGCCAGGGACCTGAAGAAATTGTTCCCGAAAAAGCCACTGCTGCTATCGGAAGTTGGCTGGCCGAGCAACGGCCGCATGCGCGGTGGCAACGAAACGTCCCCGGCAGACCAGGCGGTGTACTTGCGCACCCTGGTGAACAAGCTCAATCGCCAGGGCTACAACTACTTTGTGATTGAGGCCTTCGACCAGCCGTGGAAAGTCAGCGATGAAGGCTCGGCCGGCGCCTACTGGGGCGTTTACAACGCCGCGCGCCAGCAAAAATTCAACTTTGAAGGTCCTATTGTCGCCATCCCGCAATGGCGCGTACTGGCCATCGGCTCGGTGGTGCTTGCCCTGCTGTCCCTGACCCTGCTGATGATCGACGGCTCGGCCCTGCGCCAGCGTGGCCGGACGTTCCTGACCTTTATCGCATTCCTTTGCGGCTCGGTACTGGTGTGGATCGGCTACGACTACAGCCAGCAATACAGCACTTGGTTCAGTGTCACCGTGGGTATCCTCCTGGCACTCGGCGCCCTCGGCGTATTTATTGTGTTGCTGACCGAGGCCCACGAACTGGCGGAAGCCGTCTGGACTCACAAGCGTCGCCGTGAATTCCTGCCGGTTGAAGGGGATTCGGACTACCGCCCGAAAGTGTCGATCCACGTGCCGTGCTACAACGAGCCGCCGGAGATGGTCAAACAGACCCTCGACGCCCTGGCCGCGCTCGATTACCCGGACTACGAAGTCCTGATTATCGACAACAACACCAAAGACCCGGCTGTTTGGGAACCGGTGCGCGACTACTGCGAAACCCTCGGCCCGCGCTTCAAGTTCTTCCACGTCGCGCCCCTGGCCGGTTTCAAGGGCGGCGCGCTGAACTACTTAATCCCGCACACCGCCAAGGATGCTGAAGTGATTGCGGTGATCGACTCGGACTACTGCGTGTCGCCGAACTGGCTCAAGCACATGGTGCCGCACTTCGCCGACCCGAAAATCGCCGTGGTGCAGTCGCCGCAGGACTACCGCGACCAGAACGAAAGTACCTTCAAGAAGCTCTGCTACGCAGAATACAAAGGCTTCTTCCACATCGGCATGGTTACCCGTAACGACCGCGACGCGATCATCCAGCACGGCACCATGACCATGACCCGTCGCTCGGTGCTCGAAGAACTCGGCTGGGCCGACTGGTGCATCTGCGAAGACGCTGAACTGGGCTTGCGGGTGTTCGAGAAAGGCCTGTCGGCGGCTTATTACCACGACAGCTACGGCAAGGGCCTGATGCCCGATACCTTTATCGACTTCAAGAAACAGCGTTTCCGCTGGGCCTATGGCGCGATCCAGATCATCAAGCGTCACACCGCCAGCCTGCTGCGCGGCAAGGACACGGAGCTGACCCGTGGCCAGCGCTACCACTTCCTCGCGGGCTGGTTGCCGTGGGTGGCGGACGGTATGAACATCTTCTTCACCGTCGGCGCGTTGTTGTGGTCGGCGGCGATGATCATCGTGCCGACGCGGGTCGATCCGCCGCTGCTGATTTTCGCGATCCCGCCGTTGGCGTTGTTCGTGTTCAAGGTGGGCAAGATCGTCTTCCTGTACCGCCGTGCCGTGGGCGTGAACCTCAAGGATGCGTTCTGCGCCGCGCTGGCTGGCCTGGCGCTGTCCCACACCATCGCCAAGGCGGTGCTGTATGGCTTCTTCACCACCAGTATTCCGTTCTTTCGTACGCCGAAAAACGCGGATAACCACGGCTTCTGGGTCGCGATTTCCGAAGCCCGCGAAGAAATGTTCATCATGCTGCTGCTGTGGGGCGCTGCGCTGGGGATCTACCTGGTGCAAGGCCTGCCAAGCAATGACATACGTTTCTGGGTGGTGATGCTGCTGGTGCAATCGCTGCCGTATGTGGCGGCGTTGATTATGGCGTTCCTGTCGTCGCTGCCCAAACCGGCAGCCGCACCTGAGCCAGAGCCGTCCGCGTAAAAACTTGCGCAATGCACTAAACGGCGGCCTCTGGTCGCCGTTTTGCTATAAGATAACGGCCGTTTTGTCCGCCCGCCCTGCTCTTCCAAACATGCTTTCCGGAGTTTTCCCATGACGGCCCATGCCGACCTTTCGCCGACCCTTCAACTTGCCATCGACCTGATCCGTCGCCCCTCGGTCACACCGATCGACGCCGATTGCCAGAAGCTGATGATGCAGCGCCTGGGCGACGCTGGTTTTGCGCTGGAGCCGATGCGCATCGAAGACGTGGACAACTTTTGGGCTACCCACGGTAAGCACGAAGGTCCGGTGCTGTGCTTCGCCGGTCACACTGACGTAGTGCCGACCGGCCCGGTACAGGCCTGGCAGAACGACCCGTTTGACGCGCTGATCGACGAAAACGGCATGCTCTGCGGGCGTGGCGCAGCCGACATGAAAGGCAGCCTCGCCGCGATGCTGGTGGCTTCGGAACGTTTTGTAGCCGACTACCCGGACCATAAGGGCTCGGTTGCCTTCCTGATTACCAGCGATGAAGAAGGCCCGGCGCACCACGGCACAAAAGCCGTGATCGAACGCCTGGCCGCGCGCAAAGAGCGCCTTGACTGGTGCATCGTCGGCGAACCGTCGAGCACCACCCTGGTAGGTGATGTGGTCAAGAACGGCCGTCGCGGCTCCCTCGGCGCTACGCTGACCGTACGCGGCGTGCAGGGCCATGTGGCCTACCCGCACCTGGCGAAGAACCCGATCCACCTGGCCGCACCGGCCTTGGCGGAATTGGCCGCCGAGCATTGGGACAACGGCAACACCTTTTTCCCGCCGACCAGCTTCCAGATCTCCAACCTCAATTCCGGCACTGGCGCCACCAACGTGATCCCCGGTGACCTGACGGCGGTGTTCAACTTCCGTTTCTCCACCGAATCCACCGTCGAAGGCCTGCAGCAACGCGTTGCAGCCATCCTCGACAAACATGGCCTGGACTGGCATGTGGAATGGGCGCTGTCGGGCCTGCCGTTCCTCACCGAACCGGGCGCTTTGCTCGACGCCGTGTCTGCCAGCATCAAGGCGATCACCGGTCGCGAGACCCAGGCGTCCACCAGCGGCGGTACGTCGGATGGCCGCTTCATCGCCACCCTCGGCACCCAAGTGGTCGAGCTGGGCCCGGTCAACGCGACGATCCATCAGGTCAACGAGCGCATCCTCGCCAGCGACCTCGATGTACTGACCGAAATTTATTACCAGACCCTGATCAAGTTGCTCGCCTGATGCTCGCTTGTCCCATTTGCAGCGCCCCGCTCAACGCGGTCGAAAACGGCGTAGCCTGCCCGGCGGGGCACCGGTTCGACCGGGCTCGCCAGGGTTACCTGAACCTGTTGCCGGTGCAGCACAAGAACAGCCGCGATCCGGGCGACAACCTGGCCATGGTCGAAGCACGCCGTGACTTCCTCAACGCCGGGCATTACGCCCCGGTGGCCAAGCGCCTCGCCGAACTGGCGGCTGAACGCGCACCGCAGCGCTGGGTCGACATCGGCTGTGGTGAGGGTTACTACACCGCGCAGATCGCCGATGCCTTGCCCCACGCCGACGGCTATGCCCTGGATATTTCCAAGGAAGCGGTCAAGCGTGCGTGCAAGCGCAACCCGAAGCTGACCTGGTTGATCGCCAGCATGGCACGCGTGCCGTTGGCCGATGCCAGCTGCCAGTTCCTCGCCAGCGTGTTCAGCCCGTTGGACTGGCTGGAAGCCAAACGCCTGCTCAGCCCCGGCGGCGGCCTGATGAAAGTCGGTCCTACGAGTGGCCACCTGATGGAGCTGCGCGAGCGTCTGTACGATGAAGTGCGCGAGTACACCGACGACAAACACCTGGCTCTGGTGCCAGACGGCATGAGCCTGGCGCACAGTGAAACCCTGGAGTTCACCCTGAGCCTGGCCGACCCCAAAGACCGCGCCAACCTGCTGGCCATGACACCCCACGGCTGGCGCGCCAGCGCCGAGCGCCGTGCCGAAGTGATCGAGGCTGCCGAGCCGTTGCTGGTCACCGTGTCGATGCGTTACGACTATTTCGTGCTTCAATAACCGACTTTAAGTATCCGCGAATGGATTTTCGAATCCCGCAACGAGGAATATCCATGCGCCAACCCGATATCGAGATTTACCTGAAGGACGCAGACGTCGACTACAAGGCCATCGCCGCCTGGCTGGGCGCCGCCCTGGGCCCGTGCACCGACTGGGTCCAGCGTGGCCAGACCTACAAGTGCAAGGCCGGTGACGTGCCGGTCACCTGGCTGCCCAAGGCTGTAGGCAAATGGAACAGCCTGTATCTGGAAAGTGACCAAACCCCGTGGGACGACGACATCGCCTGCGCCCGCGCCGCGTTTGCTGCACTGAACGTTGAAGTGCGCTGCGCGCCGGGGACGTGGGTCGAGGAAGAAGGTGAGGAAAGCGCCGATACCTGGATTCGCATCAGCGCAGACGGTGAAGAGCAGATCACCTGGAAAACTGCCTGAGCCTGAGCGGTAAACCACAATCAACATGTGGGAGGGGGCTTGCCCCCGATAGCGGTGTATCAGCCAATGTGTTCAGTGACTGACACTCTGCAATCGGGGGCAAGCCCCCTCCCACATGGGTTCTGCGGTGTAACAAAAACCCGTATTACAAACCGACCACATCCTCCGCCTGCAAGCCCTTCTCGCCGGTCACCACGGCGTATTCCACCTGCTGGCCCTCGGCCAGGGAACGGTGGCCATCACCGCGAATAGCGCGGTAGTGCACGAACACATCCTTGCCATCTTCACGCTGAATAAAGCCATAGCCCTTTGCATCGTTGAACCACTTCACATTGCCGGTTTCGCGCGTTGCCATCTGTCTTACTCCCACGTACGTTTTTTTATTGTTGAGTCAGTCGCGTTGAACTGCCGAGTATAAGACAGGCTCAAAAACGATCAACTCAAGTTTACATCGCTGCTTTTTTGCCGATTTTCGGCGAATACGGCACACTACGCGCCCGAGCGCCTGCTCGGTTTTTTCCACTTGAAGCAGCTCGCCTATGACCCGCTCCCCGTTCCGCCGTCTGGTGTTTGGCACCTTGCGCCGACTGTTGTACCTTTGGGTTCGCTCGGAAACGATCAACCAGTCGTCCCTTACCCTCAACCTGGACCGCAGCCGGCCGGTGTTCTACGTCCTGCAATCGCCCTCCCTCACCGAATTGGCGGTGGTCGATGCCGAGTGCACCAAGGCCGGCCTGCCGCGCCCGGTGCTGCCAGTATCGGTTGGCCCATTGATGGAGCCGGCGGCGTTCTTCTACCTCACGCCTGAACCGGACTGGCTCGGCCGTCAGGACAAGCGCGGCGCGCCGCCCACCCTGACTCGCCTGGTCAACACCCTGAGCGAACACGCCGAAGAGAATGCACAAATCATTCCGGTCAGTGTGTTCTGGGGCCAAACCCCGGCGAGCGAGTCCAGCCCGTGGAAACTGCTGTTTGCCGACAGTTGGGCCGTCACCGGCCGTCTACGCCGTCTGTTGAGCATCCTGATTCTTGGTCGCAAGACCCGTGTGCAATTCTCCGCGCCCATCAACCTGCGTGAATTGATCGAGCACAATAAAGGGCACGAACGCACTGTGCGCATGGCCCAGCGCATCCTGCGTGTGCACTTTCGTAACCTGAAGACAGCCGTAATCGGCCCCGACCTGTCTCACCGCCGCAACCTGGTCAAAGGCCTGGTGAATATGCCGCTGGTGCGTCAGGCGATCCTGGATGAAGCCGAACGGGAAAAAATCAGCCCCGAAAAAGCCAAGGCCCAGGCCCTGCGCTATGGCAACGAAATCGCCTCGGACTACACCTACACCGCGATCCGCTTCCTCGAAGTGGTGCTGAGTTGGTTCTGGAACAAAATCTACGACGGCATCAAGGTCAATAACATCGAGGGCGTGCAAAAGGTTGCTCAAGGCTACGAGGTGATTTACGTGCCTTGCCACCGCAGCCATATCGACTACCTGCTGCTGTCCTACCTGCTGTTCAAGAATGGCCTGACCCCGCCGCATATCGCCGCGGGTATCAACCTGAACATGCCGGTGATCGGCAGTTTGCTGCGCCGTGGCGGGGCGTTTTTCATGCGCCGCACCTTCAAGGGCAACCCGCTGTACACCTCGGTGTTCAACGAATACCTGCACACCCTGTTCACCAAGGGTTTCCCGGTTGAGTACTTCGTCGAAGGCGGACGCTCGCGTACCGGGCGCATGCTGCAACCGAAGACCGGGATGCTAGCCATTACGCTGCGCAGTTTCCTGCGCTCCTCGCGTATGCCGATTGTGTTTGTGCCGGTGTATATCGGCTATGAACGCGTGCTGGAAGGCAGGACCTACCTCGGAGAACTACGCGGCGCGAGCAAGAAGAAGGAGTCGATTTTCGACATTTTCAAAGTAGTCGGCGCGCTTAAGCAGCGCTTTGGCCAGGTCGCGGTCAACTTCGGCGAGCCGATCAAGCTGGCGGAATTCCTCGACAGCGAACAACCCGACTGGCGCACCCAGGAACTGGCTCCGAACTACAAGCCGGCGTGGCTCAACGAAACCACCAACCGCCTCGGCGAACGGGTGGCCCGCCACTTGAACGAAGCGGCGGCGGTGAACCCGGTGAACCTAGTGGCCCTGGCGCTGCTGTCCACCACACGCCTGGCCTTGGACGAACAGGCCATGGCCCGCCAGCTGGACCTGTACCTCGCGCTGCTGCGCCGCGTGCCTTACTCACCCCACACCACTCTGCCCGAGGGGGATGGCCTGGCGCTGATCAAGCACGTCAAGGACATGGACCTGCTGTCAGAACAGAGCGACGCCCTCGGCAAGATTGTCTACCTGGACGAGCAGCACGCCGTCCTGATGACCTACTACCGCAACAACGTGCTGCACATCTTTGCCCTGCCGGCGCTGCTGGCGAGTTTTTTCCAGAGCAGTTCGCGGATGAGCCGCGAACAAATTCTGCGCTACACCCACGCGCTGTACCCATACCTGCAATCGGAGCTGTTTATCCGCTGGTCGCTGGAGGAGTTGGACACTGTCGTCGACCAGTGGCTGGAAGCCTTTGTCGAACAAGGTCTGCTGCGCTTCGAAAACAACGTGTACTTGCGCCCGGCGCCAAGCTCGCGGCAATTCGTACTGCTGACGCTGCTGTCCAAAAGCATCGCCCAGACCCTGCAACGCTTCTACATGGCAATCTCGCTGCTGCTCAACAGCGGCCAGAACACCATCAGCGCCGAAGAGCTGGAGGACCTGTGCACGATCATGGCCCAGCGCCTGTCGATCCTGCATGGCCTCAATGCCCCGGAGTTCTTCGACAAGAGCCTTTTCCGACACTTCATCCAGACGCTGCTGGAACAAGATGTGCTGCGTCGCGATGAGGCCGGCAAACTGAGTTATCACGATCTGCTCGGCGAACTGGCAGAAGGCGCGGCCAAACGGGTGTTGCCGGCTGAGATTCGCCTGTCGATTCGCCAGGTGGCCCTGCATCGTGTTGATGGCGCAGCCGAACAACCGGATGAGCCTGAAGAAACCCGCTAGATTGAATAAGGCGCCAGCGGGATGCTGGCGTCGCTGACAAGGAGCCGCACCATGAAAAAGATCATCCTCCTGAGCCTGACCGCCCTGCTGGGAGCTTGCCAATCCATGACCCCTTCCCCCAAGGCCAGCCTCGATGGCGAAGTGTTTTACCTGCAACGCATCGCCCTGCCGCCAACAGCAACCTTGAGTGTCAGCCTGCAGGACGTGTCCCTTATGGACGCCCCGGCCGTGATCCTTGCGGAACAGAAAGGCCCGATCAAAGGCCAGGTACCGCTGCCGTTTCACCTGAATTACGACCCGGCACAGATTAAACCGGGCCACAGTTATTCGGTGAGTGCTCGCATCGAACAGGATGGCAAGCTACTGTTTATCACTACCGAACGTCACGCCGTGCAGCTCAACGGCCAGGATCCGCAGCCGCTGCGCCTGCGGGTTGATGCGGTCGCACACTGATATTTTCCAGATCATAAGGAAGCGCAAATGCTCCGTAATTCCCTTCGCCTCACTGCTCTGTGTGCCGGCCTGCTGCTCGGCGCCAACGCCATGGCCCTGGACCTGAGTAGCCTGTCCCAAGGCGACGCCAGCGGCGGCCTTAAGGATGCCCTGACCCAAGGCGCACAGATCGCAGTGAAACAACTGGGCAAACCCGGCGGTTTCAGCGACAACCCTGAAGTGAAGATCGGCCTGCCGGGCAAACTGGGCAAAGTCGCTGAGAAGTTGAAAATGTTCGGCATGGGCGACCAGGTTACGCAACTGGAAACCAGCATGAACAAAGCGGCTGAAACCGCTGTGACCCAGGCCCAGCCGATCCTGGTCAACGCCGTGAAAAACATGAGCGTGACCGACGCTAAAGGCATTCTCAGCGGCGGCCAGGATTCGGCCACCCAATACCTGAACAAAAGCTCGCGCGATGCAATCCGCGCCAAGTTCCTGCCGATCGTCAAGGCCGCTACGGATAAGGTCGGCGTGGCCCAGCAGTACAATGCCCTGGCGGGCAAAGCGGCAGCCTTTGGTGCGGTGGATGCCAAGAGCGCCAACGTCGAAAACTACGTGACCGAACAGGCGCTGGATGGTTTGTTCAAGATGATTGCGCAGCAGGAAGAGACGATTCGCAAGAACCCGGCCGCTGCAGCGACGAGTTTGGCGAAGAAGGTGTTTGGAGCACTATAAGCAGCGCGAGGATCGCTCCCTGCAACGGGGAGCGATTCTAGTGAAAAACTGAATCGGCCAGTCGGCCCATCATCAAGGTTGCGAAGCAGCCAATGGCAATCGACGTGATTCGATTGATCTTCAAGGGCGTGAGCCAACTCTTCTGCATCCCTTCGAAGCGACTCCCCAACAACACCCAAGCGGCGCCTACCGGCACAACCACCAACGCCAATAACCCCATGAACTCGGCATAACCTTGCGCGGCGGTGAACGTATTGGACGGAGCGATAAAGGAAACGATCAGCAAGCCCTTGGGATTCATGACCGTCAACAAAAAGAAGTACAACCCGGTGAAGCGATCTTTGCCAGGGCTGATCTCGCTGTTCTTGCGCTGCCACAATTTGCACGACACATACAGCAGGTAGCACGCCGCCACCAGTTGCGTCGCCTTCAACGCCCACGGTGAAAACGCCGCGAGATAGAGAAGCGCCACACCCCATGCCGACACTTGCAGCAAGTACGCCAGGCACTCGATTAGCACGAGCTTGCAGGATGCCCGAAACCCGAACAACACACCTGCGCGAAACAGCAGGGTGTTGGTAGGGCCAGGGGCAAGCAGTAGCAATATCAGGGCTGAAACAGTGGCCAACATGGTTACGCGACGTCCTTCCTCACTTTGAACCACGCAGCATACAGTGCCGGCAGGAACAATAGCGTCAACGCCGTCGCCACAATCAGCCCGCCCATGATCGCCACCGCCATCGGTCCGAAGAACACACTGCGAGACAGCGGGATCATCGCCAATACCGCCGCGAGTGCCGTCAGCACAATCGGGCGGAAGCGTCGGACGGTGGCTTCGATAATCGCCTGCCACGGCGCCAGGCCAGCCTTGATGTCTTGCTCGATCTGGTCCACCAAGATCACCGAGTTGCGCATGATCATGCCCGACAAGGCGATGGTCCCTAACATGGCTACGAAGCCAAAGGGCTGACGAAACACCAGCAGGAACAGCGTGACGCCGATCAAGCCCAGCGGCGCCGTGAGAAACACCATTGCCGTGCGTGAGAAGCTGCGCAGTTGCAGCATCAGCAAGGTCAGCACCACCACAATAAACAGCGGCACGCCGGCCTTCACCGAGTTCTGCCCGCGGGCGGAGTCCTCGACGGTACCGCCGACGTCCAGCAGGTAGCCATCCGGCAGTTCGGCCCGCACGCCTTCGAGGGTCGGCAGGATCTGCTGCACCAGCGTCGCCGGTTGTTCCTTGCCATAGATGTCGGCGCGCACGGTGACCGTCGGCAGGCGATTACGGTGCCAGATGATGCCTTCCTCGAATCCGTATTCGAGGGTGGCGATCTGCGACAGGGCCACGCTTTTACCGTTGTCGGTCGGCACCGCCAGGCTAGGCAGCAGCGACAGTTCGGTGCGTTCGTGGACCGTGCCGCGCAGGAGGATCTCGATCAATTCGTTGTCCTCCCGGTATTGGCTGACGCTTGAGCCGGTGAGTGAACTCTGCAGGAATTTCGACAGGTTGGCAGTGCTCACACCAAGGGCGCGGGCGCGGTCCTGGTCGATGTTCAGGTAGACAATTTTGCTCGGTTCTTCCCAGTCCAAGTGAACGTTGACCACGTGGGTATTTTCGCGAACCTTGGCGGCAACTTTCCGTGCAAGGGCGCGAACTTCCTCGATGTGTTCGCCGGTCACACGAAACTGCACGGGATAACCCACGGGCGGGCCGTTTTCCAGGCGGGTGACGCGCGAACGCAGGTCGGGAAATTGTTCGTTGAGGGTTGCGATCAGCCAGGTGCGCAGGCTTTCGCGCTCTTCGATGGTTTTGGCCAGCACCACAAATTGCGCAAAGCTCGCGGCGGGCAGTTGCTGGTCCAACGGCAAGTAGAAACGCGGCGAACCGGTGCCGACGTAAGCCACGTAGTTCTCGATGCCGGCATGGTCCTTGAGCAAGGCTTCCAGGCGTTTGACCTGATCGGCAGTGTTGCTCAGGGACGCGCCTTCGGCCAGTTTCAGGTCGACCATCAGTTCCTGGCGCCCCGAGGCCGGAAAGAACTGCTGCGGCACAAAGCGAAATAGCGCCACTGAGCCGATAAACAGCAGCAGTGTCAGTACGATCACGGTTTTACGTCGAGTGACACACCACTCCACCAAACGCCTTACGCGCTGGTAGAACGGCGTTCCGTAGGGATCCGGGCCCTCAGCGCCATGTTTGGCTGCGTGAATCTTCGCCAGGTCCGGCAGGAGCTTTTCCCCCAGGTATGGCACGAACACCACCGCGGCGACCCACGAGGCCAGCAACGCGATGGTCACCACCTGGAAAATCGAACGGGTGTATTCGCCGGTGCTCGATTGCGCAGTGGCAATCGGCAGAAAACCTGCCGCCGTAATCAGCGTGCCGGTGAGCATCGGGAAGGCGGTGCTGGTCCAGGCGAAACTGGCGGCCTTGAGCCGGTCGTAGCCCTGCTCCATTTTGATTGCCATCATTTCCACGGCGATGATCGCGTCATCCACCAGCAAACCGAGGGCGAGTACCAGTGCGCCGAGGGAAATCTTGTGCAGGCCAATGCCGAGGTAATACATGGTGGCGAAGGTCATCGCCAGCACCAACGGAATCGCCAGGGCCACCACCATGCCGGTGCGTACGCCGAGAGAGAAGAAGCTCACCAGCAATACGATCGCCAATGCCTCGGCCAATACCTGCACGAATTCCCCGACACTGGTTTTCACCGCTGCCGGTTGATCCGACACCTTGCGCAACTCCATGCCTGCCGGAAGGTTCTTCTGCAAACGTGCGAATTCGCCTTCTAGCGCCTTGCCCAATATCAGGATATCGCCGCCGTCGCGCATGGCCACGGCCAGGCCGATTGCATCGGCGCCCATGTAACGCATGCGCGGTGCCGGCGGATCGTTGAAGCCACGGTGAATGTCAGCTACATCGCTGATACGAAAGGTCCGGTCGCCCACTCGAATCGGAAAGTCGCGGATCTCCTCCACCGTCTTGAAGTTTCCCGACACACGCAGTTGCACGCGCTCGCTCGGGGTTTCAAAGAAGCCGGCCGTGGACACCGCGTTCTGTTCCTGCAACGCCTGCTGCACCGCTGCCAATGGCAGGCCGAGGGTGGCGAGCTTGAGGTTGGACAGCTCGATCCAGATTTTCTCATCCTGTAGGCCGAGCAACTCCACCTTGCCCACATCCGCTACCCGTTGCAGCTGAATCTGGATGCGGTCGGCGTAATCCTTGAGCACGGCATAGTCGAAACCGTTGCCGGTCAGCGCATAGATATTGCCGAAGGTGGTGCCGAATTCATCATTGAAAAACGGACCCTGGATATCCGGCGGCAAGGTCTGGCGGATGTCGCTGATCTTCTTGCGCACCTGGTACCACAGCTCAGGAATCTGCGCCGAGTGCATGGAGTCGCGGGCAATGAAGGTAACCGTGGACTCGCCAGGGCGCGAGAACGAGACAATGCGCTCGTACTCGCCGGTTTCCATCAGTTTTTTCTCGATGCGCTCGGTGACTTGACGCGAGACTTCCTGGGCCGTAGCACCGGGCCAGTTGGTCTTGATCACCATGGCTTTGAAGGTGAATGGCGGGTCTTCACTTTGTCCCAGCTTGGTGTAGGACAAGGTGCCAACCACGGCCAGCAGGATCATCAGGAACAGTACGATCTGGCGATTACGCAACGCCCATTCGGAAAGATTGAAACCCATCGGGGACTACTCCTTGGCCGCCAGATTCACGACACGGTTGGAGCGATCCACCGGGCGCACTTGCTGGCCCTCGTGGAGCACATGCACGCCCGCGGCGACCACCCAATCGGTGGGTTTCAAGCCCTCCAGCACCGGAACGGTTTTTTCGCCGAAGGCGCCAATGCGCACCGGTACGCGCTTGAGGGTATTGTCCGTTTCCACACGCCAGACGTAAGACGCGCCATTCTCCGCGCTGAGGGCAGACAGCGGCACCGACAGCGGAACGACACCCTCGGTCTGTATGAATACGCGAGCGCTTTGGCCCAATTCCGCCGGGACTTTACCGCCGGTAAACGCCACTCGGGCGGCAAAGGTGCGCGATTTTGGATCGGCTGCGGGAGACAGTTCACGGATGCGTCCGGTAAAACGCTGGTCCGGCTGGCTCCACAACTCCACGGCTACCGGCTGACCGATCTTGAAGCGACCAAAGCCTTGTTCGGGCAGGCTAATGAGCACTTCGCGCTCGCCATCGGTGGCCAGGGTGAACACGGTTTGGCCAGCCGACACCACTTGGCCGACCTCCACGGCGCGCTTAGCGACGACTCCATCCTGCGGGGCACGGAGCACGGCGTAACCGGCTTGGTTGCTGGCCACGTCGAATTCGGCCTTGATCTGCTTGAGGCGCGCTTCGCCGGATCGGTAGAGGTTTTCGGAATTGTCGTACTGAGAACGGCTGACCATCTGACGGTCCATCAGGGTCTTATAGCGATCGCGCTCGGCGCGGACCAGGCTCAGGTTAGCTTGGGCAGCGGCGACTTGGGCGCGGGTAGCCTCCAGTTGCAGGCGCACGTCCTGGGGGTCGAGTTCCGCCAACGGTTGGTTGGCCTTGACGCGCTCACCCTCTTCAACCAGGCGTTTGCTGACTTTGCCACCGATGCGAAAGGCCAGGTCCGGCTCATAGCGAGCCCGCACTTCTCCGGGGTAGCTGTCCATCGACTGTGCCGACGGTTGCGGTTGCACCACCATGGCAGGGCGGACGGTAATCTGGGCCGGTTCTTCATGGCCGCAGGCGGCCAACATTAAGACCAGGCTGACAGGCAACGCAAAGGGCAGGAAAGTGCTGCGCATGCTGAAGGACCTTTCGCAAATGAAGCTAGGAATAATTATACTGGCCAGTATGTTATTAATACCAAACTCACCAGTCCAGTATTAAAGGTGAAAATGTCCGACAATCGCGTTAACACCAATAGCCCCGGGCGTCCCAAGGACATGGCAAAACGCCAGGCAATTCTTCAGGCAGCGAAAACTCTGTTTTTGGGGAATGGTTATGCCAGCACCAGCATGGATGCCGTAGCCCTTGAGGCAGGCGTGTCGAAACTGACCGTCTACAGCCACTTCACCGACAAAGAGACCTTGTTCACCGCCGCCGTGGTGGCGACATGCGAAGAGCAGCTACCGGTGATGTACTTCGAGCTGCCGGAGGGCATGCCAGTCGAGACGGTGTTGCTGAATATCGCGCGCGGTTTTCATCGGCTGATCAACAGCGAGGAGTCGGTGAACCTGCATCGTTTGATGATGACCACCGGCAATCAGGACGTGAAACTCTCACAGATCTTTTTCGAAGCCGGGCCCATGCGCATGCTCCAGGGCATGGAGCGCCTGCTCAGCAAGATCGACCAGAGCGGTGCCCTGAGCATCGACAAACCTTTCACGGCGGCCGAGCACTTCTTCTGCCTGCTCAAGGGCACGGCAAATTTCTGCCTGCTGTATGGCTGCGGCGGGCATCTGAGTGAACACGCCGCCGAAGCCCATGTGCAGGAGGTAGTAGGGTTGTTTATGCGGGCGTACAGGCCTTGAACATCAGGCTTTGAGCGCTTTTTTGGGATAGATGTCATACCGGCTGGACTTGCCGTCCAGCGCATGGCTCGGCTTTGGTCCCTCGATGCACGGCGCCTTGCGGGGGCGCTTGACCACCACGCGATGGCTGGCCAGGGCCAGGGCGGCGGCCAACAAGGCTGGCGCATCCGGATCATCACCCACCAGCGGCCGAAACAGGCGCATTTCCTTCTTCACCAAGGCGGTTTTCTCACGGTGAGGGAACATTGGGTCGAGGTAGATCACCTGGGGCGGCTCGCCTTCCCAGTTCAGCATCACGTCGATGGAGTTGCCCTTGAGCAGCTTCATGCGCGCCACGATTGGCGCCACTTCAAAGTCATCTGCACCACGCGCCAGGCCGTCTTCGAGCAAAGCGCCGATCAAAGGCTGGCGCTCGATCAGGCTCATCTCACAGCCCAGGCTGGCCAGCACAAACGCGTCCTTGCCCAGGCCTGCCGTGGCATCCAGCACCCGAGGACGCACGCCTTGGGCGATGCCTACGGCTTTAGCGATCATCTGCCCGCTGCCGCCACCATAGAGTCGACGATGAGCTGCACCTCCCTCAACAAAGTCCACCCGCACCGGGCCCGGCGCGTCAGGACCTAGCTGTTGCAGCTGTAGGCCATGCTCGCCAACTTGCAGGGAAAAGTCCGCGTCCGCGAGCTGTAAAGGCAAGCCAAGCAGAGATGCCCACTGCTCGGCGCGGTCCTTAAAACCTTCGCCCAAAGCCTCGACCTGGATGCGGCTGGCCGCTGGTTGTTCGCTCATGAATCACTACGCTCAAAAATATTAAGGATCGGCAAACAGCGGCCGATAAAAATAACAGTCAGGTATTTTGCCAGAGCTGAGCGTCGACCGAGAAAAATGTCAGACATTCTCCCCCTAACCATCGGTGTACTGCCGACCCATAACCATTACGGCCTGCGCAATACTCAAGCGCTGGCCGGGGTGAGTCATGTGTGGCAAGACTTCTTCGCCCGAGCGCTGGCCGAGCAGCTCGGCGATACGTCGGGCGCGCTGGCCGCCCAGGCACCGGCGCCGGTGGACCCTGCGGTAGAACCCCACGAAGGCGCCGACCTGCTGTCGCAGATCCTCACGCAGCGTGAGTGCGACGTGAAGGACACTGAAATCGCTCCGCCTGAGCCACTTTTCCTGCCGATCGCCGAATTCGAAACCGAATTGCTGCCTCCGGCTGCAACTCCGTTCCCGGACGAAGAAATCGTCGCCCAGCAGCGCCAACAGAACTTCGAAAGCAGTTGGGTACGCCCTATCGTCCTCACCGCAGGCCAACCGCTGCCTGAGCCTAGCCCGGCGCCGCAACCTCGCCCTCTGCACCTGCCGATCGCGGAGTTCGAACTGGACTTGCTGCCGCCGCCCGCCACGCCGTACCCGATCGAAGAGCTGGTGGCCCAACAAAAGGCCTTGGACTTCGACTACCACTGGGCACGCCCACTGATCGCCAACAACCTGCGCCTGGCGGCCTGAGCCTTAGCGACACACCCACCAACGCCCCATGTCCAGATGGAAATGGTTGCGGTGCGCGGCGTTGTAATCCGGGCTCAACACCACGTTGAAATCATCACAGGCACCATCGCGCACCTGACGTAAAAACCGTGCGCTGGCGCCCTCCCCCGGCCAATCCTTGAGCACGCTGATACTGCGCCCATCCGCCAGCCGAAACCCGGCGATATCCAGGGCATTGGCCGAAGCATGCTGGCTGAGCCGCCCCTCGGCCCGACCATAGATATTGCGGCAGGCAAAGCTGCCCAGGTGATCGACCCGCGTGACCGCCTGGCCGAACACCGCCTGCGCCGCCGGTTGCAGGCTGTGGCGCTCAAACAGTGCGAACGCCACCGCCAACGGGCAACTGGCGAGAAAGCTGCTGCTTAATGCCACTTCTGCGCCCTGCACGCGCAAGGTATTGCGCAAAGGGCAGGCGGCGTCTGCGGGCGTGTCCGCCTGATGACTGACACGCAGACCGGACGTTTTCAGCACCTCGTCGCACAACGCCGGATCCTCCTGCAGGCGGCCCAGTTTGTAGCGGGTCAACAGGTTCGGACTGGCACGCACGTCCAGCGGCGCCCACGGGTTCCACTCAGCGGGCAGCGGCACCCAGCATCGCCATACGCCCACGGCAACTGCACCGCCGAGCAGCAGCAACACGCCCAATATTTTGAAAAAACGCACCGCTTAGCCCTTGAAGAACTGATTGGCCGTGCTGAAGGGCATCGAGCGTTCAGTAAAGCTGAACGTGCCCAGTTCATAGACTTCCTGGGCCGCCCGGTAGAACTCACCATAAGCCGCCAGCGCCATGGCCGATCCTACGCTGATGCGCTTGACTCCCATCGCGCTCAATTGCGCCACGCTGAGTTTCAGCCCACCAGACATCAACACATTCACAGGCTTTGGCGCCACGGCCTTGACCACCGCCAACACCTCATCGGCGCTGCGCAAGGCCGGCGCATACAGCACGTCGGCACCCGCTTCGGCGTAGGCCTGCAGACGGCGAATGGTGTCAGGTAAATCCAGGCGACCATGCAGGAGGTTTTCCGCACGGGCCGTCAGGGTGAAGGGGAATGGCAGACTGCGAGCGGCGGCGACGGCGGCTTCCACACGTTCCACTGAGAGGTCAAAGGGATAGATCGGGTCGGCGCTGATACCTGTGGCATCTTCGATGGAGCCGCCGACAATGCCGCTGGCAGCAGCGCGCAGGATGGTTTGGGCACAGCCTTCGGGGTTATCACTGAAGCCGTTTTCCAGGTCGGCTGCCACCGGCAGTGCGGTGGCCTTGGCGATCATGGCGGCATTGAGCAAGGTGTCTTCCAGGGACAACGCCCCTTCCGCATCCGGGCGCCCCAGGCTGAACGCGTAACCCGCACTGGTCGTGGCGAGAGCTTCAAAGCCGAGGCTGGCGAGCATTACTGCCGAGCCTGCGTCCCAAGGATTGGGCATCACGAAGGCGCGGTCGCGCTCATGCAAGGCCTTGAAGGTTTCGGCGCGTCGGGTTTGGGCATCCATGACTGAATCCTGGCGAAAAAAAGAGCCTTAGAGTAACCCCAGTTGCTCGACTTCGGGTTGCCGATCCAATGTCGGCAACGCGGGCAAGCCAGGCAGACGCGCCATCAGCTGGGCGTGGAAGCGCAGTGCCAGCTGCGCGGCGAGCCGGTTATCCGAGGTGTGCAGGAACACATAGGGCGTGCGGCCCTCTTCGATCCAGCCGGCAATTTTCTCCACCCATGGGATCAGGAACGGGTCGTTAGCCTCAAGCTCGGGATGGCCGATAAATCGCACTTGGGGAAACTGGGTCAGCGCGGCCGGGCGTGTGGGCACCTTGGGCTTTTTTGATTGGGCATGCAGCACCGCTGCCGATGTGGACGTGCAACTGAACAATGCGCGCGGGTCGAGGCAGATACGTTCGACGCCACGGTCGCGCAGCAGACGGTTGAGCATGCGCTCGGCATCGCCCTTGGCGAAGAACTCCGGGTGGCGCACTTCCACTGCCAGCGGGCGCTCCAGGCAATCAATAAAACCGGCCAGTTCCGCCAGGCGCTGCGGCGAGAAACTCGCCGACAGTTGCAGCCACAACGGCGAAACCCGCTCACCGAGCGGGCTCATCAAACTGACAAAGCTTTCTGCCGCTGGCAATTGCTCACGCAAGTCGCCGCCATGGCTGATATCACCTGGAAACTTGGCTGTGAAACGAAAATCGTCGGGCATGATGTCGGCCCAGCGCTGCACGGTGGCGGCCGAAGGGCGTGCGTAGAACGTGGTATTGCCTTCAACCGCATTAAAGACTTGGGAATAGAGGGCAAGGTAGTCGCTGGAGCGTGCATCGGCGGGATACAGGTACTCGCGCCAGGCGTTTTCGCTCCAGGACGGGCAACCGAGGTAGTAAGGCAGGCGCATCAGATGTGGATGTCGAGGCCCAACACTTCCATATCCCATTCGACAAAGCCGGCGGTGGTCAGGTAGCTGGCCAGGGCAGTGGCAACGCTTTTGCTCATCGAGCGCGGGAAAACCATGTCTTGTTGACGGGCGGGAAGACCGCTGATTCGTGCTTGGGCGTTGGACTGTGCATCGGGCTGGACTTCGATGAAGTCCGGTGAGTCTTCGACGGACTCGTCTACCGTGACGTTCGCCTTACGTGGCTTACGTTTGATTGGGTAGGACTGTGAGGAAAAGCCGTCTATACGCATCGATGCGAACTCGGTATCGGTGATGGCATTTTAGTGGCGCAATCCGTAGCGCGCAAATGCTCTGGTGATAACTAGAACACATAATTTGAAAAAGGTTTAAAACCCGTGGCAAATTCTGACGATTGGCGACTTTTGCCTCACATTGCCATCATTTTTGGCGTCAAATAATCCCGCGTTCGGCTTTGGTTTGAGCCACTTTATCGCGCAGATAAACCGGAGCAGCCTGATCCGCAGGAATCGCCTCGCCACGCTCAAACGCGAAGCGCGCCAGGGTCAGCAGATCTTCCGCGTGAGGCAACATGGCGGCGTCCTGGCCAACCCGTTGAACGCCGATACGCTCGCCGTAGCCCCAGCCAGTGCCAGCACCAAACCAGTCGCCGCTAGCATCGTCCGGCAATACGGACGATTCCGGTGACTGCACAGCTTCCACACCCACCAGACGCATCTCGCCAGCGGTTTCGCGGTAGCAACCCCAATAGACCTCATCCATCCGCGCATCAATGGCAGCTGCGACTTGCGAAGCGCCATGCTCACGCAATGCGCGCTGGGCCAGCACCGCAAGGTTGGAGACCGGTAATACCGGGCGCTCCAGGGCAAATGCCAGGCCCTGGACTACGCCAATGGCGATCCGCACACCGGTAAACGCCCCCGGACCACGGCCAAAAGCGATGGCATCGACAGCAGCCAGGGTGGTGCCCGCCTCTTCCAGCAGTTGCTTGATCATCGGCAACAGCTTCTGCGCGTGCAGGCGCGGGATCACCTCGTAGTGGCTCGTAACGATGCCATCGTGCAGCAAGGCAACGGAGCAAGCTTCAGTCGCGGTGTCCAGGGCCAGCAGGGTGCTCATCGGTGTGGGTGTCCAAGTCGAAAAAAAGTGCGCCAGTATAAACAACAACGGCCCGCAAGCGGGCCGTTGTTGAGCGAGCCGATCGTAGGATCAGCTCAGTGCTTGCAGCACCTTGGCAGTGATGGCTTCTACCGAGCCAACGCCAGGGATGTGGCTGTACTTCGGCTTGCCCTGGGCAGCGGACAGCTTCTGGTAGAAATCTACCAATGGCTTGGTCTGCGAGTGGTAGACCGACAGGCGATGACGCACGGTTTCTTCAGTGTCGTCTTTACGCTGCACCAGGTCTTCACCGGTGACATCGTCCTTGCCTTCAACCTTCGGCGGGTTGTAGACGACGTGGTACACGCGGCCCGAGCCCTCGTGAACGCGACGACCGGCAATACGCTGGACGATTTCTTCGTCTTCAACGGCGATTTCGACCACAGCATCCAGCTCAACGCCGGCCTTCACCAGGGCTTCAGCCTGGGGAATGGTGCGTGGGAAGCCGTCGAACAGGAAACCGTTCTTGCAGTCTTCCTGGCTGATGCGTTCCTTGACCAGGTTGATGATCAGGTCATCGGAGACCAGGCCGCCGCTGTCCATCACGCTCTTGGCGATCAGGCCCAGCTCGGTGCCAGCCTTGACGGCCGCACGCAGCATGTCGCCGGTGGAGATTTGTGGAATGCCGAATTTTTCAGTGATGAACTTTGCCTGAGTACCTTTACCGGCCCCGGGAGCTCCCAGCAGAATGACGCGCATCGATGTGCTCCTCAATTTTTTATATAGAGATGACGCTCGGATTCACCGCGTGGGGGCAAATCTCGTAGAAGTATGGCTCGTAAAAATAGGATTCCGGCCGCCCAAACGGCCAAAGGCTGATCAAGATACACAGCAGGCCTTAACCACACAAGCCGCCAAAAGTCGCAGGAACCGCGCCCGGCATGCGCCATAGGTAGGGTGTGCCTGAGTGCAACCCGACGCTCTAAACGCCGACCGCCCTTTTCCGGACGGTCGTCGTGGTTTATCTGCAAGCCCTTGAGAACACGCAAAAAACCTCAGCCGGTGTTGCGCAACCCGGCGGCAATACCGGCCACGGACACCAGCAGCGCCTGTTCCAGAGGGCTGTCCTGCGCCGCTTCCTGCTGGCGCGAACGTGCCAGCAACTCAGCCTGCAACAGGTGCAAGGGATCAAGGTAGGTGTTGCGCAGGCGAATGAACTCCAGGGTGTCAGGGCTGTGGGCCAGCAGTTGCGACTGGCCAGTCAGGCCAAGCACCACGTCACACGCCTGCGACAATAGGTCGCGTAAGTGCACACCCAATGGCAACAGATCCGGCTGCACCAGGCGCTCGTCATAGAGACGCGCGATATCGGCATCCGCCTTGGCCAGGACCATTTCCAGCATATCGATACGGGTACGGAAGAACGGCCACTGCTCACGCATCTGCCCCAGCAGTTCACCTTCGCCGCGCTCTAACGCCTTGCTCAACGCCGCTTCCCAGCCCAGCCAGGCAGGCAGCATCAGCCGAGTCTGTGTCCAGCCGAAGATCCACGGGATGGCGCGCAGACTTTCTATACCACCAGCACGGCGCTTGGCTGGACGACTGCCCAACGGCAAACGGCCGAGCTCCTGCTCGGGGGTGGACTGGCGAAAATATTCAACGAACTGCGGATTTTCCCGCACCACCGCACGGTAGGCGCTGACACCATCGGCGGCCAATTCGTCCATCAAGTGGCGCCAGGCTGGCTCGGGTGGGGGCGGTGGCAGCAGCGTCGCTTCCAAAACGGCGGCCAGGTAAAGATTGAGGTTCTGCTCGGCGATATCCGGCAGGCCGAACTTGAAGCGGATCATCTCGCCCTGCTCAGTGGTACGGAAACGCCCTGCCACCGAGTCCGGCGGCTGCGACAGGATCGCGGCGTGTGCCGGGCCGCCGCCTCGGCCGACGGTGCCACCGCGACCATGGAACAACAGCAGTTCCACCTGTTGCTCGCGGCAGATATCCACCAACCGTTCCTGCGCGCGGTATTGCGCCCACGCAGCAGCGGTGGTGCCGGCGTCCTTGGCTGAGTCGGAGTAGCCGATCATCACTTCCTGCGGGCCCTGCAAACGCGCACGGTAGCCCGGCAGCAGCAACAGCTGTTCGATCACGGGACCGGCGTTATCCAGGTCGGCCAGGGTTTCGAACAGCGGCACCACGCGCATCGGCCGTTGTACGCCCGACTCTTTAAGCAGCAATTGCACGGCGAGCACATCCGACGCGGCGCCGGCCATGGAGATGACATAAGAACCCAACGAGGCAGCCGGCGCGGCAGCCACTTCCTTACAGGTGTTGAGTACTTCGGCTGTGTCCGCCGACGGTTTGAAATAGCCCGGCAGCAGCGGTCGCCGGTTGGCCAATTCCTTCATCAGGAAGCTGATGCGTGCGTCTTCGTCCCACTCGTCGTAACGACCGAGGCCCAGGTAATCGGTGATTTCGGTCATGGCCGCCGAATGGCGACTGGAATCCTGGCGCACATCCAGCCGCACCAGAAACAGGCCAAAGGTCACAGCACGGCGCAAGCAATCAAGCAACGGACCGTCGGCGATCACACCCATACCGCACTCATGCAGCGACTGGTAGCACAGCTCCAGCGGTTCCAGCAGGTCGCGGTTGTTCTGCAACACCTCGGCCGGTGCCGGCGTGCTGCTGCTCAATGCGGTGTGCGCCCATTGGCGTGTGGCTCGCAGACGTTCGCGCAGTTGCTTGAGCACGGCGCGGTAGGGCTCGACGCTGTCGCCAACCTTGGCCTGCAACGCCGGGCTGGCCTTTTGCATCGACAGTTCGGACGCCAAGTGGTCGATATCGCGCAGGTATAAGTCAGCGGCCATCCACCGTGCGAGCAGCAACACTTCACGGGTGACCGGCGCGGTCACATTCGGGTTGCCGTCGCGATCGCCGCCCATCCACGACGCAAAACGAATCGGCGCGGCTTCCAAAGGCAGACGCAGGCCAGTGGCGGCATGCAGGGCCTGGTCAGCCTTGCGCAAATAATTGGGGATGGCGTGCCACAGCGAATGCTCAATCACCGCAAAGCCCCATTTGGCTTCGTCCACCGGAGTGGGTCGGGTGCGGCGGATTTCTTCGGTGTGCCAGGCTTCGGCGATCAACCGTTGCAGGCGTTGGCGGATCTGTTCACGCTCAGCCGTGGTGAGGTCGCGGTGATCTTGCAGCGCCAGTTGCGCGGCGATGGCATCGTATTTCTGGATCAGGGTGCGGCGCGCCACTTCGGTGGGGTGGGCGGTGAGGACCAACTCGATCTCCAGGCGCCCCAACTGGCGGGCCAGGGATTCATTGCTATGGCCTTCGCTTTGCAAACGCGCCAGCAATTCAGGCAACACACGGGATTCGAACGGTGCCGGCTGCGACTCGTCACGCCGGTGAATCAACTGGTACTGCTCGGCGATATTGGCGAGGTTCAGGAACTGGTTGAACGCCCGGGCCACGGGCAGCAGTTCGTCCTCCTGCAACTGGTTGAGGCTGGTGCTCAGCTCATCACCGGCACCCCGGCGGTCAGCCTTGGCGCCTTTGCGGATCTGCTCGATCTTGTCGAGAAAATCATCGCCATACTGCTCTCGAATGGTGTTGCCCAGCAGTTCACCCAGCAGGTGAACATCCTCACGCAAGCGTGCATCGATATCACTCATCAGCCAATCTCCAGCCAGAAATCCGGGACGCGCAGGCCTGCCAGAGTGCCGTCAGCATCGTTTTATGACAAGACTTTAAACCTTGCGGCTTGCAGCTAGTCTCAACTGTGAGCCGCCGCATTATCCACGCGAGCGACTGGTCACTCATCACCGCCTGCCATCGCGGGCTTTATTGAGGTTGCCATGAAAATTCGAGAACTGGCCCAGCATTGGGAAGAGAACGCTAAGGGTCGTTTGACCAAGACCGAGTACGCCATCCATCTTGATGTAGAGGCCGCCGCACGGTTGGCGGCCATCGCCGAGATGTACCCCAAGCGCAGTACCGAAGAGCTGCTCGGTGAGCTGATCGGCGCGGCCCTTGAAGAGCTGGAAGCCAGCTTCCCCTACATCAAAGGGCAACACGTCATCGCCACCGATGAAGAGGGCGATCCGCTTTATGAAGACGTCGGCCCTACGCCACGTTTTCTCACGTTGTCGCGGCGCTATCTGCATGACTTGTCGACCAGCGTCGACGAATCCAAGCACTAACCCCCGTCTATCTACCCCTTGTATTCCGGGCCTCCAAGAGGCCCGGCGTACTTCTGCGCGCAGCAAAAGTTCCATTTTTTTACGCTGACCGTTCAGTCAGTTATTTTTTTAGGCAAATCGCCATCTTCTCTGAACTATTCAAAAAAGCCTCCGGTCACAGCCAGTAAGCCATCACTTGGAACAGCCGTTTGAATAGGTGCCCCGCGCTTAACCGCCAGGCCCACAACCGCTGACCACCTGCGATGGATTTTGAAGTTTTTCAGGAGTTATCCAATGGAGTTGAAGACGATGAAGACCAGCACTGCCAAATCCTCGTTTAACCACCTGCGCGGGCTTAAATTGGCCGCGCTGGCAATCGGCACCAGCTTCGTTCTGGCGGGCTGCGCCGGCAACCCTCCGACTGAGCAATACGCAGTAACCCAGTCCGCGGTGAACAGCGCTGTCAGCGCCGGCGGCACCGAGTACGCGGCCGTAGAAATGAAGTCGGCCCAGGACAAGCTCAAGCAAGCCGAAATCGCCATGCATGACAAGAACTACGACGAAGCCCGTCGCCTGTCCGAGCAAGCCGAGTGGGACGCTCGCGTTGCAGAGCGTAAAGCCCAGGCCGCCAAAGCCGACCAGGCAGTGAAGGACTCCCAGAAAGCTGTTCAGGAGCTGCGTCAGGAAGGCATGCGCCCGGCTGCTATCCAGCAGAAATAAGCCGCTGCCCCTGATTGCATTGCACCCGATATCGAATTGAAAGGACGACATGACTATGCGTAAACAATTGATGATCCCTGCCCTGCTGGCGATGAGCGTTGCACTGGCGGCTTGCTCCACCCCGCCAAACGCGAACCTGGAAAATGCACGGACCAACTTCTCGGCCCTGCAGGCCAACCCGAACGCCACCAAAGTAGCGGCTCTGGAAACCAAGGACGCTCAGGACTGGCTGGACAAGGCTGACAAAGCCTATCGCGACAAGGAAGACCAGAAGAAAGTCGACCAACTGGCCTACCTGACCAATCAGCGCGTTGAAGTGGCTAAAGACACCATCGCGCTGCGCGAGTCCGAGGCCAAGCTGAAAAATGCTGGTGACGAACGCGCCCGCGCCCTGCTCGACGCTCGTGACGCTCAGATCAAGCAACTGCAAGACAGCCTGAACGCTAAGCAAACCGATCGCGGCACCCTGGTGACCTTTGGTGACGTGCTGTTTGCTACCAACAAGGCCGATCTGAAATCCAGCGGCCTGGTAAACATCAACAAGCTGGCGCAGTTCCTCCAGGAAAACCCGGATCGCCAAGTGATCATTGAGGGTTACACCGACAGCACCGGCGCTGACGCCTACAACCAGAGCCTCTCGGAGCGCCGTGCCGCTTCGGTTCAGGTTGCGCTGATCAAGATGGGCGTTGACCCACGCCGCATCGTGACCACCGGCTACGGCAAGGAATACCCGGTTGCCGATAATGGCAGCGTGTCGGGCCGTGCCATGAACCGTCGTGTTGAAGTGACCATCTCTAACGATAACCAACCAGTGAAGCCACGCTCTTCCGTCGCTAACTGATTGATTAACGCTGGATAAGAAAACCCACCTTACGGTGGGTTTTTTTTGGGCTCATCGAACTGGACCGTTCGATGCGTATCCTCAGCGGGCAGCTCTATCTTCGCGCCATAAGTATTGTGTGACAGCTTGTCCATCATTTGCTGGAGTTCATGGTCCTGAGCATCTAGCCGTTGCAACGACTCATGCCCCCTCGCCATGTCCAGCATGTTGCGTATTGCAGCAATAGTGATCGCCACGTTTTCGGCCCCGATCTGTGTAAGTCATACCGCATTCAGTGGTTGCTGGCGCGATACGGTTCCAGATATTTCAGTTCCGTACGGGGGCTGCAGCTGCACGACCTACGGGGGCGAGTCGTAAATCGTGAGGTTTTAAGAGGGCTTACTGCTGCAGTTGTGGCGTTTCCTGCCCCATACAACGTACTGCCTGTTTCTTGTTGTTTACCAGCACGCCACTGAGGCCTTTCTGCTCGGTGTCGAACATCACCAGCACGCCATCGACGCACTGCGCCACCTGGGCCGCCGGGGTTAGTGAAATTTTGTAGTCCTCGCCAGGCACGGTTTTGAGCATGGTGAAGTCACTGAGCAACAACGCATCTTCCGGCTTGGCGAAGTGCAGGTAGCCGTAGTACCACAGGCAGCCGACGGTGCCGATGATGGTGCCGATGCCGGTGAGAATCAGCGGGATCATGTTGCGTTCTTCGCTCATTGCGGGCTCTCTGATCAGTCAACTTTAGGAATGGGGTAGTTCGGAATTTCGCCCAGGCGGCGTAGGCCGTTGAAGTGCTGCGGGTCATCCAGGTAGCGCAGCATCACGGTTTGCCAGGTCTTGTCGGCAAAGGTCTGCACATGACCGCCTCGGGTCAATTGCAACACCCTGGGCGGTGGCGCCGCCTGGTACAGACGGATGCCATTGGAAAGCGGCACGATCGGGTCATCCAGGCTGTGGAACAGCAGTTTCGGCACGCCGGTCAGCCGAGGCATGGCGTTGATCGCACTGTCGGCGTCGGGGACCAGCCAGGACAAGGGCACTTGAAACGGCCATGTTAGCCAGGAGGTACTGAGGGCGAATTGTCCTACGTCACGATAACTGGCTGGCACACCATCCAGTACCAGCGCCTTAAGCCTGGCCTGACGCTCCGGATGCTCTGCCAGGTAATGCACGGCCAGCGCACCGCCCAGGCTCTGGCCGAGAACAATCAGCGGCGGGCCCTGGGTTTCGGGGGCTTTGTCGATCCAACTGAACGCTGCATCCACATCCTGATAGATCGCAGGCAAGGACGGTTTGCCTTCTGACAACCCGTATCCGCGATAGTCCACCAGCAGCACCTGATAGCCCTGCTCCGGCAACCACCAACTGCCCCCCAGGTGCCAGGCCAGATTGCCGCCGTTGCCGTGCAAGTGCAGCACCGTGCCTTTGACGGGCACGCCAGCCTTGGCCGGCAGCCACCACGCGTGCAGCTTCACGCCGTCGGCGGTGGTGAGGGTGACGTCGCGGTATTGCAAGTGCGCTTTTTCGGGCGTGAACGGCAGGCCGGGTTCGGGGTAGAACAGCAGGGAGCTGCAACCGTTCAATGTGAGTAGCAGGCATAGAATGCCGAGGATTCTCATCCGTTGAAGCCTCGTGATTAAGATGAAATTGACCGTCTGTTGAAGATTCAATGTGGGAGGTGGTTTGCGCCCTCCCACATTTAGACCCGGTTTCTTCAGAGGATATTGGAGTAATCCGCCTCGATCCGATCCAGGCTCAAGTGGTTGAGGAAGTTGGAGAAGCACATCCACGCCGCCAATGCGTTCATGTCGCGGAACTGTTCAGGCAGGTACTTGGGCGGCACCACCAGGCCTTCGTCCACCAGTTGGCGCAGGGTACGCATGTCTTCCAGAGTGGTCTTGCCGCAGAACAGCAACGGCACCTGTTCCAGCTTGCCTTTGCGCACGGCCAACTGGATGTAGTTGTAGACCATGATGAAGCCCTTGAGGTAGGACAAATCCTTGGTAAACGGCAGTCCATTGGGCACCGAGCCACGGAATACGCGACTGGCGTTGCCATAGCTTTCAGCGATTTCAAAGCCTTGCTCGCGGAAGAATTCGAACACCTGCAGGAAATCGGCGCCCTCCTCCACCATGTGGATAGCGCGCGTGCGGTTGGTGAGTTTGCGCAGGCGACTCGGGTAGGAGGCGAAGGTGATGATCTCCATCAGAATCGCCAAGCCTTCCTGGGTCACCGTGGAAGACGGCGGGCCTTTGGACAGGAAAGTGCAGATCGGCTGGTTCTGGCCGTTGAGGGTAGTGCCGACGTGCACCAGGCCTTCATGGACTTCCAGGGCGCGCACGTCGCGATTGTTGAACATCGCATCGGCGCGGATCTTGATGTAGTCGGCCCCCGCCGCTGCATCCGCAACGATGCCGTCGGACTCGAACACGCGAATGGTTTCTTCAGCCTCGCCGAACACCTTGTTCAGGCGGGTTTGCAGCAGGGCGACGGCGTCCTTGGCGGTGAGGGTCTTGGCTTCGTCCTTGAGGTCGCCACGGCCGTCGATGTTATTCAGGTAGTCGGAGAGCATCAGGCCCAGGTCGGCCAGGGTTGGGTCGCCGGCGTGGAACGCATCGGAGGCGGCGCCGTACAGCTCTTGGGAGATCAGGCCGAAGTCCTCGGTGCCGCGCGCTTCGAGCATCCGCACCACCATGCGGTACTCGCGGCACATGCGACGCATGATCTGCCCCACCGGGCTGAACTGGCCGAGGCGACGGGTGATGTCACGCTCGATATTCTGGAATTCCAGCTTCACCGCACTGGAATCAAACGACAGCGGCCGGTTCAGGTAATAGTCGCGGTCTACGGCAGGCATTGCCTTGCCCTTGGCCTTGAGGAATCCCTGGCGAATAGTGTCGTCCCATTTGACGGCGTCGAGGACGCGAATCGGTGTCTGTGCCAGCACAATGCGATCGGACAAGGTGCGTATCGTCTGCTGGTAATCGTCCACCGGGTGCTTCCTTCTTTAAACGTTATTTGCCCGCACGCTGATAGCGCGCGGCTTCAACGAACACATCGGCATTGGCCGGGTCATCCAGGTAGGTGAATACCCGGTCCATGGGGCTGTCCACCAACACCCCGTCGCCTTCGACGGTTTCTACGGTGCCTCCATCCAATGCCTGTTGGCCGATGGCTTGGCGGATCTGCTCCAGATCCAGGTTGTAGACCACCAATTCGTGCTTTTCGTCGAATTCGAAGCCGGCCAGGATAAAATTCCCACCGAACTTTGTAGGCAACGGCGCCGACAGGTACCACCGATTGCCATGGCGCGACACAGTAAACAGGTACTCATCGCGCTGGCCCGGCGCCGCTTTAGGGTAGCTCACGGCTTTGTAGCGGTGCTCACCGGCGCGAGTGATGTGTAAGCTGAGCGGCTCACCCCAGGCATTCTTGCTGGACCAGTGGCCCAGCAACTCATTCGGCGCCGCTTCACGGCTTGCCAGCGGCTCCTTGAAGGTCACCAAACAACCGCTGAGCAGCAGGAACGACAAGGCGATTAGCGCGATACGCCAGGTTTTCATCAGACACCCTCCGGTGTCAGACCGAGGCCAACACCAAATGCATGTAACGCTTGAGGATCTCAAGCATCTCTTCACCGGTCAGAGGCTCTGCGCCGCCCAACAGGCCCTGATATTCCATCCGACTGATAATCGCCGTCAACACCTTGGCGTCCTGCTGCGGCTCGCGGGAGCCCAACACTTGGAAAAACTGCCCGGTGCCCTGCAATAAAATCTGCTGATGGGAACGCACCAGTTCGGCCAGACGCGGGTTCAATAGCGCTTCCTGACGAAACGCCTGTTCGGCCATGAGGTGTTCGCGACGGTTGGTCAGTTGGCGCAGCACATAGTCGGCGGTCAGGCGCGCGATGTCATCGGCCAATTGCGAACGTGACTCCGGACTGCCATCGCCGTAGGCAACCATCTCGCGCAACAGGCCTTCGTTACGTACCCACAGCTTGCCCATGAAGGCAGCGCTGCGTTCGACGTACTGGGCGAAGGTGTCGGTCAGCAGGTCATCGATGTCTTTGAAGTAGTAGGTGGTCGCCGACAACGGCACGCCCGCTTCCGCCGCCACCGCCCGATGGCGCACGGCTCGTACGCCCTCACGCACCACAATACGCATGGCCGCATCGAGAATGTCTTGCCGCCGTTGCTCGCTGCCCCGACGACTGGCCTTACGGCCCTGGTACTGGACGCTTTCAGCCACGGCAGCGGCAATGCCGGCGGCGCCTTCTTGTGCGATTACGCGGTTCACGACACACATCCTTGAATAGATCAAAACCTGGCGCTGTTTGCTTGACGCTTAAAAACGCCCCATAAAAAAGCCGCCTTATAAAAGGCGGCTTCGGATTTCGTTAGGGTTACGCTTGCGGCCGCATGTGCGGGAACAAGATCACATCGCGGATCGACGGCGAGTTGGTCAACAACATCACCAGTCGGTCGATGCCGATACCTTCACCGGCGGTTGGCGGCATGCCGTATTCCAGGGCGCGTACGAAGTCAGCGTCGTAGTGCATGGCTTCGTCGTCACCGGCGTCCTTATCGGCCACCTGAGCCATGAAGCGCTCGGCCTGGTCTTCCGCGTCATTCAACTCGGAGTAGGCGTTGGCGATTTCGCGGCCACCAATGAACAGCTCGAAACGGTCAGTGACGTTCGGGTTGTCGTCGTTGCGACGGGCCAGCGGCGACACTTCGAACGGGTACTGGGTAATGAAGTGCGGCTGTTCCAGCTTGTGCTCGACCAGCTCTTCGAAAATCATCACCTGCAATTTGCCCAGGCCTTCGAAGCCCAGCACCTTGGCGCCGGCTTTCTTGGCGATGGCGCGGGCTTTGTCGATGTCGTTGAGGTCGTCAGCGGTCAGCTCGGGGTTGTACTTGAGGATCGAGTCGAACACCGACAGGCGCACGAACGGCTCGCCGAAGTGGAACACCTTGTCGCCGTACGGCACGTCGGTGCTGCCCAGGACCAGCTGTGCCAGTTCGCGGAACAGTTCTTCGGTCAGGTCCATGTTGTCTTCGTAGTCGGCGTAGGCCTGGTAGAACTCCAACATGGTGAATTCTGGGTTGTGACGGGTCGAGACACCTTCGTTACGGAAGTTGCGGTTGATCTCGAAGACCTTTTCAAAACCACCCACCACCAGACGCTTCAGGTACAGCTCCGGCGCGATACGCAGGAACATTTCCAGGTCCAGGGCGTTGTGGTGGGTTTCGAATGGCTTGGCTGCGGCACCACCGGGGATGGTTTGCAGCATCGGGGTTTCGACTTCGAGGAAGTCGCGCGCCATCAGGAAGCTGCGGATGTGGGCGATGACTTGCGAACGCACGCGGAAGGTCTGGCGCACGTCTTCGTTGACGATCAGGTCAACGTAGCGCTGGCGGTAGCGCTGCTCGGTGTCGGTCAGGCCGTGGTGCTTGTCCGGTAGCGGGCGCAGGGACTTGGTCAGCAGGCGCACGCTGGTCATCTCGACGTACAGGTCGCCCTTGCCGGAACGGGCCAGGGTGCCTTCGGCGGCAATGATGTCGCCCATGTCCCAGGTTTTCACCGAGGCCAGGGTTTCTTCAGGCAAGGTCTTGCGGTTGACGTAGACCTGGATGCGACCGGTCATGTCCTGGATCACCATGAACGAGCCACGGTTGAGCATGATGCGACCTGCCACTTTGACCGGGATCGCAGCCTCTGCCAGCTCTTCCTTGGTCTTGTCCGCGTACTGTTTCTGCAAGGCATCGCAGTAGTTTTCGCGGCGGAAGTCATTGGGGAAGGCATTGCCCTTCGCGCGCTCGGCAGCAAGCTTTTCCTTGCGCAGGGCGATCAGGGAGTTTTCTTCCTGTTGCAGGGCTTGCGGGTCGAGTTGTTGGTCGCTCATGTCTTTAAAATTTCCATCAGGTTCGTTGTCCCCGGCCTGCGGCCGGGGATCGCCGGCAAGCCGGCTCCTACAATCTTTATTACAAGCCGGACTTCAGGCTGGCTTCCAGGTATTCGTCGATATCGCCGTCGAGCACCTTGTCGCAGTCGCTGCGTTCGATGTTAGTGCGCAGATCCTTGATCCGCGACGCATCGAGCACATACGAACGGATCTGGTGACCCCAGCCGATATCCGACTTGGTGTCTTCCAGCGCCTGGGAAGCGGCGTTGCGCTTCTGCATTTCCTGCTCGTACAACTTGGCCCGCAGCATTTTCATGGCGGTGTCCTTGTTGGCGTGCTGGGAACGTTCATTCTGGCAGCTGACCACGGTGTTGGTCGGTACGTGAGTAATACGAACGGCCGAGTCGGTGGTGTTTACGTGCTGACCACCGGCACCGGAGGAACGGTAGGTGTCGATACGCAGGTCGGCCGGGTTGATCTCGATTTCCACCTTGTCGTCGATCTCTGGCGAGACGAACACCGCGGAGAACGAAGTGTGGCGACGGTTGCCGGAGTCGAACGGGCTCTTGCGCACCAGGCGGTGCACGCCGATTTCGGTACGCAGCCAGCCAAAGGCGTATTCACCCTTGATGTGCACGGTCGCGCCCTTGATGCCAGCCACTTCACCGGCCGACAGCTCCATGATGGTGGCGTCGAAGCCGCGTTTGTCGGCCCAGCGCAGGTACATGCGCAGCAGGATGTTGGCCCAGTCCTGGGCTTCGGTGCCGCCGGAACCGGCCTGGATGTCCAGGTAGGCGTTGTTCGGGTCCATTTCATGGCTGAACATGCGGCGGAATTCGAGCTTGGCGAGGTTTTCCTCTAGACGGGCCAGCTCGGCGATGACATCGCCCACTGCGCCTTCGTCGTTTTCTTCGACGGCCATGTCCAGCAGGTCACGGCAATCGGCCAGACCGGTGTTCAGTTCGTCGAGGGTGTCGACGATCTGCGCCAGCGCAGCGCGCTCGCGGCCCAACTCTTGGGCGTATTCAGGTTTGTTCCAGACACTCGGATCTTCAAGCTCACGATTGACTTCGGTCAGACGCTCATGCTTTTGATCGTAGTCAAAGATACCCCCGAATAGTTTCGGAGCGCTCGGACAGGTCCTTGATGGTGTTCAGGATCGGGTTGATTTCCATGGCGGGCAGCACTCGTTGGCGAACTTTTGAAAGCCGGCGAGTATAACGGCAAACGGGGGGGAGCGGCAGCCCGCCTGGCGAAAAGGCAGACTACGCTGGGTTAAATGTGAGAGGGGGCCTGCTCCCGATGGCGGTGCATCAGGTGACTGACCCTCCGCTATCGGGGGCAAGCCCCCTCCCACATGTTGATCGGTTGCGGCCTCGATTCACTCGATGCCGACCTGATTACGCCCATTGTGTTTGGCCGTATACAAGCCCTTGTCCGCCGCCAATATCAGCTGCCGACAATCCGTACCCTGCTGCGGCGTGGTGGTCGACAGGCCGATGCTGATCGTCAGGCTGGAGCCTTCTGCCGGGGCGATATGCGGGATTTTCAACGCCGCGACGGCCATGCGCAGCTTTTCGGCCACCAGTCGCGCGCCTCCCGGTGAGGTGTTCGGCAGCACCAACGCAAACTCTTCACCACCGTAGCGTGCCGGCAGGTCCGAAGGGCGACTGCTGGCATCGCGGATGGTGGCGGCAACTTTGCGCAGGGCTTCGTCGCCTTCGACGTGACCGAAGCTGTCGTTATAGGTCTTGAAGAAGTCCACGTCGATCATCAGCAGCGACAGTTGGGTCTGGTCGCGCATGGCGCGGCGCCACTCCAGTTCCAGGTATTCGTCGAAGTGACGGCGGTTGGACAGCCCGGTAAGGCCATCGGAGTTCATCAGGCGTTGCAGCACCAGGTTGGTGTCCAGCAACTGTTGCTGGCTGACCCGCAGCGCGCGGTAAGCAGCATCGCGCTGCAGCAGCGTCATGTAGGAACGCGAGTGATAGCGGATGCGTGCCACCAGTTCGATGTTGTCCGGCAGCTTGACCAGGTAGTCGTTGGCCCCCGCCGAGAACGCCGCGCTCTTGATCAGCGGGTCTTCCTTGGTGGATAGCACGATGATCGGGATGTTCTGCGTGGCCGGGTGATTGCGGTAATCGCGCACCAGAGTCAGGCCATCGAGGCCGGGCATCACCAAGTCCTGCAGGATCACCGTCGGCTTGATGCGGATAGCCTGGGCAATCGCCTGGTGCGGATCGGCGCAGAAGTGGAAATCGATGTTTTCTTCATGGGCCAGGCCGCGTCGGACCGCTTCGCCGATCATGGCCTGGTCGTCGACCAGCAACACCATGGCGGCATTTTCGTCGGTCTTGATGTCGTCGATCTGTAAATCATTCATCTGCAGTCACCTGAATTACTACCTGCAAGCCAGCATCGCGCAAGGTCATGTTCATTGTGCAAAGACCTCCAGTAATCGGGGCGCAATTCTGTCCAGAGGGCGAATTTCAACAGCGGCATCAATCGCCGCCGCCGCTTTGGGCATGCCATACACCGCCGAGCTCTGCTGATCCTGGGCGATGGTCAAATAACCTTGTTCACGCAATAACTTAAGGCCCTGGGCCCCGTCACGACCCATGCCGGTCAGCAGTACGCCGACGGCGTCACCATTCCAGTGGCTGGCCACGCTTTCGAAGAACACGTCGATCGAAGGCCGGTAAATCTCGTTCACCGGCTCTGCGGTATAGGCTAGCGTGCCGTTCTTCAATAGACGAATGTGGTGATTGGTACCGGCCAGCAAGACCACACCGCTTTGCGGCGGTTCGCCTTCGCGGGCCAGGCGCACCGGCAGCCCGGAAGCACTGCTGAGCCATTCGGCCATGCCGGCGGCAAAGACCTGGTCCACATGCTGCACCAGCACAATGGCAGCGGGAAAGTCACGGGGTAAACCCTTGAGCAGGATTTCCAGGGCAGCCGGGCCACCCGCTGAAGAGCCGATAGCCACCAAACTCTGGCGTTTGCCGGAGGTGCGCGCTGACGTGGTTTCGGTGCGCACGCGGCTGCCGCGCTGGCCGATCAGCCAGCCGATGTTGAGGATTTTGCGCAGCAGCGGTGCCGCCGCATCCTTTGGATTGCCTACGCCGAGTGCAGGCGTGTCCACCACATCCAGGGCGCCGTGGCCCATGGCTTCGAACACCCGGCTCATATTGGCCTGGCGGTCGACGGTCACCAACAGGATCGCGCACGGGGTCTCGGCCATGATCTGCCGCGTGGCCTCCACGCCGTCCATCACCGGCATGATCAGATCCATCAGGATCAGGTCAGGCGTCAACTCAGCGCAGCGCTGCACTGCCTCCAGACCATTGCCGGCCACCCACACCACCTCGTGCGAGGGCTCGAAATTCAAGGCGCGGCGCAAGGCCTCCACGGCCAGGGGCATGTCGTTGACGATCGCAACCCTCATGACCGCGCGCCCCCAATCAGCTCCACGACGGCGTCCAGCAACGCGTCGTCGTGGAAGCTGGCCTTGGCCAAGTAATAATCGGCGCCGGCATCCAACCCACGGCGACGGTCCTCTTCACGGTCTTTGTACGACACCACCATCACCGGCAACGATTGCAGGCGAGTATCACGGCGCAAGAGTGTGACCAATTCAATACCGTCCATGCGAGGCATATCAATGTCAGTGATCAGCAGGTCGAAGTCTTCGGAACGTAAGGCGTTCCAGCCGTCCATACCGTCGACCGCAACGGCCACTTCGTACCCGCGATTAAGCAGCAATTTACGTTGCAACTCACGCACGGTGAGCGAGTCATCCACCACCAGTACGCGTTTGCGCGGCGCCTCGGTGACCTGCTGGCTGCGCCGGGCAATGCGTTCCAGGCGCCCGGTGTTGAGTAGCTTGTCCACCGAACGCAGCATGTCTTCAACATCGACGATCAACACCACCGAGCCGTCATCCAGCAAGGCGCCGGCGGAAATATCCTGGACCTTGCCCAGGCGGTCATCCAGCGGCAACACCACCAGGGTACGCTCGCCGATGAAACGTTCCACGGCGATACCGTACACCGCATCGCGCTCGCGGATCACCACCACCTTCAAGGTCTCGTCATTGGTCTGCCCCGGCGGGCGCTGTAACAGCTGGCTGGCGGCGACCAGGCCAACATGCCGGCCCTCGTGCCAGAAATGCTGGCGGCCTTCGAGTTGCACAATGTCGTCGGGGGCCAGGTCGCACATACGTTCGATATGCGCCAGCGGGAACGCATAGGCTTCTTCGCCAACTTCCACCACCAGGCTGCGCACCACCGAAAGGGTCAGCGGCACCTCCAAGTGAAAACGACTGCCCTGCCCCGCCGTCTGCTCCAGCACCACCGCGCCGCGCAACTGGCGGACCATATGCTGCACCGCATCCAGTCCGACGCCGCGCCCGGACACCTCGGTAACCTTGTCGCGCAGGCTGAAACCCGGCAGGAACAGGAACGTCAGCAGTTCCTCTTCGCTCAGGTTCAACACAGTCTCCAGGGTCGACAGATGACGGTCGACAATGGTCCCGCGCAGGCGCTCCAGGTCAACGCCGTTGCCGTCGTCGCTCAGTTCCAGCACCAGTAGACCGGCCTGATGGGAGGCACGCAGGCGGATCAAGCCTTCGGCGGGTTTGCCGGCCAGCAGGCGCTGGTCGGGCATTTCGATGCCGTGGTCGACGGCATTGCGCAATAGATGGGTGAGTGGCGCTTCGAGCTTTTCCAGCACATCACGGTCGACCTGGGTCTTTTCGCCCTCGATCTCCAGGCGCACCTGCTTGCCGAGGCTGCGGCCGAGGTCGCGCACCATACGCACCTGCCCGGCCAGCACATCGGCAAACGGACGCATGCGACAGGCCAGCGCAGTGTCGTAGAGCACCTGAGCGCGCTGCCCGGCCTGCCAGCCGAACTCATCCAGCTCGGCAGTTTTTTCCGCCAGTAAGGCCTGCGCCTCGCTCAGCAGGCGACGGGTATCAGCCAGGGCTTCCTGGGCTTCGAGGTTCAGATCCAGAGTCTTGAGATGACCGTCCAGTGTGTCCAGGGCGCGCACGCTATTGCTTTGAATACGTTTGAGGCGCTGCATGCTGGCCAGATAGGGCTTGAGCCGCTGGGTTTCCACCAGGGATTTGCTCGACAGATCCAGCAGACTGTTCAAGCGCTCGGCGGTCACGCGCAACACGCGCTCGCCGCCTTCGGTCATGCGCTTGCCCTGACGCGGCGGATCGCTGGCAACAGGGGGAGCGGGCTCGGGCTCCGGCGGCAATTCTTCGATGACCGGCGCGGGTGCAGGCTGGGACACGACAGGCGGTGGCGCAGCTTTAGCGGTGGGCTGCGACGGATCCAACAGGCGCTCCATCAACGCCACATAAGCGTCGATGTCCGCTGGCCCCACGGTGTTTCCCGGGGTGGCGATGCGCATCAGCAGGTCGGTGCCTTGCAGCAAGGCGTCAATGTGTTCAGGTTGCAGGTACAGGCGACTTTCCTGGGCGCTGACCAGGCAATCCTCCATGACGTGGGACACGCTGACACCCGCATCCACCCCCACGATCCGCGCCGCGCCCTTGAGCGAATGGGCCGCGCGCATGCAGGCTTCAAGCTGGTCGGCCTGGGTCGGGTTACGCTCCAGGGCCAGCAGGCCCGCGCTCAGTACCTGGGTCTGTGCATCGGCTTCCAGGCTGAACAGTTCCAGCAGCGAGGCGTCGCGCATCTGGTCGGGGGTCATGTGAGGCTCCGGGTCACGGCGGACAACAATTGCGCCTCATCCAGCCAACGCAGGCTGCGGCCCCTCCATTGCAACACGCCCTGAGTGAAGCGTGCGCTGGCCTGGGAGCCAGGCGCCGACGCAGCGTTCAAGGTGCGCTCATCGATGGCATGGATGCCGTCCACTTCGTCCACCGGTACCACCACTGGGCCATCCTGCGCGGCGATGATCAACATACGCGGCATGATCCGCCCGCCACTGGCGCCGTGACCGGTGTTGTCCAGGCCGAGCAGCTCCACCAGAGACAGGCACGCCACCAGCGCCCCCCGCACGTTCGCCACGCCGAGCAAGGCGCGGGAACGCTGGTGCGGCAGCGAGTGAATCGGTTGCAACGGAGCCACCTCCACCAGGCAGCGGGTGGCGATGCCCAACCACTCTTCACCGAGACGGAACATCAGCAACGAGCGGGTGACGATTTCTTCGTCGACTTCAACTGCAGCGGCCGGACGATGGTCGTCCTGCTGCAGGGCGTAGCGATCCAGCAGGCGCGTGGCGGCCGCTGAGTACACCGCACAGTTGCGGCAGTGGATATGGTCCACCAGCAGCGGGCAGGACTTGTCGCCGTGGATACCGATCCGGTTCCAGCAGTCGTCGATGGCCTGGGTGTCGGCCATAGTCAGGTCCAGGCCGGCGGTGTCGAGCGCGTCGGGGCTACTCATCGTTTGGACTCACTGTCTGCTCGCTCGCTACGGGCGGCCCGCGCTTGCAAACGGCGCGCCCCCGCGCTGTCGCCCTGGGATTCGAGCAACGCGGCCAGGTGAATCAAGGCCTGCGGGTGCTGAGGTTCCAGGTACAAGGCTTTCCGATAAAACCCCTGAGCCTCCAGGGCGCTGCCGGCCACATCGCTGAGCAGCCCCAGCCAGTAGAACACCTGGGCGGCTGGCGGGTGGCTGTTCAAATACTGTTCGCAGGCGACACGGGCCTCGGCACTCTTGCCTTCGTTGGCCAAGGTGGCGATGCGGCTGAGCAAGGTACCCGCGTCGGAAGGCGGCGGTGGCTTGATCGGCACCACCTGGGCGCTCGCGGTACTGAACGGCCTTGGCTTGACAGGGATGGGCGCCGCGCTGCGCTGAGGGCTCGGTATCGGCACGAATACCGGCGCCGGCAGGTTAGGTTCGGCGTGCCGACTGAAGGCGAAAGACTGCGGCACCCCGATCGAACGCATGCCATGCCGGCCCAGCAGGCTGCCCTCGGCCGGGCCGATAAACAGTACGCCGTCTACGTGGGTCAGGCCCTTGAGCACATCGAACACTTGCTTCTGCGTCGGCTGGTCGAAATAGATCAAAAGGTTGCGGCAAAACACGAAATCGTAGCTCGCCTCGTTCGCCAGCAGCGTCGGGTCCAGTAAGTTGCCGACTTGCAGGCGCACTTGTTCGCGCACGCGGTCGGCGATGTGGAACCCGTCGCTGTGTTCAGTGAAGTGGCGATCGCGAAAGGCAATATCGCTACCGCGGAACGAGTTCTTGCCATACACCCCGCGCCGCGCACGCTCCACCGACAGCGGGCTGACGTCCAGGCCCAGCACCTTGAACTGATGCGGCGCCAGGCCGGCATCGAGCAGGGCCATGGCAATCGAATAGGGTTCTTCGCCGGTGGAGCACGGCAGGCTGAGGATGCGCAGTGCGCGCATCTGCTTGATCTCGGCCAGGCGTGCAATCGCCAACCGAGCCAGGGTCGCAAAGGATTCGGGGTAACGGAAAAACCACGTCTCGGGAACGATCACCGCTTCGATCAGTGCTTGCTGCTCGTCGTGGGAGCTTTGCAGGCGCTGCCAGTATTCGCCTGGCGTCTGCGCCTGCACGGCCTGGCTGCGCTGGCGCACGGCGCGCTCGATAATGGCCTCGCCGACCGACGCGACGTCCAGGCCGATACGTTCCTTGAGGAAGGCAAAGAAGCGCGGGTCGTTGCTCATACGCTCAGCTCGGCAGAAAACAACAGGGCGCGCACGTCATCGGTGAGCACGTCATTCACGCCGATCCATTGCATCAGGCCCAACGCATCCTCACGCACCGGCCCCAAATAGCGCGCCTGGGGGTTCTCCAGGCCATAGGGCTGAAATTCCGCGGGATCGCAACGCAGGGTATCGGTGGCCTGCTCGAGGATCAGCCCCAACCGGCGAGACTCGACCCAGGGTTGCGGCTGGTAATTGACCAACACCAACCGCGTGCTGGTACGCGCCTGGGCCGCCGTACCGAAGGTCAGCGCACTCAGGTCGATGACCGGCACCAACGCTCCGCGATGAGCAAAGATACCCGCCACCCAAGAGGGCGCATGGGCGATGGGTTTGAGCGGCAGGCGCGGCAGCACCTCGGCCACTTCGGTGGCCTTGAGGGCATAACGTTCACTGCCGATGTGAAACACCAGGAACAACGCCTTTTTCGCTGCCGGGACGGCGCCGCGTTTAGCCGCGAGGTCGCTCATCAGACTTTGAAACGCGACACGCCGCTGCGCAGACCCACCGCAACCTGGCTCAGTTCATCAATGGCAAAGCTGGCTTGGCGCAGGGATTCGACGGTCTGGCTGCTGGCATCACCCAGCTGCACCAGCGCGTGGTTGATCTGCTCGGCGCCGGTGGCCTGGGCCTGCATGCCCTCGTTGACCATCAACACCCGCGGCGCCAAGGCCTGTACCTGATGGATGATCTGCGACAGTTGCTCGCCCACTTGCTGCACTTCGAACATGCCGCGGCGCACTTCTTCGGAGAACTTGTCCATGCCCATCACACCAGCGGAAACCGCCGACTGAATCTCACGCACCATCTGCTCGATGTCGTAAGTGGCCACGGCGGTCTGATCGGCGAGACGACGCACTTCGGTGGCGACCACGGCAAACCCGCGGCCGTATTCACCGGCTTTTTCCGCTTCGATGGCGGCGTTCAGGGACAACAGGTTGGTCTGGTCGGCGACTTTGACGATGGTCACCACCACCTGGTTGATGTTGCCGGCCTTCTCATTGAGGATCGCCAGTTTGGCGTTCACCAGGTCGGCGGCCCCCATCACCGAATGCATGGTCTCTTCCATACGCGCCAGGCCCTGCTGGCCAGAACCGGCGGCCACCGAAGCCTGGTCGGCAGCGGTGGAGACTTCGGTCATGGTACGCACCAGATCCTTGGAAGTGGCGGCGATTTCCCGCGAAGTGGCGCCGATCTCGGTGGTGGTCGCGGCAGTTTCGGTAGCGGTGGCCTGCTGCTGCTTGGAGGTCGCCGCAATCTCCGTCACTGAGGTGGTGACCTGAACCGAAGAGCGTTGCGCCTGGGAAACCAGAGCGGTGAGCTCGGTCATCATGTCGTTAAAGCCGGTTTCTACCGCGTTGAATTCGTCCTTGCGCTCCAGGTTCAGGCGCTTGCTCAGGTCGCCAGTGCGCATGGTGTCAAGGATTTCGACGATGCGCTGCATCGGCGCCATGATCGCGCGCATCAGCAGCAGGCCGCACAGGCCGGCGGCGAGGATGGCGATGATCAGCGAAACACCCATGCTGATCTTGGCCGACAGAACGGCGTCGTCAATCGCCGCGGTGGCGCGATCAGAGACGTTTTTGTTCTCCGTAATAATGTCATTGAGCTTCATGCGACCTTCGATCCAGATCGGCGTCAGTTGCTCTTCAAGCAACTCGCGTGCAGCGGGCAGGTCGTTGTTCTGGACGCGGTCCAGCAACTGCTCAAGGACCTTGTTGTAATTGATGTGTGCGGCTTTGAAGTTATCGAACTCCATGCGATCAGCCTGGCTGCGCACGGTTTTTTCGTAATTAGCCATCTGTTGCTCAATACGCGCTTCGAAGGCCTTGTAGTCGGCCTTGTCGGTATTGGTGAAGGTTTTATCCTCACGCAGACCAATGATGTCGATGGTCTGAAGGTAACTGTCGACCCACGCGCTGCGGATCATAGAACTGAGATAAACCCCCGGTACCGCATCGTCCCGGACGGCTTCCTGACTGGTTTCGATCTTCAGCAACCGTGAGTAGGAGACCACAACCATTAACAGCATGATGGCGATAATGACCGCAAAACTTGCCAGGATGCGTTGGCGCAAGGTCCAGTTCTTCACAGTAATTCCTCGAAGGGCCATTCAAATGGAGGGGAGTATAGCTGAGCAGAAGGCCTCATTAATCAATGGGTTTTGATGCAGCGCTCATGGAATGCAAAAACACCCTGGGGCATTCAGCCAGCCAGGGTGCTTTATCTATACAGAGATGCTCAGAGGGTAGCTTGACGCACCTGCTTTTCCAGCTCCTGCTTCAAGCCAGGCTCCAGTTTCAGTTGGCGGGCCAATTCGTCCAGATAGGCCTTTTCCATGAAGTTTTCTTCGTCGACCAGCATCACGCTGGCGATATACATTTCGGCAGCCATTTCCGGGGTGCTTGCCGCGCGGGCGACATCGGCCGGGTCCAGAGGTTTGTTCAGCTCGGCGTGCAGCCAGCTTTGCAGCTCGCGGTCGTTATCCAGCTTGGTGAACTCGCCCTCGATCAGCTCTCGCTCGCGCTCATCCACATGGCCGTCGGCCTTGGCTGCGGCAACCAGCGCCTTGAGAATGCCTTGGCTGTGCTGCTCGACTTGGGCCGGTGGCAGGCGGTCGATGGTCTGCGGCTCGCCCTTGGGCGTATTGGCTTGATTGGCCTGCCAGTTGCCGTAGGCCTTGTAGGCAATGACGCCCAATGCGGCCAGCCCGCCGTAGGTCAGGGCTTTGCCGCCGAATTTGCGCGCCTTCTTGTTGCCCATCAACAAGCCCATGGCACCGGCTGCCAGGGCGCCGCCACCGGCACCGCCAAGCAGGCTGCCCAACCCTCCGCCGCCAAGCAGTCCGCCCAAGGCGCCTTTGTCGTCCTGCTTGCGTTGGCCGCCAGCCTTGTTTTGCAGCATGTCCTGGCCGGACTTGAGCAACTGATCGAGCAATCCACGGGTATTCATTCGTAGCCTCCAGACACTTGGGTTCATAGGACCAATAGGCCCTCAGCGTAAAACTAAGTGCCAAAAAGCCCCGATCTAGAGTGCTTCCAGATGTAACGCCACTGCCGTTCGCTAAAACCGATATACACTCGGACAAATCTATAAAAACACCCCACTGGTAATTCCAGCATGATGACCTTGCGTCAAATCCGGCACTTTATCGCCGTGGCCGAGACCGGCTCGATCTCCGCCGCCGCGCAGACCGCATTTATTTCCCAGTCGACCCTGACCCTGGCGATCCAGCAATTGGAGCAGGAAATCGGGGTAAACCTGTTCAACCGCCACGCCAAAGGCATGACCCTCACCCACCAGGGCCACCAGTTCCTGCGCCAGGCGCACTTGATCCTCGCCACCGTCGACAACGCCAAGCGCAGCCTGCAACAAAGCACCGACCAAGTGGCCGGGCAATTGATCATCGGCGTGACCAGCCTGGTGGCCGGCTACTACCTCGCCGACCTGCTCACCCGCTTCCAGCGCGCCTACCCCAATGTGGAAATCCGCGTGATGGAGGACGAACGCCCCTATATCGAGCATTTGCTGGTGAGCGGCGAAATCGACGTCGGCGTGCTGATCCTCTCCAACCTCGAAGACCGCCACGCCCTTCAGACAGAAGTCCTGACCCACTCGCCCCATCGCCTGTGGCTGCCGGCGCAGCACCCGCTGCTGGAGCACGACAGCATCAACCTGGCCGATGTCGCGCGCGAGCCGTTGATTCAACTGAATGTCGATGAAATGGGCCAAAACGCCCAGCGCCTTTGGACCAGCGCAGGCCTGCAACCCCGCGTCACGCTGCGTACAGCATCGACGGAGGCAGTGCGTAGCCTGGTGGCGGCAGGACTGGGCGTGTCGATTCAGCCAGACATGACCTACCGCCCATGGTCCCTGGAGGGCGACATCATCGAGGCACGGCCGATCGCCGACCTCAGCCAGACCCTCGATGTGGGCCTGGCGTGGCGCCGAGGCACCGCGCGTCCCGCGCTGGTAGACCCGTTCCTCACCGTGGCCCGGGAACAGCCGCACCCACGCAAGCCATCTATTTAATCGAATGCTGCATTCAGTATTTAGTATTTGTTGACCTCGCGCCTGACCTCTACTCTCAGTTCATCCATAAGAGAAGGTCCGGCGCCTTGTAAGAGAACGCCCATGACCACACAAGAAAAGAGATCGCGAAAAATGTCCGGCGCGCCCACCCCGCTGCTTACTGCGTTGCTGATCGACGGCGAACTGGTCCAGGGCCAGGGATTCGCCGAGCCGATCCTCAACCCGGCCACCGGTGAAGTGCTTACCCAAATTGCTGAAGCCAGCACCGAGCAGGTCGAATCAGCCATCCTCGCGGCCCACCGCGCATTTGCCAGCTGGTCGCGGACCACGCCGCAACAGCGTTCAAACATTCTTCTGGGCATCGCTGATGCCATCGAAAAACAAGCCGATTACCTGGCCCGCCTGGAATCCCTGAACTGCGGCAAGCCGTTGCACCTGGCACGTCAGGATGACTTGAGCGCCACCGTCGACGTGTTCCGCTTCTTCGCCGGGGCCGTGCGCTGCCAGACCGGGCAACTGAGCGGCGAATACCTGCCGGGCTACACCAGCATGGTGCGGCGCGATCCAATTGGCGTCGTCGCCTCCATCGCACCGTGGAACTACCCGTTGATGATGGCCGCCTGGAAGATCGCCCCGGCGCTGGCTGCCGGTAATACCTTGGTGTTCAAGCCGTCGGAACATACGCCGCTGTCGATCCTCGCACTCGCCCCTGTGCTGAAGGACTTGTTACCACGCGGGGTCATCAACATTCTCTGTGGCGGCGGTGAAGGTGTGGGCAGTCATCTGGTCAGCCACCCGAAAGTGCGCATGGTTTCCCTGACCGGCGATATCGTCACCGGGCAGAAAATCCTGCAAGCCGCGTCCAAGACGCTCAAACGCACGCACCTGGAACTGGGCGGCAAAGCGCCGGTAATCGTGTGTAACGATGCCGACCTGCAAGCCGTGGTTGAGGGTGTGCGCGCCTACGGTTACTACAACGCCGGCCAGGACTGCACCGCCGCATGCCGCATCTACGCCCAGTCGGGGATTCACGACAAACTGGTCGCCGACCTCGGTGCGGCGGTCAGCAGCCTGCGCTTTGCCGGCAAACGTGATGCCGACAACGAACTCGGCCCGCTGATCAGTACGCGCCAGCGCGACCGCGTGGCCAGTTTTGTCGAGCGTGCCCTCGGCCAGCCGCATATCGAGCGGGTCACGGGCGCCGCCGTGCATTCCGGCGCGGGCTTCTATTACCAGCCAACCTTGCTCGCCGGCTGTAAACAGAGCGATGAAATTGTGCAGCGCGAAGTGTTTGGTCCAGTGGTCACCGTGACCCGCTTCGATGAGCTGGAACAGGCGGTGGACTGGGCCAATGACTCCGAATACGGCCTGGCCTCCTCTGTGTGGACCCAGAATCTGGACAAGGCCATGCAGGTAGCCGCACGCCTGCAATACGGCTGCACTTGGATCAACAGCCATTTCATGCTGGTCAGCGAAATGCCCCACGGCGGCTTGAAGCGCTCGGGGTATGGGAAAGATCTGTCCAGTGATTCGCTACAGGACTACAGCGTGGTGCGCCACATCATGGCCCGCCACGGCCAACATCTTTAAAACAACAACTAAGCTTTTGCGTCACCGGTTGCACACAACTGCCCCGACCATAATTAAAGAAGAGGGAACCCCCATGTCCGCGCACAAGACCGCACTGCTCAGTGCCTTGACCACCGCGCTGCTGGCCAGCGTCAGCATTCAGGCCGCCGAACCGCTCAAGGCGATTGGCGCTGGCGAAGGCCAGCTGGATATCGTCGCCTGGCCCGGCTATATCGAACGTGGCGAAAGCGACAAGGCCTACGACTGGGTCACTGGTTTCGAGAAGGAAACCGGCTGCAAGGTCAATGTGAAAACCGCCGCCACCTCTGACGAAATGGTCAGCCTGATGGCCAAGGGCGGGTATGACCTGGTCACCGCGTCGGGCGATGCGTCGCTGCGGTTGATCGTCGGCAAGCGTGTGCAGCCGATCAACACCTCGCTGATCCCAAACTGGAAAAACATCGACCCACGCCTTAAAGACGCGCCGTGGTACGTGGTCGGCCAGCAGACCTACGGCACCCCGTACCAATGGGGCCCGAACGTGCTGATGTACAACACCAACGTGTTCAAGACCGCGCCCACCAGCTGGGATGTGCTGTTCAACGCCCAGAACCTGCCGGACGGCAAGCCGAACAAAGGCCGCGTGCAGGCCTATGACGGCCCGATCTACATCGCCGATGCAGCGCTGTACCTCAAATCGACCCAGCCGGAACTGGGCATCCAGAGCCCATACGAACTGACCGAAACCCAGTACAAAGCCGTGCTCGACCTGTTGCGCGCCCAGCAACCGTTGATCCACCGCTACTGGCACGACACCACCGTGCAAATGAGTGACTTCAAGAACGAAGGCGTGGTGGCCTCCAGCGCCTGGCCGTATCAGGTCAACGGGCTGGTCAATGAAAAGCAGCCAATTGCCTCGACCATTCCGAAAGAAGGCGCCACCGGCTGGGCCGACACCACCATGTTGCACAGCGAGGCCAAGCACCCGAACTGCGCCTACAAGTGGATGGACTGGTCGCTGCAGCCGAAGGTCCAGGGCGATGTCGCCGCCTGGTTCGGTTCGCTGCCGGCGGTGCCTGCGGCCTGTAAGGAAAGCGAACTGCTCGGCGCCGAGGGTTGCAAGACCAACGGGTTCGACCAGTTCGACAAGATCGCCTTCTGGAAAACCCCACAGGCTGAGGGCGGCAAGTTCGTACCGTACAGCCGCTGGACCCAGGATTACATCGCGATCATGGGCGGCAGGTAAGGCCTTCCAAACGACCTAGGTCCCCTGTGGGAGGGGGCTTGCTCACGATAGCGGTACATCAGACAAACCTGTGTTGCCTGACACACCCTCATCGGGAGCAAGCCTCCTCCCACATTGACCGCACTCATAGATGTTTTGTTTTTTCAGAAGTCCAGGCCGGGCCGCTGCGACGACCCGCGCCTTTTTGGAGCACCGCACCATGACGCTTGCAGTCCAATTCACCCACGTTTCCCGTCAGTTCGGCGAAGTGAAAGCCGTCGACCGGGTTTCCATCGATATCCAGGACGGCGAGTTCTTTTCCATGCTCGGCCCTTCCGGCTCGGGCAAGACCACTTGCCTGCGCCTGATCGCCGGGTTCGAGCAACCGAGCGCTGGCTCGATCCGCATTCATGGCGAGGAAGCCGCCGGCTTGCCGCCGTATCAGCGTGACGTAAACACTGTGTTCCAGGATTACGCACTGTTCCCCCATATGAATGTGCGCGACAACGTGGCCTACGGCCTCAAGGTCAAAGGCGTGGGCAAGGCCGAACGCCTGAGCCGCGCCGAAGAAGCCTTGGGCATGGTCGCCCTCGGTGGTTACGGCGACCGTAAGCCGGTGCAACTTTCAGGTGGTCAGCGCCAGCGTGTGGCACTGGCACGCGCACTGGTCAATCGCCCCCGCGTGTTGCTGCTCGATGAACCCTTGGGCGCCCTTGACCTCAAGCTGCGCGAACAGATGCAAAGCGAGCTGAAGAAGCTGCAACGCCAGTTGGGCATCACCTTTATTTTCGTGACCCACGATCAAACCGAAGCGTTGTCGATGTCCGACCGCGTGGCAGTGTTCAACAAAGGCCGCATCGAACAAGTCGACACCCCGCGCAACCTGTACATGAAACCGGCTACCTCATTCGTCGCCGAATTCGTCGGCACCTCCAACGTGATTCGCGGCGAACTGGCCCAGCGCCTCAGCGGCAGCGCGCAGCCATTTTCGATCCGCCCGGAACACGTGCGGTTTGCCGACGGCCCACTGGGTGCTGGCGAAGTGGAAGTCAGCGGTCTGCTGCATGACATCCAGTACCAGGGCAGCGCCACCCGCTATGAGCTGAAACTGGAAAACGGCCAGGCGTTGAACATCAGCCAAGCCAACAACCAGTGGCTGGATATCAGCAGCGGCCATCAGGTCGGCCAGTCCATTACCGCGCGCTGGGCGCGGGAAGCCATGACACCGCTGACCGACATTGCAGGCGAGGTGTGACATGAGCCTGGCCCTCTCCCAACCACCGATGCGCAGGTTTTCCAACCTGCTGTACCGCAAGCCCAACCTGTATCTGGCGATGCTGTTGATACCGCCGCTGATCTGGTTCGGCGCGATCTACCTCGGCTCGTTGCTGACCTTGCTGTGGCAAGGCTTCTACACCTTCGACGACTTCACCATGGCGGTCACGCCGGACCTGACCCTGGCCAACTTCGCCGCACTGTTCCAGCCGTCGAACTTCGACATCATCCTTCGCACCTTGAGCATGGCGATTGTGGTGTCGATTGCCAGCGCCATCGTGGCCTTCCCGATTGCCTACTACATGGCGCGCTACACCACGGGCAAGACCAAGGCATTCTTTTACATCGCAGTGATGATGCCGATGTGGGCCAGCTACATCGTCAAGGCCTACGCCTGGACCCTGCTGCTGGCCAAGGGCGGCGTGGCGCAGTGGTTCGTACAGCACCTGGGCCTGGAGCCGGTGTTGCAGTTCGTGCTGGGTATTCCCGGTGTGGGCGGCAGCACCTTGAGCACCTCACACCTGGGGCGGTTCATGGTGTTCGTCTATATCTGGCTGCCGTTCATGATCCTGCCGATCCAGGCATCGCTGGAGCGTTTGCCGCCGTCGTTGCTGCAAGCCTCGGCGGATCTGGGCGCCAAGCCGCGCCAGACTTTTATGCAAGTGATTCTGCCACTGTCGATTCCGGGGATTGCCGCCGGGTCGATCTTCACCTTCTCGCTGACCCTGGGCGATTTCATCGTGCCGCAACTGGTGGGCCCGCCGGGCTACTTCGTCGGTGGCATGGTCTACGCGCAGCAAGGCGCCATCGGCAACATGCCCATGGCAGCGGCGTTCACCCTGGTGCCCATCGTGCTGATTGCGGTTTACCTGTCCATCGTCAAACGCCTGGGGGCCTTCGATGCACTCTGAGAAATCTTCGCTGGGACTAAAGATCGCAGCCTGGGGCGGCCTGGTGTTTTTACACTTCCCGATCCTGATCATCTTTCTCTACGCCTTCAATACCGAAGAGGCAGCGTTCAGCTTTCCGCCACAGGGCTTCACGTTGAAGTGGTTCAGCGTGGCGTTCGCCCGGCCGGACGTGCTGGAGTCGATCAAGTTGTCGCTGCAGATCGCAGCCATCGCCACCCTGATCGCCATGGTGCTCGGCACATTGACCTCGGCGGCGCTGTATCGCCGTGAGTTCTTTGGCAAGCAAGGCGTGTCGCTGATGCTGATCCTGCCGATTGCGCTGCCGGGGATCATCACCGGTATCGCGTTGCTCGCGACGTTCAAGACGTTGGGCATCGAGCCTGGGATGTTCACCATCATCGTCGGCCACGCGACCTTCTGCGTGGTGATCGTCTACAACAACGTCATCGCCCGTTTGCGGCGCACGTCCCACAGCCTGATTGAAGCCTCAATGGACCTGGGCGCCGACGGCTGGCAGACCTTCCGCTACATCATCATGCCCAACCTGGGCTCGGCGCTGCTGGCCGGCGGCATGCTCGCCTTTGCGCTGTCGTTCGACGAAATCATCGTCACCACCTTCACCGCCGGCCACGAGCGCACCTTGCCGCTGTGGTTGCTCAACCAATTGAGTCGCCCGCGGGATGTGCCGGTGACCAACGTGGTGGCGATGCTGGTGATGCTGGTGACGATGTTCCCGATTCTCGGTGCCTATTACCTGACCCGCGGTGGTGAAAGCGTGGCCGGGAGTGGCGGTAAATAACTTTTTTATTGAAGGCACCGAGCTCAAATGTGGGAGGGGGCTTGCTCCCGATAGCGGTGGGTCAGTTGTAGATGATGTGACTGAAAGACTGTCATCGGGGGCAAGCCCCCTCCCACATTTAGAGTCGGTTGCTTCAAGGAAATAACAATAGTTTGTGGAGAGCTGAACCATGCAAACCAAATTACTGATCAACGGCCAACTGATCGAAGGCGAAGGCCCTGCCCAAGCCGTATTCAACCCAGCCCTCGGCCGCGTACTGGTAGAAATCAAGGAAGCCAGCGAAGCCCAGGTCGACGCCGCTGTGCGCGCAGCCGATGCGGCGTTCGAAAGTTGGTCGCAAACCGCACCGAAGGACCGCTCGCTGCTGCTGCTGAAACTGGCCGACGCGATCGAAGCCCACGGCGAAGAGCTGGCCAAGCTGGAATCGGACAACTGCGGCAAGCCCTACAGCGCCGCGCTGAACGACGAGATCCCGGCGATTGCCGATGTGTTCCGCTTCTTCGCCGGCGCCAGCCGTTGCATGAGCGGCTCGGCCGGCGGTGAATACCTGCCGGGCCACACCTCGATGATCCGCCGCGACCCGGTGGGCGTGATCGCCTCCATCGCGCCGTGGAACTACCCGCTGATGATGGTCGCCTGGAAAATCGCCCCGGCCCTGGCCGCCGGTAATACCGTGGTGCTCAAGCCGTCGGAGCAAACCCCGCTGACCGCGTTGCGCATGGTTGAACTGGCGTCGGAGGTTTTCCCGGCCGGCGTACTCAACCTGGTGTTCGGTCGTGGGCCGACCGTGGGCAGCCCACTGGTGAACCACCCGAAAGTGCGCATGGTGTCGCTGACCGGCTCCATCGCCACCGGCGCGAATATCATTTCCAGCACCGCTGACAGCGTGAAGCGCATGCACATGGAGTTGGGCGGCAAAGCGCCGGTGATCATCTTCAACGACGCGGACATCGATGCCGCCGTGGAAGGCATTCGCACCTTTGGCTTCTATAACGCCGGCCAGGACTGCACGGCCGCGTGCCGCATTTACGCCCAAGCGGATATCTACGACGCATTTGTCGAGAAGCTCGGCGCGGCGGTCGCCAGCATCAAATACGGCTTGCAGGATGACCCGGCCACCGAACTGGGCCCGCTGATCACCGCACAGCACCGCGACCGCGTCGCGGGGTTTGTCGAGCGTGCGGTGGCGCAGCCGCATATCCGCCTGGTCACCGGTGGCAAGGCGGTGGACGGCAATGGGTTCTTCTTTGAGCCGACGGTATTGGCCGATGCACAGCAGGACGATGAAATCGTGCGCCGCGAGGTGTTCGGGCCAGTGGTGTCGGTGACGAAGTTCACCGACGAAGCACAGGTTTTGGGCTGGGCCAATGATTCGGACTACGGCTTGGCGTCGTCCGTATGGACCGCCGATGTAGGCCGCGCCCACCGTTTGGCCGCGCGGTTGCAGTATGGCTGCACGTGGGTGAATACCCACTTCATGCTGGTCAGCGAAATGCCCCATGGCGGTCAGAAACTATCGGGTTATGGCAAGGACATGTCCATGTATGGGCTGGAGGACTACACCACCGTTCGCCATGTGATGTTCAAGCACTGATTAAGCGCCTCCCCGGCACCTGCCTTGGGTGCCGGGTCCTACAACAATAAAATCTCAGGTTCCCACCAATGGACATCACCCGCCGCGACTTCCTCAACGGCGTCGCCATTACCGTTGCCGCAGGCATGACCCCACTGCAACTGCTCCAGGCCGCACCCGATGGCCGCTACTACCCCCCTGCCCTTACCGGCCTGCGCGGCAGCCATGTCGGCTCGTTCGAAGTGGCTCACCAGATGGGCTGGGAAAAGAAAGTGTTCGACACCGAGAAATTGCCGATCACCGAGGATTACGACCTGGTGGTGGTCGGGGGTGGCTTGAGCGGTTTGTCGGCGGCATGGTTCTACCGGGAAAAGCACCCCAAGGCGAAGATCCTGATCCTGGAAAACCACGACGACTTCGGCGGCCACGCCAAGCGCAATGAATTCCAGGCCGGTGGCCGCATGATCATCGGTTACGGCGGCAGCGAGGCGTTGCAGTCGCCGAACCATCTGTACAGCCAGGAAGTGAACGGGCTGTTGAAGAAGCTCGGGGTTGATATCAAGCGCTTCGAAACCGCCTTCGACCGTCAGTTCTACCCCAACCTGGGCCTGTCGCGCGGTGTGTTTTTCGACAAGGAAAACTTCGGCGAAGACAAACTGGTGACCGGCGACCCGACGCCCATGGTGGCCGACGATATTGCGCCGGACCAACTGCATGCGCGGTCCATCAGCGACTTCATCAATGACTTCCCCCTGCCTGCAGAGGATCGCCAGGCGCTGATAGACCTGCACATGACGCCAAAGGACTACTTGCCAGGTAAGACTGCCGAAGAAAAGGCCGACCATCTGGCGGCGACCAGCTACCGCAATTTCCTGCTCAAGGACGTAGGGTTATCGGAAGGCGCGGTGAAGTACTTCCAAAGCCGTACCAATGACTTCATGGCGCTGAGCATTGATGCCGTGGCAGCGGCCGATGCCTATAGCGTAGGTTTCCCGGGGTTTGCGGGCATGAACCTGGCACCGATCAGCGAAGAAGCCGCAGCGGAAATGGAAGAGCCCTACATCTACCATTTCCCGGATGGCAACGCCTCGGTGGCGCGATTGCTGGTACGTAGTCTTATCCCAGGCGTAGCACCGGGGCACACCATGGACGACATCGTGCTGGCTACCTTTGACTACGCCAGGCTCGACCAACCCAAGGCGGCGGTACGGCTGCGCTTGAACAGCACCGCCGTCAGCGTGCGTAACGTAGATGGCGGTGTGCATATCGGCTACAGCCGCGGCGGCCAACTCGCACAGGTGCGCGGCAAGCGCTGCATCCTGGCGTGCTACAACATGATGATTCCGTACCTGCTCAAAGACCTGCCAGCGCCCCAGGCCCATGCCTTGAGCCAGAACGTGAAATACCCGCTGGTGTACACCAAGGTGGTAATCCGCAATTGGCAGTCCTTCCAAAAACTGGGGGTGCATGAGATTTACGCGGCGACCCAACCGTACAGTCGCATCAAGCTGGACTACCCGGTGAGCATGGGCGGCTACGATCACCCAAGGGACCCGACGCAGCCGATTGGCCTGCACATGGTCTACGTGCCCACCAGTCCCAACAGCGGTATGAACGCCCGCGACCAGGCACGCGCCGGGCGGGGCAAGCTGTATGGGCAGACGTTCGAGCAACTGGAGGCGCAACTGCGTGACCAACTGCAACGCATGCTCGGGCCGGGTGGGTTCAAGCACGAGACGGATATTCTGGCGATCACGGTCAATCGCTGGTCACACGGGTATGCGAGCTTCTCCAACAGCTTGTTTGATGACGCAGATGAGAGCGAAGCGTTGATGAATCTGGCGCGCAAACCTGTAGGGCATGTGAGCATCGCCAACTCGGATGCGGCATGGAGTGCGTACGCCCATGCGGCGATTGATGAGGCTTTTCGGGCGGTGAGAGAGGTGGGCTAAGTCGAAATAGTCTGGCTAAACGAAGTCTTGTGGTGAGCGGGCTTGCCCCGCGCTGGGCTGCAAAGCGGCCCTGAAGCCAAATGCCGCACGTTTTCAAACAGCCTGCGTGGTTTTCATGGGGGCCGCTTCGCGCCCCGGCGCGGGGCAAGCCCGCTCACTACAACAGCATGCAACTCACTGACGACACAACTTGCTTCATATGAAGCGTTGATGAATCTGGCGCGCAAATCTGTAGGGTCTGTGAGCATCGCGAACTCGGATGTGGCATGGAGTGCGTACGCCCATGCGGCGATTGATGAGGCTTTTCGGGCAGTGAGAGAGGTGGGCTAAGTCGAAATAGTGTGGCTAAAAGACATCTTGTGGTGAGCGGGCTTGCCCCGCGCTGGGCTGCAAAGCGGCCCTGAAGCCAAATGCCGCACGTTTTCAGACGGCCTGTGTGGTTTTCATGGGGGCCGCTTCGCGCCCCAGCGCGGGGCAAGCCCGCTCACTACAACAGCATGCAACTCACTTGACGACACAACTTGCTTCATATGAAGCGTTGATGAATCTGGCGTGCAAACCTGTAGGCCATGTGAGCATCGCCAACTCGGATGCGGCATGGAGTGCGTACGCCCATGCGGCGATTGATGAGGCTTTTCGGGCAGTGAGAGAGGTGGGCTAAGTCGAAATAGTGTGGCTAAACGAAGTCTTGTGGTGAGCGGGCTTGCCCCGCGCTGGGCTGCAAAGCGGCCCTGAAGCCAAATGCCGCACGTTTTCAAACAGCCTGCGTGGTTTTCATGGGGGCCGCTTCGCGCCCCGGCGCGGGGCAAGCCCGCTCACTACAACAGCGTGCAACTCACTGACGACACAACTTGCTTCATATGAAGCGTTGATGACTCTGGCGCGCAAATCTGTAGGGCCTGTGAGCATCGCCAACTCGGATGCGGCATGGAGTGCGTACGCCCATGCGGCGATTGATGAGGCTTTTCGAGCAGTGAGAGAGGTGGGCTAAGTCGAAATAGTGTGGCTAAAAGAAGTCTTATGGTGAGCGGGCTTGCCCCGCGCTGGGCTGCGAAGCGGCCCTGAAGCCAAATGCCGCACGTTTTCAGACCGCCTGCGTGGTTTTCATGGGGGCCGCTTCGCGCCCCAGCGCGGGGCAAGCCCGCTCACTACAACAGCGTGCAACTCACTGACGACGCAACTTGCTTCATATGAAGCGTTGATGAATCTGGCGCGCAAATCTGTAGGGCCTGTGAGCATCGCCAACTCGGATGCGGCGTGGAGTGCGTACGCCCATGCGGCGATTGATGAGGCTTTTCGGGCGGTGAGAGAGGTGGGATTAGTCGAAATAGTGTGGCTAAACGAAATCTTGTGGTGAGCGGGCTTGCCCCGCGCTGGGCTGCGAAGCGGCCCTGAAGCCAAATGCCGCACGTTTTCAGACGGCCTGTGTGTTTTTTATGGGGGCCGCTTCGCGCCCCAGCGCGGGGCAAGCCCGCTCACTACAACAGTACGCAACTCACCTGACGACACAACTTGTTTCATATGCAACGCCATCACACAGCCATCAATCATTTTTCCTACACCATCGAACCGCTTAAGCTATCCGGCGTCTGTTTAATGTCCGTTGCGTTTGGCCGAAGGCATGTCCGAACCGTTATTTCTGATCCAGCACGTGCCAGGAACGGCGCGGGATTTGCTCACGACAGGTTGTCTCTATGCACCGCAGGAATTTGCTCAAAGCGTCCATGGCCATTGCGGCTTACACCGGTTTGTCGGCCAGCGGCCTACTGGCCGCGCAGGCCTGGGCCGGGAACCGTGCCGCCGACGGCAAGGCCGTGGCGTTCGATTTCGACGCACTGAAAGCCCAGGCCAAGCAACTCGCCGGAACCGCGTATAAAGACACCAAACAGGTGCTGCCGCCGACCCTGGCGACCATGACCCCACAGAATTTCAACGCCATTGGCTACGACGGCAAGCATTCGCTGTGGAAAGAGTTGAACGGCCAGTTGGACGTGCAGTTTTTCCACGTCGGCATGGGTTTCAAGACACCGGTGCGCATGCACAGCGTTGATCCGAAAACCCGTGAAGCGCGTGAAGTGCACTTCCGCCCTTCGCTGTTCAACTATGAAAAAACCACCGTCGACACCAAACAGCTGACCGGCGACCTGGGTTTCTCCGGCTTCAAGCTGTTCAAGGCACCGGAGCTGGACCGCCATGACGTGCTGTCGTTTCTCGGCGCCAGCTACTTCCGCGCGGTGGATTCCACCGGCCAATACGGCCTGTCGGCCCGAGGCCTGGCCATCGACACCTACGCCAAAAAACGCGAAGAATTCCCTGATTTCACCCAGTTCTGGTTCGAAACTCCAGACAAGGACGCCACGCGTTTTGTGGTCTACGCCCTGCTTGACTCGCCAAGCGCCACCGGCGCCTACCGCTTCGATATCGACTGCCAGGCCAACCAGGTGGTGATGGCGATCGACGCCCATATCAATGCGCGTACTGCCATCGAACAACTGGGCATTGCCCCTATGACCAGCATGTTCAGCTGCGGCACCCACGAGCGCCGGATGTGCGACACCATCCACCCGCAAATCCACGACTCGGACCGCCTGGCGATGTGGCGCGGCAACGGCGAGTGGATCTGCCGCCCGCTGAACAACCCCGCCAAGTTGCAATTCAATGCATTCGCCGACAAAGACCCGAAAGGCTTTGGCCTGGTGCAGACCGACCATGAGTTCGCCAGCTATCAGGACACTGTGGACTGGTACAGCAAGCGCCCAAGCCTGTGGGTCGAACCGACCACCGCCTGGGGCGAAGGCTCCATCGACCTGTTGGAGATCCCCACCACCGGCGAGACCCTGGACAACATCGTGGCCTTCTGGACCCCGAAGAAGCCGGTGGCGGCGGGTGAATCGCTGAACTATGGCTACAAACTGTACTGGAGCGCCTTGCCACCGGTGAGCACACCATTGGCCCAGGTCGACGCGACCCGTTCCGGCATGGGCGGTTTTACCGAAGGTTGGGCGCCGGGTGAACATTACCCGGACGTGTGGGCGCGCCGTTTTGCCGTGGACTTCAAGGGCGGTGGCTTGGACCGTTTACCGCCAGGCACAGGGATTGAGCCCGTGGTGACTTGCTCCCATGGTGAAGTGAAAGACTTCAGCGTGCTGGTGCTCGATAACATCAAGGGCTACCGCATCCTGTTCGACTGGTACCCGACCAGCGACAGCGTGGAACCGGTGGAGCTGCGCCTGTTTATCCGAACCCAGGACCGCACCTTGAGTGAAACCTGGCTGTATCAGTACTTCCCGCCGGCACCGGACCAGCGCAAGTACACCTGATTCAACTGTGGGAGGGGGCTTGCTCCCTCCCACATGCGTTCCACGTCGACTCTAAAACCGCGACACGCTCTTCATCGCCCCAATCAGATAACGCATCGCCACCTGATCGCTCTCGTTCAGAGCGCGATACTGCGCCAGCAACTCGACCTCATCCAAACTCAACCGGCGGCTACGCAAGGACACCCTGCGGGTCAAAAAAGACGCCACCAAACCTGCTACTCCATAGGACTTGGCCATGGACTGTTTCTCCTGATATCAATCAAATACTCCCGGCGCCCATCAACCATCTCCCGTGAAGCGCAATGCCTCCGTGGACAAACAGACTGACTCCCTGGGCCAGAAATCGGTCTTACCCTAAGCGTAGAAACAATCTCGTTACGTGTGGGATTTTTTTAGAGTATTCACTTAAAAAATTACTTCGGTAACAAATACCTACAGCGCCATCCCACAGCAACAGGCAAAAAAAACCCACCGGCTCAGGGTGGGTTTAGATGGAGCCAACGAAGGATCAATCCCTCAAGTCAGACTCATGAATCGGTTGATCCCGATGGGTCGCGCGTTGGTACTGAGCCGGCCAGATTGCTTTGCGCCCGCCCAAGTCATCGTCGGCGTGCAACGGCCAGTACGGATCGCGCAGCAGTTCACGAGCCAGGAAGATGATATCGGCCTGGCAAGTGCGCAGGATGTGCTCGGCCTGAGCCGGTTCGGTGATCATGCCCACGGTCCCCGTGGCGATGCCCGACTCCTTGCGCACGCGCTCGGCGAAGCGCGTCTGGTAGCCCGGCCCGGTAGGGATCTCGGCATTGGCGGCGGTGCCACCGGAGGATACGTCGATCAGGTCCACACCCAGGTCTTTGAGGCGGCGTGCCAGTTCCACGGTTTCATCGGGGTTCCAACCGTCCTCCACCCAGTCGGTGGCCGACACCCTTACGAACAGCGGCAACTCCTGGGGCCAGACTTCACGCACGGCCTTGGTCACCTGAAGCACCAGCCGGATACGGTTTTCAAAGGAACCGCCGTATTGGTCCTGCCGCTGATTGCTGATGGGTGAGAGGAATTGGTGCAACAGATAACCGTGAGCCGCGTGAATTTCCACCACCTCGAAACCCGCGGTGAGCGCACGTTTGGCAGCGGCGACGAAGTCAGCGATCACTTGCTGGATCTGCGCTTCGTCCAGTTGCCGCGGTTGGGTGTGTTGAGGGTCAAAGGCAATCGGCGATGGGCCTACCGGTACCCAACCACCGTCCTCCGGCTTGACGCTGCCATGCTTGCCGATCCACGGCCGATGGGTGCTGGCCTTGCGCCCGGCGTGGGCCAGTTGGATGCCAGCCACCGCGCCCTGGGCGGCGATAAAACGGGTGATGCGTTGCAGCGGTTCGATCTGTTGGTCGTTCCACAAGCCCAAGTCCTGTGCCGTGATGCGGCCATCGGCAGTCACGGCGGTGGCCTCGGTGAAAATCAGCCCGGCGCCGCCGACGGCACGACTGCCGAGGTGCACCAGATGCCAGTCATTGGCCAGTCCATCGTCACTGGAGTATTGGCACATCGGCGAGACGGCAATGCGGTTCAGGAGGGTCAATTGGCGCAGGGTATAGGGTTCGAGCAGCTGACTCATGGCGCACCTCTTCTGGGTTCTATGGGCACTGTTCAACAGTGCTTAGAGCCTAGTCGACAACGATCGATTGCACAGGGTTCAGACGGAAAGCGGGAGCCGATTGCCGGCTCCCGTGCTGCAGATACTTACATCTCGACCTGGGTGCCCAGCTCGATCACCCGGTTTACCGGAAGTTTGAAGAAGCGCAGGTTGCCGTTGGCATTCTTCAACATGAATGCAAACAAGGCTTCGCGCCAGCGCGCCATGCCTTCGATTTTCGAGGCAATCACCGTCTCGCGGCTGAGGAAGTAGGTGGTGCGCATTGGGCTGAAATCCAGATCATCCAAGTGGCACAACTTCAGCGCTTCGGGCACATCCGGCTCGTCGGTGAAGCCGAAGTGCAGGATCACGCGGAAGAACCCTTCCCCGTAGGAATCCACCTCGAAACGCCGCGATGCCGGGACGCGCGGGATGTCTTCATAGACCACCGTCAGCAGCACCACTTGCTCGTGCAATACCTGGTTATGCAGCAGGTTGTGCAACAGCGCATGGGGCACGGCATCGGGCCGCGCGGTCAGGAACACCGCCGTGCCCTGAACCCGATGGGGCGGCTGCACGCGAATACTGCTGATAAAGATCGGCAGCGGCAGGCCGCCTTCGTCGAGACGTTCCACCAGTAATTGCTTGCCGCGCTTCCAGGTGGTCATCAACACGAACAGCACGATCCCCGCGATCACCGGGAAGGCGCCGCCCTGGATGATTTTCGGTACGTTGGCCGCAAAATACAGCCCATCCACCAACAGGCAGCAGAGCAGTACCGGCACGGCCAGCACTGGGGGCCATTTCCACAGCAGCAACATCACCGCCGAGACGAGGATGGTGGTCATCAACATGGTGCCCGTCACCGCCACACCGTAGGCCGAGGCCAGTGCGTTTGAGGACTCGAAGCCCAGCACCAGCAGAATCACGCCGACCATCAGCGACCAGTTCACCGCGCCGATATAGATCTGGCCCTGTTCGGCACTGGAGGTGTGTTGAATGTGCATGCGCGGGATGTAACCCAGTTGGATCGCCTGGCGAGTCAAGGAGAACGCGCCGGAAATCACCGCCTGGGAAGCAATCACCGTCGCCAGGGTCGACAGAACCACCAGCGGGATCAGCGCCCAGCTCGGCGCCAGCAGATAGAACGGGTTGCGCGCGGCTTCAGGATCGCCCAGCAGCATGGCGCCCTGGCCGAAATAGTTGAGCACCAGTGCCGGCAACACCAGGATGAACCAGGCGCGGGCAATGGGCTTGCGGCCGAAATGGCCCATGTCGGCGTACAGCGCTTCGGCGCCAGTCAATGCCAGCACCACGGCACCCAGGATGGCCACGCCAATGCCTGGATGAGCCTCGAAGAAACGCACGGCCCACATCGGGTTCAATGCCTTGAGCACTTCGGGATGCTGACTGATGCCATAGATACCCAGCCCGCCCAGCACCAGGAACCAGGTCACCATCACCGGCCCGAACAGCTTGCCGATGCGATCGGTACCGTGTTTCTGGATCAGAAACAGCGCCACCAGCACCACCAACGCAATCGGCACAACCCATTTTTCCAGGCCGTCGAACGCCAGCTCCAGGCCTTCTACTGCTGACAACACCGAAATCGCCGGGGTGATCATGCTGTCACCGTAGAACAGCGCCGCCCCGCACAGGCCACACACGACCAGGAAACTGCGCAGCTTTTTACGTTCCCCCGCTGCCCGACGTGCCAGTGCGGTCAGGGCCATGATGCCGCCTTCGCCCTGGTTGTCGGCGCGCAGCACGAACAGCATGTATTTGATCGAAACGACCCAGATCAGCGACCAGAAGATCAGCGCCAGGATCCCCAAGACACCGTCATGGTTGACCTGAACCCCATACCCCCCGGTGAACACCTCTTTGAGGGTGTAGAGCGGACTGGTCCCGATATCGCCGTAAACCACCCCGACCGCCGCCACCAGCATGCCGATCGGCTTGGTGTTTGAATGCTCGGCACTTGCTGCCTGACTACTCGCGTGACCCATCAACCACTCCTGCCCTTTGACCTGAGGTCTCTTATAAACAACGCGCCTAAGCTGACCCTAGCATGCGCTGTTTTACTTCTCGTAACAGACGTTTTATTGACCCAAGGTTTTTACCCGTGCGCAACGGCGCGAAGCATAGCGCAGCACTCGTCACATTTCCCTGCATAAAGCTGGTCAAGTGAATTGCCCGTGGCTAGCATCGCGCTCTTTTCGATCACAGAGGCATACAGCACTGGTTCGCTGCCTGGCCGTGCGCGACCGGCCACATACAGAGGTCGGACGTGCCCTGCCCGTCACCAACGCCAGGCCCTGAACTTGCCATCGATTCAGATCCAGCTGATACAACAAGGACGTCTATGAGAAGAGTATTTATTGCTTCGCTGGCAGTGTTATCGCTAGCTCAAACATCACTGTCCTTCGCGGATAACCTCAACGGAAAAAATATCTACCTACAGCGATGCGCCATGTGCCACGGAGCGGACATCAAAGGCACGGGACCCTTGGCCAGTAAGAGCAACCCTCCGACACCAAACCTCACCACACCCGCGTTCAAGAAACGACTTAAGGATTATCCGGGCGTAATTGTGTCGTCGATAATACTTCGACCCAATGGAGATCTGATTCCAAAAACCTTGCGAGAGAACGGTGTGAAGCTGCCCCCGTTCGCTTGGCGGATTAATGATCTGCGCGATTTGAATCAGTACATGACGGGTGTGATTTCAATGAGTCGGTGAGCTTGAGGTAAGCGTTGGGCACTTATAGAACACGCCGGCCAGCAAAAGAGCACTCGTCGCATTTCCCCGCATAAAGCTGGTCAAGTGCGCTGCCCATCGCTAGAATTGCGCACTTTTTGATCAGAGGCACACCAAGTGCCCGTCCACCGCCTTGTCGTGCCCGACTGGCGGCGTCATTCAATACCGAGGTTAGACATGTCCACCACCATCGCAAAAGCCAACCCTAAGGTTGGCTTTGTTTCCCTGGGTTGCCCGAAGGCTCTGGTCGACTCCGAGCGCATCCTCACGCAACTGCGTATGGAAGGCTATGACGTTGTGTCCACTTACCAGGACGCCGACGTGGTGGTGGTCAACACCTGCGGCTTTATCGACTCGGCCAAGGCAGAGTCCCTGGAAGTGATCGGCGAAGCCATCAAGGAAAACGGCAAGGTCATCGTGACCGGCTGCATGGGTGTGGAAGAAGGCAATATCCGCAACGTGCACCCGAGCGTGCTGGCCGTGACCGGTCCGCAGCAGTACGAGCAGGTGGTCAATGCCGTGCACCAAGTAGTGCCGCCGCGCCAGGATCACAACCCGCTGATCGACCTGGTGCCGCCGCAAGGCATCAAGTTGACCCCGCGCCACTATGCGTACCTGAAGATTTCCGAAGGCTGCAACCACAGCTGCAGCTTCTGCATCATCCCGTCGATGCGGGGCAAGCTGGTCAGCCGCCCGGTCGGTGACGTGCTCGACGAAGCCCAACGCCTGGTCAAATCCGGCGTGAAAGAGCTGTTGGTGATCTCTCAGGACACCAGCGCCTACGGCGTCGACGTGAAATACCGTACCGGTTTCTGGAACGGCGCGCCGGTGAAAACCCGTATGACCGAACTCTGCGAAGCCCTCAGCAGCCTGGGCGTGTGGGTGCGCCTGCATTACGTTTACCCCTACCCGCACGTAGACGAACTGATCCCGTTGATGGCTGCCGGCAAGATCCTGCCGTACCTGGACATCCCGTTCCAGCACGCCAGCCCGAAAGTCCTGAAGGCGATGAAACGCCCAGCCTTCGAAGACAAGACCCTGGCGCGCATCAAGAACTGGCGCGAGATCTGCCCGGAGCTGATCATCCGTTCCACCTTCATCGTCGGCTTCCCCGGCGAAACCGAAGAAGACTTCCAGTACCTGTTGGACTGGCTGACCGAAGCCCAACTGGATCGCGTCGGCTGCTTCCAGTACTCCCCGGTGGAAGGTGCTCCAGCCAACCTGCTGGACCTGGCCGTGGTGCCGGACGACGTCAAGCAAGACCGTTGGGAGCGTTTCATGGCGCACCAACAGGCGATCAGCTCGGCGCGCCTGCAATTGCGTATCGGCAAGGAAATCGAAGTGCTGATCGACGAAGTCGACGAGCAAGGCGCGGTTGGCCGCTGCTTCTTCGACGCGCCGGAAATCGACGGTAACGTGTTTATCGACGATGCCAGCGGTTTAAAGCCGGGCGACAAGGTCTGGTGCACCGTGACCGACGCCGACGAATACGACCTGTGGGCCGAAAAGCGCGACTAACGCTGTAAAAATTTAAAAAAGCCCTGCTTCTGGACAAGATGCGGGGCTTTTTTACGTCTATCGTTTTGCCCATCAGCACCGATCACAGCAAGGGGCAGCGGGCATGCGTCAGCATTCGATTATCCATACACCTAAAATCAGCGACTACGCGGAGTTGGCGCGGATCTGGGAGGATTCGGTGCGGGCCACTCATGACTTTTTACCCGAGAGTTACATCGTACTGCTCAAGGGGCTGGTGCTGACCCGCTACCTGGACTCGGTGATGCTGATCTGCACCAAAGACTCACGCCAGCGCATCACCGGGTTTGCCGGGGTTGCGGCGGGCAAGGTGGAGATGCTGTTTATCGACCCGCAGCACCGTGGTCAGGGTCTTGGCCGACAGCTGCTGTGGTATGCGATCGAGCACATGAATGCCCAAGCGCTGGACGTCAACGAACAGAACCCACAGGCCCTGGGGTTTTACTTGAAACTTGGGTTCGAGGTGATCGGACGCACGGAGCATGATGGCTTGGGCCAACCTTATCCGTTGCTCCATATGCGTTTGCACCAGCTACAACAGCAGGAGCGTCAGGGCTAAATGAAATGGGGCCGGGATTAACCGCGCCCACACAGGTACAATAGCCGCCCCCTTTTGTTACGGCCCTTGTCATGACTGACCCCATACGCCTCTCCAAACGCCTTATCGAACTGGTCGGTTGCTCCCGTCGGGAGGCTGAGCTGTTTATCGAAGGCGGCTGGGTCTCGGTGGACGGTGAAGTGATCGACGAGCCGCAGTTCAAGGTCACGACCCAGAAAGTCGAACTCGACCCGGACGCCAAGGCGACAGTGCCTGAACCGGTGACCATTCTGCTGCACGCCCCTGCTGGCGTGGATGCCGAGACAGCCATGGCCTCGATCAGCGCCGAAACGCTCTCCGAAGAACACCGTTTCAGCAAGCGCCCGCTCAAAGGTCACTTCCTGCGCCTGACCGCCAGCGCCGACCTGCAAGCCAAGGCCAGCGGCCTGTTGGTGTTTACCCAGGACTGGAAGATTCTGCGCAAGTTGACCGCCGATGCCACCAAGATCGAGCAGGAATACGTGGTAGAGGTCGAGGGCGACATGGTTGCTCACGGCCTCAACCGCCTCAATCACGGTCTTACCTACAAGGGCAAGGAGCTGCCAGCAGTTAAAGCCAGCTGGCAGAACGAAAACCGCCTGCGTTTCGCGATGAAAAACCCGCAGCCAGGCGTGATCGCGCTGTTCTGTGAAGCCGTTGGCCTGAAGGTCGTGGCGATCCGCCGCATCCGTATCGGCGGCGTGTCCATCGGCAAGGTGCCGGTCGGTCAATGGCGTTACTTGTCCGGCAAAGAGAAGTTCTAAGCCGCTCCCCTTTTCTCGACACCGCCTGATGGGCGGTGTCCTCAGTTGAATACCAGGACTGCCCACCATGATTCACAACGACGTACTGCGCAGCGTGCGCTACATGCTCGACATCAGCGACAACAAGATGGTCGAGATCATCAAGCTCGGCGGCATGGAAGTAACCAAGGAAGACCTGCTGACCTACCTCAAGAAAGATGAGGAAGAAGGCTTCGTGTTCTGCCCGGATGAGGTCATGGCGTACTTCCTCGATGGCCTGGTGATCTTCAAGCGTGGCAAGGACGAAAGCCGTCCGCCGCAGCCGATCGAAACCCCGGTGACCAACAACATCATCCTGAAAAAGCTGCGTGTAGCCTTCGAACTGAAGGAAGACGATATGCACGCCATCCTCAAGGCTGCCGAGTTTCCGGTGTCCAAGCCGGAGCTGAGCGCACTGTTCCGCAAGTTCGGCCACACCAACTACCGTACCTGTGGCGACCAGTTGCTGCGCAACTTCCTCAAAGGCCTGACCCTGCGGGTTCGTGCGTAAGTCATGAGCTATCAGGTCTCACCCGTCGGCTTCGTACGCTCCTGCTTTAAGGAGAAGTTCGCCATTCCGCGCCAACCACAACTGGCGCCAGCGGCCCGAGGCGTGCTGGAACTGGTGGCGCCGTTTGACCAGGGTGAGGCAGTGCAGGGCCTGGAGCAGGTCAGCCACGTGTGGCTGTTGTTCCTGTTTCACCAGGCCCTGGAAGACAAACCACGCCTCAAAGTGCGCCCGCCACGCCTGGGCGGCAACACGTCCATGGGCGTGTTTGCCACCCGTGCGACCCATCGGCCCAACGGCATCGGCCAGTCGGTGGTGAAGCTGGACAAAGTGGAACCGGGCCGACTGTGGATTTCCGGGATTGATTTGCTCGATGGCACGCCGGTGTTGGATATCAAGCCGTATGTGCCATATGCCGATAGTGTCGCGGACGCCACCAATGGCATCGCCAGTGATGCGCCGAACCTGATTGGCGTGCAATGGCTGAAGACCGCCCTGCTGCAAGCACAAGACCACGCTCAACGCCTGGGAGAGCCTCTGGTGGAGTTGATTGATCAGTGCTTGGCGCAGGATCCCCGGCCGGCGTACCAAAAGCCTGGGCCTGAGCGCGAATATGGCGCGCAGTTCTGGGACGTGGATGTGCGCTGGCACTATCCCGAGGCGGGGATGATTTGTGTGCTGGAAGTACTCCCAGCCAACTGAATAAACCGGAAGCAAAATGTGAGAGGGGGCTTGCCCCCGATAGCGGTGTGTCAGTCAGAGATGTATCAACTGACACTCGCTCATCGGGGGCAAGCCCCCTCCCACATTTGGATCTTCTTTGTTGCTTGGTCAGCACATGGGCTGACGGGATTACTTCTCGACGAACGCACGCTCGATCAAGTAATCACCCGGCTCACGCATGCGCGGCGAAACTTTCAGGCCGAAGCTGTTCAACACTTCGCTGGTTTCATCCAACATGCTCGGGCTGCCGCACAGCATGGCGCGGTCGTCCTCGGGGTTGATCGGCGGCAGACCGATGTCGCTGAACAGCTTGCCGCTGCGCATCAGATCGGTCAGGCGGCCTTCGTTTTCGAATGGCTCGCGGGTCACGGTAGGGTAGTAGATCAACTTGTCACGCAGGGCCTCGCCGAAGAATTCATTCTGCGGCAGGTGCTCGGTGATGAACTCGCGGTAGGCGACTTCGTTGACGTAACGCACGCCGTGGCACAGGATCACTTTTTCGAAACGCTCGTAGGTTTCCGGGTCCTGGATCACGCTCATGAACGGAGCAAGGCCAGTACCGGTGCTGAGCAGGTACAGGTGTTTGCCTGGCTTCAAATCGTCAAGCACCAAGGTACCTGTCGGTTTTTTGCTGATGATGATCTCGTCGCCTTCCTTCAAGTGCTGCAATTGGGAAGTCAGCGGGCCATCCGGCACCTTGATGCTGAAGAACTCCAGATGCTCTTCCCAGTTCGGGCTGGCGATGGAGTAAGCGCGCATGAGCGGGCGGCCGTTGGGCTGTTGCAGGCCGATCATCACGAACTGACCGTTCTCGAAGCGCAGGCCCGGATCGCGGGTGCACTTGAAGCTGAACAGAGTGTCGTTCCAGTGATGAACACTGAGGACACGCTCGTGGTTCATGTTGCTCATGTACGGGTAACTCCTGGAAATGGGTCTGCGCCAAATGTAGCTGCGCAATTGCACAGCATTCTAATGGCGGCGACAATATCTGTTAACTGGATTATTAAGATAAGGGTTATCGGTTATATAGATATGCGATTTACTCTCCGTCAACTGCAAGTCTTCGTCGCCGTCGCCCAGCAGGAAAGCGTCTCGCGCGCTGCTGGCCTTCTGGCCTTATCTCAATCGGCAGCCAGCACCTCGATTACGGAGCTGGAGCGTCAATCCAGCTGCCAATTATTCGACCGCGCCGGTAAACGCCTGAGCCTCAACGCCCTGGGTCATCAGCTTCTGCCCCAGGCAGTAGCGCTGCTGGACCAAGCCAAGGAGATCGAAGACCTGCTCAACGGCAAGTCCGGCTTCGGCTCTCTAGCCGTCGGCGCGACCCTGACCATCGGTAACTACCTGGCCACCCTGCTCATCGGCAGCTTCATGCAGCAGCACCCCGAGAGCCAGGTAAAGCTGCATGTGCAGAACACTGCCAATATCGTGCATCAGGTTGCGCACTACGAAATTGACCTGGGTCTAATCGAAGGCGACTGCAGCCACCCCGATATCGAGGTGCAAACCTGGGTGGAGGATGAGCTGGTGGTGTTTTGCGCGCCTCAGCATCACCTAGCCAAGCGCGGAGTGGCCACCATGGAGGAGCTGACCCACGAGGCGTGGATTCTGCGCGAACAGGGCTCAGGCACACGCCTGACCTTCGACCAGGCCATGCGTCATCACCGCAGCGCGCTGAACATCCGCTTGGAGCTTGAGCACACCGAGGCAATCAAGCGCGCCGTGGAGTCGGGATTGGGAATTGGCTGCATCTCGCGCTTGGCACTGCGCGACGCGTTCCGCCGTGGCAGCCTGGTGCCGGTTGAAACCCCTGACCTGGACCTTGCGCGGCAGTTTTACTTCATCTGGCATAAACAAAAATACCAGACCTCGGCGATGCGCGAGTTTCTGGAGCTGTGCCGCGCATTCACCGCTGGGGTTCAGCGCAGCGACGAGATCGTGCTGCCGAACATCGCTTGATCGTTAGATCAGGATCACGGCCCACACCAGGGTAATCATGGTCAGTGCCACAAATTGCGCGGCGCTGCCCATGTCCTTGGCGTTTTTCGACAGTGGATGGCGGTCCAGGGAAATGCGGTCGATGGCTGCTTCTACGGCCGAGTTGAGCAATTCGACGATCAAGGCCAGCAGGCACACTGCAATCAGCAGCGCCCGTTCGACACGACTGACGTTCAGGAAAAAGCTTAGCGGGACAAGGATGACATTCAGCAACACCAACTGCCGGAACGCGGCCTCGCCAGTGAACGCTGCGCGCAGGCCATCCAGGGAATATCCCCCAGCATTGAAGATACGTTTGATACCGGTTTGACCCTTGAAAGGCGACATAGACGTAGGCAACTGAACCAAAGAAGTGGGGAAACTAGATCACGCAAAGTCAAAAAAGCGTGAATCGATAACAGCTCAATGCTGCGAAATTGACTCAAGTTGTTGCAAGAGCAGCGCCGCCTGGGTCCGCGTGCGCACCCCTAGCTTCCGGAAGATCGCGGTCACATGGGCCTTGATGGTCGCTTCCGACACGCTCAGCTCATAGGCAATCTGCTTGTTCAACAGGCCTTCACAGACCATGGTCAACACCCGGAACTGCTGGGGCGTAAGACTCGCCAAGCCATCACGGGCGGCCTTAGCTTCGTCAGACACGTTAATTTCTTCAAACGCTTGCGGCGGCCAGGACACATCACCGTCCAGCACCTTACGTACGGCGCTCTGGATATCTTCCATGGCGCTGGACTTGGGGATAAAGCCACTGGCGCCAAACTCCTTGGAGCGAACCACCACGTCAGCGTCTTCCTGCGCCGAGACCATCACCACGGGAATTTGCGGGTATTGCCCACGCAGCAGCACCAGCCCCGAGAAACCGTAGGCGCCAGGCATGTTCAGGTCGAGCAGCACCAAGTCCCAGTCGGATTTTTCGGTGAGGCGGACTTCCAGTTCGGCAATGCTGGCCACTTCAACCAGACGCACATCCGGGCCAAGGCCCAGCGTTACGGCCTGATGCAGCGCACTGCGAAACAGCGGGTGGTCATCGGCTATCAGGATTTCGTATGTGGCCATTGATTAAATGATCCTGTTTTTTATGGCTGCCTTGATGGGTTCAAGGTTCGCCAGTACACAAGGCAACGGCCAGGCAGCCATCGCCACAGGGCACGTTCAACGTCAAAAGCACGTGATACGACGTCGAAAATTCACGGTTGCGCCCCAATCGGCGCCCAGCATGCCCAGCGTAGCCTAGGGGGTCAAGCACTACGCCCGAGGGCATTTTAGCGGGGTGCAGGCTTACAGTGCCATCATGCCAACGTCGCCTGGCTATACCGCGGGTATATAGGGCGCAAGACGGGCATGGACGGCATCGGTCGCATCCAGAGGCATCTGGAACTTGGCGGCCAGGTAATGGGTGCTGAACACATCGAGGTAGGCATCCAGCACTTCGCTGGCAACCCCATCGCCAGCCAACTCCAGGCAGAGCGCTGCGACTTCGGCGGTACAGAAATGATCATCACGTTTGGAGCGGCGCAGTTTGTAGCGTGAGAGCTGCTCGGGCGCCAGGCTCAGGACCGGTAAGTGCTCCAGATACGGGCTTTTGCGGAACATCTTGCGCGCCTCACTCCAGGTGCCATCGAGCAGGATGAACAATGGACGCTTGCCCTGCGTCACGATGACTTCGTTGACCACCCGTTCCGGCGCCACAAATTCACCGGGAAATACGATATACGGCTGCCATTGCGGGTCAGCGAGCAGGGTGAGCAAATCCGGCTCGACTTCGGTGCGAGCCCAAGCGAAGGCAGTGGTGTCGTCAATGACGTCGGCGATCAGCCAGCCGGTGTTGCTGGGTTTCATCGGTTCAACATCGTGCATCAGCAGGCACATCGCGGACCGGGCCTCGACTTTCGGGCGCCAGGCACAGAGACAGTACTCGGGAATCACCCGGCAGCCGGGGCAGCGTTCGGCACGGGAGCCTCGGTTGACGAAGGGCTTAATGGCGCGCGCCAGACGCTGGGTACGCAGACGGGAAACGGCATGGCTCATCGGATGCGCCGCAGGAACGGGTAAATCGACACGGATAGAACTCGTGAAAGGCTGAGATGGCCGCAGTTTACCAGCGATACGCCTGGCTGTAGTGGCAAGGGGTCACCTATAATTGCGCGCCACTGAACGCACAGCGCAGTGGCTGGTCTATGCACCAGTAACCGAATCAGGAGAGTTTCATGCTGCGTTCCATGCTGCGCCTTGTCGTCCCATCCATCGCACTTGCGCTGGTATTGCCTGTGGGCGCACATGCGGCCTCGCTGCTGGAGGCCCAGATGAACAGGAAACTGCAAAGCGTCGCGGCAGAAAGCAACAAGGATCTGCCCCGGGAAATCGATGAAAAAACCCTGGAAGTGGCCTACACCGTTGAAGGCATGCAGTTGATCGATCACCTGAGCGTCATGTCCGACCGTGCCGAGCAAATGCGCGCCAACCCCAAGGCTGTGTATTTCCAACTGGGGCAAAGCGTGTGCCTGAACAAAGGCTACCGCGAGCTGATGGCCAAAGGCGCCGTGATGCGCTATGAAATCACCGAGAACAAAACCAACCGCCCTGTGGCTTCGGTAAAGTTCGTGGAAACGGATTGCCCGGCTCCGGCGAAGAAGAAGAAGTAATTCAACCTGACCTTCGCGCGCTGCTATTCAGTGGCGCGCACTCCCCCGCTGCAACGCCCCTCAGACGGCTAGACTCACTCTTGAGCAACCAATAAGCGGTTGCCAGCCAAGGGTTTTTCGGCCCATGATCAAGCCATCCCGACCGCTCGCTCACAGCATTTCTGATGCTGTTCTGTAACATTTTCAGGGCAAAAGAAGGTTGCCCCCTGCGGCAAGCAGCGACACATGCAGTGTCGTAGCCTCCGGCGAACATCTCGTCGGTTACCCGGCCCTGCAAGAAGGAGAAGTTGAATGCCTTACGAACCGAATGACAGCCTGCTCCAGCATTTTGAAAAAAATGGGGCCGACCTCACGCAGCAGGTCGAAGCCCAACTCCAACTGATCGCCCCCGACAGCCCGAATATCCCTCTGTATCGCGACATGATCCTCACCGTGCTGCGCATGGCACAGGATGACCGCAATCGCTGGAATGCCAAGATCACCTTGCAAGCCATACGTGAACTGGACAACGCCTTCCGTGTGCTCGAACAGTTCAAGGGCCGACGCAAGGTCACCGTATTCGGCTCGGCACGTACCCCTGTGGAAAGCCCCCTGTATGCATTAGCCCGGGAAGTAGGCGCAGCACTGGCGCGCTCGGACTTGATGGTGATTACCGGTGGAGGTGGCGGCATCATGGCCGCGGCACACGAAGGCGCCGGCCTGGAGCACAGCCTGGGGTTCAATATCACCTTACCGTTCGAACAGCACGCCAACCCGACCATTGATGGGACCGAGAACCTGCTGTCCTTTCACTTCTTTTTTACCCGCAAACTGTTCTTCGTCAAGGAAGCCGATGGACTGGTGCTATGCCCAGGCGGCTTCGGCACCCTCGATGAAGCACTGGAAGTGCTGACACTGATCCAGACCGGCAAGAGCCCACTGGTACCGGTGGTGTTACTGGATGCACCCGGTGGAGGATTTTGGCAAGGCGCCCTGGATTTTATCCGCAGCCAGTTGGAAGCCAATCGCTATATCTTGCCTACCGATCTCAAGCTGGTGCGGCTGGTGTACAGCGCTGAAGAGGCAGTGGAGGAGATCAATCAGTTTTATGCCAATTTCCATTCCTCGCGCTGGTTAAAGCGCGAGTTTGTGGTGCGTATGAATCACCCGCTCAGTGATCGGGCGCTGGCCCACTTGCAAAGTGAGTTTGCCAGCCTGCGGTTAAGCGGCGAGTTTCAGCAACTCGCGTATACGGGTGAGGAGCATGATGAAGCGAGGTTCAGCCATTTGACGCGACTGGTGTTCAACTTTAATGGACGAGACCAAGGCAGACTGCGGGAGTTGGTGGATTACATCAATTTGCCGGAGAACTGGGCGCAGGCTCAGGGGAAGGCGCAGCAGCGAGTGGCGCCAGAGCCGGCTTGATTTTTTAGTGCAAAAAAAGGCCCACTATTTTCATAGTGAGCCTTTTTTGGTGGTGTTTCAGTGGAAATGGGAGGCGAGCGATTGCGGTGATTGGGGCTGATGCGCAGCCCAGCGCAGGGCAAGCCCGCTCACCACAACATGCTTGCTCTACACAAAAAACCTGCTCACCAATACAAACCCGCAAAAATGACAAGCACGCTCAACACAGTTTCAGTCGTCCATATCTCGGCCGCTGAACAAACGGTTGATCATTTCCATCGAAAACCCGCGGTAACTCAAGAAGCGGCCTTGCTTCGCACGCTCCCGGGCATCAATAGGCAGATGGCCGGAGAACTTGCGACGCCAAGTATCTTCCAACTGCGACTGCCAACTAATCCCGCACTCACGCAACGCAAGGTCGATATCGGCACGCTGCAGGCCACGCTGGCTCAGCTCTTCGCGAATACGCGCAGGGCCATAGCCGGAACGGGCTCGGTAGGAGACAAAACTTTCGAGGTAACGGGATTCCGACAGCAGCCCTTCTTCCGTCAAACGGTCAAGGGCCGTGTCGATCATCTCAGGGTTTGCGCCGCGCTGACGCAGTTTGCGCGTCAGCTCGACTCGACCATGCTCGCGTCGAGCGAGCAGGTCCATAGCAGTGCGCCGAACGGCGACGAGTGTATCCAGTACAACAGTCATCGTTTGCTTCAGACGTCAGTGTCGGCTTCTTCCACTTCTGCAACCGGCTCGCGGTTGGCAGCAGCTTTCACGTCGGGAGCTGCAGTCAGCAACTTGTCGCGGATCTGCTTCTCAAGTGTGGCGGCGATATCCGGGTTATCTGCCAGGAACTTGGCCGAGTTAGCCTTGCCTTGACCAATCTTGCTGCCGTTGTAGGCATACCATGCACCGGACTTCTCGACGAAACCGTGCAGCACGCCCAGGTCGATCATTTCGCCGTTCAGGTAAATACCCTTACCGTACAAAATCTGGAATTCAGCCTGACGGAAAGGCGGGGCCACTTTGTTCTTAACGACTTTAACGCGGGTTTCGCTACCGACAACCTCGTCGCCTTCCTTCACCGCACCAGTACGGCGGATGTCCAGACGGACCGAAGCGTAGAACTTCAACGCGTTACCACCGGTGGTGGTTTCCGGGCTACCGAACATCACGCCGATCTTCATACGGATCTGGTTGATGAAGATCACCAGGCAGTTGGCGTTCTTGATGTTACCGGTGATTTTACGCAGCGCCTGAGACATCAGACGGGCTTGCAGGCCCACGTGCATATCACCCATTTCGCCTTCGATTTCAGCCTTGGGTACCAAGGCAGCCACGGAGTCGACCACGATCACGTCGATGGCGTTGGAGCGCACCAGCATGTCGGTGATTTCCAGGGCTTGCTCACCGGTGTCCGGCTGGGATACCAGCAGGTCATCAACATTGACACCCAACTTGCCGGCGTATTCAGGGTCCAGGGCGTGCTCGGCGTCGACGAACGCGCAGGTGGCGCCCATTTTTTGCGCTTGAGCAATCACCGACAGGGTCAGGGTAGTTTTACCGGAAGATTCAGGACCGTAGATTTCTACGATACGGCCTTTTGGCAGGCCGCCAATGCCGAGTGCGATGTCCAAACCCAGAGAGCCAGTGGAGATAGCCGGGATCGCCTGACGGTCGTGATCGCCCATACGCATCACGGCACCCTTGCCGAATTGACGTTCGATCTGACCCAGGGCCGCAGCCAAGGCTTTCTTCTTGTTGTCGTCCATTAAAGTCCTCACGTAATCAATAAGGCCGGGGCGGCCAACACCTGTATAAGTAGACAGTATTGTTCCACAAAGATTGGAGATCGCCTACCCCTGATTTTCTATTTCTGCTGCAGCTCGTCGCAACAAGCCCTCAAGCGCGGCCTTTACCGTTTGTCGGCGGACCTCATCGCGGTTGCCCGGGAAGTGCGCGAGCTCGGCCGTGACCTCATCACCCACACCAAAGGCCAGCCAGACAGTGCCTACCGGTTTGTCCGGCGAACCGCCGTCAGGCCCCGCCACGCCGCTTACTGCAACAGCGAATCGCGACAGGCTTTTTTCCTGCGCACCGCGCACCATGGCCTCCACCACTTCCTGGCTGACGGCGCCCACTTTCGGAAACAATGTTTCCGGCACATTCAACTGCCGGGTCTTCTGACGATTAGAGTAAGTGACGTATCCGGCCTCGAACCAGGCCGAACTCCCCGGGATCCGCGTAATGGCCTCGGCGATACCGCCACCGGTACAGGATTCGGCCGTGGTGACGTGGGCATTGAGCACCTGCAGGCGGCGACCCAGTTCAGCAGCAAGTTGAGTGATTTCCTTCACGACGGTCTCCAGAAGTGGGCGGGGGTTTGCCTACCCTACAGGAGCAAATCGCTCATGCAAGCGACAGACTGGAACAAGAGATTAGCGGGTGACAGCGCGCACATAAGCCTGGCAAGCGCGCAAGGCGATCAGTCCTTGGTCGCCGGCATCGGTGATGCCGATAATTCGTTGAGCATGCGCCGGGTCAAGGCGGGCTCGCGCGGCTGCATGAACCACGCGGACGGCGGTGGCGGCGGTTGGCATTGCACAGCCACTGGCGGGCTCGGCTGCGTCGAGAAGGACTGACAACCGCACATCAGCAGTGGCGAGGCGGTCGCGCAGAGCAGCCTGGTTATGTTGCGCATCGCTTAACTCCCGAGCATGGTGTTGGTCGCTGGCACTGAGCTGTTGCTCCAGGGCCAGCCGTTTGTCCTGCTGTACCTGTTGCTGGCGCAGGGCCGCCTGGGTTTGTTGACTGAGCGCCTGGGCATGGACAGCCGCTTGCCGCTCCAACTGCGCCCCCAATCGCCAAGCCTGTACTTGCCAGGTCACCGCCACTAACAGGCAAACACCGATCAATCGCCAAGCCCCTAGGAAGCGCATAACACCGCTTTCGCCCGCGCCCACAATCGCAAGCGATCCTCGAGCCCATTCAAGCCGCCGTTGATCCGCCGTGTGATGGCGGTGAACTGGTCCTTGTCTGCCAGCTCATTCAGGCCATTGCTCTGCCAGAACCAGGCGGCCGACTCAGCCGCCCATTGTGGTTGCTCCAACAACGTGGGATCTCTCAACAGACGATCATCACCAAACAACGCCTGGCTGCAGACCAGGTAATTGTGACGACCGGTGATCTGGATCAGCCCCCTGCCCCGGTACAACTGACCATCGCCATCCGCTTCAGAGGTGTTGCCCAGGCGCGCGGCCAAGCCGCCGGTGTCGTATTTGCTCAGGTAGTGATCGCTGCCCAGTTCACGGACGTAACGCAGCTCGCCGGATTCGTGGCCGATCTGGGCGAGGAAGGCGGCGATGCGCTTCGCACGGTCAATCTCGAAGCGAACGAAAGCCGCATTTAAGGGCGTTAAAAAAAGGCCCGCTCTAAGGCGGGCATCCGGCATAACGCCGAGCAGTTGGGGAAGTGTTATCACCATTGGTTTTACTCTCGAAAAGTATCTATATCGACAACCCACCCGCCGTGATCGAACTGCGGTATCCCGTCGCCGGATCGCCGACATGAACCACCTGCCTTATCGACCATCGTCCCTGCATATAGGACGGCCAGCTCTCATCCAGCACTAACAGCCCTTCCGCGGCCAACAATGGATTGCCCGGGCAATCGATCAGCAACTTTAAATTTTCACGCCCCACACGGCGTAGTTCGCCTTCGGCAACGGCGCGGGCTTCGGCTTCGTTCTGGTAGCGTTGGCGCAACGTCTTGAACGGCGCATTCCCCACCTGGACTACGCGCTGCTTGCCGGCAGAGGCATCCCACCAACTGGCGCGGCAGCCTTCGTATTTCGAGCGGGTTTTTTCGTCGAGTTTGGCGGTGATGAAGCTCTGTTCACCGGGGCGGTTATCATCCGTCACGGACAGCTTCACTTCCGGCAGTAGCTGGCCGGAGAGCGACTTGACTCGGCCGGCTTCGGCCAACACATAGAGTTCGTTAAACGGTTTGGTCACCGCATTATAGAGTCGGGCAAGGCGCGAAATGAACGCCATGTCGCTTTCGTTGGACTGGTCGATGTGCGCGATCGCAATCCCCTCCAGCGCTGGCGCCACTCGCGGTGAATAGCCGTGACGACTGACCAGTCGGCGAAACAGCGCGCCCAGGGTGGTCCGACCGTAACTTGCGGATCGACGCTGGCGGTAACCCGTTGCATCGACCACGCTGAAGGGCGCTGCGGTGGCTACGATCATCAAGCGCATGGGAAACAGCACCGGGGTCCGTTGGGTGACGACAAACTCGCCCTTCTCCACCAACCCCGTTTCCAGGTAACCGACACGCAAGCCGATCTTGCCGTTCAGAGTGGGCAGGCCGTCAAGCCCCTCGATATTGAGGGTCAGCTCCAGCCGGTCAGTCTCAATGCCGGCAGCGTCAGTGTGGCTCCAGCGCATCAGGCGTTGATTGAGCAGCGCCGCGTTGGCGCCATAAAACTCCACGATAGGCGTAAATCCCTGTGCCATGCGGCCTCCTTAATCCCAGGCCAAAACGGGACGCACAGCACCTGACCGGGCTTGCATTTCAGGCACGATCACCCACACGCCGGCCGGTAGCACCGGGCCATATTCGGCAAGTTCGGGGTTCAAACGCCAGAGGGTTTCTTCCGCTGCGTCATCGCAACGGCCCAACTCCCGATAAAGCAACAGATTGACCGAATCACCGGCGATACTTCGCACTCTACGCATTGACGAATTCCTCCAACTCCAGCGTCCAGGCCATGACCATAGCGGTTCCGTCATCGATCACATTGCTCTGGGTTTCCACCACCGAATTAATCCGCCACAAGCCCCAGTTACGGCCGATGCCGTCAACCAAAGGCAACGGCGCACGCGTGTTTTGCAGCGCGCGCAACTCGTCCAAGCGCTGCATGCCGGTGGCGTACATCGCCGTACCGATGAACGTGAGCTTTTCCAGCTTCTGCCCGCTCTGTCGCGACTGGGGCTTACTGGCAATAATCACCAAGTCACTCCAGCCGCCGTCGTTGGTACGTACCAACGACGAATAGGCAAACCCTCGGGACAAGCCAAAGATAAAGTCGCCGAGCACCATTTGTTGTCGCATCAGTCACCTCCTGGAGAATCGGCCAGTGCCGCATTGCGTCGGATGCCCAGGGTGTCGGTGACCATCGGCATGCATTGGAACTGCAAGGCTTGGATTACCTGGTTGACGACCTGCTGGGCGTCGGCGGGGTTTACACCGGTGATCTGGATACTCGGGGCGAGAGTGACTTGCACGTTATCCGTGCGCGCCGCGTTGAGTTCCTTGCTCACCGCATTGGGTGCAGGCAGGCGATCACTTGAACTGAACAATTTGTCGCCCAGCCAGGCGCCCGCCTCACTGCCCAGCAAACCGCCAATTGCGCCACCGACAGCGGTGCCAACGCCGGGGAAAACCAGAGTGCCGATAGCGGCGCCTGCGGAGGCACCGGCCCAGGCACCGCCGGCGGTGCTGAGGCCTGAGCCGACGGCGTTTACGTCACCATTGCGTACGCCTTGAACCACATTGACTGCAGCGTCGACGTACCGCAGCGGACCGAGACGGCGGGCGCCGACCGACTCCAGCCGGTTCATCGTGTCAGCCAGGCGGGAGGTTGCCGGCATTGATACGCGGACAACATCCCCAATGGAATGACTCAAAGGGCTGGGCGATATAGGTTGGGGAGTATTCGCACCCACTTGGCCGGGCATCGGAACCAAGCCTCGTTCCAACGCGTCAATTAACCCAACGCCCTTGCCTGGCGCCAGATTGCGCACGGCACTGCTCCCCAGCCGAGTGTCCGGCGAACTTGGGGAGACACGCTGAGTTGTTGCGCCGCCATGAAAGCCTAATCGTGGGGCTTCCAATACCTTGCTCACCTTCTCGAACAGGTTGCGCACCGTCGCGTTAAACCCACTGGTCGCTTTACTGGAGGTAGAGGTGTTCCTCAACCTCGCCAACCTTGGTCTACCCGAATTTTTGCGCCCGCTCGTGTACTTTGGTCCGAAGCGCTCGCGCCCACGTAGCGCCTCGCTGACGCCTGGGCAGCAACCGTCGCTCCCCTTGCTGGCGCCCTTGAACAACGCGCCAACGCCGGGAATTTTACCAAGCGTCACCTCAAGTGTTTTGTCTGAAACCTTGGTCCTGGCCGACTCCGCCAGGCCTTCACCCGACCACTTGAGCAACTGTGTGATCGAGGATTCGTCGGCAGACGCTTTTTCTTTCGGCGTGTTTTTCGCTTCACTGCCGGTGGAGCCGCCAGCCGTGCCCGCCAGTGCTGCGCTCGTAATAAACAATGTGCTGTTGAGTGTTTCCAGTGTTTCACGCAGCCGCACTTGCTCCAGGGTCAAGGCGTTGATATCCACACTGACGGTGATCAGCGCCGAGCTGAGTTCCGACTGCGGCTGCAGCGCCGCCTCCAGACTCAGAGGAGTGGCAAGGCTTGCGGAAAACGGCGCGAGCACACTACCAAGCTCCACATCGCCGATCATCCAGCGCTTGTCTTCCTGGGCGAGCCTGGTCCGATATTGAGTCTCTTGCATCCCGCTTACTCCTGTTTAACGCCAAGGCGAGTGATCGCGATGTCGTAGCGGCGCAATGCTTTGCCGGCGTCCCAGTCAAGGATCTCAGCCTCATTGACCGAATAAATCAGCGGCACCACATCGAGGATTACTTCGATGTCGCGCTCCGAAAGAAGTCCGCCGGTTGATTTAAAAAATCGTCGATGCGCCCCTGCAGTTCGGTCCAGTCGGGCACGGTCAGGTTGGCGAGGTCGGGGATCATCAAGCCGGTGCAATGGGCGGTAATGAACTCGGCGCGCTCTTTGTTGGTGACGAGTTTTTTCATCACCTTGGTGGCACGCAGAGCGGGTATTTCCAAGGGCAGTTCAGTGAGCGTCCGACCGGCCGCGTCGAGAGGCAGCAACAATTGGACGGGCTGGTCGTGGGTTGCCGTCGCTTGCTCATCCAGAAAAAACGACGCAGGACGCGTCGACATCTCGTGTACGTATTGGGCGATGCTGACGTAGTCCGGGCGCTTGAGTTGGTCGAGCTCTTTTTCCGACAGGCCGGTGGCGAGTTTTGCCAGTTCGAAGAACTGGTCGTCCTCGTCGTCACCGGCCCGGGCCAGCGCGGCTTTTTGCGCGGCGTAGTACAGCGGCTTGAGTTGCACCTGCTGGATCGTCGCGCCGGTGTCGGCGGTGATCGGAGACAGCAGGAGGTGCAGCGGTGGCATCCAGGCCATGGGGCAATTCCTTGATGAAGTAAGGGGCGAGCACGCCCGCCCCCGGAGAGTTACGGCATCAGCACCGCACGGCGGGCATCGCCGAGGATGTCTACACCATTGAGCACGAACTTCTGGGTGCGCACGTCGATGTCGATGACCGGGATGCCGTTTTCCAGGCGGTTGTAAGTGCGGCAGGAAAGCTCAAGCGTGGTGAGAGCCTTGTCGCCCATCTTCAACTTGGCTTCGGCGAGGGATTTCAGTTTGCCGCCGACCGTGTGATAGGTGAAGTAGGTCTTGCCGTCCTGATCCTGGCCGGCTTCCCGCACGTTCAGCAGGATGTCATCACCCAGGCGCACGCCCAGGGCCAGCATGACTTCCGGGCCCGCACCCTGCAGCACCAGGGTGGCATTGAGCACCTTGCCGCTCTTGGCCATTTCCTCGGCGATAAAGCGCCCGCCGGACATGGATTCCATGTCGAATTCGATCTTCGGCGGAGTGAATTCCTCAACCGTCGCGGACAACGGCAGGCCTTGAAGGGTGGCCGCAATGGCCTGTCTGACTCGGTTGGTAAACATTAGAGAACGTCCTCCAGGAACTGCTCGATGATTTCATCACGGGCGTTGAGTTGATAAATCATGTGTTCGTTCGGCGCATAGCGGCCGTAGTCGATAACGATGAACCAGGTGCCGTTCTTGTACTTCTCGACACTGTTGAGTTCCGGGTGCAGGTACACGCTGCCGCCGGGGATGGTTTCGTCGGCGACCAGGGTTTGCAGCCAGTCGTTGATGCGCTTGACCTCCTGGTCCATGAAGGACTTGGTGAGGTTCTTGGCCATGGCCTTTTGACCCGCCTTGACCAGCTTGCGGCTGATGGCGTCTTCCAGGCCGACGTAGCTGATGAACTTGCCGGTGATGGAGCGGTTACCCAGCAGCGAAAAACCGCCGAGGATGGTGCGGGCGTAGTAGCTCACGCCGTAACGGTTGAGCAGGTCGCCTTCGGTGGAGGTGTCGAGGATGTTGTACTCGACCACGCGGGAAACGTCCTCGGCGAACGTCACCTGGTTGCCTGGGCTTTCCCACTGCTTGACCTTAGCCAGCGCAGCGATCGCCAGGGACGATGGCGCGAGGAACACGTTTTTCTTCGCCGCCTTGGAGTACACCGACGGCATGTTGTGCACCAGCAGGCAACGGTCGAAACCGAGGTCGGCACCGCCCAGTTCACCGCTGTAGGTCACCTGATCGGCCACCGCAGCGTCCTTGCCATCCAGCACCACACGGGCCTTGATACGCTTGCCAAAGGCAGCGAACTCACCGGCCACCGCCTTGGTACCGGTGAAGCCTGGGGCGCCGATGATGGTCAGGTCTTCCGGCACGCTGGCCAGTGCCGCCAGGCCCAGCTTGCGACCGGTGACCGGCTCGTTGCCGCCGATTACATTGTTGATAGTGTCTGCCGGGGTGGCGCCCTCCTCCACGATCACCACGTAGACAGGAACCTTGACCACTTTGAGGATCTGGTAGACCGCGTGGAACAGCGTGCCAGACTCCGCACCAGTAGGGTCCAGCAGCGCCTGGGTGGTGAAACTGTTGATTCGGAACGGCGCGTTTTTCGGGATCGACGCATGGGCATTCGGCGCGGTGCCGACCAGGCCGATCACGTTGTCGCCGAGGCCACCCATGGCCTCGGGGGATTCGGTGGCATTCACAGTGATGCCGTTGTGCTCGAAGTTCAGAACCTCAGCCATGGTTAGTCAGCCTTCTTGGTGGCGGCCTTTTTGGCCGGGGTGGCGTTGAGGACGCTGGTCAGTTCCAGGCGACCAGCGGTGCGCAGGGCGGATGCTTCGACGTCCAGCAGTTGCAGTTCCTCGCCGACGGTGGACCAGTGGCCACCTCCGGTGGGGAATGGGATGAGGACGGTGTAGGTTTGGCGGTGGGTCATAGGTGGGATCTCCAGGCACAAAAAAACCGCTCACGGCGGCGGGTCATTCAACTCGGGAAAGAAAACGCCCCGTCAGTGCAGGGCGTTACTTGGTTAGTTCGGCAATCCAGGGCGCAGCCATGGGGCGGTGTTCGCTATCCGGGAAGGCGGATGATTGCGGCCAGTCGCGCAGAGATTGCACGTACAGCAACAATTCAGAAAACTGCTCATCCTTCAGCGTTGTTTCAGCGCGGATTTCAAGCTGATCGAGATGACGCTCACGCAGCCATTTAACGCTTTCAATTTCAGCGTCTCGCCAGATGCGCTCAGCACCTTCGAGGTCGATCTCAATGACCGGAGCACTGATCAAGTAGGGCTGCCCTTTATTATCGTGTGTTCGGACTTTGCCTCGTTCTGGGTTTGCAATAACCCTTAGAAAAACTTCATCCGAGATTTCCACTGCATCGCCCGGAATACTCTCGCCATGCATCGCTGGCAAGTACGTGCAGCCTGTTGATGGACTGTAAAAACGCATAGATTCTCCTTATCTACCGAATGCAAACCAGCGCGCGACAACGGTTGCCACAGATGAAACTTGCTTATCGCACGTCAAGTACATGCCTTTTTTCGTCACCTGATGCACATAAGACCCGATCACGGAACTCAGAATGCCGCTCTCTACAGTCCAGTCGGCATAGAGCACAGAAATTGGGAACTCAACGGGAAATGAAACGGCCAGTAAGCTATCGCCATCTGTCTGATATTCAACGGCGCCCCATTGAATAACCAAGCCGCCTAACCAGCTTGGGAAAACGAAATAACCCGTTGGGGTAAAACTTGCGGCAAAACCCAGGCGCAGCTTTTTTGGTGTAATCATTACCAAATCATTTGCGCTATCAAGCATTTGCACGGCAGTGGCGACCTTTGCGGTGCCTTGGTTGAGTTCGGTCGCTTGGGCAGCCAATGCCGCGAGGGCTGCGATATCGATGGTTCCCTGGTTGATCGGCGCGTTCCAGGCCTTGATGCACCACATCACCGCTAAATTGCGGCCCCGAGTCTCAATCGAAGTCCGAACCGAACGCGAAGCATCGAAGCTCAGACTTGCTCCCATCTGAACATTCGTGGCGTCACCAATACCGGGAGCAGTTCTCAAAGTGACACCAAATGCGCCGGTTGCAGTCAAATTACCTTCACCGAGAAACTGGTAAGGCGCTGCGGGGTCCGCTGCAAGGTTGCCGACAATATTCTGTATTGTATCGATCTGATAGCTGCCGATTGAACGACCAGTATCGACTGCGCGCCCATGATCCCACCCGCGCAAAAACTCCCCACGTGACTCCGGCAATCGAAAGGTACCAGCCGCCTCGTCCCCTTTATTGAACGCACCAGCGAGTAACTTCGCCAAGTCGGGATAAGCCGCGACACTCTTAACGCTACCGTCAATCTCCAGAAAACCCGGCGGGATCTTGTCGACAGGGAACGCCACCATAGAACCCACTGGCAACGCCGAAGCCTTGGCAATCATCGCCTCAATCTCAGCCTTGGAATACGTCCCCTTCGCCAGGTAATCCATCACCCAAGCCCGAGTCGCCTTCACCACCGTGTCATCAATCAACAACGTCACGATCGACGCATTACTGGTCTCAAAGATCGAGCGAATATAAAACTCTTTCCCCGATCCGGACGTCGCCAGAATCGGCTTATACGACTCCGGATATTTAACGACGGCATACAAGATCCCGGTATCCGTCCACAGTCCGGCTTCCCGCACATACCACCCGCCAACATCCGACGGAATGGTGACTTCGGCCATCAGCCAGTTGGCGTTTTTATCATCTTGAAACAGTGCATTCAGGGGCCCACGCCAGACTTCACGCTTGAGCGCCTTGGCGTTGGCATCGGGGTTGTAGACGGCACCGTTACCGTCACCGACGGAAATCTGCGCCAGTTTGATCGGTACGCCGGCGGCCTTGCAGGCGGTTTCGTAGGCGATCCCCGCGTTGGTGAGCAGGGTGTAATAGTCAGCCATTTAGTGCTCCTGTGGATAAAGGGTGGTGGTTTCGACGGTGTAGAGACCGGCCGCCATAAAGGCGCGGCCCGAGGCCTCGACGCCAGCCAGCACGTTTGGGTAGATCGTGGTCATTTCGCCGCACAGCGTGGCAGCGCCAATACTGCGGCGGCCAAAGGCGCTCAAACCCACGGAGATCGACAGGATGTCGCGTTCGCTTTTGGCATCGGCCAGGCGGCGGTCGAGTCGGGCATCGACGGCTTCGCTGTAGGGCAATTCGGTCCAGGCCCGTACGGCAAAGCTGTAGGGCACGCCCGGCGGTTTCTGCTCGTACCACGCACGCACTTCTGGACTGAGTTGCAGACCCTTGGCGGCGTTTTCCAAGGCCTGACGGGTGCCGGCCTGGCGTGCGGTGGGCCAGGCGAGTTTGACGGTCAGGCGCTTCTCGGACTCAGGGGCTGTGGCGCTCCACTCGTTGACCGCACGGTCTGCCGCCAGGTAGGGCAAGAACGCCGCGGGTGTACGATCCGGGTCCATCAGTTCGGGAAACGGAGGGGTGACCCGCTCCAACAACATCCCAAACCCCAGATCCAACGCCTTTTCCAGCGGTGAGCTGTTGGCGGGCAATAAACTCGCTTTGGGTTCACTCATAGCGTGCGCACCTCCACCTCGACGCCCGTGCAATACGGGGCCTGGAATGCCGTGCTGATGATCGGCGCCAGCGGCTCGAGGATCTGCAGTTGCGCGGCGCCAGCGCTGTGGATCGCATAGTCGATCCAACTTGGGTCCACGCGGCCTTCCAGGCGATGGCAGGACTCTGCGTAGTTTTGCAGCAGTTTCTGCGCAGCGACTTGAGTGAGTCCGGAATCCGGACCGGCGTTGATTTTTGCGACCACGCGAATGTTGTAAGGCAGGATCTGCGCACCTTGGACGGTAACCAGATCGGTCTCAGGTCGTACATCGGGCCGTGCGAAATGTCGCCGTACGCCGTCAAGCAAATCGGCGGAAGCAGTACCATCCCCCTCCCTGGACAGTACGGTGACCCTCACTTCGCCAGGCGCCGTGCGCCGTCCGTTGCCATCCTTGACCTGGGCCGCGTAGCCGTCAGGATCGAAGGTGTAGCTGACGGTCACCACGCCCGGTGTGGCGCTCTGCACGTTGACCGACGGCCGCTCGCCGAGGGTAAAGACTTCGCGGCGATACTGCATACGCGAACCCGCGGCCGGTGCGTGGGGCGCCAAGTAATAGCGCAGGCGCGCATCGTCATCGCTTTCCAGGGTTGCGGGTACCGGTGGGAAAGCCGCCGGATCACCGGGGTCGAGCACTTGGCGCTCCAGGCCCATATCGGCCAGGCGTGCATCCAGGTTACTGCCGGTGGCCCACCACGCCAGCATCTGCTTGATGCGGGCGTTGTACTTGCGTTCGTGGGTTTGCAGGCGCACGCAAAAAGCTTCCAGGGCTAGTGTCAGCAGCTCGCTTTCGTTGTCGAGGCTGACCTTGAGTTTGGCCGCGCTTTGCGGCGCGCGGGTGGCGACGTAATCGACGACAAACGCCTTGAATTCCGCCAGCAGCGGTTCGAATTCATCGACCGCGATAATCGCCGGCTCCGCCAGTTGGTTCTGGCCTGGGATCAGCATGCTCATGTCACGACCTCGAAGGATTGTTGGCGGTTTTTCCAGGTGCCGGCAAAACGCAGCAATAAACCGGCGCCCTGGCGGGTGGCGACGATGACCTGGGGTTGAAAGTCGGCAATGCCGTTCTGGGTGTTATAGAAGGCTTGTGCGGCATGGCTTTGAGCAAGGATCAGCAGGTCGTCGCCGAGGTTCTGGCCGAGCAGTTGCGGGATCATCGAGCCGTACATCGGGCGCTTCTGACGAGTGCCTAAGGGGGTGGTTAGCGCTCGGGTGGCACGCTGTACGAATTGCAGCCAGTCATCGACGGCTGCCCCCGTGTTCCTATCGATTCCGATCATGGCAACTCCTTATGCGCGGCTGATCACGCGCCCCTGGTGATCCACCACCGGGCCGCTCAAATGCACGCCGGCGGCATCCAGCGAGAGGCCGGTGGCGCCGAGTTGCAGGGTGATGCTCTGGGCACTCATGGTCAGGCTGGCAGCGCCGACCTTGATGTCGAGCTGTTCGCGAGAACCGCTGAACGTGGTTGGGCCGTTAATCCAGTTGAAGGTGTGGCTGGCGTCGTCGTAGTCGCTTTGGGTGCCATCCTGATGGCGCCGCCGGGTCAGCGAGGCCACGCTGGACACCGGTGGAAACAGACTACTGTTCAGTCCGAACAGTGCCACAGACTGCGTGCCCCCTTCCCCACCGCCGTAGTTGAGCAGCAGGCATTGTTCGCCCACCGATGGAATACGGGTTTCGGTCTGCGCACCGGCACTGGGGTTGAAGAATCGAATCGCCGGGGTAAGCAACTCACCGTGGCTGACCTTGCAGGTATTGCTGGCAGCGTCGACCTCCTGGCACACGCCAATGCGGCAGAAACTTTCCGCGCGTCGATACAAGTCTTCGAGCTGGGCTTCCATTTCCGCCAGGCGCTCGACAATCGGCCCCAGTTGCATGCGTAACAATGCGTCGAACATGGACTACTCCTGCAGGGGCCGATATTGATCCGGATCGTCGATGTCCGAGACTTCCCAGGTGCGGGCAAACAGCGGCGTACCTGTGGGATCTTGGAGCAACGACGGGCCGAGATAGAGGGTTTGGGTGAAGGAAACGACCCAGGTGTCGTAGTCCGTTTCGGCACTGGAAAATCCGGAAGGCGCCGCAACGATCGACGTGGGCAAATCGCACTGACCCGACGGCAGGCCCCAGCGGTTATCCAGGGCCAGGTCCATCAGTTGGCTGGCCAGGTCGCACGCGTCAAAAGGTGCCGCACCGCTGGCGACCGTAGCCCTGAGTGAAACCGACAAAACATGTGCCTTGCGCCCTTCAGGGGAACGAACCCCGGGGCCGTTGCGTTCCACACTGATCAGCACACCGGTGTGATCCCCGGCGTCGGTAAAGTCCTGGTGGTTGCCTACCTGTAATTGTGGGAAGGCACGCTTCAGCGCGTCCCCAATTGCTACAGGTAGTTGGGAGGGGTTTTCGATAAGTGTCATCAGTTGCGTCCTTGCAGCAGTTACTGCTGATCCGGGCGGGACGTCGGCGCTTCGTTGACCCCGATGCGCTTGGCCGCCCAACGTTCATAAAGGCCGATGGCGACGTCTGCGCCGGCCATGGCCGTCAGGCAACCAATGGCGCCGGCGGTCCAGATCGACATGCCGGCGGCGTAGCACAGCATCAATGCCGAGACTCCGCAGACCATGCATGCCCCGGACCGCAGGGCCAGGCGCCGGACCAGCGACCAACCACGGGCGCCCTCCTTGTCGGCGCGCCACATTTCGCCGGATACGCCGCCGATCAGAGCCAGTGCGATCACCAGCCAGATAGGCATTTCCGCTAACACTTGCTGCTCGTTTGTCATGTCACGCCTCCTGGCTGCGCATTGCCGGCAAAGACCCGGCTTTTGGGTAAATCCATGTATAGGTAGGCATTCCAAAAAGCCCGGTTGCCCGGGCTTTTCAGTAATGCGGTCCAGCTTCGATCTTTCGGCGCTACTGGCGCGGTACGGATCTTTCCTCAATGTTTTTCCGACCACGATCCCTGTCTGCCGGATAACTGCTTCTGGTGCTTTACGCTGCACACCCGGGTCAGTTGCCAACCCTCTGAACCGTTAAGGCCGGTTCATCGCTGCCTGTTCTTGCAAAGCTGTGAAACTAAAGAGCGTCGGCATCCTTGCCGGTCTTGCCTGGCATCCCTGCCATCGCTCTGATGGCGTCCTTGCCGATGTTGCGTGCCTTCCTTGTCTTCCTTGGCAGCATCCTTGCCGCCTCCACCAGGCCTTGTTGGCTGGCTTGAGACGAAGAATATGCATGTATGCATATACAGTCAATGCATAAATGCATTTATTTTCAGCGCGATCATGCATGAATGCATTTACGACCTTATGGGTAAAGGGTTCGACGATTTTCTACAGACGAAAAAAAACCCGCTCGACGGCGGGCTTTCTCTTACACAAGAAGGTTAACGGGCGTACATCCCCCACCAGAACACATGGCCAAGGATGCTGATCTGCTCATCCTGAATATCCTGGAAGCTGTAGTCCTCATCCGGGTGTTCATCGCGATTGAAACTACGCAGGCGAATACCGGTAGGCAGGCGATACAGCTGTTTCACCCGCAACTGGCCATTGTGATTGATGGCATACAAGTCGCCATCGACGATGTCGCCGATGCCACTTTTACCAGCATTCACGCCGACCGTCGCACCGTCACGCAGCACCGGCAACATACTGTTGCCACGCACCGTTACGCATTTGGCCTGGTCGAACTGCACGCCGTTATGCCGCAAGCTGCGCTTTCCAAAACGCAGGCTGGCTTTCTCGCTTTCCTCGATGACGAATCTTCCTGATCCAGCAGCCAATTCAACCTCGCGCAGAAAGGGGATCGACACCTCGTCCTCATTAACGGGGGTGTCGTCGTCCCAAAGGCTAATGTCCTTGAGTTCCGAATGCATTGGATCTCGCTCGTCATCTCGCGAAACGCCCACCGCCACGCGCCCGCGCAACTGGTCGGTGCTGATGCGGAAGTATTCGGCAATACGGGAAATGTGCTTGTCCGACGGGTCAGCGATCTTCCCGCTGAGGATCCGGGACAACGTGGATTGAGGCACACCGGTGCGCCGGTGAAGCTCCGTGGGAGAGATCCGGTCGCGGTCCAGCAGCTCTCTTAAAACGATAGAAACATTGCGTTTTTGCATGACGCGGATAGTGACGGGAGACTTGGAGAATGGCAAATGCTTAATCGCATAAATGATGCATTTTTATGCATTTGACACCCTTTTTACCGCCTAAACGGACTCATCCCAGTGGCGAGACTCCCGTCATCATCGTTCCGCCCTCGAAAGCGGATTCCCTTAGGCTATTTCTAAACGTAAGATCCTTGATACCAAGTCGTGCATAACAGATACAAAAGGAAGAATCTGTCAATGGATACCTAATATGCACGCTAGGAAAATAAAAACTACTCAAGGAAATTTAACGTTGATCTCAAAATTAACATCAAGAATCATCAGAAAACTTCGAAAATACTCAAAGCTACCTATCAGCTATAAATACAGAAGCTTTTCAATAAACTTGCCGGCACACCACCTATTACCTGAATTTCAAAAACAACACCCAAAATATGATAGGTTCTTGCCACACCTAACACGCTACATCAATGACTCAGAAACCATCATAGATATAGGTGCCAATATCGGAGATTCATTAGCGGGCATGGCTGAACAGAATACCACTGCTAATTATATCTGCATTGAAGCTGATGATTCTTTTTACAGGCACTTAGAAGATAATGTCAAAAAAATAAAAACCTCAATAAACCACTTAAAAGTCACTACAATAAAAGCCCTGGTAGGAAAAAACATCTCCAACGTCTCACTTGACGGACAAAACGGGACAAAACACGCGATATTACAAAATGAGGGCGGCCTAAAATCGTCGCCACTCGATGAGCTGATCCCCAATGAATCCAGCATACGCATCTTGAAAAGTGACGTTGACGGGTTCGATTACGATGTACTTGATTCTTCCATGGTAGTTATAAAAAAACACAAACCAATTCTTTTCTTTGAATGCCAATACGATCACGAATACCAAAAAGCAGGCTATTTAAAAACGCTCAGCGCGCTTCAGCAGGCAGGCTATTGTGATTGGGTGATTTTTGACAACTTTGGCGAAATCGTCATTCGCACAGGCGAGATGAGCATTATCGTCCAGCTCATAAACTACATCTGGCAGCAAAACACTGGACGCTCTACACGAACAATTTACTACTACGACATTTTGGCAGTCCACAAAGAGGACTCTTCGCTCATAAACAAGGTTCTTGAAGAATACACTTCCCCTTTAACCTGACCATTTGTAGATATCCCCAAGCATGAGCGCCTACAATCCAACTCCGGCTGTCTGCGACCATAGATGCCAACCTTATAAATCTGCGATCACCTGCTTGGCGAACAGGCCTGCAGCCTTCAGCTCAGCGCGCAGTAGTAAAGCGAAGATTGGCTAGGCAATGTGCGAAATGGAATAACACGGATGACTTCATGGCGAGATCAGAGCTTCTGGAGCAAGGTGCAGACATGCACCCTACTGGCGCTCATTGGGATGTTCACAAGCTACACCGACGCGCACTGGATAGAAGGAGCCTCATCCAATAGTAAGCGGGTCTTCAGCCGAGGCTTCGTTGTGCTCTGCGCAATAGTGGCTGGGATTGAGCTGGCATTGCTCAACCACTTCTATGCTTCGCCCGGATGAGGTGACCGCGGGGAATGGCCGGCCCTGATATCGTCTCGCCCTTAAATCAAAATGGAAACATCGACGAATGGACTCATGGAAAACGCTGACAATCGCTGTCATGGTGCTGATGGGCAATCAGGCAGTGGCGGCAGAAAATGCCAACCCCTTCGATAAAGCGCTGATGTACTCCACGTTCGTGCCAACCATCTTGGTTGCAGGCACTACTTCTCTCACGACCGAAGCGCCAAAGCTTTTTACATCATCGAAAACCGACGCCCTTGCGTTTATCGGTTCGGACGGCGAAATCCGCGGGGCCGAGTTTGAACGGGCATCTCGGTACTATCATTCGACCTACCCCGCGCCGCTTATGTCCGACATGCAATTGGCCAAGGCTATCGCCGTTTCGTACTGAGAGAGGCGTCCATATTCAGCACAGGCCGAAAGGCAAAAGGGGCGGTGCATTTAAATAAATGCGCCGCCCCTTTTTTACGTTTTACCTGACCGTTTGCGACCTGCGAAGGGCCGACCTCGCGTGTTAACCTTGCGGCCATTGCAAAATCAGCAGGGCCGAGCGCCCCACCTTTGCCCCACTCCTTTCAACGAATTTGCTAACTATCTGATGAGTAAACACACTTCCGATCTGTCCTCCCATACGCCAATGATGCAGCAATACTGGCGCCTGAAAAACCAGCACCCTGATCAGTTGATGTTCTATCGCATGGGCGACTTCTACGAGATCTTCTATGAAGACGCGAAGAAGGCCGCCAAGTTGCTGGACATTACCTTGACCGCACGCGGGCAGTCGGCGGGACAGTCAATTCCAATGTGTGGGATTCCTTACCATTCGTTGGAAGGCTATCTGGTCAAGCTAGTGAAGCTGGGCGAGTCGGTGGTGATCTGTGAGCAGATCGGCGACCCGGCGACCAGCAAGGGGCCGGTAGAGCGTCAGGTGGTGCGCATCATTACACCGGGCACGGTGAGTGATGAGGCGCTGCTGGATGAGCGTCGCGATAACCTGATCGCTGCGGTGTTGGGCGATGAACGGCTGTTCGGCCTTTCCGTGCTGGACATCACCAGCGGCAATTTCAGCGTGCTGGAGATCAAGGGCTGGGAGAACTTGCTGGCGGAGTTGGAGCGCATCAATCCTGTTGAACTGCTGATCCCGGACGATTGGCCGAAGGACCTGCCGGCGGAAAAACGCCGTGGGACCAAGCGCCGTGCGCCGTGGGATTTCGAGCGTGATTCGGCGCTCAAAAGCCTGTGCCAGCAGTTCTCGGTACAAGACCTGAAAGGCTTCGGCTGCGAAACCCTGACCCTGGCCATCGGCGCCGCCGGTTGCCTGCTCAGCTACGCCAAGGAAACCCAGCGCACTGCCCTGCCGCATTTGCGCAGCCTGCGCCATGAGCGCCTGGACGATACCGTGGTGCTCGATGGTGCCAGCCGTCGCAATCTGGAACTGGACACCAACCTGTCCGGCGGGCGTGACAACACGCTGCAATCGGTGGTCGACCGCTGCCAGACTGCCATGGGCAGCCGCCTTCTGACACGCTGGCTGAATCGTCCGCTGCGGGATCTGAGCGTACTGCAAGCGCGTCAAACCTCTATTACCTGCCTGCTGGATGGCTATCGCTTTGAAAAGCTCCAGCCACAGCTGAAAGAAATCGGTGACATTGAGCGGATCCTGGCACGGATTGGACTGCGAAATGCGCGCCCTCGTGACTTGGCACGCCTGCGCGACGCCCTTGGCGCCCTGCCGCAGTTGCAAGTGGCGATGACCGAGTTGGACACGCCGCACCTGCAACAGCTCGCAATCACGGCGGGCACCTACCCGGAACTGGCCGCGTTGCTGGAAAAAGCCATCATCGATAACCCGCCGGCGATCATCCGTGACGGTGGTGTATTGAAGACCGGTTACGACACTGAGCTGGATGAACTACAAGCCCTGAGCGAAAACGCCGGGCAGTTCCTGATTGACCTGGAAGCCCGCGAAAAAGCCCGCACCGGCCTCGCCAACCTGAAGGTCGGCTACAACCGCGTGCACGGCTACTTTATTGAGTTACCAAGCAAGCAGGCCGAGTCGGCACCGATCGATTATCAACGTCGCCAGACCCTCAAAGGCGCCGAGCGCTTTATCACACCGGAACTCAAAGAGTTCGAAGACAAGGCGCTGTCAGCCAAGAGCCGTGCCCTGGCCCGCGAGAAAATGCTCTATGAGACCTTGCTCGAAGACTTGATCAGCCAACTGGCGCCGCTGCAGGACACTGCCGCCGCCCTGGCGGAGCTGGATGTATTGAGCAACCTTGCCGAACGTGCGTTGAACCTTGATCTCAACTGCCCACGCTTTGTCAGCGAACCGTGCATGCGCATCGTGCAGGGCCGCCATCCGGTGGTGGAACAGGTCTTGACCACGCCGTTCGTCGCCAACGACCTGTCCCTGGACGACGATACACGCATGCTGGTGATCACCGGTCCTAACATGGGTGGTAAATCGACCTACATGCGCCAGACCGCTTTAATCGTGTTGCTGGCGCATATCGGCAGCTTTGTGCCGGCGGCCAGTTGCGAACTGTCCCTGGTGGACCGGATTTTCACCCGGATCGGCTCCAGCGATGACCTGGCCGGTGGCCGCTCGACCTTTATGGTGGAAATGAGCGAAACCGCCAACATCCTGCACAACGCCACCGAGCGCAGCCTGGTGCTGATGGACGAAGTGGGTCGCGGCACCAGCACCTTCGACGGTTTGTCCCTGGCATGGGCAGCCGCCGAGCGATTGGCGCATCTGCGGGCTTACACACTGTTTGCCACCCACTACTTCGAACTGACGGTGCTGCCGGAAAGCGAGCCACTGGTGGCCAACGTGCACCTCAATGCCACTGAGCACAACGAACGCATCGTGTTCCTTCATCATGTGTTGCCTGGGCCCGCGAGCCAAAGTTACGGACTGGCGGTGGCGCAATTGGCCGGTGTGCCGAACGACGTGATCGTGCGTGCCCGTGAACACCTCAGTCGCCTGGAAACCACGGCTCTGCCCCATGAAACCGTGGTTACCAGCCCAGCCAAGACCGCCAACAAACCTGCCGCGCCTCACCAGAGCGATATGTTCGCCAGCCTGCCACACCCCGTGCTGGATGAGCTGGCCAAGCTTGACCTGGACGGCTTAACACCGCGTAAAGCGCTCGAAATGTTATATGCACTGCAAGTTCGGATATAACGCAGACGCTTGCAAGCTGGTAGACTCTCGCGCGGTTTGGGATGCTGCGGGCTCTTAGCCTGGCCTGCAGACTATCGCTCCCGAACCTCGCGAGCCCTGCCACACAGGGTTTCGCTGCCGCCGCCTGAGGAGAAAATTAGAAATGACCTTCGTCGTTACCGACAACTGCATCAAGTGCAAGTACACCGACTGCGTCGAAGTGTGTCCGGTGGACTGCTTCTACGAAGGCCCGAATTTCCTGGTCATCCACCCGGATGAGTGCATTGATTGCGCCCTGTGTGAACCAGAATGCCCGGCCGTCGCTATCTTCTCCGAGGATGAAGTCCCGGCGGATATGCAGGAATTTATTCAGTTGAACGTCGAGCTGGCGGAGATCTGGCCGAACATCACTGAGAAGAAAGACTCGCTGCCTGACGCAGAAGATTGGGATGGTAAAAAAGGTAAGATCAAACACCTGGAGCGCTAATAGCGCCGCCGCCCAACTGAAAAAGCCCCTTTCCGGGGCTTTTTTGCATTCTGGAGCAGGCATTTACTTTTTTGCAGGCAAAAAAAAGGGGCGGTATGACCCGCCCACATTTTTTCCCTAGTCCCTTTATTCCTTTTCATCATCCTGATGAATCGCATCCTGCGATGTTCCCTGAGCCATCGTTCCTTAATGGCTGTGTCAATCCGTGGACACAGGACTGATGTTAGAGAGTTCCAAGGGAAGTTCAATGGGATCCAAATCGCCGACCGACACGTGATCGCTCTCTGGCGAAGATAAATAATCTTTATATTTCATATAGATAGAAAATGCCTTCATCGATTTTAGCCGCACACGCCAGGTAAAAAACCCAAACACTTACGCAAAAGTAGGCGATTGCTTACACGCCTGATTGCGTAAATGCGCAACTAATATTCGTGGGCGGTTTTGCGAGCAAGAAAAAGCCCCGACAACGCGAGGCTTTTTTCGCTGCAACCTTTTCAGTCTTCGCTCACCGTAATCGTCGGCATTGCCGGTGCTGATGCTTCCTGCAGTACGATCCGCGCCCCCACGTGACGGGCCAGCTCCTGATAAACCATGGCGATCTGACCATCAGGCTCGGCAGCAACAGTAGGTTTACCGCCGTCGGCCTGTTCTCGAATCGCCATCGACAACGGCAACGAAGCCAGCAACTCAACCCCGTACTGGGTCGCCAGCTTTTCACCGCCGCCTTCACCAAACAGATGCTCAGCGTGGCCGCAGTTGGAGCAAATGTGCACGGCCATGTTCTCCACGACACCCAGCACCGGGATGTTGACCTTACGGAACATCTCCACACCTTTTTTGGCATCGAGCAGCGCCAAATCCTGGGGCGTGGTCACGATCACCGAGCCGGCCACAGGGACTTTCTGCGCGAGGGTCAGTTGGATATCGCCAGTGCCTGGCGGCATGTCGATGACCAGGTAATCCAAATCGCCCCAGGCGGTCTGCGTAACCAATTGCAGTAAGGCGCCGGAGACCATCGGGCCACGCCATACCATCGGCGTGTTGTCATCGGTCAGGAACGCCATGGACATGACTTCCACGCCAAGAGATTCGATAGGCACGAACCACTTCTGATCCTTGACCTTAGGCCGCGTGCCTTCTGCAATTCCGAACATCACGCCTTGGCTTGGGCCATAGATATCAGCGTCTAGAATGCCCACACGCGCGCCTTCACGGGCCAAGGCCAGGGCAAGGTTGGCAGCCGTGGTGGATTTCCCCACGCCGCCCTTGCCTGACGCCACGGCAATTACATTCTTGACGTTAGCCAGGCCCGGGATCTGCGCCTGAGCCTTGTGCGGCGCGATTACGCACTGGATGTCGACCTTGGCAGATGCCACACCATCCAGACCTTCAATGGCGATTTGCAGCATCTGCGCCCAGCCACTCTTGAACAGACCGGCGGCATAGCCCAGCTCCAGGTGGACCGACACCTGATCGCCCTGGACCTCAATGGCGCGCACACAACCGGCACTGACCGGGTCCTGATTCAAATAGGGGTCGGTGTACTGGCGAAGAACGGCTTCCACCGCTGCGCGATTCACGGCGCTCATGGGCTACTCCCGAAAAAAGACTGACTGAAACAGGCGGCTATCCTAACCGTTCCGGCCGCTTAACGGCATGCTTTCGAAGATGGGGAAGATGCTGAAACAGCGCCACGGGGTGAAATAAATTTCCTGGCGCTTTATAGTGGCCGACCTCCGTTTCATCAAGTAGCCGAGCCCCATGTCCGAGCCACGCAAGATCCTCGTCACCAGCGCCCTGCCCTATGCCAATGGTTCTATCCATCTTGGCCATATGCTTGAGTACATCCAGACCGATATGTGGGTGCGCTTCCAGAAGCATCGCGGCAACCAATGCATTTATGTCTGCGCGGACGACGCCCACGGTTCGGCCATCATGCTGCGCGCCGAAAAGGAAGGCATCACCCCGGAACAACTGATCGCCAATGTGCAGGCTGAACACAGCGCCGACTTTGCCGAGTTCCTGGTGGATTTCGATAACTTCCACTCGACTCACGCTGAAGAAAACCGCGAACTGTCGAACCAGATCTACCTGCGGCTGCGCGACGCCGGGCACATTGCCCAGCGTTCGATCACACAGTATTTCGACCCGGAAAAGAAAATGTTCCTGGCCGATCGCTTCATCAAGGGCACCTGCCCGAAATGCGGCACCGAAGACCAGTACGGCGACAACTGCGAAAAATGCGGTGCGACCTATGCGCCCACCGATCTGAAGGATCCGAAGTCGGCCATCTCCGGCGCCACACCGGTGCTCAAGGATTCCCAACACTTCTTCTTCAAGCTCCCGGATTTTCAGCAGATGCTGCAAACCTGGACCCGCAGCGGCACCCTTCAGGATGCCGTGGCCAACAAGATCGCCGAATGGCTGGATGCGGGCCTGCAACAGTGGGACATCTCGCGCGACGCGCCGTACTTCGGCTTCGAGATCCCAGACGAGCCAGGCAAGTACTTCTATGTCTGGCTGGACGCACCGATCGGCTACATGGCCAGTTTCAAGAACCTCTGCGACCGTACGCCGGAGCTGGACTTCGACGCGTTCTGGGGCAAGGACTCCACCGCCGAGCTGTACCACTTCATCGGCAAGGACATCGTCAATTTCCACGCACTGTTCTGGCCAGCGATGCTCGAAGGTTCGGGCTACCGCAAGCCTACTGGCATTGCAGTGCACGGCTACCTGACGGTCAACGGGCAGAAGATGTCCAAGTCCCGTGGCACATTCATCAAGGCGCGCACCTACCTGGACCACCTGTCCCCGGAATACCTGCGCTACTACTACGCATCCAAATTGGGCCGTGGCGTCGACGACCTCGACCTGAACCTGGAAGACTTCGTACAGAAGGTCAACTCGGACCTTGTGGGCAAAGTCGTGAACATCGCCAGCCGTTGCGCCGGATTTATCCACAAGGGCAACGCCGGCTTACTGGTGGCAGAAAATGCCGCACCGGAACTGACCGATGCGTTCCGGGCCGCCGCGCCAAGCATCGCCGACGCCTATGAAGCCCGCGACTTTGCCCGCGCGATGCGCGAGATCATGGGCCTGGCCGACCGCGCCAACGCCTGGATCGCCGATAAGGCCCCGTGGTCGTTGAACAAGCAGGAAGGCAAGCAGGCGGAAGTGCAGGCGATCTGCGCCACAGGTGTCAATCTGTTCCGCCAGTTGGTGATCTTCCTCAAACCGGTTCTGCCGTTGCTGGCAGCCGACGCGGAGGCGTTCCTCAATGTTGCGCCACTGACCTGGAACGACCACACCACCTTGCTCAGCAACCACCAGTTGAACGAGTTCAAGCCGCTGATGACCCGCATCGATCCCGTGAAAGTCCAAGCCATGACCGACGCTTCGAAAGAAGACCTCGTTGCTAGCCAGACCGATACCGGTTCGACTGCACCAACAGGAAATGGTGAATTGGCCAAAGACCCACTTTCTCCGGAAATCGAGTTTGACGCGTTTGCCGCCGTTGACCTCCGTGTTGCGCTGATCATCAAGGCGGAAGCCGTAGAAGGTGCCGACAAACTGCTGCGCCTGACGCTGGATATCGGTGACGAGCAACGCAATGTGTTTTCCGGGATCAAAAGCGCTTATCCGGATCCGTCCAAGCTCGATGGTCGCCTGACCATGATGATCGCCAACCTCAAGCCTCGAAAAATGAAGTTCGGTATCTCCGAAGGCATGGTGATGGCGGCCGGCCCTGGGGGTGAAGAGATCTACCTGCTGAGCCCTGATAGCGGCGCCAAGCCGGGTCAGCGCATCAAGTAACGCTGCAATACAGCCCTGTCGTCTCGGCGACAGGGCTATAGATAGCTTATGGCTGGATAACGCGGGCGTGTTGGGCCTGGTATTGCTGTGGACTCACACGCAAAGGTCCTACCTCACATGTTCGCGATGAGCCTGGACACCGGTCTCGGTTTTTGGCCGTTGCTGAGACTGTTCAGCGACTTACGCCAGCAGATCGCGGGCAATGACATTTTCCTACCTTTTCGCGGCCTACCGGTCGAGCTGATGGCGCTAGCATTCCGGGGCTTCAATGCAATGATCAAAACATGAGCCTGATTCAACGTATCGACGCACTGCTGCCGCAGACCCAATGCGGCAAGTGCGGACACCCAGGGTGCAAGCCTTACGCCGAGGGCATCGCCCAGGGCGAGGCCATCAATAAGTGCCCGCCGGGTGGGTATGAAACGATTGCGGGCCTGGCGCAGTTGCTGAGCCTGCCGCTGCTGGAACTGGACACCACCCGTGGCGAGGCGCCTGCGCAGGTTGCGTATATCCGCGAGGCCGAGTGCATAGGGTGCACCAAGTGCATCCAGGCCTGCCCGGTGGATGCCATCGTCGGCGCAGCCAAGTTTATGCACACAGTGATTATCGACGAGTGCACGGGCTGTGACCTCTGCGTCGCGCCCTGCCCGGTAGACTGCATCGAGATGCGTCCTCCGATCACCGTACTGCCTATCGTAGGTGGCTTGGCGGCCAACGACGAAGAGCGGCATGAACGTGATATCAAGCGCAATCGCGCACGTTGGCGCTTCGAGCAACGTAACGCGCGCCTGCAACGGGAAGAGGACCACAAGCTCGCAGAACGTCTGGCGCGGGCCAAACGTCCAGCGCAGGTGACGCCTGTGCCGCTGGATGGAGCACAGGCCGCACAGGACGCGGCGGTGAAAAAAGCCAAAGTCAATGTCGCGATGAGCCGCGCTCAGTTGCATAAATCATTGAAGGCCTTCGGGCATCCGCCGACGTTTGACCAGCAATCCCAGTTGATCGTCCTACAACAACAGTTTGAGGCAGCTGAGCAGGCACTGGCCAAACTTGAACCCGCCAACATTCCCGCAGCGCCTGTGAGCAACACCGCTGGCCTCAAGCGCGCCAAAATCCAACTGGCGATGCGCCGCGCCGAATTGAAGAAAGCCCAGGATCAACAGGCCGATGCACAACAATTGGCCGATGCGCAAAACAAGCTCGATGAAGCCCAGCGTCAGGTAGATGCCCATGGTGCTTGACGTGTGGCTGGGCACGCCGCCAAGTATGGTTGTACTCACGCTATCGATGGGCGCTCGGAATTCAGACTTCGCGGTGACTGGTAGCAGGGTTCCAAGCTTGGGCCCACTATTCGAAACCACGTTGCTCGCCAACAAGGAATCTTCTGCCTCATGAACGCCGCAAAACGCCTGGAAATTTTCCGCAGACTTCACGAAGACAATCCGGAACCCAAGACCGAACTGGCATACTCCTCGCCGTTCGAGTTGCTGATTGCGGTGATCCTGTCGGCCCAATCCACGGACGTTGGCGTCAACAAGGCCACGGCCAAGCTGTATCCCGTGGCAAACACGCCAGAGGCGATTTATGCGTTAGGCGTGGATGGGTTGTCGGAATACATCAAGACCATTGGCCTCTACAACAGTAAGGCCAAAAACGTCATTGAAACCTGCCGCCTGCTGGTAGAGCTGCATGGAAGCGAAGTGCCGCAAACCCGTGAAGCATTGGAAGCCTTGCCGGGTGTGGGCCGCAAAACCGCCAACGTTGTGCTCAACACTGCATTCCGGCAACTGACCATGGCCGTGGACACTCATATCTTCCGGGTCAGCAACCGAACGGGCATTGCACGTGGCAAGAACGTGGTTGAGGTAGAAAAGCAGTTGATGAAGTTCGTGCCAAAGCCCTACTTGCTCGACTCCCACCATTGGCTGATCCTGCACGGGCGCTACGTTTGCCAGGCACGCAAGCCACGCTGCGGCAGCTGCCGTATCGAAGACCTGTGCGAATACAAGGACAAAACGTCGGACGATTGAGGGGGCATTAGTTTTCTCGATCAGTCGATTGAAAAAATCTTTTTTACCCGTTCATGGATTATCGTTATAAGGAGCGCCAACGGCAGTCTTACTCCGGAGTTAACGTTATGAGCACTGACAAAGAACAGTTGGATGTGGAAGACGACCTCGTTGAGTCGGATGATGATGGTGCAGAGGCTCCCGTGATAGAGGTCGCCAAGACCAATCTGAGCAAACGCCGTACTATCGACAATCTTCTGGAAGAACGACGCTTGCAAAAACAACTGGCCGACTACGACTTCGATCTCTAAGCCAGCGGTCGAGGGCCGGAAGCCTCCCTTACGGAGGCTTTTTTCTGCGGACTATGCTGGGCTAGGTGCAGCCTGCAAGCCTTCTATACCAAGCCGTTGCGCTGGGCCAGTTCGATCAAATCCACCAGGGAACGAGCATTGAGCTTAAGCAACAAGCGAGTCTTGTAGGTGCTGACAGTCTTGTTGCTGAGGAACATACCGTCGGCGATTTCCTTGTTCGTACGGCCCCGAGCCAGTTGCTGCAACACCATCATTTCCCTGCCTGACAACCGCTCGACCATATCAGCCTCACTGGCGTTGCCCATGGTGGAGCGTACCGAGTTGAGTGCCTGGTTTGGAAAGTAGCTGTAACCCGACAAAACCGCTTTGATCGCACTCAGCAATTCAGTCAAGTCCTGCTGTTTGCACACATAACCCGCAGCGCCCGCCTGCATACAACGCATGGAAAAGTGACCTGGGGCCTGGGATGTGAGCACCAGCACCTTAAAGGGTATAGGTTGTTTGGCAGACGAGAACCTGCAAATAACTTCCAGGCCATCGAGTTTGGGAATCCCAATATCCAATATGACAATGTCCGGCATATGCTCCCGCGCAAGTTGCAACGCATCGACACCGTTATTGGTCTCGGCAACGACCTCATAACCATGACGCTCCATTAGCATACGCACAGCAAGACGAATGACGGGATGATCATCCACGATCAGCACTTTATTCATGAGAAAGTCCAATTTCGCTGTTCGAATTATTTAGAGCAAGCACAATAGCCTAGTCGTTTCATAGTTGGCATAGCGTCCCCCCCCGAGCAACAGCAAGCAGAGACCCAACCCACAGCGATAAAGGAAACGCCCTACAAAAAAACACCGATTCGAATGTTTCCGGTTTTATGGAGCCTTTCAGACCTTTCCGTCCCATCACACATTTTGAGTAAAATTTCCAGGTTACCAAGGGCAGAACGTGAACGAGCCCCACACAACTATCAGGAAATGCCCCTTGTCTTTCGACTACGGATACTGGAGCTGGTGGAGAAAAGTCGGTAGTTTCAGTTCCATTTAACATATTTTTTTACATCCCTATTTACTACAGAGTCTTAGGTCTCTCACATATTCTCCCGCACCAACATGAGTGAATTATCTGTAAGACTAGTTCCTATGCAGATGTAAAAAATTCATTCCTCCCTACAAAAAAATCGCAGACAGCACACAGCAATCGAGAAAAAAACACACTATCCGGATAAGTTTGAACACTGATTAAACAACGTTAAACAATACCGATCTATTTAGAATACTCAGGCAAAAAAAATGGCCCCTTGAACAAGGGGCCATTCTTCAAAACAAGCTAAACACTCAGAATAACGAGCGGCCTTTATTAGCGGCAATGCGCATGCGCAGTGCGTTCAACTTGATAAAGCCTGCTGCGTCAGCCTGGTTGTAAGCGCCGCCATCTTCTTCGAAGGTGGCGATGTTGGCGTCGAACAACGAATCATCAGACTTGCGACCGGTAACGATCACATTACCCTTGTACAGTTTCAGGCGCACAACGCCGTTCACGTGAGCCTGGGAGGCGTCGATCATCTGTTGCAGCATCAGACGCTCTGGGCTCCACCAGTAGCCGGTGTAGATCAGGCTGGCGTACTTGGGCATCAGCTCGTCTTTGAGGTGAGCCACTTCGCGGTCCAGGGTAATGGACTCGATGGCGCGGTGAGCGCGCAGCATGATGGTGCCGCCTGGGGTTTCGTAGCAGCCACGGGACTTCATGCCCACATAGCGGTTCTCTACGATGTCGAGACGGCCGATACCGTGTTCGCCACCGATACGGTTCAGGGTCGCCAGCACAGTGGCCGGGGTCATTTCGACACCGTCCAGTGCGACGATGTCGCCGTTGCGGTAGGTGAGCTCCAGGTACTGCGGCTTGTCTGGAGCGTTCTCCGGGGAGACGGTCCATTTCCACATGTCTTCTTCGTGCTCGGTCCAGGTGTCTTCCAGCACGCCGCCTTCATAGGAGATGTGCAGCAGGTTGGCGTCCATCGAGTACGGGGATTTCTTCTTGCCATGACGCTCGATCGGGATTGCATGCTTTTCAGCGTAATCCATCAGCTTTTCACGGGACAGCAGGTCCCATTCGCGCCAAGGGGCAATCACTTTCACGCCGGGCTTGAGCGCGTAGGCACCCAGCTCGAAACGTACCTGGTCGTTGCCCTTGCCGGTAGCGCCATGGGAAATGGCGTCAGCGCCGGTTTCGTTGGCGATTTCGATCAGGCGCTTGGCGATCAGCGGACGTGCGATGGAGGTACCCAGCAGGTACTCGCCTTCATAGACGGTGTTGGCGCGAAACATCGGGAAGACGAAATCGCGGACGAATTCTTCGCGCAGGTCGTCAATGTAGATCTCTTTCACGCCCATGGCTTGCGCCTTGGCACGTGCAGGTTCGACCTCTTCGCCCTGACCCAGGTCAGCGGTGAAGGTCACCACTTCACAGTTATAAGTATCCTGCAGCCACCTGAGGATCACCGAAGTGTCCAGGCCGCCGGAATACGCGAGAACGACCTTGTTTACGTCGGCCATGCCATCACTCCACGGGGTTGTACGGAAAGGCGTCGATTCTACCGATCAAAACCGTGGATTTACAGGGGCGCGACAGCAAATGAAGATAAAGCGACAGATTATGTCGAGCGAGCGACCGATGGTCGCACGTCAGGAGGTGTGTGCTGGGTTGCTCGGCCCCGCCGCCTGGGGCGCCGGTTTCTCGGGGACAGCCACACGTTCGAGCTGAATATTCACACGGCGGTTGCGGGCCCGGTTGGCGGCATTGGTATTGGGCGCCAAGGGGTAACTTTCGCCATGGAAACGCAGGGTAATCTGGGACTCCTGGATACCATTGGCCTTGAAGTAGTCCATCACCGCCAGCGCGCGGCGGCGTGAAACATCGCGATTGCTCAGGCGATTGCCACTGTTGTCCGAATGGCCATTCAATTCGACATGGTTGACGGTAGGATCCGCTTTCATGAATTCGAGAATCACTGCCAGCTTCTGCTTGGCCGCGGCGTCGAGCTCGATGCCCCCCCCAGGGAAGCCGACTTCAGTCTGCTTGACCTGATCGTAATTCATCGGCAACAACTTGGCCGTGCACAGCTGATAGTCGCTGTAGGCCTTGTTGAATTTCACCGGCAGCAGGCGAATTTCTGAATAGCCGCCCTCACGCCCATAGTGCCGCACGGTGGGCGAGCGGCCATCGAGCAAACCGTTGAACAGACGCCCAGCCTGGGCTTGAGAGCTGTTGAACAGCACATCACCGCTGCCAGCACGTACGGCACCGAGGTTGATGTCACCCCGACCGGGCTGCCAAGGGGCAGCGGCAGCCAACAAGGTGGCCGATCCTGCGCCCAGCGATCCGTTATAGGCTTTCAGACGGAACGTCGCCTGCTCACCCGCCCGGCGCACGAACTCACCCGAACCGAAATCAGTGATCGGTTGGGTCAGGCGGCACTCGAACTTGTCGCCCTCTACTTTCCACTCAATATTCTCCAGACGTGTCTGGAACGTGAGGGCCATCGCAGGCAGGCTGGCGAACACACTGAGCAGGGCTAGATAATGCTGGCGCACGGGAGGCTCCACTGGTTTCTACAACACTTCAAAGCGTCATACATCGATAAGGCATACGAAAGGCTATCGGATGCATCCTGCAAAACTTGATAGCGAGTGCCTGCAAGAGTCTTTTCCGGTAGCATTCCCACCAGATTGACCCGCCTGGAATCCCCAATGTCCGACCGCCTGACCCTGCTGCGTCCCGACGACTGGCATATTCATCTTCGCGATGGTGCTGCGTTGCCCCAAACCGTGGCCGATGTAGCGCGTACGTTTGGCCGCGCCATCATCATGCCTAACCTGGTACCACCGGTGCGTAACGCCGCTGAAGCCGATGCCTATCGCCAGCGTATCCTCGCTGCACGACCGGCCGGCAGCCGCTTCGAACCGTTGATGGTGCTCTACCTCACCGACCGCACCCAGCCCGAAGAAATTCGCGAGGCCAAAGCCAGCGGTTATGTGCACGCCGCCAAGCTGTACCCTGCTGGCGCGACCACCAACTCCGACTCCGGCGTGACCAGTATCGACAAGATCCTGCCCGCCATCCAAGCCATGGCCGAAGTGGGCATGCCGCTGCTGATCCACGGTGAAGTTACCCGTGGCGACGTGGACGTGTTCGATCGCGAGAAGATCTTCATCGACGAGCACATGCGCCGCGTGGTCGAGCTATTCCCGACCCTCAAGGTGGTGTTCGAGCACATCACCACGGCCGATGCCGTGCAGTTCGTCACCGAGGCCTCGGCCAACGTAGGCGCAACCATCACCGCCCATCACCTGCTGTACAACCGCAACCACATGCTGGTGGGCGGGATTCGGCCGCACTTCTATTGCCTGCCAATCCTCAAGCGCAATACCCACCAGGTGGCCTTGCTGGATGCCGCGACCAGCGGTAATCCGAAGTTTTTCCTCGGCACCGACTCCGCGCCTCACGCCCAGCACGCCAAGGAAGCCGCGTGCGGCTGTGCCGGTTGCTACACCGCTTATGCCGCCATCGAGCTGTACGCAGAAGCGTTCGAACAACGCAACGCCTTGGACAAACTCGAGGGTTTCGCCAGCCTCAACGGCCCACGTTTCTATGGCCTGCCGGCGAATACCGACCGCATTACCCTGGTCCGTGAAGACTGGACCGCCCCTGCCAGCCTGCCATTTGGCGAGCTGACCGTTATCCCGCTGCGCGCCGGTGAAACACTGCGCTGGCGCCTGCTGGAGGAAAGCAAGTGAGTGAAGACCATTACGATGACGACCAGGAACACGGCGGTGGTGGTTCGCGCCACCCAATGGCCGAACGTTTCCGTGGCTATCTGCCTGTCGTTATCGACGTAGAAACCGGCGGTTTCAATTGCGCCACCGACGCGCTGCTGGAAATTGCCGCGACGACCATCGGCATGGACGAACAGGGCTTTGTGTATCCAGAACACACCCACTTCTTCCGCGTCGAGCCGTTTGAAGGTGCCAACATTGAAGCGGCAGCCCTGGAGTTCACAGGGATCAAGCTTGATCACCCACTGCGCATGGCGGTGAGTGAAGAAGCAGCGCTGACCGATATCTTCCGTGGAGTGCGCAAGGCGTTGAAGGCCAATGGCTGCAAACGCGCGATCCTGGTCGGGCATAACAGCAGCTTCGACCTGGGTTTCCTGAACGCAGCCGTGGCGCGGTTGGACATGAAGCGCAACCCGTTTCACCCGTTCTCCAGCTTCGACACCGCAACCCTTGCCGGCCTCGCCTACGGTCAGACCGTATTGGCCAAAGCCTGCCAGGCCGCCGGTATCGATTTCGACGGTCGCGAAGCCCACTCGGCCCGATACGACACAGAAAAGACCGCTGATCTGTTCTGCGGCATCGTCAACCGCTGGAAGCAGATGGGCGGCTGGGAAGACTTCGGCGACTGAGTTCAAATCCCGCCTATAAAAAAACCGGCCTGTTACAGGCCGGTTTCTTTGTACCTCGATTCTGGCTTACAGCTTGCCAGCGTTCTCGGTCAGGTAAGCCGCAACGCCTTCTGGCGAAGCGTTCATGCCTTTGTCGCCCTTCTTCCAGTTGGCAGGGCACACTTCGCCGTGCTCTTCGTGGAATTGCAGAGCGTCGACCAGGCGAATCAGCTCTTCCATGTTACGGCCCAGCGGCAGGTCGTTGATGATCTGCGAGCGGACAACGCCTTTGTCATCGATCAGGAACGCGCCACGGAAAGCCACGCCGCCTTCGGACTCAACGTCGTAAGCCTTGGCAATGTCGTGCTTCATGTCGGCAGCCATGGTGTATTTGACTTTGCCGATGCCGCCATCGTTGATGGCAGTGTTGCGCCAGGCGTTGTGGGTGAAATGGGAGTCGATGGAAACGGCGACCACTTCAACGTTACGCGCCTTGAAATCGTCCATGCGGTGGTCCAGAGCGATCAGCTCCGAAGGGCAGACGAAAGTGAAGTCCAGCGGGTAGAAGAACACCAGGCCGTATTTGCCTTTAATGGCTTCAGACAGTTTGAAGCTGTCAACGATTTCGCCATTGCCGAGCACGGCAGGTACGTCGAAATCCGGGGCTTGTTTGCCGACGAGTACGCTCATTAGGTATCTCCTGATGTAAGGGTGACGATTGAAGTAAAAGGACCGGCCTTGAGTCTGCCGCATTCAAGCGACAGCCCTGAGACGCAGTCACGCTTCGTGAAGACCGACCATCATACACTGAAAAAACCGTTCGTCAGCGTGAGGGCGGTGCGGGCAAATACCCTACGAATCTACTTTGACAATCATTCTCGTTAACATTAAGATCCATCGCACTTAAGCCTTAACCCCGCGACGGTTCTCCCTATGTATGTGTGCCTCTGTACTGGCGTCACCGACGGACAAATCCGCGAAGCAATCTATGAAGGTTGCTGCAGCTATAAGGAAGTACGTGAAACCACTGGCGTTGCCAGCCAATGTGGCAAATGTGCCTGCCTCGCCAAGCAAGTGGTACGGGAAACCCTGACGCAGCTGCAGACAGCCCAGGCAGCACTCCCCTACTCAGCAGAATTTACACACGCTTAAATAGGCGTGTTTTAAAGAGCCGGACTTAGTGTCCGGTTTTTTTATGCCTGTAATTCAATTAGTTAGCCCCAAGACGCGGAACACAAACATTCTTATTCCGATTAATTTTCATTTATTATTCAATAACTTAGGTTTGACACTGAGGTTTTCGCCGCTCAAACTCCGCCCTATACACAGCTATTACAGGGCAGGACCCCAGTCATGAAAGGCGACATCTCAGTCATCCAGCAACTCAACAAAATCCTTGCCAATGAACTGGTCGCGATCAATCAGTACTTTCTGCATGCACGCATGTACGACGATTGGGGCCTGGAAAAGCTTGGCAAGCGCGAATACAAAGAATCCATCAAAGCCATGAAGGATGCAGACGCGCTGATCAAGCGCATTCTGTTCCTGGAAGGCCTACCGAACGTCCAGGACCTGGGCAAGCTGAACATCGGCGAGCACACCCAGGAAATGATCGGCAGCGACCTGGGCTTTGAACGCAAGAGCCACAGCGACCTCAAGGCGGCCATCGCTCACTGCGAAGCCCAAGGCGATTTCGGCAGCCGTGAATTGCTGGAAGATATCCTGGAAGATCAGGAAGAACACATCGACTGGCTGGAAACCCAATTGGGCCTGATCGACAAGGTCACCCTGGAAAATTACCTGCAATCGCAGATGGGCGAATAAGCCTTATCGGCTTGCCGGTAAAACCCCACAAAAAAGCCCCGCTCTCTCACGAGAAGCGGGGCTTTTTATTGCAGGCGAATCAAGCGTCAGTCTTGGCCGCCGCATTTGCCGCTGCGTCTTTGATCAGCGTCTGCAACGAACCATCAGCTGCCATTTCAGTGATGATATCGCTACCGCCAACCAGCTCACCGGCTACCCACAGCTGTGGGAAAGTCGGCCAGTTGGCGTACTTCGGCAGGTTGGCGCGGATTTCCGGGTTTTGCAGGATATCCACGTAAGCGAACTTCTCGCCACACTGCATAACAGCCTGGGAAGCCTTCGCGGAGAAACCGCACTGAGGAGCGTTAGGGGCGCCCTTCATGTAAAGCAGAATGGTGTTATTGGCAATCTGCTCTTTGATCGTTTCGATGATATCCATGGAACACCTCGGCTGGAACTTTGCGACTCACAGGTCGGCACGGTGGCGCATTGTAACGCAAAATTCCAGCCGGGTGCTCAGGCCGCTGCTACCTGGACCGGAACGCCATTGAGCGCAGCGTTCCCCGATAGCTCATCCAACTGCCGCTCGTCGGTCAAGTCATTCGCGCTCGCCCCCGGTTGCCCGCTGGCGATGGTCATCTGGACGCCCGGGCGAGCGTGACCCCAGCCATGGGGCAGGCTGACGACCCCGGGCATCATCTCCAGACTGGCCAGCACCTCTACCTCGATCATGCCAATGCGCGAACTCACGCGAACCCGCTGACCATCACTCAGTTGCCGACTGACAAGGTCATCGGGATGCATCAGCAATTGATGTCGGGGCTTGCCCTTCACCAAGCGATGATAATTATGCATCCAGGAATTATTGCTGCGCACATGCCGACGGCCGATCAGCAGCAGTTCGTCAGCCATGGGCAGCGGCTGCGCGGCGAAGCGCGCCAGGTCGGCAAGAATCACAGCGGGCGCGGCCTGAACCTTACCGTCAGCCGTTTTCAAACGCGCAGAAAGATTGGGCTGCAACGGCCCCAAATCCACGCCATGGGGGTGATCGGCCAGCATCGCAACCGACAGCTTATGACTCGACGCATCACCATACGCCCCGGCACGCAGTCCGAAGTCGATCATCTTGGCCGGCGGCATCGTCGGTTTAAGCACAACACCGGTCTGCGCCGCAAAGGCGGTGGCCAGACCGACGAAAATTTCCCAGTCATGCAAGGCCCCTTCGGGCTTGGGCAAGATCGCGCGGTTGAAACGGGTGACGTTACGCACCGCAAACATGTTGAAGGTGGTGTCGTAGTGATCGTTTTCCAGGGCCAGGGTGGACGGCAAAATCAGATCGGCGTACCGAGTGGTCTCGTTGATGTAAAGATCGATACTGACCATGAACTCCAACCCATCCAGCGCCTGCTCCAACTGGCGACCGTTAGGGGTCGACAGCACAGGATTGCCCGCTACCGTGACCAATGCGCGAATCTGCCCTTCGCCGTCAGTAAGCATTTCTTCAGCCAGGGCCGACACCGGCAACTCGCCGCCGTACTCCGGACGCCCGGAAACCCGGCTTTGCCAGCGGTTGAAATGCCCGCCACCGGTCGACGCTACCAGGTCCACCGCGGGGGTGGTGCACAAGGCGCCGCCAACCCGGTCCAGGTTGCCGGTGACCAGGTTGATCAACTGCACCAACCAATGGCAGAGCGTGCCAAACGCCTGGGTCGACACACCCATACGCCCATAACACACGGCCTTGTCCGCTGCGGCAAAGTCCCGCGCTAATTGGCGGATCTGTTCGGCAGGCACCGCACACTGGCGGCTCATGGCCTCGGCAGTAAAGCCTGCGATAGCACGGCGAACGTCCTCAAGACCGTCTACCGGTAAATGACTGGCGCGTGTCAGGTTTTCGGTAAACAAGGTGTTGAGCACACCGAACAACAGCGCCGCATCCCCACCGGGCCGCACGAATAGGTGTTGATCAGCAATCGCCGCCGTTTCACTGCGCCGAGGGTCTACCACCACCACTTTGCCGCCCCGGGACTGAATGGCTTTAAGGCGCTTCTCCACATCTGGTACGGTCATAATGCTGCCGTTGGAAGCCAGCGGGTTGCCCCCCAGGATCAGCATAAAGTCGGTGTGATCGATGTCCGGGATCGGCAGCAGCAGGCCATGGCCGTACATCAAGTGGCTGGTGAGGTGATGAGGCAACTGATCCACAGAGGTCGCGGAATACCGATTGCGCGTCTTGAGCAGGCCGAGGAAGTAGTTGCTGTGAGTCATCAGCCCATAGTTGTGCACGCTGGGGTTGCCCTGATACACCGCCACCGCATTCTGCCCGTGCCGGGCCTGGATACTCGACAGCCGCTCGGCGACCAAGGAAAACGCTTCGTCCCAAGGGATCGCTCGCCATTCGCTGCCCGTTCGCAACATCGGCTGGTGGAGGCGGTCCGGGTCATTCTGGATATCCTGCAACGCCACCGCCTTTGGGCAGATATGACCACGGCTGAAGGTGTCCAACGCGTCGCCCTTGATAGAGGTAATCGCCAGGCTGCCGTCTTCGGCTTGGGTAGTTTCCAGGGTCAAGCCACAGATGGCTTCACATAGATGGCACGCACGGTGATGGAGAGTCTTGGTCATGGCCAGTCTCTTTATAGGGGCTTTGGTCTGACTATGGGCCGCGACCATGACAGACGCCAGTATCGTTCGTCCTGTGAATCGGCAAGCATTAGGCCAGGCCATGACCAAGCATGAGCAAATGTTACAAAACGCTATATACAGCCCCGGAAACCGACGCGGCCTGATCCGAGCCCGCCCCCGCGCATTGCAAAAGGTTGCGACGCCAGTGTACAAATGGCCCGCTGCCGTCAGGAAATCGTCTTCAAAAGCGCTCTCGCGCCCTTCTTGAACACCCCTAAAAACGTAGCCCTATTGGTAAGACGCGACATTTAATGTCAATATCGCGCCTTCCCCTATTTCGTCGCCCCGTGCGGCTTTCGCCGCAGGTCTCGCCCGTTGTCACAATAAACAAGGCTTTGAGTATCTGCGGTCTGTTGCAAAAAGGTAGTTAATGATGAGCGCAAGGCACTTTCTCTCCCTGATGGATTGCACGCCCGAAGAGCTGGTCAGCGTGATCCGTCGAGGCATTGAGCTTAAAGACCTGCGTAACCGCGGCGTACTGTTCGAGCCTTTGAAAAACCGCGTCCTCGGCATGATTTTCGAGAAGTCGTCGACCCGCACCCGTGTGTCTTTTGAAGCCGGCATGATCCAACTAGGTGGCCAAGCCATCTTCCTGTCTTCGCGCGACACTCAACTGGGTCGTGGCGAGCCTGTCGCCGACAGCGCCCGCGTCATGTCGCGCATGCTGGATGCGGTGATGATCCGTACCTTTGCCCACAGCACCGTCACCGAATTTTCCGCCAACTCACGAGTTCCGGTGATCAACGGCCTGTCCGATGACCTGCACCCGTGCCAGTTGCTGGCTGACATGCAAACCTTCCTTGAGCACCGTGGCTCCATCCAAGGCAAGACCGTGGCCTGGATCGGTGACGGCAACAACATGTGCAACAGCTATATAGAAGCGGCGATCCAATTCGACTTCCAACTGCGCATTGCTTGCCCGCAAGGCTACGAGCCTGACGCGCGCTTCCTGGCACAGGCCGGCGATCGCGTCACCCTGGTGCGTGACCCACGTGACGCCGTGCTGGGCGCGCACCTCGTCAGCACCGACGTCTGGACCTCCATGGGCCAGGAAGACGAAACCGCCCAGCGCCTGGCCCTGTTCGCGCCGTACCAGGTAAATCGGGCCTTGCTCGACCTGGCTGCGCCGGATGTGCTGTTCATGCACTGCCTGCCCGCTCACCGCGGCGAAGAAATTAGCCTCGACCTGCTTGACGATGAGCGCTCGGTCGCCTGGGACCAGGCCGAAAACCGCCTGCACGCTCAGAAGGCTCTGCTCGAATTCCTCGTCCCGCCTTCGTACCACCACGCATGAGCCAGCCACTTCTGCTGAACCTGCGCAATCTGGCATGCGGCTATCAAGATCAACGGGTGGTACAGAACCTCAATCTGCACCTGAACGCGGGTGATATCGGTTGCCTGCTCGGCTCATCAGGCTGCGGTAAAACCACCACTCTGCGCGCGATTGCCGGTTTTGAGCCGGTGCATGAAGGCGAAATCAGCCTGGCAGGAGAAGTGATCTCCAGTGCCGGTTTCACCCTGGCACCGGAGAAGCGTCGCATCGGCATGGTGTTCCAGGACTATGCGCTGTTTCCCCACCTCAGCGTGGCCGACAACATCGCGTTCGGCATCCGCAAGCATCCACAAAAGGATCGCGTGGTTACCGAGTTGCTGGAACTGGTCAACCTGAAGAATCTGGGCAAGCGCTTCCCTCACGAACTGTCCGGCGGCCAGCAGCAACGTGTCGCCCTCGCCCGCGCCCTGGCGCCGGAGCCGCAACTGTTGCTGCTGGACGAACCCTTCTCCAACCTTGATGGCGAACTGCGGCGCAAGCTCAGCCATGAGGTGCGCGACATTCTCAAGGCGCGCGGCACCAGTGCGATCCTGGTCACCCATGACCAGGAAGAAGCGTTTGCCGTGAGTGATCAGGTCGGCGTCTTCAAGGAGGGCCGTCTGGAGCAGTGGGACACGCCCTACAACCTCTATCACGAACCTCAGACACCCTACGTCGCCAGCTTTATCGGCCAGGGTTATTTCATTCGTGGTCAATTGAGCTCGCCCGAGTCCGTCAGCACCGAACTGGGTGACCTGCGCGGCAATCGCGCCTACACCTGGCCGACCGGTGGTGCGGTGGATGTGTTGCTACGCCCGGATGACATCGTCTACGCGCCGGACAGTGCATTGAAAGCCCGGATCGTCGGTAAGACGTTCCTCGGTGCATCCACCTTGTACCGTCTGCAGTTGCCGACCGGCGCGCAATTGGAATCGATTTTCCCCAGTCATGCCGACCATCAGGTGGGGGCGGATGTGGGGATTCGTGTAGCCGCTGAGCATCTGGTGCTGTTTCAGGCTTCGGGCAGCACCGCGGCGCAGATCCCTCGATCCGAATCGGGCGTACGGCGCTACAACCCGGCACACTGAGTATTTGAAGAATACTGGTCATCATGTGGGAGGGAGCTTGCTCCCGATGGCAGTGGGTCAGCTGTAGATACACCGGCTGACCTACAGCGATAGTGAGCAAGCGCCCTCCCACATGGGTTCTCCAGGAGCCTGGGATTACGCCCGACCAATTTCTGCGAATATGGCCTGGGTGTGCTCCGCCAGCACCGCTGCCGACAACTCCACTTCCAAACCCCGTCTCCCCGCACTGACAAAAATCGTCGTGAACGGCTGCGCCGTCACATCGATAAACGTGCGCAAACGCTTCTTCTGCCCCAACGGACTGATGCCACCTAACAGATAACCGGTAGAACGCTGCGCCGCGGCGGGGTCGGCCATTTCTACTTTTTTCACCCCCGCCGCGTGCGCCAGGGCTTTCAAGTCCAGACTTCCGACGACCGGCACCACAGCCACCAACAATTCGCCTTTTTCGCTGCTGGCCAACAAGGTCTTGAACACCTGCGCCGGGTCGAGGCTCAACTTTTCTGCGGCCTCCAGGCCATATGAGGCGGCCTTGGGATCGTGTTCATAACTGTGGATGCGATGTTCGGCGCGAACTTTTTTCAACAAATCCAATGCGGGGGTCATGGCGTCTCCGGCGGTGGCAAACAGGTGGTCAATTCTAGGCCAAGCCCGCGTAAAACGCTCTAATGCGCACCTCTCTTCAAACGATACTCCGTAGGGCAACCATGATCATTCATCAAACCCATAGTTCGAAAGTGACTGACCGTTCACTTTCGACCTTTGACAGCGGTCATTCTTGTCTATATTTTTTCGCTTACGAACACTGTAGTAATACACCTACAGTATTCCAGCAGTAAGCCGTGCCTTGGATGGGGATCCTCGTCACGGTGAAAATCGCGCCACCGCCCGTTGAGGCAGTGCGCCAGACAAGAACAACAATTGAGGTTTTCCATGACAACTGCTCTTCAACAGCCTTCACTTTCGAGCCAATGCATGGCCGAGTTCCTAGGGACTGCGCTTCTGATCTTCTTCGGTACAGGATGTGTCGCTGCCCTCAAGGTCGCGGGTGCAAGCTTTGGGTTATGGGAAATCAGCATCATCTGGGGTATCGGCGTCAGCATGGCGATCTACCTGAGCGCCGGTATTTCCGGGGCTCACCTCAACCCAGCCGTCAGCATCGCCCTGTGCCTTTTCGCCGACTTCGAAAAGCGCAAACTGCCCTTCTACATCCTCGCCCAAGTGGCCGGCGCATTCTGCTCAGCGGCGCTGGTGTACACGCTCTATAGCAATCTGTTTTTCGATTACGAACAAACCCATCATCTGGTACGCGGCACTCAAGCCAGCCTGGAATTGGCGTCGGTGTTCTCCACCTACCCTCATGCCCTGCTGAGCACTGCACAGGCTTTCCTGGTGGAAATGGTCATTACCGCGATTCTGATGGGCGTGATCATGGCCCTGACCGATGACAATAACGGACTGCCACGCGGCCCGTTGGCGCCACTGCTGATCGGCCTGCTGATTGCGGTAATTGGCAGCGCCATGGGCCCGTTGACCGGCTTTGCGATGAACCCGGCGCGGGATTTCGGGCCCAAGCTGATGACCTTTTTCGCTGGTTGGGGTGAAATGGCCTTCACTGGCGGCCGCGATATTCCTTACTTCCTGGTGCCGATTTTCGCGCCGATTGTCGGCGCATGCCTGGGTGCTGCGGCCTATCGCGGGCTGATTGCCCGTCATCTGCCGAGCGCCGCACCTGCTGTCGCCGAAACCCAAGACACCGCCGTCACTGGCGAAACCCGTATCTCCTGATAATGCCGCCTGGTCCCTACTGCCCTTTTAGTGGCCCAGGCTGTTGATCCACTCCCTTATTTCTCGTCCAAGGCAATCGACATGACCGACATTCAGAATAAGAACTACATCATTGCCCTTGATCAGGGCACCACCAGTTCCCGGGCAATCATCTTCGATCGTGACGCCAACGTGGTCTGCACCGCCCAGCGTGAGTTCACTCAGCACTACCCACAGCCAGGGTGGGTTGAACATGACCCGATGGAAATCTTCGCTACCCAGAGCGCGGTGATGGTCGAAGCCCTGGCACAAGCCGGCCTGCACCACGACCAGGTCGCCGCCATCGGTATCACCAACCAGCGTGAAACCACCGTAGTGTGGGACAAAATCACCGGCCGCCCGATCTACAACGCCATCGTATGGCAGTGCCGCCGCAGCACCGAGATCTGCCAGCAGCTCAAGCGTGATGGCCACGAGCAATACATCAACGACACCACCGGCCTGGTCACCGACCCGTACTTTTCCGGTACCAAGCTCAAGTGGATCCTCGATAACGTCGAAGGCAGCCGTGAGCGCGCGCGCAACGGCGAACTGCTGTTCGGCACTGTGGACAGCTGGCTGATCTGGAAATTTACCGGCGGCAAAACCCACGTCACCGATTACACCAACGCCTCGCGCACCATGCTCTTCAACATCCACACCTTGGAGTGGGATGCGAAGATGCTGGAGATCCTCGACGTTCCTCGCGAAATGCTGCCGGAAGTGAAGTCCTCTTCGGAGATCTACGGCCGCACCAAGAGCGGCATCGCCATCGGCGGTATCGCCGGTGACCAGCAAGCGGCGCTGTTCGGCCAGATGTGCGTGGAAGCCGGCCAGGCCAAGAACACCTACGGCACCGGCTGCTTCCTGCTGATGAACACCGGCGACAAAGCGGTGAAATCCAAGCACGGCATGCTCACCACCATCGCCTGCGGCCCGCGTGGCGAAGTGGCCTACGCACTCGAAGGCGCGGTGTTCAACGGCGGCTCCACTGTGCAGTGGCTGCGTGACGAGTTGAAGATCATTGCCGACGCCACCGACACCGAATACTTCGCCGGCAAGGTCAAGGACAGCAATGGCGTGTACCTGGTCCCGGCCTTCACAGGCCTGGGTGCTCCGTACTGGGACCCCTACGCCCGTGGCGCACTGTTCGGCCTGACCCGTGGCGTACGCGTGGATCACATTATTCGTGCAGCACTGGAGTCGATTGCCTACCAAACCCGTGACGTTCTCGATGCCATGCAGCAGGACTCCGGCGAACGCCTCAAGGCCCTGCGTGTGGACGGCGGCGCGGTAGCCAACAACTTCCTGATGCAGTTCCAGGCCGATATCCTCGGCACCCAGGTCGAGCGCCCGCAAATGCGCGAGACCACGGCATTGGGCGCCGCCTATCTGGCCGGCCTGGCCTGTGGCTTCTGGGGCAGCCTGGACGAGTTGCGAGGCAAGGCAGTGATCGAGCGCGAATTCGAACCACAGCTCGATGAAGCAGCCAAAGAAAAACTCTACGCTGGATGGCAAAAAGCTGTCAGCCGCACCCGCGACTGGGAACCGCACGAAGGCGCCGAATAAGCCAAGCTCCGGTTGTAACTGGCCGGGAGCGGATTCCTGCGTCATCATGGGCCACTTTTGTATGGCAGCCCAAAGGACGCCCCATGAATCTGCCTCCCCGCCAACAACAAATCCTCGAACTGGTCCGCGAGCGCGGCTACGTCAGTATCGAGGAAATGGCGCAGCTATTTGTTGTCACCCCGCAGACCATCCGCCGCGATATCAATCAGCTGGCGGACGCCAATTTGCTGCGCCGCTACCACGGCGGCGCGGCCTATGACTCCAGTGTCGAAAACACCGCGTACGCCATGCGTGCCGACCAGATGCGCGACGAGAAACAGCGCATCGGCGAGGCCATTGCCGCGCAAATCCCCGACCACGCCTCGCTGTTCATCAATATAGGCACCACCACCGAGTCCATCGCCCGTGCGCTGCTGAATCACAACCACCTGAAAATCATCACCAACAACCTCAACGTCGCCACCATGCTCAGTGCCAAGGATGACTTTGACGTGCTGCTGACTGGCGGCAACGTGCGGCGTGACGGCGGTGTGGTGGGCCAGGCCAGCGTGGACTTCATCAACCAGTTCAAGGTCGACTTTGCCTTGGTGGGTATCAGCGGCATTGATGAAGACGGCAGCTTGTTGGATTTCGATTACCAGGAAGTCAGGGTTTCCCAGGCGATCATCGCCAATGCCCGCAAAGTGATCCTGGCGGCGGACTCGAGCAAATTTGGGCGCAATGCCATGATTCGTTTAGGGCCGATCAGCCTGGTGGACTGCCTGGTGACGGATCAGCAGCCGGTGCCGGCGCTGGTGCAGTTGCTGAATGACCATAAGGTTCGCCTGGAAGTCGTATAGCGTCTGCACTGACGTCATCGGGGGCAAGCCCCCTCCCACCCTTCGAGCTGTGAATACGCTCGAATGTGGGAAGGGGCTTACTCCCACAATGGCGCGCCATCACACACCCTTTTCCTCAAGCCTTTCCAAGGCTCATGTTCACAATTCTTCCTTTTCCCGCCCTTTGATGAGTTTTTTCAATCAAAGTCGAGTGGCTGTGCGCGCGTTTATCAGCTACCATTTTCGCAAATGAACATTAATGTTCGAATTCCAAGACGAAAAAATCGCGAGGCCAGCCGATGAACCCTTCCACCTTGCCTGCATCACCGCTTGCCGAAGTCTATGACGTTGCCGTAATCGGTGGCGGGATCAACGGCGTCGGCATTGCAGCAGACGCAGCCGGTCGCGGTTTTTCAGTATTCCTTTGCGAAAAGGACGACCTGGCCAGCCACACCTCCTCCGCCAGCAGCAAGCTGATCCACGGCGGCCTGCGCTACCTCGAACATTACGAGTTCCGCTTGGTGCGTGAAGCATTGGCCGAACGCGAAGTGCTGCTGGCCAAGGCCCCGCACATCGTCAAGCAGATGCGCTTTGTATTGCCGCACCGCCCGCACCTGCGCCCAGCGTGGATGATCCGCGCAGGTCTGTTCCTGTATGACCACTTGGGCAAACGCGAAAAGCTCGCCGGCTCCAAAAGCCTCAAGTTTGGCGCTGACAGCCCGCTGAAAAGCGAAATCACCAAGGGTTTCGAATACTCCGACTGCTGGGTCGATGACGCCCGCCTGGTGGTGCTCAACGCCATGGCCGCTCGCGAAAAAGGCGCGCACATTCACACCCAGACCCGCTGCATCAGCGCGCACCGCAGCAACGGTATGTGGGATATGAATATGGAACGCGCCGACGGCAGCCTGTTCTCGATCCGCGCCCGCGCTTTGGTGAATGCCGCCGGCCCGTGGGTCGCCAAGTTCATCAAGGAAGACCTGAAGCTGGATTCGCCCTACGGCATCCGCTTAATCCAGGGCAGCCACCTGATCGTGCCGAAACTGTACGAAGGCGCCCACGCGCACATCCTGCAGAATGAAGACCAGCGCATCGTCTTCACTATTCCGTACCTGAACCACCTGACCATCATCGGCACCACCGACCGCGAATACACCGGCGATCCGGCGAAAGTGGCGATCACCGAAGGTGAAACCGACTACATGCTCAACGTGGTAAACGCGCACTTCAAGAAACAACTGAGCCGCGATGACATCGTCCACACCTACTCCGGCGTACGACCGCTGTGCAACGACGAGTCGGATAACCCATCGGCGATCACCCGCGATTACACCCTGTCGGTGTCGGGCGGCGCAGGCGAGGCACCGATTCTGTCGGTGTTCGGCGGCAAGCTGACCACCTATCGCAAGCTCGCCGAGTCGGCGATGGCGCAATTGGCCCCGTATTTCACCCAAATGCGCCCAAGCTGGACCGCCAAGGCCAGCCTGCCGGGTGGCGAAGACATGACCTCACCAGAAGCCCTGGCCGAAGCCATTCGCCACAAATTCGACTGGGTGCCGAGCGAGATCGCACGCCGTTGGTCCACCACCTATGGCAGCCGCACATGGCGCCTGCTGGAAGGCGTGCAATCGCTGGCCGACCTGGGCGACCACTTGGGTGGTGGCCTGTATACCCGAGAAGTCGACTACCTGTGCGCCGAAGAATGGGTGACCCAACCTCAGGACGTGCTGTGGCGCCGTACCAAGCTTGGCCTGTTCACCACACCGGAAGAACAGGACAACCTGCAACGTTACCTGTCCCAAGTTGAGCAGAACCGCAGCAAGACTCAGGCGGCCTGACAGACTCTTCATACAAATGCCCCTGCGCCGCGAGGCCCAGGGGCTTTTTTATGCGCGCCAAGTCATTCGGTTTTCCGAACGCAACACTGCAAGCTATTCGGTTTGCCGGACCGTACAGTTACATATTTACCGTCACACAAAGTTAATCATCATATAAATCATACGGTTAGCCATTTAACCCTGGCCTGGCACGACTCATGCTCTACACTCTTGGACGATTGCCTGGGACGCCTCAGGAGCCGTCACGGGCATTCGCTGTACAAGAGAGCCGTCTAACTGGCTTCATAAAAAAAACAAATGTCGAGGAAGTATTGATGCGCATCGTTCCCCATATCCTGGGCGCAGCTATCGCTGCTGCTCTGATCAGCACTCCAGTTTTTGCCGCCGAACTCACCGGCACACTGAAGAAAATCAACGACTCCGGCACCATCACCCTCGCGCACCGCGACAGCTCCATTCCGTTTTCCTACATCGCGGATGGTTCGGGCAAACCGGTTGGCTACTCCCACGACATCCAAGTAGCTGTCGTCGAGCAACTGAAAAAAGACCTGAACAAGCCCGACCTGAAGACCAAGTACAACCTGGTCACCTCGCAAACTCGTATTCCGCTGATCCAGAACGGCACTGCGGACCTTGAGTGCGGCTCCACCACCAACAATGCCGAGCGCGCTCAGCAAGTCGACTTCACCGTCAACATCTTCGAAATCGGCACCCGCCTACTGGTCAAGAAAGACAAGGACGGCAAGCCGTCTTACGCCGACTTTGCCGACCTGAAAGGCAAGAACGTCGTGACCACCGCTGGCACCACGTCCGAGCGCATCATCAAAGCGATGAACGCTGACAAGCAGATGGGCATGAACGTCATCTCCGCCAAAGACCACGGCGAATCCTTCCAAATGCTCGAAAGCGGCCGCGCCGTTGCGTTCATGATGGATGACGCCCTGCTGGCCGGCGAAGAAGCCAAGGCGAAGAAGCCGGATGATTGGGTAATCACCGGTACTCCACAGTCCTTCGAAGCCTACGCCTGCATGGTTCGCAAAGGCGATCCAGACTTCAAGAAAGCCGTAGATGGCGCCATCACCGCCCTGTACAAATCCGGTGAAATCAACAAGATCTACAGCAAATGGTTCGAGAGCCCGATTCCACCTAAAGGCCTGAACCTGAACTTCCCAATGAGTGACAAGGTTAAAGAGCTGATCGCCAACCCAAGCGACAAGCCAGCGCCTGACGTAAAAATCTGACACTGATCTAACCTTATCTCCTGAGGGAGCAACCCTCCCTCAGGCGTCTGTAATTACCTGCTGGATTTAACTTGGAACACTCGACCTGGCGGTTTTCGAGCCGATCGTGTGTGCCTGGCGTTCATCGCCAGGAGGGAATGGATTTTCCCCAAGCGGGTGCTTGTACATCGATCGATCTCGAGGGGAGACCCTAATGAATTACAACTGGGACTGGGGCGTGTTCTTCAAGTCCACCGGCGTGGGCAGCGAGACTTATCTCGACTGGTACATCGCCGGCTTGGGCTGGACCATTGCCATCGCTGTCGTGGCATGGATTATCGCCTTGCTGCTGGGCTCCATTCTGGGGGTCATGCGCACTGTGCCAAACCGCCTCGTATCGGGCATCGCGACCTGCTACGTGGAACTGTTTCGTAACGTGCCGCTGCTGGTTCAGCTGTTCATCTGGTATTTCCTGATACCCGACCTGCTGCCGCAAAACCTGCAGGACTGGTACAAACAAGACCTGAACCCGACCACCTCGGCCTACCTGAGCGTCGTCGTGTGCCTTGGCCTGTTCACTGCCGCCCGCGTGTGTGAGCAAGTGCGCACCGGCATCCAGGCGTTACCACGTGGCCAGGAATCCGCTGCGCGCGCCATGGGCTTCAAGCTGCCGCAGATCTACTGGAACGTGCTGCTGCCGCAGGCCTACCGCATCATCATTCCGCCGCTTACCTCGGAATTCCTCAACGTATTCAAGAACTCCTCCGTGGCGTCCTTGATCGGCTTGATGGAACTGCTGGCACAAACCAAGCAGACCGCCGAGTTCTCGGCCAACCTGTTTGAAGCCTTCACCCTGGCCACGCTGATCTACTTCACCCTGAACATGAGCCTGATGCTGCTGATGCGCGTGGTCGAGAAGAAAGTCGCAGTGCCCGGCCTGATCTCCGTGGGGGGTAAATAATGGAACTCGATTTCAGCGGCATCATCCCCGCGATCCCAGGCCTGTGGAACGGCATGGTCATGACCTTGCAGTTGATGGTCATGGGCGTGATCGGCGGTATCGCCCTGGGCACGATCCTGGCGCTGATGCGCCTGTCGTCCAGCAAACTGCTGTCGCGCCTGGCCGGCGCCTATGTGAACTATTTCCGTTCGATCCCGTTGCTGTTGGTGATCACCTGGTTCTACTTGGCCGTACCGTTCGTACTGCGCTGGATCACCGGCGAAGACACACCCATCGGAGCGTTCACCTCCTGCGTCGTGGCCTTCATGATGTTCGAAGCCGCGTATTTCTGTGAGATCGTGCGGGCCGGCGTGCAGTCGATTCCCAAGGGCCAGATGGGCGCAGCGCAAGCGATGGGCATGACCTATGGCCAGACCATGCGTCTGATTATCCTGCCCCAGGCGTTCCGCAAGATGACCCCGTTGCTGCTGCAACAGAGCATCATCCTGTTCCAGGACACCTCGCTGGTCTACACCGTGGGCCTGGTGGACTTCCTCAACTCCGCCCGCTCCAACGGCGACATCATCGGCCGCTCCAATGAGTTCCTGATCTTTGCCGGTGTCGTCTACTTCATCATCAGCTTTTCCGCCTCGCTGCTGGTCAAGCGTCTGCAAAAAAGGTTTGCCGTATGATCTCTATCAAGAACATCAACAAGTGGTATGGCGACTTCCAGGTGCTGACCGATTGCAGCACCGAGGTCAAAAAAGGCGAAGTGATCGTGGTGTGCGGGCCTTCGGGCTCGGGTAAATCCACCCTGATCAAATGCGTCAACGCGCTGGAACCGTTCCAGAAAGGCGACATCGAGGTCGACGGCACCTCCATCGCCGACCCGAAGACCAACCTGCCGAAACTGCGCTCGCGCGTGGGCATGGTGTTCCAGCACTTCGAACTGTTCCCGCACCTGACCATCACCGAAAACCTGACCATCGCACAGATCAAAGTGCTCGGCCGCAGCAAGGAAGAGGCGACCAAGAAAGGCCTGCAACTGCTGGAGCGCGTCGGCCTGTCGGCGCACGCCCACAAGCACCCAGGCCAACTCTCTGGCGGCCAACAACAACGTGTGGCGATTGCCCGCGCCCTGGCCATGGACCCGATCGTCATGCTGTTCGACGAACCGACCTCGGCCCTGGACCCGGAAATGGTCAACGAAGTGCTGGACGTGATGGTGCAATTGGCCCAGGAAGGCATGACCATGATGTGCGTAACCCACGAAATGGGCTTTGCCCGTAAAGTGGCCGACCGCGTGATCTTCATGGACGCCGGCAAGATCATCGAAGACTGCCCGAAAGAAGAATTCTTCGGCGACATCAGCGCCCGCTCCGAGCGTGCGCAGCACTTCCTTGAGAAAATCCTGCAGCACTAAGCACTACATAGCTCCTGCTGTAGAAACCGGGCCAATGTGGGAGGGGGCTTGCCCCCGATAGTGGTGGATCAGCGATAGATATACCGACTGACACACTGCAATCGGGGGCAAGCCCCCTCCCATGCTGGACCGCACAGGCTGGCAGCTCTGGTTGACCCAAGGCATCTGTGATGAAATGCGACCCCAACCAATTTCGCGCCGCACCGCCATCACTTGCCGTGAAGCCTCGTCTGATTCGCCAACTGTTCCTGCCGCCGTTGATCGTCGCCCTGATGATCGGCTTGGGTTATATCGGCTTTTGGATCAGCGAGTACTACGGCATCCGCACCCTCAGCGACACAGGCGAACGCCAGTTGGAGCTGCATGCCCGCACCGTCGAAAGTGAACTCAGCAAATACACTTACCTGCCCAGCCTGCTGGAGCTGGAGACCAGCGTCTCGCAGCTGCTCGCCGACCCGAGCCAGGAAACCCGCAAAAACGTCAACGACTACCTCGAAGGCCTGAACCGACGCAGTCGCAGTCGGGCCATCTACGTGATGGACACCACCGGTCGGGTGCTGGCCACCAGCAACTGGCGCGATGCCGACAGTTACCAGGGTGAAGACCTCTCCTTCCGCGCGTATTTCCAGAACGCCGTGCGCGGCCAGCCCGGGCGTTTCTACGGCATCGGCAGCACCAATGGCGAACCCGGTTATTACCTGGCCCACGGGTTGGAAGAGCACGGCAAGATCATCGGCGTCGCAGTGGTCAAGGTACGCCTTGAAGCGCTGGAAGAACGTTGGCAACGTGCGCGCCTGGAAGCCTTCGTCAGCGACGAGAACGGCATCATCATCCTCTCCAGCGACCCGGCCCGCCGCCTCAAGGCCGTGCGTCCGTTGAGCAATGAAACCAAGGATCGCCTGGCCCACAGCCTGCAATATTACTGGGCCACGCTGAACGAGCTGGAACCGCTGGCCCGTGAGCGCTTGAACGAAGGCACCGAAAAACTGACCTTTCCGGCCAACAGCGAAGTGGTCAACGACGAGCACGAAGTTAGCTACCTGGCGCAAACCCGACCGCTCAACGACACACCGTGGAATTTCACCCTCCTCACTCCCCTCAATGACCTGCGCCGCGCAGCGATCAACCAAGGCATTCTGGTGGCTGTCGCATTTGGTCTGGTGGCATTCCTGCTGATTGCCTGGAATGAGCGACGCAAAGTCATCGCCACCCGCCTCGCCGCACGGGAAGCCTTGCAGGAAGCCAACAGCCAGTTGGAGCGTCGGATTGCCGAACGCACCGCGGACCTGCGCGCCAGCAACGAACGGCTCAAAGGCCAGATCCGCGAACGACGCCAGGCCGAAGAAACCCTGCGCCGTGCCCAGGATGAGCTGGTGCAGGCCGGGAAACTGGCGGCCATCGGCCAGATGTCCACCAGCATTGCCCACGAATTGAACCAGCCGTTGGCCGCGCTGCGCACCTTGTCCGGCAACACCGTGCGCTTCCTGGAGCGCGGCGCCCTGGACACCGCCAGCGCCAACCTCAAGACCATCAACGAACTGATCGACCGCATGGGCCGCATCACTGCCAGCCTGCGCTCCTTTGCCCGGCGCGGTGACGACCAGGGCGAAGCCAACCTCGCCAAGGCGGTGGACGCCGCGTTCCAGGTACTGGGCGCGCGCCTGGACAGCCTGCCGCTGACCGTGCATCGCGACTTCGTTGCGGCCCATTTGCAGATCGACCAGACACGCCTGGAGCAGATCCTGGTCAACCTGATCGGCAACGCCCTTGACGCCATGCAGGCACAACCCGCTCCCGAGTTGTGGCTGGAAGGCAGTGTCGCCGAAGGCAAATACCGCCTGCATGTACGCGACAACGGCCACGGCATCGACGCCGAGGCGCGCAAGCATTTGTTCGAACCGTTCTTCACCACCAAGCCCGGCGAGCAAGGTCTGGGCTTGGGCCTGACCCTGTCCGCCAGCCTCGCGGCGGCCACCGGCGGCACGCTCGCCGTTGAGCATCCGGCCAGTGGTGGTACCGCTTTTGTCCTGAGCCTGCCGCTGGTAGGCGCTCAACAAGCTGAGTCGACATGAATATTGATCCTCAAGACCTCACCGTGCTGATCGTCGAAGACGACCCCCATGTGCTGCTCGGCTGCCAGCAGGCCCTCGCGCTGGAAGATATTCCCAGCGAAGGCGTGGGCAGTGCCGAAGAGGCGTTGAAGCGCATCGGCGAGAACTTCGCGGGCATCGTGATCAGCGACATTCGCCTGCCGGGCATCGACGGCCTGGAGCTGCTCACCCGCCTCAAGGCCCTGGATAAAAGCCTGCCGGTGGTGCTGATCACCGGGCACGGCGATATCTCCATGGCCGTCGGCGCCATGCGCAATGGCGCTTACGATTTCATGGAGAAGCCCTTCTCTCCCGAACGCCTGGTGGATGTCGCTCGTCGTGCCCTTGAGCAACGCGCACTCGCGCGGGAAGTCTGGTCACTGCGCCGTCAGTTGGCCGAGCGTGACTCCCTGGAAGGCCGCATCATCGGCCGCTCCCCTGCCATGCAGAACCTGCGCGAGCTGATCGCCAACGTCGCCGATACCTCAGCCAACGTGCTGATCGAAGGCGAGACCGGCACGGGTAAAGAACTGGTCGCCCGCTGCCTGCATGATTTCAGCCGGCGCCACTCGCACCAGTTCGTCGCCCTCAACTGCGGCGGCCTGCCGGAGAACCTGTTCGAAAGCGAGATTTTCGGCCACGAAGCCAACGCATTTACCGGCGCCGGCAAGCGGCGCATCGGCAAGATCGAGCACGCCCACGAAGGCACGCTGTTTCTCGATGAAGTAGAAAGCATGCCGATCAACCTGCAGATCAAATTGCTGCGGGTGTTGCAGGAACGCACTCTGGAACGCCTGGGTTCGAACCAGAGCGTGGCCGTGGATTGCCGCGTGATCGCCGCCACCAAGTCCGACCTCGACGAACTGAGCCGCGCCAGCCAGTTCCGCAGTGACCTGTACTACCGCCTCAACGTGGTCACGTTGGAACTGCCCCCGTTGCGCGAGCGCCGCGAAGACATCCTGCAACTGTTCGAACACTTCCTGCAGCAGTCATCCCTACGCTTCGACCGCACCGCGCCGGAGTTGGACAACCAGACCCTGTCCAGCCTGATGAGCCATGACTGGCCCGGCAACGTGCGTGAGCTGCGCAACGTCGCCGAACGTTTCGCCCTCGGCCTGCCCGCCTTCAAAAAAAGCGGCGCCAGCAGTGGCAGCCACGGCCTGGCGTTTACCGAAGCGGTGGAAGCCTTTGAGCGCAACCTGCTCAGCGACGCCCTGCAACGCAGCGGCGGCAACCTGACCCAGGCCAGCCAGGAACTGGGGATGGCCAAGACCACCCTCTTCGACAAGGTCAAGAAATACGGGTTGAGTCACTGATGGATCTATTCTTGAAAGCCGCCCTCGGCGCGGCGGTGGTACTGATATTGGCCGCATTGGCCAAGACCAAAAACTATTACATCGCGGGGCTGGTACCGCTGTTTCCGACCTTTGCGCTGATCGCCCATTACATCGTCGGCAAGGGCCGTTCGGTAGACGATTTGAAGACCACGATCCTGTTTGGGATGTGGTCGATCATTCCGTACTTTGTGTATCTGGCGACGTTGTATGTGATGGTTGACCGCATGCGGCTGGAGGCCTCTTTAGCCGTAGCCGCGGTAGCGTGGCTGATCGCCGCGACGATCCTGGTGAGTATCTGGGTACGCCTCCATACCTGACCCGACTCGGTCAAAAAATGTGGGAGGGGGCTTGCCCCCGATAGCGGTGTGTCAGTCAGTTCATCTTTAACTGATCCACTGCAATCGGGGGCAAGCCCCCTCCCACATTTTTAATCGAGGTGTATCAGCGGACTATCTTGTCGACCTGGATGCCCAGCTTCTTAAGGCGATACCAGAAACTGCGCTCAGAGATCCCGATCTTCGCCGCCGCCGCAGCCTGCACGCCATTACTCTCCTGCAACGCCGCCAGTATGTAGGCCTTCTCCACCTCCGCCAGCGCCGCATCCAAGTCCTGAGGAATCCCTGGCCCGTCGCTGAGAATCGTCGTCACGCCCAGCTCGCTCGGCTTCGACGCAAACAGGTAACCCGGCAGGTCGATATCTTCGATGACCGGCGAGGCCGCTACAATCGTTGCGCGTTCCACACAATTTTGCAGCTCGCGGATATTGCCGGGCCAGTGATACGCGGCCATCGCCTGCAATGCTTCGGGGCTGAAGCCGGTGACGCGTTTGCCCGCAGTGGCGCTGAGGGTCTGGGCGAAGTGGCGGGCCAGGGGCGCGATGTCTTCGACGCGCTCGCGAAGGGCCGGCAAAGGGATCGGGAACACGTTGAGGCGGTAATACAGGTCTTCGCGAAACTCCTTCTTGGCCACCGCTTCCAACAGGTTCTTGTTGGTGGCCGCGATCACTCGCACATCCACCTTGCGCTCGCGGGGATCGCCCACCGGCTCGATGACCCGCTCCTGCAATGCACGTAGGATCTTGGCCTGCAACGCCAGAGGCATATCGCCGACTTCATCAAGGAAGAGCGTGCCTTTGTCGGCCTGCATAAAACGCCCTACCCGGTCCGCTACCGCGCCAGTGAATGCGCCTTTGCGGTGGCCGAACATCTCGCTTTCCAGCAGCCCTTCCGGGATTGCGGCGCAGTTGACCGCCACGAAGGGTTTGTCGGCACGGCTGCCGTGTTTGTGGATGGCACGGGCGACCATTTCCTTGCCGGTCCCGCTTTCGCCGGTCAGCAGGACAGTGGCGCTGCTGTCACGCACCGATTCCACCGCTTGCAACACCGTGCGAAACGCCGGGCTGTCACCCACCAGGCTGTCGAACTGGGCATGCTCATCCAGCTCGGCGCGCAGGCGTGCGTTGTCGCGCATGATGTCGCGAAACTGCAAGGCTTTGCTGACGGTGATGTCCAGTTCGTCGATATCGAACGGCTTGGCGATGTAGTCATAGGCGCCGTTGCGCATCGACTGCACGGCGTTTTTCACCGTGCTGTAGGCGGTCATCACGATCACCGGCACATGGGGGTAGCGCACCTTGATCTCCGCCAGCAGCGCCGGCCCGTCCATACCTGGCATGCGCCAGTCACTGATCACCAGGTCGATGTCTTCCTGCTCCAGCACCTTGAGCGCGTGCAGCCCGTTACCGGCGATAAATACCTGGATGCCGTTCTGACTCAGGGCCGACGCCAGCAGATCACAGAGCTTGGGTTCGTCGTCGACCACTAGAATGTTATGCGTCATGACTGTCCTCGTCGTCTTCGCCCATCGCCGGAATGTACAGGCTGAAGGTGGCGCCGGCATCTTTCTCGCTGGCGCATTCGATGCTGCCATCGTGACTTTCCATGATCGAATAGACCTTGGCCAGACCCAAGCCAGTACCCGAGGCCTTGGTGGTGACGAAGGGCGTAAAGATGCGCTCGACCATCTCTGCCGGAATGCCCTGGCCGGTGTCGGCAATGCTGATAACGGTGTTGTCGCCCACCGTGCGAATCCCCACGGTCAGGCGCCCGCCTTCGGGCATCGCGTCGATGGCGTTGAGAATCAGATTGAGGCACGCCTGTTTGAGCTGCTTGGCATCCGCGTAAATAGTCGCGCCCGGTGCCTGGTCGTCGATCTGCGCATCGATGTTGTGAGTAGCCAGTTCCGGGGCGCAGAAACCGAAGATTTCCTCCACCAGCGGACGTGCCGGCTGCACCACACGTAGCGGCGGATTGGGCTTGGCGAAATCGAGGAACTCGGTGATCAGGTCGTTGATGCGGCTGACTTCACTGATCACGTACTCCAGGTGGCGCTTATCGGTGTCCGCCAGGTCGGCGCGGCGGTGCAGCAACTGGGTAGCGGTCTTGATGATGCCCAGGGGGTTGCGGATCTCGTGGGCCAGGCCCATGGCGACTTCGCCCAGTGCATGCAGGCGATCGCGGCGGCGCAACTGGGCTTCGAGGTGATGCAACTCGCCCAGACGCTCGGTCATATGGTTGAAGGTGCTGCTCAATTGCGCCAGCTCATCGCCGCCGCTGACCGCTACGCGATGGGTGTAATTGCCGGAAATCACCGCACTCACGCCTTGGGACAAGTCTCGCAGCGGCCGGGTCAGGCGCCGTGACACCAACACCCCCGCCGCCAATGACAGCGCCGAGCTGACCAGGAATATCAAGACGAACAGATTGCTCTGGTTGACCAGCCCCACCAGGCTGCTATGGCGCAGCAGGCCGCTGAAAATCACGCCCTGCAAATCGCCTGCGTCGTTGAAGATCGGCCAGTACAAACCGCTGTAGTTATTGGTGAATTGCTCGCTGGGCTGTTTGGTGCTGCGCATAGCCGCTTCGACATTTTTGGGGATGCGCGACGGGTGATCCTCGAAGCGCTGGGTCGAGAAAATTTCCGAGAAACCCTCGGGGTTGGCCAGGTACAGGCGCAGGTCAAGGGAGTGCACATCGGCCACGCTGGTGAGGAAACTGCTGTCCAGGTAAGTGGCCACCAGCAACTGGTAGTCGACGCCGTCCCGGGAAGTGTCGAACGTAGAGACCACAATGCCCGTGCTCACGCCCGCCACCTGCACCGTCTGCAACACCGCGTTGCTGGTCAGGCTGATCTGCTTGACGATGTCGTCGGAGGCGGTGCTGAACACCGTTTTGTGGTCACTGACGCGAATCAACGCGACCACGTCAATGTCCGTGGCATCGGCGATGTCGGCCGTCAGGCGGTCGTGCCGGGCAGCTTGCCGGTTCTCCGGCGGGCTGGTGTAGCGCAGGAACAATTTGGCCATGCGCGCGTTGTCATGAAGGATGTCGCCGATCTCGTCCTTGACGATCTTGGTCGACTCCTGCAGCCAGATCCGCACGTTGCTGTCGAAAATCTGCGACAGCGTGGTGGCGGCCAACTCCGCCGCGATCATGGTGGGAATCACGCTGACCAACCAGAATGCCAGCACCAGCTTGCGCTGGACACTCCAGCGCGAAATGGCAAAGGGACGGGCTTTCTGGCGGGTCTTGGTGATCATCGGGTTTCGCTTATCGCAGCAGCCATGGCAGGGTCGGAACGGTCCGGTCGAATAAACAGTTTTACAAGCTTGAGCAGGCCATTGACCAGCCGGTTGCGGTGGCGGAAAAACACACTGTTGCCATGGAACTCACAGCCCAGGCGCAGCTTACTGGCATACCCGGCCTGCCCGCACTCGTACATCGCAATATTGTGCTCAATACAATAGTCGACGTTGGTCAGCCAGCTACGGAAATACAGGTTGTAGTCGCGGGTGAAGTTCACGTCATGCCCGAAGAACTTGTCCACCAGCCGATGCTCATCCACCAGCATCAGGTTGAACGCCACCAACTGCTCGTCCACCCAGTAAAGCGCACACACCGCGCGTGACTCAAGGCGTTCAAGCACACCGGTGAAGTAGCCCGCAGGCAGGCGTTCGAATTGCAGCTCGGCGCGGGTGAGTGTGGCTTCGTACAGGCGCATGACCTCAGGCAGTACATCGTCGATGTTGCGCCGCCACTCCACCCGTGGCCCCGGTGCGCGCAGTTTGCGACGCAGATCCTTGCGCGTGGATTTGCCCAGAGAGCCCAGGTAGGCGTCCACAGAACCGTAGGGCAACGGCAACACACCGGTGGGCAGGCTCGGCATGGTCTGGAAACCGGCGGCGCGACAACTGTCGGCCCAGTGCGGATCGTTGCTCGGCGCGTCCTTGACCGCCACCAGGCCGATACCGAAGTCATCGGCGTCGTGGCGTGCGGCGTCCAGCACATGCTTGAGCAACAACGGGCGGCGCGACTCGGGGACGTGGCGGGCAAATCCGGCATCACAGCGCTCGGCCACCGGCGAGCCGATGGCATAGAGGCCCAATGTCAAAACCCCCGGCCACCGTCGCTCAAGGCGTTCGGTGAAACGCTTGCCGACGCCTGAAACCGTGGTGTCGAGGCGGTAATGGGTGATGAACGCGGGTGCGACTGCCACCAGGGTTCCGTCTTCGTAGACCGCAAGGTAGCGCCACTGGAAATCATCGAGGGCCGCGTTTTCCACGGCGACGTAATAGTCCCAGTCTTCCAGGGCACCGGGGAAGCAATCGTTCCACGCACTGCGCTGGAGGGCCCGGATGGTGGGGAAGGCTTGGGTGGTAATCACATCGTTTCCATATTCAGGGCCTGGGGCCGGCGATTTTTTGAGGTGAATGGGGCTATCTGTGATGAAAGATTTTTTGTAGTGAATGGTACTTTTTGTGGTGAATGGCACCTTTTGTAGTGGGCGGTACTTTTTGTGGTGAATGGCACCTTTTGTGGTGAGCGGTACTTTTTGTGGTGAGCGGGCTTGCCCCGCGCTGGGCTGCGAAGCAGCCCCACTCCAGGCAACGAGTTTCTCCAGCTAGACCGCAATGGCAGGTTTTGGGGCGGCTTCGCCACCCAGCGCAGGGCAAGCCTGCTCACCACTAGAGCCCTGCACACCACAACACTCTGGAGGGTCCGGAGGGTGGGTAAGGCTTGGGTGGTGATCACATCGTTTCCATATTCAGGGCCTGGGGCCGGCGATTTTTTGAGGTGAATGGGCCTATCTGTGATGAACGGTTTTTTTGTAGTGAATGGTACTTTTTGTGGTGAATGGCACCTTTTGTAGTGGGCGGTACTTTTTGTGGTGAGCGGGCTTGCCCCGCGCTGGGCTGCGAAGCAGCCCCACTCCAGGCAACGAGTTTCTCCAGCTAGACCGCAATGGCAGGTTTTGGGGCGGCTTCGCCACCCAGCGCAGGGCAAGCCTGCTCACCACTGGAACCCTGCACATCACAACCCCTCTGCTCACCACTACAGCCCTGCACACCAAACCCCCTCTGCTCACCACTACAGCCCTGCACACCAAAACATCCCTGCTCATCACTACAGCCCTGCACACCAAAACCCCTCTGCTCACCACCACAGCCCTGCACACCAAACCCCCTCTGCTCACCACTACAGCCCTGCCCACCACAAAACCCCTGCTCAGCAAACACTGAGCCGCAGCCCGCTGCAGATGTATGCCGCTCGATGAACGCAGCACTCAACTCAATCACCCGCCGGTATTGCAGGTCGACGGTGATCATGTGGTAGCAGTTATCCAGCAGAATCTTGGTCACTGGGCCGCCAAGGTGGCGCTCTACATAGTCGGCGTTCCAGCGGCTGGTGATGTCGTCCTCGATGGAGTGCAGCACCAGCGCCGGCACGTTGATCCGGGGCATGCGTTTTTTGACCACTGCGTTCATCCAGTGCAACTCGCGCACGGTGACGCCTTCCATGGTCAACAACCCCGCTTCGCTGCTCTCGCCCTCTTTCATCTGGCGTTCAACAATCGCCCGCAGGCGCTCATTCTTGATGCCGTAGGGCGGTTTCTCAGTGAAGCGAAACAGACGCACACCAAAGGGAATCCGGATCAGCAACGGCGTGATGAACGCCATTTTGTTGATGCTCCAACCGTCGTACTTCAAGGTGGTCGAGTACATCAGCAGCCCGGCGACCTGCCCCGGGTGTTCCGAGGCCACGTACATCGACATCACCGCGCCCATGGACAAACCGCCAACGAACACCTGTGCGTGGCGCCGCTTAATCTGTACGAAGGTCTTGCGCACGCCTTCATACCAGTCGCGCCAGCCGGTGGCCTGCAGGTCGCTGTTATCGCCGCAGTGCCCCGCCAGCGTCGGCACGTACACCGTGCAATTGCCGGCCTTGGCCAGGCCTTTAGCGACCTGGCGCAATTCAGTCGGAGTGCCGGTCAGGCCGTGGATCAACAGGATCCCGACCGGACCATCACCGAGAACGAATCCGGCATCACCTTCACCGAGGTCGATCTCTGCACTGTTCACCGATTGGTCGCTCGCACCAGCAACTGCTCAAGCAGCTTCAGGCCCAGTTCGATTTCCGGGTAGCTGATTTCCAGGGACGGTGCCAGGGTGATCACGTTCTTGTAGTAACCGCCCACGTCGAGGATCAGGCCGAGTTTCTGGCCATCCACCACCATGTCGCCCTTCATGCCTTCTTCGACCATGTAGTCCAGGGTCGCCTTGTCCGGTGTGAAGCCATCCGGTCCGCAGATTTCGCAGCGCAGCGCCAGGCCCAGACCGTCGACGTCGCCGATGATCGGGAAACGTTTCTGCAGGTCCTGCAGGCCTTCGAGGAAGAACTTGCCCTTGGCCATGACCATCGCGCCGTAGTCGACTTCGTTGGTCATCTTGAACATCTCCAGGCCCACCGCCGTGCCCAACGGGTTGGAGGCGAAAGTGGAGTGGGTGGAACCCGGCGGGAAGATCTTCGGGTTGATCAACTCTTCACGGGCCCAGATGCCGCCCAGAGGGTTAAGGCCGTTGGTCAGCGCCTTGCCGAACACGATCACATCCGGCTGCACGTCGAAGTGTTCGATCGACCACAACTTGCCGGTGCGGTAGAAGCCCATCTGGATTTCGTCGGACACCATCAAGATGCCGTGCTGGTCCAGCACGTGTTTGAGTTCGCGGTAGAAGTTCATCGGCGGGATCACGTAGCCGCCGGTGCCCTGGATCGGCTCGACGTAAAACGCGGCGTATTCACTCTGGCCGACTTTCGGGTCCCACACGCCGTTGTATTCGGTCTCGAACAGGCGGGCAAATTGCTGCACGCAGTGGCTGCCGTACTCTTCCTTGGTCATCCCTTTGGGGCCCCGGAAGTGGTACGGGAACGGGATGAACTGCGCGCGTTCACCGAAGTGGCCGTAGCGGCGGCGGTAGCGATAGCTGGAGGTGATCGACGAGGCGCCGAGGGTACGCCCGTGGTAGCCGCCTTCGAAGGCGAACATCAAGCTTTTGCCGTTGGTGGCGTTACGCACCACTTTCAGGGAGTCTTCAATCGACTGCGAGCCGCCGACGTTGAAGTGCACGCGACCGTCGAGGCCGAATTTCTTCTTGGCGTCCACCGCGATCATTTCCGACAGCTCGATCTTGCCTTTGTGCAGGTACTGGCTGGCGATTTGCGGCAGGGTGTCGATCTGCTGTTTCAGCGCATTGTTCAAGCGCGGGTTGGCGTAACCGAAGTTGACCGCGGAGTACCACATTTGCAGGTCGAGGTAGGCCTGGTCTTCGGTGTCCCACACATAGGAGCCTTCGCAGCGGCTGAAAATACGCGGCGGTTCGATGTAGTGAACGGTGTCGCCGTAGGAGCAGTACTTGGCTTCTTTATCCAGGAGGACCTGGTCTTCGGCGGTAGCGATGCGGATATCAGACATGGTGGAAAATTTCCTGAGTGTCGGCAGTGAAGGAGGTAGCGTTGGCGGCGATGCCCTGAGGCAGTCGGGCCAGCAACGCAGGCACTTCGGCGAAGGTGTCGAAGCGCGCGTGAGGGATGTTGTTGGCCTCGCAGTACTGGGCGAGGCTGCCTTTGGCGAACACGAAGTCGGCGGTTGACGCCACGCACATGTCGGACTTGCCGTCGCCGATCACCAGCACGCGCTTGTTGCGCGGCGTGGATTTGCACTTGCAGTTGCCGGACGCGGCGCGGCAGGCATCGCTGGAATAGGGGAAATCGATGCGCCAACTGTTCTGGTCGACCTGGCGCAGGCGGTTAGCGAGGATCGGCAGCAAGGTCACGTAGTTGCGCGACAGGATCCGCGCAATGCCTTGCTCGATGCCGTCGCTGACCACTTCAATGGACGCGCCCAAGCCGATCACGTGATCGACGAAATCCGGGAAATCCGGGTCGATCTCAACGCTGTCGAAGTACGCCAGCAATTCGCTGGGGGTGGCCTTGATTAACGCCAGTTGGCGGCTCAGGCATTCGCGTGAACCGATATGCCCATCCAGCCATTGCTGCTCGATGGTTTCCCATTCGGGGCCGGCGAAGCGTTGGAGGACGTTGTCGATGACATCGGTGGGGGTGATGGTCCCGTCGAAGTCGCACACGATATGCCAATCAATCATTGTGGTTACCTTGATGGAGTGCGCTGTCTGCGCTTTCATCAGGGCTAGAGCAGGGAGTGTGCCAATTGGTTAAAACCCCGCAGGGCTGGGGGTTTAACGGGTGTAAGCGGGGAATTTGTGTCGTGAGAGCTACAATTTTTGTAGCTTGCTACAAACAAGATGAGTGCTTGCATGGGGGCGATGGTTTGCGCGTTCATGCGCGTGTATTCACTTAGGAACTGTGACCATGTTGAGGATCACATGCGCGGCGTTCGCCGGTTTACTGAGCCTCGCCGCCCAGGCCGAAGGCATCAGCGGTGACGTCGGCGCAGGCGTCAGCTACCAACCCCACGACCCGACCGGCAGCCGCTACGAAACCCGGCCCGTGCCCTATCTCGACCTCGACTGGGGCAACGTGAGCCTGAGCACCGACGACGGGCTGAGATGGAGCGCGCTGAACACACAGGGTTTAAGTGCCGGTCCGTATATCAATTACTTGCAGGGGCGCACCTCCAACGGTTCGCTGCAGGGGATGCGCAATGTGTCGGACATGGCCGAGGTCGGGGGTTTTATCCAGTATGCGCCGGCTGACTTCTGGCGGGTTTACGCCCAGTTGGGCCAGGCCGTCGGTGGCGGCCATTCCCAGAGCGGCGCGCTGGGCAAGGTCGGCGGTGAGCTCGGTTACCCGCTGGGCGGTGGAATCATCGGCAGCAGCGGCCTGGTGGCGCATTTCGCCGATGCACGCCAGACCCAGACGTTTTTCGGGGTGGATGATAACGAAGCGGCGGCCACAGGCTTCAAGGCCTACAACGCCAGTGGCGGCTTCCAGAACGTAACCCTGAGCCAGAGTTTCCAATTCCCCCTGGCGCCCAATTGGTCACTGCTGACCAGCGCAAGTTGGGTGCACCTGGTGGGCTCGGCGGCCAACAGCAGCATCGTCAAGCAGACCGGCGACGTGAACCAGGGCCAGGTACAGACTGCGATCAGCTACACGTTCGATTGATCACTTCGGCCCCATGTGAGAGGGACTTGCCCCTCCCACATGGGGCCGCATTTCAGTTTTCTTCGCCTTCGGCCAGCAGCGCTATCCCACCGATAATCACCGCCACGCCTACCCAGTGCAGCGGGCTGATATGTTCCCCCAGCCCCAGCCACGACCCCAGCAGCACCACCACAAACACCAGTGAACTGAGCGGAAACGCCAAGGACAAACTGCTGCGCCGCAGGATCAGCATCCACACGAAAAACGCGCCGATGTAACAGGCAATCGCTGCGAGGATCCCAGGGTTACGCGCCACGTCGGCTAGCCACTGCCAGTTGAAATCCATTTGCCCCAACTGGTCACCGGCGACTTTGGTAAATAACTGCCCGGCGCTCTCGGTGCAGATCAGTAAGGCCCATAGCACCACGGTGCCAAAACGCCCATGCAACCACGCGTGCGAATTCATGCCTGACTCCCTGCAATCGCCACCAACATCACCCCCAAGGTAATCACCAGCGTGCCCAGCCAACGGCGGCGGCTGACGGTTTCGCCCAGCACCACTTTGCCCGCCAGCACCACCCCGCAATACGCCAGCGCAGCGGCTGGAAACAACAGGCTCAACGGCGCGCGGGACAAGGCTTCCAGCCAGATAAAAAACTCAATGACGTAGGCCCCGATCCCCGCCCACAGCAACGGCGCATTAAACACCTGGCCCCAGAACGCGTTCAGGCGAAAGCCACCTTCCAGCTCCGGCAAACGGTCCAGGCCGAGCTTGAAACACAACTGGCCGATCACATCGAGCAGGATGGAAAACGCCACCAGCAACACCACGGTCAACGTCACGGGAACAGCTCCTCAAACAGGTCGATCAGGGCCTCATTGGTGGCGGCGTTGCGCTGCAAATCCTCGGGGCTCCAACGCTCCGCTGGAGGCTGGTCAGACTTGGCTTCCCAGCGCTTGAAAGCATTGCTGAAGGCCGGTGTAGCGAACTCGCCGCACACGTCGATACCGATGATGCGCTTGCGTGCCGCCAGCGCGCGCAAGGCTTGCAGCAAGTGGGTCAGGCGCATGCCGCCCTGGTCCCAGTTAGTCGCCGCGTCTTCGCTGGCGAGCACGTCTTTGTCGACGGTAATCCAGATCGCGTCAGTGGGCAGGCTGCTGATCATCTGCTCCAGGAATGCAGCCCAATCCAGCTCAGCAAGGTTGCGCCAGTGCAGGTGGTTTTCCTGCTGTTGGTGACCGGCGCCATCGCCGACCCTGCCCCACACTTTCGACGGCGGGTGTTGCCACGGGAACAGCTGCAAATGCCCGCGCTTGAGCGCACCAAGGTTGCCGCCGCGCAGCTGCGGGTTGTGCAAATCATCGCTGCACGGGCCGAGGGTGACGATGCGTTTGATCGCCGGCATCTTCAGCGCGCGATTGACCCACGAACCGCAGTGGCGCTTGGGCGCAAAGCGCACCCAATCGGGATGGTTGTCGAAGTGGATCAGGCTGATGGGTTCTTTGAGATCGGCAAGGAATGCTGGCGTGAGGTGGTGATAATCGCCGGAGCCGACAAACAGGATTTCCGGTCGCGCATCCGTGGGCCGTGGCCGCTGGGCCAGGCGTTCGGCAAAGCGCTTCCAGGTTTTTTCGGTGGACCACAGGCGCAACTTCGGGCCCAGGTCGAGCAGGTCGATGCGCGTGGCACGGCCACTGGCCAAACGCCGGGCAATCGGTGCCTGACCGGTGAGGCTGTGGTCGAGGTCAAGAATGTTCAAGGTAATGTTTCCCCTATGGCTTTAGGGGGTCAATGCAAGGGGCGGGCCAGCGAGATATTCAGATTCACACAGAACTCATGTGGGAGGGGGCTTGCTCCCGATAGCAGTGGTTCAGTCAATACAGGTGTTGACTGACACTCAGCTATCGGGAGCAAGCCTCCTCCCACATGGGAACACGGTCAGGCTCGGGCTTCGTTGATGATCTGGCGAATCGCGCCCACAAAGGCTTCCGCCGGCTGGCCACCGCTGACGGCGTACTGGTCGTTGAACACGATGGTCGGCACCGACGTCACGCCACGGGAGGTCCACAACTGCTCTTGTTCACGGACTTCGGCGGCGTACTCGTCGGAGGCGAGAATCTCGGCGGCGCGCTTGATATCCAGGCCGACGCTCTCAGCAATAATCGCCAGGGTGGCGTGGTCGGACGGGTCTTGGCCATCGGTGAAATAGGCCTTGAACAACGCTTCCTTGAGGTTGTACTGCAAACCTTCAAGGCCAGCCCAATGCAACAGGCGGTGGGCATCGAAGGTGTTGTAGATACGGCTCTGGCCATCTGTGCGGAAGGCAAAGCCCAACTCGGCGCCCATGTCGCGGATACGCGCACGGTTGGCCTGGGACTCTTCGGCGGTCGAGCCATATTTTTCAGTGATGTGCTCGACGATGTTCTGACCCATGGCGGGCATGTTCGGGTTCAGTTCGAACGGTTGGAAATGAATCTCGGCCTGCACCTCGGTGCCCAGTTGGTCGAGGGCCTCAGTCAGGCCGCGCAGGCCGATGATGCACCAGGGGCAGGACACGTCGCTGACGAAATCGATTTTCAGGGGAGTACTCATGGTAGGCAACCTCGTTGGCAGTCATACGCCGCAAAGGTTGCACGATACACCACCTCACAGCAGCTTCGCAGGCGCCGCCTGATCAATCTGCGCCCAATGGGCAGCGTCTTCACGATGAGCTTGCAGGTACGGCAACACGGCCGTCAGCAGCGGCGCCTTGAAGGCTTCCTGAAAACGATGGGCCATGCCGGGAATCAGCTTCAATTGGCTGCCCTGGATATGCGCCGCCAGGTGCACGCCGTGCATCACCGGCAATAACGGATCGGCGGTGCCGTGGACCACCAGGGTCGGCACGCGCAACTGGTTGAGCAACGGCACGCGACTCGGCTCAGCGAGAATCGCCATGATCTGGCGTTTCACGCCCTCCGGGTTGAAGGCGCGGTCGTAGGACAGCGCCGCCTGGTGCAGCAACGCTTGGCGATCATCCTTGATAGTCGGACTGCCCAGCGCGGCCAGCAAGTCAGCCTGTTGCTCCAACGCGACTTCACGATTGGGCGCGCCGCGCCGTGACAACAGTTGCACCAGCGCCGCACTCGGTGCCGGCAAGCCTTCAGCGCCAGAGCTGGTCATGATCAAGGTCAGGCTCTCCACCCGCTGCGGCGCCATGGCCGCCAAGTGCTGGGCGATCATGCCGCCCATGCTCGCGCCGAGGACGTGGAACTGTTGAATCTGCAACGCGCTCATCAGCCCGAGCGCATCATCGGCCATATCGGTCAGGGTGTAAGGCGCCGCCACCGGCAAGCCGAGCTTGTAGCGCAGCACTTCAAACGTGAGATTGGCGTTGGCCGGCGCCTCGCGCCAAGTGGACAGGCCGACATCCCGGTTGTCATAGCGGATCACCCGAAAGCCTTGTTGGCAGAGGGCAACCACCACTTCGTCCGGCCAGTGGATCAACTGCCCGCCCAGGCCCATCACCAGCAGCAAGGCCGGGTCGGACGCACGGCCGATACTCTGGTAGGCGATGCTCACCTTTTCCAGGTCGACCGTTTGGGTCGGGACATTGACATCACATCGAGACGCCGCAAAAGACGGCAGGCCGAACAATAAGGCGGCCAGTAAAAGCAACACGCGCATGAAAAACACCGAAACGCAGAACCCCAGTAGAGCGCGAGTCTGATGAAGTTTGTTCAAGCGCGCTGCCACACTTCCATGACAGTTTGATGAAGAGTGCCCAGTGGTCGTGGTCGACATGCCTTGCAACATGAGACAAACTCACGCTATTCAACTTCGTCACAAATTGTCTTCATGGAGAGCTCGTGCTCGAAATCCGTCACCTCAAGACCCTGCACGCCCTGCGCGAAGCCGACAGCCTGGTGGAAGCCGCTGAGCGCCTGCACCTGACGCAATCGGCGCTGTCCCACCAGTTCAAGGAGTTGGAGGAACGCCTGGGCATGCAACTGTTCGTGCGCAAGACCAAACCGCTGCGCTTCACCAGCGCCGGTCTGCGCCTGCTGCAACTGGCCGACGCCACCCTGCCCTTGCTGCGCGGCGCCGAGCGCGACATCGCACGTTTGGCCGGCGGCACCGCCGGGCGTCTGCACATGGCGATCGAGTGTCACAGTTGCTTCCAGTGGCTGATGCCAACCATCGACCAGTTCCGCGATGCCTGGCCCGAAGTCGAACTGGACCTGGCTTCAGGCTTCGCCTTCGCGCCGCTGCCGGCCCTCGCCCGTGGCGACCTCGACCTGGTGGTGACCTCCGACCCGCTGGAACTGCCGGGCATCACCTATGTGCCGCTGTTCACTTACGAAGCCATGCTCGCGGTGGCCAACCAGCACGCGCTGGCGAGCAAGTCGTTCATCGTGCCCGAAGACTTGCTTCCCGAAACCTTGATCACCTACCCGGTGGAGCGCGATCGTCTGGACATCTTCACCCGCTTCCTGGAGCCCGCCGACATCGAGCCGGCCCAGGTGCGAACCTCGGAACTGACGGTGATGATGATGCAACTGGTCGCCAGCGGCCGTGGCGTGTGCGGCATGCCCCATTGGGCGCTGCATGAATACAGCTCGCGTGGCTACGTAAAGGCCAAGCGTCTGGGTGAGAAAGGTTTGTTTGCGACGCTGTATGCGGGGATTCGTGCGGACATGCTGGATGCGCCGTATATGCGCGACTTTTTGCTGACAGCCAAGGACACGTCGTTTTCCACTTTGGACGGAGTCAGCGCGGTGCGTTGAAACCACACAGTTCCAACTGTGGGAGGGCTTGCCCCCGATGGCGATTGCACGTTCAACATCTCTGTTGGCTGACACTCTGCTATCGGGGGCGCAAGCCACCCTCATTGGCTCTCAGTCAACCTTGAGTTCGCGCCACATGTGGATTTTATCGAAGTAATCCACGCCCACCCGCACCGCCAGCGGCTCCAGGCCGTACTGGATAAACCCGCAACGTCGGTACAGCGCAAACGCTGCATCGTTGCCGGCGGTGACGGTCAGTTGGATGACTTTGAGGCGCGGATGTTGGCGCGCTTCATCCAGCGCCGCTTCCACCAACCGTCGGCCCAAGCCCTTCTGCTGATAAGCCTCGGTCACGTACATCCCAAACAAGGTCACTTTGTGCCGCGCCTTCTCCCGAAGCTCGAACGCCAGGCCGACGATGCCAGCCAGTTCATCCCCTGAATACGCGCCGAGCAAACGATCCTGGCGCCCGTCCAGACGCTTTTCCCACCAGCTCAACGGCATCGCTGCGCGCTCGGCCACACTGGAGGTGAATGCCTGGGGATAAGCGCCATACGCCTCCAGCATCAACGCTCGATAAGCCTCGGCGTCGTTGCCGCCCAGCGTACGGATGATCACGTTTGAGTCCTTTGCGCCTGAGCGTCAGGCAGTAATGGCCAGCGATGAGCGATAGAACGGCAGGATCTGGTCACGGGTCAAGGGCGCCAGCACCAGGCCGCCATCACCGGCAGGGTCGATCCAGCGAACCTCTTCGATTTCAGCAGCCGGACTGACCTGCGCATCGATCTGCACTTGGAACAATTGAGCTTGCACGGTAAATCCGGGCTCATTGACCGCAGGGGCCGAGAAGTTACCCAGGTAGACCGCGTCGCTGGGTTTGATGTGCAGGTTCAGCTCTTCGTACAACTCACGGGCCAGGGCCTCGGCAGGTTGTTCACCGGCGTCGATCTTGCCACCGGGTTGCATAAAGGCCTGGGTGCCGCGCTTGCGCACCAGCAGGGTTCGGCCGTCAGCGCCGATCAGGAGGGCGGCGGCGATACGGATAGTGGTAGGCATGAATTGAACACCTTGAATTCAAAAATAAACATTATTGGAGCACTGCTTCGGTGTCGTCCGGCTTCTTGATAAACACGCTGTACTTGGCGCCTTCCATCGCTTCGAACGCAATCAGCTTGTCCACCAACGGCAGGTTCAGCACCTTGCCGGCGTTGAGCAGCAACATCCCGTTGTCGGCATTGAGGTTACGCGCCAGGACCATGCCATCGGCCAGTTCCCGGGTGCTCAACACTTTGACGGTCGGGTCGCCCAGGGTCACATCACTGAGAAATGCCGCGCAGGCCTGGACGAAGTCCTCGATCAGCTCTGGATCGTAGAGGCGCCCGGCGTATTTGCGGATATATAACAGCGCTTCATCGCTGTTCAGATGCCGCTCAAGGATCAGGCCCTTCTGCAGTTCGATAAAGTCCACCGCCAGCTTCAGCAGGCGCGAACCGAACGGAATCGCATCGCCCTTGAGGTGGTCGGGAAAACCACTGCCGTCCCAGCGCTCCTGATGGTGACGAATCATCCGCGCCGCATCCTTCATCGGCTCCAGGGTCATCAACAGCGATTCGCTCTGGGTCGGATAACCGCGGTACCGTTCGCGATCGGTGCTGTGCAGCTTGTCGGCCGGTTCGATCAACATGCTGTCGCTCCAGCTCAGCTTGCCGATGTTGTACAACGCAGCTGCCATGGCCAAGTCACGGGCGCTGGCGTCGTCAATGGACTGGGCGGTGCAGTACACGCGCACCAGTTCGATCAGCGCGCGGTTGGTCTGTTTGTCCTTGGGTAGACGCAGGTTGGCCAACAACGAAAACACTTCGGTGCCGGTCACGTAGCTGCGCTTGAGCTCGTCATAGGCCAGATCGAGCATATCGGCGGTTTGCTGCAACTCGGACGTGCGCGCTGCCACCCGTTTTTCCAGCGTGTTGTTGAGCGCCTTGAGCTGCTCGTTCTGCTCCTGGGTCAAGCGCTCCAGGCGCTGATGCTCCAGAGCCTGCTGCAAGATCAGCTTTAGTTCGTCGTCGTTCCAGGGTTTGCCGATATAGCGGTGGATCTGGCCTTCGTTGATCGCCTTGATGATGGTCGGCAGGTCGGCGTAGCCGCTGAGCAGAATGCGACTGGTAGCGGGATAAAGGCGATGAACCTCGGCCAGCAATTGTGCGCCGTCCATGCCCGGCATGCGCGCATCGCTCATCACCAGGTCAATGGGTTGGGCGGCCATGATCTCCAGGGCCTGGGCGCCGCTGCCCGCGAGCACTACATCGAAGGGTTGGCCGCGCAACAGGCGGCGCAAGCTGTTGAGGATCGACTCTTCATCGTCGACCAGCAAAATAGTGGGTTTCGTCGCAAGTTGTTCATCCATGCCTACTGCGCCTTCACATTGAACTGAATGGAGCTGAATTGAACCCTGGTACTAAGCCGTGTTCCCTCGCCCAAGGCGCGGGCTTGATTTGACGCCAACTGGCCGCCGAATTCAAGGGAGCTCGACTAAGCTGTGACATCAGGTCGGTGCCCCGACGCGCCAAGTTGCCCAACAGCACGTTGCCGGGCAACCGGCCCTCCTCAAAACCCGGGAGAGCGAAGAGAGCCAGGGTTTTCTATTCAGCAAGGCCGCGTCGACAAAGGATTTTGCCCAACGGCTGCAGTTGGGCTGCGCCATGCCGATAACCTATCAATAGTCCACACGATGCAAGGAGTGCTCGCTTGAGCGACGTCTCAACTCACGGTTTCGGCCTGGTCCTTATGATGGGACTCAGTGTGTCACTGATGGCCGCGCCGCTGGATGAGGCACTCAAACCTTTGCCGACGGTTCCAGTACTGGACTCAGCCAAAGTCGAGCTGGGTCGGCAACTGTTCAATGAGCCGCGCCTGTCGGTGAATAACACCCTGTCTTGTGCCAGCTGTCACCGGCTGGCCTCCGGCGGCGCTGACGACAAGCCGTTCTCAATAGGTTTCGACGGCAAACCGGTGCAAATCAATACCCCCTCGGTCTTGAACGCCAGCCTGAACTTCAAGCAGTTCTGGAATGGCCGCGTAGACACGTTGCAAGCGCAGGTCGAACAAGTGGTTATCAGCCCCGTGGAGATGGGCAGCGACTGGAAAACCGTGGTGCAGAAACTGTCAGACGTGCCCGCCTACCAGAGCGCCTTCAAGCAGGCGTACCCCGACGGCGTCACCGTCGACAATGTGCAAAACGCCCTGGCCACCTATGAACGCACGCTGCTCACCCCTAACTCGCGGTTCGATCAGTACCTGCTGGGCAACACGGAGATTCTCACGATCGAGGAAAAATACGGCTACCAGCGTTTCAAGGATTACGGCTGCATCGCTTGTCACCAGGGCGTGAATATCGGCGGCAATATGTTCCAGAAGTTCGGCGTGATGGGTGATTACTTCAAGGCGCGCGGCAACCCGGTGGAGTCCGACCTGGGGCGCTACCTGCTGACCCTGGACGAAGAAGATCGCCACGTGTTCAAGGTGCCCAGCCTGCGCAACGTGGCCGTCACCGCGCCGTACTTCCACGATGCCTCGGCCAAGACCCTGGAAGCGGCGGTGGATGTGATGTTCAAGTACCAGTTGGGGCGCAACCCTTCCCAGGAAGACAAAGACCTGATTATCCAGTTTCTCAAGACCCTGACCGGCGAATGGGCAGGCAAGCCCCTATGAGCATACCGTCATGACCCCCTCCCGCCGTCGCACCAGCCAAGTGTTGCTTGGCCTGATCACCCTGTTGCTGGCCTCTACGCTGGTGTTTTTGTACCTCAAATCCTCACGCGACCAGACCGCCGGCTACACCCAATCGCGGGATCTGATCCGCCAGTTGCAGCAGCTCAACGCCCAATGGGACAGCGAAGTGCTTAAGGCGCGGATCGCGATCACTCACAACTACGATCCGCTGGTCACTCCACTCACGGAAATGACCCGGCTCTGGGCCGAACTCAATACCCGCGATACCTACCACGACCCGCAAGACCTGAGTCGCTGGCAAACCAGCCAGGAGGCTTATCAGGCGGCGATCCAGGAAAAAGCCAGGCTGGTCGACCAGTTCAAGTCCCACAACGCGGTGCTGCGCAATTCCCTGGCGTTTTTGCCAACAGCCGAGGACGACATCCAGGCCCAGTTCAATCGCATTGACAATGAAGGCCGCCTGCAACTGCAGGATGTGGCCACCGACATTTACGACCTGTTGCTCAGTAGCCTCGAATTCGCCCAGGTCACCAGCGACGATCGCGCCGCAGATATTCTGGTGGGGTTGGGCAAGCTGGCAATCAACAAGGAGAGCCTGCCCGCTGAGTTCCAGGGCCCGATAGACATCCTCAGCAACCACATTTCGCTGATTCTGCGTGAGCAGCCGGTGGTCAACAGCCTGCTCGAACACATTGCCTCCATACCCGTGGCCGAGCGCCTGGACGACTTGACCACCCACCTCGATCAGGACCAGCAAGCATCTGACCTGATCGACCATCAATATCACCGCTACCTGTTGGTTTTCTCGACGTTACTGGTGGTGCTGCTGCTCTACCTGGCCGTGCGCCTGTTGCGTAGTTTTGCCGAGATCAATCGAGTCAACCGAGCGTTGCAGGCCGCCAACGAAACCCTGGAACAACGGGTGGAACGCCGCACCCAGCAGCTCAAGGATGCGCAGAGCGAACTGCTGGACAGCGCCCGCCAGGCTGGCATGGCGGAGATCGCCACCAACGTGCTGCATAACGTTGGCAACGTGCTCAACAGCGTGAATATCTCCGCCGAGCTGGTCACCCGCAAACTGCGCAGCAGCAAGGCGTTGGGCCTGGGCAAGGCCATGCAACTGATCAACGAGCACCAGGCAGACCTCGGCGCCTTCCTGACCTTGGATGAAAAAGGCAAGCTGCTGCCGGGCTACCTGAACCAACTGGTGGACGCCATTGCCGTCGAACAACAGGCTATGACCGATGAGCTGGCGCAACTGAGCAAAAGCGTCGACCACATCAAGGACATCGTCTCCACCCAGCAATCCTATGCCGGCGTGTCCACGCTGATGGAACCGGTGCACATCAGCGATTTGATGGAGGACGCCTTGCGCATGAACGCCGGTTCGCTTAGCCGCCACAACGTCACGGTGGTCAAGGAATATGGGCGGGTACCGGAGATCATGGCGGACAAACACCGGTTGCTGTTGATCATGGTCAACCTGATCAGCAACGCCAAGCACGCCATGTCCAACCTCACCGACCGGCCACGACAGATGACCCTGGCGGTGCAACAACTGGAGGACAGCACCTTGCAGATAAGCGTGAAGGACGAGGGCGAAGGCATCCCCGCCGAAAACATGACCCGGATCTTCACCCACGGTTTCACCACCCGCAAGGAAGGCCACGGCTTCGGTCTGCACAGCTGCGCCCTGGCCGCAGTGGAAATGAACGGCCAGCTCAGCGCCCACAGCGACGGGCCGGGCCTGGGCGCGGTGTTCACCTTGAAAATCCCTCTCACCCTTGCCGGAAGCCCGCCATGAACCAGCCCCCTAACCGGCGTATTTTGCTGATCGACGATACCCCCTCGATTCACGACGACTTTCGCAAGATCCTGATGCCCGCTGTCGAGTCGAACGAGGCGCTGGATGAGATGGAGTCGGCGCTGTTTGGCGACACCAGCAAACCCACGGTGCAAACCTTCGAGCTGCACTCGGCCTACGGCGGCGAAGAAGGCCTGCAACTGCTCATCACCGCGATGACAGAGCAACGACCCTACGCGCTGGCCTTTGTGGACATGCGCATGCCCCAGGGGTGGGACGGGGCCAAAACCATCGAGGAATTGTGGAAAATCGACCCCGGCCTGCAGGTGGTGGTGTGCACCGCGTATTCGGATTATTCCTGGGATGACCTGCTGTATCGCCTGAACGGCCACGATCGTTTGCTGATCCTGAAAAAGCCTTTCGACAATATCGAAGTCCAGCAGATGGCCAACACCCTGGCTAACAAATGGGACATGGCCCGGCGCGCCTCGGTGAAAACCGTCCACTTGGAGCAATTGGTGGAGCAACGCACCCAGGCGCTGCAACTGGAAATCGACGAGCGCAAGCAGCTGGAAAGCCAACTGGTGCAGTCGGAAAAACTCGCGTCCCTGGGGCAACTGGCGGCGGGTGTGGCCCATGAGATCAACAACCCGGTGGGGTTTATCTCGTCCAACCTCAGCAGCCTCGACACCTACTTCAACCAGCTGCAACAGATGCTGGACGCTTACCGCCAGGCCGAGGAAAGCCTCGCACCGGGTGAACAACGCGATCAACTGAAGGCCTTGCGCAACGAGTTGGAGCTGGATTTTCTCAAGGAAGACATTCCACTCCTGATCCGCGAGTCCAAGGAGGGCATAGGTCGTGTGGCCCAGATCGTCAAAGACCTGAAGAACTTCTCGCGGGTGGACAACGATCAGACTTGGCAATTTGCCAATCTGCAACAAGGCATCGACTCGACGCTGAACATCGTCGCCAGTGAACTCAAGTACAAGGCCGATGTGGTGAAGCATTACGCGCCGCTGCCGGACATCGAATGCCTGGCTTCGCAGCTCAATCAGGTGGTGATGAACCTGGTGATCAACGCCGCACAAGCCATGGGGCCGGAGCGCGGCACCATAACCATCAGCAACGGCGTGGAGGGCGAAAACATCTGGCTGGAAGTGGCTGACAACGGCTGCGGAATTCCACCGCACGTGCTGCAAAAGATCTTCGATCCGTTCTTCACCACCAAGCCGGTGGGCGAAGGGACGGGCTTGGGATTGTCGCTCTCCTACGGCATCGTCAAGAAACACCGTGGTGATATTTCCGTCAGCAGCGAGCTGGGTAAGGGCACGACGTTTCGCGTGGTGTTGCCGATTCGGCAGACGGTGGCGCGGGACACGCCATCGTAATCAGCCTCACGTCTCGTTTTTTCCGGACTCGCCCCAAACGAGGAACTATTGAATAAGCGCTGATGACAAGCGCAGCGCGCCTGCCCCGCTCCTCAGCTGCCTCTGGGACCTGTTATTTCTGACAGTAGACAGCCACCTTCCCCCCCTCGAAACTCCTGGCAAGCAACACGGTTGCAGGCCGGCGGCGTGTTGATCGTGAAGACGGCTCCTCTTCGTCCAAGGAATGGTCACCATGTCCACACGTCGCGAGTTCCTGGCGTACGCTTCGCTGACCGCCCTGCTCACGCATCTGGGCAAGGGCGCCCTGGCTGCCGACAGTGCCGATCAGGCTGGCCCCTTTTCCTTCGACGGCTTGATCGAACAGGCACAAGTCGATGCCTTGAAACCCTACCGTTATCCCAACACGGACTCGGACGCGCTGTTGACTAAACTCGACTACGCCGCCCACGGCCAGATCCGCTTCAAACCCGAGTTAGCTCTGTTTGCCAAGGGGCCGGGGCAGTTTCCCGTGACCTTCTTCCATCTGGGATCATTTTTTCGCACACCAGTGAGGGTGTATGCGCTGGACAACGGCGTCGCCCGCGAGATCGTTTACGACCCGGCGAACTTCGACATGCCCGGCGACAGCCCGGCCCACGCCTTGCCCCGTAACAGTGGATTCGCCGGTTTTCGCATCCAGGAAAGCCGTCTGGGCAACCAGACCAAACTCCCGTGGCAACAGAACGACTGGGTGGCCTTTCTTGGCGCATCGTACTTCCGGGCTATCGGCGAGTTGTACCAGTACGGTCTGTCGGCACGGGCGATTGCCCTGGACGTGGCTGAGGCCGGCAAGGCCGAAGAATTTCCCGCCTTCACCCACATCTGGTTCGAACCGCCGAAGGACCTGCACGCCACGTCCATGACCCTCTATGCGCGGCTCGACGGGCCCAGTATCTGCGGCGCCTACCGTTTCGTGATCGACCGCACGCAGGGCGTGATCATGGACGTCGACTGTACGTTCTTCCTGCGCAAGAGCGTCCGCCGGCTGGGCATTGCACCGCTGACGTCGATGTTCTGGTTCAGTGAAACCGCCAAGCGAACCGCCGCCGATTGGCGCCCCGAAGTCCACGACAGCGACGGACTGGCGCTCTGGACCGGCAACGGCGAGCGCATCTGGCGCCCCCTGAACAACCCGCCGCGCACTGTGGTTTCGGCGTTCAGCGACCATCAACCGAAGGGTTTCGGCCTCTTACAACGTGACCGCAATTTTGACCACTACCTCGATGGCGTGAATTATCAGCGCCGCCCCAGCCTATGGGTCGAGCCGTTGGGCGACTGGGGCGAAGGCAGCGTACAACTGATGGAAAATGGCACTGACGATGAGATCCACGACAACATCGTCGCCATGTGGGTGCCCTCGGCCCCCGCCGAAGCGGGCAATCGCTATACGCTACGTTATCGCCTCCACTGGCTGGCCCAGGAGCCTTACGCTTCGCCATTGGCGGTGTGCTTGGCCACGCGTCTGGGCAAAGGCGGCCAACCCGGGCAGCCACGTCCCGCGGGAGTGCGTAAATTTGTCGTCGAATTTCAAAGCGCTCCGTTGGAAAAACTTGCACCGGGCGTCAAGCCAGAGGCCGTGATCAGTTGCTCCCGAGGCGAGCTTGGACTTGTCTTCACCGAGGCCGTGCCGGACGGCGTCGTCGGTCATTGGCGAGCACAGTTCGATTTAACCGTCGACGGCAAGGAACCGGTGGAGCTGCGCCTGTTCCTGCGCCTGGACGGTCAGCCGCTGTCAGAGACCTGGCTGTATCAGTACCACCCCTTCAACTCGGATTCGACGGCAATCGGTGTCGCTTCAATGGCTGACACCGGCAACCGGCAATGACGCGCTTTCGTCAACTGACGCTGCTCTACCTGACGCTCAGTGTCAGCACCGCGGCCCTGCCGGCCAATGAGCAGGAATGGGTGGAAGGCTTGCTGCAACAGATGACGCTCGAAGAAAAAATCGGCCAACTCAGCCAGCTCGGCATTCAGGACACACCGACCGGCCCTGTCATCGACCAAGGCACACAGTCGCATCTGCCCGAGAGCATGGTCGGCTCGATCCTTGGCGCGTACGGTTTCGAGCAGACTCTCGCGCTGCAGAAACACGTCGTCACCCACTCGCGCCTGCACATACCGCTGCTGTTTGCATTCGATGTGATTCACGGCTTTCGAACGGTATTTCCCGTGCCGTTGGCGGAAGCCTCGGCCTGGGACCCCGACCTGGCGCAGCGCACCGCTCGCGCGGCTGCCATTGAAGCGACGGCCAGCGGCGTGCACTGGACGTTCGCGCCCATGGTCGACATCGCCCGCGACCCGCGCTGGGGCCGTGTGGTGGAAAGTACCGGCGAAGATCCGTTTTTGGGCGCAGCGCTGGCCAGTGCCAAGGTAAAGGGGTTCCACGGTGCGGGGCCGCACGACAGCTCGTTCATGCTGACGACCGCGAAACACTTCGTCACCTACGGCGCGGCCGAGGGTGGGCGGGACTATAACGTCGCCGACGTGTCGGAACGCACCTTGCAGGAAGTGCACTTACCGCCTTTCCGGGCGGCCGTCGCGGCGGGCGTTGATGCAATCATGCCCTCGTTCAACGAAATAGCCGGGACACCCCTGCACAGCAACACCGCGTTATTGACCGGGGTGCTGCGCAATCAATGGCGATTCACCGGCCTGATTGTCAGTGACTTCAACGCGATCTGGGAGTTGAGTCAGCACGGCGTAGCGGATATTCCGGCCGACACGGCGCGGCTGGCACTCACCGCCGGCGTGGAAGTCGACATGGCCAGCCAGATGTACCGCCGATACCTGCCGACACTGGTGCGCACTGGCCAGATCCCCATGGCCGCCGTGGATGCTGCGGTGCGCCGCGTCCTCCAGACTAAACAACGCTTGGGCCTGTTCGATGACCCTTACCGCTACAGCAATGAGGCGCGGCAGCGAGCCAATACCCTGACACCGCAGCACCGTGCCCTGGCCCGGGAGGCTGCGCAGAAATCCATTGTGCTGCTGAAAAACAACGACGCACTGCTGCCCCTGTCCAAGCACCTGCGCAACGTACTGGTGGTCGGCAGCCTGGCCACGGATGCCGAAGCCACGATCGGCCCCTGGGCCTTGGCGGCTCATCCTGAAGATTCGATCACGGTCTTGCAGGGCATACGCCATGCCGTCGCCCCCGACACCGAGGTGGTTTACCTGGGCGGTGCATCGCCCATCAGCAACGCGGTTGATGACCTGGCAGAAGTCCTGCAGGCCGCCCGCGATGCCGAGGTGGTGATCGCGGTGCTCGGTGAGCGGGCCGATCAGAGCGGTGAAGCTCGCAGTCGCACGGACTTGGGCCTGCCGGGTGCCCAGGACACGTTGTTGCGTGCCCTGTTGGACACCGGCAAGCCCGTGGTCATCGTGCTGATGAATGGCCGCCCGCTCGTGTTCTCGAAGACCGTGCGCGAGGCGCCGGCGCTTTTGGAAACCTGGTTCCTGGGCAGTGAAATGGGCAACGCGGTGGCCGATGTTCTGTTCGGTGACATCAACCCCAGCGGCAAACTGCCGATCACCGTCCCCCGTAACGTGGGGCAGATCCCCCTCTACTACGCGCACAAAAACACCGGCCGCCCGCCCACCGGTGCCGGCGGTTATGAGTCCGGCTACATCGATGAACTCTGGACGCCGCTGTATCCCTTCGGTTTCGGCCTCAGCTATACCTCGTTCAGCTATGACACGCCTCGGATCAGCGCCGAGCGGCTAGCGTCCACCGAGTCCCTGACGGTGCACGTGAACGTCACCAATACCGGCCAGCGCGCCGGTGATGAAATCGTCCAGCTGTACCTGCGCGACGACGTCGCCAGCGTCACTCGCCCGGTCCGCCAACTGCGCGGCTTTCGCAAAATCCACCTGGCGCCCGGTGAGACGCGCAGCGTGAACTTCAATCTTGGCCCACAGGACTTCGCACTGCTCAATCAATATTTTTCGCCGGTAATAGAGGCCGGCACTTTTACCGTCTTCGTCGGCGGCGACTCGACCACCACCCATCAGGCTCGGTTCGAGGTCACGGACAGCCGTGAACTCTCTGCATCAGGCCCATCCGAGCCCCCTACACGCGCTCGCTGAATACCACTGTGGGTTGTCCGGGCTTTCCTTACTGGCGCAGAATGCCGGATCGACCTGAGAGTCCGAACCCAAGGAAACCGTATGAGCCTGTCCTTGCTAAGCCGTTACGCCTTCTTTGCCGTGTGCGTCATTTTCACCCTCGCCAGCCTTCCCTTTATCCAACACGAATGGCTGTGGCCCATCACCCTGGTCACCGGCGTGTTGAGCCTGATCGGTATCTTCGACCTGTTGCAAAGTCCCCACGCGGTGCGCCGCAACTACCCGATCCTGGGCAATATCCGTTACCTGGTAGAAGCCATCCGCCCGGAAATCCGCCAGTACCTGCTGGAGTCCGACAGCGACGCCCTGCCCTTCTCGCGTTCGCAACGCTCACTGGTTTACTCGCGGGCCAAGAACGAAACCGCCGACAAGCCCTTCGGCACCCTGATTGACGTGTATCAGGCGGGCTTCGAATTTATCGGCCACTCCATGCGCCCCGCGCCGTTGAGTGACCCCAGCGCCTTTCGCGTGATGGTCGGCGGTCCGCAGTGCACACAGCCGTACTCGGCGTCAGTGTTCAACATATCGGCGATGAGCTTTGGCTCATTGAGTGCCAACGCCATCCGCGCGCTCAACCAGGGCGCCAAGCTGGGCAACTTCGCCCATGACACTGGCGAAGGCAGCATCAGCCCCTATCACCGCGAAAACGGCGGTGACCTGACCTGGGAACTGGGCAGCGGTTACTTCGGCTGCCGCACCAGCGACGGCCGCTTCGACCCGGAGCGCTTTGCCGTGCAGGCGCAGAACCCACAGGTGCGCATGATCGAAATCAAGATGAGCCAGGGCGCAAAACCCGGCCATGGCGGGATCCTGCCCAAGCACAAGGTGACTAAAGAAATCGCCGAGACCCGTGGCATCCTGATGGGCGAAGACTGCATCTCGCCATCGCGCCACAGTGCGTTCTCCACGCCCATCGAACTGATGCAATTCATCGCCCAACTGCGCGAGCTGTCCGGCGGCAAGCCGGTAGGTTTCAAGTTCTGCCTGGGCCACCCGTGGGAATTCATGGGCATCGCCAAGGCCATGCTCGAAACCGGCATCCTCCCGGACTTTATCGTGGTAGACGGCAAGGAAGGCGGCACCGGCGCGGCGCCCGTGGAGTTCACCGACCATATCGGCGTGCCGCTGCGTGAAGGCCTGTTGTTTGTGCACAACACCCTGGTGGGACTGAACCTGCGCGACAAGATCAAGCTCGGCGCCAGCGGCAAGATCGTCAGCGCCTTCGACATCGCCAGCGTCCTGGCCATCGGCGCCGACTGGGCCAACTCGGCGCGCGGCTTCATGTTCGCCATCGGCTGCATCCAATCGCAAAGCTGTCACACCAACAAATGCCCCACCGGCGTCGCCACCCAAGACCCGCTGCGCCAGCGCGCCCTGGTGGTGCCGGACAAGGCCCAGCGCGTATTCAACTTCCACCGCAACACCCTCAAGGCCCTGGCCGAGATGCTCGCGGCGGCAGGCCTGGATCATCCGTCGCAACTGTCGGCCAAGCACCTGGTGCGGCGCATGTCGGCGACCGAGATCAAGTTGTTCTCGCAGTTGCATGTGTTCCTCAAGCCCGGCGAGTTGCTCACCGGCGAGGTGAACGGCGAATTCTATTCGCGGATGTGGCAGATGGCGCGTGCGGACAGTTTTGAGCCCCACGACGTAGCCGCGGCTTAAGGACGCTAACCATGCTGAAGGTCATCGCTGAAGATTTCATCAAGCCCGAACACCTCGACACGGTACGTCCCTGGTACGCCGAACTGGTGGAAAAAACCCGCCAGGAACCGCTGTGCATCGCCTACGACCTGTTTGTCGATCAGGACGACCCCGGGCACTTCATTTTCATTGAGCAATGGCCCGACCAGGCCGCGCTCGACAGGCATTGCCAGACCGAACACTTTACCCGGCTGGTGCCGCAGATAAACGAGCACCAGGCCAAGCCATGCAAAGTGCTGTTGATGGATGCGTTCTGACCCAGCCTTTCCGGACTGAACCGGACCACCGAGGGCATCGTTGTTAACAAAATCCCCGGAGAGACGGTTCAGTTGTACGTTGTTAAAGCAGCCTCCTCTCATGCCGTACTCCCCGATACCCAGGGCACGTCAGAGATCATTGACGTCTAGAGACATTCAGTAATATCCAGCCTTTGCAATTGCTTGGAAATACCGCCAACCTGCGCCCGCCCGACCTGCGGCGTACGACAATTCGCGCCTGCGCCTGTCATTACTAAACCTTTCGTCAAAGAGCCCGCTGCCATGCTGAACGGACGCGACCCGCGCATCGATTTTTTTCGGGGCCTGGCGTTGATCTTCATTTTTTGGGATCACGTTCCCCACAATCCCCTCGGCCAGATCACCCTACGCAATTTCGGTTTCAGCGATGCGGCCGAAGTCTTCGTGTTCCTCGCCGGCTACGCCGCAGTGCTGGCCTACGGCAAGATCCTGCAGCGTGACGGCTATTGGTTCGCCACGCTGAAGATCCTGCGCCGTACCTGGGTGTTGTACGTGGTGCACATCTTCTTGCTGGCGATGCTGATGGGCATCGTGTTCTTCGCCAACAGCCATGTGGAAACCCGCGACCTCGTCGAGGAGATGGGCCTGACGCACTTCGTCACCCACCCGCAGCAGGCGCTGACCGATGAACTTCTGCTGCGCTTCAAGCCCAACCTGATGGACCCGCTGCCGTTGTATATCGTGCTGCTCGGTGGTTTGCCGCTGGTGTTGCCGCTGTTGCTGCGCAAGACCTGGCTGGTGGTGGGCGCGTCGATGACGGTGTACCTGCTGGCGCCGTGGATGGGCTGGAACCTGCGGGCGATTGCCGACGGCGTGTGGTACTTCAACCCGGTGACCTGGCAGTTTCTGTTCATCCTCGGTGGCGCGGCGGCGATTCATGCCAGCCGCGAGCGCCCGGCCGAACTGCGGCCACTGCGCCGACAGCCGTTGTTCATGGCGGCGGCGATCTACACCCTGGCTGCAGCGGTGCTGACACTGTCGTGGCGCTGGCCCGAAGTGCACGATACGTGGATGCCATCGGCGGTCAGCGATCTGATCTACCCAATCAGCAAGACCGACCTGTCGCCGCTGCGCCTGCTGCACTTCCTCGCACTGGCGTATGTCACCGCCAAGCTGTTGCCCGGACGCGGCTGGACCGACAACTGGCTGGCGCAGCACACCTGCCGCATGGGCCGTTATTCACTGGAAGTGTTTTGCCTGGGCGTCGTGCTGGCGCCGTTGGCCGACATGGTCAATGCGATGGCTGGCGATGCGCTGCTGATGCAACTGCTGACAGCGCTGGTCGGCGCTTCATTGATGGTGATGCTGGGGTTGTGGCTGGAATTCAACAAGCGCCTGGATCAGTCGCACAAGCTGGTCACGCAGGCCAGCTGAAGGGTAAGGCCCGCCGCACGCAGCGGGCCTTGCCAGGCGTCAGGCGGAGTGCACTGGCGCCGCGTTGGCGGTGTTCGGTTGCAGCTTGAACACGTAGAACAACACGGTCAGCAGCACCAGGAACACCGGACCGACGTACAGCGCGATGCGGGTGTCCGGGAAGTACGCCATCAGGCCCACCACCAGCACCAGAAATGCCAGCGCCAGGTACGAACTGACCGGGTACAGCCACATGCGGTACTTCAGGGCTTTCTGCTCGGCCGGGCTCAGGCTCTTGCGAAACTTGAGCTGGGCCAACAGGATCATCACCCAGGTCCAGATTGCGCCGAAGGTGGCGATGGACGTGACCCAGACGAAAACTTTCTCCGGCACCAGGTAGTTGAGCAGCACGCCGAGCAGCAAGGCGAAGATCGACAGCAGCAAGGCTTTGCGCGGCACGCCGTTGCTCGACGTGGTGGCGAACGCGGCCGGCGCCTGGCCGTTCTGCGCCAGGCTGTAGAGCATGCGCCCGGTGCTGAAGATGCCGCCGTTGCACGACGACAGCGCCGCCGTGATCACCACGAAGTTGATGATGCCCGCTGCGGTCTTGATGCCCAGACGCTCGAAGGTCATCACGAACGGGCTGCCCTGGGTGCCGATTTCATTCCACGGGTAGATCGACAGGATCACGAACAACGCGCCCACGTAGAACAACAGGATGCGCCAGAACACCGACCCGATTGCGCTCGGAATAGTCTTCTGCGGGTTGCGCGCTTCACCGGCGGTGAGGCCGATCATCTCCACGCCGAGGTAGGCGAACATCACCATCTGCAGCGACATCAGCACACCCTGCACGCCATTGGGCATGAAGCCGCCGTGGGCCCACAGGTTCGAAATCCCCAGCGCCACGCCGTCGTTGCCAAAGCCGAAGGCGATGATGCCGACGCCGCCGATCACCATGGCAATGATGGTGACGATCTTGATCAGCGCGAACCAGAACTCGAACTCACCAAAGGCTTTTACCGCGATCAGGTTGATGGTGCCCATGCTGATCAGCGCCGCCAGGGCCCAGATCCAGCGCGGTGTGTCGGGGAACCACACGCCCATGTACACCGCCACGGCGGTGATCTCGGCCACACAGGTCACCAGCCACAGGAACCAATAATTCCAGCCGGTCAGAAAGCCCGCCAACGGGCCGAGATAATCCTGGGCATAACGACTGAACGAGCCGGCCACCGGGTTATGCACGGCCATTTCGCCGAGGGCGCGCATGATCACCAGGATGGCCAGGCCACCGATGATGTAGGAGAGCATGATGGCCGGGCCGGCCATTTCGATGGCCTTGGCCGAGCCGAGGAACAGGCCGACACCGATACAGGCGCCGAGCGCCATCAGGCGGATATGCCGCTCACCCAGTTCGCGTTTGAGCGGGCCGCCCGAAGCGGTCTCGCCATGGGGCAGGTGGTTGCCGACTGGCATAGGGATACAACCTCGTCTTGTTATTGGATATGAGCCTCCGAGTCCAGCACGTCGCGGCGGGTCTGCCGTGACATGCCATCGCCGGTTCACCTTGTGGGCAAACCGGTCCGGCGGGGCCAGATCGGGGGGATGCAGTATAAAAAGCTCAACCCAGTGATTTTCACTCTATAAAAGGCAATATTCAGCGGGAATTGCCGCCTTAATACGATTTAGCGGTGGGAGTATCGCACACCATTGGTGCGACCCTTCAAGCCACCTACGCTATCATCGGGCTTTGCCCATGCCCGGCCCGGTCGACAAATTCCTCACGCAAGCCAATCAGCGTCTACGCTTGAGACAAGTCCGATCAATCTGCCGGGATGGGATCAATCGACTATGGGCGCTTTATGGCAAACCGATTCAACCAAAGCTGCGGCGCCTGCCGACAGCGAGGATGAACAGCCATTGCCACGACGCCCCCGCAAGCGGTTGTACAGGTGGCGAATGGTGTGGCTGCTACTGGTGATCGCGCTGATCGCCGCAGCGTATGTCGCCCAGCGCGAAATGCGCAGCGCCGACTGGCAGTCCCGCGAACTGAGCCGTCTGGCCACGACCCTCAGCTACACAGTGGAGCCCGGCGCCAGCGACCGCATCGTTTACCCCGGTGAAGGGCCCTTCGACAAACGCCTGGGCTACAGCGCCATCGATGAATTCCTGCCACGCCTGCTCAAGCGCAATTTCCTGATCCAGAGCCAGGCGCAGTTTTCCGACGCCTTGATGGACTACACCGCCCACGGGCTGTTTGTGCCCTACGCCGAAAAAATCCAGGCCGGCCTGTCGATCAACGACTGCCGCGCCACGCCGCTGTACCAGTTCAGCTACCCCCAGCAGTTTTACCCGGACTTCACCGCGATCCCGCAGGTGGTGGTCAGCAGCCTGCTGTTCATCGAAAACCGTGACCTGCTGGACCCCGCACAGCCCCAGGCCAACCCGGCGGTGGATTGGCCGCGCTTCGCCAAGGCCGCGTGGTCGCAAGTCGCCCGCGTGCTGCACCTGCCCGGGCAAAGCGCCGGCGGCAGCACCCTCGCCACCCAACTGGAAAAATACCGCCACTCCCCCGACGGCCTGACCCTGTCCGGTAGCGAGAAGCTGCGCCAGATGTTTTCTGCCAGCGTGCGCGCCTACCAGGACGGCCCGCAGACCTTGCTCGCGCGCCAGAACATCGTGCGCGATTACCTCAACAGCGTGCCGCTGTCCGCCGTGCCTGGCCATGGTGAAGTGCACGGCATGGCCGAAGGTCTGCGGGTGTGGTACGGCGCCGACTTCAAGCGCACCAATGCGCTGCTGGCCGACGCCGGCACTGGCAGCCTCGAGCAAAAAGGTGTGGCCCTGCGCGAAGTATTGTCGCTGATGATTGCCCAGCGCCGGCCGTCCCATTACTTGTCCAAAGGCCGCCCGGAACTTGCGGACCTGACCGACAGCCACCTGCGTCTGCTCAAACAGAACGGCGTCATCGAACCGGCCCTGGCCGATGCCGCGCTGGCGAGTCAGGTGACGTACCGCGACTGGCAGCAGCAACCGACCTTGCAACCGATCGAGACCAACAAGGGCATCAGCGTTGCGCGCAGTCGCCTGGCCGCGCTGCTCAACCGATCGCTGTACGACCTCGACCGCCTCGATCTGGCCGCCACCAGCACCTTGCAGAACGACCTGCAAACCCAAGCCACCGCCTACCTCAAGCAGCTCGCTGACCCTGCCTTCGCCGCGCAACTGGGCCTGCTCGGGCCACGGCTGCTGACGCCGGCCAGCACCGCGCAAGTGCGCTACAGCTTCACCCTCTACGAGATGACCGCCGACGGCGCACGGGTGCGTGTGCAGACCGACAACACCGACCAACCCTTCGACATCAACGAGAGCAGCAAGCTGGAATTGGGCTCCACCGCCAAGCTACGGGTACTGACCACCTACTTGCAGATCATCAGCGAACTGCATGATCGCTATGGCGCACAGCCCGCCGCTGCACTGAAAAAAGTCAGCGTCGACGAGCAGGATCGCCTGTCGCGCTGGGCCGTGGACTACTTGGCGCAAAGCACCGACCGCAGCCTCGCGAAGATGCTCGACGCAGCCCTCGACCGGCAGTATTCCGCCAGCCCTGGCGAGAGCTTTTTCACCGGTGGCGGCCTGCACCGCTTCCACAATTTTCGCAACGAAGACAATGGTCGCAGCCCGAGCCTGCGCGATGCCCTGCGCGAGTCGATCAACCTGCCGTTCATTCGCCTGATGCGCGACCTAGTGCGTTACAGCACCTACCACGGCCCCAACAACAGCGCCGAGTTGCTCAAGGACGACAGCGACCCGCGCCGCCAGGAATACCTGGCCCAGTTCGCCGACCGTGAGGGCACCACCTTTCTGCTGCGTTTCTGGAAACGCTACCGCAACAAGGACACCCAGGCGCGGCTCGACACCTTCCTCGACAGCATGCACCCCACCGCCATACGCCTGGCCGCCGTGCACCGCTACCTGCTGCCCCAGGCCAGCCAGCAGAGTTTCAACGGGTTCGTGCGCGCTCACCTCAAGAGCAAGGAACCGGAAAAACTCAGCGACGAGCGCCTGACCAAGCTCTATCAGGCCTACGGCCCCGGCGCCTACGACCTGCCGGACCAAGGCTACATCGCCAAGGTCCATCCGCTGGAATTGTGGCTGCTCGGCTACTTGCTGGAACACCCCGACGCCACCTTCACCCAGGCCGTCGCCGCCAGTGAGCATGAGCGCCAGGAAGTCTATGGCTGGCTGTTCAAGAGCCGCCACAAGAGCGCCCGTGACAGTCGCATCCGCACCATGCTGGAAATCGAAGCGTTTCTGGATATTCACCAGCGCTGGCAGGCAGTCGGCTACCCCTTCGACCATCTGGTGCCATCGCTGGCCACGGCCATCGGCAGCTCCGGCGACCGCCCCGCTGCGCTGGCGGAATTGGTGGGGATCATCCTCAACGACGGCGTGCGCGAACCGACCCTGCGCATCGACAGCCTGCATTTTGCCGCCGACACCCCCTATGAAACCCGCCTGGTCAACAACCCCGATCGCGGCAAACGCGTGATGCCCAGCGAAGTCGCCACCGCCCTGCGTGGCGCGTTGTCGCAAGTGGTGGACGCCGGCACCGCCAAACGCGTGGCCGGCAGTTTCAAGCTGACTGACGGCACACCCTTGATCATGGGCGGCAAGACCGGTACCGGCGACAACCGCATCGAAGCCATCGGCGCCGGTGGGCGTGTGCTCAGTTCCAAGTCCATCAACCGCACCGCGACGTTCGTGTTCTATATCGGCGAGCACCACTTCGGCACCCTCACCGCATTCGTTCCGGGCAGTTCGGCGCAGCAATTCACGTTCACGTCGGCGCTGCCGGTGCAGGTGCTCAAGGGTATGGCACCGATCCTCACGCCTTACCTGCAACCTGACGCGCAGACCCTGTGCCAACCGCCGAAACAGGGTGTTAGTTATGCGCATCTTTCATTCGAATAACGGGTGCTCAACGCACCGAACCGCCCAGGATTTTGAGCTTTTGTTCTAGTCTTCAGTGGATACGCTAATGGCTTCGAATCCCTTAGCGAGCGCCATTGCATGCCCGAATCCCCCCCTCCTGCCAGTCCTCTGGCAACGCCCTACAAGGGGCCTCATTACGCGCTGATCCAGCAGAGAATTCCCGACTGGCTCACCACCGCCGTCCCCGCCCGAATCAGCCTGTTCAACAGCACCACGCTGTCCCGACCGGACTGGTACGCCAGCGCCTCACCCGATCAACACACCACGCTGCAGCTGGCGAATGCCGAGGGCTGGCGCGCACAAAACGCCGTGGACCAACACCTTCGCGACGTGCAGGACCTGTATGGTTTTTCCGAGCCGCTGTTGCAGGAGGCCATCCGCGAAAAACACGGCCTGGACCTGAACGTCAAAACCACCTATCTCAACCTGTATATCCCCACGCAACTGCCCTGGTATGCGTTGGATATTTCCAAGGGGGTGACCACCCGCAGGGTGTCGTTGCTGGATGCCGCGTTGCATAACTTCGCCGCCGGTGAAAGCTTTGAAAAAGACTCCTGCTACATCACCCAACCGGACGCCCGAGGCCACTTCGACATCCTGCCACTGGCCGAGCGAATGCCCCTTCTGCAGTTCAAGACGCTGTGCCGCGAACTGAACCTCGGCGCCCGCTATCAACAGCATCTGAACCAGCATCTGTTGCCGACCGACCTGGCCCTGCGTGCCACGCTCAAGACCCGCATCATTGCCAGCCAAAAGGCCGCGCTCAAGGCTGCCGCGCAATTGGCCGTGCTGAAAAAGGACCTGGGGCCCGCGGCGTGCGCAGTGCTGCTGCAAGCGCTGCGCGGTGAGCGTGGGGTGCTGCAGTTCTACCGTTTGAACATCCTGGATGCGCCACTGGCCGGCATACTGCTGATTGCGGCGGATCTGGACCGCGTGTCCAGCGTGTCGAAACTGATCGCCTACATCCCTCATGACCCCGAAAGTCCCGTCAAGGAATACGACTCCAGCGTGGCGTTCATGACGGATCTGACACGCAAGCTGCACGCCAACGCAGCGATCCCATCACGCGGCCAGCAAACCTATCAGCAGTTCTTCAGCGAGTTTGTCGGGCATAACCAACGCGGGCACTTCTTTGCCGGGCTGGGCCAACGGCTGCCATTTTCAGCCATCAGGATCGACGCAGACCTGTGGGAACACCGCTACCAGCAGGCGCTGAATAAAATCCTCAATGACGGGCGCAGCATGGCGGTGTCCACCTCCGATGCCGACAGCGCCGAGCGCTGGGCCTGGTGGGACAACGCCACGAAAATGATCACGGATATCTTCAACGCCGCCCTGATGGTGATCACGCCGTTCGTGCCGTTTCTCGGTGAGTTGATGCTGGCCTACACCGTTTATCAATTGAGCAGCGAGATCATTGAAGGGGTCGTCGACCTGGCCGAGGGCCAATATCGCGAAGCCGCCGAACATGTGGTGAGCGTGACCAGCGAGGTGGTGCAACTGGGCACGTTTGCCGCCGGCGCCGCCGTGGGCGGTGCGTTGCGGCGCTCACTGTTCGTCGATGATCTGCGGGTGGTCGAGGTCAGCGGGCAACCACGCCTGTGGAACCCGGATCTGGCGCCCTATGCCCGGCATGATCTGCAATTGCCGGCCGATGCACAGCCTGATGCGCTGGGTCTTCACGAGCATCAGGACCAACGCATCCTGCGCCTGAAGGACCGCCATTACGTGGTCGCGCACGAGGCCGCCAGTGACACCTACCGCATCCAGCACCCGACCCGCCCCGAGGCCTATTCCCCGCGACTCGAACACAATGACAACGGCGCCTGGCTGCATGAAGGAGAAGACCCGCGCACCTGGGACAGCGCGGCGCTGCACGAGCGCCTTGGTCCTCTTCTGGTGGAAGGCCTCACTCCCGCGCAACGGGCACAAGCCTGCGCCACCAGCGGAACTCACGACGGCGCCCTGCGCATGATGTATGCCGACCGCTCCCCTCCTCCGCCACTGCTGGCCGACAGCCTCAAGCGCCTGCAACTGCGTCGGCACGTCGAACAGACACCCCAGCGCATCCGCACCGGCGCCCCGGCCGAGCTGCCGACCAACTGGTCGGTGCAAACCACCACTGAGTTACCTGGCTGGCCGTCGCACAAAGCCATCGACGTGTTCATCGAACCGGACCTGAGCGGCTACGCCATGCGTTATGGCGCCGCCGATGCGTTGCCCGCCGACACCCTGAACATCAGCCATGCGCAGGTGCAGGCCGGCTCGTTGCCAGAGCAAGTCCTCGCGTTTCTCAGCGAAAAGGAACTCGACGCCCTGCTGCCCTCGCCCCTGCCCGAGACCCAAACCGCGCGGGTCGCGGCGCTGCGCAACCAATTGGCCGATCGGCTCACGCCACACACCGTTGCGATGTTCAATCACCTCTACAGCGCACGCGAAGTGCTCGACACCCCTCACGGTCAACTGATTCAACAGCAGTTCCCGCAGTTGCCCGCAGAGCTGGTGACGACGCTGCTACTGCGCACATCGCCCCAGGAACTGGACGTGATGAGCCGTGAACAGCGCATCCCTCTGCGCCTGAAAAACCTCGCCCGGCAACTGGCCAACGAAGTCCGCGCCAGTCACGCCAGTGAGGGTTTGCATGACGATGCCCTGCTGACGTCGGACACCGAGCGCATGGTCCTCAATCTCCTGCGTCTGAACACCGATGCTCTGGGGGACCTGAGTATCGCCATCCATGAGCAATCGCCGGAGGGCGCCTTGCGGTGTCGGGTAGGCCCGGCGGCGGCCGTCACACAGAAAGTCCTGATCTACCAGGGTCAGGGCCGCTACCGGATCCACGGGGTACCGGCGTCGACGCCGCCCGCGCACTACCGTTTTTTCGAAGCGCTATTGCGTGTGCTTCCTGACGGGGCTGTTGATTTGCGCCCTGGCCAGGGTGAAAACCTCAAGGCCTGGCTCAGGGCGCAACTTGAACCATTGGCCGTGCGCCGCACCCTGCTGGAACCGCCGACCGGGCGCCTGGCCGACGACCGCAGCACCCAACGCCTGCTGCAAAAACCTGGCTTCGAGGCCTTCCGCCGCCTGTTTCGCAGGCAAACCGCCCCGGCACCGACGCCCGCAGAGACCCTGACCAAGCTGTGCCCACGACTGAACGCAGAAGAGATCGCCAGCGTCTCGCCGTTCCTCGACACTGCGCAAGGTAAGGCGCTGCTGGGCACGCTGGAGGCCGACCACCGGTTGCTGGGCGAAGACCTGCGCAGCCTCCGCAAACAGCGTCCTCTCGGCGCGGTCGGCAGCGTGCTCGCGCAAAACGAGCTGCTCATGCGCGGGCTGATCATCAAAGAGCTGCAAAGCTGCTGGGAAGACGGCGCCTACCTGCGCATGTTGCCGCCACAACCACAGCCGCGCGGCACGCTCCTGGACTTGAGCAATCTGGTGCTGGGGCGCTACGTGCAACACATGGAGCCGCTGCGGGCGGACTTCAGCCATGTCACCCGCCTGAACCTGAGCGGCACGCGTCTGAAGGACGAGGAAATGGGCTTTCTCGACAATTTCCCCGCCACGCGCATCGTCGACCTGTCCGAGAATGAACTGACCGGCGTGCCGTCCCAACTGACCGACATGAAAGCACTGACCGCGCTGAACCTGCGCGACAACCCGATCCGATGGGGCCGCTACGACTACGAGGCACTCAAGCACCTGCCCTTGCTCCGCTCGCTGAACCTGGAGGGCAACGCATTGATGAGCGTGCCGCCGGACATCGGCCCGCTGCCCGAACTGCGGCGACTGACCTTGCGCAGGACCGGCATCAGCCAATGGCCGGCGGGCCTCGACAGTCCAAGGCTGGCCATCCCTGAGTTGGACCTGACCCACACCCGAATCACCAGCGTTCCACCGTTCGCCGAAGATTCGGTGGGCGCGCGCATCGTCGCCAGCAGTTGGCTCGACCGCAGCCGCCTGGAACCGGCAGACGAAGATCGCGTGGTCGCGTATCGGCGTGCCTTCGGTTTCGATCCCTACCGCACCACGCCGCGCAGCAAGCCGTCCGACCGTGAATACTGGCTGATTGGCTTGAGCGGCGACGCGCGCGACGAGGCCATCAAAGTCTGGGAGGACGTGGAACAGGAGCATGGCTCCCAGGGCTTGTTTGACCTGTTCAAACTGCTGCGTCCACCCGTGGAGTTCCAGACCGAGATCGACGCGCAACTGTTCCAGCAGGGGCGGGAAGATTTGGCCATCCGGGTGTGGCAGTTGCTGTTCACGGTGGACCAGAACCCGAGCTTTCGTGAACGCATCTTCAGCCTGGCCGCGACGCCGCCCAATTGCGCAGATGCCGGCGCGCATATCTTCAATCGCATGGGCGTCGAAACCCTGCTTGAGCAGATCCTCAAGGACGACGCCCCACTGGCTTTGCTCCAGCGCGAAAGCCGCCTGGTAAAACTGGCGCGGCAAGCCTGGCGCCTGGACCAAGTCAACCGTCTGGCCCGCGAAGAAGTGCGGCGCCGTACCCTGCCGATCAACGAAGGCGGCCTGGGACAAACACTGGGCATCGGTCAAGGCCAGGTGGATGACGTGCAGGTGTACCTCGCCTATCAAACTGGGCTGAAGGCACGCCTGGACCTGCCATGGCTGTCTGAACACATGGTTTATCGCAACACGGCCCAGGTCACTCAGGCCCATCTCGACCGAGCGGCGCACGCCATTCGCCAGTTGCAACAGGGCGATGGTCTGATCAATGGCCTGCTGGAGCAGCCGTTCTGGAGCGATTATCTGCACGAGGCCTATCTGGGCGCCTTCAACGCCCAGCGCAGGCTACGCACGGAGGCCGGCAGCCACCTGCAGGACCTGCTCGAACTGCACGAGCAATGGGTCGCTGCGCCGACGGACAGTGTGCGCGAGCAGTTGACCCGCCTGGCCGACGATCTGGTGATCCCGTACAGCGTGGTGCTTACTGAAGAGGCGTTTTCAGACAGCACGGTGCTGGGTTTCTACGACCATATCCAGCATGACTATAACGAGCTGGCGCGGCGTTTGACCCGTGAAGCCTTGCTCAAGGCCAGCACTGAGTAGGCAATCACGGCGCCAGGAAATCGAACACCAGGTGCACCGTGCCGTAGTACTCGCCGCCGCGATAGCCGCCTTCGGGCTCTACGGCGGCGATGTCCAGCTCGGCCCGGCGTCCCACTCGTGCTTCAGCGGCGCCGACCACTTCCACCGGGTCGAGGGTCAGCGCTACCTGGTTGAACTGCACCTGCAGGTCGATACGGTTACGCCCGTTAAACAAGTACGGCTCGGCCCCAAGGCGGGCCGCGACGCCGCCGTTGAGGTGCTTGACGTCGAAGTTCTTGCGCAGGCGGCTCAGTTGCGAGGTCACCAGGTTCCACGCCAGCAGTTGGTCCTGGCCCATCCAGTCAGGTTCGGACGGCAGCACATAGGCCTCGTTTACCGGGATGGTCACCGAGACATCGAACGAGTGACGTTCCTGGATCGCCGAGGTGGGTGCGCCCGCCAGCATGCAGGCCGCCAGTACACCGAATCTTGTCAGCTGCTTGAACATCATGATCACCCGTTAGTCTTCTCGACCTTCAGCGGTTTTTTATCCAGCCCTTCCACCAGCACGAAGCTGTAGCGCCGGCCCGGTTTTTTCTCGAACGTCAGTTGTCGCTCGGGCAGGATGTGGTGCTTGGTGGTCGGCACGCAGTCAGTGGGGTTGGTCACCGAACAGTCGTGGAACTCGTCGAGCACCACGGTGCTGTTGCCCGCGTTACGCAGTTGGTATTGGTCAGGCCTCTCGTTGATGCGGGTGTCGAACCGCGCATCCTTGGGCCGTACGAAAAACACCGTGCCGTAGCCGGCCATCACGTTGATTCCGGCCGCCAGGTGATCCTTGTAGTCGGCGCGCTCCTCGTCGCTGATACCGAAGTTGTCGTCTTTTTCCGGGACTACGGGGATAAAGCGCAGGCGGAAATAGCGTTCCTTGTCGCGCGGGCCCATGTACAACAGGCGCGTGCCCTGTCGGCCGTTTACCGGCACGATCAGTCGCGACGGACTGGCCATCAGGCCGTCGCGACTGGTCGTGACGCCCTTGTCATCGATGATCGAGGGCACCGGAATTTCGCGGGTGGTGCCATCTGCGTTGTAGACAATTTCCAACACGTTGACCTTGATGAACGCGGTGCTGGTGCCGCCATTGAACACGCGCTTGAGGTAGGAACTGCGATCACTTTCGAGGTAGTCGTAAACCACCCCGACGTTGATCAGCGGCCCGGCCTGGACGGTGAGCGACATCAGGCACAACCCGATCCATAACACTGCTTGTTTCATCGTTTACTTCGCCTCGTTGATTGACTGCGACGGGCCTGGCCCGCCGTTGGAGTGGGGCCGATCTAAATTTCCGAGTCCCAGATCACGGTCGCCACGCCCGAATAGGTACTGCCCGGCTGGTTGAGCATGTCGGCCATGTCGTCGCGCAACACCTCGAAGTGCAAGGTGCCCGGGCGGTCGTTCACGTAGAACAGCGGCTGGAACAGTTCGGTGCCTTCACCGTCCAGGCGCAACGGACGCTTGAGCACGGCCTGGTTACCGCGCCCATCGATGCCGCTGGGCAGCGTCACGGCGACCTGCAACGGCACCTCATCGCCATTGGCATTGCGCAGGCCGCAGGTGTTGCCCATGACGATCGAGCATTCCAGCTGCATCTTGAAACGCGAACTGGCGGCGATGCGGAAGGTCTGGTCGCGGTACAGCCGCGTGGGCGAGCGTCCACGGTTGAGCCAGGCTTGCCAGCCGCCGTCGGGGATCAGTTCGATGCGGTTGCCGCCGGGTGGGAGGTCGACTTTGAGGTCGTGCTCCACGCTAAGGGTGAAGTTGAACGTGATGGCGTTTTTATTCAGGACCAGGACGTCACCAAAATCGTAATCGCCACCCGGTCCCATGGTGTAGGTGATGCTGCCGTAGTATTGGCCACCGGACATGGTCAGGGGGTTGGGGGTCCTGAGTTCGTAGGCGTATTCCATCGTGGCCACGTTCATATAGCTCAGATCGTGGGAAGGCTTAAGACCGCAAGGGCCAGCCCCTTCAGGCGTCAGCCAAAAATAGGAGGCGTCCCTGACACCCGCGGCAAGGTGGCCGGTACGCCGACAGGGACTTGGTGGATTCAACCACTGACTTTGCCAACTGAATCCGGGTTTGGCCCAGGTCGATACGCCTGGCGGTCTGGGTATACGCCAATTTGCACCGATGCCGGCGATACGCAACTGGACAATTTCAGTTTCCCCTGTTGCGGCATGGGTCACTGACAGGTCACGCCAGTCCGACGGCACCTTGACCATGAAACCTTGGCGCTCATCCTCGTGTTCGGCCAGGATCGGCTGATTGGATTGCGCCCTGAGCTCGTTGTCCCTGAGGCTGAAAATCCCCAAAGCCTTGCATTGGGTCGGAATATGCGCCGCGCAGATCGAACTGATCGGCGTGGTGTTTTCAAAGTCATTCTTCATCGGATTGGCCGGGTCAGGCCGGAACCGCGCGGTGATGTTCTCGTCCGCCAGTGAGGCGCTGGCGCTGAACAACAGCGACGCGCCCATGGCCATGATCAAGGTGTTGAAGGGTTTCATCGTGAGTGTTCTCGTCATGGCACTCAACCTGCGGTCTGGGTGCTGGATATGTGTTCGGCGAGGGTGTCCGGCGTGCAGCGCAGGTCACCGATCATCAACACGTCCTGTTCATTGGCGGAGGTGGCCGGGTCCAGGCGGAACTGGCACAGCAATTGGTTGCGGTAGCGCACTTCGAGGGTTGGCGAGCTGGCGCTCATTTCCATGGAGAAGAACCCGTCGGCCTCGCTGACCCCACGGCTGGCGTGGTTGATCACGTGATGCCCCCTGAGCGGCTGGCCCTGGGCATCGAGCAGGCGCCCGAGTACCGACACGGTTTTCATGACGGTGATTTTCCGGTAGTCCACCCCACCCTTGTTCAGGTGGTAGGTGGTCCGCGCCGGCTGGATATTGGCCGCCGGTGGGTGGTTGCCGTCGAAGTCGAAGTTCACCGTGCTGCTCTTGTAGGCCGCCACCGGTACGAAGTTGCGCCCAGGACGCAGGATCGCGCCGCCGCCGCTGAAGTCGTCGGCACGCAGGGTGATCTCATCCAGATCGGTTTCGACGTCGACGATCATGCCCGCGCCATTGCTCTGGTACTGGCTGGTCATCAGCATCTGGTCGCCACCGGCAACGAAGGTGCTGTGCAGGTTCAGGCCGCCGCTGAGGTCGCCGTTGAACGAGCTGCGTTGGATGAAGCCGTCGCCGCTGACCACATCACTGTCGAAACTGGCCATGCCCGAGAACCCGACGCCATAGGTGTCGGTGATGGCGGTGGCCGAGACGCTTTGCAGCAGGTGGTCGGTGAGGTCCTGGCGAACGGTGACCGACGCATTGTTATCGCGACCGCCGTCCCGCGCGGTGCGGGTGCCGATGCTGCCGGAAATCTGCCGGCCATCTCCGCCCAGGGCCAGGCTCACAGAGAGGTCCACGCCGCGGTTGCGCTTGTCGTTGGTGCCGGACGTGCCCGGTCGGTCGAACACCGAGAAACGCCAGTTGGCGTCGCTGCCCCACAAGGTGTCGCGGCGGCTCCAGCCCAGGTCGAGCCCGGCACCTTCGGCATTGCCCTCGCTGTGGGACAGGCGCAGGTTCCAGGAATTGCGCGCGTCGACCCGGTGGTTCACCGAGAGTGCCGAGTTACTGGTCTGGCCAACAAAGGTGTTGCGCCGCAGGCGGGTGCCGTCGGGCAGGGTCTCGAAGGTGTCGCGGGTGTCGAGCCAACTGCGGTTATGGCTGAGCACCAGATTGGTGGCGCCAAACGTGTAGAGGCCCTGAACGTCCAGGCCGGTGCCGTGTTCGCGGGTCTGGTAGAGGTTGGTGTAGAGGCTGGTGTTGTTAGCCACCGTCCAGTCCACCGAACCGCCGTATTGCAGTTGCTCACGCACTTCCCGCGCCGACAGGCCGAGAATCACCCGTGGATGCACCAGGTAATTGACCGAGGCACCCGCGGTGATCGAGCCGGAAGACTGTTCATCCCAGTTGCTGAACAGCTTGGTTTCGCGTCCGGCAAACACGTTGTAGCGCCAGCGGTCATCGACGTTGCGCCAGTTGCTGGGTTTGTACACCAGCTCTTGGGAGGTGCTGACGGTGAGGCCGTCTTCCACCAGGCGCACTTCGACTTCGTAGATGCCGCCGGGCAACGGCCGCGTGTCCAGGGTCTGCAAACCGGCCGCGACCGCCTGGGTGTTGATCAGCAGACCGTTGCGGTAAATCTCCACGGCGGCCTGGCGATTGGCGGTGACGTAGATGGGGTAAACGCTGGCCTTGGCATTGTTGATCGCCAGGCTGTCGGAGCTGCCGTACATGACGCCTAACGCGGTATCCGGGCTGGCGCCAAAGCTGCGCAACTGCCGGGTCAGGCCGTCGGAATTGGGGGTGAAATGGCCCAGGCGCAAAAACTGGCCATCCAGTTCTCGCTGGGTATACAGCTCATGGATTGCATGGCGCAGTTGTTCTTCGTCGCCACTCTGGCGCGCCAGCTGCAAGTTGAACACCTGGGTCCAATTGCCCAGGCTGGCACTGGCTTGCAGACCATAACGTCCGCCCAGGTTTTCTTCCTGGCCGCCGTTGAGGTTGAGCTGGTTGTTGATGATCAAGCCACGGCTACCGCCCTCGGGCTGCGCGTGAAAACGCGGTGCGTCGCTGGTGTGTTCGACGTTCTGGGTAATGATCGACAGCAGCGAGCTTTCCAGGTTGTAGTGCACTGACACCAGTTGCTGCGGGCACGCCTGGGTGCATGCGCCAAGGCCGACGCCGCTCTCCAGCAAGGCTTGCCAGGTGTCGCGGGTGGTGGCGGGGACTTTGCTGTCGCCGGTATCGGTGAACTCCAGCAGCGTCACCCGTTCGTCCTGGGACAGCACAATCAAGGCTTCCCCCAGGGGTTGCTGATCCAGTTCGACCTGTACCGCCAGCGGTACGTCGAAAAAATGGTCGCCGAACCCGGCAGGCAAACCCTGAGCCTGGGTCAACAAACTGCCAGGCGTGACGGTGCCTGACGTGGGCGCGGCCAAGGCACTCGTACAAATCACTAGCGCAAGCGCAACCGCGATGGGCGTCATCGGGAACATGAAAGGAACTCTCTGAGGGCCAGGAGACTTGATAAAAAACAGGCCGACCAATGGGGGAAAATCGGCCGGCCCGAACGCAAATGCCCGCGGGCAAGAAAGCCCGGCGGGCACCTACACCATCAAGGTGCTGGCGTTGGCGGCACCGCATCGAACACCAGCGCCACAGCGGAGGTGTAGGCACCACGCTGGGTGGCCGTAGGCTTAGCTGCCACGATGCGCAGTTCAGCCCCCACGCCCGGGGTGGAGTCGGCTTCGTTCACCACTTCTTTTGGCGTGCCGGTCAGTTCAACGCCGTGCAGGGTGGTGGTCAGCGGGATGTTCTGCGCGACGTTGCCGTTGAACAGAACAGCCGGGCCGCCTTCGATGTAGGCGTGGACCGAACCACTGGTGTTCTTCAGGTCGTAGATAGCGCTCAACGGCGCCAGCTCACCGCTGACGATGTTGTAGGTCAGGGTTTCGTCGCGGCCGAAGTTCGGATCACGTGGCTGCGCGTGGAACACCGTGGTAGGGATATTCGCCTTGATGTTGACGGTGTGGTTGGCTTCGCCGGCAGCAAAGGCCGTCGAGGCGTTCAATGCCAGAAAGGCCAATGGAGCAGCAATTGCAAACTTTTTGAACATGATGAGTTCCTGTTTTGAGGACAAGTTAGTGCCCCATTGAAAGTTGAACAGTGAATTCAACACACAATGAGGTCCGCTGCAGCGAGACGTAAGTGAGTGCAACGCGAGAGGAATGATCCACTAACTTTAAAAACAGGTATGCAGGCTGCTTCCCATGCCTTCGTAGCCAATGTATACGGGCAAATACAGAAAAATATGGCACTTTGCCAAAACTTTAATTTTCTCCGTAAGACATGGACTACATGAGTTATTCAACAACGTTCGTTGTGAATATTCCGTAGGAAAAACACCACACATAAAAAAAACAGAAGTTATAAAAGCTTCTTTGAAAGTACGAGTTCCAACTCTAATCTTAGTTGGATCGCCGCACCACTAATAAGTCAATCCAAATGCTTGCAATGTGCGATAGGCCAGACTTGACCGTTGGTCGTCTGTGGCTATGCATCTCTTAAGATATATCTTACGTTATGTCTTATCCACACAAGGAGAGCATGACAATGAGAGACCATCATTCCCACCGTGAACCCGGTGACGGCTTCGAGAAACGTCCAGGCCGCGAACGTGCCGGCCGCGGCCCACGGGTATTCGCCCCGGGTGATTTGAAGTTGCTGCTGCCGGCATTGATTGCCGAACAGCCCTGCCACGGCTACGACCTGATCCGCAAGATCGAAGCCCTGTTCGACGGCGCCTACAGCCCGAGCCCCGGGGTGATCTACCCCACATTGACCTTCCTCGAAGAGAGCGAATTGATCAGCGGTGACGCCGACGCTGGAAAAAAACGCTACACAATCACCGACGCCGGTCGTCTCTTCTTAAGCGAACAGGCGGTGGCGCTCGACGGCATTCGCCAGCGCATGGAGGTGAGCAAGCGCTCGCTGCGCGGCCAGGATCGCCCGCCGGAAATCCACGAGGCGGTGCACAACCTGCGTCACGCCTTGCATTCGCACCACGGGCATTGGAGCCCGGAAGAAATCGTTCGTGTCGCGGCGCTGCTCAACGGCACCGCCCAAGCCATTGCCGATGGGAAAGCCTAATGAATACACAAGCCATCCACCGCGTGACCCACGAAATCAAACGCCGCCGCCTCGACGTACTGCGCGTGGTCGACATCACCCCGCGCATGCGCCGCATCACCCTGGGTGGGCCGGAACTGGCGGGCTTTGTCAGCCTGGGAAGCGACGATCACATCAAGCTGCTGTTCCCGCAGAATGCCGCCGAGCAAGCGGCGCTGGAAAGCCCGACGTTCAGCATCAAGGGAGATGGCCCGCAGCCGGCCATGCGCGACTACACGCCTCGGCGTTTTGACCTGGACATTGGCGAATTGGACATCGACTTCGTGCTGCACGGAGACGGCCGCGCCTCCACCTGGGCCGAGCAGGCCAAGGTGGGTCAGCACCTGTACATCGGCGGGCCACGGGGCTCGATGATCGTGCCGGATATGTTCGACAGCTACCTGCTGATCGGCGACGAAACCGCGCTGCCGGCCATCGGTCGTCGCCTGGAAGAACTGCCGGCCGGGCGAAAGGTGCTGGCGGTGATCGAGATCGCGAATACCGCAGAGAAACAGGTCCTGCACAGCCGGGCCGATGTCGAGGTGATCTGGGTCATTCGCGGCCAGGATGATCTGCTGGAAACCGTGCAGAACCTGACGCTGCCGAGCGGCTCGCTGTACAGCTTCGTCGCGACCGAAACCAAAGTGTCGCGCCAGGTACGCCGGGTGCTGCTGGATACGCACAAGGTCGATGAAACGTTCCTCAAGGCCGTCGGCTACTGGCGCGCCGAGGGCAGTGAAGAAGCGTGAATCAAGGTCGGGGCTTGATAACTTTATCCAGCCCCACCACTGCCAACGCGATCAGCACAAACCCCGCCAAAATCCCCCCGGCATTCACGAACACTTGTGGATAACCAAGGGTGGCCACGTCGATGAACGGGTACTGATACTGCCCGAGTAAATCTCCGCGCAGCAGCGCATAAGCGAAGTACACCAGCGGGTAAATCATCCACGCGCCGATGTGCTTGAGGCGAAGGCTGCCCTTGGGCACGCACCGCCACCAGTAAATCAAAAACAGCACCGGCATCACGTCATGCAGCAGTTCATCGGCGATCAACTGAAAGCCTTCGGGCTGCCATAAATGCCGCAGCAACAGGCTGTAGGCCAAGCCCACTACCAAGATGCTCACCGTGATACCGCTGCTGATCGCCGGCCTGAGAAAAAATCGCTTCGCCGCCGAGTCCCGTTGGACCAAGGCATAGCTCAACACCACCACCGCCAGGGTGTTGGTGAGCACAGTGAAGAAACTGAAAAAGTTGATCAGCCCGCCCAGCAAGCTTGCGCCGCTGGACCAGCGCGAATAGAAAATCAGGTATTGCTGAATCGCCAACCCCACCCAACCGGCCAGTGCTGTCGCCGCTATAAACCGCTTCATGGATTCAATCCAGCGGACGTTTGGTGCGCATCAGCTTTACGTACAACCCTTCGACTTTCTCCCGCGCCCACGGAGTCTTGCGCAGGAACGTCAGGCTCGACTTGATACTCGGGTCGCTCTTGAAACACCGCACATCAATGCGCTCGGCCAGGCCTTCCCATTCGTAGTGCTCCACCAAGGTGGTGAGGACGTGCTGCAGGGTTACACCGTGAAGGGGGTCGTTGCTTGTCGCGGTCATGCCAGGCCTATGAAAAAAGTAATCACGAAGGCGTACACCTTATCACCCCTCCGCTCAGGGATAAAAAGTTCCCGTGGCTCGCGAAAAAGAGATGTTATATTGTAACTATAACTTTCAAATCTTTTCGTCGTTTTGCCAAGGAATGTCCGATGTCCCTCTCTTCTCTGTGGCGCTTGACCCCGCTTGCCGCCGCCCTGCTGATCAGCTCCGAAGCCCACGCCCTGGAGTTGCAACCCCAAGTCATCACCGGCAACCCGCTGGGCAGCGAGCAACTCGCTTCACCGACCACCGTGCTGGAAGGCGATGACCTGACCCTGCAACAAAAAGGCAGCCTTGGCGAAACACTGAACAAGCAGCCGGGTGTGTCGTCTTCGTACTTTGGTCCAGGCGCCAGCCGGCCAATCATCCGTGGCCAGGACGGCGATCGTATTCGTATCTTGCGCAACGGCGTGGGCGCGCTGGACGCGTCGTCGCTGTCTTATGACCATGCGGTGCCGCTGGACCCGGTCAACGTCGAACGCATCGAGATCGTGCGCGGCCCCGCTGCATTGCTGTACGGCGGCAGCGCCATCGGTGGCGTGGTCAACACCTTCGACAACCGCATCCCCACCGAAGCCCTTGAAGGCATCCACGGCGCCGGTGAACTGCGTTATGGCGGCGCCGACACTACACGCAGCAGCGCGGGCAAACTCGAAGCCGGCAACGGCACGTTCGCCCTGCACCTGGACGCCAACGCACGGGAATTCAACGACCTGAAAATCCCCGGCCAGGCCCGCAGCCGCCATGCACCGGAAAGCGAAGACGGCCCCGGCAAAAACGGTCGCCTGGGCAACAGCGACGGACGTCAGGACGGTGGCGCGGTGGGCGGTTCCTACACGTGGGACGACGGTTACGCCGGGCTGTCCTACAGCAGCTACGACGCCAACTACGGCTCGCCAGCCGAACAGGACGTGCGCATCCGCATGAAGCAGGATCACTACGCCTTTGCGTCCGAGATCCGCAACCTGCAAGGCCCTTTTACCTCGGTGAAACTCGACGCGGGCTACACCGACTACGAGCACCGCGAAATCGAAGGCGGCGAAACCGGTACGATCTTCAAGAACAAAGGCTATGAAGCCCGCGTCGAAGCGCGTCACCAGCCCATCGGCCCGTTCGATGGCGTGGTCGGCGCCCAAGTGACCCGCAACGAGTTCTCGGCCCTGGGCGAAGAAGCCTTCGTACCGCAGACCGACACCAACGCCGGCGCGCTGTTTATCCTCGAAGAAATGCAGGCCACCGAGCGCCTCGCACTCAGCCTTGGCGGACGCCTGGAACACACCAGCGTCGAGCCGGATGCCAAGGGCAACGCGCGCTTTGCCGGCGCCGACAAAACCAACGATTTCACCGCCGGCAGCCTGTCCTCGGGTGCGGTGTATACGCTGACGCCGATCTGGTCCCTGGCGGCGACTCTGGGCTACACCGAACGTGCGCCGACCTTCTACGAGCTGTACGCCAATGGCGCCCACGTCGCCACCGGCACCTACGAACTGGGCGATGCCAACCTGAAGAAAGAAAAAGCCGTGTCCAGCGACCTGGCCCTGCGCTTTGACAATGGCACTCATAAGGGCAGCTTCGGTGTGTTCTACAGCCGCTTCTCCAACTACATCGGCTTGCTCGGCACGGGTCGTACGCTGAACGACGAAGGTGAAGAAGACGCGAATGGCATTCCTGAGTACGAATATTCCGGCGTGCGTGCACGTTTCGCCGGCTTTGAAGCTCAAGATCACATCAAGCTCGGCGAAGGCGCCTACGGCAAATTCGCCTTGGAGCTGTCGGGCGACTATACCCGCGCCACCAACCTCGACACCGGCGACGCCTTGCCGCGCATTGCGCCGCTGCGTTTGAACAGCGGATTACTGTGGGAACTCGACCGCTGGCAGGCACGCATCGACGTGGAACACGCTGCAGGCCAAGGCCGTGTGCCGGATAACGAAAGCGGCACCGACGGTTACACCACATTGGGCGCGAGCGCGGGGTATCACTTCAATGTCGGTGGCAGCCAGTGGTTGGCGTTTGTGAACGGTGACAACCTGACCAACCAGACTGTGCGTTATGCCAGCTCGATCCTGCGGGATATCGCACCGGCACCCGGTCGCAGTGTGCAGTTCGGCATCCGCACCACCTTCTGACGCACACCGCTAACCCCTTGTGAGAGGGGGCTTGCTCCCGATGGCAATCGGTCAGATAACCAACGGTGTCTGATCCACCGCCATCGGGAGCAAGCCTTCTCCCACACTTATTGTGCAGCGACGTTCTGTCACTGTTACCAAATCGGAAATGATGCATCTTGCGATTTGCGCTTTCTCTCGACGCGTCCGCGCTTTATCCTTGTCGGCAATAACCTGAAACGTTTCACTCCCCGGTCGACCCCATCTTGCTGAATATTCCCACACACCAAGACAGCGCTGTCTTACACCGACCTGCGCCTGGGTATAAATCGCGCGCCTGTGGATAACCCTCGCAATCCTCAGAAAAACCGAATTAACGCTGAACCAAGCCTGTGCCGAATCGTCATCTACAGTGAGTGAAGCACGGGGTTACACAATTATTCCAACGTCACGGAGAAACACACTATGAGCACTGATGGTGCTTCAAGCCCAAGCCGCCTGCTGCCCAGGTTGCTAGGCGTCTTGCTGCTGATCATGGGCCTGGCCCTGCTGGCCGGCGGTATTAAGCTGACGATGCTCGGCGGGTCGCTGTATTACCTGCTGGCCGGTATCGGCATCGCCCTCACCGGCGTCCTGCTGCTGGCTACCCGCCGCGCAGCGCTTGGCCTGTACGCGCTGGTGCTGTTCGCCAGTACCGTGTGGGCATTGTGGGAAGTCGGCCTGGACTGGTGGCAGTTGGTGCCACGTCTGGCACTGCTGTTCGCCCTCGGCATCGTCATGCTGCTCCCGTGGTTTCGCCGTCCGTTGCTGCGTGGCCAACCTGCCCCGCTGGGCACTGGCGCGCTGAGCGTGGCCGTGGTGTTGGCCGGTGCTGCCGCCCTTGCCAGCCAATTCACCAACCCCGGTGAGATCAAAGGCCAACTGGACCGCGACGCGGTGCCGGGCATGGCCAATGCTGCGCCGTCCCAGGCTGATGGCGATTGGAATTCCTACGGTCGTTCGGCCTTTGGTGATCGTTACTCGCCACTGGCGCAGATCACCCCGGAAAACGCCCACAAGCTGGTTCCGGCGTGGACGTACCGCACCGGCGACATCCCTGGCCCGAACGATCCAGGCGAGACCACCGCGGAAAACACCCCGCTGAAAGTCAACGGCATGCTCTACGTGTGCACGCCGCACAGCCAAGTGATTGCCCTAGACCCGGACACCGGCAAGGAAATCTGGCGCTTTGATCCGAAGATCAGCAGCCAAGGCGCTGAGAACTTCAAAGGTTGGGCGCACATGACCTGCCGTGGCGTGTCGTATCACGATGACGCCGTCTACGCTTCCGAGCAGAGCCCAACCGGCAGCGCCAGCCCGGCTGCTGCGCCGAATGCCTGCCCGAAACGCATCTTCGTGCCGACCGCCGACACCCGCCTGATCGCCCTGAACGCCGACACCGGCAAGATGTGCGAAGACTTCGGCGACAAAGGCCAGGTCGACCTGCGTGCCAACATCGGCAGCTTCGCCCCAGGTGGTTACTACTCCACTTCGCCACCGGCCGTGACCAAGAACCTGGTCGTGATCGGCGGTCACGTCACCGACAACGTTTCGGTCGACGAGCCAAGCGGCGTAATCCGCGCGTTCGACGTGCACACCGGCAAGCTGGTGTGGAACTGGGACAGCGGCAACCCGGACGACACCACCCCGTTGGCCGAGGGTAAGACTTACACCCGTAACTCGCCGAACATGTGGTCCATGTTCGCCGTGGATGAAAAACTCGGCATGCTTTACCTGCCGATGGGCAACCAGATGCCCGACCAATACGGCGGCGACCGTACCGACGATTCCGAAAAATACGCCGCTGGCCTGACCGCCCTGGACATCGACAGCGGCCATGTGAAGTGGACCTTCCAGTTCACTCACCATGACCTGTGGGACATGGACGTAGGCGGCCAGCCGTCGCTGATCGACATCAAGACCGAAGCCGGCGTGAAGCAGGCGGTCATGGCGTCGACCAAGCAAGGCAGCATCTACGTGCTGGATCGCGCAACCGGTCAGCCGGTCGTGCCGATCCATGAAGTGGCTGTTCCGCAGGGCGCAGTGGCGGGCGACCGTACCTCCCCTACCCAACCGAAGTCCGAACTGAACTTCATGCCGCCGCCGCTCAAAGAGCGCGACATGTGGGGCGTGACGCCGTTCGACCAACTGCTGTGCCGCATCGATTTCAAATCCATGCGCTACGACGGCCCGTTCACCCCGCCATCGCTGCAAGGCTCAATCGTTTACCCAGGTAACTTCGGTGTGTTCGACTGGGGTGGCATTTCCGTCGACCCAGTGCGCCAGATCGCCTTCGTGAACCCAAGCTACATGGCGTTCAAGTCCAAGCTGATCCCAGCTGCCGACATCGCCAAGCAAGGTCCACGCGTCAGCGAAACCGAAGGCGTGCAGCCGAACAAAGGCGCGCCGTACGGCGTGATCCTGGAAGCGATGCTGTCGCCAATGGGCCTGCCGTGCCAGGCACCGGCGTGGGGTTATGTGGCAGCGGTCGACCTGACCACCCACAAAACCATCTGGATGCACAAGAACGGCACCGTGCGCGACAGCTCGCCGGTTCCGATCCCACTGAGCATGGGCGTACCTAGCCTGGGCGGCACCTTCACCACCGCCGGTGGCGTGTCCTTCCTCAGCGGTACCCTCGACCAGTACCTGCGTGCGTATGACGTGAAAAACGGCAAGCAACTGTGGGAAGGCCGCTTGCCAGCGGGTGCGCAAACCACACCGATGACCTACACCGGCAAGGACGGCAAGCAATACGTGCTGGTCGTGGCGGGTGGTCATGGTTCCCTGGGTACCAAACAGGGTGACTACGTAATGGCGTTCAAACTGCCGGATTAAGCGTTACCGGCGGCAAAACAAAGGCGGCTACCCTCACAGGTAGCCGCCTTTTTCATAAACAACACAGATCAAAATGTGGGAGGGGGCTTGCCCCCGATGGCAGTGGATCAGCCAATGCTCATGTCACTAGCGCACTGCTATCGGGAGCAATCCCCCTCCCACGCTTGCCGCCGGCACTCATGAAACTAGTGCTCGATCACTTCACCGCGCATCACCGCCAACCGTGCAATCAACCGATTCTGCACCGGCACCGAGATCCCTTCGCTGTCCATCGCCTTGATCAAATCCTCCACCAACGCATTGAAGTCACTGCGGCTCACGTTCTGGCCCTTATGACTCTCGGCCATGCTGTCACCGGTGTAGGTGCACGGCCCGCCTGCTTCAACACAGAACTGTTCGATCAATTTGTTGCGCAGGCGCTGGATATCGACGCGCCGAAAGCGTTCGACGATGCGCTGATCCCGGGCAATGTTGAGCAGCATGCCTTCGACAATCCGCGTGATGCCGGGCATGGCGCCAAGGTCGCGGTACAGGCTGTCGTCCTTGGGCGGTTGCTGGGCGCAGGCGCTGAGCAGCAGCACCAGCGCAATCGGTAAAAGGCGCATTAGAAACTCCCCTGTACGGACAGGTAGGTGCCGTTCTGGTTATCCAACGTAGCGATTTCGCCGAGGCGCGCGTAGGCCAGCACAAACGACACATGCTTGTTGGGAAAGTAGCCGACAAACACGTCCGCCCAGTCGCTTTCACCAGCGAACGACAAGTTATCGGGCTTCTCGCGGTACTCCACGCCCACCGCCCAGCGCGGGTTGAACAGCAGGGCCACCGACCCTTCCTTGAGCAGGCTGCGACGGTCGCGGCGGTCGCCGCCGAAGCCAAGCAGGCCAGTTTCATTGGCGCGGCTGTAACGCAGGCTACCGTTGACCAGCACGTTGTAGCCAAACGCCGCGCCCATGAACAAACGGCTGGCGGCGAGGTAGCCCTCCACGTCGCTGTCACGCTTGGCGCCAACCAGGCTGGGGATGTCGAAGTTGGTCTGGTGTTTGTATTCCAGGCCCAGCGAAACCTGCGGCAAGCGGTCGTAAATCACGTCACCGAACAGGCGAAGCTTCACACCGAGCACATCCTGGCCAAGGTTGTCTTCCGGCAGATTCAGCTTGTGCACCAGGCTGCCGAGGTCAAAGCGCTGGCGGGCGAAAGAGACTTCGACGCGGTTGTCATAGGCCAACGCCAGCCCCGCCACATCCAGCCGATAGTCCGGCAGGTTGACGGTGGTGGCGAACGCCGTGGCGCCCCACTCGTGCTGTTCGCCATAGCCGGCCAGCACCGCCCACGGCGTGATGCCGCCGCCCGCCGTGCCCTCGATGCTGCTGGCACCGCCGGTGGCGATCAGGCGGCCGTTGTCGGCCAGGGTGGTTTGCACAGTCAGGGCGGCCAGGCAGCCGATCAGTAGAGAAAGACGCACGTCAGCCACTCAATGAACCAGGGAAGTTTGCGCACTAAGTGGCAACGCCACCCAGGCTTCGAAAGCGTCGGCGCTCAAAGGCCGACTGATCAGATAACCCTGGGCCGTGTCGCACTGCCAGCGCTCCAGCAGGCGCAGGCTATGGGCATATTCAACGCCCTCGGCAACCACTTTGAGGCCCAGGTTGTGGCTCATTTCGATGGTGGAACGCACGATCACCGCGTCCTCACTGGTTTCATCGAGGTTGCGCACAAAGGATTGGTCGATCTTCAACTCTTGCACCGGAAGACGCTTGAGGTGCGCGAGGGACGAATAGCCGGTGCCGAAGTCATCCACCGACAGACTGATGCCGCAATCACGCAGCAGGTGCAGGACTTTGAGGGCTTTTTCCGGCTCGCGCATCACTGCGCTTTCGGTGATTTCGAACACCAGTTGCTCAGCCGGCAAACCGTAGCGACGCAGCAACGCCGAGACGCGGTGGGCCAGTTCATCGCCGAGCAAATCGTCCGCCGAGATGTTCAACGACAACTGCAGGTACAGGCCACGGCGGTTCCACTCACACAGCTGACGAATGCCCTCTTCGATCACCCAGTGGGTCAGCAACTGAATACTGCCGGAGCGCTCGGCCAAGGGAATGAACTCCGCCGGCGAGACCATGCCGAACTGCGGATGCTGCCAGCGCAGCAAGGCTTCGGCCTGACGTACGTGGCCCTCACGAATGTCCAGCTTGGGCTGGTAATGCAGCAGCAATTGGCCTTGGTTGGGCGCGTGGCGCAGGTCGCGGATCAGCGTGATCTGGCGGCGGTGCGCGAGGTCACGGCCATGTTCATAGACCTGCAGGCGACCGGGCATTTGCGCGGCGTCTTTCATGGCGATGGCCGCGCGTTCAAGCAAGGTGTGCGGGCTTTCGCCATCGGCTGGGAATGCGGCGATGCCCAAACGGCAGTCCAGCGCCAGGTCATGGCCGTTGATGCGCTGGGGCCGCAGCAACAGTTGTTGGAGTTTGTCGGCCATGCCCACCGCCTCGTCGCTGCCTGCGCCTTCGAGCAATAGCAGGAACTCGTCGGCGATCAGATGCGCCAGGGTATCGCCGGGGCGCAGCACGGCTTCCAGGCGACGGCTGACGGCAAGCAGCAATTGGTCCACCGCATCCGTCCCGGCGGTTTCGCTGGCGACGCGCAAGTTGTCGATGCCCAGGTAGATCAACGCGACCGGCCGATTCAACGCAATGGCGCTGCCCAGACGCTCCATGGCCAGTGCCCGGTTCGGCAGGCCGGTGAGGCGATCATGCAAAGCATTGTGGGCCAGCTGCTGTTCGCGCTCGGCGATGCCGCTTTGCATGGAATTGACCGCATGGGCCAGTAACCCCAGTTCGTCACTGCGGGCCAGGGTCACGGGTGTTTGATAGTCGCCCTGGCCAATGCGCTCGGCCGCCAGGGCCAGCGCCTGCACTGGGCGCGACACGGTGCGCGCCAGCAGCAAGGCACCGATCAACGAAGCCAGCAACGCGACCAGTGCGATGGCGAGGATCTTCTCATCCAACGGCACAAAGGCTTGCATCGCCGCATCCAGCGGGCTTTGCAGCAACGCCAGGACTTTGCCGTTTTCATCGCTGGCCAATACCAACGACTGATTGAGGAAACGCTGCTCCAGGTGATCGGTGGTGGACACGCCACGGCGCGTGGAGTCGCCCTGCATCAATGCAAGGATGCTCCTGCGCAGCTCTTGGGGTTGGGTGGTGACTAACTCGCCAGGCTGGTCTTTTTCAATCGCCAGGAACGACACTTCCAGGTTGCTCAACGAGCGCAACTCATCGGCGAACGCACCGTCCATGCTGAAGCCCATCACCACCCGCGCAATCGGCAGCGGCGCCAGCACCGAGGCTTCCACCAACAGGTGCGGCTTGCCTTGCAGCGGCACAATCAACATGACCTGGCGATTGCGCCGGGCCTCGCGCAGTGACTGGTCATACTTGAAGGTCGAGCCTTCGGGCACTTCGCTGAGGGTACTGGCCAGGACTTTGCCGTCCATGCCCAGCAGGATCATGTCACTGGCGTTGATGCGCTTGCCGTGGTTGAGCAGCACCGAACGCATCGTCGCCGAGTCGCCACTGGCCACCGCATCACGAAAACCGAAGTCGGCCGCCAACAGTTGCACGCCGTCAGCGAGGCGCCGCCCGCGTACGTCCAGCAAGCGCTCGAAAACCCGCGCGCCCACATCCAACTGGGCCAGCGCCTGGCTGCGCACCGCTGAATTGGTGGCAGCCTTGACGCTGAAATACAGTGCGCCGATCACCACCAGCAACAGCAGGATCAGGACGCTGGCGACCCGCGCCTGGAAACTACTGCGCAGTTTCACGGGCGGCTCGATTGAAGGCATCGCCAAAGGCACTTGGCGTCGGCGGAAGATCCTCGGACGCCGGCTCCAGGGCCAGCACTACGTTGTGTCTCAGGCCAGCGGCAGGCACATGCAGGGTGCCGCCGTCCAAGGGCTGCATATCCGCCAACTGCGGGTGCCATAGGGTGGCGTGGTAATCACCGGGCGCCAGCTGCTCCAGGTGCACTTGGCCCTGGGCATCGCTGACAGCGAAGAGCGGGTCATCGGTGACGTAGATGTAACCGAGCATCCAATCATGGATATTGCAGCCCAGCACCACCACGCCGGGTTTGTCGAACAGCAGCGGCTCGGCGGGCGTGCCTTCGTACAGGCGCAGTTCGAAACGTTTGGCGGCGCTGAACGAATAGACCTGATGCCGGATGTTGTCGCTGTTGGGGAAGCGCACCTGAGTGCCGGTGTGTACCGCCAGCACATGGGGCGCAAAGCGCTGGCCGCGTTGGTCCATATTCGCCTTGAGCACGGCCGACGATGCGCCGGGCGGGCCTTGCAGGGTCACGACCGCATCCGCCACCGGGCTGCCATCGGCCCGCTTGAACACCAGGTCCAGCGTGGCCGCCGACGCAGAGCCGGCCAACATCAGCATCAGCGTCAGGGAGAGCAAGGGAGGAGTTCGGGCCATGGTCGATCCGCAAAAAATGGAAAATGAGCGGCCAGCCCTGGCACAGTGGGTTACGGTCATGATGCCGCAAACAAGGCACAATGCCATCATGCAATAGCGCTGGATACTTGACCGTTGGTCGGTAAATAACTGTGCAAACGGTCAAGCCTTGTAGAGCGTATCGGCCTGGGGCCTAAAAACTATAGACGCGGGCTTCAGACCGGCGCGCGCTCGCGGCGCATCCACATCTCGAACGCCATGGCATTGAGCGGCCGACTGATGAGGTAGCCCTGGGCCGTATCGCAGTTCCACTGTTTGAGGAGTTTGAGACTGGGCTCGAACTCCACCCCTTCGGCCACTACCTTGAGCCCCAGGTTGTGGCTCATTTCGATGGTGGAACGCACGATCACGCCGTCGCCCGTGGCGCTGTCGAGGTTGCGCACAAACGACTGGTCAATCTTCAATTCCTGCACCGGTAAGCGCTGCAATTGCGCCAGCGACGAATAGCCCGTGCCGAAGTCATCCACCGACAGGCTGATGCCACACCCACGCAATTGTTCCAGCACGCTGAGGGCCTGCTTCGGGTTGTGCATGATCGCGCTTTCGGTGATCTCAAAAATCAGTTGCTGGGCCTGCACGTCGTAGTGTTCCAGCAAGGTGGTCACACGAATCGCCAGGTCATCATCGGCCAGGTCGTCCACAGAAATATTCACCGACAACTGGATATGCAATCCGTGCTGCGCCCACTCGCCGATCTGACGAATAGCCTCTTCGATCACCCACTGGGTCAGGCCACCCATGCTGCCAGTGCGTTCAGCCAGGGGAATGAACTCGGCGGGCGATACCAGCCCCAGCGTCGGATGCTGCCAGCGCAGTAAGGCCTCGGCCTGGCGAACATGGCCATGCAGGAGGTCGAGCTTGGGCTGATAACACAGGTGCAACTCACCTTCGACGACCGCACGTCGCAGGTCGCGGATCAGGCTGATCTGGCGCTGGTGCGCAAGATCGCGGTCCTGCTGGTAGATCTGTAGATAACCGGGCAGCGTCGTTGCATCGTGACGCGCGATGGCCGCACGGCTGATCAACTCTTCCACATACTGGCCGTCGGCGGGGTACGCCGCGATGCCGATACTCACCTCGTGGCGCACTTCGTCATTGCCGAGGCGCTGGGGTTCGGTAAGCAGCGCGTAGAGGCGGTCGGCGCGGGCTACGGCGCGGTCAACCTCGGTATTTTCCAGCAACAACAGGAATTCGCTGCTGGTGATGCGCGCGGCGGTATCGCTGGCCAATAGGCTCATGGACAGACACCGGCTGGCCTCGCGCATCATTTCTTCGACGCCCTCGGGACCGAAGCCCTCGTTGATGACCCGGTAGTTTTCGATACCCAGGTACAGCAACACCACCGGCCGACGCGCACTGATCGCGCTGCCCAGGCGCTCCATCGCCAGCGCGCGGTTGGGCAACCCGGTGAGAGCGTCATGCAGGGCGTTATGGGCCAGTTGCCGTTCGCGCACGGCGATGCGGCTTTGCATGGCATTGAACGCACGGGCCAACAGGCCGAATTCATCGTGGCTGCGCACCCGCACCGGCGTGCGGTAATCCCCCGCGCCAATGCGCCCGGCCGCCTCCACCAACGCATTGAGCGGGCGCGACACCCGCCGCGCCAGGAACAACGCACCGGCCAACGAGACCACCAGCACGGCCAGGGCAATCCCGAGGAACTGCCGGTCCAGCGGCGCAAAAGATTCCAGCGCGTGATCCAACGGGCTTTGCAGCAATACGCGCACCTCGTTGCCGTCACCGGTGTTGGCCAGCGGCAACACTTGGCTGAGCACACGCTCACCGTAAAACGGATGGATCTGCGCCTCTGGGTTCAAAGGCGCATCGTGGAGCAGGCCGAGGGTGCCGGCCTGATAATCGACAGGCTGGGTACTGAACAACGGACCGGGCCTGCCGTCCTGCACGCTGAGAAACGACACCTCCAGGTTGCTCATGGAACGCAGTTCGTTGGCGAAGAGTTGGTCCATGGCAAAGCCCATGACGACGCGGGCGATAGGCAGGGGGTCGAGGACTTCATCCTGCACCAGCAAGTAAGGCCGCCCGTCCAAGGCGACAATCACCATTTGCAAGCCGTCACGCCGCGCATGGCGCAAGGCAGTGTCATAGGGAAAAAGCTGCCCGCGCGTGAGGATGGGCAACGTGCTGACCACGACCTTGCCATCCAGCCCCAGCACAAACACCTCGCTGGAACGGACGCCGGAGCCATGCCGACGCAGTGCAGCCAGAATCGACACCGTGTTGCCTTCGGCCACGGCTTGCTTGAACGGGCCGTCGACGGTGAGCCAATCGAGGCCGTATTGCAGGCGACGCCCGCGCAGGTCCAGCAGACGCTCGAACACCTGGGTTCCGGTTTTCAACTGGACTTGCGCCTGGTTCTCCACCGCGCGGGTGGTGGCGGCCTTGACGGCAAAATAGGTGGCGGCGACTACCACAAGCAGCAGCAGTGCCAGCACCCCGGCGATGCGAGTTTGGAACGTATGGCGCCACGTCATGGCGGTGCCCTCTGGCAGTGTTCGCCTCTCTCTGCCACTACGTCCTTTTGTCATGTGCATTCCTTGCGACAGCTGACCTGGCGTCAAAAAAATATCCATTTTCGTTGGATATTGGGTGTGAGGAGATTAGCTGGGAGTTGGGGGGTGTGCATTCAATAAACGTGGGGATTTAGGTGGCGGTTTATTGGCGACAGAGGGTTGGCTTGGGGGGCATATCCGTTATTTGGGTAACGGCGGGTATTGGTTCCGCCCTTACGGCGGGTCACTTTGGAAAAGCCCCAAAGTAACCAAAGGGCTCTTGCCCCAACACTCGGCACCTCGCCTAGGCTCGGTGTGCCCGCACTCCGGCTTGAATCCGTGGGCCGCCGCAATGGGCCATCCATGGCCCAGTGCGGCTAACCCGGCGTCCTGCCGGGTTACCCACGGATTCAAGCCTGCGTTCGGCCAGCGTGTTTGACGGGGCGCCTAAGATCACGATCAAAAGCGCAGATCAAAAGACCGCTGACTTCGTCAGCGAAAAGGATGTAAGAGCAAAGGCAAAAGCAAAAGCAAAAGCAGATCTAAAGCAGATCTAAAGCAGATCTAAAGCAGATCTAAAGCAGATCTAAAGCAGATCTAAAGCAGATCTAAAGCAGATCTAAAGCAGATCTAAAGCAGGCTGGGACTTATCTGATATGTGGAGATCAAAATGTGGGAGGGGGCTTGCTCCCGATGAGGGTGTGTCAGTTGATGCAGCTGTGACTGACCCACTGCCATCGGGAGCAAGCCCCCTCCCACAATTGGACGGAGTTCGGCTTAAGAACCCGGTCGGCTCTAAGGGCGCCGCGCTCTTGCTTTTGATCTGAAATCGCCCCGTCAACCACGCTGGGCCAGCATTCCGGCCTTTCCCAAAAGTGACCCGTTGTAAGAGCGAAACCATAGGCGGCCGTTACCGCAGCAACAGATATGCCCCCCCAACCCACGCACTCAATCAAACACCACGCGCCCGCATGAAATCCCCCCACCTGCGCACCAGGTAGTTGTGCTCATCCATCACCGAGTTCCACACCGCAATATGCCCCATCCGCTGCTCATACGAACCACCATCACGCACTTCGCCAATATCAATCAGCGGTAGCCCATCACTCCCCAACAATTCCTCCCGCGCAGGCTTGCCAGCGTACCAGTAATCCCACTCGGCGCTGCTCAGGTGATCGCGGCTGCGCGCCGGGTTGCCGATGTAGTAACCCTGGCGGGCCATGACCGCGCCGGGCCAGCCGGACAACCACCAATTGAGGTAGGCATAGGCCGCATCCAGCACCGGGCCTTGGGCATGGCGCGACAGTGACAAACCGCCAAACCAGGCGCGATAGCCTTCGCGGGGCACGGCCAGGCGGTATTTCACTCCGGCGCGGTGCAGGCGCATCAGCGTCGGCGACCACAGGCTCTGGATATCGATGCTGGGGCTGAGCATCAGTTGCGCAGCCTCTTCATCGTCGGACCAGAACGCAGCGAAATGCCCTTCTTTCTGTTTGCGCACCAGAATGTCAGCAAGCACGTCGATCTCTTCGATGCTCATATTGCCGATGTCGTTAAAGCGGGCCAGCCCCGCGCCCTGCACCGCCAGTGCGGCGTCCAGGGCGCCGATGGCGGCGTCACTTTGCAGCGCTGTGCGCGCGCGCCAGGCCGGGTCCAGCAGCCAGCCCCAGCTTTCGTTGCCGTGGCAAAAACCTTCGGGCAGGCGCTCGGGGCGGTAGGCGAAACTGTCGGCGTTGTGGGTCAGGGGCAGCATGCTGATGCGGTCGGTGACGGTGCTGCCGAGGCTGCCGTCGTGCTGCACAAATAAACGCTCACTGGGCACGCTGCCGCTGCCCAGGCGGTCGCTGGGCGACAATCGCCCGCGTTTGGGCAGGTCGTTGATCTCATGCCACAGCGCGATGCGCCGTGTGTCGATGGGCTGGATCGCCCGGGCCGGCCACACGAAGTCGACGTTATGAAACCACTGGTCGTACAGGTCGTAGCTGTCGGGCTGCATCACCGCAATGCGTTGGGCCTGTTCAACGTCGTGCACCTGGTACACCAGGCGAATGCCCAGCTCCTGTTCGGCACGTACGCGCAGGGTTTCAAGCAAGGTCACGGAGGTGCCGAGGACGCGTAAAGTGATCATCCGGCGAACCGCCGCGAGAACACATCAAAAGAACGCCGCAACAGCGCAGGGTCAAGGCCGCGCAGGATAAACACCAGGCGCGATTGCCGGTCTGTGCCCGGCCACGCAGGCAGATGGACCGGGGCATGCAGGCAGTGCTGCACGCCATGAATGACGATGGGGGCGTTGCTGGCGTTCACGTTGAGCAGTCCTTTGACGCGAAGGATTCGTTCGCCGTGGCATCTTAACAGCATCGACAACCACACCCCGAAGCCGACCCAGTCCAGCGGCTGGTCGAAGGTCAGGCTGCACACTTGCGCCGCACCGTGGGTGGCGGTGGTGGTTTGATGCAGTTGCCAACGGCTGACTTCCATCGCCGGCTCGGCGCTGCGCAAGCCTTCGCCCAGCAGCAATTGATCGCCGCTGTGAATGTCATGGGTATTGAGGATCGGCGTGCCGGTATTGAGTGCCCGCAGATGCGCGCGCAGGGGTTCGCACTCGCCCGCCAAGTCGGTCTTGCTCAGCAGCAAACGGTCCGCAGCCGCCACCTGGGCCAGCCATTCCGGGTGCAGGCGCTCTTGCAGGGCGGCGTGACTGGCATCGACCAGCGTGATCACCAGACCGATATGAAAACGTCCACGCAATTGCACATCGTTGTTCAGGGTGGCGAGGATCGGTGCCGGGTCGGCCAGGCCGGTGGTTTCCAGGATCACGCGTTTGAACGCGGGTATTTCGCCACGCTCGCGGCGCTGCAACAGGCCGAGCAACGCGTCCTTGAGTTCGCCACGGATCGAGCAGCAGATGCAGCCGCTGGGCAGCAGCACGGTGTCTGGCGCGACTTCTTCCACCAACAGATGATCAATGCCGACGTCGCCGAATTCGTTGATCAGCAACGCGGTATCGCCGAGGCTTTCGCCTTGCAGCAGGCGTTTGAGCAAGGTGGTCTTGCCGCTGCCGAGGAAGCCGGTAATGACATTCAGCGCGATGCTCATGGGGTTGACTCCAAGTGATCCAACAGCCGTGGATCGAGAGGATCCAGCGGGCGGCCGAGCATGGTTTCGGCCGCCTGCCAGAGTTGATCCAGGCCGCTCGCCAGTTCCTGTTTACCGGTGGCGCCCAACAGCAGATAGGAGGCGCCCTGGAAATCTTCGACCTTGAGCCGGAACACCGCCAACACCTGGTTGATCGCAGCGATACGGCGCAGGCGCTCGCGGCGCCGGGGCAATTCGTCACCCAGGGGATCACTCCAGTGCAGGTCTTCGCCGAGCAATCCGCAGAGTCCGCACATGGCTACACCTCACTCATGGCATGACATCGCCGGAGTTCGGGCCCAGGGTCTGGCCGACGAACAGATTGCCGCCCGGCTCGCTGGCGAGCAGCACGGCGGTAGGCGCGACTTCGTCCGCCAGGCCAAAGCGGCCCAAGGGCAGTTCGGCGGCCTTGGCGCGTTTCCAGTCGTCGCTGATGCCACCGACCAAAGGGGTTTCGATCGGGCCAGGGGCGATGGCGTTGACCAGCACGTTGTCCTTGGCCACTTCCAGCGCCAGGGACTTGGTAAACCCAATCACACCCGCTTTGGCCGCCGCGTAGTGAGTCAGTTCGGCGCCGCCCTTGATGCCCAGTTGCGAGGCCACATTAATGATCCGCCCCCAGCGCTGCGCGACCATGTGGGGCAAAGCGCGCTGGCTGGCGACGAACACGCTGGTGAGGTCGACGCGCAGCATGTCGTTCCACATCTCGATGGACAGGTCGACGCACCGCGCCTGGGTAAGCATGCCAGCGTTGTTGACCAGAATATCGATGCCGCCGAAGTGCTCGACGCAGCGGTCAACACTGGCTTGGGCGCCTTCGACGGTGCCCACATCGGCCACGCACTCGACCACTTCGGCGCCGAGGTTGCGGCAGGTGATTGCGGTTTCGGCGAGGCTGGCGGCGTGGCGGTCGGCCAATAGCAGACGCGCGCCTTCAACGGCGTAGGCGCGGGCGATGGCGGCACCGATGCCGCTGCCGGCGCCGGTGATCACGGCGCGGCGGTTGGTCAGTTGGTTCATGCAAAAACTCCTGAAAAATTCCACTTCCAATGTGGGAGGGGGCTTGCCCCCGATGGCAGTGGGTCAGTCACAGATGGGCTAACTGAAACACCGCCATCGGGGGCAAGTCGAATCGTCGCACCGCCCCTCCCACATTTGGATCAAGTACATCAGTCAGTCAGGCCAGCGCACGGTCAGGCCGCCGTCAATGACGATGCTCTGCCCGGTTAAATAACTCGACGCATCACTGGTCAAGAACTGCACCAGCGACGCCACTTCATCCGCGCGCCCTACCCGCCCCAGCGGAATCGCCCGCGCGGCTTTCGCCAAACCTTCCGGCCCCAGCGAATTCTTCGCATCCAAGGACTGCGGCGTCTCGATCAAGCCCGGGATCACCGCATTGCAGCGAATTCCCAAACCGGCCAATTCCACCGCCAGCGACCGGCACAAGCCCGGCACACCGGCCTTGGCGGCGGCATAGTGCGAGTGCTCCTGCCAGCCATACACGCCGCCGGCAATCGAGGAAATCGCCACCAGCGCGCCGCCTTCCTTCATGTGCCGCGTCGCCGCACGGAAGGTGCGCATCACCCCCGTCAGGTCGACGTTGAGCATCTCGTCCCAGAGTGCATCGGTCATTTCCAGCAGTGGCGCGCGACGCAGCAAGCCGGCGTTGGCTACCGCGTAATCCAATCGGCCGAAGTGCTGCACGGCCTGTGCGGCCAGGGCGTCGACCGAGGCGGTATCACCGACATCCAGCGGCAACATCAGGCATTCGCCACCGGCCTCTTCCACCAGGGAAACGGTGGTCTGTGGATCATGGGGATCGGCCGGGTAGTACCCGCCCACCACCGCCACGCCGTTGCGCGCATACGCCACGGCGAGGGCTTGGCCGATGCCACTGGCGGCACCGGTAATCAAGGCAACTTTACGACTCATCAATCACTCCTTACTGAACGGTTTCCGGACGCACATGGCGCGCGGCAAACATCAGGACACCGGACAAAAAGCACGGCAAGGCGCCGAACCACAGCGCGGCGGTCTGCCAGTCGCTGCCGGCGGACAACACCTGGGTTGCACCGAAACCGGCGACTACTGCGCCAATCGGCCCCATGGCGTGGATGATCGCGCCACCGGTGGCGCGGATGCTGGTGGGGAAACTTTCGCTGATGAAGAACAAAGCCGCCGAGTACGGCCCGATCAGGAAGAACAGGCCCAGGCTGTAAAGCCCGACCACCATGGCCATGTTGCTTGGGCCAAACAGCATACCGGCGAACGACAGGCCGCCCAGCATCCAGCCCAGGCCGATCACGTTGCGACGGCCGATCTTGTCACCCATCCAGCCGTGGCTGAGGTAACCGCAGTAACCCACCAGGTTCGACAGCACCAGGATGATCAGCGAGTTCTCGAACGAGATGTGGTGCACGCTGACGATCACGGAAGTGCCCAACACGCTGAACACCTGGATCGCCGCCCAGTTGAGCAACAACGCAGCGCCGATCACCAGGGTGGCGCGGCGGGCCGGGCCACGGAACGCAGCTTTCAGGCCGGCCTTGCTGTGTTCGTCGTAATCCACGCCGTAGGTTGCCGCCACGTTCTGTGCTTCTGTCACCGCGCCGTTTTTGCGCAGTTGGCTGATGCGTTCATGGATCTGGAACTGCGGGCTCTCCTTGAGCTTGCGCGCCATGATCGCAATCACCACCGCCGGGATCGCGGCGAAGATAAAGCAGCCTTGCCAGCCGATGATCGGCAGCAACAGTGCAGTCAAGCCAGCGGCGATCAATGCACCGACCGGCCAGCCGCCCTGCACCAGGCTGTAGATGAAACCGCGACGTTTGGTCAGTCGCGGGTCTTCCGAGGCGCCGTACAGCTCACTCAGGTACGTGGCGTTGACGGTTTCCTCGGCATAGCCCAGGCCGCCCAACGAACGGATCAGAATCAGCGGTGACTTACCCCACGCCCCACCAATCGCGGTCAGCGCCGAGCACAGCGCGGAACCGGCCACGGTGAAGATAATGCCCTTGCGACGGCCCAACTTATCGACCACAGGGCCGATGGCAAAGGCGACTACTGCCGTGCCCACCGCCACCCACGTCGCGATTTCAGCTTGCTCCACTTCACCCCAGCCAAAGTGCCGGCCGATCTCCGGCAGCAAGGTGCCGAACAGGATGAAGTCATACACCGCAAACACCCAGGCGAAAAACGCAATCCAGGTCGCAAACCGCACTTCCTTGGAGGTGAGTTGCCGGGGTTTCCAGCCAGTCAGGTCAAGCTTGTTGTAGATGGACATGAGTCGCGCCTCGGAGGTGGGGGGCTGTTTTTCTAAGGGTCAGGTACGGGGTTGGCGGCGGATAAAGTCATCGGCGATTTCGTCGAAGGTGACGAAGCGCACGCCGGCATGGCTCTGGATGTGTTCGATCAGGCGCTCAAGCATCAACAGCACTTGCGGGCGGCCGGACACGTCGGGGTGGATGGTCATGGTGAACACCGCGTGTTCGTGTTCGCGATAGACCCAGTCGAACTGGTCGCGCCACATTTCTTCGAGGTGACGCGGGTTGACGAAACCGTGGCTGTTGGGGGCTTTCTTGATGAACATCATCGGCGGCAGGTCGTCCAGGTACCAGTTGGCCGGGATCTCCACCAAGTCGGTTTCTTCGCCGCGCACCAAGGGTTTCATCCAGGTGTCGGGGTGCTGGCTGTAGTCGATCTTGGTCCAGGTGTCGCCCTTGCGGACGTAGTACGGATGGAAGTCGTTGTGCATCAGACTGTGGTCGTACTTGATGCCCTTTTTCAGCAGCAGTTCGTTGGTGACCTTGCTGAATTCCCACCAAGGCGCGACGTAGCCGGTGGGACGTTTGCCAGTCACCTGGGTGATCAACTCGATGGATTTATCGAGGACGATTTCTTCCTGCTCGGCGGTCATCGCAATCGGGTTTTCGTGGCTGTAGCCATGCACGCCGATTTCGTGACCGGCGTCGGCCACGGCCTTCATCTGCTCAGGGAAGGTTTCCATCGAGTGGCCAGGGATAAACCAGGTGGTGCGCAGGCCGTAACGTTCAAACAATTTGAGCAGGCGCGGCGCGCCGATTTCACCGGCGAACAGGCCACGGGAAATATCGTCGGGCGAGTCTTCGCCGCCGTAGGAACCGAGCCAGCCGGCGACGGCGTCCACGTCGACGCCAAATGCACAGAGGATGTCTTTAGCCATGGTGTGTCTCCTTAAACGTTAAGTACGGTTTCGACGGACAACGCTGCGCGCAGCAGGCGTGCGTCTTCGCCTGTCGGGGCGCTGAGCAGCAACCCGGTGGGCAGGCCCTGGGCATCGCGGCCGCTGGGCAAGGTCACGCCTGGCATGTCCAGCAAACTGCCGGGCATGGTCAGGCCCAGGGTGGCGAGGTTGGTGTTCACGAAGAGGTCGTCGTCGTTTTCCAGGGGCGCCAAAGCGGGCGCGACGTGGGCGACGGTGGGGGTGATCAGGATCGCGCCGTCAAGGTCGTCGAGCAGTTGCTGTTGCAGACGACGGCGCGCATCGGTCAGGTGGATAAGTTGGCTGGCCGGCAGCGCGCGGGCGGCTTCGAGGCGGCGGCGCACGCGGGGGTCGAGTTGCTCAGCATCGGCGCTGTCAAGCAGGGTTTGGTGCAGGGCGAACGCTTCGAAGGCACCGAGCCAGCCGTGGTGTTTGATCAGGTCCAGAGTGGCCTGGAAGGTCGGGCATTCACGTTCTTCGATCAGCGCGCCTTGGGCCTTGAGTTGCGCCACGGCGCTCAGCAGATTGTTGCGCACAGCGGGCTCGACGTCCTGCTGCGCCAGTACAAAGCGCTGGCCTTTGAGGCTGCGGGCGCTGTGGGTCTGTGTGCGGCCATGGAGCAGGTCATCGATGGCCAGCGCATCACGCACGCTGCGGGTCAGCGGGCCGAGGCTGTCGAGGGAACGAGCCAGGGGAAATACGCCGTCACGGCTGTAACGTCGGCTGCTGCTGCGGTAACCCACCACACCATTGAGCGCCGCCGGGATGCGAATGGAGCCAGCGGTGTCGGTGCCCATGGCAATCGGCACAATGCCGGCGGCCACGGCCACGGCCGAACCCGAGGACGAGCCGCCGGGAATGCGCGGTTGGTCAGTGCCATGGGGGTTGTGCGGCGTGCCGAAATGCGGGTTGAGGCCCAACCCGGAATAAGCGAGTTCGCTGAGGTTGGTTTTGCCGATGCTGACCATCCCGGCGCGGCAAAGCAGGCCCACGCTCGGTGCGTCGAGCAAGGCCGCAGGCGCGTTGCGCCGGTAAGCTGCGCCGGCTGTGGTGACGCTGCCAGCCACGTCGAACAGGTCTTTCCAGGCCACGGGCACACCATCGAACCCACTCAAGGGCTGGCCAGCTCGCCAACGGGCCGCGGACGCTTCGGCTTCACGGCGGGCGCGCTCGGCGGTCAGGGAAATGAAAACGCTGGCCGAGCGGCTCGCTTGATCGAGTGCCTGTTCGAGGGCTTTCACCGGGTCGCTGCGACCGCTGGCGAAATCCTCGGCCATTGATGTGGCGTCTGACATCAGGAGAACCTCATAAAACGTACATATTCATAAAATGTACATTTTACAAAGGCAGCTTTCGTGCCAGTCTCTACGTAGCGCTGTTTACGCGGTTACGGTTTTTCGCCCATAGCAGCGGGATAGATGGTTTTGATCGATGGAAAAATGTCTTGCATCACACCTGGGATCCACCTCCAATGAAATAATGTATCTTTTATTAATAAGTACATTTTGGTGCAGAAAAGTAACAGTCACACCTTTCAGGCCCCAAAAAAGTGCCACCGACGTAGCACAGAGTGACAGGCGCAACTTATGAGAGAATCCCCGGCCACCGTCCTACAAGCCCCAGAGAAAGTGATGAAAGCAGTGTCCGCCTCGGCCTCCCGTTACGCGATGATTCACCAGGTGTTGCGCGACGCGATCGTCAATGGCACCGCCCGTCATGGCTTGGTTTTACTGGAAGCGCCCTTGGCCGAACTGTTCGGCACCAGCCGCGTGCCGGTGCGCAAAGCACTGGACCTGCTGCATGCCGAAGGCTTGATCTGCCGCTTCAACGGCCGGGGTTATCTGATCAACCCCGAAGGCTTGGTCATGGAGCCGCTGCGCCTGCCCCTGAGCCATGCGCACCTGGGTCTCAACGGCGAGGCTGAGCTGGTGGACACCCGGCCGCTGGGCGAGCGGATCGTCGAGGAGATCGGCGCGGCACTGTCCACCTGCATTGCCTTCGGCCATTACCGCTTGGATGAACAAGCCGCCGCCGACCACTACGACGTCAGCCGAGCGGTGGTGCGTGAAGCGCTGATGCGCCTGCGTGACCGTGGCCTAGTGGAAAAAGAGCCCTACTCCCAATGGTTGGCCGGGCCGTTGACCGCGCGGGAAGTCACCGAGGATTACGAACTACGTGCCTGCCTGGAGCCCGAGGCGCTGCGCCAGAGCGCACCGAACCTGGACCGCGAGGTCCTTGAAGCCATGCTGCAGCGGGTACTGGATGCCCAGAACAGCGCCGAGTGCAGCCTGGAAGCCATCGAGCAGATCGAAGAAGACTTGCACCAGCGCTGCCTGGCCGGGATGCAGAACCGCAAGATTGCCGCGCTGATTCGCCAGGGCCAAAGCCCGATGATCATCAGCCGGATTTTTTACCGATTGCTGGGGATCGGCGCGGATCCAGCCATGCTCGCCGAACATCGCTTGATTCTGGAGTTGCTGCTGCATGGCGCGTTTGACGCGGCGGCGTTGAATCTGCGCGAGCATTTGCAACGGGCACGGCAGCGGATGTTGCAGCGTTTGAAAGTGCTATCGGTGCTGCCAGAACAGCCACTCCCCGCCTACCTCCACAAAATCAGCTGACGCAACACGGAGCCGATGTAGGCAGGGCGGTGCGACGATTGACTTGCCCTCTCCCACATTGACCAAGTCGCCGCAGGAATTTCATGCAATATGTTGCTATCTCACGCCCCCCATTGAAACCACTGCTGCCTCGCCCCATCTAACCTCCATACTTCCTTATGCAGGTGCCCCATGAGCGACCAGCAAGAATTCCCTGATTACGACCTCAACGACTACGCAGACCCCGAAAACGCTAAAACCTCCTCGTCCAATACCGGCCTGGCTCTTCCAGGGCAAAACCTGCCGGACAAGGTCTACATCATCCCGATCCACAACCGGCCTTTCTTCCCGGCGCAAGTGCTGCCGGTGATTGTCAACGAAGAACCGTGGGCTGAGACCCTTGAGCTGGTGAGCAAATCCGACCACCACTCACTCGCTCTGTTCTTCATGGACACGCCGCCGGAAGATCCACGCCACTTCGACACCTCCGCCCTGCCGCTGTACGGCACACTGGTGAAGGTGCATCACGCCAGCCGCGAGAACGGCAAGCTGCAATTCGTGGCCCAGGGCCTGACCCGCGTGCGCATCAAGACCTGGCTCAAGCACCATCGCCCACCGTATCTGGTGGAAGTCGAATACCCACACCAGCCCACCGAGCCGACCGACGAGGTCAAGGCGTACGGCATGGCGCTGATCAATGCGATCAAAGAACTGCTGCCGCTTAACCCGCTGTACAGCGAAGAGCTGAAGAACTACCTCAACCGCTTCAGCCCCAACGACCCGTCACCCCTCACCGACTTCGCCGCCGCGCTGACCTCGGCCACCGGTAACGAGCTGCAGGAAGTGCTGGACTGCGTCCCCATGCTCAAACGCATGGAAAAAGTCCTGCCGATGCTGCGCAAGGAAGTCGAAGTCGCGCGCCTGCAAAAGGAGCTCTCCGCCGAGGTGAACCGCAAGATCGGCGAACACCAGCGCGAGTTCTTCCTTAAAGAACAGCTCAAGGTGATCCAGCAGGAGCTGGGCCTGACCAAGGACGATCGCAGCGCGGACGTGGAGCAATTCGAGCAACGCCTGGAAGACAAAGTGCTGCCAGCCCAGGCGAAAAAACGCATCGATGAAGAACTGAACAAACTGTCAATCCTGGAAACCGGCTCGCCGGAATATGCGGTCACCCGCAACTATCTGGATTGGGCAACCTCGGTGCCGTGGGGCGTGTACGGCGAGGACAAGCTCGACCTGAAACACGCGCGCAAGGTGCTGGATAAGCACCATGCCGGACTGGACGACATCAAGAGCCGTATCCTCGAATTCCTGGCGGTGGGCGCTTACAAAGGCGAAGTCGCCGGCTCCATCGTGCTGCTCGTCGGCCCGCCGGGCGTGGGCAAGACCAGCGTGGGTAAATCCATCGCCGAGTCCCTGGGCCGGCCGTTCTACCGATTCAGCGTCGGCGGCATGCGCGACGAGGCCGAGATCAAGGGCCATCGCCGTACCTACATCGGCGCTATGCCGGGCAAGCTGGTGCAGGCGCTCAAAGATGTTGAAGTGATGAACCCGGTGATCATGCTCGACGAGATCGACAAGATGGGCCAAAGCTTCCAGGGCGACCCGGCCTCGGCCCTGCTCGAAACCCTCGACCCGGAACAGAACGTCGAATTCCTCGACCACTATCTCGACCTGCGCCTGGACCTGTCCAAAGTGCTGTTCGTGTGCACCGCCAACACCCTTGACTCAATTCCCGGCCCGCTGTTAGACCGGATGGAAGTGATTCGCCTGTCGGGCTATATCACCGAAGAAAAAGTCGCCATCGCCAAGCGCCACCTGTGGCCAAAACAGTTGGAAAAAGCCGGCGTATCGAAAAACACCCTGACCATCAGCGACGGCGCCCTGCGCGCATTGATCGACGGTTATGCCCGTGAGGCAGGGGTGCGCCAGTTGGAGAAACAACTGGGCAAACTGGTACGCAAAGCCGTGGTCAAGTTGCTGGATGCGCCGAACTCGGTGATCAAAATCGGCAACAAGGACCTGGAAAGCTCCCTGGGCATGCCGGTGTTCCGCAATGAGCAAGTGCTGTCCGGTACCGGTGTGATCACCGGACTGGCCTGGACCAGCATGGGCGGCGCGACCCTGCCAATCGAGGCGACGCGCATCCACACACTGAACCGCGGCTTCAAGCTCACCGGGCAATTAGGCGAGGTGATGAAAGAGTCTGCCGAAATTGCCTACAGCTACATCAGCTCCAACCTGAAGTCGTTTGGTGGCGATCCGAAGTTCTTCGACGAAGCCTTCGTGCACTTGCACGTGCCGGAAGGTGCCACGCCGAAGGACGGCCCGAGCGCTGGCGTGACCATGGCCAGTGCGTTGTTGTCCCTGGCCCGTAACCAAGCGCCGAAAAAAGGCGTTGCCATGACCGGCGAACTGACGCTGACCGGGCATGTATTGCCGATCGGCGGCGTGCGCGAGAAGGTGATTGCTGCGCGACGTCAGAAGATTCACGAGCTGATATTGCCGGAGCCCAATCGCGGCAGTTTTGAAGAGTTGCCGGAGTATCTTAAAGAGGGCATGACGGTGCACTTTGCCAAGCGGTTTGCGGATGTGGCTAAAGTGCTTTTCTAAGCGATAGAGAGCAACCGTGTACTCATAATGACCAGGTTCAAGCCTGGTCATTTTCATTTCAGATTTGCGGTAATCAATCCCTTCCTGAGTTATCGCCAACCCGTCTAAAAAACTGTCATTTCTCACAGGTCCCAGTTGTTCCGGCGCCCTCTACATTGAAGCGACTGCGCGTCCAATCATGCGCAGGTCCAATCAAGGAGAAACCAATGACAGCAACTCGCGAAGCACCCGCCGAGATCGAAAACATTACGGGTGAGTTCAAAGGATCCGTGTCCAAACGTGGGAATTTCCAAACCCAACAGCTGGAATATACAGCCGATGACAAATGGCTTGGCATAACCGCCATTGCTGAGCGATACAGCCGCCAAAGCGAGCGAAGAATCGAGCTGGTACTCCATCGTGATATTAAGCCCGGCACGTACCATTTTGAAGGCACCCCCTCACCACCCGTGGAGAGAGTGCGCTACTTTGAAATGTACCGCGTCCGCTTCGACCACTATCTGGGTGAGGCCACGACCCTAAAAGGAACGCTGGTTTTAGATATCTCGACAGACAATAAACACCATACGGCAAAGCTAGACTTGACCGTCAAGATCCGGAACGGAAACGAACTCAAGCTAAGCATCAAATATAACGTATGGCTGGCTACAACCTATATTTGAAACTTAGGCGGCACAGACGGTGCCGCCGTCACACCTTGTCTCATCTTCGGTTATGCTCGCCCTTCGTCGTGTATAAACGGAGTCTCCATGACTGCTGCCCGCCTGCTTCTCCCCCTGAGCCTTTGCCTGCTGACCGCGTGCGCCAGTGCGCCGAAGCAAAACGTCACCGTGGAAAACCAGAGCGCCTGCCCGCTCCAGCTTAAAACCGGGCAAAACCTGATCCTCACCCTGCCGAGCAACCCCACCACCGGCTACCGCTGGGCCATCCAGGATTCCGCCGGCGGCGTGCTGCGTGCGCTGAGCCCTGAGGTCTACAGCAGCACTGAGTCCGGCGTGATCGGGGGCGGTGGTCAATCCACCTGGCGCTTCCAGGCGTTTGCCGCCGGTCAGGGTCGTTTACGCCTGACGTCCCAGCAGCCGTGGGAGCCGGAAGCCGAACCCGTGGAGACCTTCGACTGCACCCTTACGGTGAACTGATATGCCATGGCTGATACTCGCGTTGATGGGCGCCGCCACTTTTATCTACGGTTTGAGCACTCACGCGATGTTGCTCTGCCTGCTGGTCAAACCGCTGCCGGTACTGGCGTTGTTGGGCTGGCTGCATGACGCACCGCCCACCGACTATCGACGCTGGATCAGCCTCGGGCTGATTTTCTCACTGGTGGGCGACGTGTTGCTCGCTTGGCCTGGCGACTTGTTTATCTTCGGCCTCGGCGCGTTTCTGATTGCGCACCTGGCATACCTCAAGGCCTATTTCAGCGATTGCCGACGTTTGGCGGTATTACCGTTGGTATTGGCCCTTGGCGTAGGCATCATCCTGCTGAGCATCCTGATTTCCCATGGCCTTGGCGACTTATTGATTCCCGTCGTGGTTTACGCCTTGGTGATCAGCGCAATGCTCTGGCGCGCGCTCGCGCGGCTGGGCAGTGACGTGCCAAAACGCTCGGCCTTATTGGCTGCGGCGGGCGCGGTGTCGTTTGTGTTTTCAGACGCCCTGATCGGCATCAATCGGTTCGTGGTGGCGTTCGACGCCGCGCCGTATTTGCTGATCACCACGTATTGGCTTGGCCAGTGGGGCATCACCGCCTCTGCTTTCCATCAGACAACCCGCGCACGCGAGGGCCAACTTGGCTAAAATGCCGGCCTTTCCCCCCCTCGTCGCCGGAACAACCGTGAGCAAAGAACCCGATCGCCTTTTCGCCCAGCCCCTGCCCCAGGTGCCGGACTTCGCCTTTAACGAGGACGTGGTGCGGGTATTCCCGGACATGATCAAGCGCTCGGTGCCAGGCTACCCGACTATCGTCGAAAACCTCGGTGTGCTCGCGGCGCAGTTTGCCCAACCCAACAGCGTGCTCTACGACCTGGGTTCATCCCTTGGCGCTGTCACTCAAGCCCTGCGCCGACACGTGCGTACCGACGGCTGCCGAGTGATCGCGGTGGATAACTCCGCCGCCATGGTCGAGCGCTGCCGCGAATACCTCAACGGCCAGGACTCGATGTTCCAGGAGTTGCTGCCGGTCGAGGTGATCGAGGGCGATATCCTCGCGCTGCAATTCCAGCCGGCCTCGGTGGTGGCGTTGAATTTCACCCTGCAATTCATCGCGCCCGACGAGCGCCTGAGCTTGCTGTCGCGTATTCGTCAAGCGCTGTTACCGGGCGGTGCGCTGATCCTTTCGGAAAAGCTGCGCTTCAATGACCTTGAAGAACACGCGCTGCTCACCGACCTGCATATCGCGTTCAAACGCGCCAACGGCTACAGCGAACTGGAAATTGCCCAGAAGCGCAGCGCCATCGAAAACGTCATGAAGCCCGACAGCCTCGAAGAACACCGCGAACGCCTGCTGGCGGCCGGGTTCTCGAAGGTAGTGCCGTGGTTCCAGTGTCTTAACTTTGCCTCGTTGATTGCCTTGCCATGATTGATTTGTCTCCCCTCGCCCGCCATCTGGTCGGCACTCCTCTGGCCGTATGGGCCCAAGGCCTGCAAGCGCAGCTCGACAGCAAAATGGAAAAAGGACATGGCGACCTGGGGCGCTGGCAGAGTGCATTGGATGCACTGCCGAAGATCATGCCCAGCGACGTCGACTTACTGAATGACCTGGTGCTGGACACCGACTGCGACGACGAAACCCGCGCACAGATGCGCACCGCATTGATGGGCCTGAGCCCATGGCGCAAGGGGCCGCTCCACCTGTTCGGCGTGCACGTCGACACCGAATGGCGCTCGGACTGGAAGTGGTCACGCGTCGCACCGCACCTGGACTTGAAAGGCAAGCGCATCCTCGATGTCGGCTGCGGCAACGGTTACTACATGTGGCGCATGCTCGGCGCCGGCGCCGACAGCGTGATAGGTGTCGACCCGAACTGGCTGTTCTTCTGTCAGTTCCAGGCGGTGCAGCGGTATCTGTCCGAACCGAAAGCCTGGCACCTGCCATTTCCGTTTGAAGACTTGCCGGCCAACCTCGAAGGCTTCGACACGGTGTTTTCCATGGGCGTGTTCTACCACCGTCGCTCGCCCATCGAGCATTTGCTGGCGCTGAAGGACACCTTGGTCAAGGGCGGCGAGCTGGTCCTAGAAACTCTAGTGGTGGAAGGCGACCAGCAACAGGTGCTGGTGCCGGAAGACCGTTATGCGCAGATGCGTAACGTGTGGTTCCTGCCGTCGGTACCGGCGCTGATGCTGTGGCTGCGCCGCGCAGGTTTCAGCGATGTGCGTTGCGTGGATGTGAGCGTGACCACGGTGGAGGAACAGCGCGGGACGGAATGGATGAAGTATCAGTCCCTGAGTGACTTCCTCGATCCCGAGGATCACAGCAAGACGATTGAAGGGCTGCCGGCACCGATGCGGGCGGTCATCATCGCTAAAAAGTAAGCGCCAATCTCCCTGGAAAAATGAAGATCAAAAATGTGGGAGGGGCAAGTCGAATCGTCGCACCGCCCCTCCCGCATTTGATATTCGGTGTTGGTTAGATCTGAGGCTTGGCCCGGCGAGCCTTGAAGAATTCGCTCAATACCGTGCCGCACTCCTCGGCCAGCACACCGCCTTCAAACATCACCCGATGATTCAGAAAGCCCTGGGTAAAAAACTGCCCCTGGCTTTGCACAATCCCCGCCTTCGGCTCCAACGCGCCATAAACCACCCGCGCGACTCGCGAATGCACGATCAACCCCGCGCACATGCTGCACGGCTCCAACGTCACATACAGCGTGCTGCCCACCAGCCGGTAGTTGCTGATGGCCTGGGCGGCGTCGCGTATGGCGACCATCTCGGCATGGGCGCTGGGATCGTTGCCGCTGATGGGACGGTTGAAACCGCGACCGATGATTTCACCGTCCTGCACCAACACCGCACCCACGGGCACTTCGCCCAGTGCGGCGCCTTGGGCGGCAAGTGCCAGGGCTTCACGCATGAAGTCTTGGTCGCGGCTGCGGTCGATGATTGCCGCGGGGCGAATCTGGCGCATCACGCCACCTCGATGGCGGCCATCAGGCCGGTTTCCATATGGTCGATGACGTGGCAGTGGAACATCCACACTCCAGGGTTATCCGCCACCAAGGCCACGCGGGCGCGCTCGTTCTTGCCCAACAAATAGGTGTCGGTAAAGTACGGGATCACCTTGTGGCGGTTCGAGGCGATCACCTTGAAGCTCATGCCGTGCAGGTGGATCGGATGCTGGTACTGGGTCATGTTCTTTAATTCGAAAATGTAGCTCTTGCCCTTTTCCAGCTTGGCAATCGGTCGGTCGGCGCAGGTCTTGTCGGTGATGTCCCAGGCCTGGCCGTTGATCTGCCACAGGCTCGGCGGCTTGCCATTGTCGACGTTGACCGAGACCGAGCCGACCCACTCGAAATTGAAGTTGAGTTTCTCGGCATTGGCTAGGTCCGGTTCGGCAATCGGGTTGGCGGGCAGCGCCGGGGGCCATTCGGTCGGTGCATCGGTGTTGGCGACTGAGCGGAAAGTGCCTAGGCGCACCGGGCCGTTGCGGATCGACAGTTCTTCACCGGCCGGCGGTGCCTTGATCGCCAGGCAGATGCGCATACCCGGCCCCAACCAGTACTCCTTGCCCAATGGACGCGGTTCGATGGGATTGCCGTCCAGCGCATAGATCTGCGCTTCGACGTCGGGGATGTTGATGCGATAGGTCAGGGTGTTATCGAGGTTGAGCAGGCGCACGCGGGTGATCTGCCCAGCGGGTAAGTCGATCACCGCCTGGGATACGCCATTGATCGTCGACAGCCGTCCGGCCGTACCGCCACGCGCCGCTTCACGGGGAACGCTGAAGGCAACGAACGCACCCTCTTCGTCCACATGCCAGCTCTTCAAGCTGAGGGTGCGTTCGTGTTTGAAACCGGTGGGTTCACGCTCTTCGATGATCAGCGGGCCGACCAGGCCTCGGCCGAGTTCTTCGCTACTGTTCACATGCGGGTGATACCAGTAGCTGCCGGCGTCGGGCACGCGGAATTTGTAGTCGAAGTATTCGCCCGGCAGCACCGGCAGTTGCGAGACATAGGGCACGCCGTCCATTTCCAGCGGCAGGCGGATGCCGTGCCAGTGGATGGTGGTCGCGACCGGCAGGTGGTTGATAAAGCGCACCCGCAACCATTCGCCCTGACGCACACGCAACTCGGTGCCGGGTGCCGAGGGGCCGAACGCCCAGGCTTGGGTCTTGTGCCCCGGCACCAGCTCCACGTCCAACGGTGCAGCGATCAGCTCGTAGTCGTGACCCGCTTCGGATTCGGCGACTTTCCCCAGCCAGTAACGGTAGGCGCCACCGGCACCGACGCCCACTACGGCCAGGCCTGCAAGACCACCCAGGATTTGTCGACGGGAAAAGGATCGGGACACAACAACCTCACGTATCTGCCGCAGGCCCAAGGCCTGCAAAGGGCAGATACGATACACCTGCATCGGCTAAACAGTAAGGCTTCTCATGTGGGAGGGTGCTTGCTCCCGATAGCAGTGTGTCAGCCACCACATTTATGGCTGATACACCGCTATCGGGAGCAAGCCCCCTCCCACCTTGGTTCTTCATTGTTTTTTAGGGCTTGGAGGCCGCCAGGATCAGGGCTTTCATCTCGGCCACAGCGCCTTTGAAACCGACGAACAGCGCGTGGGCTACCAACGCGTGGCCGATGTTCAGCTCGTTGATGCCTTTGATCGCAGCCACGGCTTCGACGTTGTGGTAATGCAGGCCATGGCCGGCGTTGACGATCAGGCCTTCATTGAGGCCGCAGTTCACACCGTCAATGATGCGCTGCAGTTCATCCGCCACTTCGGTCGGCGTGGTGGCATCGGCGTAACGACCAGTGTGCAGTTCGATGGCCGGCGCGCCGACACGACGCGACGCTTCGATCTGGCGCTCGTCGGCGTCGATGAACAGCGACACTTCGCTGCCGATTTTCGACAGGCGCTCCACCGCGGCCTTGATCCGCGCTTCCTGGCCGGCCACGTCAAGGCCGCCTTCGGTGGTCAGTTCCTGGCGGGTTTCCGGTACCAGGCAGATGTGCGCTGGGCGAATGCGCTCGGCGAAGAGCATCATTTCTTCGGTGACGCCCATTTCGAAATTCATGCGGGTTTGCAGCACGTCCTTGAGCAGCAACACATCGCGTTCCTGGATGTGGCGGCGGTCTTCTCGCAGGTGCACGGTGATGCCGTCGGCGCCTGCTTCTTCGGCGTCCAGCGCGGCCTTGACCGGGTCAGGGTAACGGGTGCCCCGGGCCTGGCGCAGGGTGGCGACGTGGTCGATGTTGACGCCAAGAAGAATGCGATTGCTGGTGGTCACGGAAGCGCTCCTGAAAAGGGAAAGAAACGGTGCACAGCATACACGGGGAGGTCAGGGCTTTCGAAACAACTCGCGGCTGACCAACGGCCGTCCGCCCAGATGCACGGCCAAGGCCTGACGCATCAAGCGCTTGGCGGCGGATAACGCACCGGGTGCGCTCCAGTCGGCCTCGCTCATGGCCAGCAGTTCGGTGCCCTGGAACAGGCCGGGTTGCAGCAGGTAGACGCGCTCAAGACCCGCGTCGACTTGCAGGCGGTACATGCCGTCGGCGGCGACGGGGTCGCCGTGCAGGTCGTTGCTCAGCTCGAAGCCGTAGCCCAGGTCATCGAGCAGACGCCATTCGAAGGCACGCAGCAGCGGCTCCAGAGGGCGACCTTCGGCCAGGGCCAGCAAAGTGGCAGCATAGTGATCGAAGACAGCCGGGTGCGGGTCTTCGGCGGGCAACAGACGGATCAGCAGCTCATTGAGGTAGAGCCCACTGAACAACGCATCGCCATTGAGCCAGGCGGAAGTGCCGACGCTTTCCAGGCGGCCGACGTTTTTCAGCTCGCCCTTGCCGCGAAACTCCACGTCCAACGCCACGAAGGGCCGCGCCAATGTCCCCGCCTTGCCCCGCGCGCTACGCAACACCGCGCGCAGGCGGCCTTGGGGCGTGAGGAAATCCACTAGCGCGCTGGTCTCGCGGTAGGCGCGGCTGTGCAGGACGTAGGCGAGTTGGCTGGGGGGTTGGGACATGGGTGCTCACTGCTGGAATGCATTTTTTGAAAACTACACAAACCTAATGTGGGAGGGGGCTTGCCCCCGATGGCAGTGTGTCAGTCACTTATTTATTAACTGACTCACCGCCATCGGGAGCAAGCCCCCTCCCACATTTTTTGCCCTGCGGTGTTCTTACAGGTCGCCGTAACCGAGGGAACGTAGAGCGCGCTCATCATCGGACCAGCCGCCTTTCACCTTCACCCACAGGTTGAGCATGATCTTGGAATCGAAGAGCAATTCCATGTCCTTGCGCGCCTCGGTGCCGATGCGCTTGATGCGCTCGCCCTTGTCGCCAATGATGATTTTCTTCTGGCCGTCACGCTCGACGAGGATCAGCGCATGGATATGCAGGGTCTTGCCCTGTTGCTTGAACTCTTCGATTTCGACGGTGATCTGGTACGGCAGCTCAGCACCCATCTGGCGCATGATTTTCTCGCGGACCAGTTCAGCGGCGAGGAAGCGGCTGCTGCGGTCGGTGATCTGGTCTTCCGGGAAGAAGTGCTCGTTCTCCGGCAGGTAGCCAGCGATCACGCGCTCCAGGGCTTCGAGGTTATGACCGTGCTGGGCCGAGATCGGCATGATCTGGGCGTTCGGCAGTTGCTCCTGCAACCAGGTCAGGTGCGGCATCAGTTCGGCTTTGTCTTCGATGCGGTCGGTCTTGTTCAGCGCGACGATCAATGGGCCTGTGACGTACTGCACACGCTCAAGGACCATCTGGTCTTCGTCAGTCCACTTGGTGCGGTCGACCACGAAGATCACCACGTCGACGTCTTTCAACGCCGCCGAAGCGGTCTTGTTCATGTAGCGGTTCAGGGCTTTCTCGCCACCTTTGTGCATACCCGGGGTGTCGACGTAGACCGCTTGCACGGTGCCTTCGGTCTTGATGCCCAGCATGTTGTGGCGAGTGGTCTGAGGCTTGCGCGAGGTGATCGCGAGCTTCTGACCGAGGATGTGGTTCAGCAGCGTGGACTTGCCCACGTTCGGGCGGCCAACGATGGCAACATAGCCACAGCGTGTTGCGGTTGAATCAGTCATGGCCATTCTCCACGCCCAGGGCAATCAGTGCTGCAGCGGCCGCTACCTGTTCGGCAATACGACGGCTCACACCCTGACCTCGGCTTTTTTCATTCAGTAAGGTGATTTCACATTCCACGAAGAACACGCGGCAATGGGGCTCACCCTGGATATCCACCACTTCGTAGCGTGGCAGTTCGCAACCACGGGACTGCAGGTATTCCTGCAGGCGGGTCTTGGGATCTTTGTTGGTGTCGACCAGCGTAAGGCTTTCAATCTCCGAAGCCAGCCAGGCGACCACGCGCTCCTTGGCCGTTTCCATACCTGCATCGAGGTAAATCGCGCCGATCAAGGCTTCGAGGGCATCGGCCAGGATCGACTCGCGACGGAAGCCACCGCTTTTCAATTCGCCCGACCCCAGGCGCAGGTACTCACCCAGGCCGAAACCACGGGCCAGTACGGCCAGGGTCTCACCCTTTACCAGACGTGCACGCAATCGCGACAGCTGGCCTTCGCGCGCTTGCGGGAAGCGTTCGAACAGCGCCTCACCGGCGGCGAAATTGAGAATGGCGTCACCGAGGAATTCCAGGCGCTCGTTATTACGCCCTGCAAAGCTGCGGTGTGTGAGGGCAAGGATCATCAATTCCTGATCCTTGAAGGTGTAGCCGAGCTGGCGCTCTAAACGACTTAGCGAAACGGTCACGGTTTATCCATACCTAGTTGCTGCATATCTAGTGGGTGGCACCGGCGGCCATCGACGATTGACGCAGTGTTCAAATTCAAATCCTGATGGTTACAGCCTGGAGCCGGAATTGTCCAAGCCCCAGAAAAGCAGTCGGCGCTGTGTTCACAGCGCCGCTTGTATTACTTGATCAGCCCGACCCGCGAGAAGTTCGGCAGGTGGCTGAGCTTGGGTTCCGGCCAGCTCATCCAGACCGCGAAGGCCTTGCCGACGATATTCTGGTCGGGAACCATGCCAAGCAGCTCCTTGGGAATGCTCGGGTCATCCCAGTAGCGGCTGTCGTTGGAGTTGTCACGGTTGTCGCCCATCATGAAATAGTGCCCGGCTGGCACTTTCCACTCTCCATCAGGCATGGCGCGGTAGCGGCTCATTTCCTTGCGGATTTCGTGCTCTACCGCACCGAGTTTTTCCTGGTACAGCTCGGCGCTGCCCAGGCTGTTCGGTTCGGAACCGAGCAGTTTCTCGGCCACCGACTCGCCATTGATCAACAGGCGCTTGTCGCTGGTGTAGCGAATCACGTCGCCCGGCAGCCCCACCACACGCTTGATGTAATTGACGTTCGGGTCGCTTGGATAGCGGAACACCATCACATCACCGCGCTGCGGATCACCGACTTCGATGACCTTCTTGTCGATCACCGGCAGGCGAATCCCGTAGGAAAACTTGTTCACCAGGATGAAGTCGCCCACGTCCAGGGTAGGTTTCATCGAACCCGAAGGGATCTGAAACGGCTCCACCAGAAACGAACGCAGCACCAGCACGATGAACAACACCGGGAAGAACGACTTGCCGTACTCAACCAGCAAAGGCTCTTTGTTCAGCTTCTCGATCACCACGACATCGGGCTGGCTGACGCTGCCCTGATAGGACGCGATAGCCGCCCGCCGACGCGGGGCGAAGAACACCAGATCGAGCAACGCCAGGAGACCACAAACGGCAACGGCGATGACCAGCAACAGCGGGAAATTTAGCGACATAGGACCTAACTATCCAACCTGAGCACCGCAAGGAAGGCTTCTTGTGGAATTTCCACGTTGCCCACTTGCTTCATGCGTTTTTTACCGGCCTTTTGCTTCTCAAGCAGCTTGCGCTTACGGCTTACGTCACCGCCGTAGCATTTGGCCAGTACGTTCTTTCTGAGAGCCTTGACGGAGGTCCGTGCAATGATCTGCCCGCCAATAGCGGCCTGGATCGCGACGTCGAACATCTGGCGCGGAATCAGTTCTTTCATCTTCTCGGTCAACTGGCGACCTTTGTAGTGCGCGTTGTCCTTGTGCACGATCAGTGCAAGGGCATCAACCTTGTCGCCGTTGATCAACACATCCAGTTTCACCAGATTAGCCGATTGGTAACGATCGAAATGGTAATCCAGCGAAGCATAGCCGCGACTGGTGGATTTGAGACGGTCAAAGAAGTCCAGGACCACTTCGTTCATCGGCAAATCGTAGGTCACTTGCACCTGGGTACCGAGGAACAGCATGTCGTGCTGCACGCCACGTTTTTCGATACACAGGGTAATGACGTTGCCCAGGTGTTCCTGCGGCACCAGGATATTGGCGCGCACGATCGGCTCACGCATGTCTTCGATAGAAGACAGGTCTGGGAGCTTGGACGGGTTATCTACATAAATCGTTTCACCGGTTTTCAGCGCCAGCTCAAAAATAACCGTTGGCGCGGTGGTGATCAGGTCCAGGTCGTATTCGCGCTCAAGGCGCTCCTGAATGATCTCCATGTGCAGCATGCCGAGGAAGCCGCAACGGAAACCGAAGCCCAGGGCGTCGGAGCTTTCCGGGGTGTACTGCAACGACGAGTCGTTGAGGGTCAGCTTCTGCAGCGCTTCGCGGAAGTCTTCGAAGTCATCGGAGCTGACCGGGAACAGACCGGCGTAAACCTGCGGCTGGATGCGTTTGAAGCCAGGCAGCACGTCGACGTCAGGGGTGGAGCTCAAGGTCAGGGTGTCACCCACCGGCGCACCGTGGATGTCCTTGATACCGGCGATGATGAAACCTACTTCACCGGCTTTCAGATCAGTGGTTGCAGTGTGTTTCGGGTTGAATACACCGACGCTGTCCACCAGGTGGATCTTGCCGGTGGACTTGACCAGGATCTTGTCGCCCTTCTTCACACGGCCGTGGCGTACACGTACCAGGGAGACAACCCCCAGGTAGTTGTCGAACCAGGAGTCGATGATCAACGCTTGCAGCGGATCTTCGTAGTTGCCGGTGGGGGCAGGAATGGTCTTGACCAGGCGTTCGAGCACTTCGTCAACGCCCAGGCCGGTCTTGGCGCTGCACTCGACGGCGTCGGTGGCGTCAATGCCGATGATTTTTTCGATTTCTTCTTTGACGCGGTCCGGATCGGCCTGTGGCAGGTCGATCTTGTTCAGCACCGGCATCACTTCCAGGCCTTGCTCGATGGCGGTGTAGCAGTTGGCCACGGACTGGGCTTCAACGCCCTGACCCGCGTCCACCACCAGCAGCGCACCTTCGCAGGCCGCCAGGGAACGGCTGACTTCATAGGTGAAGTCGACGTGGCCCGGGGTGTCAATGAAGTTCAGCTGGTACTTGATACCGTCTTTGGCGGTGTAGTACAGAGTAACGCTGTGGGCCTTGATGGTGATCCCGCGCTCGCGTTCGAGGTCCATGGAATCCAGTACCTGGGCTTCCATTTCACGCTCGGCAAGGCCGCCGCACATCTGGATGAATCGATCGGCCAGCGTCGACTTACCATGGTCAATGTGGGCGATGATGGAGAAATTGCGGATATGACTCAAATCACTCACGGATCAACACTCAAAAAGGCTGCAGGCAGATTGCCCGCTGAAAAATAGCCGGGAATTGTACCTGAAGCTTCGGCCAGACGTCATCTTTGCTGACCAGAACAAAAATGCCCCACTCATTCGAGCGGGGCATTTTTTGTGCATAAGCGCGGTATCAGCCAGCTCGGCGCAGCAGCCAGAACCCGGCCAGGGCGCAGATGGCGGTCGGCACCAGCACCGCAAACAGCGGGGAGAAACCGAATACCAGGCTCGACGGGCCTAGCAGGTCCTGGGCGATGCGGAATGTGAAGCCCACCAACACGCCAGTAAACACACGCTGACCCAGGGTCACGGAACGCAATGGGCCGAAGATGAACGAGATCGCCATCAACACCAGCGCGGCGGTTACCACTGGCTGCAACACCTTGACCCAAAACGCCAGCCAGTAACGACCGTTGTTCAGCCCTTGCTCCTTGAGGTAGTGGATGTAACTCCACAACCCGGAGATAGGCAGGCTTTCCGGGATCATCACCACGGTGTTGAGCAATTCCGGCTTGAGAGCGATGTTCCACTCTTCGCTTGGCTCATTGATCACTTCGGTGCTGGCCTTGGTGCCTTGGCCGACATTGCGGAAGTGAGTGGTAGTGATGTCCGTCAGTTGCCATTTTTCGCCACTGTACTGCGCACGTTTGGCGAAGCTGGACGACAGCATGTGACGTTCTTTATCAAAGGTGTAACGCGTCACACCGATCAACAGGCCGCCCGGTTGCACGGCGTTGATGTGGATGAACTCATCACCCTGGCGATGCCACAGGCCATGCTTGGCGCTTTGCGCATCGCCCGAACCCTGCGCCAGGGCGCGGTTGGCTTGGGCGGTGGTTTCTGCCGGCGGCGCGACGTATTCACCGATCAGCACACTGCACAGCATCAGCAGCAACATGGGCTTCATCACCGCCCAGACGATACGGCCGATGGACACCCCGGCGGCACGCATGATGGTCAGTTCGCTGTTGCTGGCCAGGCTGCCCAGGCCGATCAAGCAGCCGATCAGCGCAGCCATCGGCATCATGTCGTAGAGCCGACGCGGCGCGGTGAGTGCCACGTAGCTCAGTACATCCCACACGGTGTAGGTGTCGCTCACGTTGCCCACTTCATCGATAAAGGCGAACAACGAGGCAAGGCCCAGGATGATGCCCAGAACCGCCAGAATGGCGATCAGGACGCTGCTACCAATGTAGCGATCGAGCTTAGCCACGAGCCAACTCCTTCTGGCCGCGACGGCTCAACATTTTCAAACGGATAGGTTCCCAGTAGAGCAGGCCCAGGCCGATCACCAGGAAGATCCCGTGCACCCACCACAACCCCAGGGTCGGCGAAAGCTTGCCCTTCTCCAGGGAGCCGCGAGCGGAAATCAGAATGGTGAGGTAAGCCATGTACAGCAGGATCGCTGGCAACAGCTTGAGGAAGCGGCCCTGACGCGGGTTGACGCGCGACAACGGCACGGCCATCAAGGTCACGATAAACACCAGCAGTGGCAGGGAAATACGCCATTGCAGCTCGGCAATGGAGCGCAGTTCCTTGCTGCCGAACAAATCCTTCGTGGGAATGGCGTCGCGGTCAGTCACCTCGTCGCTGACATCCGGACGGGCGAGCAACACGCCGTAAGTGTCGTACTTGATGGCGCGGTAGTCGGCCTGGCCGGGACTGCCGTCATAGCGATAGCCGTTCTCCAGGATCAGGTAGCGACTGCCATCGGGACGCACGTCCTGGCGACCGGACTCGGCCACCAGCACGGAGATGCCACGGTCTTTCTTGTCCTGGCCCAGGCGCTTCTCGGAGATGAACACCCCGCCCAGGTTGGCACGATCTTCGGTCAGGGTTTCGGTATAGGTGACCCGCGTGCCGTCATTGAGTGCCTGGAAGCGGCCCGGTTCAAGGGTGTCGAACTCGGTCATCGCGTCCTGCTTGTTCAGCACCAGCTGGAACTGCATGGCGCCCTGGGGGGCCAGGCTCAGGCTCAGCCAGGCAACGATAAGCGCGATGCCGGCTGCCGGGATCATGGTCATGCCGAGCAGACGCTGCTGGCTCATGCCGGTGGCCGAGAGCACAGTCATTTCGCTTTCGAGGTACAAACGACCGTAGGCCAACAGGATCCCGAGGAACAGGCCCAGCGGCAGGATCAGTTGCAGAAACCCCGGCAGGCGAAAGCCCATGATCAGGAACAACGAGCCTGGATCCAGGGCGCCGGAAGCGGCTTGGGCCAGGTATTTGACGAAACGACCACTCATGATGATGACCAACAGGACCGCACTCACGGCACTCAGGGTCAACAGGACTTCGCGGGATAGATAACGGAAGACAATCAAACCAGACACTCCAGGGTTGTCAGGCTAAGGCGGCCAAACAAGCAAGCATACCGAGTCAGCCCCTTTACGCAGGGCCGATTAAAAAGATGGCGCATTATCCTGTGATTGACCGCGCCTGTCACTGCGCAACCTCATACGCGGGTACAAAGCGCGTACGAAGGGTTGTCAGGCTCCGCCGGCGAGGTTCAAACTGCGGCCTTTGTCGCTGGCGGTTTACACAGCTGCCACGCTTTAAAGCCTGGATACAAATACCAGGCTCTCAGACCTTTATAAGGGACCCGAAAATGGAATTGGTTGTAAAAAGCGTTAGCCCCGAAACGTTGAAAACCGCCACCCTCGTGGTCGCCATCGGCGAAGGCCGCAAGCTCGGCGTGGCCGCCAAGCAACTCGACGAACTCAGCGGCGGCGCCATCAGCGCCGTGCTCAAGCGCGGCGACCTGGCCGGCAAAGTCGGTCAGAGCCTTCTTTTGCAGAGCCTGCCTAACCTCAAGGCCGACCGCATTTTGCTGGTCGGCGTGGGCAAAGACGCTGAGCTGGGCGACCGCCCGTTCCGCAAGATCATCAGCGGCATCCTCAGCACCCTGAAGGGCCTGGGCGGTGGCGATGCGACACTGGCTCTCGACGAAATCGTGGTCAAAGGCCGCGACAGCTACGGCAAGACGCGCCTGCTGGCAGAGACCCTGGTGGACGGCGGCTATATCTTCGACCAGTTCAAGAGCCAGAAAGCCGAACCCCGCGCCCTGAAGAAAATCACCCTGCTGACCATCAAGGCCGCGCAGGCTGAAGTTCAGCGCGCCGTAACCCACGCTACCGCGATTGCCAACGGCATGTCGTTTACCCGCGACTTGGGTAACCTGCCGCCGAACATCTGCCACCCGACCTACCTGGGCGAGCAAGCCAAGGCGCTGGGCAAAGAGTTCAAAGGCCTGAAAGTTGAAGTGCTGGACGAGAAAAAGATCAAGGAACTGGGCATGGGCTCGTTCTACGCCGTGGGCCAGGGCAGCGACCAGCCACCACGCCTGATCGTGATGCAATACAACGGCGGCAAGAAGTCCGAGAAGCCTTACGCACTGGTCGGCAAAGGGATCACCTTCGACACCGGCGGCATCAGCCTCAAGCCGGGCGCGGGCATGGATGAGATGAAGTACGACATGGGCGGCGCCGCCAGCGTGTTCGGCACCCTGCGTGCCGTACTGGAGCTCAAGCTGCCGATCAACCTGGTGTGCATCCTGGCCTGCGCCGAGAATATGCCGAGCGGCGGCGCTGCCCGCCCAGGGGATATCGTCACCACCATGAGCGGCCAGACCGTCGAAATCCTCAACACCGACGCCGAAGGCCGCCTGGTGCTGTGCGATGCCCTGACCTACGCCGAGCGCTTCAAGCCGCAAGCCGTAATCGACATCGCCACCCTGACCGGTGCGTGCATCGTTGCCCTGGGCTCCCACACGTCGGGCTTGCTGGGTAACAACGACGAGCTGATCGAGCAACTGCTCAGCGCGGGCAAGGCTGCCGACGATCGCGCCTGGCAACTGCCGCTGTTCGATGAATACCAAGAACAGCTGGACAGCCCGTTCGCCGACATCGCCAACATCGGCGGCCCGAAAGCCGGCACCATCACCGCTGCCTGCTTCCTGTCGCGCTTCGCCAAGAACTTCAACTGGGCGCACCTGGACATCGCCGGCACGGCCTGGACCAGCGGCGGCAAGGACAAGGGCGCCACTGGCCGTCCGGTTCCGCTGCTGACCCAGTACCTGCTGGATCGCGCAAAGGCCTGAAACTGAAGATGCCGGGGCGGCCATCACGCCGCTCCGGTCTCAGGAACCGCAATGACCCAAGTCGACTTCTATATATTGCCCAGCGCCGACCCGCTCGCGCGCCTGGACTTTGCCTGCAAACTCACCGAAAAAGCCTGGCGCATGGGCCATCGCATCTACCTGCACTGCAGCGATGCTGCTCAACGCGACGAGCTCGACGCCCGCCTGTGGCGCTTCAAGGGTGAAAGCTTCGTGCCCCACGGCCCAGCCGAATCACAACCTGAAGGTCTGATAGTGCTGGGGCTGGGTGACAGCTGCGGCGATCACCATGACCTGCTGGTCAACCTGGACCTGAAAGTACCGCCGTTCGCCAAGGCCTTCGCCCGTGTGGCGGAAGTGGTGGTGGAAGATCCGGCTATTCGTCAGGCCGCGCGGGAGAGTTTCCGTTTCTACCGCGAACAGGGCTATCCTTTGCAAGATCACCGGCTACAACGACTTTGAGCACACGATGGACACTTCCAACCCTGTAAAAAAAGATGACCACCTGCTGGACGACCTGGAGTCGATCCGTCAGTTGCTGGGTGATGATGGCTTGCAACCGCCGCTGCTGACCGAACCGGTCGACGGCGAGGTACAGATTCCGTTGCTGTTTGACATGGTGGGCGGCAAACCTGCGCCGGCACCGGTCGAACTGCCCGTCGTAGAACCAGCCCCCGTTGCCGCCGCTGCCGAGAAAACCCCCGACGCCCTGCTGCTGCATCTAGACAACGAACTGCGCGCCGCCGCGCAATTGATCATGCAAGACGTGATCGACGACTTTGCCCCGCATATCGAAACCGAGATCAAGCGCCGAATGGATGCGCGAATGGAACGGTTGCTCAGCCAGTACCAGTCTTAAACCGTGCATAGATCCCCTGTGGGAGGGGGCTTGCCCCCGATCGCGGTGTATCAGTCAGCCCATTTATGGTTGACACATTGCCATCGGGGGCAAGCCCCCTCCCACATTGACCGGCGCACGTCTTTAGCCCGTCTTCGCCTCGCCCTGCGCCCTATCCCCCGTTATACTTGCCGGCTTTCCTGAATATATGCCAACTAGGGTCCCGCCGCGCATGGATAAGACCTACCAGCCGCACGCTATTGAAACTTCCTGGTACAACACCTGGGAGTCCGAGAACTATTTCGCTCCGCAAGGTGCGGGCGAGTCCTACACCATCATGATTCCGCCACCGAACGTCACTGGCAGCCTGCACATGGGCCATGGCTTCAACAATGCGATCATGGATGCGTTGATCCGTTTCCGCCGCATGCAGGGTCGTAACACCCTGTGGCAACCGGGCACCGACCACGCCGGTATCGCCACCCAGATGCTGGTGGAGCGCCAACTCGAAGCCACCGGCCAGAGCCGTCACGACCTGGGCCGTGAGAAATTCCTGGAAAAGATCTGGGAATGGAAAGACCAATCCGGCGGCAACATCAGCCGTCAGATCCGTCGCCTGGGCTCGTCCGTCGACTGGAGCCGCGAGCGTTTCACCATGGACGACGGCCTGTCCGAATCCGTGAAAGAAGCCTTCGTGCGCTTGCATGAAGACGGCCTGATCTACCGCGGCAAGCGCCTGGTCAACTGGGACACCAAGTTGCACACGGCGATTTCCGACCTCGAAGTGGAAAACCACGACGAGAAAGGCTTCCTGTGGAACCTCAAGTACCCGCTGGCCGACGGCGCCAAGACCGCTGAAGGCAACGACTACCTGATCGTCGCCACCACCCGTCCGGAAACCATGCTCGGCGATGCCGCCGTCGCGGTTAACCCGAACGACGAACGCTACCAGGCACTGATCGGCAAGTTCGTCGACCTGCCATTGGTAGGCCGTCGCATCCCGATCATCGCGGACGACTACTGCGATCCCGAATTCGGCACCGGCTGCGTGAAGATCACCCCGGCCCACGACTTCAACGACTACGAAGTCGGCAAGCGCCACAACCTGCCGCTGCTGAACATCTTCGATAAAAATGCCGCCGTACTGCCGGCCTGCCAGGTGTTCAACCTGGACGGCACGCTGAACGAAAGCATCGACGGCAAGATCCCGACCGAATACGCCGGCCTCGACCGTTTCGAAGCACGCAAACAGATCGTGGCCGCTTTCGATGCCGCCGGCCTGCTGGTCAGCGTTGACGACCACGGCCTGAAAGTGCCGAAGGGCGACCGCTCCGGCACCGTGATCGAGCCGTGGCTGACCGACCAGTGGTACGTGTCCACCAAGCCGCTGGCTGAGCCTGCGATTGCTGCCGTAGAAGATGGCCGTATCCAGTTCGTGCCTAAACAGTACGAAAACATGTACTTCTCGTGGATGCGCGACATCCAGGATTGGTGCATCAGCCGTCAACTGTGGTGGGGCCACCGCATTCCGGCCTGGTACGACGAGTCGGGCAAGGTCTATGTAGGCCGCGACGAAGCCGAAGTGCGTGCCAAGCACAACCTCGGCCCGGACGTGGCGCTGCAACAGGACAACGACGTACTGGATACCTGGTTCAGCTCTGGCCTGTGGACGTTCTCCACCCTGGGCTGGCCGCAGCAGACCGAATTCCTCAAGAAATTCCACTCCACCGACGTGCTGGTGACCGGCTTCGACATCATTTTCTTCTGGGTTGCCCGGATGATCATGCTGACCATGCACTTGGTGAAGAACGAGGACGGCACGCCGCAGGTTCCGTTCAAGACCGTGTATGTGCACGGCCTCGTGCGCGATGGCCAGGGCCAGAAAATGTCCAAGTCCAAGGGCAACGTTCTAGACCCGCTGGACATCATCGACGGCATCGACCTGGAAACCCTTGTGCAGAAGCGCACTTCGGGCTTGATGCAGCCGAAACTGGCAAAGAAGATCGAAAAGCAGACACGCGACGAGTTCGCTGACGGCATCGCCAGCTACGGCACCGACGCCCTGCGTTTCACCTTCTGCTCGTTGGCGTCTACCGGTCGCGACATCAAGTTCGACATGGGCCGCGTCGAAGGCTATCGCAACTTCTGCAACAAGATCTGGAACGCCGCGCGCTACGTGCTGGATAAAGGTGAAGACTGCGGCCAGAACGGCGAAGCCTATGAGCTGAGCCTGGCCGACCGCTGGATCATCTCGCAGCTGCAACGCACCGAAGCCGAAGTGACCCGCCAACTCGACCAGTTCCGTTTCGACCTGGCCGCGCAAGCCTTGTACGAGTTCATTTGGAACCAGTATTGCGACTGGTACCTGGAGCTGTCCAAGCCCGTGCTGTGGGACGAAAACGCACCGGTCGAACGCCAGCGCGGCACCCGTCGTACCCTGGTACGCGTGCTGGAAGTGGCGTTGCGCCTGGCGCATCCGTTCATGCCGTTCATCACCGAAGAAATCTGGCAGCGCCTCGCGCCGCTGGCCGGTATCGAAGGCAAGACCATCATGCTGCAGCCTTGGCCGGTGGCCAATGAAGCACGCATCGATGAAGCCGCTGAAAGCGATATCGAATGGCTCAAGACCCTGATGCTCGGCACGCGCAACATCCGCGCCGAGATGAACATCGGGCCGGGCAAGCCGTTGGCGGTGTTCGTGAAGAACGCCAGTGCCGAGGACCAGCGTCGCCTTACCGAAAACGATGCACTGCTCAAGAAACTGGCGAAGCTGGAGTCGATCACCGTCTTGGCTGACGGCGCCGAAGCACCGTTGTCCGCTACCGCGCTGGTTGGCGACATGGAAGTGCTGGTGCCAATGGCCGGTTTGATCGACAAGGGCGCAGAGCTGGCCCGTCTCGACAAAGAAATTGCGCGCCTGCAGGGCGAAGTGCAGCGGGTGGGCGGCAAGCTGTCCAACGCGGCATTCGTCGACAAGGCGCCAGCTGAAGTGATCGAGAAAGAGCGCGCCAAGCTCGCCGAGGCCGAACAGGCTCTGGGCAAGCTGGCGGAGCAACATGCGCGGATTTCCAGCCTGTAAGGTGGAATCAGCGTGAAAAAAGAGACCTTCGGGTCTCTTTTTTTATTTGCGAACCCGGTCAATGTGGGAGGGGGCTTGCCCCCGATAGCAGTGCATCAGCCTGAATATCTTTGACTGTCACACCGCCATCGGGGGCAAGCCCCCTCCCACATTTGCCCGGGTCAGGCTCAAGATGTGTGACAATGCCCACCACTTTGAGCCAACACCAGAATCAACATGACCGCCCCCACTACGCCCAAACCTCCGCGCAAGAAGCCTAAAACCGCTGCCACGGCCAAACCCGTCGCGCCGCGCAAAGAGGCCACCCTGCACCCGCGCAACCGCCACACAGGCCGTTACGACTTCCCGGCGCTGATCAAGACCACGCCGGAACTGGCGAAATTCGTGATCCTCAACCCCTACGGTAAGGAAAGCATCGACTTCGCCAGCCCTGACGCCGTGCGGGTATTCAACCGGGCGTTGCTCAAGTCGTTCTATGGCATCCAGCATTGGGATATCCCGCAGGATTACCTATGCCCGCCGGTGCCGGGGCGTGCGGACTATGTGCACTTCCTCGCCGATCTGCTGGCCAGCGTCAACGACGGCAAGATTCCCCGTGGTTCCATCGTCAAGGTGTTGGACATCGGCATGGGCGCCAACTGCGTCTATCCGCTGATTGGCTACATGGAGTACCGCTGGAACTTCCTTGGCTCGGAAGTCGACCCTATCGCCGTAGCCGCTGCCAAGGCCATCGTGCAGTCCAACGACCTGAGCAAGGTCATCCAACTGCGCCAGCAAAATAACCCCAAGCACATCCTGTTGGGCCTGCTGGAACCTGGCGAGCGCTTTGACCTGACCATGTGCAACCCGCCCTTCCATGCGTCCATGGACGAAGCCACCAAGGGCAGCGAACGCAAGTGGCGCGCGCTGGGCAAGGCTGATCCCAAGCGCAAATTGCCGGTGCTGAACTTCGGTGGCCAGTCGGCCGAGTTGTGGTGTGAAGGCGGTGAAGCGCGGTTCGTGACGCAGTTGATCGCTGAAAGCGCGAATTTTGCCCATAAGGTGCTGTGGTTTAGCACCCTGGTATCAAAAGCATCGAACTTGCCCGCCATTGAAACAGCCCTGAAAAAAGCCGGCGTGCTGGAAAGCCAGGTGGTGGAGATGTCCCAGGGTCAGAAGCAAAGCCGTTTCGTGGCATGGACTTTCCAGACCAAGAACGAGCAGCAGATCTGGCGCCAACGCTGGGTTCGCGATTAATAAATCGCAGGCAACAAAAAACCGTGCCCGGATTGCTCCGGAGCACGGTTTTTTTTTGCTGCGTCTTACTTGTTAACAGCGTCGGTCAGGCCTTTGGCCACAACCAGCTTGATAACTTTCTTGGCAGCGATTTCGATGGCAGCGCCAGTCGAAGGGTTACGGCCAGTACGGGCTGGACGCTCGGTCACTTTCAGTTTGCCAACGCCTGGCAGAGTGATTTCGCCGCCGTTTTCCAGCTGATCAGCAACAACTTGGCTCAGTTGGTCCAGCAGAGCGCGCACGGTAGTTTTCGGTGCGTCTACTGCTTCAGCCAGGTCAGCGATCAGTTGGTCTTTAGTAATAGCCATTGTGGTGTTCCTTCCCTATCAAATTCATATGGATTGCAGAGTGCAGTGTCAGCCGTCGAGCCCGACCGTCTAGGCCTGGCACCCCAGGCTTATAACCTCGGAGAACGGGGTTATAGATGCTTGAAACGGGGATTGGTTCGACCTGACAGATGCTGAATGCACGCTTAACGCCGAGACTTGGCGTAAGACGGGGCAAAACTAGCACAGAGACGGGGAAATATCCGCCTCTACCTACCCATTTGGTCAGCTTTATCGCTCTAAACCGTCAAAAAAAGGAATATACCCGGTCGGACCTCACCCAAAACGCCCTTCGAAGCGCGTCTTGACCAATGGGTGCGGTACACTGGGCGACTTTTCGGGGAGGCCAATCGCTCCCCTTCAACCAGCCGAGAAGCCTATGCCGATCCGTCATTGCATCGTCCACCTGATCGACAAAAAACCCGACGGCACGCCCGCAGTTCTCCACGCACGCGACTCGGAGCTCTCCGAATCCGCCGCCATCGAGAATATGCTTGCCGACCTCAACGAGAGCTACAACGCCAAACAAGGCAAGGCCTGGGGTTTCTTCCATGCCGAGTCCGGCGCGCACCCGTTCAGTGGCTGGTTGAAGGAATATTTCGAGGGTGGCCAGGATTTCACCACCTTCAGCCGCACCGCCGTTGAGCATCTGCAGAAGCTGATGGAGGAATCCAACCTCTCCACCGGCGGCCACGTACTGTTCGCCCACTACCAGCAAGGCATGACCGATTACCTGGCCATCGCCCTGCTGCACCACAGCGAAGGCGTAGCGGTAACCGACGAGCTGGACGTGACTCCGTCGCGCCACCTGGACTTGGGCCAACTGCACCTGGCCGCACGGATCAACGTGTCGGAGTGGCAGAACAACAAGCAGTCCAAGCAGTACATCTCGTTTATCAAAGGCAAGAATGGCAAGAAAGTCTCGGAGTACTTCCGCGACTTTATCGGCTGCCAGGAAGGCGTCGACGGTCCGGGCGAGACCCGCACCCTGCTCAAGGCCTTCAGCGACTTCGTGGAAAGCGAAGACCTGCCGGACGAGTCCGCCCGCGAGAAAACCAAAACATTGGTGGACTACGCCAGCAGCCAGGCCAAGCTAGGCGAGCCCATGGGCCTGGAAGAACTGTCGGGCTTGATCGATGAAGATCGACCAAAGGCGTTCTACGACCATATCCGCAACAAGGACTACGGCCTGTCGCCGGAAATCCCCGCCGATAAGCGCACCCTTAACCAGTTCCGCCGCTTCACCGGGCGCGCCGAAGGTCTGTCGATCAGTTTTGAAGCGCACCTGCTGGGCGACAAGATTGAGTACGACGAAGCCGCTGGCACCCTAATCATCAAGGGCCTGCCGACCCAACTGACTGACCAGCTCAAGCGCCGTAACTGATGCTCGGCGGGGTTCTCAAGAAAGTCCTGTTGGTGTTGCTGGTGGTGGTGGTTATCCAGAACTGGGGCAAGATCGAGCGGCTATTCAACCCCTCGCAGGTGGTTTCAGAGCAGGTCCGCACTTCGGCGCGGGTGGTGCTCTATGCCACCGAGTGGTGTGGCTACTGCAAGCAGATCCGGCGCTTCCTGGATCAGAAAGGTATTCCGTACCAGGCCTTCGACATCGAGAAGGACGCCCCTGCGCGCAAGGCGTATGAGGCGTTGGGCGGTGGCGGGATTCCGTTTGTGGATGTGAATGGGACGCTGATTCGCGATTACAACCCTGAGGCGATCATGGCGGCGTTGAAATAATCAGCGCACCACGATCACCCGTCCCAGCAGGCTGTGCTGTTCAAACCCCAGCACTGCCTGCAACGCGTTCAGCACGGCCTGCGGGTCTTTGCTCGGGAAGCTGCCACTGACCCGCTTGGCGCCCATATCTTCGTTGAGCAGCAGGATGCGGCCAGGGTAGTAACGCCCCAAATCCTTCACCACATCGGCGAGCGGTGCCTTGTAGTAGTTGAGCCAGCCGTCGCGCCAGGCCAGGCGCGATTCGCTGTCGACAGCGTGCAGGGGATCGGCAATGCCATCGGCGTAAACCACTTGCTGGCCCGCCGTCAGAATTTGCTGCTGGCCCTGCTTCGACGGCGTCACGCCGACCCGCCCCGACAACACCGTCACTTGAGCGCCCGCTGGTTGCAGGCGCACTTCGAATTGTGTGCCGAGCACCCGCGCTTCACCGCTGCCCGCCCCCACCACAAAGGACTCGCCGGTGTGGGTCACGCTGAAAAAACCGGCGCCGCGACGCAGCTGGATATGCCGCTCGCCGTGGCTGAAATCCACGGCAATCGCGCTGTCGGCATCCAGGGTGACTTGAGATTGATCCGCCAGGGTGACGGTTTTTATTTCTCCTGGCGCCGTCACGTAATCGGCGCCGAAATCATCGACCCAACGCGACGGCTGCCAACCTGCGCCCATGGACACCATCAACAGCAGGCAGGCAGCCATGGCCAGGGCGCCGGACCAGCGCACGACACGTGAACGCTTCGCGGTGTTCATCGTATTGAGGTAGCCCTGCAATGCCAGGGCTTCTTCTTCCGCCAGGGCGCGTGCAGGTACTTCGCTCAGCTCCCAGAGCACCTGAGCCTGGGCGTAAGCCTCGACGTGTGCCGGGTTGGCGCGCAGCCAGTGGCTGAACGTCGCCTGGTCGCCGCTGCTGGGTTGGTCGTGCAACAGACTCAGCCAGGCCAGTGCGGCGTGTTCCTGCTCGGGCGTGGGGGTGACGTTCACGGTGCTTTCCCTGGCGTGCGTGGAGGCGATGGGTCGCGAAGGCTGGCCTTGCAAGCTTCGAGGGCACGCATCATATGTTTTTCCACGGCACTTTGGGACAGGCCCATGGCCTTGGCGATTTCCGCGTATTTGCGGCCATGGATGCGGTTGAGCAGGAAAATCTGCCGAGTGCGCTCGGGCAGGCTGCGCAAGGCGGCTTCGACATGGCGCAGGTCGTTACCCGCTTCCAGTGCGGCCTGGGGTTCAGAGCCCTGGTTGTCCTGCTGCTCGGGCAACCAACCTTCGCTGCTGCGCACCCGCGCGCCTTCGCTGCGCAGGTGGTCGATGGCGATATTGCCGGCGCAGCGCAGCAGGTAGGTGCTGAGCTCTTCGACCTGCACCAGCGGCCGGCGCCAGAAGCGTAGAAACAGATCCTGCACCAGGTCGGCCGCCGTGGCGCGGCAGCCTACACGTCGACTCACCAAGGCTTCCATCTGCGAACGCTGGGACAGAAACACCTGCAGAAAATGCGCACGCCCACCCGCCGCATCAGCTTGCGAGCTGTCCTGGGATTCGGGTGGGGTGCTGATCATCATGGCTTGGGCTCAGAGGGTGGCGAAGGCCGCAACGGGGCTGGCCATCAGGCCGACGCCCGCGAGGATCAAGGCCAGCCTTGGCCGATACGGCAACAGCAACACCAGCAGCAGCGCGCTGAGCATCAATACAGCGCACCACTCCACCAATCCCAGGCCCCAGCCAGCTACGCTCACGGCGGGCCAGATCGCGACGGCAAGCAGCAAACCGCCAGCCACACGCAAACCCAGGCGTCGACGAGGCGATGGCTTGCTGTGCAGCAGTTCGCCGTGATGGCGATCGGTGGACAAGCACAGAGCGGTAAACCCGGCATAGCACATCAGCAGCGCGAGGAGCATTCAATTGGCCTCTTGCTTGAGGTTGAGCGGACGCGCCCGTTCAGCCTTGGGCTGCGGTGCCGTGCGGTGGTGCATCTTCCACGCCGCCCAGGCGAGAAACACGCCGCTGCCCAGACAGGTCAGATCAAAGCCGGCCATCGCCCAGTCACCACGGGCCAGGGACACGCCCAAAGCGTGGTCGGTGGTGATTGCGTTGAGCAGTGGCACCGCGGCAAACAACAACGCACCGACGCTCAATTGCTCGACCCAACCCTGGCGCCCACGACGCACAATGGCGTGCAACAGGCTCAGGCCCCAGGCGATAAAGAAGGTCTGCACTTCCCAATCGGAGCGTTCGGCGAGGCTCACCGGCAGCAGGCGGTTGGCCCAGAAGAACGCTGCAATGGCGATCAGCAAACCGGACATGCTGGCGATATTCAGCACTTCCACCAGTCGCAGCTCAAACGGCATCACACCGGTTTTGGCATGTTTGAGTTGGCGCTTGCCAAGCCAGATCACCAGCCCGGTGCCGATCATCGCAGTGCCTGCCAGGCCGCAGATGAAGTACAACCAGCGCAGCACCGGCCCAGCGAAATGGCCCATGTGCAGGCCGTAGAAACTGCCGCCGACCATGGCGGTCAACGATTGCCCGTCGCTGGCCCGCAACAGTTCGCCGGTGTGCCCGTTAAACGACACAATGCTGTCGAATTCATGCACCACGCTGTCGGAACTTGCGCGGAACACATTGACCGACGCGTTGACATCACCGGGGTTATTCACCCCGATCCGCCCTACGTGGCCACCCTCCCATTGCGCCCGCGCTTGCTCGTACATCGGCAGCAGCGGCGCCAATTCGCCCGGCTGCCCCGACGCCGGCGCGTTGTTGGTCGCGGGGAATATCTCGTTGAAAAATGCGCGGGTGTCGTTGCCATAGGAGGCCATGATCGGCGCCGGCATCACCATGCTCATAAAGATCACCAGGCTGCTGTACGTGATCATCAGGTGAAACGGCAGCACGAGCACACCCACCGCGTTATGCCCGTCGAGCCAGGAGCGCTGGCCTTTACGGGGGCGGAAGGTGAAGAAGTCCTTGAATATTTTCTTGTGGGTGATGATGCCGGTGATCAGCGCCACGAACATCACCATCGCAGCGAGGGTGGACAGCCAGCGGCCCCAGGGGTGCGGCATTTGCAGTTGGAAGTGGAAACGGTAGAAGAAATCCCCGCCCATGCTTTCGCGGGCCTCTACGGCTTGGCCGCTGACGGGGTCGAGGGTTTTGCGCATGAAATTGCCGCGGCGGCCGGGGTCGAGCTTGTCTTGCCACATGACCGACAGGCCGGGGTCGCGGCTATCCGGCAGGGCGATAAACCAGCGTGCCGCTGTGGGTGCCACCTGTTGCAGGTAGGTTTGCGCGACGCTGAGGCTGCGCGCATTGTCCAACGGATGAGCCTGGACCTCGGGCTGCATCCAGTGGCTGATCTCATCCTTGAAGTAAGACAGCGTGCCCGTCAGGAAAATCGCAAACAGCAGCCAGCCGAAGATCAAGCCCGCCCAGGTATGCAGCCAGGCCATGGCCTGGCGAAATCCCTCTTTCATGTGCGCACCATCCACAAGCCCACACCCGCCAAAGCGGCAAAGACTGCGCTCGGCAGCATCACGCCAAACCAGGCGCGCCAAGCCGTACGGCAGGCGAAGCACCAGAGTACGGCCAGCAAATAGAACACAAATGAACTCATCATCCCGGTGATCACGGCGTCGGCGCGAGATGTTGGCATCCACAATGCCAGGCAGATGGCGGCGAGGGAGGCCATGAGGTAGCCACCGACCACGGCCGCCAGCACGCGGGAGGTGACAGCCAAGCGGTAGAGCGCGGGAAGCGAAGTTTTGCTTTTCATGCGAGAGGCGCCAGGTTCATCAGCGCGCAATATTAATGATAAATATTCTCATAAGCAAAAGAGAACGGATGAAACACCTGCTCTGCCGGATTGCCGAACCGGGTCTCGGGCCATACAATGCGAACAATTCTTGTTCTCTAAAGCATGCCGATATTTGCGGAGTGTTTGCGTTGAGCCCGTCCAACCCCGTCGAAGTGCTGTACAACGACCATCACCACTGGCTCACCGGCTGGTTGCGACGCAAGCTCGGCTGCCCGGAAAGTGCTGCCGACCTGGCGCAGGACACCTTCGTCCGCGTACTCACTGCAAGGGAAACGCCCACGCTGGTCGAGCCGCGCGCGTTTCTCACCACCGTGGCCAAGCGCGTGCTCTTCAACTTCTATCGCCGCCAGGACCTCGAACGCGCCTATCTTGACGCCCTTGCACAAATGCCCGAACACGTGGCGCCGTCGGAAGAAGAACGCGCAATCATCCTGCAAACCCTGGTCGAGCTGGATCAACTGCTCGCCGGCTTGCCCACACAGGTCAAGCGCGCGTTCCTGCTGGCCCAACTCGATGGCCTGACCTACGCGCAGATCAGCGCTGAACTGGGCATTTCCATTGCCACCGTCAAACGCCACCTGAATAAAGCCGCCATGCGCTGCTACTTTGCCCTATGAACGTCTCGACCCAAGTCGCCGAACAGGCCGTGCGCTGGCTGATGGAAATGCAGCAAGGCGCGCTCAACCCACGCCAACAGGCCGCCTGGCAACACTGGCTGAATGCCCACAGCGAGCACCAGCGCGCCTGGGACCATATCCAGCGCGTTAACCAGCGCCTGCGCGGCATGCCCTCGCCCCTGGCTCACGCCGCGTTGAATGCGCCGACGTCTACCAGCCGGCGGCAGGCGCTGAAGTTGCTGTTGATCCTCGGCGCTGGCTCGGCAGCCGCCTGGAGCCTGCGCCAGCAGCATATTCTGCCGCCCCTGACCGCCGACTACCGCAGCCCGGTGGGCCAACGCCGCAAGGTGCAATTGGCCGACGGCAGCCAGTTGCAGCTCAATACCGGCAGTGCCGTAGATGTACATTTTGATGGCCAGCAACGGCTGATCCGACTGCTCGAAGGCGAGATCATGCTGAACGGCATCGCCGGCAACACGCCATTGCGCGTCCTTACCGGCCAGGGCCTGCTCAGCAGCCAAGCGGCGCGCCTGAACGTACGTCAGTTCAACGACCACACCCAGCTGGCGGTGCTCGACGGCCAAGTCGAGGTGATGCCCAACACCTACAGCGGCCTGCCGCTGACAGTCGAAGCGGCGCGCCAAGTCAATTTCACCCGCAAAGGCTGGGACACCCCGCGCCCCACCGACGCCAACAGCGGCGCCTGGGCCGACGGCATGCTGGTGGCTGCACACATGCGCCTGGAAGATTTCCTCGGCGAACTGGGCCGCTATCGTCGCGGCCAGGTCAATTGCGATCCGCAGGTTGCCAATTTATTGATCTCTGGCAGCTACCCGCTGGACGACAGCGAACGCATTCTCAACCTGCTGGAAGTCAGCCTGCCGGTGAAAGTGCGGCGCTTTACCCGCTATTGGGTGACAGTGCAGGCGCGCGCCTGAAATTATTTTCTGTACCTGTGAGCCGTTTTCCACACCTCGCGTGACAGAGAAGGAAAGCCACCTTGATCCTTCCTTCTCAGGACCGCTCTTCATGCCCCAGCAGCCGACCCTAATCGCCCGCACCTTGCGCCAACTGTTACTGGGCGCCAGCCTCAGTTTCGCGGTATTGCCCCCCGTGATGGCCGCGGACGCCAAGCCTTATCACATTGCCCCGACGTCGCTGGAAGCGGCCCTCAATCAGTTTGGTCGCGAAGCCGGCGTATTGATTTCCTTCGGTTCCGAAATCACGGCGGGCATGCAGAGCCGTGGTTTGTCCGGCAGCTACAGCACCACCGAAGGCCTGCAAAAACTGCTGGAAGGCACAGGCCTGGAAGCCCGCCCTGAAGGTGACAACGCCTTCAGCCTGCAACCGGTAAACGCACCCGCTGCGGTAGAGCTGGCGACTTCCAGCGTGGTCGGCGACTGGCTCGGCGATGCGGCACAAACCAATGTGTTCGAACACCCCGGCGCCCGCGATGTGATCCGCCGCGAAGAGTTCGAACGCCAAGGCGCCACCCAAGCCAAGGACGTGCTCAACCGCATCCCCGGCGTCAACGCTCCGGACAACAACGGCACCGGCAGCCACGACATGGCGCTAAACTTTGGCATTCGCGGACTCAACCCGCGCCTGGCGTCGCGCTCCACCGTATTGATGGACGGCATCCCGGTGCCCTTCGCGCCGTATGGCCAGCCGCAACTGTCCTTCGCACCGATCAGCATGGGCAACATGGACGCGGTGGACGTGGTACGTGGCGGCGGCGCCGTGCGTTACGGCCCGCAGAACGTCGGCGGCGTGGTCAACTTTGTGACCCGCGCGATCCCGGATGCGCCCACGGTCAAGGGCGGCTTGCAGACTGAAACCAGCCCGTCATCCAGCCATGACGGTTTCAAGACTACCGGCAACCTGCTGGCCGGCGGCACGGCCGACAATGGCCTTGGCGGCGCGATTCTGTATTCCGGCACCCGGGGTGGCGACTGGCGCGAAAACAGCAACACGCGCATCGACGATTTGATCCTCAAGGGCAAATACCAGCTCGACGACGCCAATAGCTTCAACGCCATGGCGCAGTACTACGAAGGCCAGGCCGATATGCCCGGCGGCTTGAACGTGGCGAACTACAAGGCCGATCCGTACCAGTCCACCCGCCCCTACGACAAATTCTGGGGCCGCCGCACGATGTTCAACGTCGGCTACCGCTACGAACAGGATCGTCGAGAATTCACCGTCAACAGTTTCTTCACCAAGACCCTGCGCAGCGGTTATCTGGACCAGGGCACGTTCCTGTCGCTGTCACCGCGTGAGTATTGGGTGCGCGGCGTGGAAACCCGCTTCGCCCAGGGCTTTGACCTCGGCCCGACCAGCCATGAAGTGGGCGTCGGCTACCGCTACATCAACGAAGCGGGTCACGAGTTGCGCTACCGCACGCCGATCTCGGCCAACAACCAGCAAATCCCCACGACTGACAGCCGCAACGACCGCGACACCCGTGGCGGCACAGAAGCCAATGCGTTCTTCGTCGATGACCGGATTGATATCGGCAAGTGGACCATCACCCCGGGCATTCGCTACGAGATGATCGAGTCCCAGCAGAGCAATAATCTGACCGACGTCAAATACAAAGGCGACTACAACACCGCGCTACCGGCGTTGAACGTGCTCTATCACCTGACCGACGACTGGAACCTGTATGCCAACACCGAAGGTTCATTCGGCAGCGTGCAGTACAGCCAGATGCCCAACCGTGTCACCAGCGGTGAAGTCAAACCGGAAAAAGCCCGCACCTGGGAACTGGGTACCCGCTATGACAACGGCACCTTGCGCGCGGAGATCGGTGCGTTCCTGATCAACTTCGATAACCAGTATGAAAGCAACCAGACCAACGACTCGGTAATCGCCCGGGGTGAGACACGCCATCAGGGTATCGAAACCAGCGTCAACTACGCCCTCGATGGTTTGAGCCCGGCGTTGGCCGGTTTCGATGTGTACGCCACCTACGCCTACGTCGACGCCACCATCCGCGAAGACGGCCCGAACAAAGGCAACCGCGTGCCCTTCTCGTCCAAGCATAAAGGCACCCTCGGCGTGGGTTACACCGAAGGGCGCTGGAAACTCAATGTGGACAGCAGCTACCAGAGCAGCCAGTTCGCCGATAACGCCAACACCGAGGCCGAGAGCGCCGACGGTGCCAACGGACGCATCCCCGGCTACATGCTGTTCAGCAGCCGCGCGGCCTATGATTTCGGCCCGCAACTGTCGGATTTGAACGTGGCGGTCGGCGTGAAGAACATCTTCAACAAGCAATACTTCACGCGCTCGTTTGACGATAACAACAAGGGCAAATACGTCGGTGAGCCACGCACGGTGTACGTGCAGACCTCCATCGCGTTCTAACTGCCCAAGCAACACACGACCTGTGGCGAGCGGGCTTGCCCCGCGTTGGACTGCGTAGCAGGCCCGGCCTTTTCAAACAAAGAGCTGGGGTCGCTTCGCAACCTAACGCGGGGCAAGCCCACTCGCCACAACAAACCCGTTTGCCTTAATAGCATGCTCGCCCTGACCCGCCGGTTCTAACTGCCCGCCAGGCAACTGGGGGTGGCTTCGACCAATGCATCGATTGCACACCGTGTCTTGGCCGGCATATGCGTGGCAGTGGGCCAGATCACATGGATGGGCGCAGGTTGCTCGCGATAGCCGGGCAATACCGCGACCAACTTCCCACGCAGCACATAGTGCGCAATCAACCAACTCGGCAACCAGGCCAGGCCGACGCCCGCGATGGCGGCATCGGCAACAGCCTGGAGGTCGTCCATCATTAACGGCGAGGCCACGCGATTGCGGTGCGGGGTGCTGCTGCGGTAGGCGATGCCGCGATGGCCGGCAAGGTCTTCGATGCATTCAATCGGCCCAACGCGCTGCAAGTACGCCGGTGACGCCGCCAGTCCCACGGCCTGCTCGCCCAGCCGACGCGCACTGAGGCGGTCGGTGTCGGGGAGCGGGCCGATCCGCACGGCGACGTCGAAGCCTTCCTGTGCCAGGTCCACCAGCCGATCGGCGAAGCTGATCTCGATTTCCAGTTCCGGATAACGCGCCATCAATCCCCACAATGCCGGGGCCGCGTAGTGGTGCCCGAAGGCCAGCGGCAAGCTGGCCCGCAAGCGGCCGCGTGGCTGTTGCCGGCCGCTTTCCAGCACCGATTCGGCAGCCTCGAGCTCCGCCAATGCCCGCAGGCAATGTTCGTAGTACGCCTGGCCGTCCTCGGTCAAACGCTGGCGGCGGGTGGAGCGCTGCAGCAGGCACGTGCCCAAGCGTGCCTCCAATCGCGCCAGGCCCTTGCCAACCGCCGAGCGTGTGAGATTCAGGCGTTCGGCGGCCTCGGTCAGGTTGCCGCTTTCGACGATTTGCAGAAACAGCTCAACGCCATCAAAACGCGGTGTGGCCATGGCTCTATTGTCGCCCTTGATTCCCCTATTAGCAGAAAACTTATCACGAATAACGAACCCTATTCCCCCGAAAATATCCCGATACCCATCCACAGGAGAATCCCATGCCACCCGTCGCCACGTTAAACGCCACCAGCCGCCCGCGCACCGCCAGGAATGGGCTGGCCCTCACTGCCGTGTGCCTCGTCGCGCTGATGTTCGGCCTGGAGATTTCCAGCGTCCCGGTGATCCTGCCGACGCTCGAGCGAGAGTTGGGCACGGGCTTCCAGGACGCCCAATGGATCATGAACGCCTACACCTTGGCCTGTACCAGCGTGCTGATGGCGGCGGGCACATTGGCGGATCGCTTTGGCCGTCGCCGCATGCTGGTGTTGTGCCTGTGGGTGTTTGGCCTGGCCTCGCTGGCCTGTGGGCTGGCCGAGGAGGCTTCGCTGCTGATCACGGCGCGGTTTGTTCAGGGCATCGGTGCCGGAGCGATGATGATTTGCCAGTTCGCCATCCTGTCGCACCTGTTCAGCGAACCGGTAGCACGGGCACGGGCCTTTGCAATATGGGGCGTGATTGCTGGCGTGGGCCTGGGCTTCGGACCGATGATCGGCGCATTGATCCTGGCGGTGGCGGATTGGCGTTGGGTGTTCCTCGTGCACGTGCCGCTCACCCTGTTCACCCTGGTGCTGCTGCACATCAGCGTGCAGGAGTCCCGCGACCCGGCCGCCCGTCGCCTGGACATCGCCGGTATGGTCACCTTGACCGTGTCGGTGTTTGCCCTGGTGTACTTCATCACCCAAGGCACCGAGCACGGCTTCGGCGCACCGGCCATGCTCGGTTGGGCGGCGTTGTCGGTGCTCGGCTTGCTGCTGTTCATCGCGGTCGAGCTTCGCAGTGCACACCCAATGTTCGACTTCTCGGTGTTCCGCATCCAGCGTTTCAACGGCGCGTTGATGGGCTCTATCGGCATGAACTTCAGCTTCTGGCCGTTCATGATCTACCTGCCGTTGTACTTCCAGGCGGGCCTGGGTTACGACACCTTGACCACCGGCGCCGCGTTGCTCGCCTACACCCTGCCGACCTTGCTGGTGCCGCCGCTGGCCGAGCGCCTGGCCCTGCGCTATGGCGCCGAACGCATCATCCCCCTGGGCCTGGGCCTGATGGGCGCGGGCTTTCTGGCCATGGCCGCCGTCAACGGCGCCGAGCACCCAGGTATCGAGCTGGTGCTGTTCAGTTGCGTGATCGCCGGCGTAGGCCTGGCGCTGACCAACTCGCCCACCACCAACACCACCACCGGCTCGGTGTCGGCGGATCGCGCAGGCATGGCCTCAGGCATCGACCTCAGTGCGCGGCTGATCACCCTGGCGCTCAACATTGCCCTCATGGGGTTGGTGCTGTTGCTGGGGATCAGCGATCACTTGGCCGAGGTGCTGCCCGCTGCCACGGCAATGGATTGGCCGGTTATCAGTCAAAACATTGCCGCAGGAAAACTCGAGTCGATGGGGCTGACAGTCAACGACGCTCAGGCAGCACTGCGCCACGGCGCCGGTTGGGCGATGCTGTTTGCCGGGTTGGGTGCGGGCGGGCTGGCGATGCTGAGCCGGTATTTTTTCCGACGCAGGCGCTAAACGAAAACGGGCCTGCAGATGCAGGCCCGTTTGAGGGGGTCAAAAGAAAGTTAGCCGTTGATGACAGCGTTTTCGTTTTCCAGGAATTCCTGTTCCAGCGCGTCTTCATTCACTTTGTTGATTGGCTGGTTTTTCGCGGCAGCGCGGGGCTTGCCTTGCAGTCTGCCAAACAGATGCTCCAACGCGTGGTCCAGCTTGGTGGCCGCACTGTCGATCGCTTGTTCCAGGGTATCGCCCTTGGCGGATACCGACAGTGGTTGATGGCCTTTTGGCCGCGCTTCCAGGCGGCAACTTAAATCGTGGGGACCGGGCTTGTCGCCGTTCTCATCCCGCAGATAGACCTCCACTCGGGTCAGGTCTTCTTCATAACGTTCGAGCGTGCTCTCAATGGTAGTACGTACCCACTCCTCCAGTCGGATGCTGCTTTCAATATGGTTATCGCTATTGACTTGGATTTGCATAGTTCTTCCCTTATTTCAGCTAGCTCGCGAGAGGTCACAAACTGCAACACCGGGGTGGTGAAACCATGACCTCTTGATTACACAATTGAGCAGCCAGACGAACAATTCAACCCCTTTGCAAAGATAAATCCTACATTACAAATTAAGCCTGACTACGGGCAAAAACGCTGTTAGGGTGGGGAGTTAGTTACATCTTCTTACGCTCTGTAAACGTCATAATTGCCCCTCTCCCAACGGGTGCAATCCGCGAAAAATCCCCGCTTCCTCTACCAGCCAGTCATGCACCGCGCGCACGCCCGGATGGCTCAGTGCGCCTGGCGCATACAGCAGCACATAGCGCTTGTGGTTGGGCACCGCGAGGCCGAACGGCACGATCAAGGTGCCGCGCTCCAGCTCATCATTGAGCAAGGTACGCCGCGCAATCGCCACGCCCATACCGGCGATGGCGGCTTCTATGGTCAAGTGGTTGCGGTTGAAGGTGTGGCCGCGGCGAACATCGGCGTCGTGGTAGCCAATTGCATTCAGGTAAAACTCCCACTCGGCATACTCATAACTCCCACGCCAGGCGGTGATGTCGTGCAGCAGCGGGAAATGCACAAGGTCGGCCGGGCCATGCAAGGGCGGACGACCGCGCAATAGGCTTGGCGCACACACCGGAAATATCTGCTCATCCAGCAAGGCTGTGGATAACAGCCCAGGGTAGCTGCCGTCGTTCAAGTCGATAGCCAGGTCAAAGTCCCCCTCATGCAGCGCAATGCTGCTGTCCTCGGCAACCATGCGCAGTTGGATGTCCGGAAAGCGTTGCTGCAAGCGTGGCAAACGTGGGGTGAGCCACTTGCCGAGAAACGACGGGATCGAGCGTAGGCGCAAGGTGCCGCTGATCATCCCCGCATCGAGCCGCTGCAATTCGGCATCAATGCTGCCGTAAGCCTCCCCCACCGTAGCCGCCAACCGCTGCCCCTCCGCACTCAACTCCACACCCCGCGCCCGTCGATGGAACAGCCGAAACCCAAGACGCTCCTCCAACTGGCGGATTTGTTGGCTCACCGCCCCCGGTGTGATGTGCAGTTCTTCGGCGCAGCGGGTGAACGACAGATGCCGCGCAGCGCAGGAAAACACGTGTAACCAGACATAAGTCTGGCCATGGAGAGGGCGAGCCATAGGGTTTAGTCCTGCTAAAGGGTGTCTTAGGATAATTCGTTGGTCAGTGCCGATCCAGAGGCTCAGTATCGCGCCAATTGCGCTCGTCCTACAAAACATGGCAGCGATTCCTACTCCATTGCTTGTAAGGGTTTAGCATGGCTATCAGTGTTTTTGATCTATTCAAGGTGGGCATAGGCCCGTCCAGCTCCCACACCGTTGGCCCCATGCGGGCAGCGGCGACCTTCGCCCAAGCCCTGATCGACCAGCGATTGCTTACCGAAACCCGACGGATTGAAGTGCGTTTGTACGGCTCGCTGTCCGCCACCGGCGTCGGCCATGCCACCGACCGCGCCTGCGTAATGGGCCTGATGGGTGAATGGCCGGACCGTATTGACCCCACCTCGATCAACAGCCGTATCCAGCAACTGCGCGAGACCGGCCGCTTACTGCTGGCAGGCACCCAGGACATTGCCTTCAACTGGCACACCGATCTCCTGCTGCTGGAAGAAAGCCTGCCCTACCACCCCAACGCCATGTCCCTACACGCCTATGGCGACAGCGGACTGCTTAGCGAGCAGACGTATTACTCGGTGGGCGGTGGTTTCATCATCGAAGCTGCCGAAGCAGCGTCAGGCATTGCGCCGACCAGCGATGTTGAATTGCCCTACGACTTTTCCAGCGCCGTCGAACTGCTGGCCTTGTGCAACAAGCACGGGCTGCGCGTTTCAGAGTTAATGATGGCCAACGAGCGCGCGTGGCGCAGTGACGAACAGATCCGCAGCGGCCTGCTGCATATCTGGTCGGTGATGCGCGAATGCGTGGAGCAAGGCCTGCGCGATGAAGGCATCTTGCCCGGCGGTCTAGATGTGCCACGGCGCGCGGCGAAATTGCACCGCAGTTTGTTGGAAATCGGCAAACCCAATGTCATCACCTCGACCTTGTCGGCCATGGAATGGGTCAACCTGTTCGCCCTTGCCGTCAACGAAGAAAACGCCGCCGGCGGACGCATGGTCACCGCACCCACCAACGGCGCGGCGGGGATCATCCCGGCGGTGCTGCATTACTACATGAAGTTCAACGCCGACGCGTCCGACGACGACGTGGTCAATTTCTTCCTGGCCGCCGCCGCCGTCGGCATCCTGTGTAAGAAAAATGCGTCGATCTCCGGTGCCGAAGTCGGCTGCCAGGGCGAAGTCGGCTCGGCCTGCGCCATGGCCGCCGCCGGCCTTGCCGACATCCTCGGCGCCACCCCCGAACAACTGGAAAACGCCGCCGAAATCGGCCTGGAACATAACCTCGGCCTGACCTGCGACCCGGTCGGCGGCCTGGTGCAAGTGCCGTGCATCGAGCGCAACGCCATCGCGGCGGTCAAGGCCATCAACGCCACGCAAATGGCCCTGCGCGGCGACGGCAAACACTTCATCTCCCTGGACCGGGTGATCCGCACCATGCGCGATACTGGCGCCGACATGCATGACAAATACAAAGAAACTTCACGGGGCGGCCTGGCCGTGAGCTGGGTGGAGTGCTGAGGAGCATTCCCTGACTGCCCCAACGTGAGCCCGCGCAAAAATAATAACGAGGCAATAACGATGACCGATGTACGTACACCTGCTGCCGAAAATCCTGTTGAGGTAGAAAACACCGTAACAACCGGCTGGACCAAGCACGACACCACTTGGATGCTCGGCCTCTATGGCACCGCCATCGGCGCAGGCACTTTGTTCCTGCCGATCAACGCCGGCGTCGGCGGCTTCTGGCCACTGATCGTGCTGGCGTTGCTGGCCTTCCCGATGACCTTCTTCGCCCACCGTGGGCTGACGCGCTTTGTACTGTCAGGCACATCCGGCGACATCACCGAAGTGGTCGAAGAACATTTCGGCGTCGGTGCAGGCAAGCTGATCACTTTGCTGTACTTCTTTGCGATCTTCCCGATTTTGCTGGTGTACAGCGTCGCGTTGACCAACACCCTGGGCAGCTTTATGGAACACCAACTGCACATGACACCGCCGCCCCGGGCGATCCTGTCGCTGGTGCTGATCCTGGGTTTGATGGCGATTGTGCGCTGTGGCCAGGGCGTGATCGTCAAGGCCATGAGCGTGCTGGTGTACCCGTTCGTCGCCGCCTTGCTGTTGCTTGCGCTCAGTCTGATTCCCAACTGGAACGGCGCGTTTTTCGCTTCTGCCAGTGAGGGCATGCCGCTGCCCGTGTTCTTCAAGACCCTGTGGCTGGCGATCCCCGTGATGGTGTTCTCGTTCAACCATTCGCCGATCATCTCCGCGTTCGCCGTCGACCAGAAACGCGTGTACGGCCCGCTGGCCGAGCGCAAAAGCAGCGGCATCCTCGCCACAGCCCACGGCATGATGGTGCTGACGGTGATGTTCTTCTGCTTCAGCTGCGTGCTGGCTCTGTCCCCGGCGGACCTGGCAGCAGCAAAGGCGCAGAACATTTCGATCCTGTCGTACCTGGCCAACCACTTCCAAACCCCTGTGATCGCTTACGCCGCGCCGTTGATCGCGCTGGTGGCCATTACCAAATCCTTCCTTGGCCACTACATCGGCGCCAGCGAAGGCTTCCAGGGCTTGATCGTCAAATCTCTGCGCGGGCGTAACCGCTCCCTGTCGTCCAAGTGGCTGGAACGCAGCACCGCCCTATTCATGGTGCTGACCTGCTGGGCCGTGGCCACCTTCAACCCAAGCATCCTGGGCATGATCGAAACCCTGGGCGGGCCGATTATCGCGTGCCTGTTGTTCCTGATGCCGATGTACGCGATCCAGCGCGTGCCAGCCTTGCGCCAGTATTCGGGCCAGGTGTCGAATGTATTTGTGGTGGTGATCGGCTTGATTGCGCTGTCTGCGATCGTTTTCTCTGTACTGCCCTGAAACAGGTCACCGATTTCAATAACAACCCAAAACAATTGTGGGAGGGGGCTTGCTCCCGATAGCGGTCCTTCAGCCAATAAATACTCGACTGAAGGACCGCTATCGGGAGCAAGCCCCCTCCCACATTGGGATCCCGGTGCCTGGAAAGCCGCTGTACGGCACGCCCCTTGCTGTACAGCTGATGAGGTAAACGGAATTTGTACAACCTCAGCGACGGAGTGGCCGGTGGTCAGGAGACGCGAACTAATCACGACACCGGTCGTCAATGACTGCATGTTCTTATCAGGCGGTAACGCACCATGGACAATCCTTTTCAGATCATCACCGACACCTTCACCCCAAAATACCGCGTCAACCTGAGTATTCAACGGCTCGACGGCAGCATCATGCTCACCCTCTCGAATGAGGATGGCGTGGTGGCCAAGCGCATGATCAGCGCCGCACAACGCAACGACCCGCAACGGCTCAAACGCCTGGTGCAGAGCATCCAGTTCGGCATTGCCATCGAGCAAGGCCACAGCGCCATGGAGATCCTGGCGGTGATGACGGATGGCGATCACAAATTATTGCAGCGACCGCCCACCCGCCCCCTGCCCTTCAGCGTCGGGCTTTAAAGCTCGCCCTTCTCGGTTTCCAGGCTCGCCTCGCCCTTGCGACGCGGGCCTTCGACCTTCACCGACGGGAATGCCGACGAGGCGTAACGCACCACCAGAATCGCGAATGCCAACAGCAAAATCCCACCGCACAGGTAGATGATGCCCACGTCTGGCGGATTGTGGTGGGACACGTTGGAGATCAGCAGACGCGTCAGCGCAGTGATTGCCACGTAGATCAGGAAGCGCACTGGCATGTGGTTGGTCTTGAAATAAATCCCGACCATGGCGCCCAATTCCAGATAGATGAACAGCAGCAAGATGTCATCGATCTTGATGTGTCCGTTCTCCAGCATCCCCAGAAATTCCATCACCGCCGCCCAGGCGGTCACCGCACCAATGGCGAACAGCGCCAGGTAGTGGAACGACTCCACAAACAGATTGCCCAGCGATTCAGCCAGCCCATGGACTTGCTGACGCAGCTTTTCGGCCCAGTTGATTTTCACGAGGGTACTTCCTTAGGTCGATTCGACCGGATAATGCGGGTTGGACGTGACGGTTGTTCTGCATGCAGAAAAAAGGCCAGAGGCAGGGATAAGATGATGGCGGGGTGACATGAGACACGCCAAACCTGTATTTACGGGCTACATTAAAAAACTGCTACCCAAACCACACGGTTTGGCTTACCCTTTTAGCTGTATATAAATACAGTAGTCGCAAAAGACAACTATCGTGAAGGCATGTGAGGTGGTGAATGGCCGTCGAAGTGGTATACCGCAGCAGCCGAGATCTGGAGCGTTTGTTCATGGATAAAGCCGAAGCTGACCGTCATGACAAAATGCTTGAACTCGCTGAGTTGCTGGCAGAAGTGTTGCAAAAAGCCGTGCCGTCCCTGAGCGAGCAGCAGGTGGAAGAAGCCGGGATCTACATGGCGAAGAATCGCGATGTATTTGCCAAGGCGTTCAAGAGCCAGCCGGACGCGTTGTCCGAGTTGCTCAACGCAGCGGCGGAATAAAGTCCGAATTGAACAGGCCCTGAATCAATGATTCAGGGCCTTTTTAATGCCTGATCATCCGTAGAGCAGGCGCTCGGCGAGTTCATCAGCCACACGTGCTGGGGAGCGTTTTTCCGCCTGGGCGTGGGCGTAGATTTCGGTCAGGCGTTTGCCGATGTTGGACAGGTGCGCGGTGATGGTCGGCAGTTCGGCGCCGCTGTGCTTGAGGGCCACATATATCAAGCCACCGGAGTTGATCACATAGTCCGGGGCGTAGAGGATGCCGCGCCCTTCCAGTTGGTCGGCCACTTGCAGGTTGGTCAATTGCGCGCTGGCGGACCCGGCCACGGCGGCGCAGCGCAGTTGCCCGACGCTCGTGCGGTTGAACACTGCCCCAAGGCCACAGGGCGCGAGGATGTCACAGGGCGTGCTGAGCAAGGCGTCGTTGGCGATGGGATGCGCGCCCAGTTGTTCCATGGCCAGTTGCACTTTGCCGTGGTCGATGTCGCTGACCAGCAATTCAGCGCCGGCGGCGTGAAGTTGTTCAGCCAGTGCGTAACCGACGTTGCCCAGGCCCTGGATCGCCACGCGCAGCCCTTCAAGGTTGTCGCTGCCCAGGCGGGCCATGGCAGTGGTGCGAATACCGGCGAACACGCCCATGGCCGCATGGGGCGATGGATCGCCTGCGGCGGTGGTGCTGGTAACGAAGCGAGTGTGCTGGGCGATGCAATCCATATCGGCCACCGAGGTGCCACTGTCGACAGCGGTGATGTAGCGGCCGTCGAGTTGTTCCACGCAACGCCCAAAGGCTTCAAACAGCGCCGCACGGTTTTCCACATGGGCGGGGCGCAGGATGACCGCGGTGCCGCCACCCACCGGCAACCCGGCCAGGGCGGCCTTGTAGCTCATGCCCTGGGCCAGCCGCGCAGCATCGGCCACGGCGCTTTCGTCGTCGGGGTAGGCGATATAACGACAGCCGCCCAAGGCAGGCCCCAGGCGGCTGTTGTGAATGGCGATGACCGCCTTGAGCCCCGTGACCGGGTCGACGCTCAGGTGCAGCGATTCAAGGCGGGTGCTGTGCATGAGAGCAAACATCGTCAAGCTCCCGAATCACTTCTGGTGTCGCCAAGTATAGGCTTGCGGTAGAAAACTGCCGAAGTGCACTGGAATAAGCCGCCCGGTTTTGCAGGGCTTGCGACATAAGCGCGCGGGAAATTTCTTAAGGCACTGGACGAATATTCCCAGCAAGGCTAAAACGAGGGCATCCGCCGGAGAAAGCAATGAAGCCCCGCCAAGCCTTTTTCGCCTGCCTGCAACGTTCGCCGCCGGCGCTGTTCGAAGCGGCGTTATGGATCGCCGCCGAGCACGATCCTTTGGTGAAGCCGCTGGAGATCCTGCAGAACCTGACCTCACTGCAACAACAGATCAGCCTGAGCATGCCCATGTTGCCAGCGGATGAACTGGGTCAACCGCTGCTGCGGTGCATGAATGACCTGGGGTTCGCCCAGGATGACTTCACACCGCTGCGCCCCGCCGCCGCCCTGCTGGACAAGGTGCTACAGCGCAAACGCGGGCAGCCCTTGGCCATGGGGTTGATTGCCATGGAGTTGGCACGACGCCTGGATATTCCGATGGTTGGCGTCAATTTCCCTGGGCACTTCCTGTTGCGGGTGCCCGGTGCCGATCACCTGCTGGACCCGTGCGGCGGCCGACGCCTGTACCCCAACGATTGCCGAGAGCTGCTGCAACGCCAATATGGCCCCAACCTCACGTTGCAGGCCGACCACCTGCACACCGCCGATCCGCGTTCGATCCTGCAAAGGCTTTCGCGCAACCTGCGCCAATTGCATCTCTCCAACGACAACCCGCTGGCCGCCCTGGTAGACGCCGAGCGCGTGCTGGAACTGGGCAGCGCCAACGCCGCCGACTATCTCGCGCGGGCCAGTCTGTATCAACGCCTGGACTGCCCCAACGCCGAGCGCTTTGACTTGGAACACGCCCTGATGCTCAGCGAAGACCCGATCCAACGCCTGCGCCTGACCGAGCGCCTGGGGCACCTGCCGCCCAACTCAGTGGTGCATTGAATAGCGTGACCATCGGGAGAATCCTCAGTGATTCGCCGGCGCTTTCAGAATATCGCCAGGCAGGGGGCTTACAGGCGCATCGCGCCCTGGCGAACGCACCTGAATAATCAACAATGCCGCCATCACAGCCGGAATCGCGCAAAAGAAGAAAATCTGCTGCACCGGAATATGCATCGCCAGCAACATGCTGCCAAACAGCGGCCCCAGGATCGAGCCGAAACGCCCCACGCCCAACGCCCAGCCCGTACCGGTGGCGCGCACGTGTGCGGGGTAGAAATTGCTGGCGAAGGCATTGAGGGTCAGTTGCCCACCGATGATGCAGAACCCGGCCGCAAACACCCAGGCCACCAGGTAGCGCGGGTTGTCGTGGTTCAGCCCCAGCAGAATGGTGCACACCGCCGCTGCCGCCAATACGCCAGACAGCAGGCGCACCTTGCTTTTGAGCCGGTCGGCAAACCAGGCCATACCGATAGCGCCCAAGGTGCCGGCGAACAGAAACATCGACGTCACCAGGTTGGCTTCCTTCAACGCCAGGCCGCTCTCCAACAGCAGCGACGGTAACCAACTGATCATGAAATACAGCAGGATCAGGCTGACAAAAAAGGTCGACCAAATCAGCACGGTCGGACGCGCATAGCCGTTGCGAAACAGCTCCACCACCGTCAGTTTGCTGCCCTGTTCTTGCAGGTTTTCTGCCGCGCTCGCCAGCGGCGGCTGCCAGTCGGGCAGCATACGCCCGGTCACTTTGCGCAATCGCACGTACGGTGGAGCATCCCGCAGCAAGCGCGGCAAGGACTCAGGCAACAGCCACACCAGAAACGGAAACAGCAGCAACGGCGTGACGCCACCGGCCAGGAACACCGCCTGCCAGCCGAAGTTGTCGATAAACCCCGCCGCCACGAACCCACCGGCCGCACCGCCGAACGAGAAACCACACGCCGCCAAGGTCACCATCAAGGTGCGCAGGCGCGGTGGGGAATACTCCGACATCAACGCCATGGCGCTGGGCATCGCACCGCCCATGCCGATACCGCAGATAAACCGCGCAGCCATGAGGGAGGTCAGTGAGTTGGCGAACACCATCAGCAGGGTCAGGCAGGCATAGATCAACACGCAGCCCAGCAGGATGCGCCGCACGCCAAATCGGTCAGCCAGAGGCGTTACCAGCAGCGAGCCCAATGTGAGCCCCAACAGGTTGGCGCTGAACACGGGGCCGAACGCGGCTTTTTCCAATCCCCAATCCGACGCCAGGGCCGGCACCACGTAACCTAGCACCTGGGCATCGTAGCCATCGGTGACCAGTAGCAGCGCCAGCAACAGGAGGATCAACCACTGATAGCGCGACACCGGACGGGCGTCGAGTGCCGCGCGAAAGCTGGCAATCTGATTGTGCATCGCAAGGTACCTGTTTATTTTTATTTGAAGTGACACAAATCCAATGTGGAAGGGGGCTTGCTCCCTCTCACATTGGGTTCTGTGCAAACCTGAACATCACGGGGTATCAGGTTGATTCGCGGGATGGGCCTGAATAAACGCCGGATGCTGCGCCGCCAAGCCGGCCACCCGCCCAATGCGCGGATAAGCCGCCAACGGCACCTTGAAGCGCTCAGCCGCATAGAGCTGGGGAATCAGAAACGCATCCGCCATCCCAGGCTGTTCGCCAAAGCAAAACCCGGTATCGCCAATCAACTGTTCCACCGCGCCCAGCCCCTGGCTGATCCAGTGGCCGATCCACTCCAACACCTTGGCCTCATCGTGCCCCCATTGGCGCAGCAGGTTCTGGGTGCTGGAGTTGTGCAGCGGGTGGATATCACAGCCGATGATCGACGCCACCGCGCGCTCGTGGGCGCGGGTGGCCAGGTCTTTGGAGAGCAGCGGCGCCTGTGGATAACGTTCGTCCAGGTACTCGATGATCGCCGGCGACTGAATCAACAGCTCGCCGTCATCGGTGCGCAAAGCCGGCACACGGCCTTGCGGGTTGATAGCCAGGTACTCCGGCTGACGATTGGCACCGCCTGCCGGGGCCAACAGGTTCACCGGTATCGCCGTGAAATCCAGGCCCTTGAGGGCCAAAGCGATACGCACCCGGTACGACGAAGTGGAACGATAGTAGGTATAGAGTTCCATCACCCTGCCCTCTTAACGTGCGGCGACCACAGTGCCACGGCATTCGCCGAAGCCGATGGAGGCGAACCCTTCGCGGGTGCAACGGGCACGCAGGATGACTTCATCACCATCCTCTAGGAACCTGCGCACTTCGCCCGACGGCAATTCGATGACCTTCTTGCCGCCTTCGGTCATCTCCAGGAGGCTGCCGAACTGCCCGGCCTCAGGGCCGGACAAAGTGCCGGAACCGAACAGATCACCCGCCTGCAACTGACAGCCGTTGACGCTGTGGTGTGCCACCAACTGCGCGACGGTCCAGTACATATGCAGGCTGTTGCTCAGGGCCAGGCGATGGGCCGGCAATTTCTGTTCGCGCATGGCAGCGGTGGTCAGCAGCACTTCCAGTTCGATATCCAGCGCACCGGCTGCCTGATCACGTTTATCCAGCAAGTACGGCAGTGGTTGCGGGTCGCCCTCGGGACGAGCGGGTTGCGCCTTGCGGAACGGCTCCAGCGCTTCGGCCGTGACGACCCAGGGCGAAATCGTGGTGATGAAGCTTTTCGACAGGAACGGCCCCAGCGGCTGGTATTCCCAGGCCTGAATGTCCCGCGCGGACCAGTCGTTGAGCAGGCAGAAGCCGGCGATGTGCTCGGCGGCATCGCCGATGGCAATCGAGTCGCCCATGGCGTTGCCCTGGCCGATCCAGATGCCCAGCTCCAGCTCGTAGTCCAACCGTGCACAGGGGCCGAAGGTCGGCTCGGTCTGGCCAGCGGGCAGGGTCTGGCCCTTGGGACGGCGCACATCGGCGCCGGAAGCGCGAATGGTCGAAGCGCGGCCGTGATAACCGATCGGCACGTACTTGTAGTTGGGCAGCAAAGGGTTGTCGGGGCGGAACAGCTTGCCGACGTTCTGCGCGTGCTCGATGCCTACATAAAAGTCGGTGTAGTCGTTGATCCGGGCCGGCACATGCATCTGGCAATCGGCGGCAAGGTGCAGCACCTGCGCCTCACGCGCTTGCAGCGGGCTGCCTTCACCGAGCAACTCCAACAGGCGTTCCCGCAGGGCAACACGCGGGCCACGGCCCAGTTCGAAAAACGCGTTCAACTGCCCGCCCGCTGTCGCTTCAACCGCTCGGCGTGCCTCACCTTCAAATGCATCCAAAGCGGCCTGCAGGTCGAAAATATAGTCGCCAATCGCCACGCCACTGCGGGGGGCCGAACCGTTGATGCTGAACACGCCCAATGGCAGGTTCTGCAGTGGAAAGTCGCGGTGACCGTTGGCGCAGGCCACCCAGCTGCGGGTAGAAGTGGGCTGAGTCATGGGTTATCTCCGGTTCGGGTTGAAGGTGTTGGGCAGCGAGGCCCAGCACGCGTCGTAAGCAGGTTGTAGTTGCGGGCAGTCCAGGGCGAACTGAGTGGGACGCAGCACTTGGCTGGTCTCGAACATGAAGGCCATGGTGTTATCGATCTTGTGCGGCGCCAACTCGACGTTGATGGCCTTGGTGCAGGTCTCGCCGTCCGGACCGTGAGCGCTCATGCAACTGTGCAGTGACGCCCCGCCCGGCAGGAAGCCTTCGGCCTTGGCGTCGTAGGCGCCCTGGATCAGGCCCATGTATTCGTTCATCAGGTTGCGGTGGAACCACGGCGGACGGAAGGTGTTTTCGGCCACCATCCAGCGTGGCGGGAAGATCACGAAGTCGAGGTTGGCCAGGCCGTGCACGCTAGTAGGCGAGGTCAACACGGTAAAGATCGACGGGTCCGGGTGATCGAAACTCACGGTGCCGATGGTATTAAAGCGGCGCAGGTCGTATTTGTACGGCACGTTGTTACCGTGCCAGGCGACCACGTTCAGCGGTGAATGGTCGAGTTCACAGGCCCACAGTTCACCGAGGAATTTCTGAACCAGGGTTGTAGGCTGCTTCAGGTCTTCGTAGTGGGCAACCGGAGTGAGGAAGTCGCGTGGGTTGGCCAGACCGTTGCTGCCAATTGGGCCAAGGTCCGGCAGACGCAGCGGCGCGCCGTGGTTTTCCGCCACATAACCGCGTGCGTGCGCATCCAGCAGTTCAACGCGGAATTTAAGACCGCGCGGCAACACCACGATTTCCAGCGGCTCAACATCCAGCACACCGAGTTCGGTGGCGACACGCAAGCGGCCCTGCTCGGGGACGATCAACAGTTCGCCATCAGCATTGAAGAACACGCGTTCCATCGACCGGTTGGCACGGTAGGTGTAGATGCTGATGCCTGAAGGCTTTTCTGACCCGGAGTTAGCCACCATCCCAACAAGGCCGTCGATGAAGTCCGTCGACTCACTCGGAATATCCAGCGGGTTCCAGCGCAGACGATTGGGCGTCACCGCGCCCAACGAGCCACCGGCCAGTTGCCGTTCCAATTTGACGAACGCCGGGTGATTGGCCGACGGCTGGATGCGGTACAGCCAAGTGCGGCGGGCTTCGCTGCGCACCATGGTGAAGGCAGTGCCGGAGAACAGTTCGGTATACAGCCCGTAGGGCGCTTTTTGCGGGGCGTTCTGGCCGACCGGCAAGGCGCCGGGAAGTGCTTCGCTGGCGAATTCATTGCCGAAGCCCGAAAGGTATTCGAGGTTCATGGAGCATCCTCTGTACGGAAGTTGTTTTTATCGTAATCGAGTTACGCATAACGTAATTTGATCACTATCGACCGTCAAGCTATAAAGACGCCCATTCATCTCTCGGATCCTCGCCCTTCCATGGAAAAGCCTCGCGACACAGGTAAACAAAAAGTCCGCTCGGCCGAAGTGGGCACCGATATCCTCAAGGCCCTGGCCGAGTTGTCGCCCGCCACGTCGCTGTCGCGCCTGGCCGAACATGTGCAAATGCCGGCAAGCAAAGTTCACCGCTACCTGCAGGCGTTGATCGCGTCGGGTTTTGCCGAACAGAACACCGCCACTAACCACTATGGCCTGGGCCGCGAAGCGCTGCGGGTGGGCTTGGCGGCGCTGGGCAGCATGGACGTGCTGAAAGTCGGCGCGATGCCCCTGGCCGAGTTGCGCGACGACTTGAATGAAACCTGCTTTTTAGCGGTGTGGGGCAACCAGGGCGCGACCGTGGTGCACATCGAACCGGCGGTGCGTGCGGTTACGGTGGTGACGCAGTTGGGCTCGGTATTGCCGCTGCTCAGTTCGTCCACCGGACTGGTGTTCAGCGCGTTCCTGCCAACGCGGGAAACCGTGGAATTGCGCGAGCGTGAGATCCAGGCCGGTATCGCCCATGCCCTGGCGGACGACCAAACCTACGCAACCACCTGCGAGCAGATCCGCAGCCGTGGCCTGCACTTTGTGCATGGCCTGCTGATGCCGGGGGTGGACGCGCTGTCAGCGCCGGTGTTCAACGCGGTCGGGAACGTGGCGGCGGTGATGACCGTGGTCGGCCCCACCTCGCTGTTCCACGCCGACGAAGATGGCCCGGCGGCGCAGCGTCTGCTGGCGGCGACCCAAGCCGTGAGTTGGCGGATGGGCTATCAACCCTGAGCTAGTCGTGCCATTGGGTCAGGGCCTGCACGACACGGTTCTCCAACGCGCGAATGGGCGCGGCGTCACTCACGTAGTTATTGCTGATCATCGAGAACACCAGGCGCCGTCCCTCGGCATCGGTGATATAGCCGCTCAACGATGACACGCCGGCCATGGAGCCGGTCTTGGCGTGCAGGTTGTTTTCAGCTGCGGTGCCGCGCAAGCGATAGCGCAGGCTGCCGCCGGTCATACGGTCGGCGTTGCCGGCAATCGGCAAGGCGTTGTACCAAGCCTCGAACCACGGTTGTTTCGCGGTCCCGATCAGCAGGTCCGTGAGGTTCTGCGACGACACCAGGTTACGCCGCGACAAGCCCGAGCCGTCCACCTGGACCAGCGTCGACGGGTGCATGCCCTGGCGTTTCATAAACGCCGCTACCGCTGCCACACCCGCCTGCGCTGTGCCCGCGTTGGCGGTCTTGCGCCCCATGGCTTTGAGCAACGCCTCGGACATGTTGTTGTTCGAGAGTTTGAGTAGTGGCGTGATCAGTGCCTGCAACGGTGCCGACTGATGCTCCGCCAGCACCCTGGCCGTCGCCGGGCTTGCACCGCCAATCACCCTGCGCCCCATCACCTGGATGCCCTGCTGCGCCAATGCCTGCTCGAACAGATTGGCCACCAGTTGCGTCGGCTCCCACACACTGACCCACTGCCGGCTTTGTTTGCCCGGCGCCAGCGCTCCAGTGAGTTGCAGCACGTTGGTGCCGTGCTGACGAGTGATGCCATAGCTGTTGCCGGGGCCGCTGATGGCGCGGTTACTGAGTTGTACGTAATCAGTAGGAGGGCTTATAGAAACAGTCACCGGCTGGCCGGAAATGACCGACGCCTTGGCCGTGACGATCAAGGTGCCCGCGTCAAAATCCGTATTGGGCGATACCGTCAGCGCGGAAATCTGCGCACCGTAGTAGGTGCTTTCGTCATCTTGGGCCCAATCAACGCCCAAGCGCTCGGCGTCGAACCAGGTGTCGTCGAACACCAGGTCGCCCTGCACCTGGCGCACGCCCTGGCTCGCAAGTTGGGCGGCCAATGCCTGGTAGTCGGAAAACTGTGTGGTCGGGTCGCCAAGGCCACGCAGGTACAGGTTACCGGTCAGGCGCTCGCCTTGCTGCGAGCCGTCGCTCAACAGTTGCGTGGAGAACCGATACTGGGGCCCCAGCACATCCATTGCCGCCGCCGTGGTCAGCAATTTGAGGTTGGACGCAGGAACCAAGCGTGTGCGCGGGTTGTGCTGATACAGGGTGCTGCCACTGCGGGCGTCGCGCACCATCAGGGAGACGGTGGCGCCGTTGAGGACAGGATCGGCCAGCAGGTGATCCAGTGTTGAAGGCGTGGACGGCGGCGAAACACTCGCACAACCGCCCAGTAAAACGCTCAGACACAGCAGGTGTAGCCATCTTCCAAAGTGCATCAGTACTGTGTTCCGCAAAGCCATTAATGGCCGCAACGCTAACAGCTCCGTACCTTTGTGGCGAGCGGGCTTGCCCCGCGCTGGGTGGCAAAGCCGCCCTTACTAATGCCGCCGCGTTCTTTCAGGAACACCGCAGAGTCTGTTTTGGGACTGCTTCGCAGCCCAACGCGGGGCAAGCCCGCTCACCACAGGAAGCCTGCCCACCACAAGGAGCACACTTGCCATAGGGAGCCCGTCAGGTTTTAGAACTCCAGGGTACTGGACACCGACACCTGCCGCGCATCACCAATGGACACAAACAACCGGCTGGCCGCGGAGGTGTAGTAGGTGCGGTCGAACATGTTCTTCACGTTGAGCTGGAACTTGACCTTCTGCCCTTCGATCTTGGTGTCGTAGGTGGCAAACGCGTCGGCCACGGTGTAACCCGGCAGATCGAAATCGTTGGCGGCGTCGCCGGCGCGTTCGCCGACGTAGCGTGCACCCGTGCCCACGCGCAGTTGATCGCCACCAAAAATGCTGCCGAAGTCATAGGCCACCGACAGCGAGCCGGTGTGCTTGGCCACGTTTTGCAGGCGGTTGCCTTGCAGGGTCGGGTCTTTGTCCTTGATGTCTTCGGCGTCGGTGTAGGCGTAGCTGCCGATCACGCTCCACTTGTCGGTCAACTGGCCGCTGGCATCCAGTTCCAGACCACGGGACCGCACCTGGCCAGCGATGCTGTAGATGGTGTTCGCGAGGGATCCCACCGACACCAGTACGTTGCGCTTGTCGATGTTGAACAGTGCCGCGCTGGCGGTGATGCGTCCTGGAATATCGAGCTTGGCGCCCAACTCCCACGACTTGGATTCTTCTGGCGTAAGGTCACCGGTCAGCGTGCTGCCATCGGCCAGGGCGGCGATGGTGGAGTTGGGTTTGAACGACTCGGTGTAGCTGCCGTAGAACGACAACTCATCGGTGTAGCGATACACCAGCCCCGCACGCGGCACCCAGGCCTGGCCGTTGCCATTGGTGTTGGCCTTGAACGGCACGCCTTTGCCGGCGTATTGGTCGTACATCTGGTAGCGCGCGCCCGCGACAAAAATCCACTGGTCGGTGAGATGAATCGCGTCCTGGAAGAACAGCGAGTCGCTGCGCAACAGGTCGGTCTGGGCGCTGTCGGCGGCGCTGACCGTGGTGCCCGCGACTTCGTTGCCGTACACCGGGTTGTTGTAGTTGAACGTCGTGCGCGAGGCCTGGCGAATCAGGTCGGCGCGGTAAACCTTGCGGTACTCATCGTCCATGCCGAATACCAGATCATTCTGCAGGCCGAACACATTGACCTTGCCTTCCAGGCTGACGGTGGTGAAGCGATCGGTGGTGATCGCGCCCTGAGTGCCGTCCATCTTGCGGGTCAGGGTTCCATCCGTGTTCACCGCGCTGACGCGCACTTGGCTGGCGTCGTAGGTTTCGCGATTCCAGCTGTAGCCGAAGTGGGCTTTCCAGTCGTCGTTCAGGTCGTGGTCGGCTTCGAAGCGGTAAAGGTCGGAGCGGCCTTCCATATTGTTGAACGGTTCATCCAGGCGCCGGGTGGATGGAATGTCCAGCGGATGATTGGACTTGTCGATGGCGGTGCCACGGTCGAACGGCGAGAGAAACTCGCGGTGTTCGTAGGCGAACAAGAGCTGGGTGCTGTCGCCGTACCAGGCCAGGGACGGCGCGACCAAGGTCTCGCGGTGGGTGCCGAAATTGCGCCAGTAGTCTTCGTCTTCATGATCGACGATCAGCCGATAGGCCAGGCCCGAGTCACCGATGGGGCCGGTGGTGTCGAGGCCGCCACCGCTGCCGTTTTTGCCGTTGCCGAAGGTCGAGCCGCGCACGGTCAGGGCAGTGGATTGGGTCAGTTCGGGCTTTTTGCTGACGATGTTCACCACGCCCCCCGGATCCTGGATGCCATACAGCAGCGACGACGGGCCCTTGAGCACTTCGACACGCTCCGCCGTGGCATTCAAGGCGCGGCCCTGCACCACCGGCATGCCGTCACGCATGATCGAGCCGTTACGGTTGTCGCCAAAGCCGCGCAGCATCACGGCGTCCTGGGTGCTGGCCAAGGTGTTGGCCTGGGTGATGCCGCTGATGTTGCCCAGGGCGTCATCCAGGTTGCGTGGGGTCTGGTCGCGCAGCACTTGGGCCGGCACCACGTTGACGGTTTGCGGGGTTTCCAGCAGCAGGGCACGGGAGCGCATCACCGAACTCGTGGGTGGCGGCTGGTAGCTGGTGCTGTCCTGGGTTTGGCCGACGCCACTGATGGTGGTAGCGCCAAGGTTGACTGCGCCATCGGTCGGCACAGGCTCAAGCGCCAACGTGCGGGCGTCTATCTGGCGGAAGGTGAAGCCGGAGTTGCCCAACAAGCGTTGCAGGGCCTGGGTCGCGCTCATCTGTCCGCTCACGGCCGGGGCGCTTAGGCCGTAGGGCGCTTCATCGGTGTAGATCACGCTGATTCCGGTGACCCGGCTGAAATCACTCAGAGCCTGGGGCAGCGGTTTGGCAGCCAGGGCAAACGTGAACTGAGCGCTTTGCTGCTCCTGCGCCTGAGCCACGCAAAGGGGCAGCAAGGCCAACCCCGATACCGCCAATACCGAGGCTCCCAGCCACTGTTTAACCAAACCGCCCGCCGTCGACTTCATGCTGTGAGAACCCGTGTAGAAAACGCTGTTAATGCGAATAGATCGCAGTTTCAAGCACTACACGGATGGGCCACCGGTTTACCTCACGTTTATTTGCAAATATTTTTCTTATTGCGCCTGAATGCGAAAACCAAAGCGCGGGAAGTGCACGTGCACGGTGCCGCCACGCGGGTCGGTGCGGCGCAGGATCAGCTCTTCTCGCCCGGCAAAGAGCAATTCGCCGGCGACCGGGTCGACGCCGTAGTCGATGGCGCCGATGGTCACCTGCTGGCCGGCCTTGAAGCCATTCAAGTCCTCGAACACCTCGTCCGGCAGCGGCGCCGGTGTGGCGTCGCGCGCAATCTCCAACGCCTGCTCGGCAGTCATTTGGCTGGACGTGCCGTGACCAAAACCAAGCACACGCCCCAGCCACGCAGATACGGCCGGATACGCGTCCACCAACGGCGCGGTTACCGGCGTGGCCTTGAGGAACCACAACGGATGGGCCATAGCAAAGTCGGCAATCGACGGCTCGCCAAACAGGAAGTCCCCCGACTCACGCTGCAGTTGCTGCTCCAGCCGCGCCATGATCGCCGGCCATTGGTGCTTGGCCAGCTCAGTCGGCAGCTTGCTCGCGGTGCCGCCACTGAACAGCGCGGCGCGGTCGGCAAGAAACGCCTTGATCGCTTCCGGTGGCAGCTTGCCAAAACGCACCGCCACCGATTCTGGCTGGAACACCAGGCTCACCGCGTGGGCAAACACCACGCTGTCGGCCCAGGTGGCGAAGGTTTGGGTGATCATTTCCTGGCCCAGTGGGAACAGCGCCGGCGCAGCTTTTTCCTGCTCAAGGCGACGGGCAATCAAGGCGGTGTCGCAATAGATATCGGCGCCCACTTGCAGCACTGGGGTTTTGCGATAGCCACCGGTGAGGGCCGTCAGGTCCGGCTTGGGCATCACCGGCGAGATATGCACCGAATGCCAGGACAAACCTTTGAAACCCAGCAGCAGCCGAGCTTTTTCCGCGAATGGGGAGGTTGGGTAGTGGTGCAGGATGAGTTCAGACATGCCGGGGTCCACTTGGAAAAATGAACCCGCAGCTTAGCGCGCAACGGGCTATGGCGGCGTGATGGGAACCCATCAGTCAGATCAATGAGCCCTGCGCCGCCAAACACTCCTTGGCACTCTTCTTCAGCTTCTTGATCAACCGCTCCTGGCGCAGCGCCTCGCCCTTGCTTGCGCATTGCTCGGTGTATACCAGCGCCACGGCCGGGCTGGACAGGAAGAACCGCGCGCCCTTGCCGCTCTGGTGCGTGGCGAAGCGGCGCAGCGGATCATTGCTGATGCCGCAATACAGCGAGCCATTGGCGGCGCGCACCAGGTAGACGAACCAGGGCTTGGGTGAAGGAAGATCAGTCACAGGTCATGTCGGCAAGCGAGAGGAGCGCCAATCTTATCAACGCCCGGCCTGAAATGCCTTGAGGCCTTTGCGTGCTTGGGCGCGGACGGCATTTTTCAAGGCCGGCGACCAGCCCAGCAACAGGCCCTTGATGCCCAACGCCTGGCGCGACCAGCGCCACAGGTCGAAGTGGTCGTGGTGCTCACAGATCTTGCCGTCGCGGAACACGAACCGCGCGCCGATATCGTTGACCACGGTGTTGCCGGTGGCACTGAACAGGTAAGTCGCCACCCAATGCGCACTGCCGGTGGCGTCATCGCTGCGTACATGGTCGAACGTCAGGGAGAAATCCTTGGCCCGCGTGGTCAGCATGCGCCACATGTCGCCCGCATCACGGCCGCGCAATTCGCCGAAGGCCGGGTCGCTGAACACAACGTCGTCGGTGTAGCAGGCGGCCATGGCCTCGGCGTCCAGGCGCTGGAAGGCGCTGTAAAACTCAGTAATCAAGGCGTTGTGGGCATCACTCATGGGCAGCTTCCAAACCTGGGGTTGTAGGCCGCTCAAGATAGTCTGCGCACCGGCAAAACTCTATCGGCATTTGCACAGGTGATGACGGCCCAAATCCTAGGGCACCATGCCGCAGCTGCGGGCGTAGGCGAACAGATCGACGTCGGTGGAAATGCACAGCCGGCTCATGGCCGTGCTTTTCTGTTTACTGATCGTGGAAATACTGCGATTGACCCGCGCCGCGATCTGGCTGACGGTCATGCCGCTGGCGAGCATGCGCACCACTTCGCGTTCCTTGCTCGACAATTGCGGCTGTTGCGACTGATCCCCCGTGCCAGCCTCCTCCATCTGCGCGCGCAGGCATTCACTGGCGAAGGTCTGGCCCTTGATCACGGTGCTGATCGCAACCGGCAGCTCCCGGGCCGACGCGCTCTTGGCGACGATCGCCCGCGCGCCATGGACGAACGACGCACGCAGCGTCGCGACATTGGCAAACATCGTGACCAGGATCACCGGCAAATCCGGATACTGGCGGCGTAACAGGCCCAGCAGTCCGTAACCGTCCGCCTGCTGACCGCCCGGCATGGCGAAGTCGGTCACCAGCACATCACAGGCGACGGTCTCCAATAACCGGAGCAATTCATCGGGCCCATCGGCCTCGCCAACCACTTTGCATTTACCGCCCGCCTCAATCACCACCCGTTGGCCGATACGCACAATGGGATGATCGTCGGCAACAATTACACGAAGCATAAATACCCACGAATGATGGCAAAATGAATTCGCGCAAAAATACCCCTGTCCAAGCGGCTCAACAACTACCTGACGCGACACGTTTCGGACCGCGCCCAGCAATTGATAGCCAATAACTTCATGCCTACAACATAAAAAGAAATTACCTACATCCAAAACCTAGTACACATCCGAACAGCATCTTGCGAACTTCCAGGCAGCACTATTCATAACCGACTCAGATAACGGATGTAGACATGCAAGTTGCGCTGAAACGCTTGCAAATGCGGGGTACTGGCCAAGACGCCTCGGGCTTTGACATGCGCGATCAGTTGCTCGCCACTCAATTCCAGGTCCGCGCCCCCCACGAACGCCAGACTCCCCACCAAACGGTGCAGGCGCTCTACCACCAATGGCGCATCGGCGCTGGCCCGGGCCTGGTCAAGCAAAGCGTCATCTTCCCGTGCTTCATTGATCAGGCTCACCAGCACGCGGTTCACCACCTCATCACTGCCGAAAATCTCGATCAGGCTGCTGCGTGTCGGCCAGGCGGTATGGCGCGCACCATCAGCGGGGCCCTCCATCAACGGTGGCGAGAGTAAAGGTGTCAACTTCAGGACAGGTACTGGATTAAAAAATACCCTTGTCACCAGACTCACCTCAATGCGCTTACATTAATTTTCAAGCCCATGGGTTCTCGGCACACATCGTGAGTGGGTGAAAGGCTTTAACAGCCAACCGAGAACAACGTGCGACACTTGCGTGACACTCACATGACCATTAATAAGCAGCGACAAATAACGGTTTACCTATGAACCTGGCGATACAACAACTACGAAAAACACCAACTTTCCTACAAATTTGATCATTAATTCCCACGCACTTAGGTAGGAATAACGCCGGCCAGGATTGTCGTAAAAGTTGTATTTCCCCGCCCCCGCCCGGCAGCTAAATTGCCGTCACCCCGCAAAGAGGGAATGGACTTGCTGCCACCGGCGAGCCCAATCAAACACAACCAGCCGCCCTGATCATCGTCCTCCTTGAAAGATCGGACGATGCCGTGTGCGCGCCTTTATCAGCCAGCCCTGTAGTGGAATGTATTGAAATGAACAAATCCCTGACCCTGTTGAGCTCTGTCCTGCTGCTCGCCAATGCGCTGCCGACGTTTGCCGCCAGCAGCGTGGACATGACAGTAACGGGCGTAATCACGCCCAGCGCCTGTACGCCCAGCCTGCCGGGAGCTGTCGATTTCGGAAAGATCTCAGCCAAAGACCTGAATGCCGACGCCCAAACCCGGCTTCCTGACCAAACCATAAAACTGTCGGTCAGTTGTGAGGGTTCGACACTGTTTGCCATCACGCCCTTCGACAACCGCACCGGTTCCTCTACCCAAAACAGTGCTTTTGGCCTGGGCCTGATCAACGACACCGAGAAACTGGGCAGGTATTACCTGAGCATGCGCAACCCTGTGGCCGACGTCGCCTCAACCTTGCTGAGTTCGCGCGGCGAAGGTCGCTGGGGAGAGCTGTATGACGACGATGCGGTTGTGCCTAACGCCTTGATCGCACTGGGTAGCTTCGACGCTACCAACGGCTGGCTGCCGCACCCACTGCAAGACATGAGTGTGGAAGTGGTGCTCAACACCGCCATCGCGCCGGCCAAATCTCTAACACTCACCAACGAGGTGCAGTTGGATGGTTCGGCGACCTTTGAAGTGAAGTACCTGTAACGCCCACCCACCGTCCTTCCACCCCGCTCAATGGTGATTGCCCTATGAACCTATGTGCCACTCGCACTGCGCTGCTATTGCTGTTCACTCCCGTCGTGTTTGCCTCCAGCAATACCGACCTCAGCGTGAGCGGCACGATTACGCCCAGCGCCTGCGCGCCGCTGATTTCCGATGGCGGCATGGTCGACTTCGGAAAAATGTCGGCAAAGTCGCTCAATGCCGACCAGCACACCTCCCTGCCCAACCAAAGCATGCATGTGAGTGTGCGCTGTGAAGGCCCCACTTTTTTCACCCTCAACACCATCGATAACCGCGCCGGCACGTCGGCCAACCATGATCGGTGGCATGGCTTGGGGATGACGCCCAATGACGAAAAAATCGGTGGGGCAAGCTTTCACCTTTACACCCCCGTTGCGGATGGCGTCGCGGTACGCATGATTAATTCAGAGGATGGCGGCGTCACCTGGAGACCCGCCAATGAGTTGAATCACCTGTGGCTGACCACGATTGCGAAAAGCGGTGAAGAGACGCCCATCGCCGCCCAGGAGTTTGACGCCGAGATCCGTCTGTATACCCACGTTGCCCCTTCGGAACGCTTGACCCTGTTGGACGAAGTCCCCATCGACGGTCACGCCACCATCCAACTCAAGTACCTGTAATTACCCATTATCGAAAGGAATCAGTTCGCCATGAAAACCCTGCTCAGTACCGTCGCAGCCAGCGTGATGCTGGTGACCGGCGCGACCGCCTTCGCAGCCTCCACCGTCGACCTGGCGGTCAAGGGCCTGATCGTTCCCAGTGCCTGCACGCCCAGCCTATCCGGCGGCGGCATCATCGATCACGGCAAAATCTCCGCCAAGGACCTGCGCCCGAACAACCCCACGCTCATCGGCACGCACACCCTGATTATTGAAGTGAATTGTGATGGTCCGACCACGTTTGCCCTGAACTCAATCGATAACCGGGCAGAATCGGCAATGATGAACACCATGTTCGGCCTGGGCCTGATCAACGGCACGCAAAAACTGGGATGGTTCAAGCTGACTTTGGAGAACGCCATCGCCGACGGCGCCCCAGTGAAAACCATCGCCTCCGAGGATGGCGGCAAGACGTGGTACGAAGAAGGGTTCTGGGACCCTGGCCTCTACATGTCGGTAGCAGCCACAAGTGACACCTCGACGCCAGTACCCGCCACGGAATTGGTGGCTGACCTGCAGGTGAACACCTCGATCGCCCGCACCGACGGCCTGGACCTGACCAACGAGGTCACCCTGGATGGTTCGGCCACCCTGGAAGTGAAGTACCTGTAACGCCAGGGCGACCATGCTCAGGCATGGTCGCCTTTACGTACGGCCACCGTCCTCCAGCCAGTGATCCCCATGAACCTGCAGCCCAACCTTTTTGCCGTTCTGCTCACACTGACCTTCGCCGCACCGACAAGCGCAGCATCGATAGTCGACGTCACGGTGACCGGCAGGCTCACCCCGGACGCCTGCCACGTCGAGCTGTCGGAAGAAGGCATTGTCGACCACGGCAAGATTCCCACGCATACCCTCAACAGCGATGAATTCACCGTGCTGCCAAGCCAGCTACTGGAACTCTCCGTGCAATGCGCGCGGCCCATGCTGTTTGCGCTGGCGGGCATCGACAATCGCGCGGAATCAGCACTGACGCCGGATGCTTTCGGCCTGGGTCGAAATATCCATGCCCCCGATGAGCGCATGGGCAGTGTGGCGCTTTCCTATCGCAACCCGGTGGGCGATGGGCAGCCCATGCAGGTGCTGGTGTCCACCGATGGCGGTGAAACCTGGGCCGCGCGGCCCGACGCCGAGCCAAAGGCCTATGCCGGTTTCGCGCTACCGGGTGACCGTCAGCCGGACTTCATCCGCCAACTGGACGCCCAATTGCACGTAGAAACGTCCATCAACTTTTCAAACTACCTGACCCTGGATCAAGAGGTGCCCTTGGACGGGTCGATCGTCCTGGATCTGCGCTACTTCTGATTCTTCTTTTGCCCAATGGAACCCCGTCATGACGACGTTACTTTTGAACATCGCGGCCCTGACACTTCTGTTCAGCCTGAATGCCAGGGCCGACGGAATGGTCCCCGACACCTCCGTGGTGATCGTGCATGAAAGCGAGGGCGAGGCCAGTGTTTCGGTGACTAACACCGACAGCCAACTGACCCTGCTGCACGTCACCCTCGAAAACATTCCGGAAGACACAGAGCCGTTGTTGGTGGTCACTCCCCCGCTGGCGCGCGTGGACCCCGGTAAATCGCAACTGGTGCGTTTCATTTTGCAGGCGCAGCAGCCGCTGATGACGCAGCGGCTCAAACGGGTGATTTTCGAAGGCATGCCCACCGGCCGAGCCGCCACCAAAGCAGGGCATGCCCGCGTCGGCGTGACCGTGCGTCAGAACCTGCCGGTGATCATTCATCCCGAAGGGCTGGCGCCCAATCGCACGCCCTGGACCGGTTTGACCTGGGCCCTTGAGAACAACCAATTGCAGGTCAGTAATGACACGCCGTATGTGGTGCGGCTGGCCCAGGAACTGAGCCTGCTTCCGGGTAACGGCAAGGCGATGCTGCCGCGCACCTACGTGTTGCCGGGCGAGCGATTGCGTGTACCGGTAACCGGCACCGGCGCCCAAACTGTCCGGCTGCAACCGGCCACCCTCTATGGCTTCGCGGTGGCCGCCTACGAAGCCCCTATCACCGTGCTCTAACGAAAAAAACAGACGCTCGCGCCTGTAAATACGAAGTGACGGCGCAATGACCGTCACCGCGACGCACAGACGTCCAACACTTAATGCCTTTGGTGAAAACAGTCGTGAATTATCGTGACGGCAAAGCCGTGCCCGCCGCACCCACCCACCTTGCCCTGCCGGCGTGGCTGTTAACCTGCGCCCTGCTCCCTGAAGTGACCTGGGCCGATGCCGATTCCGGTTTCGATTCCAAGACCCTGAGCCAGCGCGGCATTGATCCGCAACTGGCCAGCCTGCTGCTGGAAGCTCCGCGCTTTACCGCTGGCAAACACGCGGTGACGCTGCGGGTCAACGGCCAAAACCGTGGTCGTCTGCAAGCCCGTTTCGATCAACAGGGTGCCCTGTGTTTCGACCGCACGTTACTGGATGCCGCCAACCTGGTGATCCCGGACGACAGCGGCAAATGCCACGACTTTCTCGCCCAATTTCCCCAGAGCCTGATCGAACCCGACCCGGCCACCCTGACGGTGTCGCTGGTGGTGCCGACCGAGGCCCTGCGACCGCTGAAACAGGATGTCTCGGGGTATCAAGCCGGCGGCGTCGCGGCCTTGCTCAACTATGACCTGAGCGGTTTCTACAATCAGTTGGGCGATGACACCAACCGCTTCGGCTCGGCCAATACCGAAGTTGGCTTCAACGCCGGCGACTGGATCGTGCGCAGCCGCCAGGTGCAGACCTGGCAGGACGGCCTGTCGCGCAGTACCCACCTGGAAGCCTACGCCCAGCGCACCTTCGCCCAGCATCAGGCGGTGCTGCAAGCCGGGCAGATCAGCCTCTACAACCCGGTGCTGTCCGGGGCGCAGATCAATGGCGTGCAGGTGTTCACCGAGCAGGCACTGCTGGACCAGGAGCAAGGTGCGACCATCGAGGGCATCGCCAACAGCCCGGCGCAGGTCGAAGTGCGGCAGAACGGCGCGTTAATCCACTCAACGGTAGTCCCCGCCGGTCCGTTCGCCTTGCGCGATGTGCGGCGCTTGAACACCCGCTCGGACGTCGAAGTGACTGTTCGGGAAAGCACCGGCGAGGAGCGCCGTTTTACCGTGCCGGCAGCGATGCTTGGCCTGGGCCTGCCGGCAGCCGGTTATTCGGTGGGCGCAGGTCGCGTACGCAATATAGGTGACGCCAAAGGCGATGCCCCCTGGGTTGTCAGCGCCGGCTGGAACGGCGCCGTGCACCCGCAAGTCTCGGTGGGCGGAGGCCTGCTCGCAGCCAGCGAATATCGCGGCGTGGGCGCAAGCCTGGCCTGGCTGCCAGGGCTCGACAGCCAAGTGCAACTGGCCAGCCAGTTCTCCGATGCGCAGTCCCACGACAAGGCCCAAGGCATGCAGACCGACCTCGCATGGTCCCAGCGCCTGGGTGAGCAATGGTCATTCAGCGCGGCCAATTCCTGGCGCACGCCGGGCTATCGCGATCTGGAAGAAACCACTTACGACACCCAACCCGACCACCATCGCCGCTCACGTTACCGCGACCAGCAAAGCGTCACACTCGGCTGGTCGCACCCATCGCTAGGGGCGTTCAGCGCCGGGGTGTCGCGTTCCAGCAATTTTGACGACGAGACCAGCAGCCGTGCCCTGGCCTCGTGGGGCACCAGTGTCGGCGGCGTATCGCTGTCCGCCAGCGCCGAATGGCAGATGGGCGGTCGCCAACAGCAGGACAACGCGGTGTACCTGAACCTCAGCCTGCCCCTCGGCGAGCGTCGCCGGGGCCGCGCGTGGGTGCGCAATTCGGGAGGCGAGCATCGCTCGGGAGTCGGGCTCAACGAGCAGATCGACGATCAACTCAGCTACCGCGTCAGCGCCGAATACGACACCCGCGACCGCCAGGTCGAGACCACCGTCGGCGTGTCCACCCTGCCCCGCTACAGCCAGTTGGACCTGAGCTACAGCCGCAGCGACAGTGAACGTTCGAGCTACCAGGGCGGCGCGCGCGGCGCCGTGGTGGCCCACGGCAGCGGTCTGACCTTCTCGCCGTATCCCGTGCGCGACACGTTCGCACTGGTGTCTGTGGGCGACATGAGCGGCATCAAACTCAGCACCCCCAGCGGCCCGGTCTGGACCGACTGGCAGGGGCAAGCGGTGGTGTCCCAGGTCAACGCCTATGGCCGCAGTCCGGTCGAAGTGCAGACCCGTTCGCTACCGCGCAATGCCGACATCAACAACGGCCTGGCGATGATTTCGGCCGGGCGCGGTGCGGTGGATCGCGTCGAGTTCGGCGTGGCGCTCACCCGTCGTTTGCTGCTTACCGCACGCACTGATCAGGGCCAACCGCTGCCGCGCGGCGCGGTGGTAAGCACGGCCGAGGGCGAGTTCATCACCCTGGTCCAGGATGGAAGCCAGGTGTTCCTGCCCAACGTGCTGGAGCACACCACGCTGTGGGTCAGCAACGCCGACATCGGGCGCTGTGAACTGCGCTTCGACCTGCCGACCAAGCCCGACCCCACGGTGTATTTCGAAACCGCCGACGCCCGCTGCCATACCCCTGGAGAATGACCGATGCCCATCCTGAGAGTTGCCTGCCTGCTGCTGATAGTGTCCAACTGCGCCCTGGCCGCGGATGAATGCCAGTTAAACCTCAGCGAGGCGCGCCTGGATTTCGGCTCGATGAACCGCGCCGCGCAGCACGACAACGCCCCCCAGCGTCTACTCGGCGAGCGCCGTCTGAGCCTGACACTCAACTGCGCGCAACCCGGCGACATGAGCCTGTTCTATCGCGCTGTCGCCGCAAGTGCCGAGCGCCTGCAATTCACCGAGCACGGCAGCTACGCCATACAGGTCAGCGACGGAATGCTGGATGGCCAGGCGGTCAACCTAGGGTTGCTGCCCGCCAACGGTCAGCCGCCCGTGGCCACCGGCGCCGCACTCGGCTGGCGGCCGGGACACGGGATCGCCCCGATGCTCAACGGCACACCGCTGACCGGCAAGCATTTCACGCTGCAACTGAGCGTGAGCGCCTGGGCCGATGCTGCCGCCACACGCGTGCGGGACGCGACCACTTGGGAAGTGACCGGCCGCGTCTCCCACCCGCAAAGCGAGCGAGAGCTGACCCTGCAAGCGCACTTCGCCCCTGTGGCGTGCGTGCCGCTATTGTCCAATGGCGGGCTGGTGAATTACGGCAGGCTGCTGGCCAAGGACTTGAGCGCCACCAGTGAAACGCCGCTGCCCACGCGGACCTTGCAGTTTTCCGTGAGCTGCGACGCCGCCACGCCCTTCGCCCTGAAGATGCATGACAACCGCAACGGTTCCGCCACCGGCGGCACCGATGAAACCGCCTACGGCCTGGACGTGGACTACAGCCACAACAAGATCGGGCGCTACTACGTGAACATCGACCCGGCCGAGTTCAGCGCTGATGCCCTCGGCCCGCTGTATCGCACCGACTCCACCAGTGGCGGGGCGGCGTGGAGCAGCTCCAGCCCGCGCCAAATCCCCATCGCCGCCAACAGCCTAATGGGATTTACCGACCGCACCGCCAGCACGTTGGGGCCGGTGCCGATCCAGAACCTCTCCGGCACGCTGCGCATCAAGGCCTACCTGGCGCCGATGGAGTCGCTGGACTTGCGCAACATGGTGCACATCAACGGCGCCGGCACCCTCGAAATCATTTACCTGTAACCCAAGGGATCAGCCTCATGAAAACGCACAACATCGCCCTTCTTTCCCTGCTGCTGGCCGCAGGCACCGCCGTTCAGGCGGCCTCGCAGGTGGATCTGGCGATCACAGGCCGTCTCACGCCCACCGCCTGTACGCCGCTGCTGTCCAACGGTGCAGTCATCGACTACGGCAAGATCTCCCGTCAGGACCTCAACGTGGACAAGGGCACGCGTCTGCCCATCAAGCCGTTGCAAGTCAGGATTGCCTGCAACGGCGCGAACCGCTTCGCCTTGCGCATGCGGGACAATCGTGACGGTTCGGCGATGGTCAACAGCGAGATTTACTACGGCCTGGGCTTGGACCATAGCGGTAACCGCATCGGTCTGTACTCGATGGCCTTCGACCCGCGCCAGACCATCGTCGACGGCAGCACGCTGGTGTATGGCACCGAGTCCACCACCGGTGGCCTGGCCTGGCGCACTGCCAACCTCAACCCGATCAACATCGGCGCCAAGAGTTACCTTGGGTTCACGGACATCGCCGGCAGCACGGCCGGCCCTTCGGCGATTCAAGAATTGACCAGCACGGTGCAGGTCGAGACCGTGATCAACGCCACGCAAAACCTCGACCTGAGCCGCGACATCGCGCTCGACGGCCTCGCCACGCTGGAGGTGGTGTACCTCTAGATTTTCTCGCTGGTCACCTGCACATACCGCGCCCGCCCGGCGCCAAGGCCCGCGGCGATCGCACCAACACCAAGCACCGCGAAGATCCAGCCAATGGCCGACCAGCCGCCGGTCCAGTCATGCACCAGGCCCACGGCCAATGGGCCGAGCGAGGCCAGGGTGTAACCGAAGCCCTGGGCCATGCTCGACAGGTTGGCCGCCACGTGGGCATCAGGGGAACGCAGCACGATCAGGGTCAACGCCAGGCTGAACGTGCCGCCCTGCCCCAGCCCAAGCAAAATCGCCCAGCCCCACAAGCCATCGAGCGGTGCATAGAGGCAACCGAAAAGCCCGCCGAGGGTCAGCAGCATCACCACCACAATCGCCAGGCGCTGGTCCTTGCGCCGGGTGGCCAGCCACGGCGCGGCCAGCGAACTGACCAATTGCACAATGATCGAGCCGGACAGCGCCAACCCGGCCTCGGTGGCGCTCAGGCCACGACCGATCAGGATCGACGGCAGCCAGCCAAACACGATGTACGCCAGGGACGATTGCAGGCCCATGTACAAGGTCACCTGCCAGGCCAGTGGGTCACGCAGCAAGCCCTTGACCCGGTACGCCACCTGATGCGCGCCCTGTTTATGCCCGACCTGGGGCAACCAGAACACGGCCGCCATCAGCGCCGGCAAGATCCAGAAGCCCAGGCCTATCGGCCAACTGTCGCCGAAGTAATGACTCAACGGCACCGTTGCGCCTGCCGCCAGCGCCGCGCCCAGGCACAGCGCCATGGTGTACACGCCGGTCATGGCGCCGGCCTGTCGGGCGAAATCACGCTTGACGATGCCTGGCAACAACACGCCGATAATCCCAATGCTTGCGCCGGCAATCAGGCTGCCGGCGAACAGGCCCACTTCACCGAACGAACTGCGTAGCAGGATGCCCGCCGCCAGGGTCAACAGAATTCCCAGCACCACGCGCTCGGCGCCAAAACGCCGCGCCAGGATCGGCGCCAGGGGCGCGAAGAGCCCCAGGCACAACACTGGCAAGGTGGTCAGCAGACCGGCCCTGGCGGCCGACAAGCCCAGGCTGCTGGACACTTCACCGAGCACCGGCGCCATGCTCGACAGCGCTGGACGCAGGTTCAACGCCACCAGGACCAGGCCTAGCAGCAACAACCAAGGGCGGTTCAGCGGCGCGGGCGCCTGCTGCACGATGTCGTCGTCTGCTTCGGCGTCGATCAACAGTTCTTCAAGTTCAGTCGTGCGTTTGGCTTCAAGGTTCATGGATCAACTGGGCGCCGAGGATGGCGTAGAAGGAGTGGTACAACTCGCTCAAGGCGGGGTTGCGCGCTTCGTCCAATCATTGGATGAATTTGCCCACAGGCTATTCGGAGTTTCCTACGAGGGCAAGGCAACGGTTTTTTTGAACAGGCAAAAATAAACCCGGCGCCAGGCCGGGTTTATGGTTAAGCGTCACCTGTCGATCAATGCAGAATCTGGCTCAAGAACAACTTGGTCCGATCGTTCTGCGGGTTGTCGAAGAAGTCATTCGGCGCCGCTTGCTCAACGATTTCGCCTTTGTCCATGAAGATCACGCGATTGGCCACGGTGCGGGCGAAGCCCATTTCGTGGGTTACGCACAACATGGTCATGCCGTCTTCAGCCAGGCCGATCATGGTGTCGAGTACTTCCTTCACCATTTCAGGGTCGAGGGCCGAGGTCGGTTCGTCGAACAGCATGATTTTCGGCTTCATGCACAGCGCACGGGCAATCGCCACACGCTGTTGCTGGCCGCCGGACAGTTGCCCCGGAAACTTGTGGGCCTGCTCCGGAATGCGCACGCGCTCCAAGTAGTGCATGGCGATTTCTTCGGCCTTGCGCTTAGGCATCTTGCGCACCCACATCGGCGCCAGCGTGCAGTTCTGCAGGATGGTCAGGTGCGGGAACAGGTTGAAGTGCTGGAACACCATGCCGACTTCACGGCGGATCGCTTCGATCTGCTTGAGGTCGTTGGTCAGTTCCACGCCATCGACCACGATGCGGCCTTGCTGGTGCTCTTCCAGACGGTTGAGGCAGCGGATGGTGGTGGACTTGCCCGAACCCGACGGGCCGCACAGCACGATACGCTCGCCCTGCTTTACGTTGAGGTTGATGTCTTTCAACACGTGGAACTGGCCGTACCACTTGTTGACGCCCTGCATCTGGATAATGCCTTCAGGGCTCACAGGCTGTTTGATTGCTTCGCTCATAACAACAACTCCTAACGCTTGTGGCCTGTGTCGAGCTTGTGTTCCAAATGAATGGAATAGCGCGACATACCAAAACAGAAAATCCAGAACACCAGGGCAGCGAACACGTAGCCTTCAGTGGCCATGCCCAACCATTTCGGGTCGGCGGCGGCTTGCTTGACGCTGTTGAGCAGGTCGAACAGGCCGATGATGATCACAAGGCTGGTGTCCTTGAACAACGCGATAAACGTGTTGACGATACCGGGGATCACCAGCTTCAAGGCTTGCGGCAGAATCACCAGGCCCATGCTGCGCCAGTAACCCAAGCCCATCGCTGCAGCCGCTTCGTACTGACCTTTAGGGATCGCCTGCAAACCACCACGCACCACTTCGGCCACATAGGCCGACTGGAACAGGATCACGCCGATCAACGCCCGCAGCAGCTTGTCGATGCCCATGCCTTCAGGCAGGAACAGCGGCAGCATCACCGAGGACATGAACAGCACGGTGATCAACGGCACGCCGCGCCAGAACTCGATGAACGTCACGCAGATCACACGAATTGCCGGCATGTTCGAACGCCGTCCCAGCGCCAGCACGATGCCCAGAGGCAAGGCGCCGGCGATACCGACGGTGGCGATCACCAGGGTCAGCATCAGGCCGCCCCATTGGCTGGTCGCCACGTTGGTCAGGCCGAAGATTCCGCCGTGCAACAGGAAGAACGCAATGATCGGGTACAGCACCAGGAAGCTCAGGCCGTAGATCGCCTTGCGTTGGAAACGCGAGATGAACAACGGTGCCACGCCAACGATGGCCAGCCACACCGTCAGGTCTACACGCCAGCGCAGGTCGCCGGGGTAGTAGCCGTACATGAACTGCCCAAAGCGCTGTTGGATGAACACCCAGCAGGCGCCTTCTTTCGTGCAATCGGCGCGGGTCGTCCCAACCCAGTTGGCATCGAGGATGGCCCAGTGCAGGATCGGCGGCACCACCAGGTAGATCAGGTAGAACGCCAACAGCGTCAGCAGGGTGTTGAGCCAACTGGAAAACAAGTTGGCGCGCATCCATGCCACCGGGCCGAAGACTTTGCTCGGCGGCGGCATATCAGGTTTGAAAGTATGCGTACTCATGGGCGTTTCCTCACCGCTCGATCAGCGCAATGCGCTTGTTGTACCAGTTCATCAGCAGGGAAATGCTGATGCTGATCGCCAGGTACACGCTCATGGTGATGGCAATGACTTCGATGGCCTGGCCGGTCTGGTTGAGCACCGTGCCGGCAAACAGCGAAACCATTTCCGGGTAACCGATACCGGCGGCCAACGACGAGTTTTTCGCCAGGTTCAGGTATTGGCTGGTCAGCGGCGGAATGATCACCCGCAGGGCTTGCGGGATGATGACCTTGCGCAGCGTCGGCCCAGGGCGCAGGCCCAGGGAGCGCGCAGCTTCGGTCTGGCCGTGGCTGACGGACTTGATGCCCGAACGCACGATCTCGGCGATAAACGCTGCCGTGTACACGGTAAGCGCCAGGGTCAGCGCCAGCAGCTCAGGGATCAGCACCCAGCCGCCGACAAAGTTGAAACCTTGCAGCGTGGGCATTTCCCAGTGCAGCGGTGCACCGAAGATCAGGGCGCACAACGCCGGGATCACGAAGAACAGCGCCAGGCCCGCCCAGAATTTGTGGAACGGAACGCCGGTGGCTTCAAAGCGTTTGTTGGCCCAACGCGCCATCGCCACGATTGCCACGATCGCCACCACCACACTGGCCACAAACGGCCAGAACCCATCAGCGGCCAGCGCTGCCGGCATATTCAGGCCACGGCTGCTGACAAAGAAGGTGTCGCCGAAGTTATGGCTGTTACGCGGCCCCGGCATGGTCAGGAACACCGCGAAGTACCAGAACAGGATTTGCAGCAGCGGCGGAATGTTGCGGAACACTTCCACATACACGGTCGCCAGCTTGTTGATCATCCAGTTCGGCGACAGACGCGCCACGCCAATGATGAAACCGAGCAAGGTCGCCAGGACCACGCCGATCACGGTCACCAGCAGAGTATTGAGCAAGCCGATTACAAAGACGCGGGCATAGCTGTCCGATTCGGTGTAGTCGATCAAATGCTGCGCGATGCCGAACCCGGCACTGCGCTCAAGAAAGTCGAAACCCGAGGTAATGCCTCGGTGCTGAAGGTTAGTCTGGGTATTGTCGAAGAGGTACCAGCCCAGCGAGATCACCGCCACAATCGTGATGATCTGGAAGAGCCACGCACGCACTTTGGGATCGCTGAAGCTGAGCTTCTGCTTTGGTGCGCCGATTTGATTTTGCATGAAGTGCCCCGGAAAGAATGGAACAGAACATCACCCGGCGGTTGGCCCACCGGGTGACAGAACCATCAGCGATCAGCGCACAGGGGGTGCGTATTGAATGCCGCCGTTGTTCCACAGTGCGTTCAGGCCACGGTCGATTTCCAGCGGGGTGCTCTTGCCGAGGTTGCGCTCGAACACTTCGCCGTAGTTACCGACTTGCTTGACGATCTGTACGACCCAGTCTTTCTTCACTTTCAGGTCTTTGCCGTATTCGCCGTCAGCACCGAGCAGACGTGCAACGTCCGGGTTCTTGGTGGATTTGGCTTCAGCTTCAACGTTTTTGGAAGTGATGCCGGCTTCTTCAGCGTTGAGCATGGCGTAGCCAACCCAGCGCACGATGGCCAGCCACTCGTCGTCGCCGTTACGCACGACTGGGCCCAGCGGTTCTTTGGAGATGGTTTCCGGCAGAACCACGTAGTCCTTCGGCGCGGCCAGCTTGCTGCGCTGGGCGAACAGTTGGGACTTGTCGGAGGTCAGTACGTCGCAACGACCGGATTCCAGCGACTTGGCGCTTTCGTCGGAGGTGTCGAAGGTGATCGGGGTGTATTTGAGGTTGTTGCCACGGAAGTAGTCGGAAACGTTCAGCTCGGTGGTGGTACCGGCCTGGATGCAGATGGTTGCACCGTCCAGTTCCTTGGCGCTTTTTACGCCCAGCTTGTTGTTAACCAGGAAGCCGATGCCGTCGTAGTAGGTGATGAAGCCTGGGAATTTCAGGCCCATGCCGGCGTCGCGAGAGCTGGTCATGGTGGTGTTACGGGACAGAATGTCGACTTCGCCAGACTGAAGCGCGGTGAAACGCTCCTTGGCGTTCAACTGGCTGAACTTGACCTTGGTCGCGTCGCCGAACACAGCAGCAGCGACAGCGCGGCAAACGTCAGCGTCGATCCCGAGGATCTTGCCGCTGGCATCCGGTACCGAGAAACCCGGCAAGCCGTCACTCACGCCGCATTGCACGAAGCCTTTCTTCTGCACGGCGTCCAGAGTGGCGCCAGCTTGGGCGAAACCACTGACACCCAGTACAGCGGCCGCGGAAACGATGGCCAGGGTGGATTTCAATACCTTCATTCAAACCTCCAAATACGCTCTTGTTGTGTCGGAGCTCGAACCTCAGCGCACCCTTATGAGGCGATATTGACCCGTGTTGGTTTTTTTTAGGGTCAAGCGGCATGAGGCTGTCGCAGTAATTCCAGCGGCTATCCCATAAACGGCAGTCACTGATAGTGTTACCGTCCCGGGATAGTTCTGACATCGACCTACACATAGCAAGCGCCGTACCAGAGTGGTGGCTGAGTCGTTTCAGCCCATGGTCAATAGGAAAAGATTCAACCTTGCGACATTCTCTTAACAGATCAACCTATGACGCACCGTTCCGTCGCACTTAATCGGAGCGCACGCACATTTATGGAGCAGACATGACCGAACCCTTGATTCTTCAGCCCGCCAAGCCCGCAGACGCCTGCGTAATCTGGTTGCATGGCCTGGGTGCCGATCGCTACGACTTTTTGCCGGTGGCCGAAGCGCTGCAGGAAAGCTTGCTGACGACGCGCTTTGTATTACCCCAAGCGCCGACCCGCGCGGTGACTATTAATGGCGGCTACGAAATGCCGAGTTGGTACGACATCAAGGCCATGAGCCCGGCCCGTTCGATCAGCCTGGAAGAACTGGATGAGTCGTCCAGAATGGTCACCGATTTGATCAAAACTGAAAAAAGCAGCGGAATAGACGCCTCGCGAATTTTCCTCGCCGGTTTTTCCCAAGGTGGCGCGGTGGTTTTCCACACAGCGTTTACCAAATGGCAGGGTGCCTTGGGTGGCGTCATCGCCCTCTCTACCTACGCGCCCACCTTCAGCGATGAGCTGGAATTGTCCGCCAGCCAGCAGCGTATTCCCGCTCTGTGCCTGCACGGCCATCACGACGAGGTGGTGCAGAACGCGATGGGCCGTACGGCTTACGAACACCTGAAGAGCCGTGGTGTCACCGTGACATGGCAGGAATACCCAATGGGCCACGAAGTGTTACCTCAGGAGATACACGATATCGGCGCCTGGTTGAGCGCTCGCCTGGGCTGATACTCCGCATTTATGTAGCCGTATGACAGACACACTACGCCGCGCCCGATTCTTGCATTACACTGCCCGGCGTACATTCCTTAACCAATTAATGAGATCACCGTGCTCAAAGCACTTAAGAAGATGTTCGGCAAAAGCGAGGCTGAGCCGCTCGCGCCTGTCCCCAGTGCTCCTGTCCCCGCCTCCGGCAGCCGCAATGACGGCCAACAGCCCGACCGGACCGCACCTATCGCGCAGCCGAAGACGCCGCCGGTGACATCGCCCGAACAGGCAACCCCTCAGGCTGAAGCCGCGCCCGCCCCCAAGCCTCGCCGGGAACGCGCCCCTAAACCGCCGGTGATCCCATGGAAACTCGAAGACTTTGTCGTCGAGCCCCAGGAAGGTAAAACCCGTTTCCACGACTTCAAACTGGCCCCGGAACTGATGCATGCCATCCAGGACCTGGGCTTCCCGTACTGCACGCCGATCCAGGCGCAGGTATTGGGCTTTACCCTTGCCGGCAAAGACGCCATCGGCCGTGCCCAGACCGGCACTGGCAAGACCGCCGCGTTCCTGATCTCGATCATCACCCAGCTGCTGCAAACGCCGCCGCCGAAAGAGCGCTACATGGGTGAACCGCGCGCGCTGATCATCGCCCCGACCCGGGAGCTGGTGGTGCAGATCGCCAAGGACGCCGCCGACCTGACCAAATACACCGGCCTTAACGTGATGACCTTCGTCGGTGGCATGGACTTCGACAAGCAGCTCAAACACCTCGAAGCCCGCCACTGCGACATTCTGGTAGCGACCCCTGGCCGCCTGCTGGACTTCAACCAGCGCGGCGACGTGCACCTGGACATGGTCGAAGTGATGGTGCTGGACGAAGCGGACCGCATGCTCGACATGGGTTTCATCCCGCAAGTGCGCCAGATCATTCGTCAGACCCCACCGAAAAACGAGCGTCAGACCCTGCTGTTCTCCGCGACCTTCACCGAAGACGTGATGAACCTCGCCAAGCAGTGGACTACCGACCCGTCCATCGTCGAGATTGAAGCGCTGAACGTCGCCAGCGAAAACGTCGAACAGCACATCTACGCGGTGGCCGGTGCCGACAAGTACAAACTGCTCTACAACCTGATCAACGACAACGGTTGGGAGCGCGTGATGGTGTTCGCCAACCGCAAAGACGAAGTACGCCGCATCGAAGAGCGCCTGGTACGTGATGGCGTCAACGCCGCGCAACTGTCCGGCGATGTGCCGCAACACAAGCGCATCAAGACACTGGAAGGCTTCCGCGAAGGCAAGATCCGCGTGCTGGTGGCCACTGACGTGGCGGGCCGTGGGATTCACATCGATGGCATCAGCCACGTGATCAACTTCACCCTGCCGGAAGTGCCGGACGACTATGTGCACCGGATTGGCCGTACTGGCCGTGCGGGCGCAGCGGGTGTGTCGATCAGCTTTGCCGGGGAAGATGACTCGTATCAGTTGCCGTCGATCGAGACGTTGCTGGGGCGCAAGATCAGTTGCGAGACACCGCCGACGCACTTGCTGCGAGCTGTAGAACGCAAACGCCCGTAAGCTGAAACCCGGTCAAAAATGTGGGAGGGGGCCTGCCCCCCGATAGCAGTGGATCAGTCGATACATAAATTGACTGACACGCCGCTATCGGGGGGCAAGCCCCCTCCCACATTTGGTTCTGTGTTCGGCTGGCTACTTCCAGCGATCCGCTGCAGCGTGGTCGCTGTCCCGCCCTTCCACCCAACGCGAACCTTCTGGGGTGTTCTCTTTCTTCCAGAACGGCGCTCGCGTCTTCAAGTAATCCATCACAAACGCACAGGCATCAAACGCAGCCTGGCGATGGGCACTGGCTGCCGCGACAAACACAATCGGCTCACCCGGCTCCAACGCGCCGACGCGGTGCAGTACGTCCAGCTTGAGCAACGGCCAACGCTGCTCTGCTTCCACGGCGATCTTGGCCAGGGCCTTTTCGGTCATGCCGGGGTAATGCTCCAAGAACATCCCCGATACGTCGTGACCATCATTGAAGTCGCGTACATAACCGACAAAACTCACCACCGCGCCCACGCCCACGTTGGCCGCGTGCATTGCGTTAACTTCAGCACCGGGATCAAACGCCTCAACCTGCACACGGATGGCCATGTTCAGCCTCCGGTCACGGGCGGGAAGAAGGCAACTTCGTCTCCGGCGTGTACCGGTTCGTCGAGACTGCACAACTCCTCATTGCGGGCGCACATCAGACTTGGCTCGTTGAGGACTGCAAACTCCGGGTCACTGGCCAGCGCCAGGCGCACGGCATCCACGGTGGCAAACTCACCTTCCATCTCCAGCGAATCGAAGCCCACCGATTCGGCGTAGCGCGCAAAAAACAGGACGTTAATACTCATACTTGATCCGCCTTGAAATGCCCGCTCTTGCCGCCCAGCTTTTCCAGCAGGCGAATACTTTCGATGGTCATGCCGCGATCCACGGCCTTGCACATGTCGTAGAGGGTCAGCGCAGCGACGCTGGCTGCCGTCAATGCTTCCATCTCCACGCCGGTTTGCCCGGACAGCTTGCAGCGCGCCACGATATGCACCGCGTCCTCGCCATCGGCACTCAGTTCGACCTTGACGCCGGTGAGCATCAGCGGATGGCACAGGGGGATCAGATCACTGGTTTTTTTTGCTGCCTGGATCCCGGCGATGCGGGCCACGGCAAACACGTCGCCCTTGGGATGGGCGCCGTCGACAATCATTTGCAGGGTGCTTGGCAACATGCGCACCCGCGCTTCAGCCACCGCCTCACGGAACGTCACGGACTTGTCGGTGACGTCGACCATATGGGCGCGACCTTGGGAATCGAGATGAGTCAGCACAGCGATACTCCTGATCAGGAGCCGCGATTGTAAACCCAACACACAACAAAATGTGGGAGGGAGCAAGCCCCCTCCCACACTGACCGCATTTACAAATGAGACTCTGCGTATTCAGCCAGGATCGAACGTGGAACACCCTGCAGCGCAATGTGCACGCCGTTCGGGAAGTCTTTGAAGCGTTCAGTCAGGTAGGTCAGCCCGGAGCTGGTCGCGGACAGGTAAGGGGTGTCGATCTGTGCCAGGTTGCCCAGGCACACCACTTTGGAACCGGCGCCGGCACGGGTGATGATGGTTTTCATCTGGTGCGGCGTGAGGTTCTGGCATTCATCGATCAAAATCAGGCTCTGCTGGAAGCTGCGACCTCGGATGTAGTTGAGGGATTTGAACTGCAACGGCACTTTGCTGAGGATGTAGTCGACGCTGCCATGGGTGTTTTCGTCATCCATGTGCAAGGCTTCGAGGTTGTCGGTGATCGCCCCCAGCCACGGCTCCATTTTTTCCGCTTCGGTGCCGGGCAGGAAGCCAATTTCCTGGTCCAGCCCCTGCACGGAGCGGGTGGCGATGATGCGGCGATAGCGCTTGGTCACCATGGTCTGCTCGATGGCGGCAGCCAGGGCGAGGATGGTTTTACCGGAACCCGCAGCGCCGGTCAGGTTGACGAGGTGGATGTCCGGATCGAGCAGCGCATACAGCGCCAGGCTCTGGTAGATGTCGCGCGGTTTCAGGCCCCAGGCTTCCTGGTGCAACAGGGGTTCCTGATGCAGGTCGAGGATCAGCAGCTTGTCGACCTGGATCTCTTTGATCCAGCCCACGAAGCCCTGTTCGTCGATGATGAATTCATTGATGTGCACGGCCGGCAGGTTGTCGATCAGTTGTACCTGGTGCCAGGTGCGGCCATGGTCCTGACGGGTTTCGACCTTGCTGACGAGGTCCCAGAAGGAACCGGTCACCGTGTGATAACCACGGGACAGCATTGAAACGTCATCGACCAGTTGGTCGGTGCTGTAGTCCTCGGCCGCGATCCCACACGCTCGTGCCTTGAGGCGCATATTGATGTCTTTGGTCACCAACACCAGGCGCAAGTCCTTGTCACGCGCGTGCAGGTCGATCAATTGGTTAATGATTTTGTTGTCGTTGAGGTTTTCCGGCAGCAGGCTGTTGGGCTCGCTGCGCTTGCTCATCAGAATCGACAGCAAGCCCTTGGGCCCGCTCTTGCCACGCTGGATCGGCACGCCGACTTCAACGTCCTCGGGTGACGCTTCGCCCAGGGTCTTGTCGATCAGACGGATGGCCTGGCGGCATTCGGCGGCGACGCTGTGGTGCCCACTTTTGAGTTTGTCGAGTTCCTCAAGCACGATCATCGGGATGGCGACGTGGTGCTCTTCGAAATTGAGCAGTGCGTTTGGATCGTGGATCAATACGTTGGTATCAAGCACATAAAGGATTGGCTGGTCGGAAGAAGGGGTGCGTCCATGATCATCCATACTCGGTCACCTTTGTGGGAGCCAGTCGACGCAATACCACGACAGTGCTGCGCCTTGATTCGACCACCGACTGCACCTGAGTGACGTCAAGCGCAGTGCCCACATGAGGAGTCTTGGAAGACGCCACCTGTGTTGCAGGTTTCGGCGATCTGACTTCGTAATACCGCAAAACCCATGACAGGAAAAAGCACTTTGACGCTTTTTTGAAGTTTATTTTTCAGGATGACGAATAGCACTAGCCGAGTGCCATGCACCCCGTTAAAGTCGGAAGTCCGCCTGCATCGAAATGTCGCACAAAATCACCCCGAAAACGCCTCATACCCAACAGGGCCGGGCACTTCATCTTTTTAACGAAATGCTTCCCGGCAGTCCTGCCAACCCAAGCCACTCTGCGCCGTTGCCTGTAGCAACAGCGGCAATGCCACCCGCGCCTTGTCTTGAGTGTCGTGAAACACAATCACCCCTTTGCGCCATAGCAACATCAGTGTGAGCACGCGCTGCATCGACTCATCGGCCTTGAGCTTGCCTGGATCATCCTGGGAATCGATGTCCCACAACGCCACCTGCAAACCCTGGGATTGAAAGAAGCCCTGACTGTCCGCGCGGCGCTGGCCGTACGGTGGGCGGAACAGCGGCACGTAGTTTTCCGGCATCAGGTTCTGTACCAACGACGCACTGCGGGTGACGGAGCTCTGCCAGTCCACCCAATGGCTGTGGGAGCGGTACTGCCAACCCTGGGTGCCGACGCATTGGCCTTGGTACAACGCCTCCACTTGCGCGGCGGAACTGCGCTCCACACGGGTTTGCAAGCTGCTGCCGAGGGCAAAGAACGTTGCGTTCATCTTCTGCTTGCGCAGGTAGTCGGCGAGCCAGTCGGTATTGCCGCTGACCGGTGCAGGGCCGCCGTCGAACGTCAGCAGGAACAGGCGGTCGTTGAATTCGTCGCCATTGCGCTCATGGTCGCCAAACCGAGCAACTTCGCTGCTGATCTGCGGGAAAAGCGCGGCCTTTCTCAGCAGTTCGTCCAGGTAACGTTCATGGAAGGTATGGCTGGGGGCGGCCCAACCTATATAGAAGGAGTCTTGGCTGACTTCGAACTTGCCGGCCTGTTCGCGCAGGTCGTCCATGTTTTCCACCAGGTAGCAGAACGAGGCATCCACCTCGCAGCTCTGCTGGGCGACGGTGTAGTTTTCCAGCAGGCGTTGCCAGAGCTGGCGGCGCAGGTCGTCGATGGCGGCCTGGTTGATGATCCTCAGGCCCAGGCGCTGCTTGAGCGCCGCGTCATCCAGGGACTCGCTGGCCAGCAGGCTGCGGGCGAACATCAGGATTTCCGCGCGCGAGGCTACGTCGAACAGCGCAGGGCTGCTGAGTTTTTCAGGCCAGGTGCCACGGTCCAGGCTGGCTACATCCACCGGTGCCGCCTGGGCATTCAGGCACAGCAGGCAAGCCGACAACAAAAGCGCTATTCGCACGCAGGGTCTCCCTCTCCAGAGTCACCGGCCATCATAGCGGATCGCGCCTATCGCCATCATAGGTGGAGTCAAAACGCCCGAGCCCCTAGAATCCCCCCACGATTACAGGAGACGACTTCATGCTGACGGTGATTTCCCCCGCCAAAACCCTCGATTTCGAATCAAAACCGGCGACCCCACGCTTCACCCAGCCGCAGTTCCTGGACCATTCCCAGGAATTGATCGAGCAACTGCGTGAGTTCAGCCCAGCGCAAATCAGCGAACTCATGCACGTCTCCGACAAAATCGGCGGCCTCAACGCCGCACGTTTCGGCAGCTGGACCCCGGCTTTCACCCCCGAAAACGCCAAACAAGCCTTGCTGGCATTCAAGGGCGACGTGTACACCGGCCTCAACGCCGACACCTTCACCGATGCCGACTTCAGCTACGCCCAGGACCACCTGCGCATGCTCTCGGGCCTTTACGGCCTGCTGCGCCCTCTGGACCTGATGATGCCGTATCGCCTGGAGATGGGCACCAAACTGGCCAACGCACGTGGCAAGGACCTGTACGCCTTCTGGGGCACGCGCATCAGCGAATGGCTGAACGAAGCCCTGGCCGAGCAAGGCGATGACGTGCTGCTCAACCTGGCGTCCAACGAGTACTTCTCGGCGGTCAAGCGCACAGCCCTGAACGCGCGGATCATCAACACCGAGTTCAAAGACCTGAAGAATGGCCAATACAAGATCATCAGCTTCTACGCCAAAAAGGCCCGGGGCATGATGAGCCGCTTTGTGATTGAAGAACGCATCAACGATCCCGCCAAGCTCAAGCAGTTCGATGTGCAGGGTTATCGCTTCAATGCGGAGCAGTCCAAACCGGACAACCTGGTGTTTTTGCGCGATCACGCACCGGAATAAAGCTCTCAACAGCACCGATGTTCAAATGTGGGAGGGGGCTTGCTCCCGATAGCAGAGTGTCAGTCACTGATTGGGTGACTGATACACCGCTATCGGGAGCAAGCCCCCTCCCACATTTTTATCTGCGTTGAATCCGACAAACGCCAACGTTTTGACGTCAAAAAATATCCTGTCGCATTCCTAACGTTTCTTTCACTCGACATTTCTAAATTTTTTTCGTAGTGGCACCACTTTTTTAAAACACTAGTGGCACAAAACTATCTCTCCAAGCCAACTCCCTATAACTACTGGCCCAAATAGCAAGTGCTATCAATATAGTACTAGTGCCATCCCTCCTAATATTTCAAGAAATTTCAGCGCTCTAGATAGGCGGTCTGGAACTTCGTCCCAAAGCACGGCTCATACCACCGGTAACGAAATTCTCTGTTTCTGTAGGAGATGACTTACATGGCGACCAACGGAAGTAGCGAAGTTGTCATATTAAACTTTGACTCATTGGTCATATTGCCAACCGATTAATTAAGAGCGGCGACAAGGATGATTTGCTTCTCCCTATAAGGCCAGGGCTAAGCCTCCCCTAATGGTCAGTGACACAACCCAAGGCATTGATATTTAAAGGCTTGCCGCCTCTATCAAAGCCCTGCGGCACTGGCGCCAGGCCCTTCTCCCAGGAAGGCCGGCTGCATTTGAGGGCAGGTCCCAACAATAAGGCCAAGTTGCGCACAACTTGAGTGCAATCGTTAGTCACTCATTATTCAACATGCCTGTACGCGGTAAGTCGGCGTCTATTCGCCTAACTTTCGTGGCATTTGTGACGCTTGCAAACATGAACTCCGGCCATTAATTGGCATGATTAACACAGAGGTAAATGCGATGCGCATCAGCATATTTGGTCTAGGTTACGTTGGCGCAGTGTGTGCCGGTTGCTTGTCTGCCCGTGGCCACGAAGTGGTAGGCGTAGACATCTCCAAGGATAAGATCGACCTGATCAACGCTGGCAAATCGCCAATCGTTGAACCGGGTCTGGGCGAGCTGTTGAGCCAGGGTATCGAAACCGGTCGACTGCGCGGCACCACCAACTTCGCCGACGCCATCCGTGATACCGACCTGTCGATGATTTGCGTCGGTACGCCGAGCAAGAAAAACGGCGATCTGGAACTCGACTACATCGAAGCCGTGTGCCGCGAGATCGGTTTTGTCCTGCGTGACAAAGCCACCCGCCACACCGTCGTCGTACGTAGCACCGTACTGCCAGGCACCGTGGCCAACGTGGTAATCCCGATCCTCGAAGACTGCTCCGGCAAGAAAGCCGGCGTCGACTTCGGTGTCGCGGTCAACCCGGAATTCCTGCGTGAATCCACCGCCATCGCCGACTACGACTTGCCACCGATGACCGTCATCGGCGAGTTCGACAAAGCTTCCGGCGATGTCCTGCAATCCCTGTACGAAGAACTCGACGCACCGATCATCCGCAAGGACATCGCCGTTGCCGAGATGATCAAGTACACCTGCAACGTGTGGCACGCCACCAAGGTGACCTTCGCCAACGAGATCGGCAACATCGCCAAGGCCGTCGGCGTCGATGGTCGTGAAGTGATGGAAGTGGTCTGCCAGGACAAGACCCTCAACCTGTCCCAGTACTACATGCGCCCAGGCTTTGCGTTCGGCGGCTCGTGCCTGCCAAAAGACGTGCGCGCCCTGACCTACCGCGCCAGCACCCTGGACGTGGAAGCGCCGCTGCTCAACTCGCTGATGCGCAGCAACGAGTCCCAGGTGCAGAACGCCTTCGACATCGTTGCCGGCCACGACAAACGCAAAGTCGCCCTGCTGGGCCTGAGCTTCAAGGCCGGTACCGACGACCTGCGTGAAAGCCCGCTGGTAGAGCTGGCAGAAATGCTGATCGGCAAAGGTTTCGACCTGAGCATCTACGACAGCAACGTCGAGTACGCCCGTGTCCACGGTGCGAACAAAGATTACATCGAAGGCAAGATCCCGCACGTGTCGTCCCTGCTCAACTCGGACTTCGACGACGTGATCAATAACTCCGACGTGATCATCCTCGGTAACCGTGACGAGAAATTCCGCGCCCTGGCGCAGAACGCACCGCACGGCAAGCAAGTGATCGACCTGGTGGGCTTCATGTCCAAAGCCACCTGCGCGACCGGTCGCACCGAAGGCATCTGCTGGTAACAGCAACGGCAAGTTTCAGGCGGCGCGCGTTTCCATCCCCAGCGCTCGCCGCCTGAAACCTCCTTCACCTTCGGAAGATGCTTATGTCCAAGTTAAAACACGTACTACTGCAATCCGCCGGCTGGCTGTTCTTCCTCAGCCTGCTGATGGGTCTCGCCCTGCTGTTGCCGGCGAGTACGTTCGACTCCGAGTCGAAGAATTTTATTTTCCTGATTGGCGCCGTCGGTATCTGGCGCTATTCGATGGGTGCTACGCATTTCTTTCGCGGCATGCTGTTCTTGTACGTGGTCTACCCGCACCTGCGTCGTAAAGTGCGCAAGCTGGGCAAGTCTGCCGACCCGTCCCACGTGTTCCTGATGGTTACAAGCTTCAGGATCGATGCGCTGACCACCGCGCAGGTCTACAGCTCCGTGATCCGCGAGGCCATCGAATGCGGCTTCCCCACCACCGTGGTCTGCTCGCTGGTGGAAATGTCCGATGAGCTGCTGGTCAAGAGCCTCTGGGAGAAGATGAACCCTCCAGAGCACGTGAAGCTCGACTTCGTGCGCATCGCCGGCACCGGCAAGCGCGACGGCCTGGCCTTCGGTTTCCGCGCCATCTCCCGCCACTTGCCGGACGACCGCGCCGTGGTGGCGGTGATCGATGGCGACACCGTGCTTGCCGAAGGCGTAGTGCGCAAAACCGTGCCGTGGTTCCAGCTGTTCGGCAATGTCGGCGGCCTGACCACCAACGAGTTCTGCGAAGTACGCGGCGGCTACATCATGAGCGAGTGGCACAAACTGCGCTTCGCCCAGCGCCACATCAACATGTGCTCCATGGCCCTGTCCAAGCGCGTGCTGACCATGACCGGTCGCATGTCGGTGTTCCGTGCCAGCGTGGTCACCGACCCGGGCTTTATCGCCGACGTGGAAAGCGACTCGCTGCAACACTGGCGCCTGGGCCGCTTCAAGTTCCTCACCGGCGACGATAAGTCCAGCTGGTTCAGCCTGATGCGCTTGGGCTACGACACCTTCTACGTGCCGGACGCCGCGATCAACACCGTGGAACACCCGCCGGAAAAGAGCTTTATCAAGGCCAGCCGCAAGCTGATGTTCCGCTGGTACGGCAACAACCTGCGCCAGAACTCCCGCGCCCTCGGCCTGGGCGTACGCCGCCTCGGTCTGTTCACCAGCGTGGTGCTGTTCGACCAGCGCGTGTCGATGTGGACCTCCCTGCTCGGCCTGACCGTGGCGATTATCGCCACCTTCAAATACGGCGGCGCGTTCATCCTCGCGTACCTGCTGTGGATCGGTATTACCCGCCTGATCCTCACGCTGTTGCTGTCGTGTTCCGGCCACAAGATCGGCCCGGCTTACCCGGCGATTCTCTATTACAACCAGATCATGGGCGCGCTGGTGAAGATCTACGTGTTCTTCCGCCTTGATCAACAGTCCTGGACTCGCCAGGACACCAAACTGACCCGCGATTTGGCCAGCTTTCAACGTTGGTTCAACACCTGGTCGTCTCGGACCATGACCTTCTCCGCCGGCAGCATTTTCGTCGCCGTGTTGCTGATGATGGTCTGACCCTGCCAAGCCTGAATTAACTAGGAAATCGAAAATTATGAACAGCCAAGCAAACGTCAATGTTGTCCACGAATCCGAAGCCCAACGCCAACACGCACGGGTAAAAATCCCGGCCAAATTGCGCTTCTTCGGCAATGACGGCAAACCCACCGAAGCGCGGGTTCTGGACCTGTCCGCCGGTGGCCTGGCATTCACTGCAACCCAACCGCTCAACGTCGGTGAAGTGCACAAGGGCCGCCTGCAGTTCGTGATCGATAACCTCGGTCTGGCGATGGACGTCGAATTGCAGATCCGCTCTTACGACCGCCAGAGCGGCCGTACCGGTTGCCAGTTCCAAAACCTGGAACAGCAGGATATTTCCACCCTGCGCCACCTGATCACCTCGCACTTGTCCGGCGACATCGTGTCCATGGGTGACGTGCTGGCGACCCTGCAACGCGACAACTTCACCAAGGCGCGCAAGGTCAAGGACAGCGGCAGCGGCATGACCGCACTCGGTCGCCTGCGTGCAGTGACGTTCAGCGCGGGGATCTTCATCGTGGGCCTGGCGGCGTTCGGGTTTGTCTTCAAGTCGGTGTACGGCATGTACTTCGTCAGCCACGCCCAGGCCGGTCTGGTCAGCGTGCCGGGTATGAACGTGACGATGCCGCGCGACGGCACCGTGCAAAGCCTGCTCAAAGGTGACGCGATCGCCGCCAAAGGCGCGCCGCTGGCGACCTTCAGCACCAGCATGCTGGATGTGCTCAAGGGCCATTTGGACGAAGACCAGCTGCAACCGGCCAAGGTTGAAGAACTGTTCGGCAAGCAAATGACCGGCACCCTGACCTCGCCGTGTGATTGCGTGGTTGCCCAACAAATGGTCGCGGACGGTCAGTACGCCAGCAAAGGCGATGTGATCTTCCAACTGGTGCCACGCGGCGCTCCGGCCAATGTGGAAGCGCGTTTCACCTATCGCCAGTTCGGCGACGTGCGCCCAGGTACGCCAGTGAGCTTCCAGGTTGCCGACGAAGACCAAGTGCGTACCGGCACCATCGTCAGCAGCACCAGCCTGAACAGCGCCGATCTGTCCTCCGACATCCGCGTACAGATCAAGCCTGATGCACCGCTGGACAGCGCATTCGCCGGCCGCCCGGTGGAAGTCACCAGCGACCGCGGCCCATCGCTGAACTGGCTGATCGATAAAGCCATGGCTGCCGGACTGTAAGCGAGGAGATGCCTGTGATGACGCGCCTAAAAACACCGCAATCCCTGTGGGAGCGGGCTTGCTCGCGATGGGATCAGCGCGGTTTGCCTGACGGACCGGGTCGCCTGTATCGGGAGCAAGCCCCCTCCCACATGGGTTCGGTGGCGTTGCTGGCTATTGCGGTGAGCCTCGCCGGTTGCGCCGGCCTGCCCGACCAACGCCTGGCCAATGAAGCGCTTAAGCGTGGCGACACCGTCACCGCGCAGCAGAATTACCAGCAACTGGCAGACCTGGGTTACAGCGAGGCCCAAGTGGGCCTGGCCGATATCCAGGTAGGCACCCGCGATCCGGCGCAAATCAAACAGGCCGAAGCCACTTACCGTGCAGCGGCAGACACTTCGCCGCGCGCCCAGGCTCGCCTGGGGCGCCTGCTGGTGGCCAAGCCTGGCTCCACCGAAGCCGAGCACCATGAAGCTGAAGGCCTGCTGAAAAAAGCCTTTGCCAATGGTGAAGGCAACACCCTGATTCCACTGGCGATGCTGTACCTGCAATACCCGCACAGCTTCCCGAATGTGAACGCCCAGCAGCAAATCAGCAAATGGCAGGCCGACGGTTACCCGGAAGCCGGCCTTGCGCAAGTGCTGCTGTATCGCACCCAAGGCACCTACGACCAGCACCTGGATGATGTGGAGCGCATCTGCAAAGCCGCGCTGAACACCACCGATATCTGCTACGTCGAGCTGGCCACGGTCTATCAGAAACAAGCCGCGCCGGAAAAACAGGCCGAATTGCTCAAGCAGATGGAAGCCGGTTACAGCCGTGGCACCGTCACCGCCCAGCGCGTCGACAGCGTCGCCCGTGTGCTCGGCGATGCCACCCTTGGCACGCCGGACGAAAAAACCGCCCAGGCCCTGCTGGAAAAAATCGCCCCTGGCTACCCAGCGTCCTGGGTCAGCCTCGCGCAACTGCTCTACGACTTCCCGGAACTGGGCGACGTCGACCAAATGATGAAGTACCTCGACAACGGCCGCGCCGCCGACCAGCCTCGCGCCGAACTGCTCCTGGGCAAGCTCTACTACGAAGGCAAGTGGGTACCGGCCGATGCCAAGGCAGCCGAAGCGCACTTCGAAAAAGCCGTGGGCAAGGAAGTCGCTGCCGATTACTACCTCGGCCAGATCTACCGCCGTGGCTACCTCGGTAAGGTCTACCCGCAAAAGGCCCTGGACCACTTGCTGACCGCGGCGCGAAACGGCCAGAACAGCGCCGACTTCGCCATCGCCCAACTGTTTTCCCAAGGCAAGGGCACCAAGCCCGACCCATTGAACGCCTATGTCTTCAGCCAATTGGCCAAAGCCCAGGACACCCCGCAAGCCGTTGAGCTGGCCACCCAGCTCGAAGCACCGCTGACGCCGGAACAACGCGCCCAGGGCCAACGCCTGGTGCAACAGGAACTGGCCGCCCGCGGCACCCTGGCCCAGAGCACGTTGCAACTGCACGCCCTGGATGAAGAAGACGACGGCGAGGAATCCCTATGAAGCTCAATCCATTCGTCAAGGCCGGTATTGGCCTGACCTTCGCCCTGCTGTGGTCGTGCCCGACCCTGGCCGCGCTGACTGAAGCCAAGAACTTCGGCCTGGAAGTGAAAATCACCGGCCAGTCCGAAGATGACCGCGACCTGGGCACGCAAAAAGGCGGCGACGTCAACGGCGTCGGTATCGACCTGCGCCCTTGGATCTACGGTGAAAGCGGCAACTGGAGCGCCTACGCCATGGGCCAGGCGGTTGCATCGAGCGACATCATCGAGACCGACACCCTGCAACAGTCGGCCGACGACGAAAACCAGCAAACCACCAACAACGACCGCAAGACCAAGAAGAACTACTTGGCGATGCGCGAATTCTGGGTCGGCTACAGCGGCTTCACGCCCTACCCTGGCGAGATCCTCAAGCTCGGTCGCCAACGCCTGCGCAATGACGACGGCCAATGGCGCGACACCAACATCGAAGCGCTGAACTGGACCTTCGACACCACCTTGCTCAAAGCCAACGTGGGCGTCGCCGAACGCTTCAGCGAATACCGCACGGACCTCAAGGAACTGTCGCCTGTCGACAAGGACCGCCAGCACCTCTACGCCGACGCCGCTTACCAGTGGACGCCAGGCCATTGGATCGGCCTGCGCGGTCATCACACCCATGACAACGGCAAGCTCGACTACCCGGAACCGGGTCAACCCACCGACTCGTTGGACAAGCGCGAAAACGGCGACCTGACCTGGCTCGGCATCGAAGCCAACAGCGACGCCTACAACTGGCGCAACACCAACACCGTCAACTACTGGGCAAGCGTGACGGGCATGCGTGGCGACCGCGACAAGGTCAACGCGTTGAAGTCCGACGGTTCGAGCCCTGATCAGGCCAAGCGCAGTGACAATCTCAGTGGCTGGGCCACCGATATCGGCGTGCGCCTGCGCCTCGACCCGCAGTGGCAAGTGGGTGCGGCTTACTCCCGCGCCAGCGCCGATTACGAGCAGAACGGCCTGCAAAGCAACCGTTCGAACTGGACCGGTACTCAGTCCCGCGTGCACCGCTTCGGCGAAGCGTTTCGCGGCGAGATGAACAACATGCAGTCCATGAGCCTGTTCGGGTCCTGGCAGTTGCGCGAGGACTACGACGCCAGCCTGGTGTACCACAAGTTCTGGCGCGTGGATGGCAACAAGCCGGTGAGCAGCAACGGCATTGCCGCGCTGGATAACACCACCGACGCCGCCGGTGACATCGTCGCCAGCACCTCCTTGCCACTGGCCGACGGCAAAAAAGACCTCGGTCAGGAGATGGACCTGGTCGTCACCAAGTACTTCAAGAAAGGCCTTCTGCCCGCCGCGCTCAGCCAGTCGGTTGACGAACCCTCGGCCCTGGTGCGTTTCCGTGCCGGTGTGTTCAAACCGGGCGACGCTTACGGCAGCAAAGTCGACTCCTACATGCACCGCGCCTTTGTCGACGTGGTCTGGAAATTCTGATGGGAGCCTGCGCAATGAATGCTCAAAGCCTACTCGTCGCGGCAATGCTGATGGCCAGCGCCACAGCGTTCGCCGATACGGCGGCCAAGGCGCCGACCATCGCCAAGGAACTGCAACAGGCCAAGACCTACACCATTTCCAGCCCGCCTACGGCGCCGCTGGAAATGGCCAAGCCGACCCTGCCGGACCTGTCGGGTTACACCGCCGCCGCGATGGAAAAGAAGATCGTGCGCAGCAAGCCCGGCAAAATCAGCATCCGCCGCATGATGCAGGAAGACGCCCTCAAGGACTTTATCGGCGGCGACAACAAGATGGCCGAATGGGTGGTGCGCCAACACGGCATTCCACAGGCGATCTTTGTCGACGACGGCTACATGAACCTCAAGGACTTGCTGGGTAAAGTGCCCAAGCAGTACTTCAGCGAAACCTCGCCGGGTGTGTTCCTGGCCAAGTTGCCGATCGTGGTCGGGCGCAAAGGCATCCTGGACATCGATAACAAGACCCAGGAGCTGCGCCTGTCCCAACAGGCCGGTTCGTTCCTGATCAACGACGGCCAGTTGTTTGTGCGTGACACCAAAATCACCGGTTGGGACGAAAAGGCCAACGGCCCGGCGCTGTTCAAGTCGCCGAAGGAATTCCGCCCGTTCCTGCTGGCCTGGGGCGGCACCGAGACGTACATCTCCAAGACCAAGATGGCCAGTTTCGGCTACGCCAACAGTAAGTCGTACGGGGTGAGTATTTCCCAGTACACGCCGAACATGGCCAAGGTGCTCAAGCGCCCTGAACCGACCGGCTGGATCATCGACTCCGAGTTCTCGGACATGTGGTACGGCTTCTACTGCTATGAGACCACGGGCTTCGTGATCAAGGGCAATACCTACAAAGACAACATCGTCTACGGCATTGACCCCCACGACCGTTCCCACGGCCTGATCATCGCGGACAACACCGTCTACGGCACGAAGAAGAAGCACGGCATCATCATTTCCCGTGAAGTGAACGACAGCTTCATCTTCAACAACCGCAGCTACGACAACAAGCTTTCGGGCCTGGTGATCGACCGTAATAGCGTTAACAACCTGATCGCCGACAACGAGATCTACCGCAACCACACTGACGGCATCACCCTCTATGAGAGCGGCGACAACCTGTTGTGGGGCAACAAGGTGATCAGCAACCGTCGCCACGGCATTCGGGTGCGTAACAGCGTGAACATCAAGCTGTACGAAAACACCTCGATGGCCAACGGCCTGACCGGCGTGTACGGCCACATCAAGGATTTGACCGACACCGACCGCGACATCGCCCTCGACCCATTCGACGCCAAGGTCTCGCTGATCGTGGTCGGCGGTGAGCTGGCAGGGAACGGCAGCGGGCCGCTGTCCATCGACTCGCCGCTGAGCATTGAGCTGTATCGCGTGTCGATGCTGGCGCCGACCAAATCCAGTGGCATCAGCTTCTCCGGCGTCCTAGGCGAACGCCAGGAAGAAATTCTCGACCTGCTGGTACGCCAGCAGAAAGCCGTGCTGATCGACCCTGTCGAACGCCAGACCGAAATGCAGGACTGAGGATGACCCTTATGCACCCACACATGATCAAACTGCTGAGCCTCTCGGGTCTGACCCTCGGCCTGCTCGCGGCCAGCCAGGGCGTACGCGCCGACGAACTGAAGGCACCGACCTTCACCGCCGAACCGTGCTGCAGCCTGTGCCCGGCCGCCCATGACGCGAAGAACTACACCACGCGCTACCAGCAGAACTTCACCACCCTGGTAGAAGCCCAGGGCGACTGGCTGTTCCGTACCCAGGAAGACTTGCGCACCGAATTCGACACCAGCCCCGCCGGCTACAAACGCATGCAACAACTGCACGATGCGTTCAAGGCCAAGGGCGTGGAACTGGTGGTGGTCTACCAGCCGACCCGTGGCCTGGTGAACCGCAACAAACTCAACCCTGAAGAGAAAGCCAAGTTCGACTTCGACAAGGCCCTGGGCAACTACAAAACCATGCTCGGCCGTTTCGCCAAGATGGGCTATGTGGTGCCGGACCTGTCGCCGCTCACCAATGAGCAACTGCCGGATGAACTGCCGGCCCACGATTTCTACTTCCGTGGCGACCAGCACTGGTCCCCATACGGCGCCCAGCGCACTGCAAAAATCGTCGGCGCCAAAGTGCGTGCGATGCCTGAGTTTGCCGATATTCCGAAGCGTGAATTTGAGACCAAGCGCTCCGGGCGCATGGGCAAGACCGGCACCCTGCACAACATGGCCGGGCAATTGTGCGGCACCAGCTACGCGATCCAGTACATGGACCAGTTCACCACCGAGCCCAAGGGCGAAGCCGGTGACGGCGACCTGTTCGGCGACTCGGGCAACCCGCAGATCACCCTCGTGGGCACCAGCCACAGCGGCAAGAACTACAACTTCGCCGGCTTCCTGGAGCAGGAAATCGGTGCCGACATTCTCAACGTGGCCTTCCCCGGCGGTGGCCTGGAAGGTTCGATGATCCAGTACCTGGGCAGCGAAGAATTCCAGAAGACCCCGCCGAAAATCCTTATCTGGGAGTTCTCGCCGCTGTATCGCCTGGACCAGGAGACCATCTACCGCCAGATGATGTCGCTGCTCGACAACGGCTGCGAAGGCAAGACCGCGCAGATGACCGCGAGCACTACATTGAAACCCGGCAAGAACGAATTGATGGTTAACAGTTCGAACAAAGACCTGCGCAACGCCAACCATCAGGTTGATATCCGCTTCGCCGATCCATCGGTGAAAACCTTGCAAGCCACCCTCTGGTACATGAACGGGCGCCACGAGGACATCAAGATCGAGAAACCCGAAACATCCGATACAGACGGGCGTTTCGCCTTTGAACTGCGCACCGATGAAGACTGGGCCTCGCAGAACTTGCTGGCCGTGGAAGTGCAGGGCCCCGAAGCGGGCGCTGCCGCGCAGAAGGTCGAAGCGAAAATTTGCACACGCAACGTATTCCCAAGCGGCGGTCAGAAGACTGCCTCACTCGGGCAATGAGGTTACTTATGCAGAAGTTATGGATTCCATCGTTGCTGGGCCTGGCGATCTTCGCCGGCTCGGTCAACGCCGCCGCCCCACTGCGTCCGCCCCAGGGCTACTTCGCACCAATCGAAGCGTTCAAGACGGGCGACTTCAAGGAAAACTGCGACACCATGCCGACGCCCTACACCGGGCCTCTGCAGTTTCGCAGCAAGTACGAAGGCTCCGACAAGGCCCGCTCCACGCTGAACGTGCAGTCGGAAAAAGCCTTCCGTGACAGCACGGCCGACATCACCAAGCTGGAAAAAGACACCAGCAAACGCGTGATGCAGTTCATGCGTGACGGTCGCCCAGAGCAGCTTGAATGCACCTTGAACTGGCTGGTGTCGTGGGCCAAGGCCGATGCGTTGATGTCCAAGGACTTCAACCACACCGGCAAGTCCATGCGCAAATGGGCACTGGGCAGCATGGCTTCGGCCTATGTGCGTTTGAAGTTCTCCGACTCGCACCCGCTGGCCAATCACCAGCAGGAATCGCAGCTGATCGAAGCCTGGTTCAACAAACTGGCCGACCAAGTGGTAAGCGATTGGGACAATCTGCCCCTGGAAAAAACCAACAACCACTCTTACTGGGCCGCCTGGTCGGTGATGGCTACGTCCATCGCCACCAACCGTCGCGACCTGTTTGATTGGGCGGTCAAGGAATACAAGGTCGGCGTGAATCAGGTCGACGACCAAGGCTTCTTGCCCAACGAATTGAAGCGTCAGCAACGCGCCCTGTCGTACCACAACTACGCCCTGCCGCCGCTGTCGATGATCGCCAGTTTTGCCTTGGTCAACGGTGTTGATCTGCGCCAGGAAAACAACAGCGCGCTCAAGCGCCTGGGCGACAAAGTGCTTGCCGGGGTCAAGGATCCGGAGATCTTCGAACAGAAGAACGGTAAAGAGCAGGACATGAAGGACTTGAAGCAGGACATGAAATTCGCCTGGCTCGAACCCTTCTGCACCCTCTACACCTGCGCGCCGGATGTGGTGGAGCGCAAGCACGGGATGCAGCCGTTCAAGACCTTCCGCCTCGGGGGTGACCTGACCAAGGTCTACGACCCGTCGCACGAAAAAGGCAACAAAGGCAGCTGACGGAACACGGTTAGAAATGTGGGAGGGGGCTTGCTCCCGATGGCGGTGTAACAGTCGCCCTCTGTGTTGAATGACACACCGCTATCGGGGGCAAGCCCCCTCCCACACTTGAACCGCGCTTGCCAGTGAAATTGTTGTACCGCCCCCCGTCTTTTCGTGGGGGGGTTTGGGGGGGCTGCGGCCCTTGACTGTTGGTTAAACATGGAGAGATCGGGATGGTTTTCTCGTCCAATGTGTTCCTGTTTCTGTTCTTGCCGATCTTTCTCGGCTTGTACTACTTGAGCGGGCAACGCTATCGCAACCTGCTGCTGCTGATTGCCAGCTACGTGTTCTACGCCTGGTGGCGAGTGGACTTCCTGGCGCTGTTCGCGGCGGTGACGCTGTGGAACTACTGGATCGGCCTCAAGGTCGGTGCAGCCGGCGTGCGCACCAAGCCGGCCCAACGCTGGCTGCTGCTGGGCGTGGTGGTCGACCTGTGCATCCTCGGCTACTTCAAGTACGCCAACTTCGGCGTCGACAGCATCAACGTGATGATGAAGTCAGCCGGCCTGGAGCCGTTCATCCTGACCCACGTGCTGTTGCCGATCGGGATCTCGTTCTACATCTTCGAGTCCATCAGCTACATCATCGACGTGTACCGTGGCGACACTCCGGCGACGCGCAACCTGATCGACTTTGCGGCATTCGTGGCGATCTTCCCGCACTTGATCGCCGGCCCGGTATTGCGTTTTCGCGACCTGGCTGACCAGTTCAACAACCGCACCCACACCCTCGACAAGTTCTCCGAGGGCTGCACGCGGTTCATGCAGGGTTTCATCAAGAAGGTCTTCATCGCCGACACCCTCGCGGTGGTGGCCGACCATTGCTTCGCCCTGCAAAACCCGACCACAGGCGATGCCTGGCTCGGCGCGCTGGCCTACACCGCGCAGCTGTACTTCGACTTCTCCGGCTACAGCGACATGGCCATCGGCCTGGGCTTGATGATGGGTTTCCGCTTCATGGAAAACTTCAAGCAGCCGTACATCAGCCAGTCGATCACCGAGTTCTGGCGCCGCTGGCACATCAGCCTCTCTACCTGGCTGCGTGACTACCTGTACATCACTCTGGGCGGCAACCGTATAGGCACGCTGACCACCTACCGCAACCTGTTCCTGACCATGCTGCTCGGTGGCCTGTGGCACGGTGCGAACATCACTTACATCGTGTGGGGTGCCTGGCACGGCATGTGGCTGGCGATTGAAAAAGCCATTGGCCTCAATACCGCGCCGCGCAGTTTCAACGTCCTCCGCTGGGCCTTCACTTTCCTGCTGGTGGTAATGGGCTGGGTGATCTTCCGCTCCGAAAACCTGCACGTTGCCGGCCGTATGTACGGTGCGATGTTCAGCTTTGGTGAGTGGTCGCTGTCGGAACTAAACCGCGCCAACCTCACCGGCCTGCAAGTGGCGACCCTGGTGGTGGCGTACGCAACCTTGGCGTTCTTCGGCCTGCGCGATTTCTACACCAATCGTCCTGCTGAAAAAACCAAGCCTGTCGACCCAAGCCTGATCAAGGCGGTACCCGGCGACAACCCCGGCAGCATCCACCAGCCAGGTTTCACCGTTGGCCAGGACGCCGCCGTGCAACCGGCCTACTGGACCGCTGACTGGCCACGCTACGCCATGCGCGCTGCGGTGCTGCTGCTGTTCGTGGCGTCGATTCTCAAACTGTCGGCGCAGAGTTTCTCGCCGTTCCTTTACTTCCAATTCTGAGGGAGCCGACCATGACCCGTTCATTACGCGTCCTCTATATCAGCCTGTTCATGGTGCTGCTGTTGGCCCTGGGCGCCTGGTCGCTGCGTAGCTTCTTTGGCTTCAGCACCAACGCCGAGGCCACGGTGCTCAACGGCCGCTGGACCAAGGCCGTCGAGACTCACTACGACGACGAGTTCCCGATCAAGCGCCTCGGCACCAACCTCTGGGCGGCGCTGGATTACAAGCTGTTCAATGAAGGCCGCCCTGGCGTGGTGCTGGGCCGCGATCACTGGTTGTACAGCGACGAGGAGTTCAACCCCGCCGTCAACGAAGACCAGAACCTGCAAGGCAACTACGCGCTGGTCGAAGGCGTACGCCAGAAGCTTAAAGCCCAAGGCATCCAACTGGTGATGGCCATCGTGCCGGCCAAGGTGCGCCTGTACCCGGAACACCTGGGTGAAGTAAAACCGGCGAGCATCCACGCCAATCTGTACCAGGACTTCCATGCTCGTGTTGCCGCAGACAACATCCCTGCTCCCGACCTGCTCGGCCCGTTGCAACAGGCCAAGCTGAGCGGTAAGCAAGTGTTCCTGCGCACCGACACCCACTGGACACCGGACGGTGCCGAAGTCGCCGCCAAGCAATTGGCCAAGGCGATTGCCGACAAGACCCCGCTCCACGGCGAGCCACAGCGCTTTGTCACCGAGGCTGAAAAGACCGAGCCGCACAAAGGCGACCTGCGTCTGTTCCTGCCCCTGGACCCGCTGTTCGAAAACCTGATGCCGCCCAAAGAACCGCTGGAAAAACGCGTCACGCACCTGGCCGAAACCAAAGGCGACGACGCGCTGTTTGCCGACAGCGAAACCCCCGTGGCACTCGTGGGCACCAGCTACAGCGCCAACCCGAACTGGAACTTTGTCGGTGCGCTCAAGCAAGCCTTGGGCAGCGACGTCATCAACTACTCCGAAGACGGCCACGGCCCGATCCTGCCGATGCTCAGCTACCTGAAAAGTGATGACTTCAAGAACAGCCCGCCACAGGTGCTGATCTGGGAGTTTCCTGAACGTTATCTGCCCGTAAACAACGAAATCGGTGATGCCGACCCCGCGTGGGTTGCGCAACTTAAACAAGCCGGTTCGCGCCAACAGAACATGGCACTGAACACCCCAGCTATTAAAAATCAGAAATCCGAGACGCCCGACCGGGCGCAAAACTGAAAGAGAGGTAACTCACATGACTTTCACTACAACTCCTCGTCGTCTCGCTAAAACCCTGGCTATTGCTGCCGGTCTGAGCTTCGTATCCCTGTCCGCCTTCGCCGGTGGTGATGCCGCGCTCTACGGCCCTACCGCGCCAAAAGGTTCGAGCTTCGTACGTATCTATAACGCCAGCAACCAGGAAGTCAGCGCCACCGTCGGCAACACCAATCTCAACGAGGTTGCGCCACTGGCCAGCAGCGACTTCAGCTTCATGCCGGGCGGTGACTACAGCGCCAAGGTTGGTAGCCAGAGCCTGCCGGTCAAACTCGCCGCCGATCACTATTACACCTTGGTCAACAGCGGCAGCGGCCAACCTCAACTGATCGAGGAACCGCCGTTCAAGAACAAGCAAAAGTCTCTGGTGCGCGTGCAGAATCTCAGCGACAAGGCCCTGACCCTGAAGACCGCCGATGGCAAGACTGATGTGGTCAAGTCGGTGGCTGCCAAAGGCCGTGGCGAGCGCGAAATCAACCCGGTGAAAGTAAGCCTGGCGTTGTATGACGGTGACAAGAAAGTCGGCGATGTGAAGCCGGTTGCGTTGGAACGTGGTGAAGCGGCGGTGCTGTATGTCACCGGCTCGGGTTCGAGCTTGTCGCCAGTTTGGGTCAAGCGCCCGGTGTCGACCCGCTGATTAGCTTTTGAAATTGACGCTCCCCCTTGTGGGAGCGGGCTTACTCGCGAATACGGTGGTTCGGTAACAGATGTGCTGACTGAATCACCGCCATCGGGAGCAAGCCCCCTCCCACAGGCTCTGACCCAATTGATTCAAGGAGAAACACATGATCCCAGTAATCCTTTCCGGTGGTAGCGGCTCACGTCTTTGGCCGCTTTCCCGCAAACAGTTCCCAAAACAATTCCTGGCCCTGACCGGTGAGCACACGCTGTTCCAGCAAACCCTGGAACGCCTGGTGTTCGAAGGCATGGACTCCCCGATCGTGGTCTGCAACAAGGACCATCGCTTCATCGTCAACGAGCAACTGGCCAACCGTAAACTGGAATGCCAACGCATCCTGATGGAACCGTTCGGTCGCAACACCGCGCCGGCCGTGGCCCTGACCGCGATGATGCTGGTCAACGAAGGCCGTGACGAGCTGATGCTGGTGTTGCCTGCCGACCACGTGATCGACGACCAGAAAGCCCTGCAACGCGCCCTGGCCCTGGCCACCGTGGCTGCCGAACGTGGCGAGATGGTGCTCTTCGGCGTACCGGCGACCCGTCCGGAAACCGGCTACGGCTACATCAAGTCCACCAACGATTCGCTGCTGCCCGAAGGCGTTAGCCGCGTGCAGCAGTTCGTGGAAAAACCCGATGAAAAACGCGCCGTCGAGTTCGTCAAAAGCGGCGGTTATTTCTGGAACAGCGGCATGTTCCTGTTCCGCGCCAGCCGCTTCCTGGAAGAGCTGAAAAAGCACGATCCGGACATCTACGACACCTGCGTGCTGACCCTGGAACGCAGCCAGCAAGATGCCGACACCGTGTCCTTCGACGAAGCCACCTTCGCCTGCTGCCCGGACAACTCCATCGACTACGCCGTGATGGAAAAAACCCAACGCGCCTGCGTCGTACCGCTGAGCGCCGGTTGGAGCGACGTGGGTTGCTGGGCTTCGCTGTGGGCGGTCAACGATAAAGACGCCAACGGCAACGTCACCAAGGGCGACGTGGTGATCCAGGACAGCAAGAACTGCATGATCCACGGCAACGGCAAACTGGTGTCGGTGATCGGCCTGGAAAACATCGTCGTGGTGGAAACCAAGGACGCGATGATGATTGCCCACAAGGATAAGGTCCAGGGCGTCAAGCAGATGGTCAACACCCTCAACGAACAGGGCCGCAGCGAAACCCAGAACCACTGCGAAGTCTATCGTCCGTGGGGCTCCTACGACTCGGTGGACATGGGCGGTCGCTTCCAGGTCAAGCACATCTCGGTCAAGCCGGGCGCGTGCCTGTCGCTGCAGATGCACCACCACCGCGCCGAACACTGGATCGTGGTGAGCGGCACTGCCGAAGTCACCTGTGACGAGAACGTGTTCCTGCTCTGCGAGAACCAGTCCACCTACATCCCGATCGCCTCGGTGCACCGCCTGCGCAACCCGGGCAAGATCCCGTTGGAGATCATCGAAGTGCAATCGGGCAGCTACCTGGGCGAAGACGATATCGAGCGTTTTGAAGATATCTACGGTCGCTCGACGCCGGTTGAACGCGGCGTGTCGGTGAAAACTATCGCGCAGTAAAACAGTCGTACAAGAAGCCCTCACCCAGCCCATTGCGTCCCCTATCCGCAGTGGGTTGGGTGGGGGCTTTTTGTTTGGGATTTGCGCTGGCTGTGAGGGCCTCATCGGGGGCAAGCCCCCTCCCACCTTCGACCGTATTCCAAAGGCTGTACGCGGATAAATGCTGGCGGGGGCTTGCCCCTCCCACCTTCGACCGCATTCCAAAGTGCTGTACGCGGATAAATGTGGGAGGGGGCTTGCCCCTCCTACATTCGACCGCACTCCAAAGGCTGTACGCGGATAAATGTGGCCGGGGGCTTGCCCCTCCTACATTCGACCGCACTCCAAAGTGCTGTACGCGGATAAATGTGGGAGGGGGCTTGCCCCCGATGAGGCCGGCACGCCCACCACAGCACTCAAGGTAGCCAATCCCACCTACGCTTAAGTTAGGATGCTCGTTCCCTATTCGAGGTGGTCTCCATGTTCTTCGGCGTTCTCCTGATCATCACCTGGCTGATCCTCCTGCTACGCTACCCGGCCAAGGCCCTTCCGGTTTCTCTTGCTGCCTTGGCAGGCCTGGGTCTCGTGGCCGTTTGGGTGGTGTGGCTGGACAACCGCGAAGCTTCGCAACTGGCCCGCCTTGAACTGCGCATCACCTACGCCCCGCAGGACTGCCCCGCCGACCGCCCGCTGAAACTGACGCTGAACAACGGCAACGACGTGCCGCTGACCGAACTGCGCTGGCGCGTCGCCGCCTATGCGCCGGGCGACACGGTCAACCTGGCCGATAACGTCTATGCTGCCCCGCGCTATCGAGGCCCCGGCGAATTGCAGGCCGGCGCGACTTGGGACGATTGTCTTCCCACCCCACCGCTGCGCCCCGGTTACCGCCCGCAAACCCTGGAATTTCGTGCCGAGCACCTGCAAGGCAGCTTCTCGGACTGACAAAGGACTGATCCATGCCCAACGTACTCATCACCGGATGTTCCAGCGGCATCGGTCGCGCCCTGGCCGATACCTTCAAGGCTGCTGGCTTCGACGTATGGGCCAGCGCCCGCCGCCAGGACGACGTCGACGCTCTTAGCGCCGCCGGTTTCAACGCCCTGCAACTGGACGTTAACGACAGCGCCGCCTTGCAACACCTGGCCGAGCAATGGGGGGAGTTGGACGTGTTGATCAACAATGCCGGCTACGGCGCCATGGGCCCGCTGCTCGATGGCGGCACAGAAGCGATGCAGCGGCAATTCGAGACCAATGTGTTTTCCATCGTCGGCGTGACCCAGGCGTTCTTTCCCGCACTGCGTCGCAGCAAAGGCATGGTGGTAAATATCGGCAGCGTTTCCGGCGTATTGGTCACCCCGTTTGCCGGCGTCTACTGCGCCTCCAAGGCAGCAGTGCATGCCTTGAGCGATGCTTTGCGCATGGAGCTGGCACCCTTTGGCATCCGAGTGATGGAAGTGCAACCCGGCGCCATCGATACAAGCTTTGCAAAAAACGCCGGCGCACAGGCCGAGCTGTTGATCAACGAAAAATCGCCGTGGTGGCCGTTGCGCGAAGGTATCCGTGCACGCAGCCAGGCCTCTCAGGACAAGCCCACCCCGGCCAGCATGTTTGCGGCGGATGTGCTCAAGGCGGTGCAACAACCACAGCCGCCGCGCCTGTTGCGCTCGGGCAACGGCAGCCGGGCGTTGCCGTTGATGGCGGCGTTGTTGCCCAAGGGGTTGCTTGAGACCGTATTGAAAAAGCGCTTCGGCTTGGCCGGAAAGCTTTAACCCTTCATAAAATCAATAAACGCCCGCACTTTCAGGGGCAGGTGCCGCGTGTCCGGATACACCCCATAAACCCCCTGTGGGGCGAAACGATGGTCTGCCAGCAAGCGGATCAATCGCCCAGCCTCCAGGTCATCCTGTACCAGCCATTGCGGCAGGACTGCCACTCCATGGCCGCGCACGGCAAAAGCCTGGAGCACTGCTGCGCTGTCGGCCACCAGTGCAGCGGGCCCGGTGCGGAACTGATGCTCGCCACCCGAAGGGTCGGTCACGCTCAGTTCCGTCAAACGGCCATGGCCCAGCTTGGGCATGTGTTCCAGCTCATCCAGCGTTTGCGCCCCGGCAAGCGCTGGCGCCGCTACCGCAAACACCTCGAACGTCGACAACTGCACCGCGCGATGATTGGAATCCAGCAGCCGCCCCAATCTTATTGCCACATCAAAGCGCTCGGAGATCAAATCCGCGTGAGTGGAGGATGTGGATAAGTGAATGTTCAAGTCCGGGTGCTGGCTGCGGAAAGCTTCCACCGCCGGGGCAACCACGGCCAGCGCATATTCCACTGTGGTGGTGATGCGCAGGGTGCCCTTGAGCTGGGCATGCTCCGAGCGGGCTTCTTCCACGGCCAATTGCGCTTCTTCGAGCACGCGTGTGCAACGCAGGTAGAAGCGTTCGCCGGCATCGGTCAGCGCCAGCTGACGGGTGTTGCGGGTCAGCAAGGTGACGCCGAGTTCAGCTTCCAGGCGCTTGAGGTTGAAACTGACCACGGCGCGGGTCTGGCCCAGTAGATCGGCCGCTGCCGTGAGCGAACCGGCCTCGACCACGGCCTTGAACGTATCGAATCGGTCCAGGCTTACCATCAGCCGGGCTCTCCTTTGTCAAAATATTTTTGACAAAGTAGCAGCCAAAGCGGCGTATCCCAAACCCGCCGTGACGCCTACCCTGCCGGCCTCTCTTGCAGGATCGCGCCCATGACCTACCCCTCGAAAGTCACCTGGATCTTTTTACTGGGCTTTGCCCTCGACCTGGTGAACATGTTCGTCGCCACGGTCGCCTACCCGGATATCGCCCGCGAATTGCACGCCTCGGTCACACAATTGGCGTGGGTGGGCAACGCCTACATGCTTGGCCTCACCGTGATTATTCCGTTCAGCGTATGGCTGGCAGCCATGATGGGTGAGCGCGGCTTGATGGTCGTCAGCTTGCTGCTGTTTGCCGGGGCTTCGGTAATGGTGGGGCAGGCGAGTTCGATTGAAGCGCTGATCGGTTGGCGTTTATTGCAAGGGTTGGGCGGCGGCCTGTTGATTCCCGTGGGACAGGCGATGGCTTATCGGCATTTTCCTCCCGCAGAGCGCAGCCAACTCACGGCCAGGGTGATGTCGGTGGCGCTGTTGGTTCCCGCACTGTCACCGGCGTTGGGTGGGTTGATTGTCGACAGCCTCTCCTGGCGCTGGATCTTCTATGCCAACCTGCCGCTGGCATTGATCACCTTGCTGCTCGCACAGCTGTGGATAAAACCCGACACCCCCACGCGTGTACGTCCCAAGCTGGAGGTGAGCCGTATTTTCAAACAGGTCAGCAGCCCTATGCTGCGAATCGCCATGCTGGTCTATTTGTTCATTCCCGGCGTGTTCATCGGCACCAGCCTGATCGCCATCCTCTACCTTCACGACCTTGGATACGACGCCACCCAAACCGGCGCGCTGATGCTGCCTTGGGCAATGGCCTCGGCACTGGCGATTTTCCTCGGCAAAAAACTGTTCAATCGCTGTGGGCCAAAACTGTTGCTGATGGCGGGCATGGCGCTGCAATGCAGCGGCATTCTGGTGTTGAACGAACCGGCCCTGATTATTCCGGCCTACGCCTTGATGGGCCTGGGCGGCAGCTTGTGCAGCAGCACGGCACAGACGCTGGCGTTTCTCGACATCCCCGCCGAACGCATGGGCCACGCCAGCGCTTTGTGGAATATCAATCGGCAAATCAGCTTTTGCCTGGGCGCAGCCGCACTCAGTGCGCTGTTGTCGGCCTTGGATTCTTACGCCTTAACCTTCACGATTGCAGCAGCCTTGACCCTGCTGCCTCTTTTTGCAGTGCTGCGCCTGGATGCGTCCAGGGTCCGCACATTGCTCCACCCTGCCAGTGAGTCTCCCTGATGATCGATTACAGCGATTTTTTTGAAGAAGTGATCCAGACCCACGTCGAGATCGAGCAATGGTTTGCCGGGGTTGCGCCAGAAGGCACCCTGCAAAACCTGCTTGCGCGCTTCTCGCCCGAGTTCAGCATGATCGCCCCCGCCACCGGCACACGCGTCAATGCCGCCGGGGTCAACGCGCTGTTCACTCGCCTGGGCGGAATGCGCGCGGGATTGAAAATCACCTTGAGTGAAATGACCGGGATTGACCGACATGCGCGCGGGGCCACGGTGACTTATCGGGAGCTTCAGGTGGATGACAGCGGTACTAGGACCGATCGCCGCGCGACCGTGGTGTTTGAGAAGCAGGCGAGTGGCGCGCTGTTGTGGCGGCATTTGCATGAAACTTATGTAGCGCCATGAAATAACTCACAGGCCTGCTCCTACAAAAAATAGCGAACGGCCCGACATCATTACCAGGAAACTATCCCCAGGATCTTTCACCTCTGTCTACTCACAGGTGAAAGGATGCCAAGCGATTTCCTGCGAAGCGGGGTGCCGGATGCGCACACCACAACTCGCCAGCGACTGACCAGCCTGCTGGACCTGCCCAAACTGTATCGAACCATTGATGCCGACCCGACCATCGTCGGGGCAGGTGTGGTGCATATCGGCAGCGGCTATCAGGTGACGGTGCTGCGCGAGTTTGTGCCGCTGTGCAGCATCAGGCCTAAGAGGGTGATTCTGCGGGAAGTGGCGCGGCCGGTGATGACTGCCGATGAGTATGCGCAGTGGTTGGCAAACTCACCGCGCGAGTCGCAGCTATGGCGCGAGGCAGCGGGGATGGCCTTGGCATGCAGTGGGGCTGTGATTGGGATTATCGTTGCCAAGGTAGGCATCGCGTCAGCGCCTATCAGTGCAGGTTCCAGCCTTGCAATTACTTACATTGCTTATACCGCTGCAGCCGCCAGTGCTTTGCAATGTGGCAACGGCATATGGAGAACCTACAAAGAACTAACCAACCCATCTGAAAACGACTATTACGACAGCCTTAGTTGGTATCAGGCAATGACCGTAGCCTTGGATGGCATTTCTTTGGTGGGTGCGGGCAGCACGACATTTGTCACGGTAAAGACTGTCATGACTATCAAAAATACGACAGGCCGCAACCTGACCGACATTTTGAGGCGTATGAGCCGACAGGAACGCGCAAAGCTGACATACGAAGTTCTGCGCCTGCAGAACCCTCGTCACTCTGGCGAAATAATTCGGTTAAAGCAGTTGGCCGGAACACTCCCCAAGCGCTTCAACAACGGCCAGTTACGCCAAGACCTTCTCATTCAACTCTCCGATCAGGTGGGTGCCGCTCTGGCAGTTACCGGCAGCGGCCTGTCCGGAAATATCAACCCTATTGTTATCGGCATTTATGAAGAGTTCAGCAGCCATGAACAATGACATCAACACCCTGCAAGATCCCCGAACGTTAACTCGATACACCCGACGTTTTGCATTCACTGTGGGTATGGGGGTCTCAATGAACTTAGTCAGCATTTCAGGCAACCTGTCACATAGCCTGTCGTATTACGCCCGAATAAATTATCTCCCTGTCGAATATGCGGTCGTGGCAAGCATGGCACTGCTACTGGCCATGTGCATTGGCCTGACCTTGGTGGCGGTGGGGTTTCGCTCTGGGCCGCCACTGCTTGCAGGCGTCGCGGCACTGAACGCCTTGCTTTCAGCAGGCTACTTGGGAAACAACCCGGTTACTTTGTTTGCATTATTTCCATTACTTCAATCGCTGTTCTGCCTGCTGATTTTAAATACAAGAAACCACCGCCGATTCGTCAGCATGCTGCGGGTCAAACGTCGAAGAAAGTTCAGAGCGAACGCAAAAACCTGAAGCGGTGCCCAATCTGCCTATCAACAAAAATCGAATGTGGGAGCCCCCTCCCACATTTCAGTTCGGCGTTTGGTTAACGATCACGGTGCAGGTGATGCCCGCCGCCAACAAAACGCCTTCCGGCACTTCATCAATGTGAATTCGCACCGGCACGCGCTGGGCCAGGCGCACCCAGTTGAAGGTCGGGTTCACATCGGCGATCAGCTCGCGGCTCTCGGGGTTGTCACGGTCGTAGATGCCTCGGGAGATGCTTTCTACGTGGCCCTTCAACGTCTCGCCGCTCATCAACTGCATATCGGCTTTGTCACCGACGTTCACATGGGGCAGCTTGGTTTCTTCGAAGAAGCCATAGACCCAGAACGAGTTCATATCCACCACGGCCAGCTTGGCTTCACCGATGCGCGCGTAGTCGCCACGATGCACGTTGAGATTAGTGACGTAGCCATCCACCGCCGCCACGACCTGGGTGCGTTTCAAGTTGAGTTCGGCCGCTTCGAGTTGTGCCAGCGCGTGCTGGTAATCCGCCAGGGCCGAGTCGGCGATGTTGCTGGCGTCGTCGCGGTTTTCCTTGGAAATCACCAAGGCGTCGAGGTCGGCACGGCGGTGGGCGTTGACCTTGCGCATCTCCCAGGTGGCTTTGCGCGAGGCCACCAACGATTGCGCTTGCTTGACCGCAATGCGGTAGTGCTCGGGGTCGATCTGCATCAGCAGGTCGCCCTTTTTGACCAATTGGTTATCGCGCACGGGCACGTCGACCACTTCGCCGGTAACGTCCGCCGCGACGTTGATGATGTCGGCGCGTACCCGGCCGTCGCGGGTCCATGGGGTTTCCATGTAGTGCACCCACAACGTGCGGCCAATCCAGATCGCCAAAGCCAATACCAGCAGGGTCGCAAGCAGGCTGAAAAACTTTTTCATCGGGGCATTCTCAACGGTAGACGGTCAGCGCCAGGGCGCCGAACAGGCAAACGAACAGGCTCAGGCGCAGCAACGCCGGGTGCCAGAAAAAACGGTACAGGTCGAAGCCGGCCAAGAAGCGGTCCAGCGCCCACGCCAGGCCTGCGGCGATCAGGAACATCAAGGTCATCGTCGGCATGTAGAGGCCGTGGAACGCGATTTCACGGGGCATGGGGGGATCCTTTAAGGGCCGCCAGCGGCGATTGCGGGTCGAGCAACGAGGTGCGGATAAAGTGCAGGTAGCTCTTCACCCGGCGCAGCGCCGAGGTGTCGAAGTGTGGGGCGAAGGGTTCGTCGGTGGCCTGCACGCGGCTGATCGCGTGGTCGACGGCGATCAGGCCGCGCTCCAGATTGCTCGCGCTGGGTTGCAAGAACAGCCGCACCAGCGAGCGGCCCATCACGCGGATCGCCTGGCGCCACGGCTGGGACTCGGCATACGCCGGGTGCACTGGCAGGATCGCTTGTTCCTTGCGCAACTCGATGATCGCGTGACCGACTTCCAGCACAACAAACATCCAGCGCAGCAAATCACGTTGTACCTGCGGCTGACCGACGGCGAGACCATAGGCTTGGTGCAACAGGTCACGGGTGCGGCTTTCAAAACTCGACGCCAACCCCTTGAGCTTGCCGCTGATCGCGTACACCACCTGCTCGCGCAAATCCTGCTCCAGGCGGCGCCACAGCCAGCGGCTGTTGGGCGGCAGGATGATCGCGCCGGCGGCCGCACACACCAGCATGCCGATGATCATGGCGATGTAGTCGTTGATGAAGGTATAGGGGTTGTAAACCGTGAGGTTGTCCGGCACCGAGCCCGTGCTGAAGAAAATCAGCAGGCCCACGCCAACGCCTGCGTACTGCGGGCGTGAGGCGAGGAAAGCACCGAGGATGATCACCGGCGCGAGCATCACGCACAGCAGCGGGAAGCCGTCGATCCACGGGAACACGAAGAACATTTCGACAAAGCCCACCAACGCGCCGATCAAGGTGCCGCAGGCCATCTGGAACGCCATGCGTTTCGGGTTGGGCGTGGCGGCTGACAGGCCGACGGTGGCGGCGGCAATCAGGGTCATGGTGGCGCCGCTGGGCCAGGCGGTCGCCACCCAATAACTGCCGAGTACGATCAGGATAAACGACGCACGAATCCCCGAAGCGGCGCAGGCCAGCCAGTTGGTTTTCGGCGTGTAGGCTTCGTCCCAGTCTTCCCGCGCATGGCTGTGGTCGGCCAGTGAGGCATGGGTTTGCGCGTAGTTGTGCAGGTCGTCGACGAAGCGGTAAAGCAACTCGTAGGCGGTATGGAAATCCAGTTGCTCGGCCTCAGTGGGCTCACCTTCCTGGAAGGCCGTGCGCAGGCTGCGTACCTTGGCCGGCAGGCCGTCTTTGTAGGCCGACAGTTGGTTGACGAGGCGTGCCGCATCGGGGCTGGTTAATGCGCGACCGGAGAACCCATCGAGCACTTCGGCAAGGTCCTGCAGGCCGGGCTTGATCGCCGCCGCCACGTGATCCGCAGCATCCGTGCGCAGCCGTTCGAGCAACTGGTGCAAGGCATTGAAGCGCGTGGTGATGCTCATGAATTCGCTGTTGAGGCGACTGAGCCGGCCATTGCGCCGGCGCATATGCGGGTCTTCGAACACGGTAACGCTGCGCAGCCCTTCCAGGCCCACGGCTTCGGCGATGAAGCGCACGTTGCTGGCCTCGAAGCCTTCACGCTGGCTGCGCCCGCGCAAGCCATCGGTGACGAACTGCGCGAACACCCCGAAGCGCTGATACAAGGCATTGCGCATGGCGGCGCTGGAGGTCTGCGGCAGAATCGCAGCGCTCACCAGCGTGGAGCAGATAATTCCCAGGGAGATTTCCAGTACTCGCCAAACGGCCGCCATAAAGGCGCCATCCGGATGGGCCAGCGCCGGTAGGCCAACCATCGCCGCCGTATAACCGGCCAGCACAAACCCATAGGCGCGGAAGTTACGGTTGCGCGTCGCACCGGCGGTGCAGATGCCGACCCAGATCGCCAAGGCGCCCAGAAACAGTTCGGTGTTTTGCGCAAACAAGGCGATCAACAACACCATCACCGCCGAGCCCGTCAGGGTGCCGAGGAAGCGGTAAAAGCTCTTGGCGAACACCTGGCCGCTCTGCGGCTGCATCACGATAAACACGGTGATCATCGCGGTGCGCGGTTGCGGCAACTCCAGGCGCATGGCCAGCCACAGAGTGAGGAACGCGGCGATCAACACCTTGAAGATGTACACCCAGGTCACGCCGTCGCTGCGTGCCCAGTCGAAAAAACCACGGCGCCACTCAAGGGAATGCAGCCAGCGCAGCGGTGCAGGCAAGGGAGTCATTACAACCTACTCAGTGATCGAATACGGCGAGGGCCGCCGGGGTTTTGCTCGGGAGGGTCTTGGCGTCCTGCGGTGCGTCCTTGCCTGCTTCGAGGCCACCGCCCAGGGCGGTCACCAGCTCGGCGTGTGCGCTCAAACGCGCGGCCTGGACCTGCTGCTCGATCTGTTGCTGGCGAAACAACAGGGTCTGGGCGTTGAGCACATTGAGGTAATCGGTGAGGCCGCGCTGGTAGGCGATCATCGCGATGTCATAGGTTTTCTGCGCCGAGGCCACCGATTGCGCGGCGAAGCCTTGTTGCTTGTCCATGGATTCTCGGCGGATCAACTGGTCGCTGATGCCCTTGAGCGCATTGATCAGGGTCTGGTTGTAACGAGCAACGGCGATGTCGTAACCGGCGCTGGCTTCACCCAACTCGGCACGCAAGCGGCCGCCGTCGAAGATCGGCAAGGTGATCGCCGGACCGACGTTGTAGTTGAATTTCTTGCCCGCCAGAAACTCCAGCATGCCGCCGCCGGTGGCCATGTAGCCGAGGCTGCCGACCAGATCCACGTTGGGATAAAAACCCGCGTGAGCCACATCGATGCCACGGGCCTGGGCCGCCACTTGCCAACGGCTGGCGACCACATCCGGGCGCTGGCCGAGCAACTGCGCAGGCAGGGTGGACGGCAGTTTCAGTGGCGCGGCAAGGGACAGGCTCGGCCGTTGCAACTGCGCGCCCTCCCCCGGGCCTTTACCCGCCAAGGCCGCCAGTTGGTTACGGCTCAGGGCGATTTCTTCGTCGAGGGCGTCCAGTTGGCGGTGGGTTTCCGGCAGCGGGGTTTCGGCCTGGCTTACATCGAAGTGGGTGCCGATCCCGGCATCAAGGCGTTTGTTGGCCAGGTCGAGGATCTGCTGTTGCTGGGCCAACGTAGCGGCGACGATATCGCGGTTGGCGTAGTGCAACGACAGCTGGATATAGGCGCGCACCACGTTGTTCTGCAATTCCAACTGGGCCTGGCGCGCCTCGGCAGCGCTCATGTGCGCCAGGTCGACGGCACGCTCGGTGGCGTTGCTTTCGCGGCCCCACAGATCGAGGGCGTAGCTCAGGCCCAAGGATGAGTTGTTATCCCAGGTGTTGGCGCCGCTCAGTTCGCCGGGGCCGTAGAACTGATCCTTGGGCCAGTTGTGGCGCTTGAGGGTGGTGTCGCTGTTGATCTGCAACGACTCGGCCGACTCGGCAACCCCGGCCATCGCCCGCGCTTCTCGCACCCGCGCGGCGGCGATGGCCATGCTCGGGCTGCTGTGCGTGGCGAGTTCGACCCAATGGTTGAGTTGCGGGTCGCCGTAGGCTTGCCACCATTGTGCGGTGGGCCAATGGGCGTCCTGGGCGGCGCTCTGGATCGCTTCGCCGGTGGCCAGGGTATTGGCGTTCAACGCGTGGCCTTGGGGGGCGATTCCTCCGGTTCCGATGCAGCCGCTGATTGCTAACGATAAGGCCCAAACACTGAGAGTCTTCAGCTCTCTGCTGATGCGACGCGGCACGGCAAGCGAATTCCTGAGGTGGTGATGCGGGGAAGGTGGCGCAATTCTAGGGGGCGGGAGGAATGGCGATAAGCTGGCATTCCTGTGAATCTTTGTTACCGTTCAAGCGATAATCCGTTGGTAGGGATCACTGGACGGCGTAACTTTCTGTCACAATTTGTTATCTCCCCTGAGAACACTCCATGGACACTTTGCAAAACATGCGCGCCTTCAGTTGCGTGGCCGAAGCCGGCAGCTTCACCGCCGCTGCCGCCCAACTGGACACCACCACGGCCAACGTCTCGCGCGCGGTCTCCAATCTGGAGGCCCATCTGCAAACCCGCTTGCTCAACCGCACTACCCGGCGCATTGCCCTTACCGAAGCAGGTAAACGCTACCTGCTGCGCTGCGAACAGATCCTGGCCTACGTTGAAGAAGCCGAGGCCGAAGCCAGCGACGCCCATGCGCGCCCCGCCGGACAGTTGAAAGTGCACACCATGACCGGTATCGGCCAGCACTTCGTAATCGACGCCATTGCCCGCTACCGCCGCACCCACCCGGACGTGACCTTCGACCTGACCCTGGCCAACCGCGTGCCGGACCTGTTGGACGAGGGCTATGACGTGTCAATCGTGCTGGCCAGCGAACTGCCGGATTCAGGCTTCGTCTCCCAACGCCTGGGCATCACCTACAGCATCGCCTGCGCCTCGCCCGACTACGTCAAGGCCAAGGGCTGTGCACAGCGCCCCCAGGACTTGCTCAACCATGCCTGCCTGCGCCTGGTCAGCCCAGTGATTCAGTTGGACAAGTGGACCTTCAACGGCCCCGAAGGCCAGGAAAGCGTGGCGATCAACACCTCGCCGTTTCTGGTGAACTCGGCGGACGCGATGAAAACCGCGATCACCAGCGGCATGGGCGTCGGCCTGTTGCCGGTGTATGCGGCCATTGAAGGCCTGCGTAATGGCACCTTGGTGCGGGTCATGCCCACCTACCGTTCCCAGGAGCTGAACCTGTACGCCATCTACCCCTCGCGCCAATACCTGGATGCGAAGATCAAGACCTGGGTGGAATACCTGCGCGGTTCGTTGCCGGAGATCCTGGCGGCGCATCAGGCGGAGCTGGTGGCGTACGAGTTGAGTGGCAGCCTGAGCGGTGCGCGGCTGGCGAACTGATTGCTACCAGGCGATACAGGTCAAATGTGGGAGGGGGCTTGCTCCCGATGGCAGTGGATCGGTCAATACATCTGGCGACTGACGCACCGCTATCGGGAGCAAGCCCCCTCCTACATGTTTCCCTGCCCACTTTAGGTCTGCCGTGTCCTGACAACAGTGGCAAGGAATGTTAGCTTGCTTGGCATTCTTCCGTAGTCGATGAGCCCGCCTGCCATGAAAAAGACTGTTCTCGCCTTCAGCCGCGTCACCCCAGCCATGATCGAACGCCTGCAACAGGATTTCGAGGTGATCGCGCCTAACCCCAAGCTGGGCGACATCAATGCGCAGTTCAATGAAGCCCTGCCCCACGCCCACGGTTTGATCGGCGTGGGTCGCAAGTTGGGCCGTGCGCAGCTCGAAGGCGCGAGCAAACTGGAGGTGGTGTCCAGCGTGTCAGTGGGCTACGACAACTACGACGTGCCGTACTTCAACGAGCGCGGGATCATGCTCACCAACACCCCTGACGTACTCACCGAAAGCACCGCCGACCTGGCGTTCGCCCTGCTGATGAGCAGCGCGCGCCGAGTGGCAGAGCTGGACGCCTGGACCAAGGCCGGTCAGTGGAAAGCCAGCGTCGGCGCGCCGTTGTTTGGCTGTGATGTACACGGCAAGACCCTGGGCATCGTCGGCATGGGCAATATCGGCGCGGCCGTGGCCCGTCGCGGGCGCCTGGGCTTCAACATGCCGATTCTGTACAGCGGTAACAGCCGCAAGCTGGAGCTGGAACAGGAGTTGGGCGCGCAATTCCGTAGCCTGGACCAGTTGCTGGCCGAGGCGGATTTTGTCTGCCTGGTGGTGCCGTTGAGCGACAAGACCCGTCACCTGATCAGCACGCGCGAGCTGGGGCTGATGAAATCCAGCGCGATTCTGATCAACATCTCCCGTGGCCCGGTGGTCGACGAACCGGCGCTGATCCAGGCCCTGCAGGACCAGACCATTCGCGGCGCCGGGCTGGATGTGTATGAGCAGGAGCCACTGGCGCAGTCGCCGTTGTTCCAATTGAGCAACGCGGTGACCCTGCCGCATATCGGCTCGGCAACCAATGAAACCCGTGAGGCCATGGCCAACCGCGCGTTGGACAACCTGCGCAGTGCTCTGCTGGGCGAGCGTCCGCAGGATTTGGTGAACCCGCAGGTCTGGAAGGGCTGATGTTAAGGGCCCTGATCGCGCCTACAGTTTCCAGCGGCTGGGTCGATAACCTTTCATAGATCGTCATCCCTGATCCACAGAAGGTTTTTATGTCCACCACCAAAGCCCGCGCAGACTCACTCTCACTTCTGCTCTTTACCTTGCGCAGCGGCAAGCTGATGGCCATCAACCTGCTGAAAGTCAGCGAAATCATTCCCTGCCCGCCGCTGACCAAACTGCCGGAGTCTCATCCGAACGTTAAAGGCATCGCCACCCTGCGCGGTGCCTCGCTGTCGGTGATCGACCTGAGCCGCGCCCTGGGCGAACGGCCCTTGGAAGACCCGAACGGCGGCTGCCTGATTGTCACTGACGTGAGCCGTTCCAAACAGGGTCTGCATGTGCAGGCGGTGAGCAAAATCGTGCACTGCCTGACGACCGACATCCGCCCGCCACCCTACGGCTCCGGCGGCAACCGTGCGTTTATCACTGGGGTAACTCAGGTGGAAGGCGGCCTGGTGCAGGTGCTGGACATCGAAAAAGTCATCCACGGCATCGCGCCGGCACCGATTGAAGCGGCGCCCACCGACTTGACCATGGAAGAAGCCGAAGTGCTCGGCAATGCGCGGATTCTGGTGGTGGATGACAGCCAGGTCGCCCTGCAGCAGTCGGTTCATACCCTGCGCAACCTCGGCCTGACCTGCCACACCGCGCGCAGCGCCAAGGAAGCCATTGATGTGCTGCTGGAACTGCAAGGCACCGCCGCGCAGATCAATGTCGTGGTGTCGGACATTGAGATGTCCGAGATGGATGGTTACGCCCTGACCCGCACCCTGCGTGAAACGCCAGACTTCCAGCATCTGTACGTTTTGCTGCACACCTCCCTGGACAGCGCGATGAACAGCGAAAAAGCGCGCCTGGCCGGCGCCAACGCGGTACTGACCAAGTTCTCATCCCCCGAACTGACCAAATGCCTGGTGGTGGCTGCGCAAACCGTGGCGCAACAGGGTCTGTAATCGGTGACGGCGTATTACCAACTGCTGCGCCGCGACCTCACTGCCGGCCTGCCCGCGCCACAATGGCCGGCCGGGACCGTACTGGACCATTACCGTGACGCGTTGGCGCCAGCGATTCACGCCGTACTGCGCATGACCCAGGATCAGGGCGGTGGTCGTGTCGCCAACCTCGATGAATGGCGGCAACAGTTCGTCACCGATGCAGAATTCGAGCCCACGCTGTGCCTGGTCGCCAGCAACGCCGACGGTATCCTCGGCGTAGCCCAGTGCTGGACCAGCGCCTTCATCAAGAACCTCTCCATACATCCTTGCGCTCAAGGCCAGGGGCTAGGCCGCGCGTTATTGCTGCACACCTTCCAGGTGTTCAAGCAACGTGGTGAACCCTATGTGGACCTCAAGGTACTGGAAAGCAACCTACGCGCCCGGCAGCTGTACGAGAGCGCGGGTATGGTGTTTGTACTGCGCGATGTGGTCGAAGAGGACTGACAGGCGCTGGCGCATAACTTGCTTCCAGAGAATCGTACCGGTGGAAAGAGGTAAAAACCCGTCACCGTAACTGCGTGCCCTCTGACCTAGCCTGGTGACAGATCCGCCATGAACACCCATTTTTCCTGCGTCGGTTGCGGTAAATGCTGCACCGACCACCACGTCCCCCTGACCCTCGCCGAAGCCCGTATGTGGGCGGCGGACGGCGGTAACGTCATTGTTCTGGTGGAGGGATTCCTCGGTAGCGGACTGGGCCTGCCCCAACAGCAACGCGAGCACGCCGAACGCCGTTCGGTGGTGGTGCCCAGCGGCAACACCGAAGCATTTGTGGCAATCACGTTTGCCGCCTACAACGCCGGGCGCTGCCGGAATCTTGACGAAGACAACCTGTGTCGCATCTATGAGCGTCGACCGTTGGTCTGCCGCATCTACCCGATGGAGATCAACCCGCATATCCCGCTCAACCCTGCCGCCAAGGATTGCCCGCCAGAATCCTGGGAACAGGGCCCGGCGTTGATCATCGGCGGCGAACTGATGGACCAGGAGCTCGCAGTGCTGATCCAGCGTTCGCGCCAGGCAGACCGCGATGACGTGCAGACCAAGGAAGCGGTGTGCGCCTTGCTGGGCATTCGCACCACAGCGCTCAAGGGGGATGGATTTACCGCGTACTTGCCGGACATGGGCGCATTTGCCCAGGCGATTGAGTTGGCAATTGATCAGCCGTCCGTGGCCAATGAGTGGGTGTTTCATGTGTCCGGGCTGGACATCGCCGAACAGGTGCTGGACGCCGGGGCGCAGATTGCTACCGAGGTGCCGGCCAACTACGCGTTTATTTCGTTGCGGGCTGCATAGTCTCTTTATCGACCTAACCCAAAAGCGCTCATGGCGCAGCGTCTAACCGGTAATGCTGGATTATCCGCTGATACTCACCATTCTGTTTCAGCTGTTCGAGGGCGCAGTTGAGTTCCTTGCGCAGTGCGGTGTCGGGCTTACGCACCGCAATCGCCACGCCATCCCCCAGCAGTGCAGCCGAAATGGGCGGGCCCAGGAAGTCGAAATCCCGACCTTCGTCGGTGTCGAGCAAGGCTTCGCGAATTTCTACGGTGCCTTGCAGGGTCGCGTCGATTTCGCCGGCTATCAGACTGCGGACCAAATCATTATTGAGCCAGAAGCTCTTGACGATGACGCCCCTGTGCGCCCACTTCGTACGGGCAAACGCTTCACGATTGCTCCCCAGCAATACGCCAACCCGCTTGCCCTTGAGCGACTTAACATGGGGCAGCAGGCCTGATGTGCTACGGCCCACCAGCCGGGTGGTAAAGGGATAGAGGTTATCGGTGAAGCTTACCCAACGCCGCCGTTCCGACGTAGGCGCCATCCCCATGATCGCGTCGAATTTTCTGGCTTCAAGGGAGAGGAAGTCTTCGACAACCACTTGGTCGACCCAAACGCAGCGCGCATTCAACTGCACGCACAGGGCATTGCCCAACTCGATATTGAGGCCAACCAACTGCCCTTGCGGGTCGCGGCTCTGGAAGGGGGGGAATTGCGCAGCAACGGCGAAGCGGATTTCGCGACGCGTTTGATCATCGGCCGCAAGGGCATCAGCCGAAAACAACAGGGCAAGCACTACACAGATGTGTATCAGGGCCAAGGGAAACGTCCTTTTCCGGAAAGACCAGCGTCGCCTCGCTCCCCCCATGAACATCGGGGGCAGAGCAAAGGCTGTGCAAGCTTTCAAGAAACGGCAGTGGACCTACAATCAGAAAGATCAGCAGAAGCTGTAGGCAACAATCGACACAATGTGCCGCTTGTTAACCTCAGCGTTTACCCATCGAACGACGGGTGCCCGGCGGCGCCATGCCGGGTGACTTGGTGTGGCCGTTTTTGGCACCGTTCTTGTACCAAGGCTGGGCGGCATTCTTGGCCCCAGCCAGCTCACCCGGCTTGAACGGAAACTTAAACGCCGGGATCTCGGCTTTTTCAACGCCTTCAGCGCTGGCCGGATCGACGATGTCGGTCGCGTCAACAGGGGGTTGTGTCGGGGAAGTCATGGAAGCTCCGGAGCGTGCAGAAAATGATGCGGGGCCGGCTTGCGGGCCACACTGGCGCGCAGTATACCTGCGCGCCTGAGATCTTTAACCACCGCCTGTACGAATGGTCGGAGTTTGCTGACAGCGCTGTCAGTTAGCAGTCACCCTGCTGACCGGGTTGAAGGGCTATAAAGATCACTCACTCTCCCCATCCTTTGCCCCGGCGCCTCACCCATGCAGATTCAACGAAAAACCGCCCTGATTGTGGGTGTCCTCGTGGTCGTAGCGATTGCAGCCTGGGCGCTGACCCGGCCGGCCAAGACCAAGCTGGCAGTACCGACCGCGATCCCGGTCCGGGTGGTGAGCGTGGTGCAACAGGATATCCCGCGTTTTGTCAGCGGCATTGGCACGGTGTTATCGCTGCACAGCGTGGTGATTCGCCCGCAAGTCGACGGCATCCTGACCCAATTGCTGGTCAAGGAAGGCCAACGGGTCAAGGTCGGCGACCTGCTGGCGACCATTGATGACCGCTCGATTCGCGCCAGTCTCGACCAGGCCAAGGCGCAGTTGGGCGAGAGCCAGGCGCAACTGCAGGTAGCGCTGGTCAACCTCAAGCGCTACAAGGAGTTGAGCATCGACGACGGCGTGTCCAAGCAGACCTATGACCAGCAACAAGCTCTGGTCAACCAGCTCAAGGCCACCGTCCAAGGCAACCAGGCCGCAATCGATTCGGCCCAGGTCCAGCTTTCCTACACCCAGATCCGCTCCCCCGTCAGCGGCCGCGTCGGTATTCGTAACGTGGACGCGGGCAATTTCCTGCGCACCAGTGATACCCAGGGCCTGTTCTCAGTGACCCAGATCGACCCGATTGCCGTTGAGTTCTCGCTGCCTCAGCAGATGCTGCCGACCCTGCAAGGCCTGATCGCCGCGCCTGCCCCGGCGAGTGTCGACGCCTACCTGGGCGCTGACACCGACGGCCAGACCGGCGACTTGCTCGGTGAAGGCCATTTGAGCCTGATCGACAACCAGATCAGCTCCACCACCGGCACACTGCGCGCCAAGGCTGAGTTCAGCAACGCCTCCCAGCGCCTGTGGCCGGGGCAACTGGTGACCATCAAAATCCAGACCGCGCTCGACAAAAATGCCCTGGTGGTGCCGCCGACCGTGGTGCAACGCGGCCTGGATTCGCACTTCGTGTACCGGGTCAAGGGGGACAAGGTTGAGGTGGTGCCGGTGCAGGTCACCTATCAAAACAGCGACGTGAACATCATCACGGGTGTGCAAGCCGGTGACGTGCTGGTCAGTGATGGCCAGTCGCGACTCAAGGCCGGTGCTCAGGTGGAGGTGCTCAAAGAACCACCGCAAGTGATCCAGACCGTCGATGCCAAGGTGCAGCCATGAGCCGCTCGCCTTCAGCCTGGTGCGTCGACCACCCGGTCGCCACCCTGCTGCTGACCTTCGCCCTGGTACTGCTCGGGATGATTGCCTTCCCTCGCCTGGCCATCGCCCCACTGCCGGAAGCGGAATTTCCGACGATCCAGGTCACCGCACAATTGCCCGGCGCCAGCCCGGACACCATGGCCTCATCGGTGGCCACGCCGTTGGAAGTGCAATTCAGTGCCATCCCCGGCATGACCCAGATGACCTCCAGCAGTGCCCTGGGCTCAAGCCTGCTGACCCTGCAATTCACACTCGACAAGAGCATCGACACCGCCGCCCAGGAAGTGCAGGCGGCGATCAACACCGCGTCGGGCAAGCTGCCCAGCGACATGCCGAGCCTGCCGACCTGGAAAAAGGTCAACCCGGCGGACAGCCCGGTACTGATCCTCAGCGTCAGCTCCGACAGCATGCCGAGCACCGAGCTGAGTGACTACGTGGAAACCCTGCTGGCGCGGCAGATCAGCCAGATTGACGGTGTGGGCCAGATCAACATCACCGGCCAGCAACGCCCGGCGATACGCGTGCAGGCCTCGCCTGACAAACTCGCCGCCATCGGCCTCACCCTGGCCGATGTGCGCCTGGCAATCCAGCAATCGAGCCTCAACCTGGCCAAGGGCGCGATCTATGGGGAAAACAGCGTGTCGACCTTATCGACCAACGACCAGCTGTTTCACCCGGAGGACTACGCCCAACTGATCGTTTCCTACAAGGACGGTGCACCGGTTCAACTGCGCGATATCGCCAAAGTCATCAACGGTTCGGAAAACGCCTACGTGCAAGCCTGGTCCGGTGATACACCCGGCGTAAACCTGGTGATCTCGCGCCAGCCCGGCGCAAACATCGTCGAAACCGTGGACCGCATCCAGGCTGAACTGCCGCGCCTGCAAGGCATGTTGCCGGCTTCGGTGCAGGTCAGCGTACTGACCGACCGCACCAAGACCATCCGCGCCTCGCTGCATGAGGTGGAAGTGACGCTGCTGATCGCCATCCTGCTGGTGGTGGCGGTGATGGCGTTGTTCCTGCGCCAGTTGTCGGCGACGCTGATTGTGTCCAGCGTGCTCGGCGTGTCGCTGGTCGCCAGTTTCGCGGTGATGTACCTGATGGGGTTCAGCCTGAACAACCTGACCCTGGTGGCGATTGTCATCAGCGTTGGCTTCGTGGTGGATGACGCCATCGTGGTGGTGGAAAACATCCACCGCCATCTGGAAGCGGGCCTCGACAAACGCGAAGCGGCCATCAAGGGCGCGGGGGAGATCGGCTTTACGGTGGTGTCCATCAGCTTCTCGCTGGTGGCGGCGTTTATTCCGCTGCTGTTCATGGGTGGCGTGGTCGGGCGCTTGTTCAAGGAGTTCGCGCTGACGGCGACGTCGACCATCCTGATTTCGGTGGTGGTCTCGTTGACCCTGGCACCAACCTTGGCCGCGCTGTTCATGCGCGCCCCGACCCACCCCGCCCACGACAAACCCGGCTTCAGCGAACGCCTGCTGGCCGGATACTCGCGCAACCTGCGCCGCGCACTGGCCCATCAACGCACCATGGCCGCCATTTTCGTGGTGACCCTGGCCCTGGCAGTGGTCGGCTACGTGTTTATCCCCAAGGGCTTCTTTCCGGTACAGGACACCGGTTTTGTGCTCGGCACCAGCGAAGCGGCGGCCGATGTGTCGTACCCGGACATGGTCGCCAAGCACAAAGCCTTGGCTGAGATCGTCAAGGATGACCCGGCGGTGCAGGCGTTTTCCCATTCGGTGGGGGTGACGGGCAGCAACCAGACTATCGCCAACGGGCGCTTCTGGATCGCCCTGAAAGACCGGGGTGATCGAGATGTTTCGGCCAGCCAGTTCATCGACCGCATCCGCCCGAAACTGGCCAAAGTGCCGGGCATCGTGCTGTACCTCCGTGCCGGCCAGGACATCAACCTCAGCTCCGGCCCCAGCCGTGCCCAGTACCAATACGTGCTCAAGAGCAACGACGGCCCGACGCTCAACACCTGGACCCAGCGCCTCACCGAAAAACTGCGTGCCAACCCGGCGTTTCGCGACCTGTCCAACGACCTGCAACTGGGCGGCAGCATCACCCACATCAGCATCGATCGTCAGGCGGCCGCACGCTTTGGCCTGAACGCGACCGATGTCGACCAGGCGCTGTATGACGCCTTCGGCCAGCGCCAGATCAACGAGTTCCAGACCGAGATCAACCAGTACCAGGTGGTGCTGGAACTGGACACCCAACAACGGGGCAAGGCCGAGAGCCTGAACTACTTCTACCTGCGCTCGCCGCTGACCAACGAAATGGTGCCGCTGTCGGCACTGGCCAAGGTCGACCCGCCCACCGTGGGGCCGTTGTCCATCAGCCATGACGGCATGTTCCCGGCTGCCAACCTGTCGTTCAACCTGGCGCCTGGCGTGGCGTTGGGTGATGCGGTCGTCATGCTCAACCAGGCCAAGAATGAAATCGGCATGCCGACGACCATCATCGGCAACTTCCAGGGCGCGGCACAGGCGTTCCAAAGCTCGCTGGCCAGCCAGCCGTGGCTGATCCTTGCGGCGCTGGTGGCGGTCTACATCATCCTTGGGGTGCTGTATGAGAGCTTCGTGCACCCGCTGACGATTATTTCCACCTTGCCCTCGGCCGGTTTGGGCGCGTTGATCATGTTGTGGTTAATGGGGCAGGACTTTTCGATCATGGCGTTGATCGGCCTGGTGCTGTTGATCGGCATCGTGAAGAAGAACGGCATCCTGATGATCGACTTCGCCCTGGAGGCCCAGCGCGTGCGCGGGCTACCGCCGGAAGAAGCGATCTACGAAGCCTGCGTGACGCGGTTCCGCCCGATCATCATGACGACACTCGCCGCCCTGCTCGGCGCGGTGCCGCTGATGGTCGGCAGCGGACCAGGTGCAGAAATGCGCCAGCCGCTGGGGATAGCCGTGGTCGGCGGCCTGCTGGTGAGCCAGGCGCTGACGCTGTTCACCACGCCGGTCATATACTTGTACCTTGAGCGTTTTTTCCACCGGCCCAAACCAGCTGCCGAGCTGGCGACCACACACTGAGGCGGGTCATGCGCGTACTGATTGTTGAAGATGAAGAAAAAACCGCCGACTACCTGCACCGCGGCCTGACGGAACAGGGCTACACCGTCGACGTGGCCCGCGAAGGCGTCGAAGGTCTCCACTTGGCGCTGGAGAACGATTACGCGGTGATCGTGCTCGACGTGATGCTGCCCGGCCTCGACGGCTTTGGCGTACTGCGTGCCTTGCGTGCGCGCAAGCAGACGCCAGTGATCATGCTCACCGCCCGCGAGCGCGTGGAAGACCGCATACGCGGGCTGCGTGAGGGCGCCGACGATTATCTGGGCAAGCCGTTCTCGTTTCTCGAACTGGTGGCGCGCCTGCAAGCCCTGACCCGGCGCAGCGGTGGTCATGAGCCGGTGCAAGTCACCGTCGCCGACCTGTGGATTGACCTGATCAGCCGCAAAGCCAGCCGCAACGGTGTGCGCCTGGACCTGACGGCCAAGGAGTTCTCGCTGCTCAGCGTGTTGGCGCGGCGCCAGGGTGAAATTCTGTCCAAGACAGCGATTGCAGAGATGGTTTGGGACATCAATTTCGACAGCGACGCCAATGTGGTCGAAGTCGCGATCAAGCGCCTGCGCGCCAAGCTGGATGGGCCCTTCGAACACAAACTGCTGCACACCATTCGTGGCATGGGTTATGTGCTGGAGAACCGCAGTGCCGTCTAATTCCATCGCCCTGCGCCTGAGTGGCATGTTCACGTTGGTGGCGCTGCTGATTTTTGTGTTGATCGGTGGCGCGCTGTACCAGCAGGTCGACCGCAGCCTCGGATCGTTGCCGGGCGCGGAACTGGATGCGCGCTACAGCGTGCTGGAGTCCTCGGTGAACCGCTTCGGTACGCCGGACCATTGGGTGAAGATCAAGGCCAAGCTCAAACTATTGAGTGAGGAAGACAAGCGCATCCGCTTCTGGGTAGTCAGCACTGATCCGAACTTCGAGTATGGCGAGCCGGATGCGCAGATCCGCGCCTTCGCCGAGGGCCCCAGCGGCAAGCGCGATTTGCATCTGCCGGGCTACACCCATCCGTTCAAAGTGCTGGTGAGCCAGTTTCCAGCCAAGGACCAGCGCCCGCCGTTGCGCTTCATGATTGCCATCGACACCGAGAACTTCCGCGCCACTCAGCATCACTTGCTGGTGGCATTGGTCAGCCTGGCGCTGGTTGGCGTGGTGCTGGCTGCGCTGTTGGGGTTCTGGGTGTCGCGCATTGGCCTCAAGCCCCTGGGTAGACTCTCGGATGAAGCGCGCAAACTCGCGCCGCCAAAACTCTCCGGACGCCTGCAACTGTCGCCACTCCCCCCGGAGCTCAAGCAGTTCGTCAACTCGTTCAACTCCACCCTCGACCGCGTTGAGCAGGCCTACTCGCGCCTGGAATCCTTTAATGCCGATGTGGCCCATGAACTGCGTTCACCGCTGACCAATCTGATCGGCCAGACCCAAGTGGCGCTGACCCGTGGGCGTTCGGCCGAGCATTATCTGGAAGTGCTGGAGTCGAACCTGGAAGAGCTGGAACGCCTGCGTTCGATCATCAACGACATGCTATTCCTCGCCAGCGCCGACCAGGGCAGCAAGGCCACCAAGCTGATCGAAAGCTCCCTGGCCGATGAGGTGGCGACCACGCTCGACTACCTGGACTTCATTCTCGAAGACGCTCAGGTGCGGGTGCAGGTCCACGGCGACGCCCAGGTACAGATCGAAAAAGCCCACCTGCGCCGTGCGCTGATCAACCTGTTGAGCAATGCGGTTCAGCATACGGCGCCGGGGCAGGTGATCGACGTGAACATTGACGTGCTGGAGCATCAGGTGGCCATCGCCGTGACCAACCCCGGCGAGGCAATTGCCGGCGAGCACCTGCCGCGGTTGTTCGAGCGGTTCTATCGGGTGGACGCCTCGCGTAGCAACAGCGGGGCGAATCATGGATTGGGGCTGGCGATCGTCAAGGCGATTGCGTTGATGCACGGTGGCGACGTGTTTGTGCGCAGCGAACAGGGGGGCAATACCTTCGGCATTACTCTGCCGGTGTAGGCCGCCCACATGGAATTCCATCCAATCACTGTTGCGATTTGGGCAACAGTCATTCTCTTGTTACACTCTATATCGTACCGCTCACCTGCGTTAATTTGACGCATCGATGAGCGCGGCGGCAAAGGCAGCTACCCGCTTACCCGAATTTCCCTCGACTTATTTCCAGGGCTCTACACTGGGAATCTGTCTTAAAGCCGCTGATATCAGCGGCTTTTTTTTGCCGTAAAAAAGGCCAGGCACACCCCCACGACATTGGCCGTTTTCGATAGACCAAAGGAGCCTTACCGGTGAAGAACTCGCTGACGTTCACCCCGTTATTCCTCGCGATTGCAGCAACGATCGTCCCCCTTGCCCACGCGGCAGACACTACCCCCACTGAAGGTTTTATCGAGGGCTCGCACCTCAACATCAACACCCGCAACTACTACATGAACCGCGACCGTCGTGACATTCATACCGATGACAGCAAGGAGTGGGGCCAAGGCTTTCTCGGCACTTTCGAATCCGGCTACACCCAAGGCACCGTCGGCTTCGGCCTGGATGCCCACGCCATGCTCGGCCTCAAACTCGACGGCGGTGGCGGCACTGACGGCTCCAGCATTCTTCCCTACGGCAGTACTGACGGCAGCGGCAAAGCCCCCGGATCGTTCTCCACCGCTGGCGCTACTTTGAAGATGCGTGCCTTTGATACCGAGTTGAAGGCCGGTGATCTGTTCCTCAACAACCCGGTCATCGCGGGCGGCCAGACGCGCATGCTGCCGCAGACTTTCCGCGGCGTGAGCCTAAGCAATCACAGCTTCGACGGTTGGATGTTCGAAGGCGGCCAGGCCAGCTTCACCAAGCTCTACAACCAGAGCGGCCACCGTCGCATTGGCACCAGCTACGGCGCCCTGCCGACTAACACCGACAGCCAGCACATGAACTGGGCCGGCGTTTCGTTCAGCGGCATTCCCGGCCTGACCAGCAACCTGTACGCCTCCGAACTCAAGGACGTGTGGCACCAGTACTACTACGACCTGGACTACACCTACGCACTCAATGACCTGGTCAGCCTCAACCCGGGTCTGCACTACTACCACACCCAAGACACCGGCCAGTCGTTGCTCGGCGGCATCGACAACAACACCTACAGCCTGCATTTCACCGTGGGCGTGGGTAATCACAGCGTCACCGCCGCTTACCAGCGCGTCAACGGAAACACGCCGTTCGACTACATCGCTCAGGGCGACAGCGTGTACCTGGATAACTCCCAACAATACTCGGACTTCAACGGCCCCAACGAGCGCTCGTGGAAGCTCAAGTACGCCTATGACTTCGCCGGCCTCGGCATGCCCGGGCTGACCTCGGCGGTGTCCTACATCAGTGGCAAGACCGACCTGACCAAGGTCGACCCGCAAAGCCGAGGCTACAGCGCCTGGTACAGCGCCGATGGCAAAGACGCCAAGCACTGGGAACGGGATATCGACGTGAAATACGTGGTGCAAGGCGGCAAGGCCAAGGATTTGGCAATGCGTTTTCAATGGGCAACCAACCGCGGCAGCAATGGTTATTCGGCGGTTGACCGGGACGTGGATGAATATCGGGTGATTATCGACTACCCGATCAACGTATTCTGACCCCTGGAATCTTTCTTTTTAGCCAATGATTTAATTTTCATCGGGTAGAACTAAACTGCCAGCATTCACACCGCTGAAGTCTGCCCGATGAGTCAACGCCCTGTTCGTACCTCGCCTGCACATCCTGAGCTTTTTCTGATTCTGGGCAGCGGCCTCACGGTCGCCCTGATTGTGATTATCGTTGCGGCGTTGTTGGTCCGCGAACACGCCAGCACCCTTCAGGAAGCCAAACGTTCAACCACCAACATTGCCCAACTGATCAATGCCGACGTGCTGCGCAACGTTGAATTGTATGACCTGGCACTCAAAGGGCTGATTGCGGCCAAACAACGTGAAGACCTGTCCCAGGTGGCCGCGAGTATCCAGCATCTGGTGCAGTTCGACCTCGCCACCGCAGCGCCTTTCAAGGGCGAAGTGCTGTTATTGGACCCCACCGGCGCCGTTATCGCAGACTCATCAACGCTGCAGCCGACGCCGCGTAATTTTTCTAACCGCGATTATTTCCAGGTGCACGTAAAGGACAGCCAGGCCGGTTTGTTCATCAGCCGACCGTTCAAGATCCATTGCGACTGTGACCAGGTCTGGCGCATGGCATTCAGCCGGCGAGTATCGGGACCCAACGGTGAGTTTGCCGGCGTTGCGGTCGCGACCATGCGTCTGGCGTATTTCGACCAGCTGTTCAACACCCTGACCATCGGCAACGGCAGCAGCGTCAACCTGCTCAACAACAAAGGCATTTTGTTGGCCCAACAGCCGCTGCTCGAACGTGACATGATCGATAAGGACTTGAGCGAGCGACCGAACTTCAAGCGCATGCTGAGTGAAGGCAGTGGCAGCTTCCAAGCCATCTCGGCTCTCAGCGGCAAGGAGCGCCTGTACACGTTCACCAACGTCGGGGAATTACCGCTGATCGTGGTAGTGGCACTGTCCAGTGAAGATGTATTCGCCCCTTGGAAACGCGCCGCGCTGCTGACCAGTGGCGCCACCGGAATCCTGTGTATAGGTCTGTTGTGGCTGACCTGGATGCTGCGTCGTGAACTGCGACGACGCTACCGCGCAGAACGGGTGCTGTCAGAACTGGCAGCCACCGACGCCCTCACCGGCCTGCCCAACCGCCGCATTCTGGATGAACGCCTGCGCCTGGAATGGGACCGCGCCCAACGCTCAACGGAGCCGATGACGCTTCTGATGATTGACGTGGACCACTTCAAGGCTTTTAACGATCGCCATGGCCATAAGGGGGGCGATGAAGCCTTGCGCTCCGTGGCCCAAGTGATCGGCGGCAACATTCGTCGCCCTGCTGATCTGGCGGCGCGCTATGGCGGTGAGGAATTTGCAGTGGTGCTTCCGATTACCGATGCCAAGGGCGCACAGGTAATCGCCGAGCACATCCGCAGCAGCGTCGAACACTTGCCGCGGATAGCCGGGGATGAGCGGCCGATTACTGTGAGTATTGGTATGAGCACCTGGGATAAGCACAGTCGTATGTCGTTGGAAGCATTGCTGCTGAGTGCGGACCAGGCGTTGTATGAGGCCAAGCATACGGGGCGTAATCGGATCGTGGATGCAGCAACGCTGTCATGAGGCATCAGACTAATGTCCACAGAAGACTTGCTGTCACAGCCTAACTCACCACAACAGGCTCGCTTGCCACAGCAAGTCTGTTCACCAGAAAAACAGCCATAAAAAAAGGCCACCCGAAGGCAGCCTTTAAAAACTAAAGAAAGAGAGTTGTTACTTACACCGCCGCAACGGGACGCATGTAAGAGATCGGTGCGGTGCTGGCATCTTCGAAGGTCACGACTTCCCAAGCGTCTGTCTGCTCAATCAACTTGCGCAGCAGCTGGTTGTTAAGCGCGTGGCCCGACTTGAAGCCTTTGAACTCGCCTATCAGGCTATTGCCCAGCAGGTAGAGGTCACCGATTGCATCGAGGATCTTGTGCTTCACGAATTCGTCTTCGTAGCGAAGGCCGTCTTCGTTCAGTACACCATCCGCGTCGACCACAATGGCGTTTTCAACGCTGCCGCCGAGTGCGAGGTTGTGCTTGCGCAGGTACTCGATGTCACTCATGAAACCAAAGGTACGGGCGCGGCTGACTTCTTTTACGAACGAAGTGCTGGAAAAATCCACGCTTGCACTTTGGGTGCGGTCACGGAATACCGGGTGATCGAAATCGATCTCAAAGCTCACTTTAAAGCCTTCGAACGGGACGAAGGTGGCGCGCTTGTCGCCGTCTTCTACTGTCACTTCCCGCAGAATGCGTATGAACTTCTTGGCTGCGTCCTGTTCTTCCAGGCCGGCAGATTGAATCAAGAATACGAAGGGTCCAGCGCTGCCATCCATGATAGGGACTTCGGACGCGGAGAGCTCGACGTAGGCGTTATCGATGCCCAGGCCAGCCATGGCCGAGAGCAAGTGCTCCACCGTGTCCACTTTGACGTCACCGTTGACCAATGTGGTCGACATAGTGGTTTCGCCAACGTTTTCCGCGCGAGCAGGAATCTGCACCACAGGGTCCAGGTCGGCACGAACAAACACGATGCCGGTGTCGACAGGTGCAGGTTTGAGGGTCAGGTATACCTTCTCCCCGGAGTGCAGACCTACACCTGTGGCACGGATAATATTCTTCAGGGTGCGTTGTTTAATCATGGCTTGGACCGCTTGAGCGCAAATTGCGAACTGGTATCAACAAAGGCTGGCGATAATAGCAGACCAGACCTTTGCTGAACACCAATCACCTTCATAGCCCTGATACATTCCATCAATCGGCCTGACGACGCAGGAATGCCGGGATGTCCAGGTAGTCCAGGTCATCTTGCGGATTCGGGCTACGGGACGCCGCAGCACCGGCCTGAGCCTGGTTGCGCATCACGGTCGGACGATCCAGGTCACGGTAGTTCACCGACGGCATTTCCGGGCGCACAGGCGCTGGAGCTGCAGCCGATTGGCTGGCGTGGCTGGCATGGTTTGTATGAACGGTGTTGTCGATAACCTTTACAGGCTTCTCGATTTTCGCGCCCAGGCCGGTAGCAACCACAGTCACGTGCAGTTCGTCGCGCATGTCTGGATCGATAACGGTACCGACTTTGACCATCGCGTGCTCGGAAGCGAAGGCTTCGATGATGCTACCCACGTCGGAGTACTCACCCAGGGACAGGTCAGGACCGGCAGTGATGTTCACCAGGATGCCGCGTGCGCCTTGCAGGTTCACGTCTTCCAGCAGCGGGTTGCGGATGGCCGCTTCGGTGGCTTCACGTGCACGGTTAGGACCGCTGGCGCAGCCAGTGCCCATCATCGCCATGCCCATTTCGCTCATGACAGTACGTACGTCGGCAAAGTCGACGTTGATCATGCCTGGGCGTTTGATGATGTCGGAAATACCGCGAACGGCACCGGCCAGTACATCGTCAGCCTTAGCGAACGCGGACAGCAGGCTTGCGTCCTTGCCCAGGATGGTCAGCAATTTCTCGTTAGGAATGGTGATCAACGAGTCGACGCTTTCAGACAGCAGACGGATACCTTCGTCGGCGATCTGCATGCGCTTGCGACCTTCGAACGGGAACGGACGGGTTACGACTGCAACCGTCAGAATGCCCATTTCCTTGGCCACTTCGGCAATGATCGGGGCCGCACCGGTACCGGTACCGCCGCCCATGCCAGTGGTGATGAACACCATATTGGTGCCTTGCAGCACTTCGGCAATACGCTCACGGTCTTCCAAAGCGGCTTGACGGCCGACTTCCGGATTGGCGCCAGCGCCGAGGCCCTTGGTCACAGCAGTGCCCAATTGCAGGATGGTCCGCGCGCCGATGCTTTTCAGCGCTTGCGCATCAGTGTTGGCGCAGATGAATTCAACGCCTTCAATGTTGCTCTTGACCATATGGTTGACAGCGTTGCCGCCGCCACCGCCGACACCGATCACTTTGATGACCGGGCTGGCGGGGATGTTGTCTACGAGTTCGAACATGTTCCCTCTCCTTTCGTTATCTCTAGTTTTTTCGCCTACTGCTTACATCGGTGTTGCGGTAAAGCTTTAGAAATTGCCTTTTACCCAAGCCTGCAACCGTTCGAACAACGGCGCTTTGGCCTCGTCGTCGCTGCGGTAGCTGTCACGGATGCTCGGGCCCGACAGGGAAATGCCGTCGGTCTGCTTTTGCAGTCCGTACAACAGCAAGCCCACACCGGTGGAATAAATCGGGTTGCGCACCACGTCTCCCAGGCCTTTGACGCCATGGGGCACGCCCAGACGGACCGGCATGTGGAAGATTTCCTCGGCCAGTTCGACCGCGCCTTCCATCTTCGAGGTGCCACCCGTCAGCACGATGCCGGCCGGGATCAAATCTTCGTAGCCACTGCGACGCAGTTCAGCCTGGATCAGGGTGAACAGCTCGTCGTAACGCGGCTCGACCACTTCGGCCAAAGCCTGGCGCGACAGTTCGCGCGGTGGACGGTCGCCCACGCTCGGAACCTTGATGGTTTCGCCGGCACCGGCCAGCTTGGCCAGGGCGCAGGCGTAGCGGATCTTGATTTCTTCGGCGTACTGGGTCGGTGTACGCAACGCCATGGCGATGTCGTTGGTAACCTGGTCGCCTGCAATCGGGATTACGGCGGTGTGACGGATCGCGCCCTCGGTGAAGATCGCGATGTCGGTGGTGCCGCCGCCGATGTCCACCAGGCACACGCCCAGCTCTTTCTCGTCGTCGGTCAGTACCGAGTACGCAGACGCCAGTTGCTCAAGAATGATGTCGTCGATTTCCAGGCCGCAGCGGCGCACGCATTTTTCAATGTTCTGTGCAGCGTTGACAGCGCAGGTCACCACGTGGACCTTGGCTTCCAGACGTACGCCCGACATGCCCAGAGGCTCGCGAACGCCTTCCTGGTTATCGATCACGTAATCCTGCGGCAGGGTGTGCAGCACGCGCTGATCGGCCGGGATCGCCACGGCCTGGGCGGCGTCGAGGACGCGCTCTAGGTCGGCGGCGCTGACTTCACGGTCACGGATCGCCACGATGCCGTGGGAGTTCAGGCTACGGATATGGTTGCCCGCGACGCCGACAAACGCCGAGTGAATCCGGCAACCGGCCATCAGCTGCGCTTCTTCGATAGCGCGCTGGATCGATTGCACAGTGGACTCGATGTTCACCACCACGCCCTTCTTCAGGCCCCGGGACGGATGCGTGCCAATACCGACGATTTCGATCGCGCCGTCTTCCCCGACCTCGCCCACCAGCGCCACCACTTTGGAGGTGCCGATATCGAGACCGACGATCATTTTGCCGCTTTGCACGTTTGCCATGGGTCCTGCCTCTTCTTAATTCTTCGCGACAGCGGGTTGCGCTGCCGTGGGCGCAGCCGGTTCACGCCAGCCGACGGCAAGGCCGTTGGCGTAACGCAGGTCGACGCTCGCAATGTTCGTAATCTGTTCTTTCAAGGTCTTGTCGTAGATGGCAATGAAACGGCGCATCTTTTCCACCAAGCGGTCGCGCCCCAGCAACAACTGGATGCCCGGGCCGGAACTGCCTGCCCCGGTCGTCAAAAACCAGCTACCCCGTTCACGCAGTTCCAGGCGTGCAATGGAGAAGCCCATTGGCCGCAGCATCTGGCTCAAGGCCTGGTACTGCTGCATTACTTGCTGCTGCGCCCGCTGCGGCCCGAACAGCTGCGGCAGGTGCTCATAGTTGGCCAGCTCACGCGGGGTGAACGCCTGGCCCTGGTTGTTCAACAGCGCTTCATCACCCCAACGGGCCACGGGCAGTTGTTCCTCCAGGCGGATCGTCACCTGGTCCGGCCACACACGTCGGACTTCGGCGTGGGCGATCCACGGCATCTGTTCCAGCTCACCGCGCATACCGGCCAGGTCGATGGTGAAGAAGCTCGCGGCCAGGTACGGGCCAATGCGCTGCTGCACCGCTTGCTGGCTGATGTAGCTCAAGTCACCCTGCACGCTGATCTTGGTGATCGGACGGTCGGCGTACGGCAATAGACGCTGCGCACCTTCGTAAGTGCCGAAACCCAATGCCACCAGAAGCACCGGCCAGAACAGCGCCTTGAGGAAACCAAAGTTGGCTTTCGGCAGGCGCGCCGACATCGGCTCTTTAGCCACCATTCGGCTGGCACCCCGTGGCACCGGCTTGCGGCTCGGTGCTTGTGGGGGCTGATGACGAAGCGATGCGCCTTTCATGTCCTTAGCCTCTTGGCTCAATGCTGGCGGCAAGAATTGCCAGCACCAACTGCTGGAAATCCAAGCCGGCTGCGCGAGCGGCCATAGGTACCAGGCTGTGGTCGGTCATGCCCGGCGCAGTGTTGACTTCCAGGAACCAGAACTCCCCTTGGTCATCCTGCATCACGTCTGCCCGCGCCCAGCCGGCGATACCCAGCGCCTCACAGGCCTTCGCCGTGAGGTCCATCAATTCCTGTTCCTTGGCTGCGTCAAGGCCGCATGGGACCCGATACTGGGTATCGGATGCCAGGTACTTGGCGTCGTAGTCGTAAAAGGTGTGGGGCGTGCCCAATGCGATAGGCGGCAATACTTGGCCACGCAGGGTGGCGATGGTGTACTCGGGACCCTGGATCCACTGTTCCACCAACACTTGCGAATCGTAGGTACTTGCCGCTTTCCATGCGTCGATCAATTCGGCGGCCGAGTTCACTTTGGCCATGCCGATACTGGAGCCTTCATGGGCTGGTTTGACGATCAAAGGCAGGCCCAGTTCCTTGGCTGCAGAAATACAATCGTCTTCGCTGCACAGAACAGCGTGACGCGGGGTTGGAATACCCAGGCTGTGCCACACCTGTTTGGTGCGCAGCTTGTCCATGGCCAGTGCCGAGGCGAGGATGCCACTGCCAGTGTAAGGAATACCGGCGCATTCCAGCAGGCCCTGCATGCTGCCGTCTTCACCGCCACGGCCGTGAAGAATAATGAAGGCGCGGTCGATCTTTTCGGCCTGCAGGCGGGCGAGGAAGTCATCGCCCACGTCGATACCAAACGCATTCACTCCGGCGCTTTGCAGGGCTTCGAGCACGGCGTTGCCGGACTTGAGCGACACTTCGCGCTCGGCACTCTTGCCGCCGAACAGCACCGCCACACGGCCGAAGTCGGCTGGCGCGATTGTCGAAAACAGGGAGCCGTAGTCAGTGGTCATTTCGACTTCCCCTTCTCGGCGGCAAACAGCGGGCTCGCCAATAGTTTAGGGGCAAGGCCGCCGATATCACCTGCGCCTTGGCACAGCAGAATGTCACCAGCGCGCAGCAGCGGTTTGACGATCGGTGCCAGGTCCACACCGCGCTCGATGTAGATCGGGTCAAGCTGTCCACGCTGACGAATGCTGTTGCACAGCTTGCGGCTATCGGCGCCCGGGATCGGTTCTTCACCGGCCGGGTAAACCTCCATCAACAGCAGCACGTTGGCATCGGCCAATACATTGACGAAGTCGTCATACAGATCGCGGGTCCGGCTGTAGCGGTGCGGTTGGTAGACCATCACCAGGCGGCGTTCCGGCCAACCACCGCGCACGGCCTTGATCACTGCGGCAACTTCAGTCGGGTGGTGACCGTAGTCGTCCACCAGCATCACGTCGCCACCCTCTACCGGCAGTTGGCCGTAGACTTGGAAGCGACGGCCGACACCCGCAAAACGCGACAGGCCTTCCACGATGGCTTCATCGCTGACGCCTTCATCGGAAGCGATGCAGATGGTCGCCAGGGAATTCAATACGTTGTGGTTGCCCGGCATGTTCACCGACACATCCAGCGGCTCACGGTCAGGACGCAGTACGGTGAAGAAGGTTTGCATGCCTTCCTGGCGCACATTGATCGCACGCACGTCGGCGTCTTCGCTGAAGCCGTAGGTCACGGTCGGACGCTTGACCAGCGGCAGGATTTCACGCACTACCGGATCGTCCAGGCATACCACGGCCAAACCGTAGAACGGCAGGTTATGCAGGAACTCAACGAAGGTTTTCTTCAACTTGTTGAAGTCACCGTCGTAGGTCGCCATGTGGTCTTCGTCAATGTTGGTCACGACGGCCACAAGCGGTTGCAGGTGCAGGAAGCTCGCGTCGCTTTCATCGGCTTCGGCGATCAGGTAGCGGCTGGTGCCGAGCTGGGCATTGGTGCCGGCTGCATTCAGGCGGCCACCGATAACGAAGGTCGGGTCCAGGCCACCAGCGGCGAACACCGAAGCGATCAGGCTGGTCGTGGTGGTCTTGCCGTGGGTACCGGCGACGGCGATGCCGTGGCGATAACGCATCAACTCGGCCAGCATCTCGGCACGTGGCACCACGGGAATGCGGCGCTCAAGGGCGGTGGCCACTTCCGGGTTGGAAGTGTTCACGGCGCTGGACACCACCAGCACGTCGGCCTCAGCCGCGTTCTCAGCGCGGTGGCCGATGAAAATCTGTGCACCAAACGACTTCAGGCGCTCGGTGACCGGCGACTCTTTCAAGTCCGAGCCGGACACTTGGTAGCCCAAGTTCAGTAACACTTCGGCAATGCCGCACATGCCCACGCCGCCGATACCGACGAAGTGGATGCGACGGATGCGGCGCATCTCGGGTTGTGGCATGGCTTTCTGATTCTCAACCATGGGCCACCTCCAGGCAGATATCCACCACGGTGCGGGTTGCGTCAGGTTTGGCCAGGCGGCTTGCGGTGCTCGCCATGTTGTTGAGTCGTTCCGGTTGCATCAAAACCTCGGTCAGGCGTGCGGCCAAATCGGCGGCGCCAGTCGTTCTTTGCGGCAGCAGGAAGGCAGCGCCCTCCCCGGCCAAATATTCGGCGTTGCGGGTCTGGTGATCGTCGATGGCGTGGGGCAAAGGCACCAGCAAGGACGGCAGACCGGCGGCGGCCAGTTCACTGACGGTCAGCGCACCAGCGCGACAGACCACCAGGTCGGCCCAGCCATAGGCATGGGCCATGTCTTTGATGAAAGGCTGTACGTTCGCCTCAACACCGGCTTCGCGATAACGCGTGGCGGTGATTTCATCGTGGTTCTTGCCGGCCTGATGGAAGATCTCCGGGCGCAATTCCACAGGGAGTTGCGCCACCGCTTCCGGTAGCAATTTGTTCAATGGCTCAGCGCCCAGGCTTCCGCCCAGGATCAGCAGGTGCGCCTTGCGACCCGCGAGCGCTTCGCGGGCGATGTCCATAAACAGCTCGGTGCGCACCGGGTTGCCGGTGGTACGGCGCTTATCCGACACACTGAAAGTGTTGGGAAACGCTTCACACACCCGCGCAGCCAACGGCACCAGCAAGCGGTTGGCGGTGCCGGCCACAGCGTTCTGCTCGTGCACGATCACCGGCACACCGGCGAGCTTGGCCGCGACGCCGCCAGGGCCAGTTACATAACCGCCAAAACCAAGCACACACACCGGCTGCAATTCACGGATGACCTTGCGCGCCTGCCACACCGCCTTGAGCAAGACGAAAGGTGCCTTGAGCAAGGACAACTTGCCCTTGCCGCGCAGGCCTGTGACGTTGATCAGATGCAACGGCAAGCCGGCACTCGGTACCAATTCGTTTTCGATACCGCGCGGCGTGCCCAACCAGTGCACGGTGTAGCCACGGTTCTGGAACTCGCGCGCACACGCCAGGGCTGGGAATACGTGGCCCCCAGTGCCGCCAGCCATGATCAGCACATTAGCGCCCATGGGTCGGCTCCTCGGCGAAGTCGCTTTCGCTGAACTCCATCTCTTCGCTGCCCAAGTGGGTTCGACTCTCCCACTCAATGCGCAGCAACAAGCCCAGACAGGCGCAGCAAATCACTAGCGAACTGCCGCCGTAACTGAGGAACGGCAAGGTCAGCCCCTTGGTCGGCAGCAGGCCGACGTTCACACCGATATTGATCAAGAACTGGCCGATCCACAGGAACGACAAGCCGTACGCCACATAGGCGGCGAAATACTGTTTGGCCTTCTCGGCCCACAAGCCGATGTACATGCCGCGTACACACACGAACACAAACAGCGCGACGGTGCACAGCGAACCAACCACGCCCAACTCTTCGGCGAGTACCGAGAACACGAAGTCGGTGTGGGCTTCCGGAAGGTAGAACTGCTTTTGCACGCTATTGCCCAGGCCAACGCCCAGCCACTCACCACGACCAAAGGCGATCAACGCCTGGGTCAATTGATAGCCGGAGCCAAACTGGTCGGACCACGGGTCGGTAAAGGTAATCAGACGCGCCATCCGGTAGGGTTGCGCCTGCACCAGGATGGTCACGGCCGCCACTGCCAGCACCACCATCAAACTGAAGCGGAACAGGCCCACGCCGCCGAGGAAAAGCATCGCCGCGGCAGCGCCCATCATCACGACGGTGGCGCCGAAGTCGGGCTCCATCAGCAAGAGGCCGGCCATGGGCAAAAGCACGATGAATGGCTTGAAGAAGCCCATCCAGCTTTCGCGCACTTCCTTCTGACGACGCACCAGGTAACCGGCGAGATAGATCACCACGAACACCTTGGCGATTTCCGACGGTTGCACGTTGAACGCGCCGAAACCAATCCAGCGCATCGAGCCGTTCACCTCGCGGCCGATACCCGGCACGATCACCATGACCAGCAAGCCAAACGCGCCGATCAGCATCAGCCAACCGAGACGCTGCCAGGTGGCGATGGGGATCATCATGGTGACGATGCACGCACCCAGACCGATGATCAGGTACACCAAGTGACGGATCATCATGTAAAGGGTGTTGCCCGACTGCACGGCAGCCACTTCGGAAGACGCCGAGGTGATCATCACCAGGCCCAGGCCCAGTAGCGCGAGGCAACCGGCGAGCATTGGGAAATCAAGGTCGATGCCACGCCCGGTGATAATCGGCGACGGGTACGGCTTGATGATGTTTCTGAAATCAATGCTCATGCCAAGCCCTCCACGGCGCGGGCGAACAACTGGCCACGCTCTTCGTAGTTCTTGAACATGTCGAAACTGGCGCACGCCGGCGACAGCAGTACCGCATCGCCTGGTTGAGCCAAGGCTTTGCATTGAGCAATGGCGTCATCAAGGGAGGAGGCACGCACCTGTGGCACGGCATCACCAAGCGCGGCGGCGATCAAGTCGGAGTCGCGGCCCATCAAGACCACGGCGCGGCAATGCGCAGCCACCGGTGCCTTGAGATCTTTGAAATCGGCGCCCTTGCCATCGCCACCGGCGATCAGCACCAGCTTGCCGTCGATATCGGCGCCAAGCCCTTCGATCGCAGCCAGTGCGGCGCCGACGTTGGTGGCTTTGGAGTCGTTGTAATAGCTGACGCCATCGAGATCACGCACCCACTGGCAGCGGTGTTCAAGACCGGCGAAGGTGCGCAGGCTGGAGAGCATCGCGTCGAATGGCAGACCGACGGCATGGCCAAGCGCCAATGCCGCCAGGGCGTTGGACTGATTATGGGCACCACGAATTTTCAGCTCGCGCACTGGCATCAGGTTCTGAAATTCGAAGGCCAGGTATTTCTCGCCGTTCTCTTCGCGGATACCGAAGGCCTTGAAGTCGGGCTTGCCCAAACCGAAGGTCCAGCAGGGCATGCCCTCGCCCATCAGCGGACGGCTAAGGGCATCCTGGCGGTTGACCACAAATTGCTTGGCGCCGCGGAAGATCCGGTGCTTGGCCAGATGATATGCCGGCAGGCCGCTGTAGCGGTCCATGTGGTCTTCGCTGACGTTCAGAACAGTGGCGACTTCGGCGCCGAGGTCATGGGTGGTTTCCAGCTGGAAACTAGACAGTTCCATCACGTACAGCTCGATGTCGTCGCTGAGCAGGTCCAGCGCCGGGGTGCCGAGGTTACCGCCCACGGCCACGCGCTTGCCGGCCGCCATCGCCATCTCACCGACCAGGGTGGTCACGGTGCTTTTCGCGTTGGAACCGCTGATGGCTACGATCGGCGCTTTCGCGTTACGCGCGAACAGGTCGATATCGCCGGACAGCTTCACGCCACGGGCCGCTGCGGCTTGCAGGGCCGGTGTCGCCAGGGCTAGGCCGGGGCTCACGTAGAGCTCATCGGCGCGGCACAGAAACTCGACATCCAACTCGCCACAACGCACTTCCACGTGCGGGTAGTCACGGCGCAGCGTGACCAGCTCCGGTGGATTTTCCCGCGTATCGGCAACGGCAAACGACGTGCCCCGGTTCGCCAGGAAGCGAACCAGGGACATGCCGCTCTTGCCGAGGCCGACAACGATGCGGAAGTGGTCTGAAGCGATCAGGGACACTCGTTTCTACCTCAGTTTCAGGGTGGCAAGGCCAACCAGTACGAGAATCACAGTGATGATCCAAAAACGGACGATCACGCGTGGCTCGGGCCAGCCCTTGAGTTCAAAGTGGTGGTGAATCGGCGCCATGCGGAACACGCGGCGCCCGGTCAACTTGAAGGACGCCACCTGGATGACCACCGACAGGGTTTCCATCACGAACACACCGCCCATGATGAACAGCACGATTTCCTGGCGAACAATCACCGCGATGGTGCCCAGGGCTGCACCGAGCGCCAGCGCGCCGACGTCGCCCATGAAGACTTGTGCCGGGTAGGTGTTGAACCACAGGAAGCCCAGGCCGGCACCGATCAGTGCGCCGCAGAACACAATCAGTTCACCCGCGCCCGGTACATAAGGGATCAGCAGGTACTCAGCGAATTTCACGTTACCTGACAGGTAGCAGAAGATGCCAAGCGCGCCGCCCACCATCACCGTCGGCATGATCGCCAGACCGTCGAGGCCGTCGGTCAGGTTCACCGCGTTGCTGGAGCCGACGATCACGAAGTAGGTCAGCACCACGAAGCCGATACCCAATGGAATGCTGGCGTCCTTGAGCATCGGGATGATCAGGGTGGTTTCCACTGCGCTTGGCGCCGTGGTGTACAAGAAGATCGCTGCGCCCAGGCCGAACACCGACTGCCAGAAATACTTCCAGCGGCTTGGCAGCCCCTTGGAGTTTTTCTCGATCACTTTGCGGTAGTCATCGACCCAGCCGATGGCGCCGAACAGCAAGGTCACCAGCAGCACCACCCAGACGTAGCGGTTGTGCAGGTCGGCCCACAGCAAGGTGCTGATGCCGATGGACGACAGGATCAACGCGCCGCCCATTGTCGGGGTGCCGGACTTGGACAGGTGCGACTGCGGGCCGTCATTACGAACCGATTGACCAATTTGCAGGTTCTGCAGGGTGCGGATCATCCACGGCCCCAAAAACAGCGACAAAGACAGCGCGGTCAGCACACCCAGGATCCCGCGCAGGGTCAGGTACTGAAAGACCGCGAAGCCTTTGTGGAACTGTTGCAGATACTCAGCCAGCAGCAGCAGCATTAATGTTTCTCCGTACTTGAGCCACACAAGGCCGCGACGACGTTTTCCATCACCGCGCTGCGCGATCCCTTGATCAAAATGGTTGTGTGTTTGTCTTGTTCTGCTGTGCCCAGCGCCTGAATCAACTCGGCCTGGGTTGCGAAATGTCGCGCACCTTGGCCGAAGGCAGCCACGGCATGGGCCATGTTCGTACCAACGGCGTAGAGGGCGTCGACTTTGCCTGCGGCATACGCGCCGACTTCGCGGTGGCCTTGTTCAGCCCAGTCGCCCAATTCGCCGATGTCACCCAGTACCAGCACCTTGCGACCGTCAAAACCCTTTAGCAGGTCTACAGCGGCATTAATGGACGATGGGTTGGCGTTGTAGGTGTCATCAATCACACGCATGCCGTTGGTTGCCAACTGCGCCACGGTACGACCCTTGACCGGTTGCACCGCGCCCAGGCCCGTGGCAATACCGAACAGCGAAACGCCCAAGGCATGGGCCGCAGCGGCGGCGGCCAGGGCATTGGCGACGTTATGGTTGCCCAACAAATTCAGTTGCACGTGTTCGTCACCTTGCGGGGTGTGCAAGGTGAAGGACGGGCAGCCACGGGCATCGACGGTGATGTTGGATGCATGGAAATCAGCCGCTGCGTTAAGCACGGCAAACGTCAGGACCTTGCGACCGGCGGCGCGTACACGCCAGGTCTCGAAGGCCTTGTCGTCTAAATTCAAAACCGCGGTGCCAGATGCATCCAGGCCCTCAAGAATCTCGCCCTTGGCTTCGACGATTTTTTCCGGTCCACCGAACTCGCCAACGTGGGCAGTACCGGCGTTGTTGATAATTGCTACGTGGGGCTTGGTCAGCGCCACGGTGTAGGCGATTTCGCCGATACGCGAAGCCCCCAGTTCGATCACTGCCGCCGTGTGTTCCGGGTCGAGTTCAAGCAGGGTCAGCGGAGCGCCAAAGTCATTATTAAGGTTGCCACGGGTCGCAAGCACCGGGCCGCGCGTACGCAGTACACCAGCAAGCAGTTCCTTGACCGTTGTCTTGCCGCTGGAGCCGGTAACGGCTGCGACAGGCTTATCAAAAGCGGCACGGTTCAGCGCACCCAATTGACCGAGAGCCAAGCGGGAATCCGCGACCAGCAGTTGCGGCAAGGTGGAGTCGGCGACTTCGCGCTGAACCAAGGCACCCACGGCACCTTTTGCGGCAACTTCGTTCAGGTAATCGTGGCCGTCAAAACGCGGGCCGGCCAAGGCGACAAACAGTTGCCCTGGCTTGATCGCGCGACTGTCGATACTCACGCCATCGAAGCAGCAATCGCTCGACAGCATACGAGCGGACAGAGCCTGGCTCAGCTCGCTGAACTTCATCGCTTTAAGCATGGGCAATCTCCCAGGCGGTCAAGGCGTGATCGGCCTCGACCAGATCGGAGAAGGCATGACGCTCGCCATTGATTTCCTGGTAGTCCTCGTGCCCCTTGCCGGCCAGTACTACCACGTCATCAGCGCTGGCACTGGCGATCAACTGGGCGATGGCGGCGCCACGACCGGCAACGAAAGTAGCCTTGGACGCGTCTTTAAAGCCTGCGCGGATATCGTCGAAGATCTGCCTCGGGTTTTCGCTGCGCGGGTTGTCATCGGTGACGAGTACGCCGTCGGCCAGGCGCTCGACAATCTCGGCCATCAGCGGACGCTTGCCGCGATCGCGATCACCGCCGCAACCGAACAGGCACAGCAACTTCCCTTTGGCGTGAGGACGCAAGGCTTCGAGGACTTTTTCAAGGGCATCCGGGGTGTGGGCGTAATCAACCACCACCAGCGGCTGGGTGCCGCCACCCAGGCGTTGCATGCGACCGGCCGGACCTTCCAGCTTCGGCAGCACTTTGAGGATTTCGTCCAGGGCGTAATCCAGGCCAAGCAGCGCGCCGATAGCGGCGAGGACGTTGCTGAGGTTGAACCGCCCGAGCAAGGTGCTGCGCAGGTGATGTTCGCCTTGGGGCGTTACCAACGTGGCGCGAACGCCTTCGTCATTAAATTGGGCTTCGCGACAATACAGGTACGCGCTGGAGTCCAGCAGGCTGTAGCTGATCAAACGCGATTCGCTGTCCTGCGCAGCCAACTGGCGACCGAACTCGTCGTCCAGGTTCACAACCCGGCACTTCAGGTCATTCCAGGCGAACAGCTTGGCCTTGGCGGACGCATACGCCTCCATCGTCCCGTGGTAGTCCAGGTGGTCGCGGGACAGGTTGGTCATCACCGCCACATCAAAGGCCAGGGCGGTTACGCGGCCCTGGTCCAGACCGTGGGACGAGACTTCCATGGCAACCGCCTTGGCACCGGCCTTTTTCAGGTCGGCCAGGGTCGCTTGCACAGCAATAGGATTGGGCGTGGTGTGCAGGCCGCTTTGAAGCGCGCCATAAAAACCGGTGCCAAGGGTGCCAACGATGCCGCAGTGCTGGCCCAGCAGGTCAAGCGCTTGGGCAACCAGTTGGGTCACACTGGTCTTGCCGTTGGTACCGGTCACACCCACCAGATTGAGATGGCGGCTCGGGTCGCCATAGAAGCGCCCGGCGATGTCCGACAATTGCTTGGCCAAGCCTTTGACAGGGATCAGCGGCACGTCGGTAATCGGCAGCACCGTGGCGCCTTCCACTTCATAAGCCACGGCCGCGGCGCCGCGCTGCAAGGCGTCGGCAATATGCGCACGACCATCGACCTTGCCGCCTGGCACCGCCAGGAACAGATCACCGGCGCGCACGTTACGGCTGTCGAGGGTCAACTCGCGAATCAGCAGATCGCGACCAGCGTGGGCAAAAATCTTATTCAGGCTAAGAGACATCAGCCGCGCCCTCCATTGGCTTTGACTGCAGCAACCGGTGGTCCGGCATTCGCTTGTTGAGTCGGCGGCAAGTTGTCCGGCGTGATGTTCATCAAGCGCAGGGTGCCGGACATCACTTTGCTGAACACTGGCGCCGAGACCAGACCACCGAAGTAACCGGCTTTGCTCGGCTCGTCGATCACTACAACAATGGCGTAACGTGGATCGCTCATCGGGCCAAAGCCGGCGAACAGCGAACGGTAGGAGTTTTCGGCATAGCCCTTGGTACCCACCGACGTTTTACGCGCGGTACCGGACTTGCCTGCCACGTGATACGCCGGCACCTGGGCACGGAATACGCCGCGCGGCGCTTCGATCACTTGTTGCAGCATGCCTTGCATAGTCTTGGCGACGTTTTCCGGGATCACCTGAGTGGCTTTCGGCGCTTCGTCGACGTGAATCAGGCTCAGCGGCACCATGCGACCGTTGTTGGCCAGCACGGAGAACGCGTGCGCCAGTTGGATTGCGGTTACCGACAGGCCGTAACCGTAGGAAAGCGTGGCGGTCTCGGCCTTTTTCCAGTCGCGGTAGTTCGGCAGGTTGCCGACACGCTCACCGGGAAAATCCAGACCGGTGGGTTGGCCCAAGCCGATTTTCTGCGCCAGGTGGTAGATGGTTTCACCGCCGATATCGAAGGCGACCTTACTCATGCCGACGTTACTGGAGTTGATCAGGATGCCTGTCAAATCCAATACCGGACCTTCGGTGCGCGATACGTCACGAATAGTGTATTTGCCCAGCTGCAAAGTGCCTGGGTACACCTCGACCTTGTCGCTGGGTTTCCAGCGCCCGGTTTCCAGGGCGGCACTCATGGAGATGGCTTTCATGGTCGAACCCGGTTCGAACACGTCGATCATGGCGCGGTTGCGCATCATCGCCGGCTGCAGGTTGCGACGGTTATTCGGGTTGTAGGTCGGCTGGTTGACCATAGCCAGGATCTCGCCGGTCTTCACGTCCATGATCACCAGGCTGCCGGCCTTGGCGCCGTTCTCGATGATCGCGTTACGCAGCTCGCGGTTGGCCAGGTATTGCAGACGCAGGTCAATCGACAACGCCAAGGGCTTACCGGCCTTGGCGTTTTTGGTGACTTGGACATCCTTGATCAGTCTGCCGCGCCGATCCTTGATGACTTGTCGTTTACCGGGAACACCAGCCAGCCATTCGTCGTAGGCCAACTCCACGCCTTCGCGGCCGTGGTCATCGATGTCGGTAAAGCCGACCATGTGGGCGGTGGTTTCACCGGCCGGATAGAAACGACGGAATTCCTCGATGCCGTAGACACCGGGGACTTTAAGGTCGAGCACTTGCTGGCCCTGCTCGGGGGTGAGGCCACGAACAAGGTAGATGAATTCTTTATTGGCTTGAGCCTCAAGGCGCTCGGCCAAGGCTTTTGGATCCTGGCCCAGTGCGGCAGCCAGTTGTGGCCACCTGTCCTTGGCAACCTGCAACTCCTTGGCGTTGGCCCACAGGGTAGTTACCGGCGTACTGACGGCCAGAGGCTCGCCGTTACGGTCGGTAATCAGGCCGCGGTGCGCAGGAATCGGGATATGACGAAGGCTACGGGCGTCGCCCTGGCCGATCAGGAAGTCACGGTCGACTACCTGCAAGTCGATGATCCGCCAGGCAATCGCCCCCACCATCAATGCCAGCAACCCGAGCATCAGTCGGAAGCGCCATGGATAAAGTGCGCCCTCGAGCTTCATCATGGCGCCACCATGCGGACTTCGGCCGCGCCCGGAATGTGCATTTTCAGTTGTTCGGTGGCCAGAACTTCGATACGGCTATGGGCCGTCCAGGTACTTTGCTCAAGAATCAACCGACCCCATTCCGCCTGCGCTTTGTCGCGCACACTCAATTCCCCGTACAGGGTGTTAAGCAGTTGACGGTTGTAGTGGGCGCTGTAGGACACCGCAATCGCGGACACCAGCACGCCGACAAACAGCAGCAACATAAAGAAGCTGCCGCCCGGCAGGGGCTTGGCAAAAAGCTTGCTCACCGCAGCTTCTCCGCGACGCGCATGACGGCGCTACGGGAGCGTGGGTTGGCCTTGAGTTCGGCCTCGGAAGCAAACTGCGCTTTGCCATGGATTTTGATTTTCGGCACAAAGGCTTCGAAACGCACCGGCAGGTTGCGCGGCAGGTTGTCGGACTCACCCTTGACCAACCGACGCATGAACAATTTGACGATGCGGTCTTCAAGGGAGTGGAAACTGATCACCACTAGACGACCGCCCACTTCCAAAGCGTCCAGCGCGGCTTCAAGACCAGCTTCCAGATCGCCCAGTTCGTTGTTGACGTGAATGCGCAGGCCTTGGAACGCACGGGTCGCAGGATTCTTGCCCTTTTCCCATGCAGGGTTGGCGACTTTGAGTACTTCGGCCAGGTCGGCTGTGCGTTCGAACGGCTGAATTTCACGGCGCTCCACCACGGCACGTGCCATGCGACCAGCGAAACGCTCTTCACCGTATTCCTTGAATACGCGGGTAATTTCTTCATGGGGAGCGGTGGCGATGAACTGTGCCGCACTGATGCCACGGGTAGGATCCATGCGCATATCGAGAGGGCCATCGTTCATGAAGCTGAAGCCGCGCTCCGGATCATCGAGCTGCGGCGAAGACACGCCTAAGTCGAGCAAAACCCCGGCCACCTTGCCCGCCATACCACGCTCGGCGACTTCAGCACCCAGCTCGGCAAAGCTGCGCTGCACAACGACAAAGCGGCCGTCTTCGGCCGCTAGCGCTTGCCCGGTGGCAATCGCTTGGGGGTCTTTGTCGAACCCGAGGAGCTTGCCGTCGGGACCGAGCTGGCTGAGTATCAACCGGCTGTGCCCGCCCCTGCCAAAGGTGCCATCCAAATAGCAGCCATCCGCGCGTACGGCGAGAGCCTCAACGGCTTCGTCAAGCAGTACGGTGATGTGGTTAAAGCCGCTATCAATAGTCACAGGATCAAATCACGCAGTTCATCAGGCATAGCGCCCGGTTGTTGAATAGCAGCCAGGTCAGCTGCAGAAACAGCATCCCAGGCATCTTCGTCCCACAATTGGAACTTGTTCAGTTGGCCAACCAGCATTGCGCGCTTGTCCAGCTTGGCGTACTCGCGAAGACGCGGGGGCACCAGGAAACGACCACTGCCATCGAGCTCAAGGTCGACGGCATTACCGATCAGCAAACGCTGCAGGCGGCGGTTTTCTTCACGCAATGAAGGCAGGGCGCGCAATTTGGTTTCAATCAACTCCCACTCATCGAGCGGGTAAACACATAAACAAGGATCAACAGCATCGATAGTGATGATTAATTGCCCGGAACTTCGCGAAATCAGCTCGTCACGATACCGGCTCGGCATGGCGAGACGGCCTTTTGCATCGAGACTGATAGCGTTAGCTCCGCGAAACACAGATGCGTTTCTCCAAATTTTAGCGTTTTACGTTCAAAAAACCCACTTTGTGCCACTTTCCGCCACTTGCGCACACTATAGGAATGCGCCCACCACACCGTCAAGGCGCGGATTCAAGGAAAAGCCTTACAGAACGGAGATTTAGGAGCGTAAAAGCAGGAGAAACCAGAGTTCGGCGGTATTTTTGACCCAATAAGGGCAAATAGCTCAAAGAGCTACGACTTAAAGTTAAAGTAATTTATTAAGAGTAAGATTTTTTTGGTATTACGAAGATGCATCTGCCAATGATTTGGCAGGGAAGGATTCTTGCGTTATTACCGGTTTTCTGCCCGAGACTCGGGCAGAAGGAAAAAGGTGGAGAGTCGATCTGTAAGCCGGGTTCTGTCTTGAACAGTCATTCGTCTACGATGGCCATCACTGGACATCTTTAGCAACCTACCCGGTCCCAGCGCGGGCCACGCCTTGGGACCCTATTTGGTCTTGCTCCAAGTGGGGTTTACCTAGCCACGAACTGTTGCCAGTCGTGCGGTGCGCTCTTACCGCACCTTTTCACCCTTACCGGTACCGAAGTACTTAGGCGGTTATTTTCTGTGGCACTTTCCGTAGGCTCACGCCTCCCAGGCATTACCTGGCACTTCGCCCTATGGAGCCCGGACTTTCCTCCCCCCCCTAATTTTCATAGAAGGCAGCGACTGTCCAATCGACTCTCCGCCGCGCAGGTTAACGGCATGGCGGCCTCAGGACAAGTAATAATAGTCACCAAGGCCATCACGTTCAGACGGAATACCGGTTTAACCCCGGAACTATTCAGCTTTCTGTTTATCCAGCGCAACTTGATACAACACATTCTTGCGCAGACCGGTAATTTCTGCAGCCAGGGCCGCGGCGCGCTTGAGGGGCATCTCCTTGAGGAGCAGGTCAAGAATACGCATGGCCTCGCTGCCGACCGCATCTTCGGCCTCCGGCGCCGTCCAGCCCGCCACCAGCACCACACACTCGCCACGCTGTTGATTGCTGTCGCCCTCGACAAATGCACGCAACTCCTCCAGCGGCAGCCCCTTGAGGGTTTCGAATGTTTTAGTCAGTTCTCGCGCCAACAATGCCAGGCGCTCGCCGCCAAACACCAATTCCATATCTTGCAGACATTCAAGGATGCGGTGCGGCGCTTCGTAGAAGATCAAAGTACGCGGCTCTTCCTTTACCGCCTCAAGACGCGCACGACGCCCCACTGCTTTGGCCGGCAGGAAACCTTCGAAAATAAACCGATCTGAAGGCAGCCCCGCGGCAGACAATGCAGCAATCAGTGCGCACGCACCCGGAACAGGCACTACATTGATACCAGCGGCCCGCGCCTGGCGAACCAAGTGGTAACCCGGATCAGAAATCAGCGGCGTTCCCGCGTCGGAGATCAGCGCCACATCGTCACCGGCCAGCAGGCGCACAATAAAGCGGCTGCCTTCTTCGCGCTCGTTGTGCTCGTGACAGGCGGCTAATGGCGTGCTGATACCAAAATGTTGCATCAACCGCTGGGAGTGCCGAGTGTCTTCCGCCGCGATCAATTTAACCTCGCGCAACACTTTCAGCGCCCGGGCACTGATGTCGTCCAGGTTGCCAATGGGCGTCGCCACGACAAAAAGCGAGCCTGCAGTGGAATTCAAAGGACCTGGAGCAGTCAAAACGCACACCTCGATGGTTGGCAAAAGCCGCATTGTAGCGCGTAGATGCTTTGAAAATATGCCATCACGGTCGATGCCGTTTCCGCCGCCGATTGCCTACAACAGCCCAATACCAACATTTGCACGACCTAAATCGACGGTTTCACACCAGTAACATCGCGCCTGGGCCAGTGCTTGGGTACAATTCCACGCTAATTTGATCGGTATCAGGAACACTTACATGATCGCTTGCCTGCGGCTGCTCTCTGCCCTCTGCCTCGCTGCCTTACTGGCGGCTTGCGCCAGCTCGCCCTCGTCCAGCCTTGGCGAACTTCCACGGACCCCGGATGCCAGTATCGAGCAACTGCTCGAACAGGCAACCACCGCCAAGACGCCAGAAAAGGCCGCATTGCTGCGCCTGAGTGCGGCAGACATGGCTTATAAACAAAACAACCCTGGCCGCTCGTCGCAAATTCTTGCCCAAGTGCCCCTGGACGCCCTCAAGCCGGCAGCACAAGTGTTCGCCAGCACCCTGGCCGCCGAGCTGGCCATGGCACGCAACCAGCCGAAGGCTGCGCTGACTGCCTTGAACCACGCGAGCCTGCAAAGTCTGAAGGACCTGCCGACTGAACAGCAGATCCGCACAGGTACCGTGCATGCTCGTGCTTATGAGGCTGATGGCCAAACCCTCAACGCTGCCCGCGAGCGTGTCGCCATGGCGCCACTGCTCACTGGCGATGCAGCCCAAAGCAATCACGAAGCCATCTGGACTTTGATTGCCGCACTACCTGCCGAACAACTGCAAGCCAGTGGCAACCCGACCCTGGACGGCTGGATCACCTTGGCCCAAGCGGTCAAGGGTGCCGGCACGCTGGAGCAACAACAAGCCGCTATCGACACCTGGCGCGCGCAGAACCCCGGCCACCCGGCTGCCGTGCAGTTGCCAACACCGCTGACCAAGCTCAAGGAACTCGCAAGCCAGCCCTTGAGCAAGATTGCCCTGCTACTGCCCCAAGAGGGCCCCCTGGCTTCCGTGGGCAAGGCACTGCGCGAAGGCTTCATGGCCGCTCACTACCAGGCTGAACAAGCCGGGCAGAAGCCTCCGGTGATCGAGTTCTATGACAGCTCGCGCCTGACTTCCATCGACGACTTCTACGCCAAGGCCCAGGCTGCCGGCGTGCAATTAGTAGTCGGCCCACTGGAGAAGCCGCTGGTCAAGCAGCTCAGTGCGCGCCCGCAACTGCCGATCACCACCCTGGCACTGAACTACAGCGAAACCGATCAAGGTCCAGCGCAATTGTTCCAGTTCGGCCTGGCCGCTGAAGACGAAGCTCGCGAAGTCTCGCGCCGCGCCCGTGCCGACGGCCTGCATCGCGCTGCCGCGATGGTGCCCCGTGGCGAATGGGGTGAGCGCGTCTACAAAGCGTTCCGCCAGGATTGGGAAGCCAACGGCGGCACCGTCATGGGGGTCGAGTATGTCGACCAGCCGGTCGCCCTGGCCCAGCAGATTGCCGATCTGTTCCAACTGCGTAAAAGCGAAGGCCGCGCCAAGAGCCTGCAAAGCACCGTTGGTACTGACGTAGCGGCACAACCGTCGCGTCGCCAGGACATCGAATTCATCTTCCTGGCCGTCACTCCGCAACTGGCCCAGCAGATCAAGCCGACCCTGAACTTCCAGTACGCCGGTGATGTACCGGTCTACGCAACGTCCCACGTTTTCAGCGCCAGCGGTGACCGCAACCAGTACCTGGACATGACCAATGTGATGTTCTGCGAAACGCCTTGGCTGCTCAACACCACTGACCCGCTGCGCAACCAGGTTGCGGCGCAATGGCCACAAGCCAACGGCAGCCTGGGCCGCCTGTATGCAATGGGTGTCGACGCCTACCGCCTCGCGCCACGCCTTGGCCAGCTCAAGGCCCTGCCGGACACACGGGTTGACGGCCTTTCGGGCAACCTGGGTATCAGCGCCAACCAGCGCGTTGATCGCCAGATGCCATGGGCGAAGTTCGTCGGTGGCGAGATCCAACGCCTGCCGGACACCCCGCGCTGATGCCCGAGAGGTCCAGTGCGCAAAGCGGCAAGGATGCCGAACTTCAAGCTCTGCAACACTTGCAGAAACAAGGCCTGCGCCTGCTGGCGCAGAACTGGTTGTGTAAACGCGGCGAGCTTGATCTGGTCATGCTTGACGGCGATACAGTAGTATTCGTCGAAGTCCGCTACAGAAAACACGCACAATGGGGTGGCGCGCTCGCCAGTATCGACGGGCGCAAGCGTCAGAAGCTGATACTCGCCGCGCAGTTTTTCCTGCAAAAAGAGCATCGCTGGGCCAACTCCCCCTGCCGTTTCGACGTGGTTGCCATAGAAAGCACACCGTCAGGCAAGGCTGATCTGAACTGGCTCAAAGATGCCTTCGACAGCTGATTCGCCGGACATCTTCACCACACACTTTTGCTCTTTGCTTTGCGGGCTGCACATTCCTGTGCCAAATAGCCGCGCTAATTAAGGTCACACAGATGGACATGCAATCCCGAATTCGCCAGCTTTTCCAGGCCAGCATCGACACCAAGCAACAGGCGATGGACGTACTTGCACCGCACATCGAGCAAGCCAGTCAGGTCATGGTTAATGCCTTGCTCACCGAACGCAAAATGCTTTCGTGCGGCAACGGCGGTTCGGCCGGCGATGCCCAGCATTTCTCGTCCGAATTGCTCAACCGCTTCGAGCGGGAGCGTCCGAGCCTGCCGGCTATCGCCTTGACCACCGATTCGTCGACGATCACCTCGATAGCCAATGACTACAGCTACAACGAAATCTTCTCCAAGCAGATCCGCGCCTTGGGCCAACCAGGCGATGTACTGCTGGCGATTTCCACCAGCGGCAACTCGGCGAATATTATTCAAGCGATCCAGGCCGCACATGATCGCGAAATGATTGTCGTAGCATTGACCGGACGCGATGGCGGCGGCATGGCCTCGCTGTTGCTGCCCGAAGATGTTGAAATTCGCGTCCCGGCCAATGTCACCGCACGTATTCAGGAAGTCCACCTGCTGGCGATCCACTGCCTGTGCGATCTGATCGACAGCCAACTGTTTGGGAGTGAAGAATGACCGTTAACCGCCTCGGCCTCTTGGCCATTACGCTGTGCCTCGGCATCAGCGGCTGCAGCACGGCGATCACTGCGACACGTGACACCCCTATTCAGGATGACAAGGGCACCCGCACCTTCGGCAGCAAGATTGACGACTCGTTGATCGAAACAAAGGTCGAAGTAAACGTCGCCAAAGCCGCAACGGACTTGGGCAACGGTGCGTCGCGTATCGTCGTAACCAGCTTCAACGGCGTGGTGCTGCTCGCAGGCCAAACGCCGCGCGCCGACCTCAAGGCCCAGGCCGAGCAGGCCGCTGCGTCGGTTCAGCGGGTCAAGAAGGTCCACAACGAATTGCAGGTCATGGATCCGATCACCCTGCTTGCCATCAGTAATGACGCGCTGCTGACCACCAAGATCAAAGCGCAGATGCTCACCGACAATGCGATCCCCGGCTCGCGTATCAAGGTCGTGACGGACAACGGCATCGTTTACCTGATGGGCCTGCTGACCCAGGCAGAAGCCACCCGTGCGTCCAATCTGGTACAGGGCGTATCCGGCGTGCAGAAAATCGTGAAGGTGTTCGAATACATCGACTGATGTAATCGACAGCCACAAAAAAGGGCGCCGTGCATTGACTGCACGGCGCCCTTTTTATTAGCCGTTGTTTACTGGTACTGCGAGTACGGGTTGCCTTGGAACTGGTTGTTCTGTTGTGGCGCCTGTTGCTGGGTGCCCGGCTGGCCGTACTGCTGGCCAGGGATTGGGCCCAGGTTAACTTCCACGCGACGGTTCTGAGCGCGACCGTTGACGTCGGCGTTGCTGGCAATCGGGTTATCCGGACCGGCACCACGGGCACTCAGGTTTGCACCGTTGACGCCTTGGGAGGTCAAGTAGTTGGCCACGCTCTGCGCACGACGCTGGGACAGGTCCATGTTCAGTTGGCGGCTACCGGTACTGTCGGTGTAGCCAACAATCTGGATGGTGTTTTGGTTGAACTGTTTGAGGGAGTTGGCCAGATTGTTCAGCGGCTGATAGAAGCTGCTGGAGATCGCATCCGAGTTGGTCGCGAAGGTGATGTTGCCCGGCATGATCAGCTTGATCTGATCACCCTGGCGCTGAACTTCAACTCCAGTGTTGGCCATGCTCTCGCGCAGTTTCTTTTCCTGTTGGTCGGCGTAGTAGCCATAACCCGCGGCACCAGCACCCGCCACCACCGCACCGATCAGCGCACCCTTGCCACGGTTGTTATGGTCAATGGCAGCACCGGCCAACGCACCGGCAAGAGCACCGAGACCACCGTACTTGGCGGTTTTGCTCATACCGCTGGATTCATTATTCGCCTGTCCCTGGCTGCTGCCGTCATAAGGATTAGGTGAAGCGCAGCCGGACAAAAGGGCTACGGCGGTGGCGACTACAAGCAGACGACGCGGAGTGAACATGAAGAGAGCTCCTACTTTTTGCATTCTGTGGTGCAGAGGACATTGGCAATGGACCTTTGCCGAGTTTGGAACACGACAAATGGCAAAAATTCCGTGAACACTCGCGCAGCTGTAACGAAACGTTAGCCCGCATTACCGCTGTAGAAAACGTAGCAGACCCAGCCTGAACGCGACCTGCGTTTTTACTACAACAGATTACCCCTCATGAAACATGCATCAGCCCGCTTTCACCGCCTCAAGCCCGCACGAATGGATTCTCGCGCATCTCATCGCCCAGACGCGTGTCCGGTCCGTGGCCGGTGACCACCGTGGCACTCTCGTCCAGCGTATAAAGCCGCTGCTTGATCGAGCGCACAATCGTGGCCTGGTCCCCACCCCACAGATCTGTACGCCCCACGCCACGACGGAAAAGCGTATCGCCGGCGATCAGCAGCTTGGCGTCGGCAAACCAGAAACTCATCGAGCCCGGCGTGTGACCCGGAGTATGCAAGGCAACGCCACAGCCGCAGGCTAACTCTTCATCATCTTCCAGCCAACGGTCTGGCGACGGCACGGGGGTATAAGGCACGCGAAACATCTGGCACTGCATTTCCAGGTTGTCCCACAGAAACTGGTCTTCCTTATGCAGGTGCAAGGTGGCGCCAGTTTTCTCTTTCAACTGACCCGATGCCAGGAAGTGATCGAGGTGGGCGTGGGTATGGATGATGCTCACCACCTTGAGGCCCAGCGCGTCCAGGCGGGCCAGGATCAATTCATGGTTGCCGCCCGGGTCGACCACAATGGCTTTTTTAGTAATGGGATCGCCGATGATGGTGCAGTTGCACTGCAGGGGACCGACAGGGAAGGTTTCGCGTATGAGGGGTGGCTGTGCGGTTTCCATGAACGGGCCTCTGGTGCAAATTAACTGGGGGGTTGGGCAGTATCGCCAGGATAATTGCACTATTAAAACAGACTGGGACCGCTTCGCGGCCCAACGCAAGCAAGCTCGCTCGCCACAAGAAGCTTACTCACACAAAAATCTCTCACCGCAAATGGTCAAGCGCTAACCAATCAACCTCAACTCCTGCGCCCGCGCCACCGCCTGGGTGCGTCGCTCCACGCCGAGCTTGCTGTTGATATGGCTGGCGTGAGTCTTGACAGTGTGCAGGGAGATAAACAGTCGGTTGCTGATCTCCTGATTGGAGCAGCCCTGGGCGATGAGTTGCAGCACTGCCAGTTCCCGGGCGCTCAGACTTTCATGACTAGGTGACGCGTGCACTGCAGCAACGGTAGGCAGAAGTGCCAGAAGGCTCTGATTCAGCAAGCCATGGGGATCCTTGCCGAGTTGCTCGCGCATCCAGTCCGGGTGATTTTCCAGCAGCCTCTGGAAAGGTTGCAACGCCCCTCCGGCGCCAGCCTCAAGCGCTCGGGACAGTACCGGCCGCGCCTTGGCTTCCTGACCGCATTCCAGCAGCAACTGCGTCTGCTGGGCGAATGCCATCAGTGCAATCATCTGCCGCCCACAGCTATGAGCGTGTTGTGCCAGTTCGCCGAGCCGTTGCAAAGCAGCGTCGGGTTGATGACGAATGGCATCAAGCGCGGCTTGTTGCAGCCCGATATGTTGCGGCAAATGCGGGTGGAATTCCGGCGCAGCGGCAGCATGCTCGCCGTTGTAAGTCTGCCCCAGCCGCGTCAACCAGGCATCGGCCAGGTCGGTGCGGCCTTGGGCCAGCCACAGCTCGCATTTGATCAGGGTGATCATCGCCAGATAGTAGATCGGCGGCACGTCCCAGATATGCATCAAGCGTTCGGCTTCGGCGAGTTCGGCGAAGGCTTTGGAAAAGTCATTGCGCCGCCCTTCGAAGCTGGCGATCACGCAATGGCCGATCAGTACGCTGATGTCGCGACAGGCGCGCGCCTCGGCCAGACCCGCCCGCAGGTGAGCGATACCGGCGTCAGGCTGATTACGCATTAACAGCAAATAGCCTTCGTACAACGACAGTCGCGCACGTACCGCATACAGCCTCTGCGGCGCCAGACCGTGCAAACGTTGCAGGCCCTGACGCACTTCATCAAGGGCACGCAGGATTTCACCGCGGGCCTGCAATACCCGCGCGCGGTCGTAATGGGCCAGGGCTTCGAACAAAGGGTTGCCGACGCGCTGCGCCAGTTCCAGGGATTCACGGTTCAGGCCACGTGCGCGCCACAAATCGCCATCGGCGATGGCCAGGTTGGACAGCGTCGACAGGCACACCAGGCGCTGGCCGTAACGCCGTTGCGGCAGGCTTTCCAACGCCTCACTGCAATAGCGCTGAGTCAATTCACGATCACCCCGGCCCCGAGCGATAATCCCGCTCAGCGCCAGCCATTGGGCCAGCATTGAGCGCTGTGCAGTGGCCGAGGGTGCCGGCAGGAAGCGACTGAGGTACGCGGACAATTCCTCCGCCGCATCCAACTGGCAGGCCAGCCCCAATGCCCAGCTGTACAACACGATCAAGCGCGGTGTGCTGATCAGCAGGCTGTCGGGCAAGTCCATTTTCCAGCGCAGCAACATGCCGACATTCTGCTCGGCCAGCAGTTGCTCTTCGGACAGGTTCTGCACCAGGTTGGCCGCCACGTCGAGGTGCCCGGCGCGTAAAGCCTGCTCCACCGCCTCATCGATCAAACCCTGGGCGTTGAACCAACGACACGCGCGCAGGTGCAGGCTGGCGGCTGGCAATACATTGCTGCTCGCACGGCGGGTGCGCAGCAGGTCGGAGAATAAATGATGATAACGGTACCAGTGGCCCTGCTCGTCCAAGGGCACCAAGAACACTTGGTGCGCTTGCAGATAACGCAGGATTTCGGCGCTGTCATGAGCTTCGCGCACGGCGTCACACAGTTCGCTGCAGAAACGGTCCTGGGGCGCAGTGTCGAACAGGAACGCCTGCACTTCGGGTGGCAAGCAATCGATCACCTCCTCCAGCAGGTAGTCGCGGATCAGCCCTTCTCCACCGTGCAGGCTTTGCGGCAATGCGTCTTCGTTGCCGGCTTCGGAAGCCGCCAGCAGCCAGAAACGCAAACCGGCTACCCAGCCTTCGCTGCGGCGGATCAGGTTGTCGAGGGCCTCACCACTCAGGGAACTGCTGTGGCGATCCAATAGCGCCTGAGATTCGGCATGGGTCAGGCGCAGGTCTTGCTCGTGCAACTCCAGCAAGTGCCGTGACAGACGCAAGCGTGCCAGATGCCAGTCGGGGCGCTGGCGACTGGTGACCAATACCAGCAGGCCATCCGGCAAATGGTTGAGGAAAAACTGAAGACAACGGTCCAGCACCGGACCCTGGGCCAGATGATAGTCATCCAGTACCAGTAACAATGGCGCGCGCGTGGACAGGTGAACCGCGAGCTCATCAAGCAGGCCATCGAGCCATTCTTCAAAGGCAAAGGGCTGGTGACGCTGGCGCATTTTCAGCAAGCCCAGGGATTGAGCGCCGAGTGCGGGGAAGTAGTGTTGCAACCCCTCGAGCAGACGCTCAAGGAAGCGCCCCGGGTCGTTGTCCCGAGGGCTCAGCCCAAGCCATAGACTTTGCCAGTGAGCCGGCAGGCTCTGGCAGAACTCCACCGCCAGCGAACTCTTACCGAACCCCGCCGGGGCGCTGACCAGCAGCAACCGTCCTTCGAGACCAGCGCTCAGCCGTTCACACAGGCGGGGGCGCAGCACATAGCCGTCAGGCAGCGGAGGCCTGTAGAAGCGACCTTCCAGAGTCGGGATTACCGCACTGGCAGGCCCTTGGATTCGGGACAGATCAGTCATCGCCGGGCTCTTGTAGAAGGCTGTTGTCGGCATTGCAGATATCCGCAGACTAGCGGTAAAAGCAGCAGCTTTGTAGATCTTTGCAACATTTGCCTGAAAAAGAACTGAGACAAAAAATATCGCCACAAACAAAAAGTGGGAGGGGGCTTGCTCCCGATAGTGGCGGATCAGTCAATACACGTGCTGACTGTCACACCGCTATCGGGGGCAAGCCCCCTCCCACATTGAGTTACTCGTGCCGCTTAGCGAACACCGTCCTGGCGCAGGGCCGCTGGGGTGAAGTCGCTGGTCGTGGCGGTGAAGCCGAAATCATAGGCCTGCTTCTCTTCGTTCTTCATGCCCAAAGCCAGGTAGCGGCCGGACTGCAGGTCGTAGAGGGTTTCCAGGGCATACCACGGCACCTGTTTGTCGTAGTAGTTCTCGGCATGGGCCTCGGCGACGCGCCACAGTTGGCCGCGACCGTCGTAGTGATCGATCACTGCCGCTTGCCAGGTGTCTTCGTCGATGAAGAAGTCACGCTTGGCATAGATGTGGCGCTGGCCTTCTTTCAAAGTGGCGACCACATGCCAGACACGGCGCAGCTCGTAGCGCGTCAGGTCCTGGTTGATGTGGCCGGCCTTGATGATGTCGGCGTACTTGAGTTTCGGATCGTCGATCTTGTAGCTGTTGGAGGCGATGTAGATTTCCTTCTTACCTTCCAGTTTCCAGTCGTAGCGATCCGGCGCACCGTTGTACATGTCGAGGTTATCGGAGGTACGCAGGCCGTCGGCGGCGGTACCCGGCCCGTCATAGGACACTTGCGGCGCCCGGCGCACACGGCGCTGGCCGGCGTTGTAGACCCACGCCGAACGCGGCTCCTTCACTTGGTCCAGGGTTTCGTGCACCAGCAGCACACCACCGGCCAGACGTGCCGGCGCGGTCACTTGCTGCTTGAAGTAGAACAGCACGTTGCCCGGGTTTTTCGGATCGAAGTCCTTCATCTTGTCGCGGAACACGAACTGGTCGCGAAAGTACACCAGGCTGTAGGAACCGTTGGTTTGCGGCGTGGCCTGGGTCACCAGGCGGGTCACGCTGCCACCGCGATAACGGGTGATGTGGTTCCAGATAACTTCCACGCCGCTTTTCGGGATCGGGAACGGTACGGCGGTTTCAAAGTTTTCCAGGCCGTTGCCGCCCGACACCAGGTTGGTGGTGGTGGCGTTCTTCTTGATGGCGGCGAACACATCCGCCGGCACGGTAGCGCCGCGATGGGTCGGGTAGACCGGCATCTTGAAGGTTTCCGGGTAACGCTTGAACATCGCGTACTGCCCCGGCGCCAGCTTGTCTTTGTACTGCTCGACGTTCTGCGCGGTGATGGTGAATTGCGGTTGTTCGCTGGCGTACGGGTTGGCCAGGAACCCACGGGCGTCGACGGCGCCGGCGTTGGTAGGCATTGGCGACCATTTAGGGATGGTGCCCGCTGCGTTACCGGCCATTTCCGCCCCCATCGGCGTCAGGGTCGTGCCCAGCTTGGCGGCTTCATCCGCCGACACCGCCGCCATGACGTTACTCGCCAGGATCGACAGCCCAAGCACACCGACGTGCAACAGACTTTTGGTTATTTTCATGTTCTGGTCTTCCTAGAAATACGTTCGCTTAGAAGTTGGCGCCGACACTGAGTGCGATGAAATCGCGGTCATCCACGGTGGAATACTTACCGCCGAAGAAGTTGGTGTAGGCCAAGCTCGCGGTGTAGGTATTCTGGTATTCGGCATCCAGCCCAAGGCTTACGGCTTTACGGCCTTCTTCAAAGTTGCCGCCAGGGCCTGGGGAGTAACCACTGACGTCGTGGGACCAAGCCACGTTAGGCTTGAGGTTCACACCCGCAAACACATCCGGATATTCCCAGATGGCACGGCCACGGTAGCCCCAGGAGTTAGCGGTGGTGAAGCCGTCGTTGTTGCAGTTAGTGGTCAGGTTGCTGCGGTCGGTGCCAGGACCTGCACCGTTGAACGTACCGGTATTAAGGGCGGTACACATAGGGCCTCGACCTGGACCGAATACCGGGTCACGTCCGTAACGGGCTTTGTCACTGCTTTCCAGGCCGCCGACGTGGGTCAGGCCCACCTCGCCCACCAATGTCAGACGGCTGGCGCCCATGACCTGATCAAAGAAGTGCGTGAAGGTCGTCTGGATCTGAGTGATTTCCTTACGGTTATACCCATGTAGGTCCTGGCCCTCGACACCTTTGAGCGGCGAGGCATTGGCGTAAGCCGCAAGAGGCGTTACGCCGGCATAGAGGATGTCGGTGGTATTCAACTGCACCGGCGCATTGGGGCGATAGCTGATTTCACCGCTCCAAGCGGTACCGGTAGGAAGCGTCGTGGAGAAACTCAACCCGTAAAGGCGAATATCTTCCGGGTACTCGATGAAGTACTTGGAATTACCCGCGACTGCGAGCGGCTGTAAAGTCGCTGGCAAGCCCGCTCGAGCAGCAGCGTAAACGGAGGGCGGAGCGCCAGTCGCACTGAAGATCGGAGCACGGCTGTGGTAATTCATGAAGTAGGCGCCGAACTCTGTGTCCAGCGGCTCGTAGTTGTAGTGGAACGCTGCACCGAACTGGCCGCCATCACGCGCTTCGCGATCCTTGCTGCGCTGGACAAGCACACCCTCTTCGTTGATGTTGACCCCGAACCGGTTCAACACGGGCAAAGCACCCGCGCCCGCCATCACTGAGCGCTTGCTGAGCAACCGGAGGTTGTCATCGCAACCTTTGGAGATCACATCAGCCTGCGAAAAAAACGTTCCGCAGTTATCGGTGACAGTCTGCTGCCAATCCAACTGATAGAAGGCTTCAGCCGACAAGTTATCCGTCAGCGTCTGCGACACATAGAACATGTTGACTGGAATCAAGCCTTCCTTGATTTCAGCCCCGGGACGACGGAAAGCAGCCACATCGACCGGGTTGATCGAGTTGATACCGCCACCAATGAAGGTACTTTCACCCCAGCTCACGACCTGCTTACCAAAACGCACGGAACCCGGCTCATCGGCAATGGAGTAGTTGTGGTAGATGAATGCGTCGAGAATTTGCCCACCAGACGACCTTGCGCCCTCTTGGCGACCTTTATCGCTGATGTCCTTGAACTCACGGTTTTCATCCTTGAGTTCAAAGTCATACCAGTACTTGCCACGCACAAACACGCCGGTGTCACCGTACTTCAGTTCCAGGTCATGGATACCCTTGAAGATCTTCGAGAATGTCTCCCCACGCTTGAAGTTCAAATGGCCGTCATCCGAGGTCTGGGACAAGCCCTTGCCACCGTTGTTAACACCAATCAGGTCGCGGTTGGCCTTAGCTGTCGACCAACTCGCCCCCACCGAAAGCGACGAGTCAAAACTCCCTTCGATTTCACCTATATTGAAACTGACGCCGAATGCGGGCCCGGCGAGCGTAGAGGCGAGACTGACGGCCAGGGGCAGTCTTGCCCGGCGCCAGAACTGGTTTACTGAGGTCATCGACGCTACTCCATGTGCATTATTGTTATGGCAGTGAGTTCTTTCTGTGATGCTTGTAACGGCCGGAATACAACGATTCCAATGCCGCCTGGCAACTGAACCTCCATGGCCCGAAGCGACGCATCCTTGAAAAACTCTGGGTGGGACTATAGCCAGCAGGGGGTACCGCTTGATCCCTCTAAAGTGTGATTTGCATCACCAACCCGTCTGCCACAGCCCTTTCGCCATGTCGGCGAAGGCCGACGCGGCAAGGATGGCTGAAAATTGGCAAATCACAAGTGAGGGCGCGAGATAGAGCATCGCCGTGCCACGAGGGCACGGCAAATCAGCTCAGAGGGTGGACAGGAAGGTACTGTTGTTGGCCTGCCACTCGACGATGTCAATACGGATACGTTTTTTGTCGAGCTTACCGACACTGGTCTTGGGAATTTCGGTAACAACGGCGATCTGGCTCGGAATCGCCCACTTGCTCAAATGGCCCAGTTCGACAAAAGGCTTGAGGTGCTCCTTGAGCTCGCGGGCCCCTATCACATGGCCATCATGCACCACCAGCAGCGCAAACGGACGCTCGCCCCACTGCGGATCGGCGATGCCCACCACCGCTACTTCGCGTACCGCCGGGTGACGGCTGACCAGGTCTTCAAGGGCCAGGGAGGAGATCCACTCGCCGCCGGTCTTGATCACATCCTTGATGCGGTCGCGGATATCGATCACGCCAAATGCATCCAGCGTGGCCACATCGCCGGTGTGCATCCAGCCGCCGGCCCATAGCTCCGCGCCCTTCTGCGGCTCGTTGAAATAGCCCTCGCTGAGCCACGGCGCACGCAGCACCAGCTCGCCCTGGGACTCGCCGTCGGCGGGCAGGAAGTTGCCCTCGCTGTCGATGATTGCCGCGTCGACCAACGGCCCTGGCACGCCGGCCTTGATGCGGTAGGTGATGCGCTCGTCTTCGCTGCCGGCCAGTAGTTCTTCGTTGAGGTGGGCGCAGGACACCAGCGGCCCTGTCTCGGACATGCCGTACGCAGCGGTCAGCTGAATCCCACGCGCCTTCGCCGCCTCATACAACGTGCGATTGAGGGCGCTGCCACCGATGACGATTTTCCAACCGCCAAAATCGACGCCTTGGGCGGCCTTGGCGTTGAGCACCATTTGCAGGATGGTCGGCACGCAGTGGGAGAAGGTGACCTTCTCCTTGCGCCACAGCTCCACCAGGTATTCGGGGTCGTAGCGGCCGGGGTAGACCTGTTTCAGGCCGAGCATGGTCGCCACATACGGCAGGCCCCAGGCGTGAACGTGAAACATCGGCGTGATCGGCATGTACACGTCGTTGGTGCCTAGCAGGCGCACGCTGTCGATGCTGCCCATGATGGTCGACACCCCGATGGTGTGCAGTACCAATTGGCGGTGGGTGAAGTACACGCCTTTGGGGTTACCGGTGGTGCCGGTGGTGTAGAACGTGGTCGCGACGGAATGCTCGTCGAAATCCTGAAAGTCGTACTTGGTGCTGGCCGCAGCCAGCAGGGTTTCGTACTCGCCTACCAGGTTAGGCAGCTCGGCCGTTTTTGATTCACCGTCAGTGAGCAGCAGCGTCTTGTCGACGGTGGTAAGTTGCCCGGCGATGGCTTGGTACAAGCCCACGAACTCACTGTTGACCAGCACAAAGCGGTCTTCGGCGTGGTTCATGGTGTAGAGAATCTGTTCCGGCGACAGGCGCACGTTGATGGTGTGGATCACCGCGCCGATCATCGGGATAGCAAACATGCATTCCAGGTAACGATGGCTGTCCCAGTCCATCACTGCCACGGTATCACCGGCCTTTACCCCGGCTTCGGTCAGCACGTTGGCCAAGCGCGCGACCCGCTCGATCAGGGTCGGGTAGGTGTAACGCAGCTTGTCGCGGTAGACGATTTCCCGGGTCTTTTCGTAGCGGGCGCCGGACATCAACAGGCGCTTGATCAACAGCGGATATTGGTACGCACCTTCGGCGGGGGGAATAACACGGGTCTGCAACATACGAATCCCTTTTATGACTGCACGGTCTTGGCTGAACGATCTGCACTGTAGAGCGCTTATGTTTCAGCTAAATCAGCCAAAGGAATGATTTGCAGCCTCCAGCGAATGCTAGCTTTGCGCCATTATCCAGGGACACTAGAGGTCAAATGTGGGAGGGGGCTTGCTCCCGATAGCGGTGTTTCAGTCGACACACGTATTGACTGATCCACCGCCATCGGGAGCAAGCCCCCACATTCGATTGTGCTCACTTGAGACCCGCGCTTACTTCATGCTCGTGAACGCCAGTTTCACGCCGATTGCAATCAACACCGCCCCCATGGTCCGATCAAACCAGTGCCCCATCCGCGCAAAGCCTGCGCGCACGCGCTGCTGGCTGAACAACATCGCCACCAGGCAAAACCACAGCGCCGTCGCCACCGCCAGATACACACCGTAACCGGCCTGGATCGCCAGCGGCGTGTGCGGGTTGATCACTACGGTGAACAGCGACAGGAAGAACAGCGTGGCCTTGGGATTCAAGCCATTGGTCACGAAACCGGCGGTAAACGCGCCGCGCGGGGTGCGCTCGCCCGCTTCACGGTGCAACTCGCCCTCGGCGACAGGCTTGGCCGGTTGCGCGCGCAGGGCCTTGAAGCCGATGTACAGCAGGTAGGCCGCCGCCGCCCACTTCAGGGCGTTGAACAACACGATCGACTGGGAAACGATCAGGCCGATACCGAGCAACGAATAGCCCACGTGCAGAAAAATCGCCGAGCCCACACCCAGCGCGGTCCAGGTCCCGGCACGACGGCCGTGAGTAACACTTTCGCGAACCACCACCGCGAAATCCGGGCCGGGGCTGGCCACCGCCAACAGGTGAATCAGGGCTACGGTCAAAAACTCGGCGGCGTACATATTCACTCCATTAAGTAACGGATTATTTCATCTGATAGGCTCGGCAGATTACGCCTTCGAACCCTGTCGCAAAAGGTACAGTTGATGACGAACAATCGCCGCGCCGTCTTCCTTGATCACCCGTCCCTGGACCTTGGGGACCTCGACCTCAGCGGTCTGAGAGACTGCTTCAGCGACCTGCAGCTGTACTCTGATACCACGCCGCTGAATGTGATTGCGCGCCTGCAAGGCGTCCAAGTAGTTATCAGCAACAAGATTGCCCTGAACACCGAAACCCTGGCGGCCTGCCCGGACCTCAAGCTGATCCTGGTATCGGCCACCGGCACCAACAACGTTGACCTCGACGCCGCCCGCGCCCACGGCATCACGGTGAGCAATTGCCAGGGCTACGGCACGCCTTCAGTGGCGCAGCATACGATCATGCTGCTGCTCAACCTGGTGACGCGTGTAAAGGACTATCAGCGCGATGTGAGCGCAGGCAAATGGCAAGAAGCCAAGCAGTTCTGCCTGCTGGACTACCCCATCGTCGAGCTTGAAGGCAAAACCCTCGGTTTGCTCGGCCATGGTGAATTGGGCAGCGCCGTGGCGCGGCTGGCCGAGGCTTTTGGCATGCGCGTAATTCTTGGGGCCATTCCCGGGCGCCCTGCACGTGCCGACCGCGCGCCCCTGGATGAACTGCTGGCCCAAGTGGACGCACTCACCCTCCACTGCCCACTCAACGAGCACACTCGCGACTTTATCGGCGCCCGCGAACTCGCACTGCTCAAGCCAGGCGCGTTTGTGGTCAACACCGCGCGCGGTGGCTTGATCAACGAACAGGCCCTGGCGGATGCCTTGCGCAGCGGTCACTTGGGCGGCGCGGCCACCGATGTGCTGAGCGTGGAGCCACCGGTCAACGGCAACCCGTTGCTGGCCGATGACATTCCCCGGCTGATCGTCACACCGCACAATGCCTGGGGCAGTCGCGAAGCGCGGCAGCGGATCGTCGGCCAACTGACGGAAAACGCCCTGGGCTTTTTCAGCGGCGCCCCGCTGCGCGTCGTCAGTTGATAAACTGCGCCCCTTTTCAAGGAGCAGACCATGGATCCGCGCAGTGAAGTACTGCTTCGTCAGGCCGAACTTTTTCAAGGCAACCTGCTGTTGGTGGGCTTGCCCGCCGACGACCTGCTGGGTCGCCTGCCCAACGCCCATGGGTGGTGCTGGCATGCAGGTGACCAAGCGGCGCTCGACGCACGCTTCCCGGACCGCAGCCAATTTGGCGTGAATGTGCCAGAGCGTGAGTTCGACGCCGCGGTGATTTTCCTGCCCAAGTCCAAGGACCTCACTGACTACCTGCTCAACGCCGTGGCCGCACGCCTGCCCGGCGCCGAGCTGTTTTTGGTCGGCGAGAAAAAAAGCGGTATCGAAAGTGCCGCCAAGCAGATAATCCCCTTCGGCAAGCCGCGCAAGCTCGACAACGCCCGGCATTGCCAGCTGTGGCAAATCACCGTTGCCAACGCGCCGCAAGCAGTGGAACTGGAGAGCCTGGCGCAAGTCTTCGAAGTGCCACTGGCCGAAGGTCCGCTCAAAGTAGTGAGTCTGCCAGGCGTGTTCAGCCATGGCCGCCTGGATCGTGGCACCGAGTTGTTGCTGGCGCATTTGGACAAATTGCCGAGTGGCCATCTGTTGGACTTTGGTTGCGGAGCCGGCGTGCTGGGGGCTGCGGTGAAACGTCGCTACCCGCACAACAGCGTGACGATGCTGGACGTGGACGCCTTCGCCGCTGCCAGCAGCCGCTTGACCCTCGCTGCCAATGGGCTGGAAGCCGAGGTGCTCACCGGTGATGGCATCGATGCTGCACCGATGGGTCTGAATGCGATCTTGAGCAACCCGCCGTTCCATGTCGGTGTGCACACCGATTATTTCGCCACCGAGAACCTGCTGCGAAAAGCAGCGAAACATTTGGCAAAAGGCGGCGAACTTCGCCTGGTAGCTAACAGTTTCCTGAAATACCAACCGCTGATTGAAGAGCATTTGGGCGTGTGTGCGATCAAGGCCGAGGGCAATGGTTTTCGCATCTACCGTGCCAAACGCGGCTGATGGCTATTTGAAAAAGAAGGCTTGCCGAATGGATTTTGCCTAGGCAGAATCCGCTCCGTCCTAGGGGAGTAGTCTCCCACGAGCGCCACGCTCGTCCGGCATACGTCAACATACTTGGTCAACAGACCATGGCGTATGCGACCCAGGAGTCCGCACAGACGGACCGGGGTTTGACAAGACCTATGACACGCACACCTTACCCGGGGCGGGAAGGCTGTACGTGTCATAGCCGTGTCGACCCGCCCCTGGAAACTTACCTGATGCTGGATTCATTACTCGTTCCTACCGCAATCGTTGCCTTGGCCGAAATCGGCGACAAGACGCAACTGCTCGCGCTCATTCTCGCTGCTCGCTTCCGCAAGCCTTGGCCAATCATCGCCGGCATCGTCGCCGCGACCCTGGCCAACCATGCGGCTGCCGGCGCAGTGGGGGCCTGGTTTGGCAGTTTCTTCTCGGATGCGGTGTTGCACTGGATCCTCGCAGCGAGCTTCTGCGCCACTGCGCTGTGGACACTGGTGCCAGACAAACTCGACGATGACGAAGCCAGTACCACGCGCAAGTTCGGGCCGTTCCTGACCACGCTGATTGCATTCTTCCTGGCGGAAATCGGTGACAAGACCCAGATCGCCACGGTGATGCTGGCCGCGCAATATCCGGAGCTGTGGCTGGTGATTATCGGCACCACTCTGGGCATGTTGATTGCCAACGTACCGGTGGTTCTGGCGGGGAATTTCGCGGCGGAGAAACTGCCGCTGACGTTGATTCGTCGACTGGCGGCTACGGCGTTTTTTGTCCTGGCGATCGTGGCGGTGTACAAGGCCATGCAGAGCAGCGGCTGGATCTAAGGATCTAAGCCTGCAAACCCAATCCAATGTGGGAGGGGGCTTGCCCCCGATAGCAGTAGATCAGTCAATGCATCTGCTAACTGACCCAACACCATCGGGGGCAAGCCCCCTCCCACATTTGGATCTTCATCAGCCTTAGGACTTCTTGGCCTGTTGATACAACGGCATCACCTTAGGAATCGCCGCCTGCAAGGACGCGATTCGGCTGTCCGACGCCGGGTGAGTACTCATGAACTCGGGTGGCGAGCCTTCCGACGCCTTGGCCATCTTGTTCCACAGCGTGATGGCCGCGTTCGGGTTGTAGCCGGCGCGAGCCGACAGTTCCAGGCCGATCAGGTCCGCTTCGTTTTCATTGCTCCGGCTATTGGGCAAGGTCATGCCGTAGTTGGCGACCGTGTCCGCCAATGCCAGGCTATCTTGACCCAAGCCGAACAACGCACCAGCACCCTGCTTGGCGATCTCGATACCGTACGCTTTGGACATTGCCTCACGACCGTGCTCGCGCAAGGCGTGGGCGATTTCATGGCCCATCACTGCTGCCAACTCGTCATCGGTAAGCTTGAGATTGTCGATCAGTGCGCTGTACACAAAGATCTTGCCGCCAGGCCCACAGTTGGCGTTCATCTCATCGCTTTTGATCAAATTCACTTCCCACTTCCACTGCGCTGCATCAGGACGGAAGGTGGGCGCCTGGGCGATCAAACGCTTGGCAATTGCCTGCACGCGCTTGGCGTTGGTGCTGGTCTTGTCCAACTGGCCTTTGGTACTGGCCTCACCCAGCGTCTGCTGGTAGGACTGGGCATACATCTGGTCGACTTCCTGACTCGACAGCATGCTGAACATGTATTGCTTGCGCTCAACCCCAACGGCGCCGCCGCTGGTGGTATTGACCGACTGACACCCAGCCAGCAGCATCGCCGCAGCCAATACACTTACCGCCAATGTTCTTTTCATCAACACTCTCTCCCTGAAAAAGACGCCCTGAAAAACGCCCTCAAAACATGGCGCGTATCGTAGGCGCTCATTTGTATCAGCGCCAGATACAACAGACGCGTAACCGCGGAATTTCGGATACATCCCACGGCGCCTTCAGGTTTAGGCCGGAGTCAGGCACTCCGGCCCATTGAGCTTGGGATCGTTGACCATATTAGCCAGGACCCGCTCGCGCAGTGGGATGGGCTCACTGGCCAATAGACCTTGCAGCACATGCAACGGCGTCTCGGGATCGAGCCACGCGGCCTGCCCTGCGGCATCAAGAATCAGCGGCCGGCGCTGGCTCTGGGCCGCCTGGGTCACCACCGCCGTGCTCAACCACACTTGTTCCTGCACAGGGTAGGCCTCCCAGATCGCCGCAAAAAACAACGTGGAGCCTTCCCCCGGCGTCAGCCAGTACGGGCGTTTGCGCTGGGTGCCGCGCCATTCATAAAAACCATTGGCGGGCAGCAGGCAGCGGCGCTGGCGAAAGGCCTCGCGGAACATCGGCTGCTCGGCCAGGGTTTCGGCGCGAGCATGGGCCGGGGTGCGGGAAAGGTCGGTCAGCCAGGGCGGCGTCAGGCCCCAACGGGCGCGGGCCAGGGTGTGATGGCCGTCGCTCAGGCGCTGGATCAGCACCGAATCATTCGGGGAGATGTTCCACTGGGCCTGCTGGTCAGCCGGAAAGCCTGGCAAGGCAGCAAAGGAGGGATTCCAGCGAAACAGGGCATAACGTCCACACATGGGGCAACACGACTCTTGGGTAAACCGGCCGACAGCCTAACAGACCAGCACGTCGGGGAAGCTGTCGGGTTCATCACCCGGCAGCGGTTGCGCCCCGATATAGGCAGTAATCAGCTCCCGGGCATCAGCCGCCCGGTCATTGTCTACTTCCAAACCCAAAAGTCCGAAGATCGGTAGCTCGCCGGTGCCGCCGAGCAAATGGCGCCCCACCAAATGTGCTTCGATGCCTTCGCTGGCGAGCATCTGTTGCAGCAGCTCGCCTTCCATCAGGTTTTCCGGTTCGTAGATTCGCTGCATGAGCTTGCCTGTTATTCGTTTTCACTGCGGGTTTCAAGCATCCACTCTTCACCATGGACCTGCAGGTCGAAAATAATCGGTCGGCAACACACCTGACAATCTTCTATGTAGGTCTGATCACCGCCGGATAAATCCACCGCTGTCTCTACCGTTTCACCACAATAAGGACAATCGTACGTCGTAGTTTCCAGCATCGCAGCCTCCAAGGTGACTTGTGCGTATAATCGCCGGTCTATTTACAGGGCTATTTCCAGCCGAGCCCATTACTCGGGCCGCACCCTGATATTTCCTCTACTTACCCTAGCCGTTTCTAACAAGAGAGCATGATGGGCGAATTCGATACCATCCGACCTTACAACGACAGCGAAGTCCCGGCAGTGCTGGACCGACTGTTCAGTGACAAGGCCTTTCTGGACATCCTGACCCACTTCCGCTTCCCGCGCTTTGCCGGCGCCCTGGGCTGGCTGCTCAAGCCGATGATTGCCCGCAAGCTGCGCCGTGAATTTGCCGGCGTCACCACCGTGGCTACGCTGCAGGACAAAGTCGAGTACTACGTCGACCATACCATTGACCGGGCGACCGATGGCGTTACCTACACAGGCGTCGAACAGCTCAAATCCGGTACCGCTTACCTGTTTCTGGCCAACCACCGCGACATCGTGATGGACCCGGCCTTCGTCAACTATGCCGTGTACCACGCCGGCCTGCCGACGCCACGCATCGCCATCGGCGACAACTTGCTGCAAAAGCCGTTTGTCAGCGACCTGATGCGCCTGAACAAGAGCTTTATCGTGCACCGCTCGATCACCGGGCGAAAGGAGAAGATGGCGGCGTTCAACCTGCTATCGGCCTACATCAATCATTCGATACGCAACGACTGCCAGTCGATCTGGATCGCCCAGGCCGAAGGCCGCGCCAAGGATGGGGATGACCGCACCGAGTCAGCCATCCTCAAGATGTTCCATGTCAGCCGCAAGGACGAGCCGTTTGCCGAGGTGATCCAGTCACTGAACCTGACGCCGGTATCCATCAGCTACGAGTACGACCCGTGCGATGCAGCCAAGGCCCGCGAGTTGTATATCCGCGCCACCACCGGGACCTACGTCAAGGCACAGGGTGAAGATGACGTGAGCATTGCCCTGGGCATCACCGGCTACAAAGGCCGCGTGCACATCAACTTCGCGCCGCCCATTAGCGAGCGCTTCGAAGACACCAAAGTGCTGGCCGTGGAAATGGACCGACAGATTCTCGGCGGCTACCGGCTGTTCCCGGTGCACTACCTTGCGTACGCCCAGTGGAGCGATGCCGACCCGCAGTTGCAGGTGCCGAAGGCGGCCGACGTGTTCCCGGCCGATGAACTGGCCAAGGCGAAGGCGGAGTGGGAGCGGCGCTTGAACGAATGCCCGGCGGAACACCGACCATTTCTGGTGGTGCAATATGCGACGCCGGTGCGTAATCAATATCGGGTCAAGGCCGGAATCCCGCTGTAAACACTGATCAGAAAATGTGGAAGGGGGCTTGCTCCCGATAGCGGTGAGTCAGCTAATGAATACTTGGCTGACACACCGCTATCGGGGGCAAGCCCCCTCTTACATTGGTTCTGCCGTGTTTTAGATTCGGGTGCTGAGCCAGGAAATAGCCAGCGCCAGCACCAGGCAGGCGAACCCGATGCGGTAAGCCACACGATTTGCCCGCTCGGTACGCGCATCCAGGAACAGCATGGGCTGATCGATCGCGCGCGCTTCACTTTGCGCAGCCAGGTCAGCCATGGCGCGCTGCTCGCGCAGGCGAGTGATGGAGAGCAGCGCTGCACCGGAGCAGGCCACCAATAAAGCCACAACATTGATCAACAGTGCGGGCAGCGCCATCGCAAACCTCGGGTGAAACGGTGTCTGGGTATCGGTTCCGATATCAACCTGAACGGTAGTGGCGGCCAGCGCCAAACCGCTCCATCTTCCATGGACGGCTAATGTATCCAGTAATTTACGGCGTCACCTGAACGTCACCTTAACAAGCCACTCTGTTGCCCTGCGAACACTCAGGAGCTTGTCATGCTGCACGCGCACAACCAGGATCGGCTGTATCTAATTGCCCAAAGCGATGAGCAGGAGGCGCTGGTCGGCAGCCTGGCGTTCAACGTGCAGGACCGCCATTGGCTGGTCTATTGCGCCCTTGGCGGGCACCAGCATGCAGACTCGCCAGAGGCCGACCTGTTGACGGGTGTGAGCCTGCTGGACTTCTGTATCGACACCGCCGCGTGAAACTGCAGACGAAAAAAAACCGGGCACATGACTGAGCCCGGTCTTTATTTGGACGGTTACTGCGAGCTGAGCAATGAACCGATGCTTGGATCCTTGAACAGGCGAGTCAAGGCGTCGCTCAGGACGTCGCTGACCAGCTTGGTATTGGTTTCCTGGTTCGGCGACATACCGAAACGCTGGTTCAACGATGCGCCGTAACGACCGCTATAGCGACGGGTGCCAGCGGTGACATCGGACTTGAAGGTTGCGCCGATGGCGGCTTCTGTCACATAGAGACCTTCTTTAGGCGACTGATACTTCAGCTCAGCCAAGGTGATGGTCAACTGAGGAGCGCCCGGCGCGTTGGCGCTCGGGGTAAAGCCCAGCAGGCGCACGGCGGCTTCGGCCTGAGCTTGCAACTTGGGAAGCACGTCCTGACCAGTCACCGAGATAAGCGCGGTCTCCGGGTACAAGCCCCCGCGAGAGCCCAACGTTGGCGAAGGACGACCATCCACTACACGCACCGACACTGGCTGACCATGACCCACTGGCGCCAACTGCGTGGTGAGCTTCGGTTGCGGGCTCAGTTGTTGCGGGCTGTTGGCGCAGCCAACCAAGGTCAAACTGGTCACAGTGATCAAACCGAACAACAGGCGTTGCAACATGCGCTTCTCTCCAGAAATCAGGTACCGACAGGCCGGCAGTATAACGGGGCGCCCCCGCAGGGAACTAGCGTCAGTTACAACCTATGACTCGTCGGCTCGACAGCGGTTCGCTGTCACCGATATGTAATAGCCGTTACATGGGCTCGTCATCCTCGCAAGGCATGCTTGGCCTCAATCTCAGGAGGTCTATCGCCATGCATTTTCTCTGGACGCTGTTTACGCGCAAACCTGCCCTTCGCCAGTTCGCCCGGCTTGATGCGCAAGGCCGCTGCCAGGCCTTTAAAGAGTGCAGCCAGCCGCCTTTGGGCGACGGCTGGGTAGAAATTGATGAAATCCGCCTGAGCTGGATGCACCACCCGCTGCCCGCCGGCGCCTGTGTCAGCCCACGCCCGGCGCGGTCGCCGCGGCACCAGCCGTTGGCCGCCTGACCGAAGACCTAATAAAAGTCATAAAACACGCCCATTTCCCTGACGTTCTTCGCTACAATCTCCCCCCGATTATAAGGACGTCTCCTGATCGGGCCTCGCAGCATCGTTAATGCCTCGGTATTAACTCCAAGAATCGCCCACAGAGAGCCGCCCACACAGATCGAGTGAAGCTGGCGCGCTTGCTGTTTCCTTTGCAAACCACCCGCCTTTACCGAATCTGCCAGAGCTGCCATTGCGCTCGGCCACTTGAGTTGTTTGCCCGTATTGCCGCGTGTCGGCAGATGTCTTGCGGGCCAAGTGCCAGGCTGAGGCAGCCCTTTTTTGAGGTTCACGTCTTCAAAAGAGCGTGAAAAAACGGGTTTTCACAACTTCACAAGAGTGTGGCGAGCAAATGAATAGTTTGGCGTTTGTAAAAGCACCATCAGCGTCTGGAACAGCCCAACCACACAGGACTGAGTACTCCTCAACAACCGGAGCTTGAGCCTGTCCGCTACGGATTGATTGCACGAATCGCACGCTTTGACCATAAGTCGAATTGCCACAGGCGCCCATGAATGCGTTCATAGGCAGATTAGGCCGGGCAGGAAGCGTGCGCCGAAGTTGCAAAGAATTGCGAAACGGACATGGCGATCCTGGCCATGGGTAACCTGGGGCAACACGTGAACCGCCCCGTCACTCCTGGCAGCCATGCCGTCAATTTGGTGCTGCAGATTTTGGAGACGCGTTAAATGGCGCATAACGAAGCAGTCGACGTAGTACTGGTAGGGGCCGGCATCATGAGTGCCACCCTGGCCGTATTGCTCAAAGAGCTCGACCCCGGCCTCAAGCTGGAAGTCGTTGAGCTGATGGATTCGGGTGCAGCGGAGAGTTCCAACCCATGGAACAACGCCGGTACCGGTCATGCCGGTCTGTGCGAGCTGAACTACACGCCGCAGGCCGCCGATGGTTCCATCGACATCAAGAAAGCCGTGCACATCAACACTCAGTTCGAGGTGTCGAAGCAGTTCTGGGCGTACCTGACCAAAAAGGGCACCTTTGGCTCGTCCAAGTCCTTTATCAGTCCGGTGCCGCACCTGAGCTTCGTACAGGGCGACAAAGGCGTGGACTTCCTCAAGAAGCGCTTTGAAACCCTCAGCCAGCACCACGCGTTTTCGGACATGCACTACACCGAAGACCGCAGCGAAATGGCCGAATGGATGCCGCTGATGATGCCGGGCCGCCCGCTCGACGAAAAAATCGCTGCCACCCGCGTAATGAATGGCACCGACGTCAACTTCGGCGCCCTGACCAATCAACTGCTTGGCCATCTGACCAGCTCCCCGGATGCCCAGGTCAAGTACAGCAAGCGCGTGACCGGCCTCAAGCGCAACGGCGCCGGCTGGACCGTGAGCATCAAGGACGTCAACAGCGGTACCAGCCGTGAGGTGGACGCCAAGTTTGTATTCCTCGGCGCCGGTGGCGCGGCGCTGCCGCTGCTGCAAGCTTCGGGCATCGAAGAAAGTAAAGGCTTCGGCGGCTTCCCGGTCAGCGGCCAATGGCTGCGTTGCGACAACCCGGAAGTGGTCAAGCACCACCAGGCCAAGGTCTACAGCCAGGCCGCCGTCGGCTCGCCACCGATGTCGGTGCCGCACCTCGACACCCGTGTAGTGGATGGCAAGAAATCCCTGCTGTTCGGGCCATACGCCGGTTTCACCACCAAGTTCCTCAAGCACGGCTCGTTCCTAGACCTGCCGATGTCGATTCGTGCCAGCAACATCGGCCCGATGCTGGCCGTGGCCCGCGACAACATGGACCTGACCAAGTACCTGGTCAGCGAAGTGCGTCAGTCCATGGAACAACGCCTGGAATCCCTGCGTCGCTTCTACCCTGAGGCTAAAGCCGAAGACTGGCGTCTTGAAGTGGCCGGCCAACGGGTGCAGATCATCAAGAAAGACCCGAAAAAAGGCGGCGTGCTGCAATTCGGCACCGAGCTGGTAGCGGCCAAAGACGGCTCGCTGGCGGCGCTGCTGGGCGCGTCCCCAGGCGCCTCGGTGACGGTGTCGATCATGCTGGAACTGATTGAGCGCTGCTTCCCGGCCAAAGCCGCCGGTGAGTGGGCAGCCAAGCTGCACGAGATCTTCCCTGCCCGGGAAAAAGTGCTTGAGACTGATGCCGAGCTGTATCGCAAGATCAACACGCAGAACAACATCAGCCTGGAACTGGTTGAGCAAAGCAACGAGGCCGAAAGCTACGCTTGAGGCCTGGCTGCAATAAAAAAACGCCCCTCGGGGCGTTTTTTTGTGGCCGGGATAATCAGCCGCGAGCGTTTTTGATCAGCTCGATGTAATCGTCCGCGTTGCGCTGATCCTTGATCAGATCAACGAAGGTCTGCCCATGCTCATCCTTGCCATCCAGGTCCAGGCCGGCTTCCTTGAAAAAGCCCAGGAAGCGCTCAAAGTCGTCGATACGCAGGCCACGATAAGCCTTGATCAGTTTGTGCAGGGACGGTGAAGTCGCGTCGACCGGCTCGAAGTCCAGGAACAACTTGATCTGATCGTCGCCGATCTCATCGCCAATCACCTGTTTCTTATCTTTACGCATTACCGACTCCAGCCTGCAGACATTTACACGGGGTTTGAAGTCTACCTGCGAGCCGCGGGCTTCGAAAGCGCTGAAGAACCAATATGGGAGCAATCCCCCACCACATTTATTCTTCAATGTTAGCGCTACTTGGTACGTACAACGCCGGTATGCAGGTCCGCCCAGATATGGCCGTTGGCGTAACTGAGGAACTGAACATACACCGTGTCATTGCGCAGCAAATCGACGATCACCCGGTACTGGGCCACCGGATAAGACAGCGTCAGGGTCTTGCTCTTGTCGTCAAACACCGGCTTTTTCAGGCTTTTACTTTCGGCATCGAAGTTGAGCACCACTTGGCTGATGCTCGCACCTTTGTTCAGGGGCTTGCCCTTAAGCCGGAGCATCAGTGGCGAAGTCACCGGGATAGGTTGCTGGTTGGATTGGCGCTGGTTGCCCACCACCACCGCGTACTCCGTGACTTGCAGCAACTGCTGCTGGTCAGGGCTTTCAGTCCGCAGGGTGAGGTCATCGGGAGGCAGAAATTGACCATGCATAGGCGCCGGTGCGGCGGCCAGGGGCAAACTCAGGGTCAGCGCCAGGGCGGCGCAAGTGCGAATCAACAGGCTCATGGACAGCTCCAGACGCAGGGGCCAAGCACGATAGCATGACAACCCTGCGCCAGGCCTGGATCACATACCTTTGACGGCGTAGATCCCATTGGCGTTGCGCCAGTAGCCTTTGTAGTCCATGCCATAGCCGAAGATGTAGCGGTCGATGCACGGCAGGCCAACGTAATCAGCCTTAAGGTCCGGGCGAGCCTTGCGGTCGTGGTCTTTGTCGATCAGTACGGCGGTGTGCACTTTGCGCGCGCCGGCATGTTTGCAGAAATCGATGATCGCGCCGAGGGTGTGACCTTCGTCGAGGATGTCGTCGATGATCAGCACGTCGCGGTCAATGAACGAGACTTCCGGCTTGGCCTTCCAGAACAGATCGCCGCCAGTGGTTTCGTTGCGATAGCGAGTCGCGTGCAGGTAAGACGCTTCCAGCGGAAATTGCAGGTGAGTCAGCAATTTTCCGGCGAAGATCAGGCCGCCGTTCATCACGCAAAAGACCACCGGGTTGGTGTCGGCCATTTCGCGAGTGATGTGGGCGCCAACCTTGGCGATCGCAGCTTCGACTTGCGCTTCGGTGTACAGGCAATCAGCCTCACGCATGATTTGACGGATATGCTCAAGATCAGCGGACATGGCGCTCTCCAAGGGGGTGCTGTGGCAAGAAAAGCGGGCGAAGGTACGCTTCTCATGCGCTCCGAGCAAGCCTTAATGGACTAACGTACTAGATGCCTATAGGACAACACCCTCGGATAGATTAATCTAGGCCGGTTTTTTTGCCCGCCGCCGGAGCCTTTCCCATGCCCACTCGCGAGATCCGCCACCCGCTGATCCAGCACAAGCTCGGCCTTATGCGCCGCGCCGACATTAGCACGAAGAACTTCCGTGAGCTTGCTCAGGAAGTCGGAGCGTTGCTCACTTACGAAGCCACCAAGGATTTGCCCCTGGAAACCTACGAGATCCCCGGTTGGGCCGGTCCCGTCCAGGTGGAAAAAATCGCTGGTAAGAAAATAACCGTGGTGCCGATCCTGCGCGCAGGTATCGGCATGCTCGAAGGTGTACTCAGCCTGATTCCGGGTGCCAAAGTCAGCGCCGTGGGCGTGGCCCGCAACGAAGAAACCTTGCAGGCTCACACCTACCTGGAAAAACTCGTACCGGAAATCGACGAGCGCCTGGCCATGATCATTGACCCGATGCTCGCTACCGGCAGTTCCATGGTCGCCACCATCGACCTGCTGAAGAAAGCCGGCTGCAAGGACATCCGCGCCATGGTGCTGGTCGCCGCTCCCGAAGGCATCGCCGCCGTCGAGAAAGCCCACCCGGACGTGCAGATCTACACTGCTTCCATCGATGAGCGCCTGAATGAACACGGTTACATCATCCCTGGCCTGGGCGACGCGGGTGACAAGATCTTCGGCACCAAGCAGAAGGACGCGTGAGCATGCAGGATGAATTCAACGACCCGCTTTGGCGCCAGATCCTGTCTGGCGCACAAATGCTCTTCGTAGCATTTGGCGCGCTGGTGTTGATGCCGCTGATCACAGGTCTTGATCCAAACGTCGCACTGTTCACCGCCGGCCTGGGCACGTTGTTGTTCCAGGTGGTGACAGGGCGGCAGGTGCCGGTATTCCTGGCATCGAGCTTTGCCTTCATTACCCCGATCATTCTCGCCAAGCAGCAGTTCGGCCTGGCGGCGACCATGGGCGGGGTAATGGCGGCCGGTTTTGTTTACACCTTCCTAGGGGCAGCGGTAAAGATCAAAGGCACTGGTTTCATCGACCGACTACTACCGCCTGTGGTAATCGGGCCCGTGATTATTTCCATCGGCCTGGCCATGGCGCCGATCGCGGCCAACATGGCGATGGGTAAAGGCGACAACGGTGCCGAACTGATCCCGTACAAGACCGCCATGCTGATCTCGATGCCAGCGCTGCTTACCACGTTGATCGTGGCGGTGTTCGGCAAAGGTATCTTCCGCCTGGTGCCGATCATCTCCGGTGTGCTGGTGGGTTTTGCCATGTCGTTCTACTTTGGCGTTGTCGACACGGCCAAGATCGCCGCTGCGCCTTGGTTAGCCCTGCCCCACTTCACCGCGCCGGAATTCAACTGGCAGGCGATCCTGTTTATCGTCCCAGTGGCCCTGGCCCCTGCGATTGAACACATCGGCGGGGTGATTGCGGTGGGCAGCGTGACCGGTCGCGACTACCTGAAGAAGCCTGGCCTGCACCGCACCCTGCTGGGTGACGGGATCGCCACCACGGCAGCAGGCATGTTTGGCGGCCCGCCGAACACTACCTACGCCGAAGTAACCGGCGCGGTAATGCTGACCAAGAACTACAACCCGAAAATCATGACCTGGGCGGCGGTATTCGCCATCAGCCTGGCGTTTATCGGCAAGTTCGGCGCGCTACTGCAGAGCATTCCGGTGCCGGTAATGGGGGGGATCCTGTGCCTGCTGTTCGGCTCGATTGCCGCAGTGGGGATGAACACATTGATTCGCCACAAGATCGACCTGGGCGAGGCGCGCAATCTGGTGATTGTGTCGGTGACCCTGGTGTTCGGTATTGGCGGTGTGCTGGTGGGGACCGGAACTGGTCCAGATGACTTCGGCCTGAAGGGCATTGCTCTGTGCGCGGTGGTAGCGATTGGTTTGAACCTGCTGCTGCCGGGCAATGATGGCTGGAAGAACAAGAAGCCAGATGAGCCGTTGATCTAACTGCCAATACAAACCAATGTGGGAGAGGGCTTGCCTCCGATAGCAGTGTGTCAGTCAATACATTAACTGACTGATACGCCGCCATCGGGGTCAAGCCCCCTCCCACATTTGATTTCAGCGCCCGTTAAAGCTCGCCGAGGCCATCAATCAGCGCCTGGTTCTGCTCCGGCGTACCGATGCTGATCCGCAGGAACTGGGCAATCCGCTCCTGCTTAAAGTGCCGCACGATAATCCCTTGCTCACGCAGCTTGGCCGCTAGGCCGGCAGCGTCATGCCGTGGGTGGCGCGCAAAGATGAAGTTGGCCGCTGATGGCAGCACCTCAAAACCTTTGCCTTCCAATTGCGCGACTACTTTGTTACGGCTGTCGATCACCAACTGGCACGTCTTCTCGAAGTACTCACGGTCCTCAAACGCCGCTGCCGCGCCGACAATCGCCAAACGATCCAGCGGGTAGGAGTTGAAGCTGTTCTTGACCCGCTCCAGCGCCTCGATCAGGTCCGGGTGACCCACGGCCAAGCCCACGCGCAAACCGGCCAGTGAGCGCGATTTGGAAAGGGTCTGGGTCACCAGCAGATTAGGGTAGCGATCCACCAGGCTGATGGCGGTTTCGCCGCCGAAGTCGATATAGGCTTCATCGACCACCACCACCGAATCCGGGCTGGCCTTGAGGATCTGCTCTACTGCGTCCAGCGCCAGCACGCAGCCGGTCGGCGCATTCGGGTTGGGGAAGATGATCCCGCCGTTGGGCCTGGCGTAATCCGCAACACGGATCTGAAATTTCTCATCCAACGGCACCGGGTCGGACTGGATGCCGTAAAGACCGCAGTACACCGGATAGAAGCTGTAGCTGATATCCGGGAACAGCAGCGGCAGGTCGTGCTGGAACAGGCCGTGGAAGATGTGCGCGAGCACTTCATCAGAGCCGTTACCGAGAAACACTTTGCCGGCGTCGACCCCGTAATACTTGGCCACCGCCTGCTTGAGCAGGTCGCTGTTGGGGTCCGGGTACAAACGCAGGTTGTCGTTCAACTCGGCCTGCATCGCGGCCAGTGCTTTGGGCGACGGACCGTAGGGGTTCTCATTGGTGTTGAGCTTGACCAGCTTGGTCAGCTTTGGCTGTTCGCCGGGTACGTAAGGCACGAGGTCCCTGACGAAGGGGCTCCAGAATTTGCTCATGTGTTATTTCCCTTCTTCCAGGATTCGATACTCAGCACTACGGGCGTGTGCGCTCAACGACTCACCACGGGCCAGCACCGAAGCGGTCTTGCCCAACTCGGAAGCACCTTGTGGCGAGCAAAAGATGATCGACGAGCGCTTCTGGAAGTCGTACACCCCCAGCGGTGATGAGAACCGCGCGGTGCCGGAGGTCGGCAACACATGGTTCGGGCCGGCGCAGTAGTCGCCCAGCGCTTCACTGGTGTGGCGCCCCATGAAGATCGCACCCGCATGGCGAATCGACGGCAGCCAGGCCTGTGGGTCAGCCACGGACAGCTCCAGGTGCTCCGGGGCGATACGGTTAGCCACTTCGATGGCCTGTTCCATGTCACGCACCAGGATCAGCGCGCCACGGCCGTTGATGGATTTCTCGATGATCTCTGCACGGTCCATGGTAGGCAGCAGCTTATCGATGCTGGCGGCAACCTTGTCGAGGAACTCGGCATCGGGGCTGACCAGAATCGCCTGGGCGTCTTCGTCGTGCTCGGCCTGGGAGAACAGGTCCATGGCGATCCAATCCGGATCGGTCTGGCCGTCGCACACTACGAGGATTTCCGAGGGACCGGCGATCATGTCGATGCCAACCTGGCCAAAAACGTGGCGCTTGGCGGTGGCGACGTAGATGTTGCCAGGCCCCACCACTTTGTCGACCTTCGGCACGCTTTCGGTGCCGTAGGCCAGGGCCGCGACGGCTTGAGCACCGCCAATGGTGAACACACGGTCAACACCAGCGATGCAGGCCGCAGCCAGCACCAGTTCGTTGATTTCGCCGCGCGGGGTCGGTACCACCATAACCACTTCGGTCACGCCCGCCACCTTGGCCGGAATTGCGTTCATCAACACCGACGATGGATACGACGCTTTGCCACCCGGCACGTAGAGACCGGCACGATCCAGCGGCGTGACCTTTTGGCCCAGCACAGTGCCGTCGGCTTCGGTATAGCTCCAGGAGTCCTGTTTCTGCTTTTCGTGGTAGCTGCGCACACGCGCCGCCGCGACTTCCAGGGCTTCACGCTGAGGCGCAGTGATGCGCGTCAGTGCGAGCTCCAGGCGTTCGCGGGGAAGAATCAGATCGGACATGGACTTGACGTCCAGACCGTCGAACTGACGAGTGAAATCCACCAGCGCCGCATCACCACGCTCGCGCACGGCCTTGATGATGTCGAGCACCCGCTGGTTGACCGAGTCGTCGGACACGCTTTCCCAGCTCAGCAGATGATCCAGATGATGGGCGAAATCCGGGTCGGCAGCGTTGAGTCGGGCAATTGCAGTGGACGTGGTCATAGCGAGGGCCTCAATAGAATTGGCAAAAACTCAGGCGCCCTAAACTAGCAGTCGTTTCCGCTTGGGCACCTGAGAATTCTGGCTATGAGGCGGATAGACGGGCGCAGCCTTTCAGCTACGCGGGTAGGTCAACCGCGGTGTCGAGACTCCACTGCGGTGCGCAGGGTGTCGATCAACGCTTGGATACGGGCGTGCTGCATCTTCATCGACGCTTTGTTGACGATCAAGCGGGAGCTGATATCGGCGATGAAGTCCTGTGGTTCGAGACCGTTGGCACGCAGGGTGTTGCCGGTGTCGACCACATCGATGATCTTGTCGGCCAGGCCGATCAGCGGCGCCAGCTCCATCGAGCCGTAGAGCTTGATGATGTCGACCTGGCGGCCTTGCTCGGCGTAGTAGCGCTTGGCAACGTTGACGAACTTGGTTGCCACGCGCAGGCGGCCTTTAGGCTCGACGTCACCGACACGGCCGGCGGTCATCAGCTTGCACAGGGCAATACGCAGGTCCAGCGGCTCATACAGGCCCTGGCCACCGTATTCCATCAGCACGTCTTTACCGGCGACGCCGAGGTCGGCCGCGCCATGCTCAACGTAGGTCGGCACGTCGGTAGCCCGCACGATCAGCAGGCGAACGTCGTCCTGGGTCGTAGGGATGATCAGCTTGCGGCTCTTGTCCGGATTCTCGGTCGGCACGATGCCCGCTTCAGCCAGAAGCGGCAAAGTGTCGTCAAGGATGCGGCCCTTGGACAGTGCGATGGTCAACATGGGAAACGTCAGTCCTTCATCAGGCTATTGCTGTCCGGTCGCAAACGGCGCCAGACGCAGATCGAGGCCATGACAGCCTCGATTTGAAACAAATTCAGCATACTGCGAGCTGACACCGTCTGTAGTGAGTGGGCTTGCCCCACGCTGAATTGCGTAGCGACCCAAAAAACGGGACTGCTACGCAGTCCGGCGCGGGGCAAGCCCGCTCACCACAGTGACGGTGTTTTCAGCTCCGGGAACTAGCCCGGTACGCGGCGGATTTTAGCGCCGAGCATCTGCAGTTTCTCTTCGATGCACTCGTAACCACGGTCGATGTGGTAGATGCGGTCGATCAGAGTGTCGCCTTCGGCGATCAGCGCCGAGATCACCAGACTGGCCGAAGCACGCAGGTCGGTAGCCATGACTGGCGCGCCCTTGAGCTTCTCGGTGCCGGTAACGATGGCGGTGTTGCCTTCAACCTGAATCTTCGCGCCCATGCGGTGCAGTTCATACACGTGCATGAAGCGGTTTTCGAAGATGGTCTCGATCACGGCACCAGTGCCTTCGGCAATCGCGTTCAGAGAGATGAACTGCGCTTGCATGTCAGTCGGGAACGCCGGGTACGGAGCGGTCCGCACGTTGACGGCTTTCGGCCGCTTGCCGTGCATGTTCAGCTCGATCCAGTCTTCGCCGGTGGTGATTTCGGCGCCAGCTTCGCGCAGTTTTTCCAGGACCGCTTCCAGAATGGTCGGATCGGTGTCCTTTACCTTGACGCGACCACCGGTAACGGCGGCAGCAACCAGGTAGGTACCGGTCTCGATGCGGTCAGGCATCACTTTATAGGTTGCAGTGTGCAGGCGCTCTACACCATCAATGGTAATGGTGTCGGTGCCGGCACCGGAAACCTTCGCGCCCATGGCGTTCAGGAAGTTGGCCAGGTCGACCACTTCCGGCTCGCGCGCGGCGTTTTGCAGGACGCTGCGGCCTTTGGCCAGGGCAGCGGCCATCATGATGTTCTCGGTACCGGTCACGCTGACGGTATCAAAGAAGAAGTTCGCTCCACGCAGGCCGCCTTCCGGCGCCTTGGCTTTGATGTAGCCGCCTTCAACGTCAATGACTGCGCCCATGGCTTCCAGGCCACGGATGTGCAGATCCACTGGACGCGAGCCGATAGCGCAGCCGCCAGGCAGGGCGACTTCGGCTTCACCGAAACGGGCAACCATCGGGCCCAGCACCAAGATCGACGCACGCATGGTTTTCACCAGTTCGTACGGGGCGATCAGGGTCTTGATGGTGCGTGGGTCAATTTCGACGGCCAGCTTCTCATCAATCACAGGCTCGATGCCCATGCGACCGAACAGCTCGATCATGGTAGTGATGTCGTGCAGGTGCGGCAGGTTGGCCACGGTCACCGGGCCATCGCACAGCAGGGTCGCTGCCAGGATCGGCAAGGCGGAGTTTTTTGCACCGGAAATGCGAATCTCGCCATCAAGGCGAGCACCGCCGGTAATAATCAATTTATCCATAAGAATCTCGACGCCTAGGGGGCTCAGGTGCGCTCGGCCCAGGCCGCGCGGCTGAAAAATTTCATAGTGACCGCATGGATGCTGCCATCGGTGATCCACGGGTTCAAATGGGCATAGATCTGCTGCTGACGCTTGACTGGGCTCAATGCCGCCAGTTCATCGCTAATCACGTTCAGCTGGAAGTTGCAGCCTTCGCCTTCAACTTCTACGGTCGTATCCGGCAGCTTTCCTTCAAGAAAGCTCTTAACTTCTAGGGCCTGCATGCTCAACCTCTATCGGCGCCCAGTGCGCACGGGTCGCACATCATACAAAAAAGCCCCGCGCCTGCGAACCCCGCATAGCAGGACTCTGACGGGGGGCTTCTCTAATAATGTGTATTAAGGATGCGCCAACAGCTCGGTCAGACCGGAAACTTCGGCAATTTCGCGCATGTCTTCGGGCAACGCACGGATGCTAACCGGCTTCTTGGCCGCTTCGGCATCACGCATGAAGCACAGCAGCAACGACAACCCGACACTGCTGGACTTGGTTACCGCTGAGCAATCCAGGACCAGCTCCGGCGCAGCGCTCGACTTGATCAGCGCTTGGCCATGCTTGCGCAGAGCCGGGCCGGTTCGGTAATCCAGCACCCCGCTGATGAACAGCTGGCCAGAGTCGCCGAGACGAACAGCCGACTCGGTCATTGCGCCGGCTTCCCAGCAGCTTTATCGGTTTCTTCCTTGGCCTTGGCGACTTCACCGGCCCAACCATTGATGGTTTTGTCCAGGTCGTTGCCATTGCGCTGCATGGCGTCGGCAAACTGGTCACGGAACAGCTTGCCGATATTGATGCCGTTGATGATCACGTTGCGCAGTTTCCACTCGCCGTTGATCTTCTCCAAGGTGTACTGCACCGGGTACACGGCACCGTTATTACCTTTGACGCTCATGTTGACGCTGGTGCGATCGCCCGACTCATCACCGGCTGGAGCAACGGTAATACCTTGGTTGTTGTACTCAAGCAAAGCGTTGCCATAGAACTGGAACAGGCCGCGCTTAAAGTTTTCCTGGAACGTCTGCATCTGCGCAGGCGTGGCCTTGCGCGAATATTTGACCGTCATGATGCTGCGTGAGATGCCTTCAGCATCGACGACCGGACCGACGATGCTGTTGAGCGCTTCATAGAACTTGGTTGGATCTTGCTTGTACTGTTCTTTATTGGCCGTCAGGTCAGCCAGCATCTTGCTGGTGGTGTCCTGCACCAGTTCGTGCGCAGAACCTGCCGCGTTGGCCATCAATGGCAGTGCTGCAAGCAGTACCAGCAGGCCACGTCGCAAGGTAGAGATCATGAACAGATTCCTCATTTGGCGTCTTTATTGACCGTATTGAGCAAAAATTTTCCGATCAGGTCCTCAAGTACCAGCGACGACTGAGTGTCGTGGATGGTCGAACCATCCTTGAGCAGGGCTGTTTCCCCGCCCACGCTGACACCGATGTACTTCTCGCCCAGCAGCCCCGCAGTGAGGATAGATGCAGTAGAGTCGGTAGGCAGATTATCCACCTTCTTGTCCAGTTGCATCGTCACTCGCCCGGTGAAGCTGTCGCGATCCAGATCGATTGCCGTGACCTTGCCAATGGTTACACCGGCCATGGTCACTTTAGCTCTGACAGTCAAACCGGCGATATTGTCGAAGTACGCGTAAAGTTTATAAGTATCGGCGGTTGGGCTGGCCGAAAGACCGCTGACTCGCAGAGCCAGCAACAGTAAAGCCAGGATGCCAGCCAGCAAGAAAAGGCCGACACCGATTTCCACAGTGCGGTTTTGCATCAGAAGTCTCCAAACATCAAGGCGGTCAAAATGAAGTCAAGGCCAAGTACTGCCAGTGAGGCGTACACAACGGTCTTGGTGGTGGCACGACTGATCCCTTCTGAGGTGGGCTCACAGTCATAGCCTTGGAATACGGCGATCCAGGTCACTACAAAGGCGAAGACGATGCTCTTTATAATGCCATTGAGCACGTCACCACTGAAGGTCACGCTGTTTTGCATGTTGGCCCAGTATGAGCCGTCGTAGACGCCAAGCCAGTCCACCGCTACCCACGAACCGCCCCAGATACCGACCACGCTGAAGATCATCGCCAGCAATGGCAGGGAAATGAATCCGGCCCACAGGCGCGGGGCAACAATGTATTTGAGCGGGTCCACACCGATCATTTCGAGGCTGGACAGCTGCTCGGTAGACTTCATGTTGCCAATTTCGGCAGTCAACGCGGAACCTGCGCGCCCGGCGAACAGCAACGCGGTCACCACCGGTCCCAGTTCACGTAGCAGCGTCAGGGCAACCATCTGCCCCACTGCCTGCTCCGAACCGTAGCTGGACAGGATATTGAAGCCCTGCAACGCCAGCACCATGCCGATGAACACCCCGGAGACCACAATGATCACCAGGGACATCACACCCACCGAATGCAGCTGCTTGATCAACAGGCCAAAGCCACCGCCAATACCGCCGCGGCCGAGCAAGGCGTGGAACAGGAAAATCGTCGAGCGGCCGAGCACTTCGACGATGTCGAGGCCGGAGCGACCGAAAAGGCGAACTTTCTCGATAAGAGATGTTTTGCGCATTAACGCTTCCCCAGAAGATCTGAGCGGTAATCCGCTGCCGGAAAGTGGAAAGGCACAGGGCCATCGGGGTCGCCGGTCATGAATTGGCGAATGCGCGGGTTGTCGGCGTTCATCAGCTCTTCAGGCGTACCCTGCCCCAGCACCTGGCCATCACCGACCACATAGAGGTAATCGGCAATGCTCGCGGTTTCTGCAAGGTCGTGGGAGACCACGATACTGGTGATACCCAGGGCATCGTTGAGCAGACGGATCAGTCGTACCAGCACCCCCATGGCGATCGGATCCTGACCGACGAAGGGCTCGTCGTACATGAGAATCTGTGGATCGAGGGCAATGGCTCGCGCCAGGGCCACACGGCGCTTCATGCCGCCGGACAGTTCGTCGGGCATCAGATCAATTGCGCCACGGAGGCCGACGGCCTGCAATTTCAGCAACACAATGTCGCGAATCATTTCGTCGGACAGCTGGGTATGCACCCGCAGCGGAAACGCTACGTTCTCGAACACATCGAGGTCGGTGAACAGCGCACCGCTCTGGAACAGCACGCCCATATGCTTGCGCGCATCGAACAGATCACTGCGCGACAGCGTAGGCAGGTTTTGGCCATTGACCCACACTTCGCCGGCGCTGGGACGCAATTGCATGCCCATCAACCGCAACAGCGTGGTCTTGCCGCAACCGGACGGCCCCATGATGCCCGTGACCTTGCCACGGGGAATGCGAATATCGACGTTATTGAAGATGCTGCGCGTCCCGCGCTTGAAGGTCAGTCCCTTCAGCTCGACCGCGTAGGCGTTATCGGCACTCATCTAAACTCCTTGGGATGCAGCCTCTCACTCAGACACCACGCATGCGACAAACGTTTGCAACGGCGACGCATATAGATAGCCACATGGGCTGGGCGGACCGAACTGGCGGCGAACTATATCACTGCTGGTACAAGGCGCCCAAGGCCGGAACAGCGCTAGTTCAGTTTGGGGACAGGGAAAAAACGTTGCCGACTGTGTGACTGAGGATCGATCTCGGTCCCCTGCTGAATAAAGCCTGACGAACTTGCGTGAGGGAATTGATCATTACCGCTATAATCGCCGACTTTTCGTCAGGCTATACGATTTCAGACATGAGCCAATCCAGCGACCTTATCCAATCCGCACAACGCACCATCCGCCTCGAAGTCGAAGCCGTAGAAGGCTTACTGGCCCATATCGACGCAGATTTCGTACGCGCCTGCGAGATGATTCTGGCCAGTAAGGGCCGCGTTGTCGTGGTCGGCATGGGCAAATCGGGCCACGTCGGCAACAAGATCGCCGCCACCCTGGCGAGCACCGGGACCACGGCGTTTTTCGTGCATCCGGCGGAGGCGAGCCACGGCGACATGGGCATGATCACCAAAGATGACATCATCCTGGCGCTGTCCAACTCCGGCACCACCAACGAAATCGTGACCCTGCTGCCGCTGATCAAGCGCCTTGGCATCCAGATGATCAGCGTCACCGGCAACCCGGAGTCGACCCTAGCCAAGGCTGCCGATGTTAACCTGAACGTTCACGTCGCCCACGAAGCCTGCCCGCTGAATCTGGCACCAACCTCCTCCACTACCGCTGCCTTGGTTATGGGCGACGCCCTGGCCGTTGCGCTGCTTGAAGCTCGCGGGTTCACGGCTGAAGACTTCGCGTTCTCCCACCCGGGTGGCGCACTGGGCCGCCGCCTGCTGCTGAAAGTGGAAAACGTTATGCATTCAGGCGATGAATTACCCCACGTCCAGCGCGGCACCTTACTGAAGGACGCGCTGATGGAAATGACTCGCAAGGGCCTGGGCATGACCGTGATCCTTGAAGCTGACGGCCGCCTGGCTGGGGTATTCACCGACGGCGACCTGCGCCGCACCCTGGACCGCACCATCGATATCCACACTGCGACCATCGATGCAGTGATGACGCCACACGGCAAGACCGCACGCCCTGAGATGCTGGCAGCCGAAGCATTGAAGATCATGGAAGACCACAAGATCGGCGCCCTGGTGGTTGTCGATAGCGACGACCACCCGGTTGGCGCCCTGAACATGCACGACTTGCTGCGTGCGGGAGTGATGTAAATGACCAGCGACCTGTTGCAACGCGGCAAAAACATCAGACTGGCGATTTTCGACGTTGACGGCGTGCTGACCGATGGCCGCCTGTACTTCCTCGAAGACGGCAGCGAATTCAAGACGTTCAACACCCTCGACGGCCAAGGCATCAAGATGCTGATGGCTGCAGGCGTGCAAACCGCGATTATCAGCGGCCGAAAAACTCCCGTTGTGGAACGCCGCGCACAAAACCTGGGGATTCCTCACCTGTATCAGGGCCGCGAGGATAAACTGGTAGTTCTGGACGAGCTTCTTGGCCAACTCAACCTAAGCTATGAGCAGGTCGCCTACTTAGGCGATGATCTGCCCGACCTGCCGGTCATTCGTCGAGTAGGGCTTGGCATGGCCGTCGCCAATGCGGCGGCGTTTGTTCGCGAGCACGCCCATGGCATCACCTGCGCACGTGGTGGCGAAGGTGCAGCCCGCGAGTTCTGCGAACTGATCCTGCGAGCCCAAGGCAGCCTTGAAGCGGCCCACGCCGCCTACCTATAGAGCGTTTTATGCTGAGTAAAAAGATTCGCAACTTCCTGTTATTCGGGGTCATTGCCGCGCTGTTCCTCGCGGTGGGCTACTGGAATATCAGTCCGGGGCGCTTCCTCGACCAGCCTGTTGCGCAGGTCGACGAGGGGGCCATCGACTATTACGCCACCAATGCCTATAGCGTGCAGTTCCTGCCCGACGGCAAGCTGCAGTACGAAATGACGTCGGACAAAGTCGAGCACTTGAAGGCCACCGAAGTCACTCTGCTGACTAATCCGGACCTGAACCTGTACCGCGGCACCGAATTTCCGTGGCATGTCACCAGCAAGCGTGGTGAGGTGAACCCCGACGGCACCGAGGTAGAACTGATTGACTCGGTACGTGTTGCGCGCACGGACGCCAAAGCCCGTGACACGGTGATTACCAGCAGTCGCATGACCGTATTCCCGCAGAAGCAATATGCGCAGACCGAGCAAGACGTTAGAATCGACGGCGCTGGCGGTGTATCGACTGGCAAGGGAATGAAAGCGTATTTGAAAGAAAGCAGGATACACCTGCTATCGAACGTAAGAGGACAGTATGAGGCTCGTTAAAACTCTCCCTATTTTGCTCGGTTTGGGCGCAGCACTGGGAAGCGTGAGCGCCTGGGCTCTGCCGAACGATAGCCAGCAACCGATCCACATCTCGGCTGACGATGCGCAACTGGATGACAAGCAAGGTGTTGCCACCTATACCGGCGGCGTAATCATCACCCAAGGGTCGATGAAGATCACCGGTAATACCGTGACACTGACGCGCACCCAAGCCGGTGACATTGACGTCGTGACCTCAGTGGGTAACCTGGCTTACTTCGAACAGAAGCAGTCCGCTGCCGACACTGGCCCGATGAAGGGCTACGGCAAGACCATTCAGTATCACGCCCAGCAGAATCGCATTGTGCTGATCGACCAGGCCAAGGTGCTCAGCCCCGATGGCAACTCCACGGAAGGTGAAAAGATCACCTATGACACCGTGAAACAGATCGCTAACGCCGGTCGTGCCAATGGCAGCAAGGTCACCGCACCGCGCCCACGCATCGACATGGTTATCCAGCCGAAGAAGAAGGCCGAGTAATGGCAACCCTGAAAGCCCAGCATCTGGCCAAGGCCTATAAAAGCCGTCAGGTCGTGCGCGACGTCAGCCTGTCGATCGACAGCGGCCAGATCGTCGGCTTGCTCGGCCCCAACGGCGCAGGCAAGACCACATGCTTCTACATGATTGTTGGCCTGGTCCAGGCGGATCAGGGTCGCGTACTGATCGACGACCTGGATGTCAGCCACCAGCCAATGCACGGTCGTGCACGCGCGGGTATCGGCTATCTTCCTCAAGAAGCATCGATCTTCCGCAAACTGTCAGTTGCCGACAACATTATGGCCATCCTTGAAACTCGCAAGGAACTGGACCGTGACGGCCGCCGACAGGAGCTGGAAAGCCTGCTGCAGGAATTCCATATCAACCACATTCGCGACAACCTTGGCATGAGCCTGTCCGGTGGTGAGCGGCGTCGCGTGGAAATCGCCCGCGCCCTGGCCACTGCCCCCAAGTTCATTCTGCTGGACGAACCGTTTGCCGGCGTCGACCCTATCTCGGTTGGCGACATCAAGCAGATCATCCATCACCTCAAGGCCAAGGGCATCGGTGTACTGATCACCGATCACAACGTGCGTGAGACCCTCGATATCTGCGAAACCGCGTATATCGTCAACGATGGTCAACTGATCGCAGAAGGCGACTCCGCCACCATCCTGGCCAACGAACTGGTCAAGGAAGTGTATCTGGGTCACGAGTTTCGCCTGTAAAGCCGCCTGCACAAACAAGGCGGTGGCAGGTCGTTTGCCTGATGCGCGGGAGTCAATGAAAACCTCCGGTTTTTTATTGTTACCGCGCTCTAGGCAAAGCCCTCGATATCAGGCATATAATTTGCTTATGTTTGGCGCTCACGCGCCCTGTCGTGGATGGCGCGTTGCGCCGGCGAATAAGGTGTTAAGCCCCTGCCATGAAACCATCGCTAGTCCTAAGAATGGGCCAGCAGCTGACGATGACACCGCAGCTGCAACAGGCCATCCGCCTGCTCCAATTGTCGACCCTGGACCTGCAACAGGAAATCCAGGAGGCCCTGGAGTCTAATCCGATGCTCGAACGCCAGGAAGAAGGCGACGACTTCGATAATGCAGACCCGTTGGCCGACAACATCGAGCAAAAGCCCAACGCAGACGTGCAGGAACCGTCCTACCAGGAAACCGCCCCTACGGTGGATAACCTTGAGGAAGGCGATTGGAACGAACGCATTCCCAACGAGCTTCCCGTAGACACTGCTTGGGAAGACGTCTACCAGACCAGCGCCAGCAGCCTGCCCAGCAACGACGATGATGAGTGGGACTTCACTACCCGCACGTCCGCCGGCGAAAGTCTGCAGAGCCATTTGTTGTGGCAGCTGAACCTCGCGCCGATGTCGGACACCGATCGCCTGATCGCCGTCACCCTGATCGATTGCATCAATAACCAAGGCTATCTGGACGAGACACTCGAAGAGATTCTTGAGGCCTTCGACCCCGAACTAGATATCGAACTGGACGAAATCGAAGCCGTCCTGCACCGCATCCAGCAATTTGAGCCCGCGGGTATTGGTGCGCGCACCCTTAGCGAATGCCTGCAGCTGCAACTGCGCCAGCTGCCCGCCAAGACCCCATGGCTCGCCGAGGCCCAGCGCCTGGTCACCGACTACATCGACCTGCTCGGCAGCCGCGATTACAGCCAACTGATGCGTCGCATGAAGCTCAAGGAAGACGATCTGCGCCAGGTCATCGAGCTGGTGCAAAGCCTCAACCCGCGTCCCGGCTCGCAGATCGAGTCCAGCGAGGCCGAATACGTAGTTCCTGACGTGATCGTGCGCAAGGACAACGAGCGCTGGCTGGTGGAACTTAACCAGGAGTCAGTGCCACGCCTGCGAGTCAACCCGCAATATGCAGGTTTCGTGCGACGCGCCGACACCAGTGCCGACAACACCTTCATGCGCAACCAGTTGCAGGAGGCGCGCTGGTTCATCAAGAGCCTGCAAAGCCGTAACGAAACCCTGATGAAAGTCGCCACACAGATCGTCGAGCATCAGCGCGGCTTCCTGGAATACGGCGATGAAGCGATGAAGCCTTTGGTTCTGCACGATATCGCCGAAGCGGTAGGCATGCACGAGTCGACGATTTCCCGCGTTACCACGCAAAAATTCATGCATACCCCACGGGGTATTTATGAGTTGAAATACTTTTTCTCCAGCCATGTCAGCACCTCAGAAGGCGGCGAATGCTCGTCCACGGCAATCCGCGCAATCATCAAAAAACTGGTTGCCGCGGAAAATCAGAAAAAGCCGTTGAGTGACAGCAAGATCGCTGGTTTACTGGAGGCACAAGGCATTCAGGTCGCCCGTCGAACCGTCGCCAAGTACCGCGAATCCCTTGGGATCGCGCCTTCCAGCGAGCGTAAGCGTTTGATGTGACGGGCGGGCCACAGCGTTCCAGTGGCGGGTATTCCTACCCGCCGCTTTATGCACTGGCAACGAAGGAGAAGCTGTATGCAAGTCAACATCAGTGGACACCATGTAGAAGTCACCCCTCCCCTGCGCGAATATGTCGAGCAGAAGCTGAAAAGGCTTGAGGGTCATTTTGACAAGATCACCAATGTGCAAGTGATCATGAAGGTCGACAAGCTTCAGCAGAAAATCGAAGCGACCCTACAGATTCCCGGTGGCGAAGTAGTCGCCAACGCCGAGCATGAAGACATGTATGCATCAATCGATGCCTTGACTGACAAGCTCGACCGCCAACTTAAAAAGCATAAGGAAAAGCAGCAGAGCCTTCTTCAGGGCACAGGCCGCTAACACTCCCCACCCATGATTCGACTTGAAACCATCCTGACCCCCGGCCGTTCCCTCGTGAACGTGCCGGGCGGCAGCAAGAAGAAAGCCCTCGAACAAATTGCCAACCTGATCAGCAGCCAAGTGCCTGAACTGGAGATGCAAGATGTCTTCGAGGCTCTGATTGCCCGTGAAAAACTGGGTTCCACCGGTTTTGGTAACGGCATCGCCATTCCTCACTGTCGCCTCAAAGGCTGTGAGACACCTGTCAGCGCGCTGCTGCACTTGGACGCGCCTATCGATTTCGATGCCATTGATGGCGCCCCGGTCGACCTGCTGTTTGTTCTGTTGGTCCCACAGGCCGCCACCGATGCGCACTTGGAACTGCTTCGGCAGATCGCCAGCATGCTCGACCGCAAAGAAGTACGCGACAAACTGCGCAGTGCCGGCAGCAATGAGGCGCTGTACCAAGTTGTCCTGGATGAGCAAAACGGGCAGTAATCATGCGTTTGATCATCGTCAGCGGCCGCTCCGGCTCGGGTAAAAGTACCGCCCTCAACGTTCTTGAGGACAACGGCTTCTATTGCATCGATAACCTGCCGGCCGGCCTACTGCCGGAGTTGGCGGAACGCGCTCTTATCCACACCGAGCTGGCGCAACCTCTGGTTGCCGTTTCGATCGACGCCCGCAACCTACCCAGCCACCTCTCTCGGTTCCCGGAACTGTTGGAAGAAGTGCGCGCCAAGCATATTCATTGTGATGTGCTGTACCTGGACGCCGATGAAGAGACGCTGCTCAAACGCTTCTCCGAAACCCGTCGACGCCACCCCCTCAGCAGCCCTCACCGTTCTCTGGCTGAAGCCATCGAGGACGAAACCAAGTTGCTGGGGCCGATCATTGACCTCGCCGACCTTAAGATCAACACCACCGGCCTTAACCTTTACCAGCTGCGCGATGCCATCAAACTGCGCCTGCTGAACCAGCCGGAGCCTGGCACGGCGTTTCTCGTCGAGTCTTTTGGCTTCAAACGTGGCATGCCGGTGGATGCCGATCTGGTGTTCGACGTGCGCTGCCTGCCCAACCCCTACTGGAAGCCAGAGTTACGCGACCAATCAGGGATGGACCTACCTGTGGCTGAGTACCTAGCCGCGCAGCCGGATGTGGAGGAGATGTTCCAGGACATTTCCAGCTATCTGCTCAAGTGGCTGCCGCGCTTTGCCGCGAGCAACCGGGCCTATGTCACTATTGCCATTGGATGCACCGGCGGTCATCACCGTTCGGTATACCTGACCGAGCGCTTGGGCCAAGCACTGCAACAAACCCTCAAGAACGTCCAGGTTCGCCACCGCGACCTTAGCTGAAAGGAACACCTGCGCGATGCCCGCTCTGGAAATTGAAATCATCAACAAGTTGGGCTTGCACGCCCGCGCCTCGGCCAAGTTTGTCGGAGTAGCCGGGCAGTTCCCCTGCCAGATCAGGGCTGGACGCACACCTGAAAGCATGGTCGACGGCAAAAGCATCATGGCGATGATGATGCTGGCGGCCGGCAAAGGCACCAAAATTCATTTGAAGACCGAAGGCGAGCAAGACCAGGAAGCGATGGAAGCTCTGGTGGCGTTGATCAACAACTACTTTGATGAGGGTGAGTAACCTCACCCTTTGACACAAACGTGAAGCCGCAACGGCTTCACCCCAATGCGGTATCCATCGCCATCATCAAGCAAAATCCAATGCAGAGCCCCAAGCTGGCGAGCTTTTCGTGGCCATTGCGCCGCGACTCCGGGATCACCTCATGGGTCACTACCAACAGCATCGCCCCGGCAGCCAGCGCCAGCCCCAAAGGCAACAACACCTCGGCCAGGCTCACCAGCCAAGCGCAGAGCACGGCAAACACCGGTTCCACCAAGCCTGAAGCAGCACCAATCAGGAATGCCTTGGCCCGCGACATCCCTGCCCCGGCCAACACCAACGCAATCACAAGACCTTCGGGCACATCCTGCAAGGCGATGCCCATGGCCAAGCTGTCGGCATCCGGCATGCCGCCGCCGGCAGAGACGCCAACCGCCATGCCTTCCGGAATGTTGTGAGCAATGATAGCGAACACGAATAGCCAGATGCGCGGCGGTATCACCGGTTTGTCCGGTGTGCCCACCAGCATTTCCGGACTCGCGCCGGAGACCCTGCGGTCAACCAGATACAGCCCGAACGCTCCCAACATAATGCCGAAACTGATCAGCCCGCTCGCGCCCCAGGACGTAAGCCCCAGGCTTTCTGCAGCAGCGATACCCGGTACCACCAGTGAAAAGGCGGTTGCAGCCAGCATCACGCCAGCCCCAAAGCCCAGCAAGGTATCGCTCACGGCCACCGGCATCCGCCGAATCACCAATACCGGAACCGCGCCCAGCGCAGTACCGAGCGCGCAGATCGCCCCGCCCTGCAAAGCACGCAGGATGCGCGGTTCAAGGTCCAGCCAGGCCAGCCCGTGGGCCACCAGCAATGCAGTACCTGCCAGTAGCAGTAGCGAGCCAAGCGCATAGCGAAACAGTCGCACGCTGCCGATCGCCAGTGTTTCAGTGCCCATAGTCGGCCTTAGATCTTGTTATAGAGGTAAATGTCAGGCCATAGCAGCCTGATAGCGTGCGGCAACTTCTGGCCAGTTAATAACACTGTAGAAGGCATTGATGTATTCCGGGCGGCGGTTCTGGTAGCGCAAATAGTAAGCATGCTCCCATACGTCCAGGCCGAGGATCGGCGTGTTGCCGCTCATCAGCGGGCTGTCTTGGTTACCGCTGCTTTCCACCACCAAGGTCTTTTGCGGCGTAACGCTCAGCCAAGCCCAGCCACTGCCGAAGCGGGTCAATGCGGCTTTGGTGAAGGCCTCCTTGAAACTATCAAAACCTCCAACTTGCTCGTCAATTGCCTTGCCCAATGCGCCCTCTGGCTTACCGCCCCCTTGAGGTGACATCACCGCCCAGAACAGCGAGTGGTTAGCGTGGCCGCCACCTTGGTTGATCACGGCTGCGCGAAGCTTTTCCGGTATTTGGTGCACGCTGGACACCAGTTTTTCCACCGGCCAGCCGGCGAACTCGGTGCCCTCGACGGCGGCATTAAGGTTGTTGATGTAGGTCTGATGATGCTTGGTGTAGTGAATTTCCATGGTTTGCGCATCAATATGCGGCTCCAGGGCATCGTAGGCGTAAGGCAAGGCAGGCAAGGTATAGGTCATATCAATGTGCTCCGTATTGAGGCGTAGTCGGTTGCGCCGCAGTACCGCCCAGCAAGCGATGGGTGCGCGGGTACTCGCCGTGATCGCTGATGAAATTCAACAGTTCGACGTAAGTCTTGCTGCTCTGGCGCAGGGCCGCCTCCCGCAGCTGCGGGCTCAGGCGCGCGTCCTGCATGGTCTGCAGCAAGCGCTGGTGAATGGCGCAAAGGTATTCGGCGCTTTCCTCAGGCTGATTCAAGTGCAGATGCAGGTCCGCCAGGTTGTGATGGGAAATGACGCAAGCCGCCACTGCTTCGTCGGCATTCGCCCAGCGTTCGAACAACACCTGGGCCAAGGCCAGGGCTTGCAAATAGGCCTCGCGAGCGTCAACCAACTCGCCTTGCATAAAGCAGCGATTGGCCCGTTCGATCGTGCGCTTCCAGTGCTCCATGGTGAGCCTCCAAAGCAGAGTCGGTGATTAAACGCCGCCAGCCGTGAGCTTTTCCGGATCCAGCAGGATTTCCAGTTGGCTGCGCGGCAAGTCGGTGTGTTCAAGGGCGACATCAATCACTGGACGGCCTTGCTGATAGGCCTTCTTGGCGATTTCAGCAGCCTTTTGGTATCCAATGATCGGGTTGAGTGCAGTAACCAGTATCGGGTTGCGCGACAGTGCTTCCTTGAGCTTGGCTTCATTGACCTTGAAGCTGGCGATGGCTTTGTCCGCCAGCAGGCGGCTGGAGTTGGCCAGCAGTTCGAGGCTGCTGAGCAGGTTCTGGGCGATGATAGGCAGCATCACGTTCAGCTCGAAGTTGCCGGATTGGCCAGCGACGGTAATCACCGTGTCATTGCCAATGACTTGTGCAGCCACCATGGCAGTCGCTTCAGGGATTACAGGGTTGACCTTGCCGGGCATGATCGAAGACCCCGGCTGCAGGCCTTCCAGCTCGATCTCACCCAGGCCGGCAAGTGGACCGGAGTTCATCCAGCGCAGGTCATTGGCGATTTTCATCAGCGATACGGCGGTGGCTTTCAGTTGGCCGGACACCGCCACGGCTGTGTCCTGGGAACCAATCAGCGCAAACAGGTTTTTACCCGGAGTGAATTTCACATCCGTCAGGCTGCTTAGTTGCTGACTGAAACGCGCCGCGAATTCCGGATGGGCGTTGATCCCAGTGCCCACCGCCGTTCCGCCTTGCGCGAGGGCCTGCAGGCTTGGCAGCAAGTCCTGCAGATGACCGATATTGGCTTTGAGTTGCTGCGCCCAACCATCGAGTACCTGACTCATACGGACCGGCATGGCGTCCATCAGGTGCGTGCGGCCTGTCTTGATGAACGGGTGAACTTCTTTGGCTTTCTGCTCGATCACCTGCACCAGGTGAAGAAGCGCCGGAAGCGTTTGCTCGTGCAATACCAGCGCCGCGCTGACGTGAATAGTGGTCGGGATAATGTCGTTGCTGCTTTGGCCGCAGTTGACGTGATCGTTCGGGTTCACCGCTTCGCCCAGCAAACGGCTGGCGAGGGTCGCGATCACTTCGTTGGCGTTCATGTTGGAGCTGGTACCAGAGCCGGTCTGGAAGATATCCACCGGGAAGTGCTGCATGAAGTCGCCTTCCAGCAACCCTTGGGCAGCATCAACGATGGCCTTGCCCTGCCCTTCGCTGATTTGCTTGAGGTCGACGTTGACCTTGGCGGCAGCAGCCTTGGCAAGGATCAAGGCGCGAATAAACTCTGCCGGCATACGTTGGTGGCTGATAGGGAAGTTGTTCACTGCGCGCTGGGTCTGTGCGCCATACAAGGCCTCGGCAGGCACTTGCAGTTCGCCCATGCTGTCGCGTTCGATACGGGTGTTACTCATCGTTAGATCCTTGCACCAAGTCGGAGTGGGAGATTGATGGCAGCAATTCGCACGTCGCCAATTGCCAGGCAAAGGTCTGCCAGCGCTTGAGGCGGCAGGCACAGTGGGAGAGTTTTTCCAAGTCGCGCAGCGGGCGCCAAGCCTGATCCAGACAAGTGGAACGCCAATGCCAAGGCAAGGCGATATCACTGGCGGTATCGATTAACAGGCGGAATGACGTTTCAGCGATCGTCCACGGATGAGTCGCAGTGCAGCACGCCAGGTATCGACCCTCATTTAGGTAATGTTCGATCAGGCGAGGTTCATTAGGATCAAGGCCGCAGCGAATCTGACGACTCATCCAGCGCCAGCTTTCCAGGTACGGATCCTCATGCAGGACAGAACTCATGATCCACGCTCATTCGATAATGATATTTATTATTAAATGATATTGAGAATCAACGCAATGGCGGCATCGTGATCGCCCTGAATTCCAAGCACAAAAAAAGCGCGCTATCCGTGGGATAGCGCGCTTCTCAGAGAGGATCGATCAGCTGCCGGCGACAGTCATCCGCTCGATCAACACCGAACCGGTGCGAATATTGCTGCGCAGTTCCAGATCGTTACCCACGGCAACGATCTGCTTGAACATGTCACGCATATTGCCGGCAATCGTCACTTCCTGAACCGCGAACTGAATCTCGCCATTTTCCACCCAGAAACCCGCCGCGCCGCGGGAGTAATCGCCGGTGACCATGTTCAGGCCGTGCCCCATCAATTCGGTTACCAGCAGGCCACGTCCCATACGCCGCAACAGCGCTGCCTGATCTTCATCGCCATGGGTCACGAACAGGTTATGTACGCCGCCGGAGTTGGCAGTGCTGGGCAGGCCGAGTTTGCGACCTGAGTAAGTACCCAGTACGTAAGACACCAACTCACCGTTCTCGACGAACGGCTTGGCGTACGTGGCCAAGCCATCGCCATCGAACGCCGAGCTGCCCATGGCGCGCATCAAGTGCGGACGCTCATCAATGGTCAACCAATCGGGAAAGAGCTTCTGGCCAATGGCGCCTTCAAGGAACGACGACTTACGATACAGATTGCCGCCCGAAATCGCGCCAAGGAAACTGCCAAACAAACCGCCCGCCAGCTCCGCTGAAAACAGCACCGGCACTTCGCAGGTTGGCACCGGACGGGCGCCCAGGCGGCTAGCGGCACGTTGTGCGGCACGCTGACCAATGCTGACCGGGTCGGCCAGCAGTTCACCTTGACGGCTCACGTCATACCAGTAATCACGCTGCATCTGGCCATTGGCCTCGGCGATCATCACGCAGCTCAAGCTATGACGGGTGGATGCATATCCCCCGATAAACCCGTGGCTGTTGCCATAAACACGACAGCCTTGGTGAGTATTCAACGTGGTGCCATCGGCGTTCTTGATGCGGGCATCAGCATCAAACGCAGCGGCTTCACAGGTCAGCGCCAGCTCAATGGCCTGCTCGGGCGTAATGTCCCAGGCATGGAAAAGATCGAAATCCTTCAAGTCCTTGGCCATCAGCGCTTTGTCTGCCAGACCTGAGCTTTCATCTTCGGAAGTGTGCTTGGCAATCGCCAACGCGGCGGCCACAGTCTCGCGAATGGCTTCCGGGCCACTGGCGGAGGTACTGGCCGACCCTTTGCGCTGCCCCGAATACAAGGTGATGCCAAAGCCTTGGTCGCGGTTGAATTCAACAGTTTCCACTTCCCGCTGACGTACCGACGTCGACAGACCCTGCTCCAGCGAGACCGCAACTTCACAGGCACTGGCCCCCTGGCGCTTAGCCTCGGCAAGGATCTGCTCGACTTGTTCCTGCAGGGCCGGTAACGCTTGCGGACCGACGCTTTGGGCTGCACTCATGGTTTTCTCCACTCAAATTCTGCTTTCGGTTAAGGCCATCGAGCGACCGGGCCGGACAAGCGGCCCCCGACTGGTTATCATGGCGGCGTTTCTTTGCGGACTGCCACCATGGTTGATTCTTACGACGACTCCCTCGATGGGGAGAAAAGCAAAACCCAGGTCAAACGTGAGCTGCATGCTCTGGTTGACCTTGGCGAGCGCCTTACAACGCTCAAGAAAGACTTGATTGCAAAACTGCCACTGACCGACGAGATGCGCCGGGCGCTTGCTGACGCACCCAAGCACACTGCGAATATCGCGCGTAAACGGCACATCATGTTTATCGGCAAGCTGATGCGCGATCAGGACACTGACGCCATTCTGGCCTTGCTTGATCAAACCGATGCCTCCACTCGCCAGTACAACGAACGTTTCCATAATCTGGAACGTTGGCGTGACCGCCTGATCTCGGGCGATGACGCAGTGCTGGAGAAATTCGTGCTGGACTACCCGGATGCGGACCGCCAACAACTGCGCTCCCTGATCCGTCAGGCCCAGCACGAGCAGGCGCATAACAAGGCGCCCGCCACCAGCCGTAAAATCTTCAAATACATCCGTGAGCTGGACGAGACTCAACGCGGACTGCGTTGATGCCCTTCCCCGGGTGGCGATCTTCGCCACCCGAAGCTCCATCCCTTACGACCCCGTGCCACCCACGGTGATCGCATCAATTTTCAGGGTTGGCTGGCCGACACCGACCGGTACTGACTGCCCATCTTTCCCGCACACGCCGACGCCGCTGTCCAGCGCCAAGTCGTTGCCGACCATCGACACCTTGCTCATGGCTTCCGGGCCATTGCCAATCAACGTTGCCCCTTTGACCGGCGCGGTAATCTTGCCGTCTTCGATCAGGTACGCCTCGCTGGTGGAGAACACGAATTTGCCACTGGTGATATCCACCTGGCCGCCGCCGAGGTTGGCGCAGTAGATACCGCGTTTAACCGAGGCGATGATTTCCGCCGGATCGCTTTCGCCACCGAGCATGTAGGTGTTGGTCATGCGGGGCATCGGCAGGTGCGCGTAGGACTCACGGCGGCCATTACCGGTGCGCGCCACGCCCATCAGGCGGGCATTGAGTTTGTCTTGCATGTAGCCCTTGAGCACACCGTTTTCAATCAGGGTGGTGCATTCAGTAGGCGTGCCTTCGTCATCGACGCTCAGCGAACCACGGCGACCAGCCAAGGTTCCGTCATCGACAATGGTGCAGAGCTTGGACGCAACCATCTCGCCCATACGCCCGCTGTAGGCAGAGCTGCCCTTGCGGTTGAAGTCACCTTCCAGGCCGTGGCCCACGGCTTCGTGGAGCAATACCCCTGACCAGCCAGAACCCAGCACCACCGGCAGCGTACCCGCCGGGGCCGGAATAGCTTCCAGGTTCACCAACGCCTGGCGCAGCGCTTCACGGGCATAGCCCATCGCGCGGTCTTCAGTAAGGAAATAACGGTAGTCAGTACGCCCGCCGCCGCCATGCCCACCGCGCTCGCGGCGACCGTTCTGTTCGACGATCACACTGACATTGAAGCGCACCAAAGGCCGTACATCCGCCGCCAGGCCGCCGTCGGTGGATGCCACCAGGATGCGCTCCCACACACCGGCCATGCTCACGGTGACCTGCTGGATACGTGGATCCAGGGCGCGGGTAGCCGCGTCGATGCGCTTGAGCAAATCGACCTTTTCCGCCCGGCTGATCACTTCCAAAGGATTGTCCGGCGCGTATAGCTGGGCCACGTCCTGAGTGCTGAACGCTTGCACCGTGCCATTTTGGCCGGCGCGGGAGATCGAACGCGCTGCACGTGCGGCAAGACCCAAGGCCTCCAAAGTGATTGCGTTGCTGTAGGCAAAACCGGTCTTTTCACCGGATTGCGCGCGCACGCCGACACCTTGGTCGAGGTTGAAACTGCCTTCCTTGACGATGCCATCTTCCAGCGCCCAGGACTCGGAAATCTGGCCCTGGAAATACAGGTCAGCGGCGTCGATTCCTGGCCCGGCAAGATCGCCCAACACGGTTTGCAAGCTTTCGATGGTCACGCCACCGGGTGCCAGGAGGTGTTCACTGACTGAGGACAACAACTCGCTCATAGGTTTGGCCTTAAATTCATCGTTCTGAAGCAGGTCGCTGCGCGCCCTGCGAGAAAAAGCGCCGATGGTTGACCACCGGCATGCGCGCCCGTATCGACGCCTGTTCACTGCTATCGCGCTCGGCCAGCAACACCGCTTCGCCTTGATCCTGTTGTTTCAGCACACGCCCCCACGGGTCGACAATCGCTGCATGACCATGGGTTTCCCGTGGTCCCGGATGCACGCCGCCCTGGGCCGCCGCCAGCACATAGCACTGGGTTTCGATGGCCCGTGCGCGTATCAGCACGTCCCAGTGCGCGGCACCGGTTACAGCGGTAAAGGCCGAGGGCGCGGTGATCAATTCAGCCCCCGCCGCCCGCAGCTCGCTGTACAGCTCAGGAAAGCGAAGGTCGTAACACACCGTCAGGCCCAAACGGCCGACCGGTGTATCCGCCACCACCACGTTACTCCCGAAAGCATAGTCGTCGGACTCCCGATAGCGACCCCGGGCATCGGCCACATCCACGTCAAACAAATGCAGCTTGTCGTACCGAGCAACGATTTCGCCATGATCATCGATCAACAGCGAGCAGGCATTGGATTTGGAGTTCGGTTGGTCCTTGGGCGGCAACGGCAATGTGCCGGCCACTATCCATAAAGTGAGGTCGCGGGCGGTCTGTTTCAACCACGGCAGGATGGGACCTTCGCCCAGAGCCTCAGCCCGACCGATGTCCGCCACGTCGCGGCGGCCCATTGCGGCGAAGTTTTCCGGCAGCACCGCCAGCTTCGCGCCGCCCGCCGCCGCTTTTTCCAACAAACGCCGAGCCTGTGCCAGATTGGCCAACACATCGCTCTGGCTGACCATTTGAATTACCGCAAAGGACATGAGCCGACACTCCGTAATGGGCATGCACCAAAAAAAGAGAGCCCCATGCTACTCCGCAGGCCCTCAGTTTGGTTTTTCAAATGGCTTGTCGAAGGTGATTTTTGGATCCTTCCACGGTCCTTCCACCTTGTATTGGACGCTGGCAAAACGCGAAACCCGATCACCAATCAGCTTGTCGATCAGGAACAAAGCCCCACCAATGGCAGGTGCACCGACGATCAGTGCAGCGATCGGCAGGTTGTTGGTCACAGGCAACGTCACCAACAACTTGGCATCGACGCGGTCAGCTACCAAGTCCAAGGTACCGTTCAGTTCCAAGTTGCTCGACGGCCCGGTCATAGTGATCGGCTCCCGCGTGACGAACACACCGTTGCTCGCCGCCAACAGGCCTTTGACTCGGTCATAGCTCAAGCCTTTGCCGAGCAGGTCGGAGAAATCCAGCCGCAGGCGTCGCCCGATGGAGTTGAAGTTGAGCAGACCGAACACCCGCAGCGCCTGGGCGCCACCTTCAACTTCAACAAACTGACCTTTTCGGAACGCTGCATCCAGGCTACCGGAGAAGCGCTTTGGCCCGACCCACGCCGGCGAACCAGGCCAACGCCCATCCACATCCAGATGGAAGTCTTCGCTGGTTACAGTGGGTGCATAGCCCCAGCCCTTGAGTACATCGGCGATATTTTTACCGTCCAGGCGGCCTTTGTACCAACTGCTGCTGCCCCCTGGAGCGCCTTCCCATCCGCCAGCGCCTTTGAGCTGCATGCCCTTCAGACCTAGGTCCAGATCGCTGAAAGCCAAGCCTTTAGTAGTTGGACGGATTTTTAGCGACCACGCGCCCAGCAGCTCGGGCCCCTGGAACAGTTGCGCAATGGCGATATCCAGAGCCGGAATATCCTTTGGGTCGATGCTGCCCAACGGGTCGGGGGCGTTTTCATCGGCCTGCACCGTAGGGTCCACCGCCGGTAGTTTTACGTATTGCAGGTTGACCCCAATCGGCGCGACCTTACTATCAGGCAAGGTCACACTGCCCTTGGCCTGCTGACTGTCGAACTGCAAGCCCCAGGCAACGGGTTTTCGGTCCAACTGCAGATTGACCTGATCGAACTGAGTACCTAAACCGGTGAGTTTGCCTATCTTGAAGTCGGCACCGCTTAGCAGTTGCTTGGCACTGCCACCCGGATCGTTGCCGGCATACTGGCTCACCAGTTTTTTCCACGGATCGATGTCGAGCTCCGAAAGCACTCCACGAATGCGCAAGCCCTTGGCAGCGGGCAGCAATGCATCGCCATCGCCGAGGAACAACTCGCCACGGCCATCATTGAATTTGTCCGGCGGCGCAGCAAAGGTAAAGTTGGCCAGCTCACCGTAATCAAACCAGTAGCGTCGTTCGGCGCCCTGCAAGGTCATGCGGAATACGCTGTCACGCCCCTGGCTCGCTGGCATGCCGAACGGTGCAGGCAAGTCCACCGCAACACCCTTGAGATTGGAGCTGACCATCAACTGGCTGTCGGCACCGTCCAGGTTGAGCTGCAACTGATACGGAATATCACCGGAAACCGGCAACGGCTGGCTGATTTTCAACCACTCTGTCAGCCGCTTGACCGTCACCTGGCCCCTGGCGGTTACACGGGTGCTGATATTGCCCGGTTTGCCATCGGCAAAGATTTGCGCGGAGATCGGCCGGTCAAACGCCTGGGCCGTGATGTTCTCGCCACTAAGGCCCTTGGCGCTGTCGAAGCGGAAATTGCCCTTGAGTTGAGTCAGGTCCAGGGGTGGTTCAGCCAGTTGCAGGCGTGCCTTGTCGGTCTGGAAATCCACTACGATCTTGGGCTCGATGCCTTTAACAAGCGGAACATCCAGGTCCAACTTGCCTTGCAGGTCGCCTTCGCCTTTCCAGCCGGTAAAGGTGGAAGCGGTACCAATTGGCGCTTCTTGAAGGATCTTCAGCCCATCCCCCAGGCCGCCGGCAAAACCACCTGTCAGCAGCAGGTGACTTTCCTTGCCGGACGGTGCGTGGGGAATATTGACGTACACGTCCTTGACCTTGGTATCCAACAACTGGCCCTTGCTGGCCAGGATACGCACACCAGTCTCTTCGACAAACACCTCACCCTTGACCTTGCTCACATGAGGCCAGCCCGGCTGGAACGCTAACTCGGCGTCATGCACCTTGAAGAACAGGCTGATATTGCGCGAAGCCGGCAACGCGTCGTGATTCAACGAACCCTGATACTGGAAAAAACCTTGATCCACCGCCCCCTTGAGAATCGCCGTGCGCAGCCATTCATCAAGGGCCGGGCTCAGCACCGCAGGCAGGTACTTTGGAGTGAAACGCCCATCGCCGTCGACCATACCGACCCGCAGGTCCATGTAGTCTTCCTGGCTATGGTCGAAATGCAGGCGGATCAGGAAGTCCGCAGCGATCTTGCCTTCTTCTCCCAGCACCTTGATATACGGGGCGATGAGGGTGAAGCCTTCTTTATCCAGCTTCCAGGTCAGGCGCGCATTGGCCTGTAGATATTGCCAGGGCTTGGCGAAGATCGGATCGAGGTGCAGGGAAAAATCCTTGCTGTCCATGCGCAACTCGCCACCGCCCAAGTCGCCGCTGATACTGCCAGACACGTTTCGCGCGGCCGGTGCTCCGAAATAGGCGTCAAACCCGACCCGCTCAAGGTTGGCAGCAAAACTGACTTTTTGATCGGTCGTATCCTGAGGACGGAAATCCACCAGCACGTTGCGCAACAGGCCGATGGCCTTCAGATGCTCGACGGTCTTGGCGAAGCCTTCCGGCAGAGGCGCCAGAGCGTTCAGCAATGGCGTGATAGGGGTCAGGTCGAGGCGGTCAGCCTGCAGCTTCCAGACTTCCTGGTCCTTATCGGTAGCCAGAGTCTGTTGCAATTGCAGGCGCGACTCCCAGCGAGTTTCACCCAGGTTCATCGCCAGGGAATCAAACAGCACCTTAAGTCCCGTATCACTGCGTTGCAGATAAGCCGTGAGGGCCAGGTTTTCGATGAGCACTGGCTTGCGTTCTGCGTAGCGGCCTTTCACTTGTGGAGAGTTGAGGCGCACCACCGCGCTCTGCACAGTACCTTTGCCCCAGTTCAGCCAGAATTCACCGCCGGCTTTGAACTGCGTGAGTGTCCACTGCTGAGTCAGCTTGGCCGGAATCCACTTGGCCCAGTCGCTTTGCGGCAGGCTGAGGTAGGCCTGAACCTCGGCATCCTTCCATTGGCTGGCGCGAATGCGGCTGCGCAGGCTGAGCGCCATAGGCTGCCCGTCTGGCAGGGTCAGGCGTGCGTCCAGACGTTGACGGGTGATGCCGGTGTGCAGACTCAGACCCACGTAGGTCAAGGTGACCGGTGCCTGATCGAACGGTTGCAAAGTGAGCTGACTGTCGAGCAAGGACACGCGCTTTACCATCTGCATGCGCTTGAGCAATTGCTCCGGATCCAGCGGCTGCTCGTCCTGAACCGGCATGCCCTGAAGCGCCCAATGACCGTCCTTGCCTTCCTTGGCGCTCAGTTGCAGACCGCTGACCTGCAAGTGCGCCAGGCGCACCTCACGTGCCATCAGGCTGTCCCAGATAGCCGGCACCACTTCGACCTGGTCAAGACGCAAGGCATTGCTGCCCTCGCCGACCATCACGTCATGGGCCAGCAACACCGGGGCAAAACCGCTCCAGCGCCCTTCCAGGCTGCCGATGTGCAGCGGCACGCCCAACGCCGCCTGGGCCTTGGCTTCAACTTCGGCACGGTATTCGGCTACCAGGGGGGTCAATTCACGACCTAAGCTCACATACACCGCCGCCAAAACCAGCAGCAAGGCGCACAGACCCAGGCCCCAGCGGGTCAAAGCGGCAAAAAAGCGTATCAGACGCTCCATGTCAGGCGACCCTCAAGGCAGTAGGCGGACGGCAGCTCAAGGTCTGCCGGTCTCGAAGAAAGAACGCGAATGGGGATCAGAGCAGCACCACGTCGTATTGTTCCTGGGAATACATGGTTTCAACCTGGAAACGAATCGTGCGCCCAATAAATCCTTCCAGCTCGGCAACGTTGCCGGACTCTTCGTCCAGCAGCCGGTCGACCACTTTCTGATTGGCAAGCACTCTATAACCTTCGGCCTGATAGGCCCGCGCCTCTCGTAAGATTTCCCGGAAAATCTCGTAGCAAACCGTTTCGGGGGTCTTTAACTTACCCCGTCCCTGGCAACTGCTGCACGGTTCGCATAGCACCTGCTCAAGGCTTTCACGGGTGCGCTTGCGCGTCATCTGCACGAGGCCCAGCTCGGTAATACCGATGATATTGGTCTTGGCGTGATCGCGTTCGAGCTGCTTCTCCAGGGTGCGCAGCACCTGACGCTGGTGGTCTTCATCTTCCATGTCGATAAAGTCGATGATGATGATGCCGCCCAGGTTGCGCAGGCGCAGTTGGCGCGCAATCGCAGTAGCGGCCTCAAGGTTGGTCTTGAAGATGGTCTCTTCGAGATTGCGATGGCCAACGAAAGCGCCAGTGTTGACGTCAATGGTGGTCATAGCTTCCGCCGGGTCCACCACAAGATAGCCCCCGGACTTGAGCGGGACCTTGCGCTCCAGGGCCTTCTGGATTTCGTCTTCGACGCCATACAGGTCGAAGATCGGCCGCTCGCCAGGGTAGTGTTCCAAGCGGTCAGCAATTTCCGGCATCAACTCGGCAACAAATTGCGTGGTTCGCTGGAAGGTTTCCCGCGAGTCGATACGAATTTTCTCGATCTTGGGGCTGACCAGGTCGCGCAACGTGCGCAGCGCCAGGCCCAGGTCTTCATAGATGACGCTTGGCGCACCGATGGTTTTGATCTGTGCGCCGATCTGATCCCACAGACGCCGGAGGTAGCGGATGTCCATAAGGATTTCATCGGCACCCGCGCCTTCAGCGGCAGTACGCAGAATAAAACCACCCGCCTCTTTGATGCCTTCGGCGGCCACGCAGTCGCTGACCACCTTTTTCAGGCGCTCGCGCTCGGCCTCATCTTCGATTTTCAGCGAAATGCCGACGTGGGCAGTACGCGGCATGTACACCAAGTAACGCGATGGAATCGACAGCTGGGTGGTCAGGCGTGCGCCCTTGGAACCGATGGGGTCCTTGGTGACTTGCACCACCAGGCTCTGCCCTTCATGTACCAGGGCGCTGATGCTTTCTACCGCTGGCCCTTCGCGCAGGGAAATTTCCGACGCGTGGATAAACGCAGCGCGGTCCAGGCCTATGTCGACAAAAGCCGCCTGCATGCCCGGCAACACCCGCACTACTTTGCCTTTATAGATATTGCCCACGATCCCGCGTTTCTGGGTGCGCTCAACGTGCACTTCTTGCAGAACACCGTTCTCTACCACCGCCACGCGCGATTCCATCGGCGTGATATTGATCAGAATCTCTTCACTCATGGCTGGGTCTCGTTCAGGCGTTTTCACAATAGTGACCGATCGCTTAAGGCTGGGCGCTGATGCAAGGCGTTTAGCGCACGGTAAGGTTTTGCCAACAGGGTATGCCGAATTGGTCGAGCAGTTGCGCGGTTTCGCACACCGGCAGCCCTACTACGGCGGAATAACTGCCATTGAGGCCCGCGACAAACACCGAGCCAAGCCCTTGAATAGCATAGCCGCCCGCCTTGTCCTGGGGTTCGCCACTGTGCCAGTAGGCTGTCGCTTGTTCGACAGTGATCCCACAAAAACGTACACGACTGCTTACACATTGGGTTTCGCAGCGCTGGCCGTCGGTGAGCGCGATGGCGGTGAGCACTTCATGCTCACGTCCAGACAAGGCCATCAACATCGCCAGGGCATCGGCCTGGTCTACCGGCTTACCGAGGATCTGACCGTCCACGATCACTGCCGTGTCGGCACCCAGCACACAAGCACCCAATGGACGATCAAGCGCAGCAAATCCGGCCAACGCCTTGCCGCGCGCAAGACGCTCGACGTAGGCAACAGCCGATTCATTGGTAAGAGGAGTTTCATCGATAGCGGCGCTGACCACGGTGAAAGGCACGCCGATCTGGCTCAGCAATTCACGCCGTCTTGGGGAGCCCGAGGCCAGATAAAGCGAATTCATTGCAGACTCTCCCTGTGGGGTTCGATAACCAGGCAGAGCCTCGCAATCCATTCAATTGATTTTATAGCGTCGGCGTAACCCACGCAGACCGAAACTGATCCAGGGCCACAACAGCGCACTGACCAAAGCTGGCAAAACCAGCGCCAGGGTCGGCTGACGGTTACCGGTCAAGGCACTGAGCCACAGTTGTACCAACTGCGCCAGACCGAAGATCACCAGAATCACCAGGCACTGCTGCCACATCGGGAACATGCGCAAACGCTGCTGCAACGACAGCACCAGAAAGGTGATGAGGGTCAGGATCAACGCGTTCTGGCCCAGCAAGGTGCCATATAGCACATCTTCCGCCAAGCCCAGGAACATGGCTGTGACCATGCCCACTTTATGCGGCAGGTTCAGTGACCAGAAGGCCAGCAGCAATGCCAGCCAGAGGGGTCGCAAGATTTCCATGAATTGCGGCAGCGGTGAAACGCTGAGCAGCAGTCCAATGGCGAACGTCAACCAAACGATCCAGCCATTGCTCGAATGAGTACTGGCCATTATTCCTCCCTCTGCCGCGTGGTAGCCGCAGCTGCGGCTGGAGGCTTCGTAGCGGGCGTCGTGGTGGCAGGCGTGCTGACCGGCGGTTTCGCTGCGGCCGGTTTCACCGGATGCGCGTTATGGGCCGCGGGCTTGACCGGCGTGGCCACGGGCGCTGCAACTGCTGGAGTTGCCGCCGGAACAACGGGAGTCGCCGCTGCGGGCTTGGGTACGGTCGCGGGAATCACCGGCGCCGTGCCGTTTTTCTTGTCTTCCGCTTCCTGGGCCTGGGCGGCGTCGTTGGCGCGCTCTTCCGGGGTGCGGTTATCGCTGAACACCAGCAGCAGGTAGCGGCTGCGGTTCAAGGCGGCAGTGGGCACGGCGCGTACAATGGCGAAGGGCTGACCGGAATCGTGGATCACTTCCTTAACTGTCGCTACCGGGTAACCCGCGGGGAACCGCTGACCCAGACCGGAGCTGACCAACAGGTCGCCTTCCTTGATGTCGGCGGTGTCGGCGACGTGACGCAGCTCCAGGCGCTCGGGGTTGCCGGTGCCACTGGCAATCGCGCGCAAGCCGTTACGGTTCACTTGCACCGGAATGCTGTGGGTCGTGTCCGTCAGCAGCAGAACCCGCGATGTGTAGGGCATCAGCTCTACTACTTGCCCCATGAGGCCACGGGCATCCAGTACCGGCTGCCCGAGGACCACACCGTCGCGCTCACCCTTGTTGATGATGATGCGGTGAGTAAAGGGATTCGGGTCCATGCCGATCAACTCGGCCACTTCGACCTTCTCGTTGACCAGTGCTGAAGAATTGAGCAGCTCGCGCAGCCGAACGTTCTGCTCCGTGAGGGCCGCGAGCTTTTGCATGCGCCCCTGCAAAAGCAGGTTTTCAGTCTTGAGTTTTTCGTTTTCGGCGACGAGCTCGGTGCGGCTGCCAAATTGGCTGGACACGCCCTGGAATAGACGTTGCGGCAGGTCGGTGATCCAGTAAGTCTGCATCAACACCAGCGACATCTGGCTACGCACCGGCTTGAGCAGTGAGAAGCGGGCATCGACCACCATCAGCGCGACCGAAAGCACGACCAGCACCAATAAGCGCACGCCCAATGAGGGGCCTTTGGCGAAAAGCGGTTTAATAAGCCGCTCCTCCCAGGCAAATGTTCTCTTTATTCATACGGCATCTAACCGGCCTGGATGCAGATTGAAGAAGATAAACGCCGACAGGCAGCACTGAGAAGTGCTGCCTGCGGGCGAAACATGGCGCAACCAACGAGCTTATTCGCTGGAAAGCAGGTCCATGGTGTGTTTATCCATCATTTCCAGTGCACGACCACCGCCACGCGCAACGCAGGTCAGCGGGTCTTCGGCGACGATCACCGGCAGGCCGGTTTCCTGGGCCAGCAACTTGTCGAGGTCACGCAACAGGGCGCCACCACCGGTCAGCACCAGGCCTCGCTCGGCGATATCGGAAGCCAGCTCCGGCGGCGATTGCTCCAGGGCGCTCTTCACAGCCTGAACGATGGTGGCCAGGGACTCTTGCAGAGCTTCCAGCACTTCATTGGAGTTCAGGGTGAAAGCACGTGGAACGCCTTCGGCCAGGTTGCGACCGCGAACATCGACTTCGCGAACTTCGCCGCCCGGGTAAGCGGTACCGATTTCCTGCTTGATGCGCTCGGCGGTGGATTCGCCGATCAGGCTGCCGTAGTTACGACGAACGTAAGTGATGATCGCTTCGTCGAAACGGTCGCCGCCTACGCGTACGGATTCGGCATACACCACACCGTTCAGGGAAATCAGGGCGATCTCGGTAGTACCACCACCGATATCCACCACCATCGAACCGCGAGCTTCTTCAACCGGCAGGCCGGCACCGATCGCAGCAGCCATTGGCTCTTCGATCAGGAATACTTCGCGGGCACCGGCGCCAAGGGCCGATTCACGGATGGCACGACGCTCAACCTGGGTGGACTTGCATGGAACGCAGATCAGCACACGAGGGCTGGGCTGCAGGAAACTGTTTTCGTGAACCTTGTTGATGAAGTACTGCAGCATCTTCTCGCAGACACTGAAGTCGGCGATCACGCCGTCTTTCATCGGACGAATGGCAGCAATATTGCCTGGTGTACGGCCGAGCATGCGCTTGGCCTCGGTGCCAACGGCAACGACACTTTTCTGATTACCATGGGTCCGAATGGCCACAACCGATGGCTCATTCAGAACGATACCGCGCTCGCGCACGTAAATAAGGGTGTTGGCAGTGCCCAGGTCAATGGAAAGATCGCTGGAAAACATGCCACGCAGTTTCTTGAACATGGGGAAAGGACCCTAGGCAACGCGTGGGTAAAAAAGTGCGGCAAACTCTAACAACGACAGGGATTTTGGGCAAGGCGCCAATGTGCTAAATTGGCCGACTTTCTGTGCACCAACCCCCACAATCGCGGCCTTATGACCGTAGAAATGCGGTAGTGTTCCGACAATCTAACACACGGACAGCCTCCGTTCTGTTTTCCACAGGAGATTCCCATGGCGCTTGAACGCTCCGACGTGGAAAAAATCGCGCATCTGGCCTCGCTTGGCCTCAATGACGCCGATCTTCCACAGACCACCGCAGCCCTGAACAGCATTCTCGGGCTGGTTGACCAAATGCAGGCCGTAAACACCGACGGCATCGAGCCCCTGGCTCACCCGCTGGAAGCGAGCCAGCGCCTGCGCGCAGACGTCGTGACCGAGCGCAGTAATCGCGAGGCCTACCAGTCCATCGCGCCAGCGGTCGAAAACGGCCTGTACCTGGTTCCGAAAGTCATCGACTAAAGGGAAAGAGCCTGCAATGCATCACATGACTCTGGCCGAGATCGCCCGCGGTCTCGCCGACAAAACGTTTTCTTCCGAAGAGCTGACCAAGACCTTGCTGGCGCGTATCGCCGAGCTCGATCCCAAGGTCAACAGCTTCATCAGCATCACCGAAGAGCTGGCCCTGAGCCAGGCCAAGGCCGCCGACGTACGTCGCGCCAACGGTGAAAATGGCGCGCTGCTGGGCGCACCTATCGCCCACAAAGACCTGTTCTGCACCCAGGGTATTCGCACCAGTTGCGGCTCGAAGATGCTCGACAACTTTAAAGCGCCCTACGACGCCACCGTGGTATCCAAGCTGGCCGCTGCTGGGGCCGTGACCCTGGGCAAAACCAACATGGACGAATTCGCCATGGGTTCGGCCAACGAGTCGAGCTACTACGGCGCGGTGAAAAACCCGTGGAACCTGGAACACGTGCCGGGCGGTTCGTCCGGTGGTTCCGCCGCCGCCGTTGCCGCGCGCCTCCTCCCGGCCGCCACGGCCACTGACACCGGCGGCTCCATTCGCCAACCAGCCGCCTTCACCAACCTCACCGGTTTGAAGCCGACTTACGGTCGCGTTTCCCGTTGGGGCATGATCGCCTACGCATCCAGCCTCGATCAGGGCGGCCCCCTGGCCCGCACCGCCGAAGACTGCGCGATTTTGTTACAAGGCATGGCTGGCTTTGATCCGCAGGACTCCACAAGCATCGATGAGCCAGTCCCGGACTACAGCAGCAGCCTGAATACCTCGCTTAAAGGCCTGCGCATCGGCGTGCCGAAGGAATACTTCAGCGCCGGTCTCGACCCGCGTATCGCCGAATTGGTGCACAACAGCGTCAAGACGCTGGAAGGCCTGGGCGCCGTGATCAAGGAAATCAGCCTGCCGAACAACCAGCACGCCATTCCAGCGTACTACGTGATCGCGCCGGCGGAAGCTTCGTCCAACCTGTCGCGTTTCGACGGCGTGCGCTTTGGCTACCGCTGCGAAAACCCGAAGGACCTGACCGATCTGTACAAACGCTCCCGTGGCGAAGGTTTCGGCGCCGAAGTTCAACGCCGCATTATGGTCGGTGCCTACGCCCTGTCGGCCGGCTACTACGACGCGTACTACCTCAAGGCGCAAAAAATCCGTCGCCTGATCAAGAACGACTTCATGGCTGCCTTTGAAGAAGTCGACGTGATCCTCGGCCCAACCACGCCGAACCCGGCCTGGAAGATCGGCGCCAAGACCGGCGACCCGATTGCCGAGTACCTGGAAGACCTCTACACCATCACCGCCAACCTCGCGGGCTTGCCGGGCTTGTCCATGCCCGCCGGCTTCGTCGATGGCCTGCCGGTGGGCGTGCAACTGCTCGCGCCGTACTTCCAAGAAGGCCGCCTGCTCAATGTGGCGCACCAGTACCAGTTGAACACCGACTGGCACACTCGCACCCCTACCGGCTTCTGAGGAGAACACTATGCAATGGGAAGTTGTGATCGGGCTGGAGATTCATACCCAGCTCGCCACCCAATCGAAGATTTTCTCCGGTAGCGCTACCACGTTCGGCTCCGAGCCCAACACCCAGGCGAGCCTGGTAGACCTGGGCATGCCCGGCGTATTGCCGGTGCTGAACCAGGAAGCGGTACGCATGGCGGTGATGTTCGGCCTGGCGATTGACGCCGAGATCGGTCAGCACAACGTGTTCGCGCGCAAAAACTACTTCTACCCGGACCTGCCCAAGGGCTACCAGATCAGCCAGATGGAACTGCCAATTGTCGGCAAGGGCTACCTGGACATCCCGTTGGAAGACGGCACCATCAAGCGTGTCGGCGTGACCCGTGCGCACCTTGAAGAAGACGCTGGCAAGAGCCTGCATGAAGAATTCAACGGCGCCACCGGGATCGACCTGAACCGCGCCGGCACTCCGCTACTGGAGATCGTGTCCGAGCCGGACATGCGCAGCGCCAAGGAAGCCGTGGCCTACGTCAAGACCATCCACGCGCTGGTCCGTTACCTGGGCATCTGCGACGGCAACATGGCAGAAGGCTCACTGCGCTGTGACTGCAACGTGTCGGTGCGGCCAAAAGGCCAGGCCGAGTACGGCACCCGCTGCGAGATCAAGAACGTCAACTCGTTCCGCTTTATCGAGAAGGCGATCAACACCGAAGTACGTCGCCAGATCGAACTGATCGAAGACGGCGGCAAGGTGATCCAGCAGACCCGCCTGTACGACCCGAACAAAGACGAAACCCGCGCCATGCGCAGCAAAGAGGAAGCCAACGACTACCGTTACTTCCCCGATCCGGACCTGTTGCCGGTGGTGCTTGAGGATTCGTTCCTCAATGACATCCGCGCAACCCTGCCGGAGTTGCCTCCGCAAAAACGCGAGCGCTTCCAGGAGCAGTTCGGCCTGTCGGTCTACGACGCCAGCGTATTGGCGTCCAGCCGCGAGCAAGCCGACTACTTCGAAAAAGTCGTGAGCATTGCCGGTGACGCCAAGCTGGCGGCCAACTGGGTGATGGTTGAGCTGGGCAGCCTGCTGAACAAGCAGGGCCTGGAAATCGACGAAGCCCCGGTGACCGCCGAGCAGTTGGGCGGCATGCTGCTGCGCATCAAGGACAACACCATCTCCGGCAAAATCGCCAAGACCGTGTTTGAAGCCATGGCGAGCGGTGAAGGCAGCGCCGACGAGATCATCGAGAAGCGCGGTCTGAAGCAAGTCACCGACAGCGGCGCAATCTCGGCGGTGCTGGATGAGATGCTGGCGGCCAACGCCGAACAGGTCGAGCAATACCGAGCGGCAGACGAAGCCAAGCGCGGCAAGATGTTCGGCTTCTTTGTCGGCCAGGCCATGAAAGCCTCCAAAGGCAAGGCCAACCCGCAACAGGTGAACGAACTGCTGAAAAGCAAGCTCGAAGGCTGAATGCGATGAATGGTCCGGGTGAGAATTCACGCTTAACTCGGACCCGCTGTGGGAGGGGGCTTGTCCCCGATGGCGGAGTTTCAGTCATTACTGTTTTGACTGAATCACCGCTATCGGCGACGAGCCCCCTCCCATATTTGTGATGGGGGCACCTTGATAATGAAGCGTCTATTAGGCCTATGCGCCCTGTTTTCACTACTGGCCGGCTGCGCCAGCGGCCTCATCAACCCCAACGGCTACGACGAAACCGGCACCGCCTCCTATTACGGCGCCCGGCACCATGGCAAGAAAACAGCCAGCGGTGAACCTTTCAACCAGAACGCCCTGACCGCCGCCCACCGGCAATTGCCCTTCGGCACCCAGGTCAAGGTTACTAATCTCGACAACGACAAATCCGTCGTTGTGCGCATCAATGATCGCGGCCCGCATACCCGCGGGCGCTTGATTGATCTTTCACGCAAGGCTGCCGAGCAACTGGGTATGCTGAGCAGCGGCACTGCACGGGTTCGCGTGCAAGCCCTGAGCAACTGAAGACGGAGCCCTGGCCATTTTCGGATTAACCGCCCTCTCGCCCTGGAGCCTGCTCGAACTGATCAGCGGGCTTGTGCTGCTGATCATCGGCGCCGAAATCCTGGTGCGCGCCGCGGTGCGCCTGGCGGCCAGCCTCAAAGTGCGACCGTTAATCATCGGCCTGACGATCGTGGCCTTCGGCAGCAGCGCGCCACAGATGACCGTCAGCCTGCAGGCCACCCTGGCCGGCAATACCGACATCGCCGTGGGCAGCGTAATCGGCAGCAGCATCTTCAACATCCTGGTGACCCTTGGCCTGTCGGCGCTGATCATCCCCTTGCGAGTCTCGCGTCAGTTGGTACGCCTGGATATACCGGTAATGATCCTCGCCGGCCTGCTGGTGTTTACCCTTGCAGCCAATGAAGAACTGACGCCGCTCGATGGTCTTCTGCTGCTGATTGCTTTGATGGCCTACCTTGGCGTGCTGCACTACCAGACCCGCCACTCGCGGCGTCCACGCACGCTGGACACCGTGACCCAGGCGCCCTGGCTGAGCAGTGTATTGCTGATGCTCGGCGGTTTTCTGATCCTGGTGCTAGCCGGCCACCTGCTGCTCGGTGCGGCGGTGGACGTGGCCAGCGACCTGGGTTTGTCGGAACGCATCATCGGCCTGACGCTTATCGGCGTCGGTACCTCGCTGCCGTGCCTCGCGACCTCACTGATTGCCGCCCTGCGCGGCCAGCGAGAAATTGCCGTGGGCAACGTGATCGGCAGCAACCTGTTCAACCTGCTGGGCGTGTTGGGTCTAACCGCGCTGCTGGCGCCATCGCCACTGTCGGTGTCGCCCAACGCCCTGGATTTCGACCTGCCGGTGATGCTCGGCGTGGTGGTGCTGTGCCTGCCGGTGTTTTATACCGGCTACCGCGTCACCCGCGCCGAAGGTCTGGTATTGCTGGGCCTGTACCTGGCGTATGGGCTGCACGTGATGTCGTTTACCACCGGCATGCCCCTGGCCAACAAGCTTGAACAATTGATGCTGTATTACGTCCTGCCAGCGCTGGTGGTGATCCTGATATTCACCTCGCTGCGCGCCTGGCGCCGCCAACACAAGAGGGAATCGAAATGACCGATCAGAAAAAGCCCGGGGTTGAGATGCGTCGCCAGGTCATGGGCGATGTATTCGTCGACCGCGCCCTGGGCAACGCCACCGACTTCACCCAGCCGCTGCAGGATTTCGTCAATGAACATGCGTGGGGCAGTGTGTGGAACCGCGAAGGTTTGCCGCTGAAGACGCGCAGCCTGATCACCCTCGCCGCCCTCACCGCGCTCAAGTGCCCGCAGGAGCTCAAAGGCCATGTGCGTGGCGCGTTGAACAACGGCTGTACTGTGGAGGAAATTCGCGAAGCGCTGCTGCATTGCGCGGTGTATGCCGGTGTACCGGCTGCGATTGATGCGTTCCGCGCGGCCCAGGAAGTGATCGACAGCTACCAGAAGGAAGGCTAGATCCAGCCACCCGCCTGCAATACGAAAATCCCAATATTCGTGGTCACTGCCGCCATCAGCGTAGTGATCACGATAATCGCCGCCGCCAGCTCATGATTCCCCTCGGCCGCCCTGGCCATCACGAAACTTGCAGCGGCCGTCGGCGCGCCGAAGTACAGGAACAGAATCCCCAACTCCGGACCGCGAAAGCCCAGCAGCCACGCGCCCAAGGTCGCGACAACCGGCAACCAGACCATCTTCATCAAGCTCGCGCTCAGCGCCATATTGCCGCTCTTGCGCAACGCCGCCAGTGACAAAGTGCCGCCAATGCAAATCAAGGCCAGCGGCAAGGTGGTATCCGCCAGGTACTGCATGGATTTTTCCAGCCAGCCCGGCAGGCCAATCTGAAAAAACGCGAACGGCGCCGCCACGATGACGCTGATGATCAGCGGGTTGGCCACCACACTTTTACAGATACTCCACGGGTCGGACTTGATCACCGGGCTGTACACCGCCAGCACGATGGTCGACAGGGTGTTGTAGAACAGGATGACCAGCGCCGCGAGAATCGCGCCGAGGGAAATGCCGTAGTCGCCGTACATGCTGGCGGCCAGGGCCAGGCCGATCACCCCGTTATTGCCGCGAAACGCGCCCTGGGTGTAGATGCCCCGGTCTTCACGCTTGCAGCGAAAAATCGCCCAGCCCCAAGCCAGGGCAAAGCTCGCCAGCGTGGCGACGGCAAAATAGATCAGCAAACCCGGTTTGAGCGCCGAATGCAGGTCGGCATGCAGGATGCCCAAGAACAGCAGCGCCGGCATGGTGACGTTGAACACCAGGGACGAAGCCGTGTGGATAAAGTTGTCGTTGATCCAGTTGATGCGCTTGAGCAGCACACCCAGGAACAGCATGGCAAATACCGGCGCGGTAATGGTGAGGGTGGTGAGAAAGATAGCCAGCATGCCGGGGAGAACCTTGGTGAGCGTCGTTAGGTGGCTAATGATAAGCCATACAGCCCAACGGCGCCCGGTAGACCGCTATCGGAGGCAAGTCGAATCGTCGCACCGCCCCTCCTACACTCGACCGCATTCCTACAGGATAAATGCGGTCAAACTGTGGGAGGGGCCTCGCCCCCGATGCAGGCGACTCGGTCTCAGGTAATCGGCGCCGGGTTAAACAACGTGATGTCGTTATGCAGCTTATGATGCTCCGCCCAGGTCCTTTTCTTACCGCTGGCCACATCCAGATAGAAGTGGAACAACTCCCAACCCAGCTCCTCGATGCTCGCACGCCCGGTAGCGATGCGCCCGGCGTCGATATCGATGAGGTCCGGCCAGCGCTGCGCCAGCTCCGTACGGGTCGACACCTTCACCACCGGCGCCATTGCCAGCCCGTACGGCGTGCCACGCCCGGTGGTAAACACATGCAGGTTCATCCCCGCCGCCAATTGCAGCGTACCGCAGACAAAGTCGCTGGCCGGCGTCGCACAAAAAATCAGGCCCTTGCTCTTGAAGCGCTCACCCGGACCCAGCACGCCGTTGATAGCGCTGCTGCCGGACTTGACGATGGAACCCAAGGACTTCTCGACAATATTCGACAACCCACCCTTCTTGTTGCCCGGCGTGGTATTGGCGCTGCGATCTGCTTCGCCTTTGGCCAGGTAACGGTCGTACCAGTCCATTTCCCTGACCAACTCCTCGGCAACTTCCTTTGTTTGCGCACGAGAAGTCAGCAGGTAGATGGCATCGCGGACTTCGGTCACTTCGGAAAACATAACCGTCGCCCCAGCCCGCAACAACAAGTCAGAGGCGTAACCCAGCGCGGGGTTGGCGGTGATGCCGGAAAACGCATCACTGCCGCCGCACTGCATACCCAGGATCAGTTCGGATGCCGGCACGGTTTCCCGGCGGCGCTGGTCGAGTTTCTTCAGGCGGACTTCGGCCAAGTCCATGATCTGCTCGATCATCTCGGTAAAGCCGTGGCTGGAATCCTGCAACCGATACAGCCACGGCTCGCTCAGGTCGACCGAGCTGTCGTTGTCGTGCATCACCTGCCCGGCCTGCAATTTCTCGCACCCCAGGCTGATCACCAGGGCTTCGCCGCCCAAGTTCGGGTTGCGCGCCAGGTTGCGTACGGTACGGATCGGGATGTACGCATCTGTCGCAGTGATCGCCACCCCGCAGCCGTAGCTGTGGGTCAGCGCCACTACGTCATCGACGTGTGGGTACTTGGGCAGCAATTCGTCCTTGATGCGCTTTACCGCATGGTCCAGCACCCCGGTCACACACTGCACCGTGGTGGTGATGCCAAGGATGTTACGCGTGCCCACAGTACCGTCGGCGTTGCGATAGCCCTCGAAGGTAAACCCCTCCAGCGGTGCCTGGGTTTCGGGCACCTCGGTGGACAGCGGCAAGCTGTCCAACGGTGGCGCGGTCGGCATGCGCAATTGATCTTCCTGGACCCAACTGCCGCGCGGAATCGGCGCCAGAGCGTAACCGATGGTCTGGCCGTAGCGAATAATCTGACCGCCTTCGGGGATGTCTTCCAGGGTCACTTTGTGGCTCTGGGGGATGAAATCCACGGTCACCAGGCCGTCCGGAAACTCGGTACCGGCCGGTACGCCCTGGTCATTGACCACGATCACTACGTTGTCGCGCTCATGCAAACGAATGGAACGCGGCGAGTCGGCATGTTCAATCAACTGCATCACGGGGCCCCTCAGGAATGCGCTTCGGTTAGGTTGGTCAACTCTGGCCCCTTGGTTGGCGGCTCTTTGAGTACTACACGTTTGATCGGACCGACGATGACCAGATAGCTGAACACCGCCACCAGCGCGTTGGCGCCGACGAACACCAGGGCCCATTTAAAGGAACCGGTGGTGCTGATGATGTAGCCGATCACGATAGGCGTGGTGATAGAAGCCAGGTTACCGAAGGTGTTGAACAAGCCACCACTGAGACCGGCGATTTGTTTCGGCGAGGTGTCGGACACCACCGCCCAACCCAGTGCGCCAACGCCTTTGCCAAAGAAGGCCAACGCCATGAAGCCCACCACCATCCATTCAACGTCGACGTAGTTACACGCGATGATGCTGCTGGACACCAACAGGCCAGCGATGATCGGTGCCTTGCGGGCGAAGGTCAGGGAATGGCCTTTGCGCAGCAGGTAGTCGGAAATGACCCCACCCAACACGCCACCGATAAACCCGCAGATCGCCGGTAACGAGGCGATGAAACCGGCCTTGAGGATGGTCATGCCACGGTCCTGCACCAGGTACACCGGGAACCAGGTCAGGAAGAAGTAAGTGATGCCATTGATACAGTACTGGCCCAGGTACACGCCTAACATCATGCGGTTGGTCAGCAACTGGCGGATGTAATCCCACTTCGGCCCGTCGGTTTTCTTACCCTTGCCTTTGTCCTGATCCATATCGACCATCGCGCCATTGGCAGCGATGTGGTTGAGCTCAGCTTCGTTGATCATCGGGTGCTGGCGCGGGCTGTGGATCACTTTCAGCCAGATCAGCGAGAACACGATGCCGATCACGCCCATCACGATAAACACGTGCTGCCAGCCAAAGCGGTAGACGATCCAGCCCATCAGCGGCGCGAACAACACCGTGGCGAAGTACTGCGCCGAGTTGAAGATCGCCGAGGCCGTACCGCGCTCGGCGGTGGGGAACCAGGCCGCCACAATCCGAGCGTTACCCGGGAAGGAAGGCGCTTCGGCCAGGCCCACCATAAAGCGCAGCATGAACAGCGCAACAACCGCGGTGGATACACCGAACTCACCGACATAGCCTTGCAGCACGGTGAACAGTGACCAGGTGAAGATGCTCAGGGCGTAGACTTTTTTCGAGCCGAATCGGTCCAGCAGCCAGCCACCGGGAATTTGCCCGGCCACGTAGGCCCAACCGAATGCAGAGAAGATATAACCGAGGGTGACCGCGTCGATGCCGAGGTCTTTCTGCAGGCTGGAGCCTGCGATGGCGATGGTGGCCCGGTCGGCGTAGTTGATCGTGGTCACCAGGAACAGCATGAGCAGGATCAAATAGCGGACGTGAGTCGGCTTGGTCGCTTGCATGTAGAAGTACTCCCACTAATTATTTTTTTTGCGGGTAATAGTTTTGTGTTTTTAGCGTGGGAGCCGGCAGGCGTCCGGCCCCCACTGGGTGCAGCGTCTTACGAGCCGATGTAGCTGGTTTTCACCACTGTGTAGAACTCTTGTGCATAGCGACCTTGCTCCCGCGAGCCATAGGACGAGCCTTTACGGCCACCGAACGGAACGTGGTAATCCACGCCTGCCGTGGGCAGGTTGACCATCACCATCCCAGCCTGGGAGTGGCGCTTGAAGTGGTTGGCGTATTTCAACGATGTGGTCGCAATGCCCGCCGACAAACCGAATTCGGTGTCGTTGGCCATGGCCAGTGCAGCCTCGTAGTCCGCAACGCGCACAACGTTTGCCACTGGACCGAAAATTTCTTCACGGCTGATGCGCATGGCGGCTTCGCTGTCGGCAAACAGCGTCGGCGCCAAGTAGTAACCTTCGGTGTCACACGTCACCAGGCCGCCACCGCTGACCAGCCGCGCGCCTTCGCTTTGGCCAATGTCGATGTATTTCAAGTCCTGATCCAACTGAGCCTGGGAAACCACCGGACCGATGTCGGTACCGCTTTTCAACGCGTGGCCAACCTTGATCGACTTCATGCGCTCGGCCATGGCCGCGACGAACTGGTCGTGAATACCAGCGGTGACGATCAAACGGCTGGACGCGGTGCAACGCTGGCCAGTGGAGTAGAACGCGCTCTGTACCGACAGCTCGACAGCTTGCTTGAGGTCGGCGTCGTCGAGAATGATCTGCGGATTCTTGCCGCCCATTTCCAACTGCACTTTGGCCTGGCGCGAAACGCAGCTGACGGCGATCTGACGGCCCACACCGACGGAGCCGGTGAAGCTGATGCCGTCGACTTTCGGGCTGTTGACCAGCACGTCGCCTACCACGCGGCCGCTGCCCATCACCAGATTGAACACACCGGCAGGGAAACCGGCGCGGGAGATAATTTCTGCGAGGGCCCAGGCGCAGCCCGGTACCAGTTCGGCCGGCTTGATGACTACGCAGTTGCCGTAAGCAAGCGCCGGGGCGATCTTCCATGCAGGAATGGCGATCGGGAAGTTCCACGGCGTGATCAGGCCGACCACACCGAGCGCTTCACGGGTGACTTCAACGTTGACACCCGGGCGTACCGACGGCACGTAGTCGCCGGACAAACGCAGGCACTCACCGGCGAAGAACTTGAAAATGTTACCGGCGCGGGTCACTTCGCCGATGGCTTCAGGCAAGGTCTTGCCCTCTTCCCGGGCCAGCAGGGTGCCGAGCTCTTCACGGCGCGCGAGGATTTCGCTGCCAACTTTATCCAACGCATCATGACGCGCCTGGATACCGGACGTGGACCACGCCGGAAATGCTGCGCGGGCGGCGTCGATGGCAGCGTTGACTTGAGTGACGTCAGCCTTGGCGTATTCGCCAATGACATCAGACAACTCCGAGGGATTGAGGTTGGTGCAGTAGTCGGCGCCGGTTACCCATTGGCCGTTGATGTAGTTTTCGTAACGTTGGACTTGGGACACGAATCTTCTCCTGACGCAAAAGGCCGCTGATTACTCAGCGGCCTTGTGAATGGGTTATTGCGGACCTTGCTTGTCGATCAGCGCGGCCAGGGCTTCGTATTCTTCCGGCAGCAAGTCGGTCAGCGGCGTACGCACTGGGCCTGCGTCATAGCCAGCGATTTTTGCGCCTGCCTTGACGATACTCACGGCATAGCCGGACTTGCGGTTACGGATGTCCAGGTAAGGCAGGAAGAAGTCGTCGATGATCTTGGCGACGGTGGCGTGATCATCCTTGGCAATAGCGTGATAGAAGTCCATCGCGGTTTTCGGGATGAAGTTGAACACCGCCGAGGAGTACACCGGCACGCCCAGAGCCTTGTAGGCAGCGGCGTAAACCTCTGCAGTCGGCAGGCCGCCGAGGTAGCTGAAACGATCGCCCAAACGGCGGCGGATCGACACCATCAACTCGATATCGCCCAGGCCATCCTTGTAGCCGATCAGGTTCGGGCAGCGCTCGGCCAAACGCTCCAGCAACGGAGCGGTCAGGCGGCACACGTTACGGTTGTAGACCACCACACCGATTTTCACCGATTTGCACACCGCTTCAACGTGGGCTGCAACGCCGTCCTGACTGGCTTCGGTGAGGTAGTGCGGCAGCAACAACAGACCTTTAGCGCCCAGGCGTTCAGCCTCTTGGGCATATTCGATGGCTTGGCGTGTCGAACCGCCAACACCGGCGAGGATCGGCACGCTGGTGGCGCAAGTATCAACAGCGGTCTTTACCACTTGGGAATATTCGCTGGCCGCCAGGGAGAAAAACTCACCCGTGCCGCCTGCGGCGAACAATGCGGTGGCGCCGTAAGGGGCCAGCCATTCAAGACGCTTGATATAGCCCGCTTGGTGGAAGTCACCCTGGGCGTTGAAATCGGTCACCGGGAAAGACAGCAGACCGTGGGAGAGGATGGACTTCAGCTCTTGTGGATTCATTATTCGAACACCCTGGGTAAAGACTTTCTGTCGAAAGATTGTTGTTGGTTTTGGTGATGTCGTACGTCATCGTACAACTATAAAAAGATTCGTCAACTGCAATTCATCGGCCTTCGGTTTAAACGGTGTTGATACAAGCGTTCTTGACGTAGGAAATTTATCCTCTATGCTCGTCAATACTGTATATACATACAGTAATTAAGGAAGATTCCTACGACATAGCAAGGAGCTAACATGTCAGGTCTTGATCTCGTAGCACCCGAAAAAACTCAACCGATCCTGCGATTCGAAGGTGGCGAACACACCGCCATCGGCGACGACACACTGTTGCGCTTCAATACGAACGCCCCGGCGATTCCCGCCCGGCAAGTCGAACTGCACCTACCCAATGGGCTGGCACTGACTTACGGCCAAGTGATTGCCCTGGGCGGTGACTTCTATGGCATTCCTGGCAAGCCGATCAGCGATGGCGCCTCCCCTGCCGAGCGCGTGCAACGCTTCACCGCCGCCTTTAACTCGCTGGCAGTGTTGCCGGCCTCACGGGATGAAGCAGGAAAGATTCTCGCGGTGATGCAAAAGGAAATCAGCGCGGTCAATCAAGCCATCAAAGATGGCAAACAACCCCATGAAGCCTATGACGCGCTGGGTGATACGTTGTCCGAGGAATGGAACCGAATCACCGGGGGCGGCAGTACGGTATCGGCGCTGGTTCCGCTGGGCCGTTACCTGAAACTGGCGGCGGACAACGCCGATCACTTCGGCGAATGGGCGCTATCGGCCTACCTGGCGGGGCATACGGCAGCGTTGCAACAGGCCGTGATAGCGCATCAAACCGGTACCGATCAGGCACTGGAACTGGCGTATGCCATGAACAGTTTTGCTGATCACTTCTTGACCGATCTGTTTTCCGCCGGCCACTTGCGGGTGCCACGCAAGCAACTCGCGGCGGTGGTCACGCCGGGAGAGTTGGGCTCGCTGATCAGTCGCTTCATGCACGATGAAGACAGCAAATTCGGGCTGAAGGTGCGCAATGCCATGGGTGATGAGTGGCACGCCTATGGAGATAAGCGCTATTTCGATACCGTTGACGCAAACAATCGAGCACAGGTCAAACGCGCCGTTCAGGCATCCGCAGACGAGATCTTTGAGACCTTCATCAGTGGTATCGCGCCCTCCCCGGCCAACTTCAAGGCTCCACTGTATGTGCCGGATTTGAACGCAGCACAGAACCCGGCAAATAACTTTTCGCCATTGTTCAAGATGGAGGGTGACAAAGTGCTGCGCCGCAAGGACGTGAATGACCTGAACGACAAGCATTGGACCAATGATTGGTGGGGGTGGAGTACGTATTTGTTGCTTAAGGACTACAAGCCGAGTCCTCAGACCTAGACAGTACCGTTTGTCGATACTGTGATTTCTAACAGTTATGCACAGTTCATACACGAGGGATAACAAACCTCAGGGGCTAAGGCATTAGCTCCTGAGGCGATTCGCTGTAGCTCTCCTGATACCTGAAGTCGCCGCATCAGGACGTCGCCATGCCCCATTCCGAATATGCCGACAACGGAACTGACACCACGAACATCAAGAGGTCGTAACGTGGCGCAGGTTCCAGTCCGTGCTTGATTCTGCTTCTAGAACTCACACTGAGAAGAGAGGTGCTTCATGAAAACCACTGATGAAATTTTCGGCCTACTGGCATCCGGTTTCGAAGCCAGTCGGGATGAAAAAGATCAAGACTTTGATCCCGATAGGCCTTTGGCTGAGCTGATCGCTGACAAGAAAGAAAGGCTTCGGGTGATCAACTCGTCAATGACGGAGCTTTATTTACAACTGCCTGACGACGTGGCCGAGAAACCAACACTGGACGAATTGGCTGCCTATATCCAATCAAGGCAACAGTCATAGAAAAACGCTGAATGGCACATCGTCACGCTAGACACCCTGATCACCAAGCCGCCCAGTGATACCAACCAGCGGCGGCTTGATCAGCCTGCCCTTTCAGCCTCTTCATGGGCATGGCGCAGCCGTTCACGGCTGTTAGTCAGGTGCAAACGCATCGCCGCCCGCGCCGCATCTGAGTCCTGGCGGGCAATCGCCTCGTAAATCTCTTCGTGCTCACGGCTCAGGCGCCCCATGTAATGCTGTTGATCATCATGGGCCAGGCGCGCCGAATTCAGGCGGGTACGTGGAATGATGCTGGTGCCCAGGTGCGTCATGATGTCGGTGAAGTAACGGTTGCCGGTGGAGAGTGCGATTTCCAGGTGAAATGCGAAGTCTGAGGCGACGGCATCGCCGGCGTGCGCGGCGCTTTCATTCAACGCATCGAGTGCTGCACGCATCGCAGCCAACTGCTCTTCGCTACGACGCAGGGCCGCCAGGCCGGCAGACTCCACTTCCAGGCTGATACGCAACTCCAGAATCGCCAACACATCGCGCAGGGTCACGACCGTGGCGGGATCAATCCGGAAACCGCTGGGGCTCGGCGTGTCCAGCACGAAAGTGCCGATACCATGACGGGTTTCCACCTGCCCCGCCGCCTGCAAACGTGAGATGGCTTCGCGCACTACGGTGCGACTGACGCCATGGGCTTCCATGATCGCGGACTCCGTGGGCAGCTTGTCGCCCCGTTTGAGTTCGCCGTCACGGATCTGCTCAGACAGCACCGTGACCAATTCCTGGGCAAGGCTGCGGCGCTTGCGGGGAAGACGAGGGGCGGTGCTGGCGTTTTCCATGTGGAATCATCTATCTCGGTTGAGTAAAGAGGCATCATAGCCCATGGCGGTTGTACGATCACCGTTCAGTCGCGACTTTCACTTATATCCTTCACGCAAAAAAATGCCCCGACACAAATCGAGGCATTTTTCAGGCACACCCGAAGGCAATCGCCGATTACTTCACCACTTTCAGGCTAGGCCGACCGCTAGGACGCGGTGGCTCGGCATCTGGTGGTGGCAGATCATCACCTTCTTCGCTTTCGATCGATTCGTCGTCCTCGAAGGGTGACTCCAGATCAAACACCATGCCCTGACCATTTTCCCGAGCATAAATCCCAAGAATGGCGCCAATCGGCACGTAGAGCGTGTGCGGTACACCGCCAAAACGCCCTTCGAAACTGACCGCCTCATTGTCCATGTGCAGGTGGCGCACGGCACTCGGCGATACATTGAGCACAATCTGCCCGTCACTGGCAAAACCCTGCGGTACCTGAACCGCAGGAAATTCGGAATTGACCAGCATGTGCGGGGTGCAATCGTTATCCACAATCCACTCGTAGAGCGCGCGGACCAGGTAAGGTCGACTGGAGTTCATCAACGGCTCCTTAAGCCTTAGCGCATATCGCGTTCGACACCAGACAGACTTGCCTGGAAAGCCTCACGCGCAAACTGGCGCTCCATGTAATCAAGCAGCGGCTTGGCCGGCCGCGGCAGTTCAATACCGAGAATCGGCAAACGCCAGAGTATCGGTAATAGGCAGCAATCCACCAAACTTTGTTCCTCGCTGAGGAAAAAAGGTTTATCGGCGAACAACGGCGAAACGCCGGTCAGGCTCTCGCGCAATTCCTTACGCGCCACGACACGGGCCGCCTCTTTGCTGCGCGAATCCAGAATCACATCCACCAGCCCACACCAGTCGCGCTGGATCCGATGGATCAGCAGGCGACTGTTGGCGCGCGCCACCGGATATACCGGCAGCAAAGGCGGATGAGGGTAACGCTCATCCAGGTATTCCATCACCACGGTCGACTCCCACAACGCCAGGTCACGATCGACCAGGGTGGGCAAGCTGCCGTAAGGGTTCACTTCGATCAGTTTTGGCGGATGACGGCCCGCCTCCACACTGATGATCTCGGCGCTGACACCCTTCTCTGCGAGCACGATACGTACTCGGTGGGAATAGTGGTCGGCGGGGTCGGAGTAACAGGCCAACCGATTGGTCACGCCCATGGCGGTCCTCCTCGCTTGTTGAAATTATCGGAAGCTCAAAAACGAGCGCGCCCAGAGAGCATCTCTGTAACGGCGGGTTAACCCGTTCGCTACGTATTCAGAGATGCCGCTGGGCGCGCAAGATTAACAGCAATTGCTTACGGTTGGATCAATGCACATCCTTCCAGTATTCGCGTTTGAGCAGATAGGCGAATACGAAGAAGAAAGCCAGGTACAGCAAGACGTATGTACCGATGCGCTGGTGCTGCAGTTTGACCGGGTTGGCCGAGTAGGCCAGGAAGGTCACGAGGTTCTTGACCTTCTCGTCGAACTGCTCGTCAGTCAGCGAACCGGGGGTTTCGATCTTCAGTTGATCGCACGCTTCATGAGTCAAAGGCGTACCGGTCAACGGATCATATTGCTTCTTACCGTCTTCAACGACCTGGATCTGCTTGCATCCTACCACTTGCTTGCCCTGAAGGCCGACCAGAACGTTAGGCATGCCGACGTTCGGGAATACTCGGTTGTTCACGCGATAAGGCCGGGCCGGATCTTCGTAGAACGACTTCAGGTAGCCGTACAGCCAGTCGGTGCCGCGCACACGGGCTACCAGGGTCAGATCAGGCGGTGCGGCGCCGAACCAGGCCTTGGCGTCCGCCGGTTGCATACCGATATTCATGTGGTCGCCAATCTTGGCACCGGTGAACACCAGCTTATCCAACATCAGTTCGTGGGGAATGCCCAAATCATCGGCAACCCGCTCGTACCGCTGGAACTTGGCACTGTGACAGCCCATGCAATAGTTGGCGAACGTACGCGCGCCGTCTTGCATGGCAGCCTTGTCAGACACGTCGATATCGACTTTTTCCAGCTCCGGACCACCGTGCTCGGCAGCGAAGGACAGTAGCGGCAGCGCCGCAAGCATCAATGCAACGAATAATTTTTTCATCAGCCAGTCACCCTTTCCGGAACCGGTTTGGTCTTCTCAAGCCGGGTATAGAACGGCATCAGAATGAAGTAGGCGAAGTACAGGAAGGTGCAGACCTGCGACAGCAACGTACGTTCAGGAGTTGGCGCCAATACGCCCAAGACACCCAGGATCACGAACGAAATGCAGAACACCCACAACCAGATCTTGCTCAGCCAGCCTTTGTAGCGCATGGATTTGACCGGACTTCGATCGAGCCAAGGCAACACGAACAGCACGGCAATGGCTGCACCCATGGCGATCACGCCCATGAGCTTGTCGGGGATGGCCCGCAAGATTGCGTAGAACGGCGTGAAATACCAAACCGGGGCAATGTGCTCAGGTGTCTTGAAAGCGTTGGCCTGTTCGAAGTTCGGCTTCTCCAGGAAATAACCGCCCATCTCCGGGAAAAAGAACACGATCGAGCAGAACACGAACAAGAACACGACCACGCCGACGATGTCTTTCACGGTGTAGTACGGGTGGAATGGGATTCCATCCAGCGGGATGCCGTTCTCGTCCTTGTGCTTCTTGATGTCCACGCCGTCCGGGTTGTTAGAGCCAACTTCGTGCAACGCCAAGATGTGCAGAACCACCAAGCCTAGGATCACGATAGGCAAGGCCACCACGTGCAAGGCAAAGAAGCGGTTCAGGGTGATACCGGAGATCAGGTAGTCACCACGAATCCACTGGGTCAGATCGTTGCCGATAACCGGGATCGCGCCGAACAGCGAGATGATCACCTGGGCGCCCCAGTACGACATCTGCCCCCAAGGTAACAGGTAACCCATGAAGGCTTCGGCCATCAGCGCCAGGTAGATCAGCATGCCGAAGACCCACACTAACTCGCGGGGTTTCTGGTACGAACCGTAGAGCAGGCCGCGGAACATATGCAGGTACACGACGATGAAGAACATCGACGCGCCCACGGCATGTAGCAATCGAAGGATCGCGCCATGATTGACGTCACGCATGATGCCTTCAACGGAAGCAAATGCCTCCTCCGCTGACGGGGTGTAACTCATCGTCAGCCAAACACCGGTCACGATTTGGTTGACCAGCACCAGAAGGGCCAGGGAGCCGAAGAAGTAGAAGAAGTTGAAGTTTTTTGGCGCGTAGTACTTGCTGAGATGGTCTTCCCACATCTTAGTGGCGGGGAAGCGCGCATCTACCCAATCCATGAACTTGCTCATCACGCGTTCTCCTTATCGAGGCCAATGACAATAAGGTCGTCAGTTTCGTAGGTATGCGGAGGCACGGGCAGGTTCAAAGGAGCAGGCTGCGACTTGTAGACACGACCGGCGAGGTCGTAGTGAGAACCGTGGCACGGGCAGAAATAGCCGCCGACCCAGTCCTTCCCCAGATCTGCCGGCGCTACTTCCGGGCGGAAGGTGGGCGAGCACCCCAGATGGGTACATAGACCAACCAGTAGCAGAATCTCTGGTTTGATCGAGCGCACTTCGTTTTTGGCGTAGGCGGGTTGGTCGGAATTCTCAGATTTTGGGTCAGACAACTGGCCTTCGATCTTTTTCAGATTCCCCAGGATTTCCTCAGTACGACGAACGATGAAGACTGGCTGGCCGCGCCACTCAGCAATCATCTGCTGGCCTGGCTCGATCTTGCTGACATTCACCTTCACCGGTGCACCTGCGGCTTTCGCCTTGGCACTGGGAAACCATGACCCCACGAACGGGACCGCAGCCCCCACCGCTCCTGCAGCACCCACCACGGATGTGGCTGCTACTAAGAAGCGACGCCGGCCTGCATTCACGCCGTCATTGCTCATTCAGTCCTCTCCCATCAGCTTTTTGGCCTGTTAAATCAGGCGTCTACTAAGTATTGAATCTTTACTTATAAAAATTTTGTCGGATGGTAATGAAAAGCCCCACGTATGACAAGGGAATTGCCCGAGGCTCTGCCTCCAGGCCTTGTAGTATAGGGGGTCTACGGATGTGGCAAGTTGTCACGGCGAAAAATCTAGATAAATCGCAGGCAATAAAAAACGCCCAGCTCCGTGAGGAGGCTGGGCGTTTTTGTGGAACGTAAAGCGAATTAACGCTTCGAGTACTGCGGACGCTTACGCGCTTTACGCAGACCGACTTTCTTACGTTCAACTTCACGAGCATCGCGAGTAACGAAGCCAGCTTTGCGCAGAGCGCCACGCAGGGTTTCGTCGTACTGCATCAGAGCGCGAGTGATACCGTGGCGAATTGCGCCAGCTTGACCACTTACACCGCCACCGATAACGGTGACATAGATGTCGAACTTCTCAACAGTCTCGGTCAGTTCCAGCGGCTGACGAACTACCATGCGGGCAGTTTCGCGACCGAAGAAATTTTCCAGAGTGCGGTTGTTGATCGAGATGTTGCCAGTGCCCGGACGCAGGAAAACGCGTGCGGTTGCGGTTTTGCGACGGCCAGTGCCGTAATTTTGAGTCGCCGACATAATGAACTATTCCGTTAAAACTTCAGTTCTTGGGGCTGCTGAGCAGCATGAGGGTGTACAGCGCCCGCATAGACTTTCAGCTTGCGAAACATATCGCGACCCAGTGGGCCCTTAGGCAGCATACCTTTGACCGCGATTTCGATCGGGGCTTCAGGCTTCTTGGAGATCAGGCCTTCGAAGTTCGAAGACTTGATACCGCCTGGGAAACCGGAGTGACGGTAGTACATTTTGTCTTGCGCTTTGTTGCCGGTAACACGTACCTGCTCAGCGTTGATGATCACGATGTAGTCACCGGTATCAACGTGAGGGGTGTACTCAGGCTTGTGCTTGCCACGCAGACGGCTGGCGACTTCAGTGGCCAGACGACCCAGGGTCTGACCAGCGGCGTCGACGACAAACCAGTCGCGCTGAACTGTTTCCGGTTTTGCAGTAAAAGTTGTCATTCTTTAATAGCCTCAGGGGCCGCCCTGTAAATTAGACGGCGGATCTTACTGAATAGTGCGTACTTTGACAAGTCAAAGGCAGCCGGATACAGACGCTATCGGGGGCTCGGGTCGGCGCGTCCGTTCAACGGCAAGATTCTTCGGCAGGCGGCGCATCACTTCCACTGCAGAAAGAGGTGGGCAATTATGCAGATTGCGAAAAAAAATTCAACCTGCTTTTATGATTGTTTTCCCCGAAGGAGTACCCGATGGATTATCGACAGCTGGGCCGTACGGATCTGAACGTGAGCGCGATAGCCTTGGGCACCATGACCTGGGGCGAGCAAAACAGCGAGGCAGAGGCCTTCGCGCAGATCGAGCGAGCCAAGGCCGCGGGGATCAACTTCCTCGACACGGCCGAAATGTATCCGGTGCCGCCCAAGGCCGACACCTATGCCACCACCGAGCGTTATATCGGTAATTACTTCAAAAGCCGTGGCGACCGTGCCGACTGGATCCTCGCCAGCAAGATCGCCGGCCCCGGCAACACCATCGACTACATCCGCGATGGCCACCTGCGCCACAACCGCAAGCACATCGTCGACGCCTTGGACGCCAGCCTCAAGCGCCTGCAAACAGACTGGATCGACCTCTATCAATTGCACTGGCCGGAGCGCAGCACCAATTTCTTCGGCCAACTGAGCTACAAGCACAAGGACGAAGACGACCTCACCCCACTGGAAGAAACCCTCGAAGCGCTGGACGAACAGGTAAAAGCCGGCAAGATTCGCCACATCGGCCTGTCCAATGAAACCCCATGGGGCACCATGAAATTCCTCGCTTTGGCCGAAGCCCGTGGCTGGCCCCGTGCAGTGTCGATCCAGAATCCCTACAACCTGCTCAACCGCAGCTTTGAAGTGGGCCTGGCGGAAGTCGCCATTCGTGAACAGTGCGGCCTGCTGGCCTACTCGCCCCTGGCATTCGGCATGCTCAGCGGGAAATACGAAGGTGGTGCACGCCCGGCGAAAGCGCGTCTGACGGAATACAGCCGTTTCAGCCGTTACTTCAACCCGCAGTCGGAAGCGGCTTGCAGCCGATATGTTGCACTGGCTCGGGAGCATGGCCTGGACCCGGCGCAGATGGCGTTGGCGTTCGTGACCCAGCAACCGTTCGTGACCAGCAACATTATTGGCGCAACGTCGCTGGAGCAACTGGACAGCAACATCGCCAGTGCTGATCTGACGCTGTCGAAGGAAGTGCTGGAAGGGATTGAGGCGATTCAGAAGGATCATCCGAATCCTGCGCCTTGATTGATCTGTAGACCGCTATCGGGGGCAAGCCCCCTCCCACATTGGCATGAACTCCACGTGTGGGAGGGGGCTCGCCCCCGATGACGCTCCAAGACCAGCAAAAAATCAAAGCGCCCGCGCAATGATCTCCTTCATGATCTCATTGGTTCCCGCATAAATCCGCTGCACCCGAGCATCCGCCCAGGCTCGTGCAATCGGGTACTCCCACATGAAGCCGTAACCGCCGTGCAACTGCACGCATTCGTCGAGCACCTTGCATTGCAGGTCAGTGGCCCAGTACTTAGCCATCGCAGCTGTAGGCACATCCAGCTTGCCCTCCAGGTGCAGCGCCATGCATTTATCGACAAACACTCTGCCGATCTGAATCTCAGTCGCCATCTCCGCTAACTTGAACCGCGTGTTCTGGAAATCGGCAATCGCTTTGCCGAAAGCTTTGCGTTCACGGGTGTACTCCAGCGTCCATTGCAACGCCGCTTCGGCTGAGGTGATCGCGCCGATGGCCACGGTCAATCGCTCCTGGGGCAGTTCCTGCATCAAGTAGGCGAAGCCCATGCCCGCCTGGCCCAACAAGTTTTCCTTGGGCACCCGCACGTCCTGGAAGAAAAGCTCCGAGGTGTCCTGGGCCTTCATGCCGACCTTCTCCAGCCGCTTGCCCTTGGCGAAGCCGTGCGTGTCAGCCTCCACCAGAAACAGGCTGGTACCCTTCGCGCCGGCCTTGGGATCGGTCTTGGCCACGACGATTACCAGCTCGGCCAGATAGCCGTTGGTGATAAAGGTCTTGGAGCCGTTGATCACATACTCGTCGCCATCCAGCACGGCGGTGGTCTTGACCCCTTGCAGGTCGGAACCGGCACCCGGCTCGGTCATCGCGATGGCGGTGACCATCTCGCCGGAGATCAATTTGGGCAGGTATTTGTGCTTCAGCGCCTCACTGCCGTAATGCAGGATATAAGGCGCGACGATGTCCGAATGCAGAGAGAAACCAATACCGGTCAGGCCCAGCCGACTGATCTCCTCAATCACCACCGCACTGTAGAGAAAGTCCGCACCCAACCCGCCATACGCCTCTGGAAGATGGGAGCACAGCATCCCCGCCTCCCCTGCCTTGCTCCATAGAGTGCGGTCGATATACCCCTGTTTTTCCCATTGCCCATGGAACGGCGCGGCGTCTTTTTCGAGGAAGGTGCGCACGCTCTCGCGAAAGAGTTCGTGCTCCGGGCTGAACAAAGTTCTGGGAATCATGGGTCACCTGCGTGGATTGTCGGACAAAAACAAGCCCACAGAGCCTATGCCGCGAAAGCATGACAGGACACTGGACACATGCGACAAAAAATAAGACGATCCAGCCGTCTGGTGACCACTTTCCCCTATAAGAATAAATGAAATTATGTCTAACCAAATCTCCACGCCCCTGAGGCGCGTCAGCATTTTGGCCATTGATCGGGTATTCGCTTCGACCCTCATGCAAGCCAAGGATTTCTTCCACCTCGCAAGCCTGCGTTATGGCAAACAGCAAGGCCTGGGCCTGACGCCGGCGTTTGAAACACGCCTGGTGAGCCCGGATGGGCAATCGGTGCGCAGCTTCAGCGATGTGATCATGCCCGTGGACGGCGGCCTCGAAGACGCCGACATCATCGTATTACCGGCCTTCTGGGATGACTTCGACGCCCTGTGCACCCGCTACCCCCAAGTGCTGCCGTGGCTGCGTGACCAACACGCTCGCGGCGCCGTGCTCTGTGGCGAAGCCACCGGGGTGTTCTGGCTGGCCGAAGCTGGACTGCTCGATGGCAAGGAGGCGACCACCTACTGGCGCTTCTTCAATGCATTCAGCGAGCGCTTTCCCAAGGTCCAACTCAACCAGGACAAGCACCTCACCGACGCCGACAACCTGTATTGCGCCGGTGGCACTACCTCGGCGTGCGACCTGTATATCTACCTGATCGAACGCTTCTGCGGCGCCAACATCGCCCAGGCCGTGGCCCGTGACATTCTCTACGAAGTGCAGCGCAGCTACTCGCCGGGGCGTATCGGCTTTGGTGGGCAGAAGCTGCACCAGGATGTGATCATCCTGCAGATCCAGCATTGGCTCGAAGAGCATTTTGCCGACAAATTCCGCTTCGAAGACGTCGCCCGGGAGCACGGCATGAGCATCCGCAACTTCATGCGGCGCTTCCAGACCGCCACCGGCGATAAGCCGCTGCATTACCTGCAACGACTGCGTATCGAGACGGCCAAGGGCCTACTCTCGGGCAGTCGCAAGAGCATCAAGACCATCAGTTATGAGGTGGGTTACGACGATGCGAGTTTCTTTGCGCGGTTGTTCAGGCAACACACGGAGTTGTCGCCAAACCAATATCGCCAGCAGTTCCAGCAGGCCGCGTAAGCAAATACGGGAGGGGGCTTGCCCCCGATAGCGGCGGATCAGTCAGTGCATCTGTTACTGAAAGACCGCTATCGAGGGCAAGCCCCCTCCCGCATTTTTTACTGTGTCGGTCTTAGGGTTTGTGCCCGCGCGACAGGAACTCGTGGGACTGCATCTCAAGCAAGCGGCTCAGTGTGCGCTGGAACTCAAAGTTCAAGCGGCCGCCGGTATACAGGTCCTTGAGCTCGACTTCTGCCGAAATGATCAGCTTCACGTTACGGTCGTAGAACTCATCGACCATGTTGATAAACCGGCGCGCGATGTCGTCGGTGGTGACGCTCATCTGCTCCACGCCGCTCAAGATCACCGCGTGGAAAATCTTGCCCAGTTCGATGTAGTCGTTCTGGCTACGCGGACCGTCGCACAACTGGCGGAATTCGAACCAGGCCACGTCATCGCAAGTACGCAGCGCGATGATTTCGCGGTTCTCGATCATCAGCTTGTCGTTTTCCACCGCCTGGGTGCATTCCGGCGTCAGCGCGCGAAAGCTTTTGCGCAGGCTTTCGTGGGCGGCTTCATTCAGCGGGAAGTGGAACAGCTCCGCTTGCTCCAGATGGCGCAGGCGGTAGTCAACACCGCTGTCCACGTTGACGATCTCGGTATTCTGCTTGATCAACGCGATGGCTGGCAGGAAGCGCGCACGTTGCAGGCCGTCTTTGTACAAGCCGTCCGGCACGATGTTCGAGGTGGCGACCAGGGTCACGCCGTTCTTGAACAGCTCTTCCATCAGGGTGCCAAGGATCATGGCGTCGGTGATATCGGAGACGAAGAATTCATCGAAGCAGATCACCCGCGCTTCATCGGAGAAGCGCTTGGCGATGATGGTCAGCGGGTTTTTCTCACCCGGCAGGGTCTTCATCTCTTCGTGCACACGCTTCATGAAGCGGTGGAAGTGGGTGCGGACCTTTTCCTTGAACGGCAGCGCTTCGAAGAAGGTGTCGACCAGATAGGTCTTGCCACGGCCCACGCCGCCCCAGAAATACAGGCCTTTGACCGGCGCATGGTCTTTCTTGCCAAACAGCTTGCTGAGCATCCCTGGCTTGCTTTGCGAGGCCGCAACCAGGTCGTCGTACAGACGTTGCAAATGACGCACCGCCGTTTCCTGGGCCGCGTCATGGAAGAACTCAGGGCGTTTCAGATCAGCTTGATATCGTTCTAGGGGCGTCATAATTTCGTTAGCAAGGCAACAAAAACGGGCCGTCACTGTAACGACGGCCCTGGATAATGGCAATCAACCCTTGGTCGGGTTAATCCTCGATTGGGGTCAACGCGATGCGCAACGCTTGGATGGCGGCATCGCGGGTCGCGCTGTCGGCGAACTGAGCGCTGTCGGCCACGGCCGCGCCGTCCAGCCAAACGCTGAAGCCCAAGGCTTCAGGACGCACGTCCAGCATCACGCCACTTTGCAGCTGCCTGGTCACTGCGCCAGCGGCTTTACCGTCGGCAAAGTTGCGCGACAGCAGCAGTTGCTCGCCATCGGCAGCCAACAGGCGGAAGCGGAAGCTGCCGTCGTCTTCGCGAAAGCTCACAAAGCGCGCTGCTTTTGCGGCTTTCTTCTTGGTGCTGACGGGAGCAGCAGCCTGCTCGACGAATGAACGCAAGCCAACCGCCTCACGCAACTCGGCCAGGAAAGGTGCGGCCACGGCACGGGCCTTCTTGGCGCCGACCAGCAGCAGGTCTTCCATGTCCGACGGGCGCGACATCAGTTGATGGTAGCGTTCGCGGGCTTCGCCCAGTTGGCCGTCCAACAGCTGGAACAGACGACTCTTGGCCTCGCCCCAGCCCAGGCCTTGCAGCAACTCGCCGCGGAACTCTTCTTCCTGGGCCTTGCTGGCAAACGCCTGATAGAGGGTGAACAGGTGCGAGTTGTCCGGGTCCTTGGCTTCGCCGGGTGCGCGCGAATCGGTGACGATCCGCGAGATGGCGTCTTTCATGTCCTTGGCGCTGGTGAACAACGGGATGGTGTTGTCGTAGCTCTTGGACATCTTGCGGCCGTCCAGGCCCGGCAAGGTGGCGACGCTTTCTTCGATCAACGCCTCGGGCATGGTGAAGAATTCTTTGCCGTTACCGAACAGGTGGTTGAACCGCTGGCCGATGTCGCGGGCCATTTCCACGTGCTGGATCTGGTCACGGCCGACCGGCACTTTGTGCGCGTTGAACATCAGGATGTCGGCCGCCATCAGCACCGGATAGCTGTACAAGCCCATGGTGATGCCCGCGTCCGGGTCTTCGCCGGTTTCCACGTTCTTGTCCACCGAGGCCTTGTAGGCGTGGGCGCGGTTGAGCAGGCCCTTGGCGGCGACGCAGGTCAGCAGCCAGGTGAGCTCGGGGATCTCTGGAATGTCGGACTGCCGGTAGAAGGTCACTCGATCCACATCCAGGCCACCGGCCAGCCAGGTCGCAGCGATTTCCATACGCGAGCGCTGGATGCGCTGCGGGTCATCGCATTTGATCAGGGCGTGGTAGTCGGCCAGGAAGTAGAAGGAATCGGCGTTGGCGTCCTGGCTGGCCAGGATCGCCGGGCGGATCGCACCGGCGTAGTTGCCCAGGTGCGGCGTGCCAGTGGTGGTGATGCCGGTGAGGATACGGGTACGAGTCGTCATGGGTAATCGCTTATCAGACTGCTATCAATTCGAGAGGCGCGGCAGTACCAGATCCTTGAGATCGGTCAGCTTGCCATGAAAAAAGTGTCCGCATTCTGCCACTTTCAGCAGCTCATGGGGGCGATTCAGAGCCGCGGACCAGTCGTAGACGAGTTGCGGCTCGACCACTTCGTCGGTTTCCGGCTGGATCAGGGTCAACGGGCAGCCTTGGGGCAGTACATCCGTGTCGCGCAGGCGCATCACAGCGGCAGCGACCATAAACAGGTGTGCGAGTTTTTCGCCCTTGGCTTCCAGGCGACCACCGAGGCTGGCTGCCACATAACCACCGAAGGAAAAACCAAGTAAGGTCATCGGCAGTCCGGGATGTTTTTCCCGCAGCCAGGTAGCGGCCGCTTCAGCATCGTCGACTTCGCCAGTGGCCATGTCGTGGGTACCGGCACTCGCACCGACGCCACGGTAATTAAAACGCAGCGTAATCAAACCGGCGTCGCGGGCGGTACGTTGCAGGGTCGAAACGACTTTATTGAGCATGGTCCCGCCCTGCACCGGATTAGGGTGGCAGATCAGCGCCAGGCCACGTGGCTCGGGGTGATCCAGGTACAGGGCTTCCAATTGGCCTACCGGGCCATCGATCAAAACGGGGGTTTCACGCATGAGCAAGGAATGAACTCCGTGACCTCTCAAAGGGTCGACTCGTCTAGCTAAAAGTCTGTGCATGGCATCATTGCGAGCTTAATCGCGGTATACAGCGCAGGTTTGAGCCGTTAACGTAAAGCAAAGCCGTTTATAGAGGAAGGACTCGTGGAACACTCGCTCTTAGTTTGGTTGTTGCCGACTCTTGCCCTGGTTGCCGGTGTCGCCATTGGATTCCTGGTTGCTCGCCTGCTGCCGAATGCCGCGCCTAACCGCACGCAGCGTCAGTTGGATGACATTCAGGAACGTTTTGACAGTTATCAGAACGAGGTTGTTACCCACTTCAACAGCACCGCAAACCTGGTCAAGAAGCTCACTCAGAGCTATCAGGAAGTACAAGATCATCTCGCCGATGGCGCCAATCGCCTCGCCCTCGACGACATCACTCGTCAGCGTCTGCTGGCTGCGCTGCATTCCGATGCACCGCAAACTCCGCGGGAACGCCTGACCCCACCTCGGGAAAACCAGGAGCCACCACGGGACTACGCGCCAAAAACGCCAAACGCCCCAGGGATGTTGGATGAGCATTACGGCTTGAAGAAGTAAGTATTTTCAAGCAATAAAAAAGCCCGGTTGATCGATGATCAACCGGGCTTTTTGTTGGGCCTCGCTCTTGTGGGAGGAGGCCTGCCCCCGATAGCGGTAGATCAGTTGATACATGTGCAGACTGACACACAGCTATCGGGGGCAAGCCCCCTCCCACATTGGTTTTCAGGCCACGGGCTGTTCTTGAAGCCACCCTGCCTCGATGCGCACATGCCGCCCATGGAAGCGCTTGAGGCTGCTGCGGTGGCCGACACTGACAATGCTCAGCCCCGGCAACTCATCAATCAGCGCCTTATACAGCGTCGCCTCATCCTCTTCATCCATCGCCGAAGTCGCTTCGTCCATGTACAGCCATTGCGGCGCGAACAGCAAGGCACGGGCAAAGGCCAGCCGTTGTTGCTCGCCCGGTGAAAGCATGCGTTGCCAGTGGTTGGCCTCGTCCAAACGCGTGACCAGGTGCGGCAGGCGGCAGGTTTGCAGGACCTGTGCATAACGTTCTGCCGGGTAGGTGCTGTCGTCCTGTGGATAACTCAACACGGATTTCAACGTACCAATCGGCAGGTAGGGCTTCTGCGGAAGGAACAGATAACGCGCCGCCGGCATGCGAATGCTGCCGTAACCCTCCAGCCACAGATGGCCCATCGAGCGCAGCAAGGTGCTTTTGCCGCTGCCGGAACGGCCGCTGAGCATCAGGCGCTGGCCTGGTTCAACAATCATGTTGGCATCGGTCAGCAAGTGGCGACCATCGCTCAGGTTCATGCCCAAGCCCTGCACTACCAGACGCTCGCCCTCCGCGCTGACCTCTATGGCTGCCGGGCGTTGCTCGTTTTCACTCATGGCTTGCTGGAAGCTCAGCAGACGGTCACTGGTAGCACGCCAGGCGGCCAGGTCGGTGTAAGCGCTGATAAACCAGCTGAAGTTACTTTGCACGTTGCCGAACGCCGAGTTGATTTGCATGAGCTCACCCAGTTCGATCTTGCCGGCAAAGTAGCGAGGCGCGGCCACGACAAATGCAAAGACAATCGCAATCTGCTCATAGCCGGCGGTGAAGAATGTCAGGCGCTTGGACACCTTCATGATGTCCCAGAAGTTGTGCCAGACCTTGCCGAAACGCGCGCTCAAGCGCTGGTTCTCGTTAGGCTCGCCGTTGTACAGGGCAATGCTCTCGGCATTCTCGCGCACCCGCACCATGGAGAAACGCAAGTCAGCTTCGAAACGTTGTTGTTGGTTGCTCAAGCCAATCAAGCGGCGACCGATCAGATGGGTCAACCAACTGCCGACACCGGCGTAAACCAACGCACACCAGAACATGTAGCCGGGGATGGTGATGCCGAACACTTCAATGCTACCCGACACGCCCCACAGGATGATGGAGAACGACACGAGGCTGACGACATTGCGCAGCAGCCCGAGGCCAAGACTTAACGTGTTCGAGGTGAAGCTATTGAGGTCTTCCGAAATACGCTGGTCCGGGTTGTCGGTGTAACCGCCCTGCTCCAGCTGGTAGTAGTTTTTTTGGCTTAGCCAACGCGCAAAATGCTTTTCAGTGAGCCACGCCCGCCAGCGAATGGTCAGCATCTGCGTCAGGTAAAGACGGTACACCGCGGCGAGAATGGCCACCGCTGCGATGCCGCAGAAATAGCCGATCTGCTGCCAGAAAGCGGCGGTGTCTTTGTTCTCAAGGGCGTTGTAGAAGTCCTTGTACCAGTGGTTGAGCCACACGGAAATCGCCACGCTGAACAGCGACAGGGCGATCACCGCTGCCAGCAACAACCAGGCCTTGCCCTTCTCTTCACTGTGCCAATAGGGCGTGATCATCGCCCAGGTTCGCCGAAAAAATTGCCCACGCACAGCGTCGTTGACCGCAGAGTACTCAGCGTTCTGATTCATCGTTCAGGCTCGTAGGAAAGAAGGCAGGCGTTTGAACCGATCATAGTTGATCGGTTCAGGGCTCCGTGCGGCCTGAAGCGGGTTGTTCAGCCTAGGTTCAGCGTCGTACCGGACGTTTCTGCAGCTTGCGTTGCAGGGTGCGGCGGTGCATGCCTAGGGCGCGGGCGGTAGCGGAGATGTTGCCTTCGTGCTCGGTCAGGACACGCTGAATGTGCTCCCACTGCAGGCGGTCCACCGACATCGGGTTTTCCGGCACCAGGGTATCGAGGTCGGCATGCTCGGAGAGTAAGGCGGCCAGAACATCGTCGGCGTCTGCCGGTTTGCACAGGTAATTGCAGGCGCCGCGCTTGATGGCCTCGACGGCGGTGGCGATGCTGGAGTAACCGGTGAGAATCACCACGCGCATTTCCGGGTCGAGTTCCAGCAGCTTGGGCAGCAGCACCAGACCGGAGTCGCCGTCCATCTTCAGGTCGAGCGCGGCGTAGTCCGGCAAATCGGCCTGTGCGATGGTCAGGCCTTCTTCAGCCGAACCTGCGGTGCTCACACGAAAGCCGCGACGGCTCATGGCGCGCGCCATCACGCGGGTAAAGGTAGCGTCGTCATCTACCAGCAGCAGGTGCGGCAGTTCTTCGCCTTCGACTTGGATCTCGTCACTCATCGATATCTCCTCGTGCAACACGGGGCAGGCGCAGCTCGGTGAGCGTACCGCCTTCCTCATGACTATAGAGCTTCACTGAGCCACCCGCGCGGGTCACGCTGGCCTTGCTCAAAAACAGGCCCAAGCCGAAGCCTTTGCCCTTGGTGGTAAAGAAAGGTTTGCCGATCTGCTCGGCAATGGCCAGCGGCACACCGGCGCCGTGGTCACGAATGCTGATGGTCACGTTTTCTGCGTCCCAATCCAACTGTACGCCAAGGCCTTCCGGGCAGGCGTCGGCGGCATTGTTCAGCAGATTGAGCAGCGCCTGAGTCAGGTCCGGCGGCGGCGCCATGCGCGGTACGGTGCCCTGCCCCAGCAGACTGAAACGATAACTGGCTTCGGGACGCATCAGGTGCCAGCGGTTGAGCGCTTCGTCGAGCCACTGTGTCACGTCCTGCATCTCCACCGCCAGGCGGCGATTGGCTTCGGCGGCGCGCACCAATTGCTGCAAAGTCTGCTTGCACTGCTTGACCTGCTCTCGCAATACGCCGAGGTCTTCTTGCAGCGCAGGATCGGGGTGGTCCTGAACCATTTCGTTAAGCAGCACGCTCATGGTGGCCAGCGGCGTACCCAACTCGTGGGCGGCTCCGGCGGCCTGGGTGGCAACGGCCAGCAGTTGCTGGTCGCGCAGGCCTTCTTCACGGCGAATGGCGCGCAGTTCTTCCTGGCGGCGCAGTTCTTCGGCCATGCGCGCGGCGAAGAAGGTAATGACGGCGGCAGACAGGGCAAAACTCAGCCACATCCCATAGATCTGCAGGTTTTCCCGGGCAATTGGGAACGTTTGCAGCGGGTAGAACTGTGCCAGCAGCAAGGTGTAGAGGGTCAGGGCGATACCCGACAGCACCACCGAGTAGCGCCACGGCAACGTCACGGCGGCGATGGTCAACGGCACCAGGTAATAAGACACAAACGGGTTGGTGGAGCCACCGGAGAAATACAGCAACACACTGTGGATAAACAGATCGCAGGCCAGTTGCAGCGCGTATTCAAGTTCGGTCACCGGCCATGTAGTGCGCAAGCGGATGGCAGTGAACACGCACAGCACGATAGAGAAACCAAGGGTCACGCCCAGTTGTAGCCAAGGCAGCGGCAGCAGGTCGAACCAATAGGCAAGCCCGACCGAACCGGCCTGTGCGGCCAGTACCAGGGTACGAATGAACGTCAGGCGCCAGAGATTCTGGCGGGTGGCGGAAGTCAGTTTTACGGCGGCGAGCATGAGCTCTCCCGGTGAGTGCAGCGGGTAGATCGCATCGAGTATAACCAAGACACGACGATGGCAGGGTGCGTGCGGCAAACCGCCACAGCACCTTCGCACACATATTCTGCGGCATTCATTCAGGAACCGCTGTGAACGACGGACCACCCAAGGCGCATTTCCCACGCGTCACTCAGGCGGTGCCCATGACTGTAATTGATCACAACAGGACCGAGGGCTGGTTACGGAAGCTCTGAAATGGAACTTCAGCTACAAGCCCACCGCTTCCACCCGACAGGGCGCAGTCGCTGAGCCTGGCAAACGGCCCTTCTACAATTTGTTTGTATTGTGTAAACCCGAAGAACCCCACGTCGCCGTCTACAGTCATACCGAACACGAATATCCCAAGGAGCTTCCATGTCTCGTTTCAATCGCAGTGCAGCCGTTCTCACCCTCAGCGCGCTGGCCAGCCTTCCGGCGCTGGCCGCCGATGAGCTGCATTACAACCAGATCTCTCTGCGTGCCGAAGTCAGCCAGGAAGTGGCCCGCGACAAGATGATCGTTACGCTCTACACCGAGTCCCAGAACAGTGACCCGGCCAAACTCGCCGCCACTATCACCACCGCCATGAACACAGCGCTGGGCCAGGCTCGTGAAGTCAAGGCTGTGACTCTGCGCCAGGGCAGCCGCAACAGCTACCCGATCTACGACAACAAGACCCAGAAAATTACCGGCTGGCGTGAACGTGCCGAACTGCGTCTGGAAAGCGCGGACTTCCCGGCACTGTCCAAACTCACAGGCGAGCTGCTGAGCACCCTGAAAATGGACAGCATGGATTTCGCCATCGCCGACAGCACCCGCAAGGCCAGCGAAGACGCCCTGCTCAAGGACGCGGTGGCTGCCTTCAAAGCGCGCGCGCAACTGGCCACCGACGCCCTGGGCGGCAAGGGTTACAAAATCGTCAACCTGAACTTCAACACCAATGGTTATCCACAACCCTACGCACGCGGCGCGATGATGATGAAAGCTGCCGAGATGGATTCTGCACCGACGCCGGAAGTCGAGGCCGGTACCAGCCAGGTCAACATGAGCGCCGATGGGGTGATCGAAGTCTTGCAGTAACCGTTTCAATTCATAAAAACGGCGCAGCCTGATGGCTGCGCTTTTTTTTGCCTGTCATTCCATCAATGCAATAACGCCCAGCGGCGCCCGCCAAACAAACCACACTTTAATAGGGTCACCGCTATCAAAGAGGGCGATGCCGATACAGCTGCCCCCGAACGAAGCAGACCTATACTTAAAAATAAATTGCACATAAAACTCCAACATAAAAATTGAACCGTTACCTTGTGGGCTGCCACTTAGTTAAGCCAACCACTTCTAACCCACTGCTTAACTAATCGAACACACCAACAGGAACCAATCACACAACTTTTATGCTTCGGCGCAAAACACGAAAACCGTAAATTTCAATTACAACACAACTCCATTCAGGCACAGGGCAACCAGGCACCGACAAGAAGTCGGAACAAAAACTTATGCCTGATAGATCGACATAGAAAACACTATTCGAGCGCTCATAAGGATGATGGGATTGCGAGAGTTAACCCAATGGAAACGACGCGAAACATGATCTAACCAGCATCAAAATACCGGCAGTTGAAAACAATAGTCACACCGAAGCTATTGCTTGGCGACGGACGATTAACACTATGACATCCACGAGTAAAATGAGCCTTTAATGAACATACATTCAGCGTCCCCACTTCCACCTGCACATCGCCATCATGCTCATTCAATCAGCGCTCCCCCCTCTTCACAGAATATAACTGAGAGCGGAAGGGGCACCTCGCGCCATACGACGAGTCCGGCCACGCCCAGCAATCCTGAAGCAGCTGTCCAAACAAGAGTGATTTATGGGTCAGACACTTTATCTGCGCCTTCGGCTGGCTACACCCTGCAAGAACGCAAGCAGCGCATCAATGATTACGCTTTTCGAGTCATGATGCTGACTGAAAAAATACCCAGCATCAATCAGGGTGAAAGAAGCGTTAACTTCCAGAATGCCCGACTGTTCATGGAGCCCGCCGGCTACTTCAGCGGTGGTTTATTGGCCGCGGGGTACGACCCTCATGAAAAATTCACAGTGACGTTCTCTTCCTACACGGGAATGGGAAAGCCGGAAAACCTGAGCAGCAGGTCGGAGCGCACCTACTTTGCATGGGAAATTGCAGCTGGTGCTTTAGCGCACGATAAAGTGCAACGGGGCGGCCCGGTCAACTTCAACGAAATGGATATAGCGGCGAAGGATAAAAGAAAGATCGACCAACTGGAGTCGGTAGGTAAAACCCTTCAAAATCATTGGGAAAATGAAGTATCCAAACCCATGCGCGATCCTTCGGGCCCACTGGCGGCCATCTCTGGAGAAGCGGACGCGTATGTTGTAAAGTGAACATTGCAAAGCCTGCGCAGTGATATAGGGAGCTTTAACAAGTTAAGCCCTCAAGGGCAACAAGCGGTCGCGCGCACCCTGGACAACAACTCGCAAGTCATCATTCCAAACGTATACGGCTATCCAATGTCAGGATATGCCTTTATTGCGTACACCCCTTATGATGGAAATTATGAACACCGGCCCAACCAAGGGTTAATGATTGACATCAAGAATGGTTCTGTCCATGAGTCACATGGTGATGCAGATTTTGCAAGCTGGGCTAAAGACAACCACTCTAACTTACTGAGAAGTTTTAATACCCGAGACATACAAGGAGGCAAGGATTCGCACTGGCCAAGTGCGGCCTATGTGCTTGATACGTTAATCTCAGGAGCCAATGCCCACTTCCCTGGTTATCACAACTTCCTTTCAGATGAGGAGATACCGGCGGCGCAACTATTTAACTACACCCGAGCCCGAGGCGGTGATTATCGGTTGAAGTTTGGCACCTTGAACAATGGCGTGGCCTCTCACTATCAAGCGGTGAATGCCAAGAATGCGTTATGGTCCGACCAGACTGAAGTCTTTGGTTCCTCGCAGCAGGACTGGAAGTCTGCGAAAGACTTCTGGGGTAATACATTCGGGTACGTCCCTATCATTGGTAACACGGGCAACATCGTATTCGGCGTCCATGATGGCCTCTACGGTATGACGGCAGAAGATCGTGTGGGAGGCAATGCAGCAGCGGTCATATCAAGCCTGCAATTGGCCCATGAACTTGCTCCAGGCGCTGTAGAGTCCGGACTGAGTGACACCCTAAAGGGTACTGGCCTTCCGAGTGCCGAAAATTACACCTGGAAGCGAAACTCGCAGACACACGACTTTGAGTTCGTGAACGCTCCCAAGCCCCCAAAAAATACCGATGACATCAGCGTTCCAACTAAAGGACTGCCTGGCAACCGGCTGCGCCCCAGCCAAGCGGGGAACATCAGCCAGCACGCGGTGCCGGACGGCGAGCAACTGATCAAAAACACTGCACCCAACGCCAAGGGTATTTATCAGATCAAGGATGCGAGCACAGGCGCCGACCGGTGGCTCATCCGCTACGCCGACGCAACCGGCACCAGCAAGGTGTACGAGATCCGGGAGGATTTCAAACTGAGCAACAACTATGTGCAGATCATTGACCGCGAAACCAGACTGCCAGTGACGACTGTCCACTCTTCGGGCAATGGCGAATGGGTGTCGGCCAAAGGAAACGGCGGTATCAGGTTGCCCTGGGGGCGCAGCATCTCACCCCCACAAATCGAGGAAATAAAGCCCACACCGTCCTTTGCCAATCATTTCCTCAATACCGACGGCAAACAGATGGAAGGTTCCGCGAGAGTCGATGAATTCTTGAAAATCAAAGCGGGAACCAACTACGACTTCGCCACTACCAATTTCGAGGTCAGCGGAAGCCGCCCCAGAGCGAATTTCAAGGTGTTTTGGAACATCGACGAGACTGGATTTTCCGTTGAATCGGGTGAAAAGGCACAGCTCACGAAACACAGCTCCAGCGAATACTCACCCAACTTTGTTTTGGATATAAACCGCAATCCCTACAGCGTCACCTCGACCGAAAATGGGCTAACCGAGACCCTGCAACTGGACGCCACGGCGGGTTCGGCCGAAAGCATCAGGCAAGCGAGGCTCAGGCAGTTTGAGAGCGCAATTGCTGATGCGGACCTACGTGCGCGCATTTCCGAAGTAGCCCATCAAGGCTCAATAGCCCCGGCCACCATTGAATTGAACGGCAGTTCGGTACTGCAGGATGGCTACTACTTTGGCGCTGACGACACCCAGTTCCACATCAATCACGATGTGTCTAATGGCGGGTCCGATAGCGTGACAACGGTCCGGATCACCTCCAAAGGGCACCTCTCCAACCCGGAAAAAGATATCAACCGTGTTCCGGGTGTGGAGGTGATCATCAAGAGAACGTTCACGATCCGGGAAGGCAATGATCTGGATAGTTTATTCACGATCGACAAAGACGCCCCCACTCACATCGAAGTAGTGGTCGCCCCATAGCCGAAGCCTGGCTACAACGCCCCCTTACATGACGCCCCTGAACGGCGGTAACCTCGGTCACCGCCGTTTTCATTTGGCTACGGTTACATGCCTGCCACTTCAGGGGTCTCCATGGAAAGAATCGCCTTAAAACCGCTCCTCCTCGCCGCCGGCCTGCTGGCGTTCATGCCAATGGCCCAGGCCGCCAGCACCCTGGTCTATTGCTCCGAAGCGAGCCCCGCCGGATTCGATCCCAGCCAGTACACCAGCGGCACTGATTTTGATGCTTCCGCCGAAACCGTGTTCAACCGTCTGACCCAATTCAAGCGCGGTGGCACCGAAGTCGAACCCGGTCTGGCAACAAGCTGGGATGTGTCCAGCGATGGCCTGACGTATACCTTCCACCTGCGCGATGGCGTCAAGTTCCACACCACCGATTTCTTCACGCCCACCCGTGACTTCAATGCCGAAGACGTGCTGTTCACCTTCAACCGTCTGCTCGATGCCGACAGTCCGTTTCGCAAGGCCTACCCTTCCGAATCGCCGTACTTCACTGACATGGGCCTGAACACCACGATCAAAAGCGTCGAAAAACTCGACGAACATACCGTGCGTTTCAACCTGAACAACGTCGATGCGTCCTTCGTGCAAAACCTGGCCATGAGCTTTGCCTCGGTGCAGTCCGCCGAGTACGCCGCGCAATTGCTCAAGCAAGGCGCAGCCTCGGACATCAATCAGAAGCCGGTGGGCACTGGACCATTTGTGTTCAAGCGCTACCAAAAAGACTCGCAGATTCGCTACGTGGCCAATAAACAGTATTGGAAACCCGAGGACGTAAAGCTCGATAACCTGGTGTTCGCCATCACCCCGGATGCGGCGTCGCGCCTGCAAAAACTCAAGGCCGGCGAATGCCAGGTCAGCGGCTACCCGCGCCCCGCCGATATCGAAGTGATGAAACAAGACCCGAATTTGCGCGTGCTGCAGCAAGCCGGGTTCAACCTGGGCTTCCTGGCGTACAACGTGACCCACCCGCCACTGGACCAGCTCAAGGTGCGCCAAGCCCTGGACATGGCGATCGACAAGCCGGCGATCATCAAGGCCGTGTACCAGAGCGCCGGGCAATTGGCGCAGAACGCACTGCCACCGGCGCAGTGGTCTTATGACCCCACCATCAAGGACGCCCCTTACGATCCCACCAAAGCCAAGGCGCTACTTAAAGAAGCAGGGGTTGCACCCGGTACCACCATCAACCTGTGGGCGATGACCGTACAACGCGCGTCCAACCCGAATGCGCGCATGTCGGCACAGATGATCCAGCAGGATTGGGAAAAAGTGGGCATCAAGGCCAATATCGTCAGTTATGAATGGGGCGAGTACATCAAGCGCGCCAAAAATGGCGAGCACGACGCGATGATTTACGGCTGGACCGGTGACAACGGCGACCCGGACAACTGGCTCGGCGTGCTCTACAGTTGTGCCGCGGTGAAGGGCAGCAACTACGCCAAATGGTGTAACCCGACCTACGACAAGCTGGTGCAGCAAGCAAAGGTCAGCAGTGACCGTGAGCAGCGCATCAAGTGGTATCAACAGGCGCAAAAAATTCTTAAAGAACAAGTACCTATAACGCCTATTGCAAACTCGACGGTTTTCCAACCCCTGCGCAAAGAAGTCAAAGACTTCAAGATCAGCCCGTTTGGCCTGACGCCCTTCTACGGCGTGAGTCTAGATAAGTAACAGCGACGCCCCAACCAAGTGCGCTAGACGCCTTGGTTGGGCTTTTTTGGTGCACCCTGCGCACCGAAAAAACCCTCAAAACAGATACAAATATGTCAAAACTTTCATAATTGCGACATTCCTGTACGTTCGTACCACTCTTTCCCGCCTGCAACGGTTCAGCATCTTGCAATGGGTATGGCGCCTGCATAAGTATCCGCAGGCCGACTCACGAGGTCGCCCTCACCACCAAAAATGACAACAAATCATGAGGCCAACATGCTTAAACACGCAGTCATTCCGTTAATTGTTAGCGCTGGCCTTATGGCCGCAGCCCCTTTCGCCCAAGCGGCGACTAACCTGGTGTTCTGCTCCGAAGGGAGCCCGGCCGGTTTCGATCCAGGCCAGTACACCACCGGAACAGACTTCGATGCTTCGGCCGAAACCATGTTCAACCGTCTGAGCCAGTTCGAACGTGGCGGCACCGCTGTTGTTCCTGGTCTCGCCACCAGCTGGGACGTATCCCCGGATGGCCTGACGTACACCTTCCACCTGCGCGAAGGCGTCAAGTTCCACACCACCCCGTACTTCAAGCCCACTCGTGAATTCTCGGCTGACGACGTACTGTTCACCTTCAACCGAATGATCAACAAAGACGATCCATTCCGTAAGGCCTACCCCACTGAGTTCCCGTACTTCACGGACATGGGTATGGACACCAACATCAAGAACATCGAGAAAGTCGATGCCCACACCGTCAAGTTCACCCTTGGCACCGTGGACGCCGCTTTTATCCAAAACCTGGCGATGAGCTTCGCGTCGATCCAGTCGGCCGAATATGCCGCCCAGTTGCTGAAGAACGGTACGCCTCAGGACATCAACCAGAAGCCAATCGGCACTGGCCCGTTCGTGTTCAAGAGCTACCAGAAAGACTCGAACATTCGTTACACCGGCAACAAGGACTACTGGAAACCTGAAGACGTGAAGATCGACAACCTGATCTTCGCTATCACCACCGACCCGTCGGTGCGTATCCAGAAGCTCAAGAAAAACGAATGCCAGATCACCCTCTTCCCGCGTCCGGCCGACCTCAAGGCGCTGGGCGAAGACAAGGACTTGAAACTGCCGAACCAGGCCGGTTTCAACCTGGGGTATGTCGCCTACAACGTCATGGACAAGGTCAAGGGCAGCGACCAGCCCAACCCACTGGCTGACCTGCGCGTACGCCAGGCGCTGGACATGTCGGTCAACAAGCAGCAGATCATCGACTCCGTTTACCAGGGCGCCGGCCAATTGGCTGTCAACGCCATGCCGCCGACTCAATGGTCCTACGACACCACCATCAAGGACGCCGCCTACAACCCCGAGAAAGCCAAGGCGCTGCTCAAGGAAGCGGGCGTCAAGGAAGGTACCGAAATCGTGCTGTGGGCCATGCCGGTTCAGCGGCCGTACAACCCGAACGCCAAACTGATGGCTGAAATGCTGCAGAACGACTGGTCCAAGATCGGCCTGAAGGTCAAGATCACCAGCTACGAGTGGGGCGAGTACATCAAGCGTTCCAAAGGCGGCGAGAACCAGGCCATGATCATTGGCTGGAGCGGCGACAATGGTGACCCGGACAACTGGCTGAACGTGCTGTTTGGCTGCGATTCCCTGTCCGGCAACAACTTCTCCAAGTGGTGCGACAAGAAATTCGACGGCGTCGTGAAAGAAGCCAAGGCCACATCGGATGTCGCCAAACGCACCGAGCTGTATAAGCAGGCGCAACATATCCTCAAAGATGCAGTCCCGATGACACCTATCGCGCACTCGACGGTGTATCAACCCATGCGCAACACCGTGCAGGACTTCAAGATCAGCCCGTTTGGCTTGAACTCCTTCTACGGCGTGAGCGTCAGCGGCAAGTAAGGATCATTGACGGCGACGTTTCGTAACGTCGCCGTTATTACATCCGCCTGGCCCTTAGGAAATTGACCACGTTCGCAGCCGATGCTTCCTACAGCAACGAACTGCGAAACGGGACTCCGTTGCCTACAGGGTCAATCCAATTTGGCGCATTTACTGTGAAGTCCGCGACCCATAACGTCGTAGGACAGCAGAGGCTCCGACTTGGGAAAGGCACTTGCTGTGTGTGGGATCAGTGATGTCTCCCAGGCTTTGCGCCTGGGTGATTGCTCGCTGATGACAACTACAAACAAGGATCGGGATCGTCATGCGCCATACCACCGTTCTATCCGCCATTTTTGGCACCAGCCTGCTGGCCATGGCCACCATGGGCCACGCCGCCGACAAGAAGAGCCTGGTGTTCTGCTCGGAAGGCAGCCCGGCAGGTTTTGACACCGCGCAATACACCACCGCCACCGACAACGACGCGGCCGAGCCGCTGTACAACCGGCTGGTCGAGTTTGAAAAAGGTGCAACCAACGTACAGCCTGGGCTGGCGACCAAATGGGATATTTCCGAAGACGGTCTGACCTACACCTTCCATTTGCGTGAAGGGGTGAAATTCCACAGCAACAAGGAGTTCAAGCCGACGCGCGACTTCAACGCCGACGACGTGCTGTTCACCTTCAACCGCATGCTGGACCCCGACCACCCGTTCCGTAAGGCCTACCCCACCGAGTTTCCGTACTTCAACGGGATGAGCCTGAACAAGAACATTGCCAAGGTCGAAAAAACCGACGCAAACACCGTGGTGATGACCCTGAACACGGTGGACGCCGCGTTCATACAAAACATCGCCATGAGCTTCGCTTCGATCCTCTCAGCCGAATACGCCGAGCAGTTGCTCAAGAGCGGCAAGCCCAGCGACATCAACCAAAAACCGATCGGCACTGGCCCGTTCGTGTTCCAGCGCTATCAGAAAGACTCGCAGATCCGTTACACGGGCAACAAACAGTACTGGGACCCGAGTCGAGTTCAGCTCGATCAACTGATTTTCGCCATCAACACCGACGCCTCGGTGCGGGTGCAGAAGCTCAAGGCCGGGGAATGCCAGGTGACCCTGCATCCGCGTCCGGCTGACGTCGATGCGCTCAAGGCCGACCCGAAGCTTCAACTGCTGACCAAACCGGGCTTCAACCTCGGCTACATCGCCTACAACGTGCGCCACAAGCCATTCGACCAGCTCGAAGTGCGCCAGGCGCTGGACATGGCGGTGAATAAGCAGAGCATCCTGAATGCCGTGTACCAAGGCGCGGGGCAACTGGCGGTCAACGCCATGCCGCCGACGCAATGGTCTTACGACGACACCATCAAAGACGCCGCCTACAACCCGGAAAAAGCCAAGGAACTGCTCAAGGCTGCCGGAGTGAAGGAAGGTACCGAGATCACCCTGTGGGCGATGCCGGTGCAACGGCCGTACAACCCCAACGCCAAGCTGATGGCCGAAATGCTGCAAAGCGATTGGGCCAAGATCGGCCTGAAAGTGAAGATCGTCAGCTACGAATGGGGCGAGTACATCAAGCGCACCAAGAACGGTGAGCACGATATCAGCCTGATCGGCTGGACCGGCGACAACGGTGACCCGGACAACTGGCTGGGCACCCTCTACAGCTGCGACGCTATCGGCGGGAACAACTACTCCATGTGGTGTGACCCGGCGTACGACAAGCTGATCAAGCAAGCCAAGGTCGTCACCGACCGCGAACAAAGGACTGTTCTCTACAAGCAGGCTCAGCAATTGCTCAAGCAGCAAGTGCCGATCACGCCTGTCGCCCACTCGACGGTCAACCAGCCGTTAAGCACCAAAGTCGAAGGGTTCAAAGTGAGCCCCTTCGGCCGCAACGTGTTCTCGGGCGTCAGTATTACCCCATAAAAAAATAACCGGATTGCAGGAGAGCGAAGTCAGCTCTCCGGCAAACGTGCAGCCTTTTATTGGGATTTTTCCTACGGCAAACGTTTGCAAGTGCCTGAACGAGTTACACACCAATAGTCGGTTCACCTAAAAAGACCGGCATAAAAAAAGAGAACCAAAGGAGCTTCACCCATGAAACTGAGCAGCAAAGCGCTTCTGGCCCTGGCCATCAGCACCATCACGGCAACCGCCTACGCTGAAACCCAAAGCCAGGACTTCGTTCCTACCACGTTGGCCGGCACCAGCGCCCAAAGCGAGGCCAAAGGCTTTATTGACGGTCAAAGCCTGGGCGGCACCACGCGTAACTGGTACTCGAACGAAAAATTCAACCGCAACACCCGCATCACCTATTTCAAGGATAAAGGCGACCTGACCAAGACCAGCATTTCCCGTCGTTACAACTGGGACCAAGGCACCATCCTCAATTACACCTCGGGGTTTACCCAAGGCACCGTTGGGGTCAGCACCGAAGTTGCGGCCTACAACGTGATCGCTCTGATCCGTGATCAAAAAGACATCGGCGGCGGCTCCAACCGCACCCTGGCCCACGACCGCGGTGACGCGGTGGACCAGTGGAGCAAACTGGGCCTGGCCAACGTCAAGTTCCGCGTATCCAACACCACGCTGACCGCCGGTCGCCAGAACTTCAGCAGCGGCATCGTCGACACCATCGGCAACCGTGCCCTGCCGTCGAGCTTTGAAGGTGTGAGCTTCAACAGCGAAGAATTCAGCAACCTGTCGTTCCAGGGCGGCGTGTTCGATCGCGTTTCGCCACGTACCGAACAGAGCCTGTCGAAGTTCCGCAGTGAGTACAACAGCAAGGGCGCAGCGGGCGTCGAGACTGACAAGGTTTACACCCTGGGCGCTAACTACCAGCCGCTCAAGAGCCTGAAAACCAGCTTCTTCGCAGCCAACGTGAAGGACTTCTGGAACCAGTACTACTTCGGCGCTACCCACGAGCTGGGTGACAGCTCGGTACTGGGCCTGACCACCGGTTTCAACTACTACAAAACCGTCGATGAAGGCAAAAAGCTGATGGGGGATATCGACAACGATACCTACTCCCTGTCCCTGGGACTGACCCACCAGGCCCACAGCCTGACGTTCTCGTACCAGCAAGTGAACGGTAACGAGTACTTCGACTACCTGCACGAAACCAACGGTATCTACCTGGCCAACTCCCTGACGTCGGACTTCAACGGCCCGAACGAGAAGTCCTTCCAGGTTGCCTACGGTATCAACATGGCCGAATACGGCGTGCCTGGCCTGAAGTTCAACATCTACACCGCTCGCGGCTGGGGCATCGACGGTACGCACTACACCGGCAACCGCGGTGTAGAGAACAAAGGCTACGACGGTGTCCAGGCTCAGGATGGCGAACACCACTATGAATACGGTGTTGGCGCGTCTTACGCCCTGCAAAGTGGCCCGCTCAAAGCCACCACCATTCGCGCCACCTACGTAGCGCACCGTGCCAGTGAACAACAGTCTGACGGCAACCTGAACGAATTCCGTCTGGTTACCACCATCCCGTTCAACATTCTTTAATTAGCGCCAGGTAAACGGCGGGCTCAGGACGAGCCCGCCGTCTACGCTTGTCTGGTCCCATCGATTGCAGAGGGCTCTGAATGAAAATGCTCCCGCTACAAGCTGCCGTTGCCGCAGCGCTGTTAAGCGTCGCTATCGGCGTATCGGCCAAACCCCTGGTGGTCTGCACCGAAGCCAGCCCGGAAGGTTTTGACCCGGTCCTTTACACCACCGCCGTCACCGCCGATGCCGCCGCTGAAACCATGTTCAACCGTCTGGTCGACTTCAAGCCAGGCACCACCGAAGTGGTGCCTGCACTGGCCAAAGACCTGCCAGAGATCAGCGCCGATGGCCTGACCTACACGTTCCACCTGCGTGACGACATCAAGTTCCACACTACCGACTACTTCAAACCCACGCGCAACCTGAATGCCGATGACGTGCTGTGGAGCTTCCAGCGCCAGCTGGACCCGAATCACCCTTGGCACAACAAGTCCGTCGTGGGCTATCCCTACTTTGAAAGCATGGGCTTCAAAGAACTGCTCAAGAGCGTAGAGAAGACTGACGATCACACCGTCGTCTTTACCCTGACTCGTCCTGAAGCACCGTTTTTGGCCGACCTGGGTATGGCGTTCTCTTCGATCCACTCCGCCGAATACGCCGATCAACTGCTCAAGTCCGGTAAGACCGACGACCTGAACGCCAAGCCGATCGGTACTGGTCCGTTCATCTTCACGCGCTACGCCAAGGACGCCCAGGTACGCTTCAAGGCCAACCCGGAGTATTTCCGTGGCAAGCCGGCAGCAGATCCGCTGATCCTCGCGGTCACTACCGACAACAACGTACGCCTGCAGAAGCTCAAAGCGAACGAATGTCAGATCGCGCTGTTCCCCAAGCCCGATGACATTCCAAGCATCAGGAAAGACCCGAACCTCAAGGTCGATGAACTGGCGGCGATGACCACCAGTTACACCGCAATGAACACCACTCACAAGTACATGAGCGATGCACGGGTTCGCCACGCGATCAATATCGCGTTCGACAAAGCAGGCTATACCGAAGCCCTCTTCGGCAAAGGCAATGCGGTCGTGGGCACCGGCCCGTATCCACCGACTTTGCTGGGTTTCAATACGAACCTGAAAAACCCGCCCCGTGACCTCGACAAAGCCCGCGCCCTGCTCAAGGAAGCCGGTGTACCGGAAGGCACCGAGTTCACCCTGTTTACCCGTAACGGCGGCGGCCCAACCAACCCCAACCCGATGCTCGGCGCCCAGCGCATGCAGGCGGATCTGGCGCAGGTTGGCTTGAAGGTGAATATCAAAGTCATGGAATGGGGCGAGATGCTCAAGCGCGCTAAAAACGGCGAGCACGACATGGTCTCCGCTGGCTGGGTAGGCGATAACGGCGACCCGGACAACTTCCTCACGCCCAACCTGAGTTGCGATGCCGCTAAAAACGGCGAAAACTACGCCCGCTGGTGTAACAAAGAGTTTCAAGCCCTGATCGACAAAGCCCGCGCAATTGATGAACCCGCGGCTCGGGCTGCGCTCTATGAACAAGCACAGGACGTTTTCGAAAAGGACCAACCATGGCTTCCCATGGCTTACCCGAAACTGTTCACCGCCATGCGTAAAAACGTAGAAGGCTTTACCCAAAGCCCTCTAGGTACAAATAACTTCGCCACCACCCAGGTGAAGTAAATAAGAGAAACGCTCGGCGCCGTCCACCAGGACGGTGCCGAACCTGCCTAACCGGCTGATTGAGGTACACACCAAGATGTTTAGTTTTATTGCCCGCCGACTGGGGTTATTGATCCCCACGTTTTTCGGCATCACGTTGCTGACGTTTGCGTTGATTCGCATGATCCCCGGCGACCCCGTCGAAGTCATGATGGGCGAACGACGAGTCGACCCCGAGATGCACGCACAGGCAATGGAGCGCCTTGGCCTTAACAAGCCGCTGTATGCGCAATATTTGGACTATGTCGGCAAACTCGCCCAAGGCGACCTTGGCGAATCGCTGCGTACCCGTACCAGCGTGTGGACCGAATTCACCGCCCTTTTCCCGGCGACCCTGGAACTGTCCATGGCCGCCCTGTTGTTCGCCGGTATCCTGGGCCTGTTGGCCGGGGTGATCGCGGCACTCAAGCGAGGATCCCTGTTCGACCACGGGGTGATGGGCATCTCCCTCGCGGGCTATTCGATGCCGATCTTCTGGTGGGGCCTGATCCTGATCATGTTCTTCTCGGTGAGCCTGGGCTGGACCCCGGTTTCCGGGCGTATCGACCTGCTCTACGACATCGAGCCGCGTACCGGCTTCATGCTGATCGACACCCTGCTGGCTGACGAGCCGGACGCGTTCTGGGATGCGCTGCACCACCTCATCCTGCCGGCCATCGTGCTCGGCACCATTCCGTTGGCAGTGATTGCACGGATGACCCGTTCATCCATGCTCGAAGTGCTGCGTGAAGACTACATCCGTACCGCCAAGGCCAAAGGCCTGTCGCCGGCACGCGTGGTATTTGTCCACGGCCTTCGTAACGCGCTGATCCCGGTACTGACCGTGGTCGGCCTGCAAGTCGGCACCCTGCTGGCCGGTGCGGTACTGACCGAAACCATCTTCTCGTGGCCCGGCATCGGCAAATGGCTGATCGAAGCCATCGGCGCGCGGGACTACCCGGTGGTGCAAAACGGCATCCTGCTGATCGCCTGTCTGGTGATCCTGGTGAACTTCGTGGTGGATATCCTCTACGGCTTCGCCAACCCACGCATCCGTCACCAGCGCTGAGATCATGACCATGACCACACCTACTCCCGTGTCAGCAGTCGATCAAAGCCTGCTGTACCCGTCCCCGTACAAAGAATTCTGGCAAGCTTTTTCCAAGAACAAAGGCGCTGTTGCCGGCCTGTTCTTCATGTTGTTGATCGTGTTTTGCGCGATCTTCGCGCCGTGGGTTGCACCCCACAACCCGAGTGAGCAATACCGTGACTTCCTGCTTACCCCGCCATCGTGGCTGGAAGGTGGGCAGATCCAGTTCCTGCTCGGCACCGACGAGCTGGGCCGTGACTTGCTCTCGCGCCTGATCCAAGGTTCGCGCCTGTCGTTGCTGATCGGTTTGTCGTCGGTGGTGATGTCGCTGATTCCGGGCATCCTGCTGGGGCTGTTCGCCGGCTTTTTCCCGCGCCTGCTAGGCCCGACCATCATGCGTTTGATGGACATCATGCTGGCCCTGCCGTCGCTGCTGCTGGCGGTTGCCATTGTCGCAATCCTCGGCCCTGGCCTGATCAACACCGTGATCGCCATCGCTATCGTCTCGCTGCCGTCCTATGTGCGTCTGACCCGCGCGGCGGTGATGGGCGAGTTGAACCGTGACTACGTGACTGCCGCGCGCCTCGCCGGTGCCGGCCTGCCACGCCTGATGTTCATCACCGTGCTGCCTAACTGCATGGCACCGCTGATCGTGCAGGCGACCCTGAGTTTCTCTTCGGCGATTCTCGATGCTGCCGCGTTGGGCTTCCTCGGTTTGGGCGTTCAACCGCCAACCCCTGAGTGGGGCACCATGCTGGCTTCGGCCCGTGACTACATCGAACGCGCCTGGTGGGTGGTGAGCTTGCCTGGTTTGACCATTTTGCTCAGCGTGCTGGCAATCAACTTGATGGGTGACGGACTGCGCGATGCGCTGGACCCGAAACTCAAGAACGCCGCCTGAGGAGATTCCCATGTCACTGTTAGAAATCAAGAATCTCAACGTACGATTCGGCGACAAGACCGCCGTGCCAGTGGTCGATGGCCTCGACATTTCGGTCGACAAAGGCGAAGTTCTGGCGATCGTTGGCGAATCGGGCTCGGGTAAATCCGTGACCATGATGGCGCTGATGGGACTGATCGAGCATCCCGGCATCGTTACCGCCGACGCCCTGAACTTTGACGGCAAGGACATGCTCAAGCTGAGCAACCGCCAGCGCCGCCAGATCGTCGGCAAAGACCTGGCGATGGTGTTCCAGGACCCGATGACTGCGCTGAACCCGAGCTACACCGTGGGTTTCCAGATTGAGGAAGTGCTGCGCCTGCACCTGAAAATGTCCGGCAAGCAAGCGCGCAAGCGTGCCATCGAGCTGTTGGAAAAGGTCGAAATCCCAGGCGCCGCCAGCCGTATGGACGCCTACCCGCACCAACTGTCCGGCGGCATGAGCCAACGTGTGGCAATCGCCATGGCCATTGCCGGTGAGCCGAAACTGTTGATTGCGGATGAGCCGACCACCGCGTTGGACGTGACCATTCAAGCGCAGATCATGGACCTGCTGCTGGCCCTGCAGAAAGAGCAGAACATGGGCCTGGTGCTGATCACCCACGACCTCGCCGTCGTGGCGGAAACCGCCCAGCGCGTGTGCGTGATGTACGCCGGCCAAGCCGTGGAAGTCGGCCAAGTGCCGCAACTGTTCGACATTCCGGCACACCCGTACAGCGAAGCGCTGCTCAAGGCGATCCCTGAACACAGCCTCGGAGCTACGCGCCTGGCCACGCTGCCGGGTATCGTGCCCGGCCGCTATGACCGCCCGCAGGGTTGCCTGCTGTCGCCGCGTTGCCCGTATGTACAGGACAGCTGCCGTCAGACACGCCCGGGCCTCGACCCTAAATCCAACAGCCTTGCACGCTGCTTCTACCCCTTGAACCAGGAGGTGGCGTAATGGCCGTCGTTCTTACCGCCCGCGACCTGACCCGTCACTACGAAGTGTCCCGTGGCCTGTTCAAGGGCCACGCCACCGTGCGCGCCCTCAATGGTGTGTCGTTCGAACTGGAAGCCGGCAAGACCCTCGCGGTTGTAGGCGAGTCGGGTTGCGGCAAATCTACCCTGGCCCGTGCACTGACGTTGATTGAAGAACCGTCCTCCGGCTCCTTGAAAATCGCCGGTCAGGAAGTGGCCGGCGCCGACAAGGCCCAGCGCAAGCAATTGCGCAAAGACGTGCAGATGGTGTTCCAGAGCCCGTACGCCTCGTTGAACCCGCGCCAGAAGGTCGGCGATCAACTCGGCGAGCCGCTGTTGATCAACACCAATCTGTCCGCCGCCGAACGCCGCGAAAAAGTGCAGGCGATGATGAAGCAAGTGGGCCTGCGCCCTGAGCATTATCAGCGCTACCCGCACATGTTCTCCGGTGGTCAGCGCCAGCGCATCGCCCTGGCCCGCGCCATGATGCTGCAACCGAAAGTGCTGGTGGCGGATGAACCGACCTCGGCACTGGACGTGTCGATCCAGGCGCAGGTACTCAACCTGTTCATGGATTTGCAGCAGGAATTCAACACGGCCTACGTGTTCATTTCCCACAACCTGGCGGTGGTGCAGCACGTCGCGGATGACGTGATGGTGATGTACCTCGGCCGTCCAGTGGAGGTGGGCCCTAAAGAAGACATCTACGCGCGCCCTTTGCACCCGTACACCCAGGCGCTGTTGTCGGCCACCCCTACCATTCATCCGGATCCGAACAAACCGAAGATCAAAATCGTCGGCGAGTTGCCCAATCCACTGAACCCGCCGTCAGGATGCGCTTTCCACAAGCGCTGCCCGTACGCGACGGCGCGGTGCAGCAGCGAGGAGCCGCAATTGCGCGCCTTGGATAACCGGCAGGTGGCTTGCCACTATGCCGAGCAGTTCGTGGCCTGATCCCCACAAAAAAGGCCCTGGGGTTTCACTCCAGAGCCTTGCTTGAGTTCTACAGCCCTTCCCGCCAGGTTGCGCATCAGCCTGGCAGGAGGGGTTTTTTATGTCTGGCTGTCGCCTTCATCGTCCGGGTCATCGCTGTCCGGATCGTCGGTGGTGGAGTCTTCATCATCCTTGCTGCCGCCTTGGTCTTGATCACCCGGTTCAGCCTCGGACTTGGCCAGTTGCAGATCCTGCGCACTGTGCACCGCCGACAGCGCAACACCGCCCTGCGCCGGGTTATGCGCCCAGGCCGTCGACATCCCCAACGACAACAGCACCAGCACCTTTATCAACAACACTACGCGTTGAAAAATACTCATGGTTGATTCCGTCCAGTCAGTAGGTGAATCCCGCGCGGCAGCTGTTCAGCCCCGCCAGCGTTGACGCTAGCCCCGATGCGGTGTTTGCGCCAGGGCTCAGGTGTCGCCGTCGTCGTAGGTTTCGCTGTCTTCGCCTTCGTTGTAAGGGTTTTCCGCATCCTCCTTGGGCGCAGGCTGGGCTTGCGGCTGCCAACTGCCGGAGTTGACCTCGTTTTGCTTCTTCTTGGTGACAGGGCCGGTGTCCTTCCACTGCGGCGCTCCTGCGCCCGCCAGTGCCGGAAGGGCCGTCAGCCCCAGAGCGGCCAGCAACACCAGGGGGATAGCGCGTTGAACATTTCGCACGGTGGTCTCCTTTACAGTCGGTGGGTAAACGCTAGACCCGATGCAGGCTTCTCGCCAATCCCATGCCTGTTGAAAGCAAAAATGTGGGAGGGGGCTTGCCCCCGATAGCGTAGTGTCAGCCCCGAATGTACTGGCTGACACACTGCTATCGGGGGCAAGCCCCCTCCCACATTTTGTTTTGCAACGCCCAAGAAAAAGGGCGAAGCCATCACAGCTTCGCCCTTCTCCTTACCGCTCAGACCTTAATGGTGCTCGCGAGTAGCCCGGAATTTCACATCCGGCCAACGCGCCTCCATAAATGCCAGGAATCTATAAGGGTTCGGGTTCGAAACGAGTAGCTTGATAGATAAAGGGCATTGAACACATTGCCAATGTAGCTGTTACCACCCAAATGCTATGCCCACCGAACAAACCGTAAATTTGTCCGCCCAATGCCGGACCAAAAACGGCACTGGCACTCCAGCAAACAGAAAAAAGCCCGAAGTAATGCCCGCTTTTACCAGATTGCGCAAACTGCATAACAAGTACGCTGAGGGTCGGCAAAAATAGAATTTCGCCAAGCGTCCAAAGTGCAGTTGATATAAAAACATAAAATGGGTCAGAGCCAAAAGGCAACATACTTAGCCCAACAGCAAGCAGCAGACTGCCGGTTAAAATCTGGCGACGAGCCCCCCAGCGCTCAGTCCAGTGAGAAATTGGAATTTGCAGTACCACAATCAACCCAGCATTCAATGCAAATTGCCATCCTATAAAGTCCGCACCGAGGTGATAGTAGTCGATCAAGTAATTCCCAAGCATGCTGTAGATCGGTTCAAAGGCAAGTCCAAGTAAAACGCTGGCCGCCAATAGCCAGAGAAAAGATCGGTCTCTGTAGGGCTTTTGGGAAGTCTTATTGAAGTCATCTGGAACACACGACACCTCTACAGTTCTATGTAAAATCGAATAGGCAAACCACAGAAGCCCAGAAAACATCACCGCAGCACTGACAAAAAACAACCATCGAAAGTCGATTTGTGCCAATGCACCGCCCATCACCCCTGCAACCGCCATTCCTAAATTCGCTGCGACGCGATTCAATGCCTGGGCCCGAGGCCTTTCCATCACATCACAATATTCCATGATTAAACGTTGGTGCAGTGTTCGAACGGCCCCATCAAATACACCGCCTAATACCAGAAGCCCAGCAAGCACATACATATTCGTACTAAGCCCCAAGAGAACCAGTACGATGCCACATCCGAATAAAAGTATTAGAGTAAGTTTTGCGCAAGGGACATGATCACTTAATAAGCCCCCACCCAACGAACCTACTAAAAGGCCGACACCATAACCCGACAACAACCAGCCGACCCATTCAATAGGCAAACCCAGAATTTGACGGAGATACAGCGCCATAAACAGCTTGACCATGGCGCTCACTCGATTAATAAAAATCAGTGATGCAAGCACCCAAGCTACTTGACTGAAATAATGATTAAGTCGAGAGGCAAAGAAATTAAACCTAACCATATAGCGAATCCAAATCCCGAAACACCGCCCCATCTATTCCGCTTGACTCGAACGGAATATCTAAGCGCGCAACATTATTTGCATCGTAAAAATATAGCGCCTTTAACGACTTACACCCAGCCTCTATTAACAGAGGGTTATTTATTAAAAAATACCTGACTGAGGGGCTAAGTGCTGCCATCCGAATAAGCAAACGCCAATCACCGAAATTATTTTCCGGAATAACAGCTCTCGTACCAAACCGTTTTTTATATTGAAACGTCCCCTTAGTCAGAAATGGCTCGCACCCCTGAAAATCAACATAGTCAATAGCTGAATTATTCGCCGCCCACTCTATAATTGAGTGATAAACAAAGTTTTGAGAGCCGTTAACCCGATAAGTACCGCTCCCATTTTTAACTCCGATTAGCCGAGCATTTAGTATCCGACCAGACTTATCAATTTGCGAAACGCTTCCCGCGACCCACTCCTTGGCATCGTATATCCGAAACAACACGCCTTGTTTGAACAAGCGAGCGTATGCTTCTTTTTCCTCGACGCTACGCGCCAGATCTCCATAGCGACTCTTCATCGTTGGCAAATGCATCGAGTGATAAAACTCAAAAAAATCATGATCTTCAAACGAAACATTGTAATGAAATCCCTGAGCGACACATTGCTCTCGCCGCTTACCCTCTCTCTTAGACAGGTGGCTCTTTATGTCATCCCAGGGTCCAGACACATCAACCGCCTGATGGATACGACTTACACCCACAACATCACTGTCCAGCGCAAAGTGGCTAATGATCGTCTTAGGGGCCATTAGACATAACATCTCGCTTTTGACTATTTGCAGAAAGCATTCAAGCTCTCTCCATTCAAAAGCGCCTTGACGGACTACAGATGAGCGTTCGAAAAAACGCTCTTCTATAAACGGCGCAATATAGACCAACCCCTCTCTGACACCCACATATGTAATTTCAGCCTCTTCACCTAATACAGAGTACCCCTTGACAACGCGAAAATGGCATAACTTATCTACCGACATACTCACAACCCAACTTTATGCTTAACGCTAGCGAAAAAAAGCCAGCATTTCTTCAGCAGTGTTTATATAAGTCAAACCATTTGCAGGGATGCGTTTATAATCCTGACATGAGTAGGAGCCAGAAGCATGTATGGTACATCCGTTACTCGGCGTTAATAATCCACGATCAATTGCATTCAAACACCCGCAGAGCGCCATGACTAATGACCACTCCTTGAGATCCCGAGGGTCTGAGGGTAGCTTCACCGGCGTATTCGCTAATAATTGCACGCACTCGCTATAACGCTGCAAGCATTCATGAAGAGATACAACAATACCTGAACCGCCGCCTTCTCTTATTGCTGCAGTCATCTCATCAGCAGTAGTAGGCTGATGTGTATAAAAAGTTGGTTCAAGGACCTCACTTGGACTCCAAGTCGTAGCAGGGAAATGTGGGGATGCTGATTGCCCCCATAGTCCGCCGACCAAACGTGAATAGCGAGGCGTAGACGTTCCGGAAAAATCACCATCCAGCATGTGGAGTACCATGTCACTTGTAGCCAAATGCTGGACCAATAGAAATGATGGCGATGCTACAGCGTGTTTGTTCTCCCTTAAAAATTTTACCCCTGACAAATAGCCTAAGAGTCCATATGCGCTTGAGACTGCATGCACATGTACTGTTTTTCTGCCCACATCCCAGGCGTCTCCGTATTCGAAGTCAAAAAAAGCTCGGGTTTGGTCAGAAAAGCGGTAGTTTTCAAGGCGTAGCGAATGCCATAACTTTAGGTCGCTGATCCCTGCCTTAGAAAACGCCTCCTTAAAATCGTGACCGATCACCTTCACTCGTTCTGGCGAGTCCGTATCTAGCACGAAAATTGGATTTAGAGCACGAAGCCTCGGGTTGTCATATAGTTCTGTAGATCTAAGTTTTTCGACAGTTTGGGTTGGGGTCAGTGTAATAATCCTCAGTTGTGTTTCATCAACCAATTTTGCTTGCAGGGCACGCAGTACAGCGTCGCGCAATGCTATTGCCTTATTTCCCGAGGAAGGTGAAAACAGTAAAATCCTCTCCCCTGTTTTCTGGATATGACAGATAGCGCGAGCAACTATCAGGGTCGATGCAAGTGTTTTCGTTGTTTGTGTATTTGGATTTCCTCTCAGATCAAGTAAGCGTAGTGGTACGTCCCTATACGCTCCAAGCTCAAAAAACTGCGCTGTCGCTACTGAAAGAAATTGGCGCATAGGCTCATTTAATAACGGCAGTTCCATTGAAGGTTCGAACCCGCCATTAGAGCTAGGCGATTCAAAACCGGCAGAACTTTGTGAAAGTAAATCGTAGTAGCGTTCTAGAATAGCGACCCTTTCATTGACTCTTCCTTCCACGCTTCTTAACGCCGCTGCCGGGTTAGCATTATCCATCTGTAGTTACTCCATAAAATAGGGTAGCGCGACATGGAAGCTAGACGTAGGAAAAACCCTTGTCATCATGAAAATCAAGACGAACAAAGAAATAGAATAGAGCTACTTATATGAAGGATTTGGACTACTGCTTTATAAGAAAAAAACCACAGATAAATATTTAGAAAACCACTATGGCACTCATCGGGAGGTCCCACAAAAAAGGGCGAAGCCATCACAGCTTCGCCCTTCTTCTTACCGCTCAGACCTTAATGGTGCTCGCGAGTAGCCCGGAATTTCACATCCGGCCAACGCTCTTCCATCAGCGCCAGGTTGACCCGTGTCGGCGCCAGGTAGGTCAGGTGACCGCCGCCGTCGACCGCAAGGTTTTCCACAGCCTTGTTGGAGAACTCTTCCAACTTCTTCTTATCGCTGCAATCGATCCAGCGCGCGGAGTACACGGTGATTGGCTCGTAGGAGCATTCGACCTTGTATTCCTCTTTCAAGCGGCTGGCGACCACATCGAACTGCAGCACACCGACGGCCCCGAGGATGATGTCGTTGCTGCGCTCGGGGAAGAACACCTGGGTGGCGCCCTCTTCCGCCAGTTGCTGCAGGCCTTGGCGCAGTTGCTTGGATTTCAGCGGGTCACGCAGGCGTACGCGGCGGAACAGTTCCGGGGCGAAGTGCGGGATGCCGGTGAAGCCCAGCGCTTCGCCTTCGGTGAAGGTGTCGCCAATCTGGATGGTGCCGTGGTTGTGCAGGCCGATGATGTCGCCGGCGTAAGCCTCTTCGAGTTGTTCACGCTCGGAGGAGAAGAACGTCAGGGCGTCGCCGATGCGTACGTCCTTGCCGGTGCGCACGTGGCGCATCTTCATGCCTTTTTCGTATTTGCCGGAGCAGATACGCATGAAGGCGATACGGTCGCGGTGTTTCGGGTCCATGTTCGCCTGGATCTTGAACACGAAACCGGTGAATTTCTCTTCGACCGGCTCAACCGTGCGCTCGTTGGCCACACGGGCCAAAGGCTTCGGCGCCCAGTCCACGACGGCGTCGAGTACATGGTCGACACCGAAGTTGCCCAACGCGGTACCGAAGAACACCGGAGTCAGTTGGCCGTCGAGGAATTCCTGCTGATTGAACTCATGGCAGGCGCCCTGCACCAGTTCCAACTGGTCGACAAAACGGTCGTACTCGTCACCCAGATGGGCGCGGGCTTCGTCCGAGTCGAGTTTCTCGATGATCTTGGTTTCGGTGCGTTCGTGACCGTGGCCGGCGGTGTAGACAATGATGTAGTCATCCGCCAGGTGGTACACGCCCTTGAAGTCGCGGTAGCAACCAATCGGCCAGGTGATCGGCGCGGCCTTGATCTTCAGGACTGCTTCGATTTCATCCAACAGCTCGATCGGGTCGCGGATATCGCGGTCGAGTTTGTTGATGAAGCTGACGATAGGTGTATCGCGCAGGCGGCATACGTCCATCAACGCGATGGTCCGTGGCTCAACGCCCTTACCGCCGTCGAGGACCATCAAGGCCGAGTCCACCGCAGTCAGGGTGCGGTAAGTGTCTTCGGAGAAGTCTTCGTGGCCCGGGGTGTCGAGCAGGTTGACCATGTGGTCGCGATACGGGAATTGCATGACCGACGTGGTAATGGAAATACCCCGTTGTTTCTCCATCTCCATCCAGTCGGATGTCGCATGGCGGTCGGATTTGCGGGATTTCACCGTGCCGGCCACAGCGATCGCCTTGCCCATCAGCAGGAGCTTCTCGGTGATGGTGGTTTTACCGGCATCGGGGTGGGAAATAATAGCGAAAGTGCGGCGTTTCGCGACTTCGGCGGCCTGGTGGGTCATGGGAAATCGCCTGGCAGGTGAGTCAAAAAAGGGCGGCGAGTATAGCGCAAACCCCGGGGGCCGGACCACCGTTCACCCGATTAGGGGTGGCTAAATGCTGCCAAGTATGGAACCTTTTAAAAGGTAGAGACGTCCACTCCCCTGCTACCGCACTCGGAACAGGGGCTGATAAATCAGCAAGTTAGCCTGACGAGGCTGCGCTCATGGCTCGGATTGATACCGCGTTGCCGGTATGGACGAGCTGCTTTTCGCGACCACATTCGCCGACAGCCAGGAATGGCATTGCCGCTCGGAAATGTGTTCGCCGACAAAAGAAAAAAGGAGTCCGCCTGTGGCTATTCGCTATGGCAAAGGGCTGATAGGAGGAGTGGTTGTCGTCGCTCTCCTGGCCCTGCTGGTCCACTGGATCGGCATCAACACGATCGAACTGTACCGCGACGATTTGTTGTTTTACCTGCAAGCTCATTTAATCCTTGTTCTAGTCTCCATGCTGGCAGCCCTGATTGTGGGCATCCCCGCCGGTATCCTGCTCAGCCGACCGAACATGGTCGGGCGCGCAGAACGCTTCATGCAGATCTTCAACATCGGTAACACCGTCCCTCCCCTGGCCGTACTGGCCATCGCCCTCGGCGTCCTCGGCATCGGCAGTGGTCCGGCCATCTTCGCGTTGTTTCTCGCGTCCCTCCTGCCCATCGTGCGCAACACCTACGAAGGCCTGAAAAACGTTCAAGGCTCACTGAAAGAAGCGGCCACCGGCATCGGCATGACGCCTCGCCAGGTGCTGTTTCGTGTGGAATTGCCCAACGCCGTGCCGATCATCATCGGCGGCGTGCGCGTGGCGCTGGCGATCAATGTGGGTACTGCGCCGCTCGCGTTCCTGATTGGTGCAAACAGCCTCGGCAGTCTGATCTTCCCCGGCATCGCCCTGAACAATCAGCCGCAATTGCTGCTCGGCGCCGCGTGCACCGCGTTGCTGGCCTTGCTGCTTGACGGTCTGGTGACCATGGCCAGCCGCCTCTGGCTGGAGCGCGGGTTGCGTCCGTCTTAAGGCTTTGCAAAGGAATTCACATGAAAAAACTGACCTTGATATTGAGCTGCGCCCTGCTGTTGGCAGGTATTGCGCAAGCCGCTGAAAAACCGGTGATCCGCATCGGCGCACGGGTGTTCACCGAACAGACCCTGCTGGCCGAAATCACTTCCCAGTACCTGCGCACCAAGGGTTACGACACCCGCGTGACCGGCGGCCTGGGCAGCAACCTGGCGCGCAGTGCCCAGGAAAGCGGGCAACTGGATCTGATCTGGGAATACACCGGCGTGTCGCTGGTGGCCTACAACCACATCGACGAGAAGCTCAACAGCGAACAGTCCTACGCTCGGGTCAAAGAACTCGACGCGAAAAAAGGCCTGGTCTGGCTCTCGCCATCGCGCTTCAGCAACACCTACGCCCTGGCACTGCCAGAGAAAGTGGCTGAAGAGCATCCTGAGATCAACAGCATCAGCGACCTCACCAAAGCCATGGCGCAAGACACCAAGGAACACCGCCTGGTGGCCCTGGACACCGAGTTCGCCAACCGCTCCGACGGCTTGGCCGGCATGGTCAAGCTGTATGACATGAACCTGACCCGCAAGAACACGCGGCAGATGGACGCCGGCCTGGTCTACACCGCCTTGCGTAATGGCCAGGTGTTTGCCGGTTTGGTCTACACCACCGACGGTCGCCTGAACGCCTTCAAGCTCAAGCTGCTGGCGGATGACATGCACTACTTCCCGGACTACACCGCAGCGCCGGTGGTGCGTCAGGAATACCTCGACAAGCACCCGCAACTGGCTGCCGAGCTCAAGCCGCTGGCCACTCTGTTCGACGACGAAACCATGCGCCAGCTGAATGCGCGGGTCGACGTCGACCATGAAAGCCCATCCGCTGTTGCCGCCGATTTCCTGCGCCAACATCCCATCAACTAAGAAGGAGAAGACATGGAATTCCTGAACGCCTTTTCCCATCTTGATTGGGCCCAAGTCCTGCACCTGACCTGGCAGCACATCACCCTGGTCGGCATCGCGGTAATTCTGGCAATTGTCGTGGGTGTGCCCCTGGGCGTGCTGATGACGCGCTTCCCGACCTTGGCTGGCCCGCTGCAAGCCAGCGCCACGGTGCTGCTGACCGTACCGTCCATCGCGCTGTTCGGCCTGCTGCTGCCGTTCTACTCCAAGTTTGGCCAGGGCCTGGGGCCGATGCCGGCGATCACCGCCGTGTTCCTCTACTCCCTGTTGCCGATCATGCGTAACACCTACTTGGCGCTGACCGGCGTCGAACCGGGCATTCGCGAGGCCGCCAAAGGCATCGGCATGACCTTCGGCCAGCGCCTGCGCATGGTCGAACTGCCCATCGCCGTGCCGGTGATCCTCGCCGGTGTGCGCACCGCCGTGGTGATGAACATTGGCGTCATGACCATCGCCGCCACCATCGGCGCCGGTGGCCTGGGTGTACTTATTCTGGCTTCCATCAGCCGCAGCGACATGTCGATGCTGATCGTTGGCGCCGTGCTGGTCAGTCTCCTGGCCATCTTCGCCGACCTGCTTCTGCAATGGCTGCAACGCTCGCTGACTCCAAAAGGACTGCTCAAATGATCGAACTTCAAAACCTGACCAAGACTTTTCAAAGCAACGGCAAAACTGTTTCGGCCGTGAACGACGTAAGCCTGACCGTCAACGAAGGCGAGATTTGCGTATTCCTCGGCCCTTCGGGCTGCGGCAAGAGCACCACGCTGAAAATGATCAACCGCCTGATCAAGCCGACCTCGGGCAAGATCCTGATCAACGGCGAAGACACCACCGACCTCGACGAAGTGACCCTGCGTCGCAACATCGGCTATGTGATCCAGCAGATCGGCCTGTTCCCGAACATGACCATCGAGGAAAACATTGTGGTCGTGCCCAAGCTGCTCGGCTGGGACAAGCAAAAATGCCACGACCGCGCGCGCGAGTTGATGAGCATGATCAAGCTGGAGCCTAAGCAGTATCTGCACCGCTACCCGCGTGAACTGTCGGGCGGCCAGCAACAGCGGATCGGCGTGATTCGCGCACTGGCGGCCGATGCGCCGTTGTTGCTGATGGATGAGCCGTTCGGCGCGGTCGACCCGATCAACCGCGAGATGATCCAGAACGAGTTCTTTGAGATGCAACGCGCGCTGAACAAGACCGTAATCATGGTCAGCCACGACATCGACGAAGCCATCAAGCTGGGTGACAAGATCGCGATCTTCCGGGCCGGCAAGCTGCTGCAGATCGACCATCCGGATACGCTGCTGGCGCACCCGGCCGATGAGTTCGTCAGCAACTTCGTGGGCCAGGACAGCACCCTCAAGCGCCTGCTGCTGGTGAAGGCCGAAGACGCGGCGGACAACGCCCCGTCGGTGAGCCCGGAAACCCCGGTGGCCGATGCCCTGGAGCTGATGGACGAAACCGACCGCCGCTATGTGGTCGTCACCTGCGCCGAGAACAAAGCGCTGGGTTATGTACGACGTCGCGACCTGCACCGTCAGACCGGCACTTGTGGCCAGTACCTGCGCGAATTCAACGCCACGGCGGCGTATGACGAGCACTTGCGCATCCTGTTGTCGCGTATGTACGAGTTCAACCGTTCGTGGCTGCCGGTGATGGATGCCGAGCGGGTGTTCCTGGGTGAAGTGACCCAGGAGTCGATTGCCGAGTACCTGAGCTCCGGTAAGTCCCGTGGGGGCAAGACCAGTATCGTTTCGCCGGCTGAGACAGCCTTGAGCTGATGCACAGTTAGACCCATTCACGCTGAAACGGCCCATCACTGTTCGAGTTTTCCACAAACCCGGCAGTGCATGAGCCGAGTCAGGACGCGATAAGCCGCGCAAATCTCATTCTAACTAAGCCTTAAAGACTGTCAGAACTCACAGGTTCCAAGGATTCAGGAATAGGTTCCAATGCGCCTCGACACATCGAAACGCTCTTGCACCTAACGTCTTGAACCTACGAGGCTCCCTATGAGTACGAAAGAATCGGCCACTCCAATCTCCGGGAAAAAACCCGGGCCCCAGCGGAAATGATCATCGGTGGAATCGCTGAACCACAGCGTGTCAAACGAGGCGAAGACTTCAAATTGACGATCGCTGCCCAGCTCGTGGACGAACGCGGCACCGCGATTCCAAACGTCACCACAACCTGGAGTACAAGCACATCAGGGGCCAGCTTCGCATCAGGCCCGGGGCCACTGAACGGTACGCTGACGGTAAGGAATGTACAGAGCACTACAAACGTTTCATTTATCGTTTCCACGGCTCAATACCCGGACATTAAGAAGACCCATAGCTTCACCCTGATTCCGTTCTGACGTTTTGTTGGCTGATTGCCCCACGCTGATAGCCTTCGTGGCGAAGGCACTTACTCCTTCGCCACGAAAGCGCTGAATCCCCTTCAATTTTCCCCTTTTGGGGAACATCAATCCGTCACACCTGTCGGTTACATAAGTAGCTGCACGCCATCGCGCGACGAACGCGTGCAAAAACGCGACATTTTTAGTTGATCTCAAGCCCCTCACGCCCTAAAGTTCGCGCCGAACGTCCATGCTGGAAACGATCCATCCGGCTCAAGTACTGACGACGAGACAGCAAGGCCAAGGGACGCAGTTGATCCCATGGCCTTTTTGCTTTCGGCGACATGCCTTGGGAAGTAGGCGAACCAAAGTGGGGATACGGAGGACGTTCATTTGCACCCATTGCTAATTTTAGTTTGCCCTTAGGAGTTCCCAGCATGTCGATCAACGTCGAAGATTATTTCGCGCGCGCCACTTTTGACAAAATGAAGGCGTTCGCCGACAAGCAAGAAACCCCGTTCGTGGTAATCGACACCGCGATGATCAGCCAGGCCTACGATGACCTGCGCGCCGGTTTCGAATTCGCCAAGGTGTATTACGCGGTCAAGGCCAACCCTGCCGTCGAGATCATCGACCTGTTGAAAGACAAGGGTTCGAGCTTCGACATCGCCTCGATCTATGAGCTGGACAAGGTCATGGACCGTGGCGTCAGCGCCGACCGTATCAGCTACGGCAACACCATCAAGAAATCCAAGGACATCCGCTACTTCTACGAGAAGGGCGTGCGCCTGTTCTCCACCGACTCCGAAGCCGACCTGCGCAATATCGCCAAGGCCGCGCCGGGTTCGAAAGTGTATGTGCGCATCCTCACCGAAGGCTCGACCACCGCTGACTGGCCTCTGTCGCGCAAGTTCGGCTGCCAGACCGACATGGCCATGGACCTGCTGATCCTTGCCCGTGACCTGGGCCTGGTGCCGTACGGTATCTCGTTCCACGTAGGCTCCCAGCAGCGCGACATCAGCGTGTGGGACGCGGCAATCGCCAAGGTCAAAGTGATCTTCGAGCGCCTGAAGGAAGAAGACAACATCCACCTCAAGCTGATCAACATGGGCGGCGGCTTCCCGGCCAACTACATCACCCGCACCAACAGCCTGGAAACCTACGCTGAAGAAATCATCCGCTTCCTCAAGGAAGACTTCGGCGACGACCTGCCGGAAATCATCCTGGAGCCAGGCCGTTCGTTGATCGCCAACGCCGGTATCCTGGTCAGCGAAGTGGTGTTGGTTGCACGTAAGTCCCGTACCGCCGTCGAGCGTTGGGTGTACACGGATGTGGGCAAGTTCTCCGGCCTGATCGAAACCATGGACGAAGCCATCAAGTTCCCGATCTGGACCGAGAAGAAAGGCGAGATGGAAGAAGTGGTCATCGCCGGCCCAACCTGTGACAGCGCCGACATCATGTACGAAAACTACAAGTACGGCCTGCCGCTGAACCTGGCCATCGGTGATCGTTTGTACTGGTTGTCGACCGGTGCCTACACCACCAGCTACAGCGCAGTTGAGTTCAATGGCTTTCCGCCGCTGAAGTCGTTCTACGTGTAAGTAGCCGGCCAATAAAAAACCCATGACGTGTCATGGGTTTTTTTATGCCTGTGATTTGTCATCACCCGTTGCGTCACGCAGATAACTCACGCAACGCCGCCGTCGCCAGAAACCCTGACCGCGACGCATAGCGGTGATCCTTTTGCACTCGCTCATCAATGCGCTGCAACAACTGTTCCGGCAAAGAAGCATTGAACCGCACCGATCTCCCCAGATAAGGGGTGAGATCAAAGTCGACTATCGCCCATACGCCACCGGCAAAATCCGGGTTATCCCAATGGGCATCAACCTCCTGCGCATGGGGAAGTGTTTCCTGGTCTGCAACCAGCCCTTCCAGATGCAGTGCGAGTGCCTCACGGACATTATCCAGCGCTTCGGAAAACGACCCACCAGCCGAAAAACACCCTGGTACGTCGGGGACCGTCACGCTGTAGTCCGAGTCAGCATCTTTATGTACTACCACGGGAAACTTCATTGTTCCTCCTTTGAACGAGCCTCACAGAACTCATTCAACTCATCAATCGGGGCCATCACTTGAGACCTGCTGACTTGAAAATACTGTGCAAAGTGCCCTTTGCAATTTCCGACTTGGGATGAGGAACGGTCACTCGCCCTCGCTTCACCGGGTGTTTGAACTGGTGATGACTGCCCTTTACTGCCACCTCAAACCAACCATCCGCAACCAGCAGCTCAATCACCTCTCGACTTCTCATCGCCTCACCCTTCAGTGTGTATATTACACACCGCCATTAGGCAATGCGCTTTTTTATACACACGAGACACACCAATGAAAAAGCCCGCTTAACGTATAAGCAGGCTCGCGTGAGGCAATGATGACGATGTGTAAATCCTTTTCGCCAGCGAAGTAATGTCAGTTTCTATGCCACGGACTGTTAAAAGCTTTTGTGCACTATGAAAGTATCGCAGCCCGCTGTTGATAGGCCTGCGCCATCGCACGAATACGCGGATCATTCGCCGCTGCCAGCGCCTTGTGCGCCGTGCGCAGGAACTTCAGATTACCGCCCGCCAACGCCTTGCGCAGCCACTCCAGCGCCGCCTCGATCTGGCCTCTGTCGGCCAACACCGCCGCATAACTGAACTGCCCGCGAAAATCCCCGCCTTCGGCTGAGCGGCGGTACCACTCAACGGCTGCATCCAGGTCCTTCGGGCAAAACTGGCCTTCTTCCAGGTAGCGCCCCAGCAGGTTCATCGACTTGGCGTGCCCCTGCTCCGCCGCCTGGCGATAACACATCAGTGCTTGCTGCTGATCTTCAGCAACACCACGGCCGGTCGCCAGTAAGTTGGCGTAGTTGTACTGCCCCCAATCCAATCCGGCCTGCGCCGCCAAGCGGTACTCCCGCACCGCCGCCGCTTCATCGACGGCACAGCCCCAGCCATGCTCAAGGCAACGCCCGGCCATATTACGGGCCATCAAATGCCCGCTCTGAGCCGCGATGCGGAACCAGCGCAATGCCAGCGCTTCATCGCGTGCAATGCCGCGTCCCTCCAGCAGGATTTGCCCGAGCAAGGCCTGGGCATCCACCACACCTTCCTTCGCTGCGATCAGAATCGCCTGGGCGGCGCGTACCGGTGAGTCGTCGAGCATGCCTTGCAGTTGTTCGACGTTGAGCACCTCTTCGCGGCGCAATAGGAAGCCCATGCTCAGACCTCTACCCAGCGACGCAGCAGGTTGTGATAGGTGCCGGTGAGCTGAATCAGCGCGGGATGATCGGGCACGTCGCGGGTCAGTTGCTGGATCGCGCCGTCCATCTCGAACAGCAACGTGCGCTGGCTGTCTTCGCGCACCAGGCTTTGGGTCCAGAAGAACGAGGCATAGCGCGCGCCACGGGTTACGGCGTTGACTTTGTGAAGGCTGGAGCCGGGGTACAGCACCATGTCGCCGGCGGGCAACTTGACCCGTTGCAGACCGAAAGTGTCCTGGATCTCCAGTTCGCCGCCGTCGTATTCATCCGGGTCGCTGAAAAACAGCGTGGATGAAAGGTCGGTGCGCACCCGCTCGTGACTGCCTTTAGGCTGACGCACGGCGTTGTCGATATGGAAGTCGAAACTGCCACCGGCGGTGTAGCAGTTCAGCAACGGAGGGAACACTTTGTGTGGTAACGCCGCTGACATGAACAGAGGGTTTTGCCACAAACGTTCGAGCATCGCCGCGCCGATTTCCTTGGCCAGCGGGTGGCCTTCGGGCAATTGCAGATTGTGTTTGGCTTTGGCGGACTGATGCCCAGCGGTAATTTTTCCGTCGGCCCAATCGGCACTTTCCAGGGCTTGGCGGATGCGCTGCACTTCCTCGCGAGAGAACAGGCCGGGAATGTGCAGCAGCATGGGGCAATACCTGTAGGCAGAGAGGCGCCAATGGTATTGATTCTTATCCTCCCTGTAAAACGCCATGACGGACGAGTCCGTAAAAACCGTAAGCCAAAAGTGTAAAGAATGTAAATTCAGCGCAATTAGCAATGTATCGCAATTGATATGAATACTTGTTCACCCTATATTCCGCGGCCTCACATCCTTGGGGAAAGGACACGTCATGTCGCGCACTACGCTAAAAACAACTGCCAGTTCACCGCGTTTGCTGGCCTCGGCCATCGGCGTCGCCCTCGGTGCCAGTTCTGTCGCCCATATGGCGCAAGCGGCCGAAGACACAGAACAAAAAGGCCAGCGCAACAGCATCTCCCTGGGCGCCACCAGCATCACCGGGGAAGAACAGGACGCTACCTCCTACCAGGTCGAGAAAGCCTCTTCGCAGAAATACACTGCGCCTCTGGTGGACACGCCACGTTCCGTCACCGTCGTGCCGCAACAAGTACTCAAGGACACCGCCGCTACCTCGTTGCAGGATGCCTTGCGCACCGTACCGGGCATTACCTTCGGCGCCGGCGAAGGCGGCAACCCTCAAGGTGACCGTCCATTCATCCGCGGCTTCGATGCCCAGGGTGACACCTACCTGGACGGTGTTCGCGACACCGGCGGCCAGAGCCGTGAGATTTTCGACATCGAGTCCATTGAAGTCAGCAAAGGCCCGAACTCCTCTTTCGGCGGTCGTGGCTCGGCCGGTGGCAGCCTCAATCTGGTGAGCAAAACCCCGCAAGCCCGGGACTTCACCAACGGCGGTTTCACCTACGGTTCCGACCAGACCCGTCGCTACGTGCTCGATGTAAACCGCCAGTTCCTCGACGACAGCGCCGCGTTCCGCCTGAACCTGATGACCCATGAGCAGAACGTGGCCGGCCGTGACGCCGTGAATTACGACCGTTGGGGCGTGGCCCCGTCGCTGACCTTTGGCCTGGGCACCCCGACCCGCGTCAACCTCAGCTACTACCACATGGAAAGCAACGACCTGCCGGATTCGGGCATTCCCTACGGCTATAGCTCGTCGACCGCCACCACCCGCGGCCATGACAAGCCCACCGACGGCGGCGACAGCAATAACTTCTACGGTCTCAAGGATCGTGACTTCCGAAAGACCCGCGCCGACATCAGCACAATCTCCATTGAGCACGACCTGAACGACGACATGACGCTGAAAAACACCCTGCGCCATGGCAGCACCGGCCAGGACTACGTCCTTACCCAGCCCGACGACAGCCAGCGCAACGTCAACCGTTTCGGTACCGTTTGGCGCCGCGCCAACACCCGCGTGTCGACCACCACGACCACCACCAACCAGACCGACCTGTTCGGCAACTTCCAGGCCCTGGGCTTCAAGCACAGTTACTCCACCGGTCTGGAATTCACTGGCGAAGAAACCCGCGTCAGCGGTTACACCGTCAGCCCGAACACCAACCCGACCTGTACCGTGGCCGCCGGCAGCCTGGGCGGTCAGTGCACCTCGCTGAGCAACCCGAACCCGGATGACGCCTGGACCGGCAGCATCGCGCGCAACTACAACGGCACCAACACCAAGGCCACCAGCCGCGCCGCCTACGTGTTCGACACCATTGAGCTGGACCCGAAATGGTTGCTGAACGTCGGCCTGCGCTACGACACCTTCGACACCGAAGCCAACACCAATGCCGTCCCCTCCTCGACGGTCAAGGCACGCAGCAAGGTCAAGGACGACAGCCAGTTCTTCAACTGGCAGGCCGGCCTGGTCTGGAAGCCGTTGGACAACGGCAGCATCTACACCTCCTACGCCACTTCGGCATCGCCGGCCGGCGGCCTGGTGGGTGAAGGCGTCGACAACAACGCGATCCCGACCGGTATCAACACCAGCGACCTGAAACCCGAAGAAACCGTCAACTACGAGCTGGGCACCAAGTGGGACCTGTTCCACAACCGCCTGTCCCTGGCTGCAGCGGTGTTCCGCACCGAGAAGAAAAACACCCGCATTCTGGTGGATTCCAACACCTACGAAACGGCGGGCGAGTCGCGAGTCGATGGCCTGGAACTGTCGGCCAGCGGCAAGATCACCGATCAATGGCAAGTGTTCGCCGGCTACAGCTACCTGAAAGCCGAACTGGTTGACCCAGGCAAAAACGGTAACCGCCAGGGCGTGGTCCAGGCCGGTTCCAACAAAGGCAACCAAATGCCCAACACCCCGAAGAACGCCTTCAGCCTGTGGACCACGTACGACGTAACGCCGAAGCTGACCGTCGGCGGTGGCGCGTTCTACGTCGACCAGGTTTATGGCGATGCGGCCAACACCGTGTACGTGCCGTCCTACACTCGCTACGACGCCATGGCCAGCTACAAGCTGACCAAAAACGTCGACCTGCAGTTGAACGTGCAAAACCTCACGGACAAGACTTATTACGACAAGGCCTACGCCTCGCACTTCGCCAACCAGGCGGCTGGGCGCACGGCGCTGGTGTCCACCAGCTTCCACTTCTAACCACCGCTCCACATAGCAAAAAGCCCCACGCATCGGATGCGTGGGGCTTTTGCGTGTTAAACAGAATGTTTCTCGACAGGCCACGGCATAATGCGCGCCGTGCCCTACATACCCAGATAGACGAGGCGGTCAGACGTGTTGAAGAAAACCCTGTTCCAGTTGCACTGGTTCTTCGGCATTACTGCCGGACTGGTGCTGGCCTTGATGGGGATCACCGGGGCTGCGGTTTCGTTCCAGGATGAACTACTGCGGGCTCTCAACCCGCACGTACTGAGCGTAGAAAAACGCGAAGCCGGCGTACTGCCGCCTGCCGAACTGGTGCGCAAACTGGAAGCCACCGAAGGCAAGACCGTGTCCATGCTGTTCGTGGAAAGCGAAAGTGGCAACGCCGCGCGCGTGTTCTTTACCCCACCGCCGGGTGAGCGACGTGGCCAACTGCGCTACTTCGATCCCTACACCGGCGACTACATGGGCGACGCGGTTGGCCAGGACTTCTTCGGTTTTATCCTGCAACTGCACCGCTTCCTCGCCATGGGTGAAACCGGGCGAAATATCACGGGCGCCTGCACGCTGATCCTGGTGTTTTTCTGCCTGTCCGGCCTGTACCTGCGCTGGCCGCGCCAGGTGGCAAACTGGCGCGTGTGGCTGACCTTGGACTGGCGCAAAAAAGGCCGCAGTTTCAACTGGGACCTGCACTCGGTATTCGGCACCTGGTGCCTGCTGGCTTACTTGCTCGCGGCGCTCACCGGGTTGTCCTGGTCCTACGACTGGTACAGCCAGGGCCTGAACAAACTGCTGTCCGATGCGCCGCAAACCGAGCGGATGCGCAAGCGCGGCCCGCCGCCGGAAGGCCCGGCACCGGTCGCCAACTATGACGCGATGTGGAGCAGCATCTACAGCCAGGCCGGCCCGGGTTTGAATGCCTATAACATCCGCATGCCCGCCATTGCAGGGCAACCGGCGACCGTCTACTACCTGTTGAAAGACTCGCCCCATGACCGCGCCCTCAACCAGATCAACCTGGACCCGGCCACCGGCGAGGTCAAATCCCATGACCAGTACGCCAGCAAAAGCTTCAAGGCGCAGTTGTTGACCAGCATCTATGCGCTGCACACCGGCAGTTACTTCGGCCTGGCCGGGCGAATCATCCTTACCGTCAGCTCATTGCTGATGCCGCTGTTCTTCATCACTGGCTGGTTGCTGTACCTGGACCGTCGCCGCAAAAAACGCCAGGTGCGCGACGCCCGCAACGGCCTCAGCGCCAACCACAGCGACGCTCCGGCCTGGCTGATCGGCTTTGCCAGCCAGAGCGGGTTTGCCGAGCAACTGGCCTGGCAGACCGCCGGACAATTGCAGGCAGCTGGCCTGCCAGTGAAAGTGCAGTCCTTGGGCAGTGTGAGCCAGGACGATCTGCGCCAATCAGAAAATGCGCTGTTCGTGGTCAGCACCTTCGGCGACGGCGAAGCCCCGGACAACGCCCGTGGTTTTGAACGCTCAGTGCTCGGCCAGGACCTTTCCCTCAAGGGCCTGAATTACTCGGTGCTGGCCCTGGGTGATCGTCAGTACGAACACTTCTGCGGCTTTGCCCGGCGCCTGCATTTCTGGCTGACCAACCAGGGCGGCAACCCGCTGTTCGCCCCGGTGGAAGTGGACAGCGGCGACACGGCCGCGCTGCTGCATTGGCAACAAGAGCTCGGACAGTTAACCGGTCAGGCACCGGCCGCTGCATGGCCGACGGCCCAGTACGAACACTGGACACTCACCCAACGCAGCCTGCTCAACCGCAACAGCACGGGCTCGGACGTTTACCTGCTCGGCCTCACCCCGCCTTCGCCACAAAGCTGGCAAGCCGGCGATTTGGTAGAAGTGCTGCCCCGCAACTGTCCATGGGCCATTGAGCACTTCCTGAGTGGGCTTGGCCTGACCGGCACCGATGGCGTGTTGATCGACGGTTTGGCCACTCCACTCGCTCAAGCCCTGGCCACGCGCCAACTGCCGGGAAACCGTGCGCATCTGGTGGGCATGCATGCCCAGGCGCTGGTGAACGCATTGGCGCCCTTGGGCATGCGCGAATACTCCATCGCCTCGATTGCCAGCGACGGCGTGCTGGAGTTGATCGTGCGCCAGGAACGCCACCCCGACGGCAGCCTGGGCCTGGGTTCCGGCTGGCTCACCGAACACGCAGCCCTCGGCACGGGCATCAGCCTGCGCCTGCGGCGTAACAGTGGCTTCCACCTGCCGGACGTCCCAGTGCCGCTGATCCTGCTGGGCAATGGCACCGGTCTGGCGGGCTTGCGCAGCTTGCTCAAGGCGCGGATTGCCGATGGCCAGCAGCGCAACTGGCTGCTGTTCGGCGAACGCAATATCGCCCACGACTACCTGTGCCAGGACGAACTGCAAGGCTGGCTGGCCAGCGGTGATTTGGCGTTGCTGGACCTGGCATTCTCCCGCGATCAGGAAGAGAAGATTTACGTGCAGGACCGCCTGCGCGAATCGGCCGATGTGCTGCGCAAATGGCTGGCCGATGGCGCAGCGATTTACGTGTGCGGAAGTTTGCAGGGGATGGCGGCCGGGGTGGATCAGGCGCTGGTCGACATACTGGGAAGTGAAGCGGTGGAGCGCTTGATCGAACAAGGTCGCTACCGCCGGGATGTCTACTGATGTGATCCAATGAGGGAGGGGGCAAGCCTCCTCCCTCATTTAGAGTGCATTTCAAGTCAGACCGGTTGCAGTTTTTGCTGGAATACCGAGACCCCATCCAAGTCGCGCAAAGTCACAGTCAACTCCGCTGTCTGCCCATCAATCTGCACTTCGCCAAAAAACTGAAACCCGGCAAACGGCGAGGTGTTCTGCGCGGGTGGGGCCTTCTCGAACACCACCTCAGGGCCAAAGGTTTTATCCAAGGGGTTCGGGCCGAAGCTGCCCGCATTCAAAGGCCCGGCAACAAACTCCCAGAACGGCTCAAAATCCTGAAACGCCGCCCGATCCGGGTGATAGTGATGCGCCGCGCAGTAGTGCACATCCGCCGTCAGCCACACGTGATTACGTACTTTCTGCGCGCGCAGAAATGCCAACAGTTCGGCGATTTCCAGCTCGCGCCCTTGCGCCGGGCCGGGATCACCATTGGCAATCGCCTCCCAGCGCGGCACGCCGGGGCTGACTTCACCGTCGGGCACACCCAGGCCAATGGGCATGTCGGCGGCGATCACTTTCCATTGCGCCGTCGAAGCCTTGAGTTCGCGCTTGAGCCAGTCCAGCTGTTCGCGGCCAAGGAAGGGTTTTTCACCGCCCAGATTGTCATCGTTGCCGCCGCGATAGCTGCGCATATCCAGCACAAACACATCCAGCAGCGGCCCGTAGCTTAGCTTGCGATAAATCCGCCCGCCGCCATCGGCGCCCTGCAAACGCATCGGCGCATATTCCAACCAGGCCTGGCGCGCACGACCGACCAGGGTGTTGATGTCCTTGGTCTGGTAACGCTCATCGAGTTGCTTGCTGGGCGACCAGTTGTTCACAACCTCGTGGTCGTCCCACTGCCAGATCTGCGGCACTTCAGCATTGAAGCGGCGTACGTTTTCATCCAGCAGGTTATAGCGGTAGTTGCCGCGGTATTCGTCGAGGGTTTCAGCAACTTTGCTCTTGGCCTCGGTGGTGATATTGCGCCAGATGCGTCCGCCTTCGGTGGGCAGTTGCGCCGGCACCGGGCCGTCGGCGTAGATGGTGTCGCCGCTGTGGATAAAGAAGTCCGGCAGGCGCAGGCGCATGGCTTCGTAGATGCGCATGCCGCCGATGTCCGGGTTGATGCCGAAGCCTTGGCCGACGGTGTCGCCACTCCACACAAACCGGATGTCGCGACGCTGTTGCGGCACGCTGCGCAGGTGGCCGAACCACGGCTCGCTGGCGATACCGGTTTGGGCATCTTCGAAGTGCACACGGTAGAAGATCGCCTGGTCGGCGGGCAGCCCGGTGAGTTCGACGCGGGCGGTGAAGTCGCTGCGGTTGTCGGCCAAAGGCGAGATGAATCGGCGTGGGTTGCTGAACACGCTGCGGGTGTCCCACTCCACCACCATCCTCGCCGGGCGGTCGCTGCGGCTCCAGATAAGGGCGCGGTCGCCCAGTAGGTCGCCGGACTGTACGCCGTCGGTGAGTTGCGGCCGGTCCTTCACCGAAGCAATCACCGCCGGCGCCAGACCCGGCAGCAAAAGGCCGGCGCCGACGACTTGCATCACACGGCGCCGGCCCAGATCGAAATGGCTCATGCAGGTGCCCTCTTGAGTATCAAAAGGGCCACTTAAGCACGCGCTTATGACACCGGTGCGACAGCCAGTTCCACCGTTTCAGGACGTTTGATCACGGCATAGACCAAACCGGTCAACAGGCTACCCGCGACAATCGCCAACAGGTAAAAGAGCGCGTGGTTGATTGCACCCGGGATCACCAGCACAAACAGCCCACCATGGGGCGCGGCGAGTTTGCAGCCGAAATACATCGACAAAGCGCCAGTCAACGCGCCACCGGCGATGCTGGCAGGGATCACCCGCAGCGGGTCTTTAGCCGCAAACGGGATCGCGCCTTCAGAGATAAAGCACAGGCCAAGGATCATCGCGGCCTTGCCGGCTTCGCGCTCGGTCTGGGCAAATTTACGACGCGCCAGGAACGTTGCGATGCCCATGCCAATCGGCGGCACCATGCCGGCCGCCATGGTCGCGGCCATCGGCGCCCCACTGGACGCTGCCAGCAAACCCACCGAAAACGCATAGGCTGCCTTGTTGATCGGCCCGCCCAGATCCACGCACATCATGCCGCCCAGCAGGATGCCCAACAGCACCGCATTGGTGGTGCCCATGGTGCTAAGGAAATCCGTGAGACTGGTCAGCATGCGCGCCACAGGCGGGCCCACCAGATAGATCATCGCCAGGCCGGTAATCAGGCTCGCCAGCAACGGGATGATCAGGATCGGCTTGAGCGCCTCCATGCTTTGCGGTAATTGCACAGCACGGGTGATCAACTTGACGCAGTAACCCGCCAGGAAACCGGCAAGGATGCCGCCGATAAACCCCGCCCCCAACGTGCCGGCCAACAGGCCGCCGATCATACCCGGTGCGATACCCGGACGGTCGGCAATCGAGTACGCGATATAACCCGCCAACAGCGGCACCATCAGCGTAAAGGCACTGTTGCCGACGGTTTTCAACGCGGCCGCCAAAGTACCTTCCTGCTCGAACGCGTGAATGCCAAAGGCAAACGACAAAGCGATCAACAAGCCGCCCGCCACCACCATCGGCAACATGAACGACACCCCGGTGAGCAGGTGTTTGTACACGCCGGTTTTTTCTTTCTTGGCCACGGCAGCGTTGCCCGCGTTTTCCACGGCGCCTTCGGCCAAGGCCTTGTTAAGGGTCGCTTCGGATTGCTTGAGGGCAATGCCGGTGCCGCAGCGGTAGATCTTCTTGCCGGCGAAGCGCTCGGTGGCGACTTCAATGTCCGCCGCGAGCAAGACCACGTCCGCGTTGGCGATAGCCTCCGGGCTCAGCGGCGTGCGTGCGCCGACCGAGCCTTGGGTCTCGACCTGCAAGTCATAGCCCAGGCGCTTGGCCGTCTGCTGCAAGGCTTCGGCGGCCATGAAGGTATGGGCCACGCCAGTGGGGCAAGCGGTAACCGCGACGATACGCGGTGCCTGCTTCGACGCCGCTGGCGCTTGGCTGGCGACATGCACCAGTGCTTCTTCAGCGCCCCGGCGCAATACCGCTTCAACATCCGCCAGCGCTTGGGCCGGCGTGCTCTGGAACACGCGCTTGCCAACAAAGCGCTGCATATCCACCGGCGTGCTGCTGACCAGCAACACCCACTCAGCAGCGTCGATGGTCGCCTGGGACAGCGCGCGTTCCGGGTGCTGCACATCCACCACTTCAACGCTGGTGCTCCAACCCTGGCGTTGCGCGGCAGCGTCCAACAAGCGGGCACACAGCACACTGGTGACCATGCCGTTCGGGCAGGCAGTAACAATGGCTAACTTCATCACAAACCCTCTTATTGTTCTGTCAGCGGGCGTACGAGGACGCCGCTTTCGAGGTGCGCCAACTGCGCGTCATCGCTGATGCCAAAACCGATCTGCGTCACCGCCATCGCAGCAATCGCAGTGGCGCGGCGCAGGGTGTGCTCGGGGGCTTCGCCGCTGAGCAGACCGTGGAGCATACCGGCCAGCAGCGAGTCGCCGGCGCCTACGGTGCTGGCCACCGCGACCTTGGGCGGCGTCGCATGCAGTGTGGCGCCCGAGCTGTACCAGCTCACGCCTGCGGCACCGTCGGAGACAACCACATGTTCCACACCTTGTTGATGCAGTTGGCTGATGGCATCCGCAGCGTTATCCAGAGCGTCGGCGAGTTCCTCAGTATTGGGTTTGACCAACCATGGGCCCGCCTGCAAACCGGCGCGCAACGCTTCGCCGCTGGTGTCCAGCGCGACTTTCAAACCGAGGTGTTTCAACTGCACCAACACCCCATGCAACCACTGCGGGGTGACGCCGCGAGGCAAGCTGCCGGCGACCACCACCGCGTCATGCCCGGGGGCAATTCGCGTGAGCTGATCGAGCAACGCCTGTTGCGCCTGCTCACTGACCAGCGGCCCTGGCGCGTTGATGTCGGTGACCCGGCCGTCCTGCTCGGCAATCTTGATATTGCTGCGGGTTTCGCCGGGGACGCGGATAAACGCGTCGGCAAAACCACGGCGTGCGATCAGGGCCTCAAAAGCTTGAGGATTGTCCTCCCCCAGAAAGCCGCCCACGGTCACCTGATGCCCAAGATCTGCCAACACTTGCGCCACATTCACACCCTTGCCGGCGGCATGGGTGAGCACGGTGTCGCTGCGGTTGACTTCACCGGGTTCCAGGCGCGGCAGGCGCACCGTAAGGTCCAACGCCGGGTTCAGCGTCAGGCTTAGAATCCTTGCCATTTACACGGCCTCCACAAGGGCACGCACTTCAGCAGGAGAACCCACCGCCAGTGCTTTTTGCGCCAGGCCCTGGGCCTCGCTCAGACTGAATTCACGCACCCGCGCTTTCACTTCAGGAATGCTGCGGGCGGACACACTCAACTCATCCACACCCAAGCCGACCAGCACCGGCACCGCCAGCGGGTCTGCCGCCAGCTCGCCGCATACGCCGACCCATTTGCCATGGGCATGGGCCGCACGCACGGTGATATCGATCAGTTGCAGTACCGCGGGGTGCAGGCCATCGGCCTGGGCCGACAAGGTCGGGTGGCCACGGTCGATGGCCAGGGTGTACTGGGTCAGGTCGTTGGTGCCAACGCTGAAGAAGTCGACCTCTTTGGCCAGCACCGGCGCCAACAACGCAGCGGATGGCACTTCGATCATGATGCCCAGTTGCAGGTCGGCCACCGGGATTTCCAGGCGCAGGCGCTCGGTCATGTCCCGGGCTGCGCGCCATTCATCAACGCTGCCGACCATGGGAAACATGATGCGAAGGGGACGGTTATCCGCCGAGCGCAACAGCGCGCGCAATTGCGCCTCCATGATCTGCGGGCGTTGCAGCGTTAGGCGAATGCCACGCACACCAAGGAAGGGGTTTTCTTCCTCGGCAATCGGCCAGTAAGGCAACGGTTTATCGCCGCCCACATCAAGGGTGCGCACCACCAGCGGGCGCCCGTCGAGGCCGTCGAGAACGCGGCGGTATTCGGCTTCCTGGGTGGCTTCGTCCGGGGCTTGCGGGTGGGCCATGAAGATCAGTTCGGTGCGCAACAGGCCAATGCCTTCGGCGCCCTGCTCGACCGCTTTGGCAACACCTGCGCTCTCGCCAATATTGGCAAACACTTCCACGGCGTGGCCGTCACGGGTGACAGCTGGCTCGTGACGCTGGGCCGAGGCGGCTTGCAAGCGTTGTTCGCGGGTGTCGCGCTCGACGGTAGCGCGTTGCAGGGTGGCGGCGTCGGCGTCCACGTGCAGGCGACCGCGCTGGCCATCCAGCAACAGCGGCGTGCCGGAGGCCAGCAGCAACACGGCCGGACCGGCGCCGACCAGCGCGGGGATACCAAGGGCACGGGCGACGATAGCGCTGTGGGCCGTAGCGCCACCACGGGCAGTGAGGATGCCGGCAACGCGAGCCGGGTCCAGACGGGCAACGTCTGAAGGGCCGACTTCGTCCATCACCAGGATGTAGGGCTCGGTAGGCTCTTGGGCGGTTTCGACACCGCACAGTTGGGCCAGCACCCGCCGACCAATGTCACGCAGATCGGCGGCGCGTTCAGCGAGAAGAGCATCCTGCAACGACTCCTGCTGCTTGGCGGCGGCTTCTATCACGCTCATCCAGGCGGCTTCGGCGCTTTCGCCTTGCTTGAGACGGGTGTCGACTTCATCGGTGAGTTCCGGGTCGTCGAGCATTTCCTGGTGGGTGATAAAAATCTCGCGAATGGCCTTGGATTGGCTGCGCTCGATCAGGCCATGGATATCGCGGCGTACCTCAGCGAGTGCATCTTGCAGGCGCTGGCGCTCAATGGCCGAGGACTCACCGCGCAGCGGGTAATCGAACACTTGCTGGATCTGCACATGCGCAGGGCCGATGGCAATGCCGGGCGCAGCGGCGATGGCCTGGACCTGGCTGCCGGCCAGCGGTGCGCTGAGCGTGGGTTCGGCCTCAACGATGGCAGGCTGGGCGCTCGCGGTCGGCAATGGCTCGACCTCTTCACCCAGGCCCTCTTCTACTGCCGCCAACAGCGCGGGCAGCGCATCACCAGCAATGGTCGGCTCGGCGACAAACTCCAGCACCTGGCCGCGACGGGCGCCCAGGCTGAGCAACTTGCTCAGGCTCTTCACCGACACGGCGCCCACGGGGCCATCGACGATGCGCACACGGATGTCGCCTTCAAAACTTTTTGCCAATTGCGCGAGGATCTTCGCCGGCCGCGCGTGCAGGCCATGGGCGTTGGCCAGGGTGATGCGGGCACTCGGCCAGTCCGGCGGCAGTTCACCGCCCAGCACTTCGAGTACCACACGGCTGCTGGTGGCGCGACCCAATTCCTGGCCTCGGCCTTCGATCAACAGCGCGCACAGGCGTTCAAGCAACGCCTGATGGGCTTCGCCCAGGCTGGCCAGGCAGAACAGGCCATTGAGCGGCTGACCGAGATAGCGCATGGGTTTGTCGGGCGTGACGAACGCCAGACCAGGGCGCTTGACCGTCTGCTCGCTGTGCAACCACCACAAGCCATCGCCCAGGGGCAACGCATCGACCTGCTGCAACACAGCGGCGAAACCATTGCTCACACAATCGGCCTGGCGCAACAGGCGTGCGCCTCTCCAGACAAGCTCTTCGAAGTCATCGGCGGACACGCCCAGGCTGATCATCTGCGCGTCCAGCGCCAGCTCCTGCGGGGCGCCTTGCAGCAGTTTCAGCAACGCTTCAGCGCTGCCAGCACGGCGCAAGGCCTGGCCCAGATCGGTTTCACCGAGGGCGCGGGTGAGCAGTTGCAGCAGGCGTAGGTGTTCGTCGGACTTGGCGGCAATGCCGATGGCCAGGTAGACAATCTGACCGTCGCCCCAGTCCACCCCTTCGGGGAACTGCAACAGGCGCACGCCGGTGGAAAACACTTGGTCGCGGGTTTCGGGAGTGCCGTGGGGGATGGCAATACCCTGGCCGAGAAAGGTCGAGCCTTGGGCTTCACGGGCTTGCAAGCCGCTGAGGTATCCCTCGGCGACCAGGCCATCAGCCACCAGTTTGTCAGCGAGCAGGTGCAAGGCAGCAGATTTATCCGCAGCCACTTGGCCCATGGATATCTGCTCTACAGTGAGCTCAAGCATGCCGTTCTCCTAGTTAGTGCAATGGGTGCACTAGGTATTGTTTTGAATAAAACAGTGTAGAGGCGTTCGGTAATAACTGACTGAGTAGTCAATTGGCAGTAGGCACTCAGTAGCGAACGTCGTAAAAATACGCTGGCTGAAACGTTTAATCTAGAATTTAAGGCAGATTACGCGTTAATTGTGCATCCTTGAAGGACCACTCGGCACTTGAGCTGGAACATGGGTCGTAGGCTGGAATCGGTTACGATTGGAAAAAATGTCGGGGCAAGCTCCAAAAAACAAGGAAATCCCGGTTTGAAACTCAGTGATATCGCGCGTCTAGCCGGTGTGTCCGTGACCACCGCCAGCTACGTCATCAATGGCAAGGCCGAACAGCAACGCATCAGCAACGCCACCGTTGAGCGAGTGCGTGCCGTGGTCGAAGCCCATGGCTTTACGCCCAACCCCCAAGCCGCCGGGCTGCGCAGTCGGCACACGCGCACCTTGGGCTTTATTCTGCCCGACCTGGAAAACCCCAGTTACGCACGAATCGCCAAGCTATTGGAACAAGGCGCCCGCGCGCGCGGCTATCAGTTGCTGATCGCCAGTTCCGACGATGAGGCGGACAGCGAGCGCCAACTGCTGCAACTGTTCCGCGCGCGGCGTTGCGATGCGTTGTTCGTGGCCAGTTGCCTGCCCGCCAGCGATAACAGCTACCGCGAGCTACAAGCCAAAGGCTTACCGGTGATCGCTATCGACCGGGTGATGGAACCAGACCAGTTCTGCTCAGTGGTCAGCGACGACCGCCAGGCGTGCCAGCAACTGACCAGCAGCCTGCTGCAACCACTGCCCAAACAGATCGTGCTGATCGGCGCACGGCCTGAGCTGAACATCAGCCAGGAGCGCGCTGATGGTTTTCGTGAAGCGCTGCAAGGCTTCACAGGCGAGGTGATCGTCGAACACGGCGAATCCTTCAGCCGTGATTGCGGCAGACAGTTGATGGAGCAACTTCTGCAACGACTGGGGCATTTGCCTGACGCACTGGTGACCACGTCCTACGTGCTCTTGCAGGGTGTGTTTGACGCGCTGCATGACTTCCCACTCAAGTCGCGCCCGCTGCGCTTGGGCACCTTTGGTGACACTCAGCTGCTGGATTTTCTGCCGCTGCCGGTCAACGCCATGGCCCAGCAACATCAACTGATTGCCGACGCTGCCTTGCGCCTGGCCTTGGCCGCGATTGAAGAAGAACAGTACCAACCGGGCGTGCATGCCATCGGCCGGACCTTCAAACAGCGGATCCACGAGGCCTGAGCGTGGAGCTGATCGACACCCATACCCACTTGGACTTCCCGGACTTCGACAACGATCGCCCGCAAGTCCTCGCCCGCAGCCGTACACTTGGGGTGCAACGCATGGTGGTGTTGGGGGTGTATCAGCAAAATTGGCAGCGACTGTGGGATCTGGTGCAGGCGGATGAAGGATTGTTCGCGGCTTTCGGCTTGCACCCGGTGTACCTGGACGACCACCGTCCCGCCGACCTCACGGCATTGGGCGACTGGCTGAGCCGCCTGCACGGCCACCGGCAACTGTGTGCGGTGGGCGAAATTGGCCTGGATTACTTCCTTGAACACCTGGACCGCGAACGCCAGCAGAGCCTGTTCGAAGCCCAGCTCAAACTGGCCGTGGACTTCCAACTGCCGGCGCTGCTGCACGTACGCCGCAGCCACGCAGCCGTGATCGCCACCCTCAAGCGCATCCGCCTGCCACGAGGTGGCATCATCCACGCGTTCGCCGGAAGCCGGGAGGAAGCCCACGAGTACATCAAGCTGGGCTTCAAGCTCGGCCTCGGCGGTGCCGCCACGTGGCCCCAGGCTTTGCGCATGCACAAGGTGCTGGCGCAATTGCCGCTGGACGCGGTGGTACTGGAAACCGACGCCCCCGACATGGCACCGGCCATGTACCCAGGCCAGCGCAATAGCCCTGAGCACCTGCCCGAGATCTGCACCGCCCTGGCCGAACGCATGGGCACCAGCCCGCTATTGCTGGCCGAGGCGAGCACACGCAATGCGTGGGAGCTGTTCAAGTGGTAAGGCCGGGATCACCGCTTGCAGGTTAAGGGTCATTCGCTGCCGATGGCGGGCGTAGCGCAGCACCAGGAAATGCACCAACAGCACCAACAGTGACACGTTGAGCTGGCCGATCACGCTGATCAGCCCCACCCATTCAGTCACCAGTGCCACGATCAGCACCACGCTGGTCAATATCGCCATGCTCGGGCGTACCAGCGCCCAGTGGTCCAGCGCTTTGAAGTGGCGCAATTGCCGTGGGCAGTTCAGTTCCAACACATGCTGACAGTAGGGGCAGTCGAAGGGTTCTTCGATGGCGATGGCATTCAGTTGCCAGGGCTTGAGTTAAAACGTGATGTCGCAATGGGCACAGTGCCCCTTGATGCCAGCGGCGGTGGTCATCGTCGTGCCTCCCCTTAAGCGGGATTGAGTGAAATAAATTCTCACTCATTCCCGCGAACAAAAAAGGCATCCAGGGAAATCCAGACGAGAACTACATCACCAGAAGACCAATCCTACTCCGCCCCCTTACACGCGAAAGGCCCCGATCAATTGCTTCAACTCGATCACCTGCAATGAGAGCTGCCGGCTTGCCGCCTCGGTCTGATGTGCGCCTTGGGCCGCATGTTCGCCGGCCCGATTGATTTCGACGATGTTCTGGTCGATATCGTGGGCGACGGCAGTCTGTTGTTCCACGGCGGCAGCGATTTGCTGGTTCTGGTCGACGATCATGCCGACGGCGCCGAGGATATTTTCCAGCGCCTGCTGGACCTTTTCCGATTGGCCGACGGTACCGCTGGCCATTTCATGGCTGGTGCCCATGGCCTTCACTGCCGCGCCGACACCGCTGTGCAGGCGGCTGATCATCTGTTCGATTTCTTCGGTGGAATGCTGAGTGCGCCGAGCCAGCGTGCGCACTTCATCGGCCACCACCGCAAAACCGCGTCCCTGCTCACCAGCCCGCGCGGCCTCAATCGCCGCGTTGAGCGCCAGCAGGTTAGTTTGCTCGGCGATGCTTTTAATGACTTCCAACACGCTGCTGATCGACTGGCTGTCAGTGGCCAGTTGGTTGATCACCCCCACTGACAAATCTATCTCCGAGGCCAGCCGCGCAATGCTGCTCTGCTGGGATTGCACCAGTCCACGGCCACTTACGGTTTCATCGTTAACGCTGTGAGCACTGCTGACCGCCGCGGCCGCACTGCGCGCCACTTCCTGGGCGGTGGCCGACATCTGGTTCATGGCCGTCGCCACTTGTTCGATTTGCGTGCGCTGGCCAGAGACCGCTTGATTGCTGCGGGCCGAAACTTTTTCCACTTGTCCGGCCTGCAGTTCGACCTGGCTGACGGTGTGACCGACGCGTTCGATCAAGTCATGGATTTTCGCCACGGTGCCGTTGAACACCTGGCCGAGATCGCCCAACTCGTCGCGGCTTTGGGCGACAAACGTGACGGTCATATCGCCGGCCGCCACCTTGTCCATCATCGCCCCCAGGCGTCGCAGGGTGGTGCGCGTCGAGGCGTAGAAGCCTGCGTACAGATAGAAGATCAGCAGAAATACCGCTGTCAGTGCCGAGACCAGTACCACCATGTGTGTACGGTTCTGCGCCAGGCGCTGATCCAGTTGCTGCCCGAGAAAACTCAGGGTGGCGTCATCGAGCTGATAGGTCTTGGCCATCAATTGGCTGACGCTGTCGTAGAAAGCCTGCCAAGGAGCTTCGAGGGTTTCAGCCATGACCACCTGCTCTTCAAACAACTCGCTGCCTTGCTTGAGGCTGGCGTTGCTGGCCTTCGCCAAGCCATCAAGCGCAGCGTGAGCGGCTTTGCTGGAGCCCAGGGCGTCCTGCAATTTTAAGCCGTATTCGGCTTGGAGTTTTTCCAGCTGTTGCAGCAGTTCGTCAAAACGGGTGCTTGAGGAGGAATTGAGGAAGCCCTGTCCCAGGGAGTAAGCGCCCATCGCCCGCCCCTCTCCCAGGGTTTGAGTGACTTGGGGGGTGACACTGGTGATCAGTTCGCTGAGTTGGCGTAAATCGCTCTGCGGGTCACGGCTCAAGCCGGATTGGCTGGCAATGATCTGGCTGAGCATCTGCGCTTTATTCAGCAACTTGCCGATCAGCGCACTTTTGCTCAGCAACGAAGTTTCCTGTTGCTGGGCCTTGAAGGCGGCGATCAGTTCGTCGCGCTTGCCTTCAAACACGGTGATTTGCTCGGGCTCGGTGGCCATCGGGTTGAGGCCTTGCAAACGGGTGAGCACGCTCTGCTCCAAGGCGCCGATCTTGGCCTCAAGGTCACCGGCTTTACCGGACTGGCCGAGGGTTGCGTTGATCTGCACCTGGTTATTCAGGGTCTCCAGATCTCGGCGCAGGGCCAGGCTGCTGCCGAGCAGATCAAGGCTTTGCAGTTCGACACGGGTGCCCTGGAATTCGCGCCAGGAATCACGCACCAGGTAATAGTTGGTCGCGAGCATCGGCAGCAGGAACAGCACGCTGATCAGGCTGAACTTCATGCCGAAGCTCAGGCGATTCATCAGCGCGATGGCGGGATAGAGCAAGCTCTTCACAGGTGAACTCCCTTTTCTTTTATTTTTATTGAGGCGCAGGGCGGCGGCAGAAAGCCACTATTTGGCGCTCTGTCTATATAGCTCAATTTCAAAGGGAGTTTTGTAACTTAAGGTTAACGACAGGAGCGAAGGACTCGCTCCTGTCGGAGGGTCAAGGCAGCACAGTCCAAATGGCGAAACCGGCATACCACAGCACTGCCGCGCGCAGCAGCAGCTCCCAAAGCCGATCCAGGCTATTGATGCCGTCTGCACCTACCACCGGCGGCGGGATTTCAGCAGCGACCAGGCCGACTTTTTCCACCAGTTGCGCGGCGCTGATGTCCCAGTTCAGCAGCTCGTGAAGCATGACACGACTGACCGCGACGAAATTGCCCACCAAGGCAAAGCTGGCCGCCAGCAGGCGCACCGGCAACCAGTCAAACGCATGACGCAATTGCCCGGCGCGTTCGGCTACCAGTGGGTTCTGGCTGTGCTCACTGGCCAGGGCCAAAAGCCGATAGGCCAGCGCGGCGACCGGCCCCAACAGGAAGTACCAGAAAATCACTGCGAAAAAGCTCTGGTAAGCCTGCCACAACAAATGGCCCTGAACGCGTTCCAGCAGTTGCTCACCGCTGTCGGCACCCAGCTTCAGGTCGCGCTCGGCCACGTGCTCGGAAGCTTGCAGATCACCCCGGCGCCAGGCGTCGCGAAACGGCCCAAGCCCGGCCAACAGATCACCACGGCCCAAGCTGTAGATCACCACCAGCAGGTGCACCGGCAGCGCCAACAAGCCATAGGCCACCGGTTCCAGCACCAGCAGCAACAACGCCAGCAACGCCACCGGCAGCAACACCAACAGGACCAGAATCAGCCAAGGTTGCTTGCCCAGGCGCGGGCTCGACTCCAACTTGGCCAATTCACGCAACCAGCCGCCGTCACGCTGCAATCGCTGGCGCATGGCCGAGAACTTCTCGATCCACACCGCCAGCACCAATACCAGAAAACTCATCGTGCGTGTCCTCCATCCTGCAGAGCGCTGCGAAAGCGCGTCCAATCAAAAGCGGGGCCGGGATCGGTCTTGCGCCCCGGGGCGATATCGCTGTGACCGCATATGCGCTGCGGCGTAATACCGGGATAGGCTGCCAGCAACTGAAGGGTAAGGTCGATCAGCGACCTATATTGGGCGTCGGTGAAGGGCAGGTCATCCGTGCCTTCCAGCTCTATACCCAAGGAAAAGTCATTACAGGTTTCACGCCCTTCGTAGCATGAAACCCCTGCATGCCAGGCGCGGTCGATGCAGGACACAAACTGCGTCACCGCGCCGTCGCGCTCAATCAGAAAATGCGCAGACACCCGTAGCTCTGCAATCCCTTCAAAGTAGGGATGTTCCGTGACATCCAGGCGATTCTGGAAAAACTCCTGCACCTTGCCAGTGGCGAACTGCGCCGGTGGCAGGCTGATGTTATGCACCACCAACAGTGAGATTTCGCCTGTGGGGCGCTCGTTGAAGTTGGGCGAAGGGCAATGGCGAATGCCCTGGCACCAACCGCTGGCGGGGTCCAACTGCATACAGGATCCTTGAACGTGACTAAGTGTGACCAGTATGCCGCGTTCGACCCCGTGGTTGCGATCACTTGCCGCGATTGAGTTGACGCAGTTGCCCCACCACTGCCGCCAGTGCTCGCTCGAACAGCGGCCCATCATCCAGGATGTACAGCGCCCCACGCTTGAACGCCAGCGCCAGTTGGCCTGCACTTTTATCCAGGACTTTGAGCCCGGTGCGGCCAACAAAAACGTAGGTATTGGCCGGTGCCATGATCGCCATCAGCTTGCACCGCAGAGCGCTGGGCTGCCCTGGCTGGAACACGACCCAGTCACCGATCCGCAATTTGTAAACCTTGAGCAGGTCCGGATCATCCGCCGGGAGATCTTCAACTGAACCAGGCGGCGTTGTGCTGAGCACTAAAGGTTCGCGCACTTCGATCAACCCATCGACACCCTCGGTCGGCTGGACATGCAGGGCCTGCAAACGAACAAAAAAATCACGGGTGCTGAAGGGGTCGAAGGCTGCACTGGTCAACCCGTCGCGTAGGGCCTTGAGCAAGCCCGGCAACTGCTCTACTAAATGGCCCCCGGCTTCGGTGTCTTGCGGCAGGCTCACACTCCAGATCAGCTCATCCATGGTCCGCAGCGCTGCTTGCCATTGCACCGACTGCTCGCCGTACTTGAGGCTGGCCAGCAACAGCACCTGACTCCAGGCCTGTTGCAGAAACAGCACCACAGCTCGCGGTAAAACCTTGCCCAATAGCCGTCGATTGAGCACCTCGGCCACCCGCGCTCGCGCCGCGTCAGTGCGCACGCGCCCTTCTTCGGCGTCGCGAGTGTGCTGCTCAAGCAACTCGCAGCGCCGACGCTCATCAGCGGTAAACGCATTGAACTCAGTCAGCAACAGGGAAAAAATCGCCGGGTCTTCGATAAACTCATTGAGCAAACGCTGAACCACCTGCTCGATGCGCAGATACAGGCTGTCGCGCTGGTAGTCAGCGACCGGGCTCCAGCCCATGGCGGTCGTGGCAATTTCATTCAACAGGCGCCGCGCTGGGTGGCTGGCACGGCTGAAAAAACTCTTGTCCAGCACTGCCACTTTCAGCAGTGGGATCTGCAGTCGGCCGATCAAAGCCTTGAAGGCGTCCGGCACGGTGCGGTCGTTGAGGATAAATTCGAACAGCAAGGCGATCAGGTTGATTACATCTTCGTCCGCATCCTCCACGACCCGCGACTTGCCACTTTTGACGCTGACACGGGTGAGCAATTGCTCAAGCTGGTTACGCAGGTCGAAATCATCTTCGACTTCCGGTTCCGGCACGTACTGCTGCAAATGGGACAACAGCCGCAACAGGTCGCGGGTGGCGATGGGCTGGGGTTCTGCGCTGGCCTCAAGCGTAGGCGACACGCTACCGCGCACGGGGGCCAACAGCGCCTGCAAAGCGGCGAAGGCTTGCTGGCCATTCTCGTCGACGGGTTGCTCCGCGCTGGGCAATGCTGCTTCACGCTGGTAATCACGAGTGGCGCGCTCGCCAGGGCGACGGGAGGGTACAGCCTTGAGTTCCGGCAATACGCCGGTGGCGCCCAGCAACTGGTTGGCTTCCCCGTAGAGTTGGTCGGCGTCACTGAGCACGTATTTTTCAAACAGTTTGAGCATGATCAGTTTGACGCGGATCTCCACACCCAAACTGCGCCCCGCACGCAGGAAAAACTCGCACAGTAGCGCCGGGCCCAAAGGGTTTTCACGATCACCCAGGTTATTGCCCAGCAAGGCACTCAAGCGCGCGGTCAACTGCCCAAGCGCCAGGCCGTCTCGGTTGCGCACCCGGCCGACCATGGCCTCAAGTGCCACGGCTTTTTCCAATTCATCCTTGGATGAACTTGGCGCCGTGTCATAGGACATCACCGGCACCATCTGAAGCTCGCCCCTCCCCGCCTGGCCCAGGCCGCCAAAGGCTTGGAATAACCGCTCCATGAACACGCGCTCGAAATTCTTGCGCTTGAGGCGCAGGTCGCGCATGGCTTCAAAAAAAATATGGTGATCCACGTTGCTGCGGGCCTTGTCGGCCATCTCGAACAACGTGTCGTCGGCGTTATCGAACAATTCCTGCAGCCCCTGCTGCAACTGTTGCGCGGCTCTGTCGCGAACCTGCAGCAGTACCACCGGCAGGCGCGCGAGCGGCGATGGCGTGGCGTGTGCCCTGTTGATTGGCACCACCTTTCCGTCATTGTGCATCCTGGCCTCCTGAAACGGCGGTATTGAGTTGGGGAAAGATCGGGTACAGGCCCGTTGGGCGCTGTGGAAACCGCTCATCACCAGGACGTCAAAGCTATGACGCCAATTGCAAGGCGCAGGATTATCTTGCAAATGAGGGCCGTTGCGCCAGCACCCTCTGACATTGCGTGGTAAATCAGCGGTGACTCTGGGTTCGAATGCACGCTACCCCTATAATCGGGACACTTTGTTTGTGGAGCCTGTTATGCCGAACCTCCGTCTTGCCGACCTCACCGCCGAAATCGAAGCCAACGTGCGCCGTGCACTGCTGGAAGACATCGGCAGCGGCGACATCACCGCGCAGTTGATCCCGACCGAACGGCTGGCCACCGCCACCATCATTACCCGCGATATCGCTGTGATTGCCGGTACGGCCTGGGTAGACGCAGTCTTCCGCCAACTGGACCCAAGGGTCGCCGTGCACTGGCAAGTGGCCGACGGCGAGCGCGTCAGCCCCAACCAAGCCCTGTTCCACCTCGAAGGCCCGGCGCGCTCGTTGCTCACCGGCGAACGCTCTGCCCTGAACTTCCTGCAGTTGCTGTCCGGGGTCGCCACACGCGCCCGGTTCCTCGCAGATTTTGTCGCCAGCACCCAGGTCAAGCTGCTGGATACCCGAAAAACCCTGCCCGGCCTGCGCCTGGCGCAGAAATACGCCGTGACCTGTGGTGGCTGCCACAACCACCGGATTGGCTTGTATGACGCGTTCCTGATCAAGGAAAACCACATCGCGGCCTGCGGTGGTATCGCCCAAGCCATTACCGCCGCGCACAAAATCGCGCCCGGCAAGCCGGTGGAAATCGAAGTGGAAAGCCTGGACGAACTACGCGAAGCACTGGCGGCGGGCGCCGACATCATCATGCTGGATGAATTGAGCCTGGAAGATATGCGTGAAGCCGTGCGCCTGAACGGCGGCAAGGCGAAGCTGGAAGCCAGTGGCGGGATCAATGAAAGCACCCTGCTGCCCATCGCTGAAACCGGAGTGGACTACATCTCCATCGGCGCGATGACCAAGGATGTTAAGGCGGTGGACTTGTCTATGCGACTGAGCATCTGAGGTCAATATTTGATGCTTGATTGTGGTGAGCGGGCTGCCCCGCACACCACACAAGTACGTCGGCGTCAGACGACCAGGTTATTCATCTCGCAATACTCTTCCCAATCCACACCCAGCACCTCGGCCGCCTCTTTGTGCAAGGCCAGCCGTGCGGCTTCGAACTCTTCCGGTGTCGAGGTGTACTTGAGGGTCAACTCCCAAGGCTGGAGGCCCTGGCTCTCGGCCTCGTCCTCGAATGCCCACTGGATCTGGTCGCGCTGATCATCGGCGCTCAGGTCCTTGATCTCTTCTTTGAGCTGCGGCGATTCCCCGATGTATTTTTCGAGGGCTGCTTGATGTCGAACTTCCTGGGTCATTTCAGTCGTGGTCATGTTGTTCTCTTAGATCGAGGAATGGGGATGCATCTGGGTCATCAAGGTTGCGCAGATACAAAAGAGCGGGCATGAATGCCGACTCGTCTGGCCTTCAGAACCATTCTGGGATCATCTGAAAACGTTGCCGTTTAAACACGGCATCTAAAACAGTAGCGCCTTTATGCCCGAGACAGGAATCGAACCTGCGACCTTCGCGTTACGAGTGCGCTGCTCTACCAACTGAGCTACACGGGCGGTGGGCTAAAGCTAGCACCGCATCGGGCGTCCGGCAACTTACACCCCTCAGCGAGCAATGACCCCCTGGGCCCAGAAACGTGGTTGCAGGTGATTTCCATGGTCACTCAGGTATTGCTGCTGGGCTTGCGCGATGTGAGGGACATCGCGCAGTGCAATCGCAATCAACAGACCAACGGCCAGCACACTCAGTACTTTCCAAGCCCACCCAACCAGCGGTAGCGCAACCGTTGCCGAGGCACCCCACACATGCAGCGCCATTAGCCAGCCGATTGTCAGTGCCAGCCAGACTTGGGAAATGGGCATCACGATCACGCCGTCGACCATGGACTGCACCAAGGCGCCGACCAACGCTGCAAACAGACATAAGCGCAACAGATCAACGCGCTCGGCAGACAGCGCCCTCTCACGCAGCACACCAAGCGTGGCCCATCCGGAACGCCACGCCAACACCGCCACGCAGAGTGCCGACGGCACACCCCATTCGCTGGCCCATTGCAAAACGGACTGATGCGGATGGGCGGCGATCTCGTTGGCAATATCAGCAAAATGCATCGGCCCGAACCCGAGCCATGGCCGCTCGACAAGCATATGCCATGCCTGCCACCAGATTGGACCACGCCCAGACAGCGAGGTGGTCAGGCGATCACCAGCGCCACTGGAAAGCACAATCCCCAAGTGGTCGGCCAGCACCGTAAATACCAGCCAGTACAACAACAGGCCGCCTGCGACAGCGGCCAACTGCCACCCCATCCAGCGTCGCCCCCAGGGCCCCAGCAGCGCCAGCAGTAAACCCGCCGCGCCCATCCCTAGCCATGTACCGCGCGTACCACCGCTTATCGCAATCAGCCACCAGACGCACAATAAAGCAAACGCCGCACCTCGCAGGGCGCGGGAGATATTGGGTATCAGCAGGGGAAGCGCCAGTAACGGCAGGGTAAATGTCTGGAACTGACCGTAGAAGCGCTTGTTGGAAAAGCCTGACAGCAACAGGTCTGGATCCAGCGTGCGTGCACCACTGGTGAATGCGAGCGCACCGGCATACAGATATTGGATGGTTTTGATCAGGCACAGCAGCACCACAACCAGTATCAGCACACGATCCATCGGCTCACCGCCGTGGCGCCGGAGTAAGGCAAACGCTACGGCAATCGCAGCGCAACTGAAAAACAATGCCAACTCGGTGAAGGCCCAGAGCGGCTGATGGGCCAGTACCGAAGACACCATGCCCATCACCAGAACCAGCGCCAGGCCCCAGCCCGTAAACCTATCCACCAAGGGTTCAAGCCTGGTAACCGACAGCCCATACAGCACCGCACAGACCCCGATGGCAATCTGCACTACGCGCTGCAGATCGTGCCCACTGAACGGTGCGCAGATCCCAATCGTCAGCAAGCACACCACTACTACCAGGAACACACCGCCTCGCTGCTGTACGGATAACGCCATCGGCCACCTCTACTTCCCTGTGGATGGTTTAGCAGTTATGCGCCGCAACCCTTGCCGGCATATTTCTCTTCAGCAGTTGTAGTGCATTTCCAGCCGGTGGCGCTGCGCGTCAGGCTGATGGTCTTGCCCAGCACAGGCGCTGGCGCATCAAGTATTTCGCAACTGATGGAGCCCACGCCCGTCGTGACGTCGCCTGCTACATCGATCTTGCAGTTGGCGGTCGGGGTCGTGCCGCCAATCAAGGCCAAGGTGGGTACGGTGCCCTGATTGAAGGTGTCTTCGTAGCCGGCCTTCAAGGCGGTAATTTCAGCCAGGCCGGCAGTGAACTTGGCCTTGGCCTGGTGTGTGGTGTACATCGGGAGGCCGATGGTGGCCAAAATGCCGATGATTGCCACGACGATCAACAACTCGATCAAGGTAAAGCCTTTTTGACTCATCACATTCACTCTCCAGAATAGAACTCATGACAAGGCGCGTCCTGCACCCCGTTTTTTTCAGCGGCGCCAGTGTACTCACCCGTAAGCGGGCAATCGCGCACAAGACGCACATTCTGACATTTTATCCTGCGCCCTCGACACGCCCGAATCCGTCACCTGACTAAGCTATAAATCTTCGAAGGTTTATATGCGGAACCGCGACATGAACAACGCTTCAACGATTTATGCTTGGGAAGGCATCAACCGAAAAGGGCGCAGGGTGTCCGGGCAAACCAAGGGGCACAACCCTGCCCTGGTCAAGGCACAACTACGCCAGCAAGGCATCAGCCCTGGCCGTGTGCGCAAGCACTCCCCGATGCTGCCAAGCCTTACTCATTCGGTTAAAGCCACTGACATCACGCTGCTCACTCGCCAACTGGCCACTCTGCTCAAAGCCGGAATACCCCTTCTGCAAGCCTTCGACATCATCAACGAAGGCTTCGACAACCGCGCGGTGCGTGAGCTGGTACAAGACCTGAAACAGCACATCGCAGCCGGCACCAGTCTGGCCGAGGCGTTGCGTAAACAACCGCGCTACTTCGATGAGCTGTACTGCAACCTTGTGGCCGCGGGCGAACAAGCGGGTGCGCTGGATACCCTGCTGGACCGGGTAGCGATCCACCGCGAAAAGAGCGAGCAACTCAATGCCAGGATTAAAAAGGCCATGACCTACCCCGTTGCGGTCCTGGTGGTTGCCAGCCTGGTCACCGGCATACTGCTGGTTCACGTAGTTCCGCAGTTCCAGACCCTGTTCGCCGGGGTTGACGGTAAGCTGCCAACGCTTACCTTGCAGGTGATCGCCTTGTCGGCACTCGTGCAGCAAGCCTGGTGGATGCTGGTGTTGGGCATTGCCGCCGGAATCATGGGGTTGCGTAAGGCTTATCGGAGCTCGCCGCGTTTTCGCTACTGGCTCGACGCCGGTTTGTTGAATGCGCCCTTGGCAGGCAAACTGCTGACAAAATCCGCAGTGGCCCGCCACGCCCGTACGTTGTCCACCACCTTTGCAGCCGGTGTTCCACTGGTACAGGCTTTGGACTCAGTCGCCGGCGCCGTGGGCAATGCCCCGTTCAAACAGGCAATCGAACATATGCGTCACGATGTATCCACTGGCATGCAGTTGAATCACTCCATGGCCAACAGCGGCCTGTTTCCCAGCATGGCGATTCAGATGACAGCAATCGGCGAAGAATCGGGCATGCTGGAACAGATGCTGGAAAAAGTCGCCAACCACTATGAGAACGACGTGGACAACCAAGTCGACAGCCTCACCAGCCTGATGGAACCGCTGATCATGGTGGTTCTGGGGGGGATTGTCGCGACGCTGGTCATCGCCATGTACCTGCCGGTCTTCCAACTGGGGAGCGCATTTTGAATTTGCTGTTGAGTGAGCACCCATGGGCCTTTGTGGCGATAGCGTCGGTACTGGGGCTGATCGTCGGCAGTTTTCTCAATGTGCTCGTGTGGCGCCTGCCAAAAATGCTCGAACGGGAATGGCGTGCTCAGGCCCACGAAGTGCTCGGTTTACCTGCTGAGCCTGCCGGGCCGACCTACAACCTGATGCACCCCAACTCGTGCTGCCCGCACTGTGATCATCCGATCCGGCCGTGGGAAAACATCCCGGTGCTCAGTTACCTGATACTCCGAGGCCGCTGCGCCCGCTGCCAGGCAACCATCAGCACACGCTACCCCTTCACCGAGCTTGCGTGCGGGCTGATCTCGGCCTGGGTCGCCCTACATTTCGGCTTTGGCTGGCAAGCCGCAGCAGTGCTGATATTGAGTTGGGGGTTGCTGGCAATGAGCCTGATCGACGCGGACCACCAATTACTGCCGGATGTGCTGGTGCTGCCATTGCTGTGGCTGGGGTTGATCGTCAACAGCTTTGAATTACTGACGACTTTACCCGACGCCCTTTGGGGCACAGTGATCGGCTACATGAGCTTATGGAGCGTGTTCTGGCTGTTCAAATTGGTCACCGGTAAGGACGGCATGGGCCACGGCGACTTCAAGTTACTGGCTCTGCTCGGCGCCTGGGGTGGTTGGCAGATTTTGCCGATGACACTGTTGATGTCGTCGCTGGTGGGAGTGGTTATCGGGCTGATCCTGATGCGCGTGCGCAAGACTCAGGCTTCGGCCCCGATGCCGTTTGGTCCGTATCTGGCAATTGCCGGCTGGATTGCATTGCTCTGGGGTGGTCAAATAACCGACTTCTATTTGCAGTCTGTCGGTTTCAGATGACCACTTCTGTTGCAACACCCTGGATTCTTGGCCTCACCGGCGGCATCGGCAGCGGTAAAAGCGCGGCGGCCCAGCACTTTATCGACCTGGGCGTGGACCTGGTCGACGCCGACCACGCCGCGCGCTGGGTGGTCGAGCCTGGCCGGCCGGCACTGGCACGCATCGCCGAGCACTTTGGTGCACACGTGCTGCAGCCCGACGGTCAACTGGACCGCGCCGCGTTGCGCAAGCTGATCTTTGAAGTACCTGAAGAGCGCCTATGGCTGGAAGGCTTGCTACACCCGCTGATCGGCGAGGAGATTCGCAGCCACCTGGCGCGCGCGCGCTCGCCTTACGCGATTCTGGTGTCGCCGCTGCTGATCGAGTCCGGCCAGTACAGCATGACCCAGCGCATCCTGGTGATCGACGTGCCGCAATCGGTGCAGATTCAGCGTACCCTGCAGCGCGACGGCATCAGCGAACAGCAAGTACAGGCGATTCTAAAGGCTCAGTCCAGCCGTGAAGACCGCCTGAACCATGCCGATGACGTACTGGTCAATGACCAGGACCTCGCCTGGCTGCACAGCGAGGTCGAGCGACTGCACCACTTTTACCTTACTTTGCGTGGAGGCCGATCATGAGCCAACCCTTGACCGTCGACTGCCCAACCTGCGGCGCCCCCGTGGAATGGAAAACCGACAATCTCAACCGGCCGTTTTGCTCGGACCGTTGCAAACTCATCGATCTGGGCGCCTGGGCCGCTGAAGAACACAAGATCCCCGTAGCCCCGGACGCAGAAGACGAGCTGTTTTCCGAAGATCTGCCGCCTCGCCATTAAGGCCGCATAAAGGCGTATTCCTGCTGGTCGTCGAGGTTCTCTGCAAGGTATTGCAGCTCGTCGGCCAGGTCTTCAAAACTGCGCACGCCCTTGCTCTGCTGCACAACCGCACTGAGCATGGCCCGCAGGGTCAGGCCTGGGTCGAAACCGATTTCCTGCGCCGCATCCTGGCTTTTTCGCAACTCCTGCCGTGCCCACTCATACACACCCATGATCCGTGCTCCCCGCCTGCTTATCTAAAATTTGGCAGAGCATGGGCCTGCTCGCTCGCCCTGGGTTTGATCTGGATCAACGCTGCGAATCGTCATCCTTCCAAGGCGCAGAGAGGTAGCGGGTGCGGTTGAAGGTCTCCAGCCATTCGGGGCAAAACACCACCAGAGCGCTGATGACCATGCCGTTGATAAAGGCCTCTGGGAAGATGATCAGCCACAGGTAGCCGACGAAATCTTCCAGCCATTCTGGCATGGCAAAACGGCCGTCAAACCATAGCAAACCCAACCCCAGTAACAGGCAGAGCAAGGCCGACAGCGCGGCAGCAAAAAAACCGGAGCAAAAGATATACACGAAAGGATTGCGCGGCTGAGCCCGCTCGACCACAAGCGCACAGCCTTCGGTGATCAGCACCGGCAGCACGACCAGCAGCAGGCCGTTGACGCCAAGTGCCGCCAGGTCCTGGCGCCCAAGCAGCAGTAACCCGAACTGGGCGGCAAAACCACCGACGATGGCCAGGGGCCAATCCAGCAGCAAGGTTACGGCGGTCATACCAATAAAGTGGTAGGACACACCAGTGTCGAAATCCCGCCGCACCAGCCACAACATGAACAGTGCGAACACCGTACCGAACAGCAAATGCTGGCGCCGCCGGTCGGCAAACAACTCGACCCAGGGCGAGCGCAGGATCGCCCATAGCAGCACCGGCGCGTACAACAGCCAGCCGATGCCCAGGGTTGTGGGCGCCAGCACTGCGGCGCTGATCACGGCCTCACCTGCTCCAGGGCCTGGCGCAATTCGGCAGCAGTGCCGTATTCGTGCTGAGAAACCAACGCACCGTTTTCCAGCTGCAGCCACAGCACTTTATCCGCCGCTGCGGGATAACGCGGCGCGATACGCGCGTCACGGTCCAGCATGACCCGGTAGTTGTAGGATTGCATGGCGGGTACCGCGAACAGTTTGGCGATCAGTCGAGGCATGCGCTGGATATCGGCGACGAACACTGCGTGCCGTGCTTCTAAGTAGCCTTTAGGTTGGCCTAGCAGCGCAGCATCTACCAGCTTCGCTGCGTCCATGCTGCGCGCCACCAGCAGAATCTGCGCATGGTTATCGAGGGTATAGGCTTGGTCGAATTGATCGAGCAAGGTCCAGGGAGTGAGGCGCTCGCCCACTTCAACAGCCTGCGCCCATACCGGTAAAAGACTTAGCAACAACACCACCAGAAACTTCACTGCACGCTCCTCATTTGGGGGAATTACGCTTGAAAGGCCAGTCTACACCCTGGCTTTTGCGGCAGGACTTCCTGCGGTCATCATTTGGACGCTAAGCTGCATGCATGGATGACTCAGATTATTTGCGCCTGCTCACCGTAGCAGCCGAACAAGCCAACGCGTTCCTGTCCAATGCCCGCAAATGGGAGCGTGAGCGTTGGGTCTGCCAGCGCCTGCTGCAAGGTTTGAACGTGCCTTACCGCGCCGAAGAGTTTCATGCCGCAGGTCAAGAACCACCGGATGTGCTGTTTCGCGATGCCAGTTTCGAGGTGTTTTTCGTACTTGATGAAGGGCGGCGACTGAACGACGAATGGCGAGACGAACTGCTGCGCCGGCGTAGCGCATTCTCCCTCAGCCAACTGGTGCGGCGCGAAGCCAAGCCTCGGCGAATCCCCGCTCATGAATTCCTGCTGCGCCTGGCGCCCACGTTGCGCAAGAAGGCCCACAACTACAAAGAGCGCGGGATGGACCTGGGCGAACTGGATCTTGTCGCGTTCACCAGCCTCAAGCGCGAAGTGCTCGACCTCAACAGCCACTTCCCACCCCCCACCGAATACTTGCGCCAAGGCTGGCGCTCGCTGTCTCTGGTGGGGCCAACGTTCGCGCGAGTGCTGTTCGCTCACCCGGACGCCCCGGATTTCTTGCGCAACAACCTGGGGCGCAGCATAGTGTTCGACGTGGGGATCAGCCTCTGATCCCACCCCGACTGTAACGTGGCGCCCTTTTGCAACGTCTACCTGACGAGGCCTTATATGACCAGTCGCCTGAACCCCGACGACCAAAAGCATGTCGAAGAGTATCTGCAACTCTCCCAAAACCGAGTCGAGCGCAAGCCTTTCCGGCCGTGGCTGCTCCTTGGTGTGGTGCTGGTGGTGGTGATCGGGCTCGGTCTGCTGAGCCGCCTTTTGAGTTACCTAACGCTATGAGCTGCCTGGCGCTCGCGAGGGTAACTGCTCCGATTTCTTTTAGCCTTGCGAGATATCCCTATGACCCATCGTATTATTATCGTCGGCGGCGGCGCCGGCGGTCTGGAGTTGGCTACCCGCCTGGGTAAGACTCTGGGCAAGCGTGGCACTGCCAGCATCACGCTGGTGGACACCAACCTGACCCATATCTGGAAGCCGCTGCTGCACGAAGTGGCCGCCGGGTCGCTGAACTCTTCGGAAGACGAACTCAACTACGTCGCCCAGGCCAAATGGAACCACTTCGAGTTCCAACTGGGGCGCATGAGCGGGCTTGACCGAGAGCAGAAGAAGATTCAGTTGGCCGCCACCCTCGACGAAGAGGGCCGCGAACTGGTGCCTGCGCGCGTTCTGAGCTACGACAGCCTAGTGATTGCGGTAGGCAGCACCACTAACGACTTCGGCACCGAGGGCGCGGCGCAACACTGCCTGTTTCTCGACACCCGCAAACAGGCCGAACGTTTTCACCAGCAACTGCTCAACCACTACCTGCGCGCACATGCCGGACAGACCGATGTCGTCGAGCAGATCAGTGTCGCCATCGTCGGCGCCGGCGCCACCGGCGTCGAACTCGCCGCCGAGCTGCATAACGCTGCCCATGAGCTGGCTGCCTACGGCCTGGACCGAATCAAGCCGGAAAACATGCACATCACCCTGATCGAAGCCGGCCCACGCGTACTGCCCGCCCTACCGGAGCGTATTGGCGGGCCGGTGCATAAAACCCTGGAGAAGCTCGGCGTGACAGTGCTGACCAACTCGGCCGTCAGCGAAGTCACTGCCGATGCACTGATTACCAGCAGCGGCCAGGTGATTCCGGCCAGTCTTAAAGTGTGGGCTGCAGGGATTCGCGCGCCAGGGTTCCTCAAGGATATTGATGGCCTGGAAACCAACCGCATCAATCAGCTGCAAGTGCTGCCGACGCTGCAAACCACCCGCGACGAAAATATCTTTGCGTTCGGCGACTGCGCCGCGTGTCCGCAACCGGGCACCGACCGCAACGTACCGCCACGGGCCCAGGCTGCCCACCAGCAAGCATCGTTGTTGGCTAAGTCGCTGAAGCTACGCATCGAGGGCAAGGAGCTGCCGTCGTACAAGTACACCGACTATGGATCGCTGATCTCGCTGTCACGCTTTTCAGCGGTGGGTAACTTGATGGGCAATCTGACAGGCAGTGTGATGCTGGAAGGCTGGCTGGCGCGGATGTTCTACGTGTCGCTGTACCGGATGCACCAGATGGCGCTCTATGGCTTCTTCCGCACGGCGATGCTGATGCTGGGCAGCAGGATTGGGCGTGGTACTGAGCCGCGACTCAAACTTCACTAACAACATAAAATAATGTTGGAGGGGGCCTGCTCCCGATCGCGGTGGGTCAGCTATGTCTTCATTGGCTGACAGACTGCTGTCGAGACCAGGCCCCCTCTCACGTTTGATGCGCAGTGTTTTGAGGTTTTGCGTGCGCAAAAAAAATCCCCGTATCTTTCGATACGAGGATTTTTAATATGGTCGGGGTAGGGGGATTCGAACTCCCGACATCCTGCTCCCAAAGCAGGCGCGCTACCGGACTGCGCTATACCCCGGTAAAAAAAAGGCGACCTCTCAGTCGCCTTCTTCGATCAGCGCTTTTGGCCTCTGATCTTAAGATTCGATCCCAGCGCTAACTGGTCTCAAAAATGGTGGGTCGTGTGGGATTCGAACCTACGACCAATTGGTTAAAAGCCAACTGCTCTACCAACTGAGCTAACGACCCAAAAATGGTCGGGGTAGGGGGATTCGAACTCCCGACATCCTGCTCCCAAAGCAGGCGCGCTACCGGACTGCGCTATACCCCGGTTTGAAATTGGCTCCGTGACCAGGACTCGAACCTGGGACCCAATGATTAACAGTCATTTGCTCTACCGACTGAGCTATCACGGAACTACATATTTCAAAGTACAACTTTTACTGCTTCAAACTCTCCTCTTCGACCCTGTCCGTATCGCTACGTTAGCGTCTCTGAGGCGCGCTATTCTACAATCTTAAAAACCCCTGTCAACCCTTTAAATTGCTTTTAAGACAATGATTTGCGCTTCTTTCTGATTTCTTCTTGGGGAGAAGAAACCCGTGGGCTGACGTTGCTGCGGGGCGCACTTTACAAGCCTTTTCCTTACAGTTCAACGCCCTAACGAAAAAAAAGGTCCCGCGATGCGGGACCTTCTCTCATAACGCTGCAATCCAGGCTTAATGGAAGACGATTTCGTCGTTCTCCACAGTCGCCTCTACGCTGGAGCCTGGCATAAAGCTGCCTGACAGGATCAACTGCGCCAGCGGGTTTTCGATCCAGCGCTGGATCGCACGTTTCAAAGGCCGTGCACCATACACCGGGTCGTAACCGACTGCGATCAGCTTGTCTAACGCCTCGCGGCTCAGCTCCAGCGACAGCTCGCGCTCTGCCAGACGACCGCGCAAGCGGCCCAACTGGATCTCGGTGATGCCCGCGATCTGATCACGCGCCAATGGCTCGAAGATCACTACTTCGTCGACCCGGTTGATGAATTCCGGGCGGAAGTGCGTGGTCAGCGCATCCATTACCGCAGCGCGCTGGGCCTCACGATCACCTACCAACTCCTGGATCTGGGAGGAGCCCAGGTTGGAGGTCATCACGATCACCGTGTTGCGGAAGTCAACGGTACGCCCGTGACTGTCCGTCAACCGACCATCTTCCAGCACTTGCAGCAGGATGTTGAATACATCCGGGTGCGCCTTCTCGACCTCATCCAGCAGGATCACCGAGTAAGGCTTACGCCGCACGGCTTCGGTCAGGTAACCGCCCTCCTCGTAGCCCACATAGCCTGGTGGAGCACCGATCAGGCGAGCCACCGAGTGTTTTTCCATGAACTCGGACATATCGATCCGCACCATGGCCTCTTCAGTATCAAAGAGAAACTCAGCCAGCGCCTTGCATAGCTCGGTCTTACCCACGCCAGTCGGGCCGAGAAACATGAACGAGCCGCTCGGGCGGTTCGGGTCGGACAAGCCGGCCCGCGAACGCCGTACCGCGTTGGACACCGCCACGACCGCCTCTTCCTGGCCGATCACGCGCTGGTGCAATAGATGCTCCATCTTCAGCAGCTTGTCGCGCTCGCCTTCGAGCATTTTCGACACAGGAATGCCGGTCCACTTCGAGACGACTTCGGCGATTTCTTCCTCGGTCACCTTGCTGCGCAGCAACTGATTCTCGCTCTTGCCGTGCTGGTCGACCATTTGCAAGCTGCGCTCCAGGTCCGGGATGACACCGTACTGCAATTCGGCCATGCGGTTCAGGTCGCCCTTACGGCGTGCAGCCTCCAGTTCCTGACGGGACTGTTCGATCTTTTGCTGGATCTGCGCAGAGCCCTGCACTTCGGCTTTTTCCGAGGTCCAGATCTCTTCCAAGTCCGAATACTCGCGCTCAAGCCGCAAAATTTCTTCCTGGAGTTTTTCCAGGCGTTTCTTCGCAGCGTCGTCTTCTTCTTTCTTTAAAGCCTGAGATTCGACTTTCAGTTGAATCAGGCGCCGATCCAGGCGGTCGAGCACTTCCGGCTTGGAGTCGATTTCCATACGAATGCGGCTGGCCGCTTCGTCGATCAAATCGATGGCCTTGTCCGGCAACTGACGATCGGTGATATAGCGATGGCTCAATTTGGCCGCTGCAATGATCGCACCGTCAGTGATCGCCACCTTGTGGTGGACCTCATAGCGTTCTTTCAAACCGCGCAGGATGGCGATGGTGTCCTCTTCGCTCGGTTCTTCCACCAGCACTTTCTGGAAGCGACGCTCAAGGGCTGCATCCTTCTCTATATATTGACGGTACTCGTTGAGCGTCGTTGCACCTACGCAGTGCAACTCGCCGCGCGCCAAAGCTGGCTTGAGCATGTTGCCAGCATCCATCGAGCCCTCGCCTTTTCCGGCGCCGACCATGGTGTGCAGTTCGTCGATAAACAGAATGATCTGCCCTTCCTGCTTCGACAGTTCATTAAGCAGAGATTTCAGGCGCTCTTCAAACTCGCCGCGGAACTTAGCACCGGCGATCAACGACCCCATGTCCAAGGACAGCAGGCGTTTGCCTTTAAGGCCGTCCGGCACTTCACCATTGATGATGCGCTGAGCCAAACCCTCGGCAATCGCGGTTTTACCCACACCAGGCTCACCGATCAGCACAGGGTTATTCTTGGTGCGACGCTGCAGGACTTGGATGGTGCGACGAATCTCGTCGTCGCGGCCGATGACAGGATCAAGCTTGCCTTCTTCGGCGCGCTTGGTCAGATCGACGGTGTACTTGTCCAGGGCCTGGCGCGACTCCTCGTGGTTAGGATCATTCACCGCGTCGCCACCACGCAGGTTGTTGATGGCATTTTCCAGGGCTTTCTTGCTCACGCCCTGGCCCAGCAACAACTTGCCGAGCTTGCTGTTCTCGTCCATGGCGGCGAGCAGCACCAGTTCGCTGGAGATGAACTGGTCGCCCTTTTGCTGGGCCAGGCGGTCGGCCTGGTTAAGCAGGCGCGCCAGATCCTGCGACATGTTCACGTCGCCGGTTGGATTTTGGATTTTTGGCAGCTGGTCGAGCTCTTTGCTCAACTCCTTACGCAGGCTGCTGACATCAAAGCCCACCTGCATCAGCAAGGGCTTGATAGAACCACCTTGCTGTTCCAGAAGAGCCTGCATCAAGTGTGCAGGCTCAATGGCCGGGTGGTCGAGACCCACCGCCAACGACTGGGAGTCCGATAACGCCAACTGTAATTTGCTGGTTAAACGATCAATACGCATTAGTCACCTTCCTTTTGAGCAGGCCGGAGCTATAAAACATTCCTGAATGAAGAAACCTGCCAGATACCCTTATAGATGGGGTGGATTCTGGAAGATTCAAGCTACGGACAGTTGACGTAAGTCAGGAGAGTCTAGCGTTCGAGCCAGATAAGGGAGGCAAATCGACCGGTGCGCGGACTGCGCCGGTAAGAAAAGAAGCGCGGATCGGTCACGGTGCACAAACCACCACCGTAAACAGCCGTGACACCCCGTGCGGCAAGGCGCAGGCGAGCCAGTTGATAGATGTCGGCCATGAACTTGCCAGGATTACGGCTCGGCACAAAGGCTTGGGCAGTGGTCGGCAGTTGCTGCATGAAGGCTTCACGCACCTCAGGACCGACTTCAAAGGATTGAGGACCGATTGCCGGGCCCAACCAGACCAATACGTCGGCAGGAGCGGCATCCAGACTTTCGAAAGCCGCTTCCAACACGCCAGCCGCCAACCCGCGCCAACCGGCATGGGCCGCTGCTACACGAGTCCCTGCGCGGTTGCAGAATAACGCGGGCAGGCAATCGGCAGTCATAGAGGTACAAGCGACGCCTGGGTTGCTGGTCCAACAGCCATCGGCTTCAGCCGTGCGGCCAGGATCAGCCTCAACCACGGTCACCCCGTGAACTTGGCGCAGCCAGGCCGGCTGAATATCAAATGCGTCGCTAAGACGACGGCGATTTTCAAGAACGGCCTCCAGGCTGTCCTCTACATGATCGCCCAAGTTGAGGCTGTCGAACGGCGCCAGGCTGACGCCGCCCGCACGGGTGGTAACGCAGGCCTTTACCCGAGCCGGCGCGGGCCAGTCAGGTATCAGCCAGTCACTCATCCAACAAACGCCTCACGGTCCTGCTTGAGCAGTGACAGCAACCAGACAAAATCGTCCGGCAGTGGCGATTCCCAGCTCATGCGCTTACCACTCGTCGGATGATCCAGTTCCAGGAAGCGTGCATGCAGTGCCTGGCGCGGGAACGTCTTGAGCGATTCAACCATTGTCTGACTGGCCGCAGGCGGAATGCGGAAGCGACCACCGTAGGCAGGATCGCCGACCAACGGGAAGTTGATGTGTGCCATGTGCACGCGAATCTGGTGAGTACGACCGGTTTCCAGCTTGACCCGAACGTGGGTGTGGGAACGGAAACGCTCCAATACACGGTAGTGGCTTACGGCCTGCTTGCCGCCCTCCATTACCGCCATGCGCTGGCGCTGCTGGCCGTGGCGACCGATAGGGGCGTTGATCTTGCCACCCGCAACGACCACGCCAATCACGATGCACTCATAGATCCGGCTGACGCTACGGCTCTGCAACTGCGTAACCAGTTGCGTCTGCGCCTGAATGGTCTTGGCAACCACCATCAGGCCGGTAGTGTCCTTGTCCAGACGGTGCACGATACCGCAACGCGGCACGTTGATGATGTCCGGGATATGGTGCAACAGGGCATTGAGCAAGGTGCCATCAGCGTGCCCGGCCGCCGGGTGAACCACCAGGCCTGCGGGTTTGTTGATGACGAGGATGTCGTCGTCTTCATAGACGATATCCAGCTCAATGTCTTGGGCGACCCATTCTCCCTGGGCTTCCTGCTCGGCAGTCAGCTCAAGAATCGCACCGCCATGGACTATGTCTCGCGGGCGGATAACCGCTCCATCCACAGTCAGGCGGCCGTCTTTGATCCAGGCGGAAAGGCGCGAGCGCGAGTGCTCAGCGAATAATTGTGCGGCGACTTGATCGAGGCGTTGGCCGCCCAATTCGGACGGCACCTCTGCGCGAAGTTCAATTTTATCGGACATGCTCAGACTAGGCGTGGCACAGCCTTTGGTTTCGGCTGCGCGCTTGTGGTTAAATACGGCGTCTTTTGCCCCGAGGCTTTCAACGGGGCGCTCATCATAACAGGACGGCCCCGCCCAAGACAGCGGCCGTCATAGGGACGCAAGCCGCCATGCAAGTGAAACACCTGCTGCTGATCGCCATCCTCGCCATGACTGCTGCTTGCTCGTCAACAAAGGAAGTCGTCGACGAAAACCTGAGCGAAGTCGAGCTGTACCAACTGGCACAGAAAGACTTGGACAATAATAGCTACACCAGCGCCACAGCGAAGCTGAAGGCACTGGAGTCGCGTTATCCGTTCGGGCGCTATGCCGACCAGGCTCAGCTTGAGCTGATCTATGCCAACTACAAGAACGCCGAACCGGAAGCCGCCAAGTCCGCCGCCGAGCGTTTCATCCGTTTGCACCCGCAACACCCGAACGTGGACTACGCCTACTACCTCAAGGGCCTGACCTCGTTCGACCAGGATGTTGGCCTGCTGGCGCGCTTCCTGCCGCTGGACATGACCAAGCGTGACCCAGGTGCTGCCCGCGACTCCTACAATGAGTTCGCCCAGCTGACCAGCCGCTACCCGAACAGCCGCTACGCCCCGGACGCCAAGCAGCGCATGATCTACCTGCGCAACCTGCTGGCGTCTTACGAGATCCACGTAGCTCACTACTACCTGACCCGTCAGGCGTATGTCGCTGCTGCTAACCGTGGCCGCTACGTAGTAGAAAACTTCCAGGAGACCCCTTCCGTGGGTGACGGCCTGGCAGTGATGACCGAGGCCTACCAACGTCTGCACTTGGACGAACTGGCCAACACCAGCCTGGAAACCCTGAAGCTCAACTACCCGGATCACCCGAGCCTGAAAGACGGCCAGTTCGTGCCTCAGGTTGCAGAAGCGGACAACCGTTCGTGGCTGAGCAAATACACCCTGGGCCTGATCGAGTCGCGCCCACCGTTGCCGCCGGGCGAAACCCGCGCCAATCAGGACGTGATCAAGCAGTACCAGGACGCCAAGGAAGCCATTCCTTCGGAGCTCAAGCCGCACGACGAGAACGGCGACGTGATCGAAGAAGAAGAGCCAGAGGCCCTGGGCAACAATCAGGACCGCTCCTGGTTCAGCTACATGACCTTCGGTGTGTTCGACTGATCTGTCGACGCAACGCAAAAAGGAGCCCCTCGGGGCTCCTTTTTTATTGGGCAGTATTATTGCGCTGTGCGCTTGCCACGTCCTTGGCTAAACTGGCGCATTCCTTATCGAGAAACCGCCCATCATGCTTCGTCTTCTGTTCTGGATTGCCGTTATTGCTGCCGCGGTATGGTTCTGGCGCAAATTCAAAAGCCCGGCCACCAAGCAGCGACGCACAAGCGAGCCAAGCGCTGCGTTGATGGTGCGCTGCGCCCACTGCGGCGTGCACCTGCCACAGGATCGCGCTCTAAGCTCGCGCCAGGAGTGGTATTGCACCCAGGCGCATCTGGAGCAGGGACCGAAGTCTATCCAGCGCTGACCCGACCTTCAGGCGCGTAAGGTGCGGGGTCGATAATCGGCGTATGCCCTAGCAGCAAGTCTGCAAACAACTGACAGGACGCCGGCGCCAGAACCAGGCCGTTGCGGTAGTGCCCGCAGTTGAGCCACAGCCCTTTGAAGCCGGGCACCTGGCCAATATAGGGAATGCCTTCCGGTGAACCGGGGCGCAAACCGGCCCAATGCCCAACCACCTCGGCATCCGCCAGAGCGGGAATCAGTTCCACAGCCGAGGCCTTGAGACTTTCCAGCGCAGTTTCGGTGGGTGTCTTGTCGAAGCCCTCATGTTCCAGGGTACTTCCGATGAGAATGTGTCCGTCGCGCCGGGGGATGGCGTAACGCCCCTTGGCCAGGACCATGCTCGACAGGAAGTCCGAGGCGCACTTGTACAAAATCATCTGCCCCTTGACCGGCTCCACCGGAAGCGCCAAGCCCAGCGTGCCAAGCAACTCACCGCTCCACGCTCCTGCCGCCAACACTACATGCGCCCCCACAATCGGCCCCTCTGCCGTATTTACGCCCACCACATTGTCGCCTTCCAGAACAAATCCGGTGACTTCGCACTGTTCGTGAACGATTACGCCAGGCATCGCCAATAACGCGGCTTTAAGGGATTTAACCAAGCGAGGGTTTCGCACATTGGCCACATTCGCCATATAGATTGCCTGGCAATACCCGCCGCCCAGCACCGGCACCGCATCATGGGCGGCCGAAACATCCACTCTGGTCAGGGGCCGACCTTCACGGATCGCCCACGCCAGCGCTTCAGCCTCGTCGTCCAAGTCCAACCAGTACAAGCCGGTGACATGAACCTCCGGATCCACGCCGGTGGCGGCAAACAGGCGCTCACCCAGTTGTGGATAAAAATCCTGGGACCAATGGGCCAAAGCAGTGACCGCCGGGCTGTAGCGCCACGGATACAGCGGCGAAACAATGCCACCGCCCGCCCATGAAGACTCCTGCCCAACGCCGGCGCGCTCCAACAGGACGACCGCCTGCCCCTGGCTCGCCAGGTTGTACGCCGTCAGCAGGCCAATGACTCCGCCCCCGACAATCACCACTTGCTGTTGCTTAGCCATCATTTGATCCAGCCGATAAAATAGGAACAGGCGCGCCCGGCGCCCAATCATCCAGCCACCTCATCATTGCCCCCAGCATGTCTGGCGCGACATTTCAGGAGCAGCACCCGGATTGGCCCGTAGACCGGTGCTGCTGAGGCTGAAGCCACCGCAAGGGTCACCAGCCATCAACGAATCGGCGCCCGGCGTAGCGACCAGGTAGAAATCCTGAGGGTTCAACGCAGCGGTGATTCTATAGCGATCATTGCCCGTGCTGATGCCGCTTGCGTCAATAAATGTGCCGTTCCTCGTATAAAAGCGCTCCAGTAGCTGAGCTTGCTCAGTCAGCAGCGCGACAATTTCCGCGCGATAGACTTTTTTCACATGGCCGGTGTACCCGGGGTAAGCGATCCCGGCCAGAAACGCGATAATCGCCACAGCGATCAGTAACTCGATCAGGGTAAATCCCTGGCTGTCCACGCCCATTCCATTGCTCCTTATTGAAGTTGTCGCCAAGACACTCGCCTAAAACGAGAGCCACTGGCTTCTTCCACTCGCGCGTACACGGTCTCCAATACCGTGCGTGACTGACCACTGATCCCAATCGCCGTCACCCGGTACAACGTTGCTGGGGTTTGCGGTGGCAAATTCGCCAGCCCTACGCTCGGACCAAGGGATTGAATACCGTAGAGCCCCCCTTTGATGGCAACCCAGTTAACTGATGAAACAGGACTGGTACCGGCCGCGACCACCGACAACGCCTCATCCGGAGGCCCACAGGCAACAATCGAATGGCACTGCGGCAAATCCGCACCCTTTCGCCTCACAACTTCCTCCCCCAGCCTTAAGCCACTTTCTGCTGCTTGAAACGATTGGTTGCGATGCCACAGGCTGCCGGCAATTTTTTGCTGGGTGACTGCCCCCTGCATGGACGACAACCCGATCAACGCCAACAACAGCAGAAACACCAGGCTTATCAGCAGGACTATCCCTCTTTGTCGCAAAGAAATACCTCCAGCACTCTTCATGGCTGCCCTACCCCACACGGTTTCGCAGAGCCACCACCACGCTGTAGGTTTGATCTCTCACCTTCCCAGTGGGGTCCTGCAGCGTCATGCGGATGCGCACGCTGCGGATCAATGCCTCATCGGATGGCATGGCGTCGTAGCCCACAACTCGCGGTGATGACGCCCTGGCAGCCACGCCGAAACTGATATCGAAATCCCGTACGTTATCCACCAGCACCGCCTTGGCCGGCGCTGCGAGCGTGCTGACCCTTAACTGGCTGGTCTCGAACGTGTAAGTCAGCTGTCGAATCGCAAAACGAATCTGTCCAGGATCAGGGGCAGGTGGATTCCCTGCATAGGCTTGAGCGTTAGTCGTGCAGTCGGACAGCACCGTCCAGTCTGGCCTGCCAACCCCTCGGCCGACATCAGTGGTGACCAGCGTCAGCGACTTTGAGCTACCCCCGGCAGTCCAGCGCACGGGCTGTTCAAAGGCTGGCGGCGCGTTATCAATAACTTCCGTGGCCAAACAGCCAAACATCCCAGCCTGACGAATGTCCTGAATCATCTTGCCCAGCGCAAACCGCGCGTCATCCTGCAACAACATGGAAGCCTGCTGGCTGGCGTAGGTAACTCGGGAGCTGATCACCACTTGGCTCCCTCCAATCACCAGTACCAAACCGACGGCCAGTGCCAGCAACAATTCCACCAGGCTGAAACCGCTAACCAGAGGCCTCATTGCATTACCCCTGGTTCATTGTCGATGCGACTGGTCAGGGACAAGGTTTCCCGCGCGCCAGGCGTGTTCTCACTTCGGCTGCCATCCCAACTGATACTGACAGTCACTTCATTTGTGCTGACCGCCACTGAACCTTTGGCACCCTCCCCGGCAAAGGCGCGAATATTGGATTCGAAATCATGGAGGTCCAAATCACGCACGCTGACGTTCCCAGTACTGGGGGCCTGCACTCCGTGGCGCAATGAGTAGTCCGCGCCGGAATTGGCGCGGACTCGGTCGAGCATATCGTAGGCAATAAAACTGGCCTGACTGGTCATCCTCGAACTTTCGGTGTACTTGAGGGCATTGAGTTGAAGCACCACTGCGCCTAACAGGCCCACGGTGAGAATCAGCATCGCCACCAGTACCTCGATCAACGTCATGCCGGTCTGGCATCGCGCAAAAGCGTGGGGAAAACAGGTGTTAAGGCAGGAAAGCATTACCGTCGTCATCCGTGTCGAAGGTCGAAGAAAGCAGGAAATCCCGCTGAGCGATCCAAGACTAGCGTCGGTTTTTCGCCCGTGCTGCCCACGGCACAAAGGGAAATACTTTGGACATATAGGCCATCATTCGCCTCCCAGAAACGGACGCTATACCTATGCCTAGACCTGTTTCCTAAACACGCCCACGGAGAGAAAGCCGATGGAACAGCGAGGTTTTACCCTGATCGAACTGCTGCTTGGACTCCTTGTGAGCGGCACTCTGCTGCATCTGGCAGCACCTAATTTCATGGGCCTGCTGGAGTCACAGCTGCGACAAAGCGCGGCACAATCACTTACCAGCGGGCTTCGCTTCGCACGCACTGAAGCCATCGCGCGTAACCGTGCGGTGGTCATCCACGCACTGGACGAGGACTGGAGCAAGGGTTGGCGGGTGATATTGGATGTGAGCGGACACGGCCATCAGGACGACGACAACCCCGTGCTCTTGGAGCGCCAAGACAGCGGGCGCGTGCCGATAGTCGGGAATGGGCCGGTCAAAAGCCAGGTGCGCTTCAGCAGTTCAGGCGAGCCGGTGTTTTCAGGGGGAGGTTTTCGTGCTGGCACTGTGCACGTATGCGCCAGGGACTCGGCGCAAAGCCTGCACCAGTTGGTGCTGGCGCCTAGTGGGCGTATCAGCCTGCGTAGCGATAAAGCCGAACAGGCGTTGTGCCGAAGTTAATCCGGCACCCTGACGTTCAAAGCAATGAGCGAACGCGCAGCTCCTTGGGCATGGAGAAAGTGATGTTCTCTTCACGTCCTGCCAGCTCATCAGCGCCGGTAGCGCCCCAGGCGTGCAGTTGCTGGATAACACCGCGCACCAGCACTTCAGGGGCAGAAGCACCCGCAGTGATGCCAATACGCTCGACGCCATCGAACCAACTGCGTTGCATGTCTTCGGCACCGTCGATCAGGTACGCCGGTGTCGCCATCCGCTCAGCCAGCTCACGCAGGCGGTTGGAATTGGAGCTGTTAGGACTGCCGACCACCAGAACCACATCGCACTCGTCAGCCAATTGTTTGACCGCGTCCTGGCGGTTTTGGGTGGCGTAGCAGATGTCATCCTTGCGCGGGCCGCCAATGGCCGGGAAGCGGCTGCGTAGCGCGTCGATCACACGGCTGGTGTCGTCCATGGATAAGGTTGTCTGAGTCACGAAGGCCAAACGATCAGGGCTTTGTACCTGAAGGCTGGCGACGTCATTCTCGTCCTCCACCAAGTAGATGGCGCCGCCGTTGCTGGCGTCGTATTGGCCCATGGTGCCTTCGACTTCCGGGTGACCGGCATGACCGATCAGAATGCATTCCCGACCATCACGGCTGTAGCGCGCGACTTCGATGTGCACCTTGGTAACCAGCGGGCAAGTCGCGTCGAACACTTTCAGGCCCCGGCCCGCCGCTTCGGTACGCACGGCCTGGGAAACACCATGAGCACTGAAGATGACGATCACGTCGTCCGGCACCTGCTCCAGTTCTTCGACAAAGATGGCGCCACGTGCGCGCAGGTCTTCGACCACAAACTTGTTATGGACGACTTCATGACGCACGTAGATCGGCGGACCGAAAACTTCCAGGGCACGATTGACGATTTCGATCGCACGGTCCACGCCGGCGCAGAAGCCACGGGGGTTGGCGAGTTTGATTTGCATGCTGTGCCTCGTGTCTTGCAGCTACTATGGGTCAGTATTGAAGCTACTCAACTGACAATGAAGATCAAAGGTGTGAGGGGGCTTGCCCCCGATAGTGATGGGTCAGTAAAAAACTTTGACTGATACCCCGCTATCGGGGGCAAGCCCCCTCACACAAGTCCGATCCACACATTTAGTGTGTTTCGTCAGTTAGAGCGCTTTAACGTCGATGATTTCAACGTCAAACGTCAAGGTTTTACCGGCCAACGGGTGGTTGAAGTCGATGGTCACTTGCGCGTCATCGAACGCTTTCACCACGCCAGGCAGCTCAGTATTCGCGGCGTCGTTAAAGATCACCAGCAGGCCTTCCGACAGGTCCATGTCCTGGAACTGCGAACGCGGGATGATCTGCACGTTTTGCGGGTTAGGCTGACCAAAAGCGTTTTCCGGCAGGATCTGCAGGGTGCGCTTGTCGCCAGCCTTGAAACCGAATAGAGCCGCTTCGAAACCCGGCAGCAGATTGCCGTCGCCGACCTTGAAGGTCGCCGGGGCCTTGTCGAACGTGCTGTCGACCGTGTCGCCATTCTCCAGGCGCAATGCGAAATGCAAAGTGACTTCCGTGTTCTGGCTGATGCGTTGCTCAGCCAATACCTGATCAGTCATTGACGGTCTCTCCGGTTTTCTTACTTTTGAACATATCCAGCGCCAGCATGATTGCACCAACGGTGATGGCGCTGTCGGCAAAGTTGAACGCAGGGAAATAATGACGGTTCTGCCAATGCACCAGGATAAAGTCGATCACATGGCCCAGGGCAATGCGGTCGTACAGGTTACCCAGCGCGCCGCCCAGAACCAAGGCCAAGGCGACGGCCAGCCAGGTGTCATCGCGGCCCAGGCGCTTGAGCCAGACCACGAGCACCGCACTGACCACCAAGGCGATCAGCGCGAACAACCAGCGCTGCCAGCCGCCACCGTCAGCCAGGAAGCTGAAAGCGGCGCCGGTGTTGTAGGCGAGGGTCCAGCTGAAGTAATCCGGGATCACCACGATTTGCTGGAACATTTCCAGGGAGCCTTCGAAATGAGCCTTGCTGACCTGGTCGATGACCAAGACCAGCAAACTCAGTACGAGCCAGCCCAGACGTCCGAAACGACTGGTATTAGGCATAATGGCGAACCTCGCCTTCACCCGAGATGTTGTCGACGCAACGACCACAGATTTCTGGATGCTCAGGGTTCACGCCGACGTCTTCACGGCAATGCCAGCAACGAGCGCACTTGGCAAAGGCCGACTTGACCACTTTGAGCTTGAGGCCCGGCACTTCGGTGGCCACGGCGTCCGCTGGGGCCTGGGCGAATGGCGCCAAGCTTGCAGTCGAGGTGATCAGTACAAACCGCAGTTCGTTGCTCAGCTTGGTCAAGTCGGCGGTCAGGCCTTCCTCGGCAAACAGGGTGACTTCGGCCTGCAGGTTGCCGCCGACGGCCTTGGCCGCACGCTGCACTTCCAGCTCCTTGTTCACTGCAACTTTGACGGCCATCACGCCTTCCCAGTACTCGCGACCCAGTTCGAAATCGGCCGGCAGTTCGGTCAGGCCTTCGTACCAGGTGTTGAGCATCACGGACTCGTTACGCTCACCCGGCAGGTATTCCCACAGCTCGTCGGCGGTGAAGGCCAGGATCGGTGCGATCCAGCGCACCAGCGCTTCGGAGATGTGATACAGCGCGGTCTGCGCCGAGCGGCGTGCCTTGCTGTTGGCGCCGGTGGTGTACTGGCGGTCCTTGATGATGTCGAGGTAGAAACCACCCAACTCCTGCACGCAGAAGTTGTGGATCTTCGAATACACGTTCCAGAAGCGGTATTCGCCGTAGTGCTCCTGCAACTCGCGCTGCAGCAACAGGGTACGGTCCACAGCCCAACGGTCCAGGGCGAGCATGTCCTCGGCCGGCAGGATATCGGTGGCCGGGTTGAAGCCGGTCAGGTTCGACAGGAGGAAACGCGCGGTATTACGGATACGACGGTAGGCATCGGCGCTGCGGGCCAGGATCTGGTCCGATACGGCGATCTCGCCCGAGTAGTCAGTAGACGCAACCCACAGACGCATGATGTCGGCGCCCAGGGTGTCGTTGATCTTTTTCGGTTCGATCACGTTTTTCAGCGACTTGGACATCTTGCGGCCCGTCTCGTCGACGGTGAAACCGTGTGTCAGCAGCTCGCGATACGGGGCGTGATCGTCGATGGCGCAACCGGTCAGCAATGACGAGTGGAACCAGCCACGGTGTTGGTCCGAGCCTTCCAGGTACAGGTCGGCACGCGGACCGGTCTCGTGGCCCATTGGGTGCGAACCGCGTAGCACGTGCCAGTGGGTGGTGCCCGAGTCGAACCATACGTCGAGGGTGTCGCTGATTTTGTCGTACTGCGGCGCTTCTTCGCCCAGCAGTTCGGCGGCGTCCAGCTTGAACCAGGCTTCGATGCCTTCCTGTTCAACACGCTGGGCCACCACTTCCATCAGTTCGACGGTACGCGGATGCAACTCACCGCTTTCCTTGTTCAAGAAGAACGGGATCGGCACACCCCAGTTGCGTTGACGGGAGATGCACCAGTCCGGACGGTTGGCGATCATTGAATGCAGGCGCGCCTGGCCCCACGCCGGGACGAACGTGGTGTCTTCGATGGCCTTGAGCGAGCGCACACGCAAGGTGTCGCCGCTGGTCGGCTCTTTGTCCATGCCGATAAACCATTGCGCGGTGGCGCGGTAGATCAGCGGGGTCTTGTGACGCCAGCAGTGCATGTAGCTGTGCTTGATGGTGTCGGTTTGCATCAGCGCACCGACTTCACGCAGCTTATCGATGATCGGCTGATCGGCCTTGAAGATGAACTGGCCGCCGAAGAACTCCAGCGAAGGCACGTAAACACCGTTGCTTTGCACCGGGTTGATGATCTCATCGTTGACCATGCCGTACTTCTTGCAGATCACGAAGTCGTCCACGCCATACGCGGGCGAGCAGTGAACCACACCGGTACCCGAACCCAATTCGACGTAGTCAGCCAGGTACACCGGCGACAGACGGTCATAGAACGGGTGACGGAAGTTGATCAGCTCCAGCGCGGAACCGGTGGTGGTGGCGATCACCGAACCTTGCAGTTCGTAGCGAGCCAGGCACGCTTCGACCATTTCCTCGGCGAGTACCAGCAGGCGATCACCGACGTCCACCAGGGCATAGGTGAATTCCGGGTGCACGTTCAGCGCCTGGTTGGCGGGAATGGTCCACGGGGTGGTGGTCCAGATCACGATGGCAGCCGGTTTGCTCAGGCTAGCCAGGCCAAACGCCTGGGCCAGCTTGGCGTCGTCAGCAATCGGGAAGGCTACGTCGATGGTCGAGGACTTCTTGTCTTCGTATTCGACTTCCGCTTCAGCCAGGGCCGAACCGCAATCGAAGCACCAGTTCACGGGTTTGAGGCCCTTGAACACGAAACCGCCCTTGACGATTTCGGCCAAGGCACGGATTTCACCGGCCTCGTTCTTGAAGTTCATGGTTTTGTACGGGTTGTCCCACTCGCCCAGCACACCCAGGCGAATGAACTCGGATTTCTGCCCTTCGATCTGCTCGGCGGCGTAGGCACGGCACAGTTCGCGGGTTTTATCGGCACCCAGGTTCTTACCGTAGGTCACTTCGACCTTGTGTTCGATCGGCAGGCCGTGGCAGTCCCAACCCGGCACATACGGCGCGTCGAAGCCCGACAGGGTTTTCGAGCGCAGGATCATGTCCTTGAGAATTTTGTTCAGCGCATGACCGATATGAATCGTGCCGTTGGCGTAAGGAGGGCCATCGTGCAGGACGAATTTCGGACGATCCTTGCCAATCTCGCGCAACTTTCCGTACAGGCCAATACTGTCCCAGCGCTGCAGGATCTGCGGTTCGCGCTGTGGCAGGCCGGCCTTCATTGGGAAGGCGGTGTCCGGAAGGTTTAGCGTGGCTTTATAGTCGGTCATTTAAGGCTCTTCGGTTAGCGATGGGCGCTAGGTGCGGCTAGTGCACGGGCGGCGGCGACATCCGCATTGATCGCCGTTTTCAACGCCTCAAGGGAGGCGAAACGCTGCTCTTCACGCAGCTTCTGGTGGAAAACCACCGTCAAACGCCGGTCGTATAAATCACCGGCAAAATCCAAAAGGTGAACCTCCAGGTGGGCCTTGCCATCACCTGCAACCGTGGGCCTGACGCCTATGTTGGCGACTCCCGGCCACGACTGGCCGTCAATATCGACGCTAACCAGGTAAACCCCTGTCAGCGGCACACGACGGCGCTTGAGTTGCACGTTGGCGGTTGGCGTGCCCAATTGGCGCGCCAGCTTCTGGCCGTGCAGCACCCGCCCGGCAATGCGGAACGGGCGACCGAGCAAACGCTCAGCCAAGGCGAAGTCGGCAGCCGCCAGCGCATTACGCACTTGGGTACTGCTCACGCGCAGGCCATCTAATTCGACGGTTTGCGCGGCTTCGACGGTAAAGCCCTGGATGACGCCGGCGTGCTGCAGGAATTCAAAATCCCCAACCCGGTCGCAACCAAAACGGAAGTCGTCGCCGACCTCCAGATGTTGTACGCCCAGGCCATCCACGAGGATGCGGTCAACGAACTCGGCAGCGCTGAGGCTTTGCAAGCGCTGATTGAAAGCCAGGCAGAGGACGCGGTCCACACCTTCTTCAGCTAGCAGTTGCAGCTTGTCCCGCAAGCGAGCCAAGCGGGCTGGCGCCGTTTCCGGAGTGAAATATTCCCGCGGCTGTGGCTCAAAAATCACCACGCAGCTGGGCACGCCCAACTCGACCGCACGCTCGCGCAGCCGGGCCAGAATAGCCTGATGACCACGGTGAACACCGTCAAAGTTGCCAATAGTGGCGACGCAGCCCCGATGCTGGGGGCGCAGGTTGTGGAGACCTCGAACCAGCTGCATAACGCGCTTCTTGCTCATAAAGTGGTCGATTATAACCACACCCAGCCCCGGACGACAGGCAACAGCGCAGGGCAAGGTGGATGGAATCGATAAAACACCTGTTTTATCGCAGCAAACTCTCTAGCTCAGCGACTTGCGATTGAAATCGCGCAGGCGGAACCCCTGCAGCAGCAACATCCCGAAGTACACCACCACACCGGCGACCACCAGCGCACCCAGGCGCATGAAGCGATCTAACATATGGCCTTGGTCCCACGCTGGCATAAAGTGCATCAGCCCAAGCAGAACCGCCGACATCATTGCCACCGCCACCAGCAACTTCAGTGCAAACATGCCCCAGCCCGGCTGCGGCTGGAACATCTGCTGTTTGCGCAGCTGATAAAACAGCAGTCCAGCGTTGATGCAGGCGCCCGCACTGATGGCCAGGGCCAGGCCGGCGTGAGCCAACGGGCCGATAAACACAAGGTTGAGCAGTTGCGTGACGATCAGCGTGAAAATCGCGATTTTGACCGGGGTGCGGATGTTCTGCTGGGCGTAGAAGCCAGGCGCCAGCACTTTGATCACGATGATGCCGAGCAGGCCAACGGAGTAAGCAACCAGCGCGTGCTGCGTCATCAAGGCGTCATGGGCGTCGAACTGTCCGTATTGGAACAGTGAGACCGTTAGCGGCTCGGCCAGAATTCCCAGCGCAAGGGCGCACGGCAACACCAGGACGAAACACAGGCGCAGGCCCCAATCGAGGATGCGCGAGTACTCCTGGCGGTCCTTGCTTGCGTAAGTACGCGCCAGGGTCGGTAGCAGAATTGTACCCAAGGCCACGCCGAGCACGCCGGAAGGCAACTCCATCAGACGGTCGGCGTAATACATCCACGACACCGAGCCCGATACCAGCAGCGAGGCAAAGGCCGTGTTGATAATCAGGGAAATCTGACTGACCGACACGCCAAGAATCGCCGGCAGCATATTGCGCATCACGCGCCAGACGCCGGTGTCTTTCAGATTCAGGCGAGGCAGCACGAGCATGCCGATCTTTTTCAGGTGCGGCAGTTGGTAGAGCAATTGCGCCAGACCACCGGCCAGCACCGCCCAACCCAAGGCCATGACCGGCGGATCGAAGTACGGCGTGAGAAACAGCGCGAAAATAATCATGCTGACGTTTAGCAACGTTGGCACGAACGCCGGCACCGAAAACCGGTTCCAGGTATTGAGGATCGCCCCGGCCAGGGATGACAGGGAAATCAGCAATATATAAGGAAAGGTCACTCTCAGCAGATCAGTGGTCAGCGCGAACTTTTCCGGCGTATTGGCAAAACCAGGGGCCGTCGCCCAGATCACCCAGGGAGCGGCGAGCATTCCGAGGAGGGTCACCAGCATTAAAACCAGGGTCAGCAGGCCCGAAACGTAGGCAATAAAGGTACGAGTAGCTTCCTCGCCCTGCTGAGTCTTGTATTCAGCCAGAATCGGCACGAACGCTTGGGAAAATGCGCCTTCAGCGAAGATCCTGCGCAGCAGATTGGGCAACTTAAAGGCAATAAAGAAGGCATCCGTGGCCATGCTGGCGCCAAAAATGCGCGCCAGCAGGGTGTCACGCACGAACCCCAAAACCCTGGAGATCATTGTGATAGAGCTGACGGCAGCCAACGATTTGAGCAGATTCATTGAAAGAGTTTGCGCCTATAGATAAAGAGCAGGCGAACAAAGCGCCCACTTATGCGATACTGCGCGCCTGCAACAGCACAGAGCCAAAGCTCGCGAGTTTACAGGTCAAGCGCCGGAAATAAATCACCCGCCTCTTCAGATCGACCACTCAGCAGTTCGCATCAGCCGCCCTTGACAACACATCAAGTCATCGGCATGATTCGCGGCCTATTTTGTTTGCTATTTCCTAAAAAGTCTTTCGAGGAGCTCGACGGTGGCCAACACACCTTCCGCCAAAAAACGTGCAAAACAGGCTGAGAAGCGTCGCAGCCACAACGCCAGCCTGCGTTCCATGGTTCGTACCTACATCAAGAATGTAGTTAAAGCCATCGACACCAAAGACGCTGAAAAAGCTCAAGCAGCTTACGTTCTGGCTGTGCCAGTTATCGACCGTATGGCCGATAAAGGCATCATCCACAAGAACAAGGCCGCTCGCCATAAGAGCCGCCTGAATGGCCACATCAAGGCTCTGAGCGTTGCTGCTGCAGCCTAAGTGGTAACAACTGCTACGTAACCTTGGTTGCGAAACAGTTAGGAAATGCCCCGTACCGAAAGGTCCGGGGCATTTTTGTTTGTGCGTGAAAACACATGCGAGAGCGAGCTTGCCCCTTGCCACAGATGGAGCTGTGATGATTTCAGGCACAAAAAAACGCCCCGAACCAGTCGGGGCGTTTTTGCTATCAGCTGATTAACGCATCAATCAGTGCTGATGACCGCCTTCACCGTGAACGTGGCCGTGAGCAACTTCTTCCTGGGAAGCGTCGCGGATGGCAACGATCTTCACTTGGAAGTTCAGGCGCTGACCAGCCAGAGGGTGGTTGCCGTCGACGGTTACGTCGTCGCCGTCCAGATCACGGATGGTCACGATCTGCATTTGGCCGTCCGGCGCGGAAGCGTGGAACTGCATGCCCACTTCCAGCTCGTCAACGCCTTCGAACATGCTGCGGCTCAAAGTGCTGACCAGTTCAGCAGAGTATTCGCCGTAGGCATCTTCAGGTTCTACGGCTACGGTCAGTTCATCACCAACTGCCTTGCCTTCCAGGGCCTTTTCCAGGCCTGGGATGATATTACCTGCGCCTTGCAGGTAGACCAGCGGCGCGCCGCCGGCGGAGCTGTCGATGACCTCACCAGCGTCGTTGGTCAGGGTATAGTCGATGGAGACAGCCTTGTTAGCGGCGATCGTCATGGGGCGAGACCTTTTGCATAAGAATGAAGAACGGACAAGTCTAAACAAGGATTTGCCCGAAAGCGAACGGAACCCGGACGGACGGGACCAATCAACGGTCATGATCATCGGTTTTCATTCGGACGAAGAAGGGCATTGGGTGGCCGAGCTGTCATGCGGCCATACCCAGCACCTGCGCCACCAGCCGCCGTGGCAATCCCGAACCTGGGTGCTAGACCCCGCACAGCGCCTGGAAAAAATAGGCCAGCCCTTTGCGTGCGGCTGGTGTGCGCAAGCGCCGAATAACGATAACCTTGACGCCTGATTCCCGGTAGGCACTCAGCCATAGAGCGCCACCGAAGCCATGCACCTCCAGAGAATTCGCATGCAGACTTTTTTTATCGCGCCCACCGATTTTGGTGTGGGTCTGACCTCCATCAGCCTAGGGCTGGTGCGCACCCTTGAACGGGCCGGGCTGAAAGTCGGCTTCTTCAAGCCGATTGCCCAACCGCATCCTGGCGACACCGGCCCAGAACGCTCCACCGAACTGGTGGCACGCACCCACGGCCTGAAGCCTCCACAACCCCTGGGCCTCGCCCATGTAGAGCGGATGCTCGGCGACGGCCAGCTGGATGAACTGCTCGAAGAAATTATCACGCTGTATCAGCAGGCCGCGGTGGGCAAGGATGTACTGATCGTCGAAGGCATGGTGCCGACCCGCAACGCCAGCTACGCGGCGCGGGTCAACCTGCACTTGGCCAAGAGCCTGGATGCTGAAGTGATTCTTGTCTCCGCTCCGGAAAACGAAGTGCTTACCGAACTCTCAGGCCGCGTGGAATTGCAGGCCCAGTTGTTCGGCGGCCCGAAAGACCCGAAGGTACTCGGCGTAATCCTCAACAAAGTACGCACCGACGAAAGCATGGAAGCTTTCTCGGCGCGCCTGAAAGAACATTCGCCGCTGTTGCGCAGCGGTGACTTCCGCCTGCTGGGCTGCATCCCTTACCAGCCGGAACTCAACGCGCCGCGCACCCGCGACGTAGCCGACCTGATGGGCGCGCAGATCCTCAACGCCGGCGACTACGAAACTCGGCGCATGACCAAGATCATCATTTGCGCCCGCACTATGCGCAACACCGTAGAGCTGCTCAAGCCCGGCGTGCTGGTGGTGACCCCCGGCGACCGTGACGACATCATCCTCGCCGTCAGCCTGGCCGCGATCAACGGCGTACCCCTGGCCGGCCTGCTGCTGACCAGCGATACCCTGCCCGACCCGCGCATCATGGATCTGTGCCGCGGCGCCTTCCAGGCTGGGCTGCCGGTTTTGTCGGTGAGTACCGGTTCCTACGAGACCGCTAACCTGCTCAACAACCTCAACAAGGAAATCCCCATTGATGACCGTGAGCGTGCGGAGATCATCACCGATTTCGTCGCCAGCCACCTCGACGCGCGCTGGCTGCACCAGCGCTGCGGCACGCCGCGGGAGATGCGTCTATCGCCGGCGGTGTTCCGCTACCAGTTGATCCAACGCGCCCAGGCTGCCAACAAACGCATTGTGCTGCCCGAAGGCAGCGAGCCGCTGACCGTGCAAGCCGCCGCTATCTGCCAGGCAAGGGGCATCGCGCGCTGCGTGCTTCTGGCCAAGCCGGCAGACGTGGAAGCCGTCGCCCGCGCCCAAGGCATCGAATTGCCTGAAGGCCTTGAGATTCTCGACCCGGACCTGATCCGCCAACGCTACGTCGAACCGATGGTCGCGCTGCGCAAAAGTAAGAGCCTCAACGCGCCAATGGCCGAGCAACAATTGGAAGACACCGTGGTGATCGCCACGATGATGCTCGCGCTGGACGAAGTGGACGGCCTGGTCTCTGGCGTTATCCACTCCACCGCGAACACCATCCGCCCTGCCCTGCAGCTGATCAAAACGGCGCCGGGCTGCACCCTGGTGTCGTCCGTGTTCTTCATGCTGTTCCCCGAGCAGGTGCTGGTCTACGGCGACTGCGTGATGAACCCGCACCCAAGCGCTGCGGAACTGGCGGAAATCGCCCTGCAAAGCGCCGATTCGGCGGCGGCATTCGGCATTACCCCACGTGTGGCGATGATCAGTTATTCCAGCGGTGATTCAGCCAGTGGAGAAGAAGTGGAAAAAGTCCGCGAGGCCACCCTGCTCGCCCACGAACAGCAAAGCTCGCTGCTGATCGACGGCCCGCTGCAATACGACGCCGCCGCCAACGAAAACGTAGCGCGGCAATTGGCGCCCAATAGCCAGGTCGCCGGCAAAGCCACGGTGTTCGTCTTCCCCGATCTGAACACCGGTAACACCACCCACAAAGCCGTGCAACGCAGCGCCGACTGCGTAAGCCTTGGCCCAATGCTGCAGGGCCTGCGCAAACCGGTCAACGACCTGCCCCGTGGCGCCCAGGTCGACGACATCGTGTACACCATCGCACTGACTGCGATCCAAGCCGCCAACCGACCAATGGATATCTAAATGCTGGATTTTCTACCTGCCGCCGTGCGCGGGGTCATCGCTTCGCTGTTGCTGGCACTGAACACGATACTGCTGTGTTCGTTCCTATTCATCGTCGCGCTGTTCAAGGCGCTACCGTTTGCCAAACGCTTCAGCGAATGGCTGATGAACCACACCCACGAAGCCTGGGTAACCAACAACAAGGGCTGGATGAACCTGGTACAGCGAACGCGTTGGCATCTCAAAGGCCTTGAAGGGCTGGACTATCAGCACTCGTACCTAGTGACCAGCAACCACCAGAGCTGGGTCGACATCATGGTGTTGCAATACGTGCTCAATCGACGGATTCGCCCGCTGAAGTTCTTCCTCAAGCAGGAATTGATCTGGGTGCCGGTGATTGGTCTGGCGTGGTGGGCGTTGGGCTTTCCGTTCATGAAGCGCTACACCAAGGCTTATCTGGAGAAACACCCGGAGAAGAAAGGCAAAGACCTGGAAACCACCCGCAAGACCTGTGCGAAGTTTCGCGCAAACCCGGTAGGGATTTTCAACTTTGCCGAAGGCACTCGGTTTACGCCGGGCAAACATGCCCAGCAGAAGTCGCCGTTTCGCTACTTGCTCAAACCCAAGGCGGGCGGAATCGCGTTTGTGTTGGATGCCATGGGGGAACAGCTGAAATCACTGGTCAACGTGACCATTCACTACCCTGGCGGACGCCCTGGGTATTGGGACTTGCTCTGCGGGAAGGTGCAGGACGTGGTGGTGCAGTTTGAAGAGGTGCAGATTCCAGCCGAGTTCGTCGGCAGGAATTATGAGCAGGATGCGGAGTATCGGCTGGCGTTCCAGGGGTGGATTAACCAGCTGTGGGAAACCAAGGATGCGTTGCTGGAGCAGCTTCACACCGAATTCCCAAGCAAGCGATGATCAACCTGCGGGAGGGGGCTTGCCCCCGATGAGGGAGTATCAGTTGATGCAGCCGTAGCTGACCCACCGCTATCGGGGGCAAGCGCCCTCCCACATTTGACCGCGCCCGATCTTGAAGATGTGAAAAAGCCCGCCACCGATCACTCGGTGGCGGGCTTTTTTGTGGCCGCGAAGTTTAGATCGCGCCGCGCTGACGCAACAGCTCCAGCACTTGCTTGACGCTCTCTTCCAACGACAGAGCCTGGGTGTCGAGTACCAGATCGGCATTCAACGGCACGTCGTACGGGAAGGACTCGCCAGGGATGTTATCCCCACCGGCAGCGTACAAACCTTGCGGATCACGCTCGGCGCACACCAACGGCGACGCTTGCACGTAGACGGTCAGCAGGCGGTCGCTGCCAATCAGCGCCTTGGCCTGTTCACGGCCTTCGGCATCCGGGGCAACGAACGCCGCCAGGGTCAGCAGGCCGGCCTCGTTGAACTGACGTGCCACGTGAGCAGCACGACGCCAGTTCTCGGTGCGCCCGGCACGATCCTGAGGCAAGCCTTTGTTCAGGTCGTGGCGTAGGTTCTGACCATCCAGTACGAACACTGCACGGCCCATGTCGAACAGCTTGCGCTCAACCGCGTAGGCCAAGGTGCTTTTGCCAGCGCCCGAGAGGCCGCTGAACAGAACGGTGGCCGGTTGCTGACCAAAGCGCAGGGCACGTTCTTCAGTGGCCACATGAGCCAACTTGCCGTGCTGCGCCGCGCTGCCGTGGGTAACAGGCGGTGCGATGATCATGCCCGCGGCGACGGTGCCGTTGGTCAAACGGTCGATGACAATAAACGCGCCCGTGGTGCGATTGCTGTCGTAACCGTCCAACGCGATGGCGGCGTCGAGGCTGACCTTGACCCGGCCAATCTCATTCAGTTGCAACGAACTCGCCGGGCCTTCGGCCAGGGTGTTCACGTCCACGCGGTGCACGATGCTGGTGATGGAACCCGGCACATAGCTGGTGGCGCGCTTGATGTCGTATTTCTTGCCCGGCAGCATCGGTTCTTCGGCCATCCACACCAGCATGGCATCGAAGGCGTCAGTCACTTGCGGCACGTTGTCGGCATGCACCAACAGGTCGCCACGGGAGATGTCGATCTCGTCTTCCATGGTCAGGGTCACGGCCTGACCTGGGCCGGCGTGCTCCAGTTCACCGTCGAAGGTGACAATGGATTTGACGCGGCTGCTCTTGCCCGATGGCAGAACAACGATTTCGTCGCCCTTATGCACGATGCCGCTGGCCAGGGTGCCGGCGAAACCGCGGAAGTTAAGGTTTGGACGGTTAACGTACTGCACCGGGAAACGCAGGTCGGTGTAGTTGCGGTCGTTGGCGATCTCGACGGTTTCGAGGATTTCCATCAGCGACTGGCCGGTGTACCAAGGCGAACGCTCGCTCTTGTTCACCACGTTGTCACCCTTGAGCGCCGACATCGGCACGAATGCCAGGGTGCTCGGCTTGAACGCGATACCGTCGGCGAACTTCAGGTAATCAGCCTTGATCGACTCGAATACGCTTTGGTCAAAGCCATTGATGTCCATCTTGTTGATGGCAACGACGATGTGCTTGATGCCCAGCAACGACGCGATGAAGCTGTGGCGACGGGTCTGGGTCTGCACACCGTAGCGGGCATCGATCAGGATGATCGCCAGGTCACAGGTGGAGGCACCGGTAGCCATGTTGCGGGTGTACTGCTCATGGCCAGGAGTGTCGGCGATGATGAATTTGCGCTTTGCGGTGGAGAAGTAGCGGTAGGCAACATCGATGGTGATGCCCTGCTCACGCTCGGCCTGCAGGCCGTCGACCAGCAACGCCAGGTCGATGTCATCGCCGGTGGTGCCGGACTTCTTCGAATCGCGGGTAATGGCTTCCAGGTGATCTTCGTAGATCATCTTGGAGTCGTGCAGCAGGCGCCCGATCAGGGTGCTTTTGCCGTCGTCGACGTTGCCGCAGGTCAGGAAGCGCAACATCTCTTTGCGCTCGTGCTGGCCCAGGTAGGCGAGGATGTCCTCGCTGATCAAATCAGATTGATGCGACATGACAGCCCCTTAGAAATAGCCTTGACGTTTTTTATCTTCCATCGAGCCTGCACCATCGTGGTCGATGACACGGCCCTGGCGCTCGGAAGTTCGCGTCAGGAGCATTTCCTGAATGATGTCCGTCAGCGTCTCGGCTTCGGACTCCACCGCGCCCGTCAACGGGTAGCAGCCAAGGGTACGGAAACGTACTTTCTTTTTGACGATACGGGCTTTGTCTTCGTCGGACAGGTGCTCGAGGATGCGGTCGTCGTCGATCATGATCAACGTGCCGTTCTTCTCGATGACATCGCGTTCGGCGGCAAAGTACAGCGGCACGATCGGGATGCCTTCAAGGTAGATGTACTGCCAGATGTCCAGCTCGGTCCAGTTGGACAGCGGGAACACACGGATCGACTCACCCTTGTTGACGTTGCCGTTGTAGACATTCCACAGCTCGGGGCGCTGGTTCTTCGGGTCCCAGCGGTGCTTGCTGTCGCGGAACGAGTACACGCGCTCTTTGGCACGGGATTTCTCTTCATCGCGACGGGCACCGCCGAAGGCAGCGTCGAAACCATGCTTGTCCAATGCCTGCTTAAGGCCTTCGGTCTTCATGATGTCGGTGTGTTTGGCGCTGCCGTGGGTGAATGGGTTGATGCCCTGCGCAACACCATCGGGGTTGACGTGGGTGATCAGGTCCAGGCCCAGTTCTTCGACCATCTTGTCGCGGAACGCGTACATCTCCTGGAATTTCCAGCGGGTATCGACGTGCATCACCGGGAACGGCAGTTTGCCCGGGAAGAAGGCCTTGCGTGCCAGATGCAACATCACGGCGGAGTCTTTACCGATCGAGTAGAGCATCACCGGGTTGTCGAACTCGGCGGCGACCTCGCGGATGATGTGGATGCTTTCCGCCTCCAGCTGTTTCAGATGCGTCAGTTTGTCGACCATGGCTACTCACGGAAAAACGATCTTATGGACGGCCAGCGGGCCGTGTTCGAGCGAGGCATGCTAGCACAGCACCTTCTTCTATTCAGGGAGCCAGCTAGATCGAAACGATATAAGAATATGCCCCCAGGTTTGGCGCTCAAATCGGGTTGGGACAATCGATAAACAGATGCTCCAGGGCGAAACGTCGCGCTAAATAATCTCCCAAAGCCTGCACACCGTAGCGCTCGGTTGCGTGGTGCCCGGCGGCAATGAAGCTGATGTCGTTTTCCCGCGCACTGTGGAAGGTTTGCTCGGAAGCTTCACCGCTGAGGAACAGATCAACGCCGGCGGCAATCCCATGGTCGATGTAGCCTTGGCCACCGCCGGTGCACCAGCCGACGCGGCGGATCATCTCGCTGCCTTCGATCAGCAGCGGTTCGCGGCCCATGACGTCCTGTACGCGGCGGGCGAAGTCACGGGGCGACAAAGGTTCGGCGAGGGAGCCGACGAGGCCGACGATCTTGGGGTTGCTTGGGTCCAGCGGGCCCTCGACGGTGATGTCCAACTGCTTGGCAAGCTGCACGTTGTTGCCGACGTCGGGGTGCAGGTCCAACGGCAGGTGGTAGGCCAGGAGACTGATGTCGTGCTTGAGCAGGGTTTTCAGTCGCCGTTGCTTCATGCCGGTGATGCAGGGGTTTTCGCCTTTCCAGAAATAACCGTGGTGCACCAGGATCAAATCGGCCTGGGCTTCGACGGCTGCGTCCAGCAGGGCTTGGCTGGCGGTCACGCCGCTGACGATGCGCATCACCTGCGGGCGACCTTCGACTTGCAGCCCGTTGGGGCAGTAGTCGGGGATTTTTGCACTGCCGAGGTAGCGGTCTGCTTCCTCAACGAGGGTGGTAAGGGGGACGGCCATAAAAGACTCCTAAATATCCCGTTCCGAGGCGCTCGCAGCCTCGTATAATGCGCGACATTATGGGCGCTCTCCCGCCCCCTGCAACCTGTCAGGACTTACTTGATGCTCAAGGCACTGCGTTTTTTTGGATGGCCATTGTTGGCTGGCGTGCTGATCGCGATGCTGATTATTCAGCGTTTCCCCCAATGGGTGGGCTTACCGAGCCTTGATGTGAACCTGCAACAGGCACCGCAAACCAGCGCGGTGGTACAAGGCCCGGTGACATACGCGGACGCAGTGGTCATTGCCGCGCCGGCAGTGGTCAACCTGTACACCACCAAGGTCATCAACAAACCAGCGCATCCGCTGTTTGAAGACCCACAGTTCCGCCGCTATTTCGGCGACAACGGGCCCAAGCAACGGCGCATGGAGTCCAGCTTGGGTTCCGGGGTGATCATGAGCCCCGAGGGCTACATCCTCACCAACAACCACGTTACCACCGGCGCCGACCAGATTGTGGTGGCCCTGCGTGATGGTCGCGAGACCCTGGCTCGTGTGGTGGGCAGCGACCCGGAAACGGATCTGGCGGTATTGAAGATCGATTTGAAAAGCCTGCCGTCCATCACTCTCGGCCGCTCCGATGGACTGCGGGTGGGTGATGTGGCACTGGCCATCGGCAACCCGTTCGGGGTGGGACAGACGGTGACCATGGGCATCATCAGCGCCACCGGACGCAACCAGCTGGGGCTTAACAGCTACGAAGATTTCATCCAGACCGACGCGGCGATCAACCCTGGCAACTCCGGCGGCGCGCTGGTGGATGCCAATGGCAACTTGACCGGTATCAACACGGCGATTTTCTCCAAGTCGGGCGGTTCCCAGGGCATCGGTTTTGCGATCCCGGTGAAGCTGGCGATGGAAGTGATGAAGTCGATCATCGAGCACGGCCAGGTGATTCGCGGCTGGCTGGGGATCGAAGTGCAGCCGCTGACCAAGGAACTGGCCGAGTCGTTTGGCCTGACCGGGCGCCCAGGCATTGTGGTCGCCGGGATCTTCCGCGACGGTCCGGCACAAAAAGCCGGGCTGCAATTGGGTGACGTGATCCTGAGCATCAACGGCGAACCGGCGGGTGATGGTCGCAAATCGATGAACCAGGTGGCACGGATCAAGCCGACCGATAAGGTGACGATCCTGGTGATGCGCAACGGCAAAGAGATCAAGTTGTCGGCGGAAATCGGACTGCGCCCGCCGCCTGCTCCGGTTAAAGAAGAGGAATAAGCCGCTTCGCTGAGGTGCCCGTTCGCGGGCACCTACAAGCCAACATTTCATAGCGATTCATTCTCATTGGTCATGTTATATTGTTTCAATATCGTTATTGGAACGCTCTATCATGCCGTCTCGAAGAACTGCCCCCTTGGCTGGCCTGGCCTTGGGCTTGCTGCTTGATCCCGCTTTTGCCGAAGAAACCACCGTCGAACTCGATACCATCAGCGTCACCACCGACGCCTATGAATCCGCAACCGGCCCAGTGAAGGGCTACCGCGCCACGCGTTCAGCCAGTGCGACTAAAACCGACACGGCCCTGCGCGATATCCCACAATCCATCAGCGTTATTCCGGCCACGGTGCTCAAGGACCTGGGCAGCACCAACGTGGAACGCGCCCTGGAATTCGCGGGCGGCGTATCCAAGCAAAATAACTTTGGCGGCCTGACACTCTACGAATACAGCGTGCGCGGCTTCACCACCTCAGAGTTCTATCAAGACGGTTTCAGCGCCAACCGTGGTTACCCGAGCACACCGGACGCGGCCACTATCGAACGCATCGAAGTGCTCAAAGGCCCCGCGGCCAGTTTGTACGGGCGTGGCGACCCAGGGGGCACCGTGAATATCGTGACCAAAAAACCTCAGCCAGAAGCCTTCACTACCCTGCAAACCAGTGCCGGCAGTTGGGACCGTTATCGCACCGCTCTCGACGTCAACACGCCGCTGGACAGCGAAGGCCACGTGCTGTCGCGGGTCAACCTGGCAGTCGAAGACAACCACAGCTTCCGCGATCACGTGCAGAGCAAGCGCGTGTTCGTCGCGCCCTCGTTCAGTTGGCAATTGGACCCAGACACCAGCCTGCTCGTCGAAAGTGAATTCGTGCGCCACAGCTCAACCTTCGACCGTGGCATCGTCGACGCCCCCGGCCTGTCACGCGAAACCTTCCTCGGCGAACCCAACGACGGAGACATCGACAACCACAACAATCGCATCCAGGCGACCCTCGAACATCACCTAAACGACGCCTGGAAACTGCGCCTGGCCAGCCACTACAAACAAGGCAGCCTGTGGGGCGACGCCTCGGAAAACCGCGCTCTCAATGCAGATGGCCATACCCTAAACCGCCGCTACCGCGAACGCTCCATGGGCTGGCACGACAGCATCACCCAGTTGGAACTGCGCGGCCTTTTCGACGTCGGCAGCTGGCAGCATGAACTGTTGATCGGCACTGAATACGAGGACTACCGCAAGAAGGAACGCGTGACGGCCATCGCCGGCAGCCCCGGTAGCTCGTACGCCATCGACATCTACAACCCGGTCTACGGCCAAACCAAACCCAATGGCATACGCTCCGGCACCGACTTTTTCGAGCACACCAAAAGCCACGCGCTTAACCTGCAAGACCAGATCGTCTTTACCGATCGCCTGCGCGGCATGGTCGGCGCACGCTTCGAGCATTTCCAGCAAAACGTCGACGACTTCACTCGAAACGTCCCACCGAGCCGGCAAACTCACGACGCTCTTACTCAGCGCGCCGGCCTGCTTTATCAACTCACCCCCGAAGTCGGCGTGTTCGCCAACGCCTCCACTTCGTTCAAACCCAACAGCGGCCTGGACGCGACAGGTAACACCTTCAAGCCCGAAGAAGGCGTGGGTTATGAAGTTGGGATCAAGAGCGAGCTGTTCGACGACCGCCTCAGCGCTACCCTCGCGGCGTTCCATATCGAAAAGGAAAACGTATTGGCCCTGGACCCGGCCACCAACACCAACCGTGCAATGGGCAAGGCGCGCAGCCAGGGCTTTGATCTGCAACTGACCGGGCAACTGACCGACGCGGTGCGAGTGATCGGCGCCTTCGCCTACATTGACGCCGAGGTGACCAAGGGCGACAAGGCCATTCCGGCGGGCAGCCGCATTCTCGGCGTGGCCAAGCGCAGCGGCAGTCTGTTGGGGGTGTATGAATTCCAGGACGGCGCCTTGCGCGGCTCAGACGTGGGCGCGGCGTTCACCTATGTGGGTGACCGCTCGGGTGAAGCCGGCAGCAGTTTTGAACTGCCGGCCTACCACACCGTGGATTTGCTGGCGCACTACAAAGCCACCGAGAACGTGACTGTGGGCCTGAATCTGAACAACCTGTTTGACGAGAAGTACTACGAGCGGTCCTACAGCAACTACTGGATCAGCCCCGGCGAACCGCGCAATCTCACCGTCAGCTTGAGCCTAAGCCTATAGGGACAACGGCGCTCTTTCGCACAAAGTATTGAGCGCCGCCGCCCACTGCGGATCATCATTCAAGCACGGCACCAACACCAACTCCTCGCCCCCCGCCTCGCGGAACTGCTCCAACCCGCGATCGCCAATTTCTTCCAGGGTCTCGATGCAATCGGCCACAAACGCCGGGCACATCACTAGCAGCTTTTTCACGCCTTGCTGGGCCAGCGCCTCCAGGCGAGCTTCAGTGTAGGGCTCGATCCACTTCGCACGGCCCAGACGCGATTGAAACGCCACCGACCATTTGCCATCCGGCAAACCCAGACGGGCGGCTACATCGCGGGCAACACTGAAACATTGTGCGCGATAGCATTTGGCAAGCACTTCAGGCGAGGCTTTCTTGCAGCAGTCGGCATCCTTGAAACAATGCTGGCCAGTCGGGTCGAGCTTAGTCAGATGGCGCTCGGGCAAACCATGGAAGCTCAGCAGCAAGTGATCGTAATCCTGCTCGACATAACGCCGTGCGCTCGCCGCCAGGGCATCAAGGTATTCCGGCTGGTCGTAGAACGGCTGCAGAATCGAGAGTCGCACATTCAGTTTCTTGCTTCGCACCACGCGCCGGGCTTCTTCGATCACCGTGGTCACGGTGCTGTCGGCGAACTGCGGGTACAACGGCGCCAGGGTGATCTTCTGAATACCCTGGGTGGCGAGGCGCGTCAGTGTCGTTTCCAGGGACGGCTCGCCATAACGCATGGCCAGTTCCACCGGGCCTTGTGTCCACTGCGCCGTCATCTGCTGTTGCAGGCGACGACTGAGCACAACCAGCGGCGAACCTTCATCCCACCAGATCGACGCATAGGCATGGGCCGACTGCTCGGGGCGCTTGATCAGGATCAGCGACACCAGCAATCGACGTACCGGCCACGGCAAGTCAATCACATAAGGGTCCATCAAAAACTGGTTAAGGTAGCTGCGCACATCCGCCACCGAAGTGGACGCCGGTGAACCCAGGTTGACCAGTAACAACGCGTGATCCGTCATGCAACATCCTATTTCTAGAGGCGGCTGGACAAGTCATCCAAAGCCGTATGCAACTCAGTGAACTGGAAAGTGAAACCGGCGGCCATCAAGCGTTCGGGAATCGCCTTCTGCCCGCCCAGCAACAGCCCCGACAACTCACCCAAGCCTACCTTCAGCGCAAAGGCTGGCATCGGCATGAACGCCGGGCGGTGCAGTACCTGGCCCAGGGTCTTGGCGAACTCGCGGTTACGCACTGGGTGTGGGGCGCAGGCATTATAAGGACCGCTGGCGTCATCCTTGTGCAGAAGAAAATCAATCAGGGCGATTTGATCCTTGATATGCACCCATGGCATCCACTGCCGACCATTACCGATAGGCCCGCCCAGCGCCAGTTTGAACGGCAGCAGCAGCCGCGACAAAAAGCCGCCCTCGGCCGCCAATACCAAACCGGTGCGCACCAGAACCACGCGCATGCCCAAAGCTTCGGCACGCTGGGCGGTTTCCTCCCAGGCGATACAGAGCTGGCTGGGAAAATCGTCCTGTACCGGACCACTGGCCTCGGTCAGTTCGCGCTCACCACCGTCGCCGTACCAGCCCACCGCCGAGCCGGAAATCAACACCGCCGGCTTTTGCGCAAGACCTTCCAGCCACGCCAACAGGGTTTCGGTAAGACCGATGCGACTGCTCCACAACAGCGCCTTGCGTTTGTGGGTCCAGGGACGATCGGCGATGGCGGCGCCGGCGAGGTTGACCACAGCGTCCACGACGCCGATCACCTCTTCCAGGCGCGCAACGCCCAGCACCTCGGCGCCACACAAGGCGGCAACCTCTTCGGGATGACGGCTCCACACGGTCAGGCGATGGCCTTGACCGAGCCAGTGTTGGCAGAGTTGGCGGCCGATCAAGCCGGTACCGCCGGTCAGCAAAATGTGCATGGGATCTTCCTCATGTAACGTTCGCCGCCGATCACTGGTCTATTTTATAAGCAGGGATCAATTTGTAATCGTGCGTGACTGTTGTTTAAGCCTCAGCTTTAACCATAGGCCACGCCACACGTTCAGGTACGCCAAAACTTATACCAAAAAACAATATTGTACAGCTATTGGTGTCGGCGTAGTCTGTACCCAACGGTAGAACGAGGCCCTCCATGACTGTCCCCATCGCGATCATCGGTACCGGCATCGCCGGTCTCTCCGCCGCCCGAGCGTTACGAGACGCCGGGCACGCTGTGCAACTCTTCGATAAAAGCCGCGGCAGTGGCGGCCGCATGTCCAGCAAGCGCAGTGATGCCGGTGCGCTGGACATGGGCGCCCAATACTTCACAGCCCGCGACCGACGCTTCGTCAATGAAGTGCAACGCTGGCAAAGCAACGGCTGGGCCGAGCAGTGGAAACCGCAGTTGTACAACTTCAAATCCGGCCAGCTCACCCCTTCCCCCGACGAGCAGATCCGCTGGGTAGGCTCACCGCGCATGAGCGCCATCACCCGTGCCCTGCTCGATGACTTGCCGGTGGAGTTCGGTTGCCGCATTACCGAGGTGTTCCAAGGGACTCAACACTGGAACCTGCTCGACGCTGACGGTGGCAATCATGGACCATTCAGCCACGTGATCATCGCCACGCCAGCGCCACAAGCCACCGCCCTGCTCGCTGCTGCGCCAAAGCTGGCCAGCGCCGCCGCAGGGGTAAAAATGGACCCCACCTGGGCCATCGCCCTGGCCTTCGACACCCCCCTTGATACGCCAATGGAAGGCTGCTTCGTGCAGGACAGCCCCCTCGACTGGCTGGCGCGTAACCGTAGCAAACCTGGACGCGACACCACCCTCGACACCTGGGTGCTGCACGCCACCAGCGCCTGGAGCAAAGCCCACTTGGACCTGTCCAAGGAAGCCGTGATCGAACACCTGCACGGCGCCTTCGCCGAGTTACTGCACAGCGCCATGCCTGCGCCGTCGTTCAGCCTAGCGCACCGCTGGCTCTATGCGCGGCCGTCCAGCAGCCATGAATTCGGTGTGCTGGCCGATGCCGACCTGGGTCTGTACGTTTGTGGCGACTGGTGCCTGTCCGGTCGAGTGGAAGGCGCCTGGCTCAGTGGCCAGGAAGCCGCGCGACGCCTGATCGAGCACCTGCAATGAACCGCATCAACCCCGCCAAGCTGCTGCTGTCAAAGTGGACAGCAGCACATCCCCGTAATAAGGAAAAACACTTTTTGGTCACCGAGCTGTTTCGGGATGAAGAAGGCACGGTGCTGGAAATCGAGCTGCAAGCCATCATGACCAAACGCGGCGAACGCCTTCCGTGGCAGACCTTGCAGAATGCCGAGGCATGGAAAATGGGCTGGAAATAGTCTCCCCCGCAAAAAACCTGTACAAATAATTTGACTTGTACAGCTTCAGACCTATGATGAGATTAGTTGTACAGAAATCAACGCTTGTACAAGAATCTTGCAGAGGTTTGGCCATGTCCAGCAGCGCAAAACCGAAGATCGCTATCAGCGCCTGCCTAATAGGCGAGAACGTGCGCTTCAATGGCGGCCATAAACAGTCCCTGCTCTGCAGCCAAACCCTCGCCGACTACTTCGACTTTGTGCCCCTGTGCCCCGAAGTTGCGATCGGCCTGGGCATCCCCCGCGAACCGATCCGCCTGGTTGGCGACCCTGCCCATCCGCAGGCCGTGGGCACTGTGCGCCGCGAACTCAACGTGACCCAGCCCCTGAACGAATACGGCCAGCAGATGGCTGAAGAACATACCGATCTGTGCGGCTACATCTTCATGCAGAAGTCGCCGTCCTGTGGACTGGAGCGAGTCAAGGTGTACCGCGAAAACGGCACACCGGTCGACGGTGGCGGACGCGGCATCTATGCCCAGGCGTTTTGCGCGCGCCACCCCAACCTACCGGTCGAAGAAGACGGCCGACTGAACGACCCGGTGCTGCGGGAAAACTTCCTGACCCGCGTTTTCGTCTACGCCAGCTGGCAAAAGCTGCTGGCCGAAGGGCTGACCCGTCACCGCCTGCTGGCCTTTCACTCGCGCTACAAATACCTGCTGATGGCCCACAGTCCCGCCCATTACAAAAGCCTGGGTCACCTGCTGGGCAGCATGGGCAAAGGCACCGACCTCAATGAACTCGCCGAGTCTTACTTCAGCGATTTGATGACCGGCCTGACCAAATGCGCCACTCGCGGCACCCACACCAATGTGCTGCAACACATCAGCGGCTACCTCAAGCAAGTGATCAGCGCCGATGACAAGCAGGAAATGCAAACCGTCATCGGCCAATACCGCCACGGCATCGTGCCGCTGGTGGTGCCGCTGACGCTGCTCAAGCATCACTTTCGCCAACACCCGGACCGCTACATCGCGCAGCAGGCGTACCTGCAACCGCACCCGGAAAATCTCAGCCTGCGTAATGCGATCTAGACCATGAAAGCTGCCCTGCAAGACGAACCCGGCGAAGACATCGCTCAAGCCCTGGAAGACGGCTGGCTGCCGATCCGCGAAGTGGCGCGCCAGACCGGCGTCAACGCTGTGACCCTGCGCGCCTGGGAGCGTCGCTATGGCCTGATCGTGCCCCAGCGCACACCCAAGGGCCATCGGCTGTTCAGCGCCGACCATGTACAACGCATCCACGCCATCCTCACCTGGCTCAATCGCGGCGTGCCGGTCAGCCAGGTGAAGCACCTGATCGACTCTGCCCAGGCCAACACCGATACGTCGCAGAATGAATGGCACACCCTGCGCCAGACCTTGGTACAGGCCATCAGCGAACTGACCGAACGCCGGGTCGACGATGCCTTCAACCAGGCCATGGCGCTGTACCCGCCGCGCACCCTGTGTGAGCAACTGCTACTGCCGCTGATCAAGGAGCTGGAGCAGCGTTGGCAGGGCCAGTTCGGCGCGCAGATGGAGCGGGTATTTTTCCTGTCCTGGCTGCGCAGCAAGTTCGGTGCGCGCATCTACCACAACAATCGCCAGTTGCACGGTGCGCCGCTGCTGCTGATTAACCAGTCCGACCTGCCCCTGGAGCCGCATTTGTGGCTCAGCGCCTGGCTGGCCAGCAGCGCCGACTGCCCCGTGGAAGTGTTTGACTGGCCGCTGCCCGCCGGCGAGCTGGCCCTTGCAGTCGAGCACCTGCAACCGCGCGCGGTCCTGCTGTATTCAAGCAAAGCCCTGCACCTGCCGGGCCTGACCAAGCTGCTCACGGGCGTCAGTCGCCCGACGCTGCTCGTCGGACCAACGGTCTGCATCCATCAGGCGGAGTTAGCCGTATTAACCCATGACACTCCTGAATTATTCGTGGCCGAAGATGTGTTGTCGGCCCACCAGCTACTGATACAGCGTGGACTTATTTAAATGCACTTGATCTGGCTGCGCACCGACCTGCGCCTACACGACAACACCGCCTTGGCCGCCGCGACCCAGCGAGGCCCGGTTGCCGCCGTGTACCTGATCACGCCTGAGCAATGGCTGGCCCACGATGATGCTCCGTGCAAGGTCGACTTCTGGCTGCGCAACCTGCAGCACTTGAGCAAAGACTTAGGCGAGCTGAACATTCCCCTGCTGATCCGCACAGCTGCCACCTGGGACCAGGCGCCCAGCGTGCTCAGCGAACTGTGCCGGGACCTGTCGGCGCAATCGCTGCACGTCAACGAGGAGTACGGCATTCATGAAAGCCGTCGTGACGCCGCCGTGGCCCAGGCGCTGGAAGCCGAGGGCGTGACCTTCCACAGTTACCTTGATCAATTGTTCTTCCAACCGGGCAGTGTGCTGACCAAGACCGGCACCTACTTCCAGGTCTTCAGTCAGTTCCGCAAGGTCTGCTACACACGGCTGCACAGCGCGCTTCCACAGTTAGTGCCCACGCCAAAGGCCCAGGCCAAACTCGACCTTAAAAGCGATCCGGTGCCGACCACCGTAGCAGGCTTCGAGCCGCCCAGCGACACCCTGCGTGCCCTATGGCCAGCCGGTGAGGACGAAGCCCGGCGGCGCCTGGATGCATTCGCCGACCAGCAGATCAGCTACTACAAAGACGAGCGCGACTTCCCCGCCAAGCCCGGTACCAGCCAGCTGTCGGCCTACCTCGCTGCCGGCGTGGTTTCGCCGCGCCAGTGCCTGCATGCAGCGTTGCAGAGCAACCAAGGCGAATTCGAAAGTGGCGACATCGGCGCCATCACCTGGATCAACGAACTGCTCTGGCGTGAGTTCTATAAACACATTCTGGTGGGCTACCCACGGGTGTCCCGTCACCGTGCGTTCCGCCCCGAGACCGAGGACGTGGCCTGGCGTGATGCGCCCAAGGATCTGGCAGCCTGGCAAGAAGCTCGCACTGGCCTGCCGATCATCGACGCCGCCATGCGTCAATTGCTGGAAACCGGCTGGATGCACAACCGCCTGCGCATGGTAGTGGCAATGTTCCTGACCAAAAACCTGCTGATCGACTGGCGTGAAGGCGAGCGCTTCTTCATGCGTCACCTGATCGACGGCGACTTGGCCGCCAATAACGGTGGCTGGCAGTGGAGCTCGTCCACCGGTACCGACTCGGCGCCCTACTTCCGGATTTTCAGCCCGCTGAGCCAGTCAGAAAAATTCGACAGCGAAGGCGTGTTCATCAAGCACTGGCTGCCGGAATTGGCCGCACTGAATAAAAAGGAAGTGCATAACCCCGAAGCCGCCGGTGGTCTGTTTGGCGTGGCAGATTATCCGCGCTCGATTGTCGACTTGAAGAAGTCCCGCGAGCGCGCCCTGGCCGCCTTCCGTAGCCTGCCTTCACGTCAATCGGTCGTCGAACATGAGTGACTTCCTGCAACGCTTCGCCCAAACCTTCGCCACGCTGGACAAGCACAACCTGCACCTGCTCGACAGCCTGTACAGCAAGGACATTGCCTTTACCGACCCGCTGCACGAGGTCCATGGGCTGACCGCGTTGCACAGTTATTTCGCCGAGTTGTACAGCAACGTCAGCCAACTGCGCTTCGACTTCCACGGTTTCGACCAAGTGGCCGAAGGCGAAGGCTACCTGCGCTGGAAAATGAGTTTTTGCCACCCGCGCCTGGCCAACGGCCAAGTCATCCGGGTGGAAGGATGCTCGCACCTGATGTGGCGTGACAAGGTGTACCGCCACCGCGATTACTTCGATGCCGGCGCAATGCTCTACGAGCACCTGCCCGTGCTGGGCAGAGTCGTCAGTTGGCTCAAAAGGAGAGTGGGATGAACGCAGTGTCGCCACGTCGTTATTGGCTGACCGGTGCCAGCAGTGGGATAGGCGCCGCCTTGGCCGTGGAGCTGCTTAACAGCGGCGCCCATGTCGCCTTGAGTTCTCGCACCCAGGCACCGCTGGATGCGCTGGCTCTACGCTACCCCGGCCAAGTGTTGGTGGTGGCCGGTGACCTGACCAACAGCCAGACCGTGCGCGAAATTGGCGAGCACATCGGTGACGTCTGGGGCTCGCTCGACACCGTGATCCTTAACGCCGGCACCTGTGAATATGTCGACGCCAAGCAGTTTGATTCATCGATCATCGAGCATGTGGTGCGCACCAACCTGCTGGCCAGCAGTTATTGCATCGAAGCGGCCCTGCCGTTGTTGCGTGTCGGGCGTGCACCGCATCTGGTGGGCGTTGCCAGCGCCGTGACCTACCTGCCGATGCCCCGCGCAGAAGCCTATGGCGCGTCCAAGGCCGGCCTGCGTTATCTGTTCGAGTCCCTGCGCATCAGCCTGTCGCCGGAAAATATCGATGTCACCGTGATCAGCCCGGGCTTCGTCGATACACCACTGACCGAGCGCAATGACTTCCCGATGCCCCTGAGCTGGCCGGCCGACAAGGCTGCTCGGCATATATTCTCCAAGCTGGACAAACGCCCACTGGAAATCGCCTTCCCGGCCTTGTTTATCGCCACCCTGTGGCCGCTGTCGAAACTGCCTAATCGCGCGCAATTGATCATCGGCAAACGCATGCTGCGCAGCCCGCCACCGAAAAAGGACGACCTGTGAAGATCGCCATTATCGGCAGCGGCATTGCTGGCCTGACCAGCGCCTACCTGCTTAGCCGCAGTCACGAAGTCACCGTGTTCGAAGCGGGCGACCGTATCGGCGGGCATACCCATACGGTCAACGTCAGCGTCGACGGCAAAAGCTACGCAGTGGATACCGGCTTCATCGTGTTCAACGACTGGACCTACCCCAACTTCATCCGCTTGCTGGGGCAGATCGGTGTCTCGTTCAAACCCACCGAAATGAGCTTTTCGGTGTGTGACGAAAAAACCCGGTTCGAATACAACGGCAATAACCTCAACAGCCTGTTCGCCCAGCGCCGCAATATCCTGTCGCCGGGCTTCTGGGGCATGTTGCGCGACATCCTGCGGTTCAACCGCCAGGCACCGCTGGACCTGCAGGAGCAACGCATCAGTGCCGAGATGACCTTGGGCGATTACCTCACGGCCGGCGGCTACGGCGAGCGCTTTGTGCGGCACTACATCGTGCCGATGGGTGCGGCGATCTGGTCGATGTCCCTGGCGGACATGCTGAGTTTTCCGCTGCAATTCTTTGTGCGCTTCTTCAAGAACCACGGCTTGCTGTCGGTGAACAACCGGCCGCAGTGGTGTGTGATCGAAGGTGGATCCAGCAGCTATATCGAACCGCTGACCCGCGGCTTTCGCGAGCAGATCCGCCTCAACAGCCCTGTGCATAACGTCGAGCGCACCGAGCAAGGCGTAGTTATCCACAGTCCTGCCGGCAGCGAGGCATTTGATCGGGTGGTATTCGCCTGTCATAGCGACCAGGCGCTGGCATTGCTCGCCGACCCAAGCCAGGCCGAACAAGAGATTCTCGGTGCCCTGCCCTACGCCGACAACGACGTGGTTTTGCACACCGACACGCGCCTGCTGCCCGACCGCAAACTGGCCTGGGCCAGTTGGAATTACCGGCTGAGCGGTAACATCCAGACTCAGGCCGCCGTCACCTATGACATGAACATCCTGCAAGGCATCGACAGCGCCACCACCTTTTGCGTCAGCCTCAACCAGACGCCGATGATCAACCCGCTGAAGATCCTCGCGCGCTTCACCTACGCGCATCCGCAATACAGCCTGGCGGCAGTGGCCGCGCAAAACCGCTGGGAAGAACTGGCCGGCGTTCGCAACACGTTTTATTGCGGCGCCTATTGGGCCAATGGTTTCCACGAAGACGGCGTGGTCAGTGCGCTGCGCGTGGCCCAGGCCTTTGGGGAAACCCTGTGAACAGCGCCCTGTACAGCGGCTGGATTGCCCATCGACGGTTTGCGCCCAAGGCCCATGCCTTTCGCTACCGCATCGGCCTGCTGTACCTGGATTTGAGCGAACAAGACCACGTCCTCGGGCTGTCACCGTTGGCCGGACCAAGTCGCCTGGCGCCCTTCGGCTTTCGTCAGCAGGACTATCTGCGTGAATTCACGCGTCACGGCATGAGCTTGAGCGATGCCGTGCGCCAGGAAGTCGGCAAGGCTCTGGGGCATACGCCTCAGGGCGTTATCTGCCTACTGACCCAGGCCCGCAGTTGGGGCCTGGCTTTTAATCCCGTGAGTTTCTTCTACTGTTTCGAGGCCGATGGGCAACTGGCCGCGATCTTGTGTGAAGTGACCAACACCCCGTGGCGCGAGCGCTACCACTACGTACTGCCGGCCCAAGCCCTGGGCGCTGATGAGCACCAGCATTTCGCGGTGGCCAAGGCCTTCCATGTGTCGCCGTTCCTGCCTCGCGACCTGGAATACCGCATGAGCTTCAGCCCGCCCGCAGACAGGCTCGGCGTGCACATGGCCGACTGGCAGGGCGAGCTGAAAGTCTTCGACGCCACCTTGAGCCTGCAAAAGGAAGCGCTGACCCGCGCCAGCCTGCATCGCTACTTGTGGCGATTTCCGTGGATGACCGCCAAGACTTGCCTGGCCATTTACTGGCAGGCGATACGCCTGTTTCTTAAACGCACACCGATTTTTCCCCACCGGGCCGCCGATGGCGCCTCTCGTACAGCAGTCGGGTATACCAAGGATCGCCGCCATGAAATCCCCTAGCTTATCGGTCAAGACCAGCCGCCTGAACGTCAACGGCGTGACCAGTGCGCTGCTGCGCAAGGGCGTACTGCGCCAACTCAGCCAATTGCGCCATGGCCAATTGGTGGTGATCGAGGACGGCGAACGGCAAGTGTTCGGCGCACGGGAAGCGCACTTGCTGGGGGAAATCCAGATCCTCGACCCTGCGGTGTGGGGCCTGGTGGCGGCCAACGGTTCCATCGGCGCCGGCGAGGCGTTTATTCACGGTTATTGGAGCAGTCCGGACCTGACCGCGGTGGTACGTGTGATGGTCAGCAACCTGGACGTGCTCGACGCCATGGAAGGTGGCCTGGCGCGGCTGGCACGCCCGTTCACTCAAGGTCTGCACTGGCTCAACCGCAATACGCGCAAGGGCTCGCAGAAAAACATCGCCGCGCACTACGACCTTGGCAATGACCTGTTCGAAGAATTCCTCGACCCGACCATGATGTATTCGGCGGCGCAATTTCTGAGCGACGACGACACCCTGGAACAGGCGCAACTGAATAAGCTTGAACGCATCTGCCAGAAACTCGCGCTCAAACCCACCGACCACCTGCTGGAAATCGGCACCGGTTGGGGCAGCATGGCGCTATACGCGGCGCAACACTATGGCTGCAAGGTCACCACCACGACCTTGTCCAAGGAGCAATTCGCCTACACCGAAAAACGCATCGAAACCCTCGGTTTGCAAGGCCAGGTCACGCTGCTGCTGAGCGACTATCGCGACCTCAACGGCCAATACGACAAGCTGGTGTCCATCGAGATGATCGAAGCCGTGGGCCATCGCTTTCTGCCCACCTACTTCAAACAGTGCGCGCATTTGCTCAAGAGCGATGGGCTGATGCTGCTGCAGGCCATCACGATCCGTGAGCAACGGTTTGAGCAGGCCAAGAACAGCGTGGACTTTATCCAGCGCTACATTTTCCCCGGCGGCGCCCTGCCCAGTGTGCAGAACATGCTGCAGATCGTCAGCCGCGACACCGATATGAACCTGCTGCACATGGAAGACTTTGGTCTGCACTACGCGCGAACCTTGCGCCTGTGGCATGAGAACTTTCGCCGCGCCCACGGCCGTCTGACGGAGCTGGGCTATGACGAATACTTTTTGCGGTTGTGGGAGTTTTACCTCTGCTACTGCGAAGGTGGCTTTATGGAGCGCACCATCGGCACCGCGCAATTGCTGCTGGCCAAACCGGCAGCCATCAACCCGCCGTTGCTCGGGCGCTTCAATGCTTAAAACCCTGGCCAATGCCGCGCTGTTCCAGTGCGGCTGGTTTGCCTGTGTGCTGGGCGGCGACAGCCTGTGGCTGCTGGTTGGCCTGGCGGTGCTGGCCGTTCACCTGCTGTGGATAAGTGAGTGGGCCAAGGACGGTGTACTGATCATCAGCGTGATGCTGGTGGGCACCGCAGTGGACACGCTGTTGCGCGCCGTAGGGGTTTTCCAGTTCAGCGAGCCGGGGCCATTGATTCCGTTCTGGTTGATGCTGCTATGGGCATTGCTGGCGACCACCCTGCGCCATTGCCTGGCCTGGAGTGCGCGGCCGTGGTGGCGTGCCGCACTGCTGGGCGGGATGGGCGGGCCGTTGTCCTACTACGCGGGGAGCCAATTGACCGATGTTCAATTTGGCTATGGCCTGGGCCCTACAATGGCCGGCCTGGCCGTGCTTTGGGCAGTGCTTTTTGTCGGGCTGCACCGGCTGGCACGCTGACGTCCGTCAGAGCATTCATACGTAAATGACCGGCTTGCCTTACACTGCTCGCCTATGACCAACATCCCCCACACCCAAATCACTGAGCCCACCGTCACCTGCTCGACGTGCGCGGCCTGCTGCTGCCAGCTGGAAGTCATGTTGATCACCGATACCGGCGTGCCGGAGCGCTATATAGACACCGACGACTGGGGCGGCGAAGTGATGCTGCGCCTGGACGACGGCTGGTGCGCGGCGCTGGATCGGGACACGATGATGTGCACGATTTATGAGCGTCGGCCGCTGATTTGTCGGGAATTCGAGATGGGCGCACCGGAGTGCCTGACCGAACGCGAAGGAATCGCCACGGCGTACCGCTGATCTAAGGCCAGTGACGACCTCAATGTGGAAGGGGGCTTGACCCCGATAGTGGTGGATCAGTTGGAAAATTCCGCGACTGACACTCCGCCATCGGGGCAAGCCCCCTCCCACAAGGTTTTGAATTACAGCGGCATCGTGTAGTGCAGTGAGTAGCTTTCTACACCGTCGTTATTGCTGCTGATCCCGGCATTGGAGTAGTGCGTGGCGCGAATGCCCACTTCATGCCCACCGGTGAAGCGCAGGCCGAAACCCAAGCGGTCTTCGAACTGGAAAGCCTGGCCGATGTTGTTGTCCTCCAGTTTGGTACGGGAGAACACCGCCACGCCGATCCCGGCTTCGATGTAGGGCTTGACCGACTGACCGGCAAATTCATACACAAAGACAGGCGAGAACGACAGGCTGCTGGCGCCTGCACGGTCATCACCTTCCCAATAGGTATAGGCGCCGCTCCAATAGCCGGTCAGGCGACCGACATCACTTTGCATCCAACTCTTGTCCCAATCCGACGTCAGCCCCAATCGATAGGTGAGCGTCGAATCACTGGTGGCCCCCAGGCCAAACTCAAGCCCGGCGGCCTGCGCCGAAAAAGAGTGTCCCACCACAGCGGCCGCAATCGCAGCCAAACAGAACAAGCGCTTCATAAGAAACATCCTTTCCGAACGAAGTTATATGGTTTTGTACAAGCAATCTGGCTATAGAAGCCTACGCAGTGCCAGAAGTTCAGCGTCTAATGGCGATATTTCACGAAATTTTCACGCGCCAAAGCTTCGCACAACTCCGGAATATTTCCACAGTGTCGGTAGGATATTTCTTAGGTGATACACATCACCGCTGGTCCAGAACTGCGCAGGCTCAGGATCACCGTGGGCAAGCAGGTCGCGCTCGCCCAATAAACGCTTGAGCTGGCGAGCCACGGCGGCGCCGGTGTCGATGAGGATGATGCTGGGGGGCAGCATCTGCGCCAGTAGCGGCTTGAGGAAGGGATAGTGGGTGCAACCGAGGATGAGGGTGTCGCAACCGGCGCTTAGCAGCGGCTCGATGTAGCCCTGCAACAACTGACGCAGGGCCGGGCTGTGCAGATCACCCGTTTCAATCAGCTCCACCAGGCCCGGGCACGGCTGGGTGATCACCTGCACATCGGTGGCGAAACGGTCGAGCAACGCGGCGAACTTGGCACTTTGCAAAGTACCGGTGGTGGCCAGCACACCGACCACGCCACTGCGCGTGGCGGCAGCCGCAGGTTTGACGGCGGGTTCCATGCCCACCAGCGGCCAATCGGGATAGTCCTGGCGCAAGTCGGCTACGGCGGCGACGGTCGCGGTATTGCAAGCGATCACGAACGCCTTGGCGCCCCGTTCGCGGAAAAACTCAGCGACCCGCCGTGAACGCTCACGAATAAATTCGGGGGTTTTCTCGCCATAGGGGATATGTCCGCAATCGGCCACGTACAGCAGCGATTCGTGGGGCAACAGTTGCTGGATTTCATCCAGCACCGACAAGCCGCCGACCCCGGAATCGAACACACCGATCGGCGCGTCCTTAACCATGTTGCGTCCCACAGACACTGCAACCGGGATCACGCTTGACCCGCAATTCACGAAAGCGCGTGGTCAAGGCATCAATCAATAACAAGCGGCCCACCAGCGGTTCACCAAAACCGGCCAGCAGCTTCAAGGCTTCCAAGGCTTGCAGGCTACCGACCAGCCCTACCAACGGCCCGACCACCCCCGCTTCGCTGCACGTAAGCTCGGTGTCGCTGCCATGCCCGTATAAACAGTGGTAACACGGGCTTTCGGCGAGACGCGGGTCGAATACAGACAATTGGCCTTCAAGCCGAATTGCCGCGCCGCTGATCAATGGCTTGGCTGCGACGACGCAGGCGGCGTTGACCGCTTCGCGTGTGGAGAAGTTGTCGCTGCAATCGAGCACCACGTCTACCGCCGCCACTGCGGCCGCCAGGGAGTCGGCGTCCAGCGCGGTGCGATGGGCAACCAACGTGATTTCAGGGTTGATGGCGGTCAGGCGGCGCAGCGCCGAGTCGACCTTGGTCTGCCCAACGCTGTCGGTGTCATGGATGATCTGGCGTTGCAGGTTGGTCAGGTCGACGGTGTCGAAGTCGGCCAAATGCAGCTCGCCCACGCCCGCAGCGGCCAGATACAGCGCCACCGGCGCGCCCAGGCCACCGAGCCCGACGATCAGAGCACGGCTGTTTTTCAGGCGTAATTGGCCCTCGATGTCGACATGTTGCAACAGAATCTGTCGGCTATAGCGCAACAGCTCCTGATCAGTCAGCACGGGCGACGTCCCAGGGTGATGCGTTCGTGACCACCGAGGTCGAGACGGCTATGCACTTCGTCAAAACCCTGGCTCAGCAACAGATCACGTACGGCCAAGGCCTGATCGTAACCGTGTTCGAGCAGCAGCCAGCCACCCGCATTCAGGTGGGCCGGCGCCTCGTTGATGATCAACCGCAAGTCGTCCAAACCATCATGGCCCGCCACCAGCGCACTGGCCGGTTCGAAACGTACATCGCCTGCGACCAGATGCGGGTCGTTGTCGGCGATATAAGGCGGATTACTGATGATCAGATCGTAGCTGCGACCTTGCAGTGAGCTGAACCAATGACTGCTCAGCACTGTGGCGTTATTCAGGTGAAGACGCTGGCGGTTGCGTTCGGCCAGGGCCACGGCCTCAAGCACACGGTCGACGGCCGTGACTTGCCAGGCCGGGCGCTCACTGGCCAGGGCCAGGGCGATGGCGCCGCTGCCGGTGCCGAGGTCGAGAACCTTGGCTGGCGTGGCCGGCAGTAATTCCAGGGCCGCCTCCACCAGCAGTTCGGTTTCCGGACGCGGGATCAGCGTGTGAGGCGCGACCTCCAGGTCCAGCTTCCAGAAGCCTTGCTGGCCGAGAATATAAGCGACCGGCTCACCCCCGCGGCGGCGCTGGAGATAGTCGGCAAAGGTCAGAGCGTCTTCGCTGCTGACGATTTTTTCCGGCCAGGTGTGCAGGTAGCTGCGGGATTTGCCCAGGGCAGCCGCCAGCAACAATTCCACATCCAGGCGCGCAGTGGGCGAGTCTGGCAAATCAGCGGCACGCAGCAGGCTGGCGATGATGGTCATTTATTCACCTATCGCGGCCAGTTGATCGGCCTGGTATTCGGCGAGCAAGGGCTCGATCACCGCATCGACGCCACCGGCGAGAATCTCGTCGAGGGAGTACAGGGTGAGGTTGACCCGGTGGTCGGTGACCCGGCCCTGGGCAAAGTTGTAGGTGCGAATGCGCTCTGAACGGTCGCCCGAACCCACCAGCAACTTGCGCTCACTGGCAATCGCATTGGCGGCGGCACTGGTTTGCTGGTCGTTGAGTTTGGCCGACAACCAGGACATGGCCCGTGCACGGTTCTTGTGCTGGGAACGCTCTTCCTGGCATTCCACCACGATGCCCGACGGCAAGTGGGTGATGCGGATCGCCGAGTCGGTCTTGTTGACGTGCTGCCCCCCGGCACCCGACGAGCGGTAAGTGTCCACGCGCAAGTCCGCGGGGTTGATCTCGATGGCTTCCTGCTCGTCAGGCTCAGGCAGTACGGCCACGGTGCACGCGGAGGTGTGGATACGGCCTTGGGATTCGGTCGCTGGTACACGTTGTACGCGGTGCGCGCCGGATTCGAACTTCAGCTTGCCGTAGACATTCTCGCCTTCAACCCGCGCGATGACTTCTTTATAGCCGCCGTGCTCGCCCTCGTTCTCGGACAGGATCTCCACACGCCAGCCACGTCGCTCGGCATAGCGCGAATACATGCGGAAGAGGTCGCCAGAGAAAATCGCCGCCTCGTCACCACCGGTGCCGGCGCGGATTTCGAGGAACACGTTGCGTCCGTCGTTGGGATCCTTGGGCAGCAGCATGCGTTGCAGGTCGCCTTCCAGCGCGATCAGCTTGTCCTTGGCTTCGCGGACTTCTTCGACGGCCATTTCGCGCATGTCCGGGTCGCTGTCCTTGAGCAGCGCCTGGGCGCCTTCAAGGTCGGCTTGGGTCTTCAGCCATTGCCCGTAGGTGCTTACGATCGGCTCAACTTCCGCGTATTCCTTGGAATAGGTACGGAATTTGGTCTGATCGGAGATGACTTCGCCATCGCCGAGCAAGGCGGTCAGTTCTTCGAAACGGTCCTGGAGCACGTCCAGTTTATTGAGCAGTGACGCTTTCATTGCGATTTTTTATCCGAAGAGCTATCTGACGCGCCCTCACCGAGGGCAAAGAGTTCCTGGGCCATGGCCAGCGCATCGAGGCGGCCTTCGGCAGTCAATTTTTTAAGCTGCACGCTGGGGGCGTGGAGTAACTTGTTGGTCAACCCACGGGCCAGTTGCATCAGCACCTCTTCAGCGCTACCGCCGTTGGCCAGCAAACGCTGGGCCTTGAGCAGCTCCTCGTCGCGCAGGCGTTCGCCCTGCTGACGATACGCCTTGAGCACATCCACCGCCGCCAGTTCACGCAGGCGCACCATAAAATCTTCGGCACCGGTGCTGACCATCTCCTCGGCAGCCTGAGCAGCCCCTTGGCGACTCTTGAGATTTTCGGCGACCACTTCGTGCAGATCGTCGACGCTATAGAGGTAAACGTCGTCCAACTCGCCGACTTCGGGCTCGATATCCCGGGGAACGGCGATATCCACCATGAAAATCGGTTTATGCTTGCGCAGCTTCAGCGCACTTTCCACCGCGCCTTTGCCCAGAATCGGCAATTGGCTGGCAGTGGAGCTGATGACGATATCGCTGCGCACCAATTCAGCCGGAATATCCGCCAGCAGCACGGCGTGGGCACCGAATTGTTCGGCGAGGATGCTGGCCCGCTCCAGGGTGCGGTTGGCGACCACGATGCGCTTTACGCCCAGGTCATGCAGATGACGGGCGACCAGGGTGATGGTCTCGCCGGCGCCAATCAGCAAGGCCTGGCTGCGCTGCAAGTCGCTGAAAATCTGTTTGGCCAGGCTGACGGCGGCAAATGCCACGGACACCGGGTTTTCGCCGATGGCTGTATCAGTGCGCACTTGCTTGGCGGAATTGAACGTGGCCTGAAACAGCCGACCCAGCAACGGACCAACGGTACCGGCCTCACGCGCCACGGCGTAGGCGGACTTCATCTGGCCCAGAATCTGCGGCTCGCCCAACACCAGCGAATCGAGACCCGCGGCCACACGCATCATGTGACGAACTGCCGCATCCTCTTCGTGCACATAAGCGCATGCGCGCAGGTCGTCGAGGCTCAAATGGTGGTAATCGGCCAGCCAGCGCAGGACGACATCCGCTGAAAGATGTTCCTGCTCTATATAAAGCTCGCTGCGATTGCAGGTCGAAAGGATCGCAGCTTCGCGGCTGTCGGTGAGCCGGCAGAGCTGCTGCAAGGCCTCAACCAACTGCTCTGGCGTAAACGCCACGCGCTCGCGCACGTCTACGGAGGCAGTCTTGTGGTTAATACCGAGTGCGAGGAAGGCCATTCAATATCGCTGATGATGTCGGGAAGCCGACAATTGTCCTACTTCGAAAGATTCAGAACAACCACCGTCGTCTATTGTCCTAATGCCTTGTGTCTATAAAGGCATCAACTGAGACTCGGTTATGTTTGGCCGAAGGCTTGTGTCATGATGATCCGACCGCAGGTTAGTCGTCCTCTTCCTATATGAATAGATCCTCCGCGTTGCTCCTTGCTTTTGTCTTCCTCAGCGGCTGCCAGGCCTTGGCCCCCGTGTCGTCGGACGGTACGCCGCCGGTAGAAGACAGCACCCCCGCCCCTGAAAAGCCCAAGGTTTATTCCTCGTTCAGTGAAGAAACGGTGTTCAGCCTGCTGAGTGCGGAACTGGCTGGCCAGCGCAATCGCTTCGATATTGCGCTGGATAACTATGTGACCCAGGCCATCAACACCCAGGATCCAGGCATCTCCGAACGCGCATTTCGCATCGCCGAGTATCTGGGAGCCGATCAGGCTGCGCTGGATACCTCGCTGATCTGGGCAAAAAACGCACCGGACGATCTGGAGGCGCAACGTGCCGCAGCCATTCAACTGGCGCGGGCCGGGCGCTATGACGACTCCATGGTCTATATGGAGAAAGTCCTGCAAGGCAAGGGTGATACCCATTTCGACTTCCTCGCGCTGTCGGCTGCCGACACCGACCAGGACACGCGCAATGGCCTGATGAAGAGTTTCGACCGCCTGCTTCAAAAGCATCCCAAGAACAGCCAACTGATTTTCGGCAAGGCCCTGTTGCTGCAACAAGACGACGAGCCTGACGCCGCGCTAAAGCTGCTGGAACAGAACCCGCCGGACGATGGCGAGATTGCGCCGATCCTGCTGCGTGCACGCCTGCTGCAAAATCTCAATCGCGGCAAGGAAGCCATTCCGATGCTGGAAAAAAGCATCAAGAAGTACCCGGACGACAAACGCCTGCGATTGACCTATGCGCGCATGCTGGTTGAGCAGGACCGTATGGAGGACGCCAAAGTGCAGTTCGCCAATCTGGTCCAGCAATACCCGGACGACGATGAGCTGCGTTACTCACTGGCGTTGGTATGCCTGGAGGCCAAGGCCTGGGATGAGGCCAAGGGCTATCTGGAAGAACTGATCGAGCGTGAAAGCCATGTGGACTCCGCACACTTGAACCTGGGCCGTATCGCGGAAGAACGCAACGACCCACAAGCTGCCCTGCTCGAATACGCTCAGGTTGGCCCCGGCAACGACTACCTGCCCGCCCAGTTGCGCCAGGCCGACATCCTGATGAGTAACGGGCGCACTGATGAGGCGGAAAAACGCCTGACCGCGGCCCGCGATGCCGAGCCGGACTACGCGATCCAGCTGTACCTGATCCAGGCCGAGACCTTGTCGGCCAACAATCAGGGCGAGCGCGCCTGGAAACTGCTGCAACAAGCCTTGTTGCAATTCCCCGACGATTTGAACCTGCTGTACACCCGTGCCATGCAGGCGGAAAAACGCAATGACCTGGCGCAGATGGAAAAAGACCTTCGCCTGATCATCAAGCGCGACCCCGACAACGCCATGGCTCTCAACGCCCTGGGCTACACCTTGTCTGACCGCACCACGCGCTACGACGAAGCCAAGGTGCTAATCGAACAAGCGCACCAACTCAACCCGGAAGACCCGGCCGTACTCGACAGCCTAGGCTGGGTGAATTACCGCCTGGGCAACCTGGATGAGGCCGAACGCTTGCTGCGCCAAGCGCTGGAGCGCTTCCCCGATCAGGAAGTCGCGGCGCACCTGGGTGAAGTGCTGTGGGCCAACGGCAAGCAGCGCGAAGCACGTCAAATCTGGGAAAAATTCCTCAAGGAACAACCCGAAAGCCCCATCCTGCGCGGCACCATCAAGCGCCTGACCGGATCCGAGACCCTTTAAGCTTATGTTCTTGCGCCACGTTGTAGTGTTCAGTCTTATTGCCCTGCTCGCCGGTTGCGCGGGTGTAGGCACCCGTGAATCCGTTGAAGGCCAGGGCAACCCGGCGCAATGGAAACAGCATAAGGATCAGCTCAGCAGCATCGATGGCTGGCAGATCGAAGGCAAAGTCGGGGTTCGCGCACCCAAGGACTCGGGCAGCGGCACGTTGTTCTGGCTGCAACGCCAGGACTACTACGACATTCGTTTGTCGGGCCCGCTGGGCCGTGGTGCCGCTCGCCTGACGGGTCGCCCGGGTCAGGTCAGCCTCGAAGTGGCCAACCAAGGTCGCTATGAAGCGACTTCGCCGGAAGCGCTGCTTGAAGAACAGATTGGCTGGAAGCTGCCCGTATCGCACCTGGTGTGGTGGGTGCGTGGCTTGCCCGCGCCAGATAGCAAGAGTCGACTGAGCCTTAATGGCGACAGCCGCCTCGCCTCGCTGGAGCAGGATGGCTGGCAGGTCGAATACCTCAGCTATACCGAACAGGGCGGTTACTGGCTGCCGGAGCGTATCAAGCTGCATGGCACTGACCTTGACGTCACGCTGGTGATCAAGGACTGGCAACCGCGCAAGCTGGGGCAATAACGTGACTGTAGAAAAACTGACCCTGCCCTCCCCCGCAAAACTCAATCTGATGCTGCACATTCTCGGTCGTCGTGAAGACGGCTATCACGAGCTGCAGACGCTTTTCCAATTTCTCGACTACGGCGATGAACTCACCTTCGCCGTACGCGACGACGGCGTGATTCAACTGCACACCGAATTCGAAGGCGTGCCCCACGACAGCAACCTCATCGTGAGGGCAGCAAAAAAACTTCAGGAACAATCCGGTTGTTCGTTGGGCATCGATATCTGGATCGATAAAATTTTGCCCATGGGCGGCGGAATCGGTGGTGGCAGCTCAAATGCCGCGACGACATTGCTGGGCTTGAATCACTTATGGCAACTCGGTTGGGACCATGATCGCTTAGCAGCGCTGGGCCTTACGCTGGGGGCCGACGTCCCGGTTTTCGTGCACGGACACGCCGCTTTTGCTGAGGGTGTAGGGGAGAAACTCACCCCGGAATACCCGGAAGAGCCGTGGTATGTCGTGCTTGTGCCGCAAGTATCTGTAAGTACAGCAGAAATTTTTTCAGATCCGTTGTTGACACGTAACTCTTCTCCCATTAAAGTGCGCCCCGTTCCCAAGGGAAACAGTCGAAATGACTGCTTACCGGTTGTAGCAAGGCGTTATCCAGAGGTACGTAACGCTTTGAATTTGTTAGGTAAATTTACCGAAGCAAAATTAACCGGAACTGGAAGTTGTGTGTTTGGGGGCTTCCCAAACAAAGCTGAAGCTGATAAAGTCTCGGCCCTTCTTACAGAGACCCTTACAGGGTTTGTAGCAAAGGGAAGCAACGTTTCGATGTTGCATCGCAAGCTGCAAAGTCTGCTCTAAAAGGAACCGAGTACTGGGTACTCGTTGCAACAGATACAGGGGCGTCGCCAAGCGGTAAGGCAGCAGGTTTTGATCCTGCCATGCGTTGGTTCGAATCCAGCCGCCCCTGCCATTTTCTAATACTCATCCAGGTTACCCTCAGCCTCTAGGTACTGCGCGTGTCCAAGATGATGGTCTTTACGGGGAACGCCAACCCCGATCTGGCTCGACGTGTCGTACGTCAGCTGCATATCCCTCTCGGTGACATCTCTGTCGGTAAATTTTCCGACGGCGAAATTACAGCCGAGATCAATGAAAACGTCCGCGGTAAAGACGTATTCATTATTCAGCCGACCTGCGCTCCGACCAACGATAACCTGATGGAACTCGTCGTGATGGCTGATGCCTTCCGCCGCTCCTCAGCGACTCGAATCACAGCTGTAATCCCTTATTTTGGTTATGCCCGTCAGGATCGCCGTCCGCGTTCCGCACGTGTGGCTATCAGTGCGAAAGTCGTTGCTGACATGCTCACCGTGGTAGGTATCGATCGTGTTCTTACGGTTGACCTGCACGCTGACCAAATCCAGGGGTTCTTCGATATTCCAGTAGATAACATCTACGGCTCGCCAGTATTGGTGGACGATATCGAAGACCAGCGCTTTGAAAACCTGATGATCGTGTCCCCGGACATTGGTGGCGTCGTGCGTGCACGGGCTGTTGCCAAATCCCTGGGCGTTGATCTCGGGATCATCGACAAACGCCGCGAGAAAGCCAATCACTCTGAAGTGATGCATATCATCGGTGATGTCGAAGGGCGTACCTGTATTCTGGTTGATGACATGGTCGACACCGCCGGCACCCTGTGCCACGCGGCGAAAGCCTTGAAAGAGCACGGTGCTGCAAAAGTGTTCGCCTACTGCACACACCCTGTGCTGTCGGGCCGCGCGATCGAGAACATCGAGAACTCTGTGCTGGACGAACTGGTGGTGACTAACACCATCCCGTTGTCCGCTGCTGCACAAGCCTGTGCGCGTATCCGTCAACTGGATATCGCACCGGTAGTTGCCGAAGCGGTTCGCCGCATCAGCAATGAAGAATCGATCAGCGCGATGTTCCGCTAAGGGTCAAACCTTCGGATCACCTCACTGACGAAAAGCGCCCCGCCCCAGCATTCTGCTGGGGCGGGGCTTTTTTGCCCATATCGCCTTTAGCGCTGGTCGCAAACGCTGGGGCGAATGTGGTTATTTTGGAGATACAACATGAACGATTTTACTCTGAATGCTGAAGTGCGTTCCGACCTGGGGAAAGGTGCGAGCCGCCGCCTGCGTCGTCTCGCAAGCCTGGTTCCAGCTGTAGTTTACGGTGGCGAAAAAGCCCCTGAATCCATCAGCATGCTGGCTAAAGAAGTTGCCAAACTGCTCGAGAACGATGCTGCCTACAGCCACGTTATCGAACTGAACGTTGGCGGCAAAAAGCAAAACGTCATCATCAAAGCTCTGCAACGTCACCCATCCAAGGGTCACGTCCTGCACGCTGACTTCGTACGTGTCGTAGCCGGCCAGAAACTGACCGCTATCGTGCCTGTGCACTTTGTTGGTGAAGAAGCTCCGGTCAAGAAAGGTGGCGTTGTTTCCCACACCACTACCGAGCTGGAAGTAAGCTGCCTGCCGAAAGATCTGCCTGAGTTCATCGAAGTCGACCTGTCGGCTGCTGAAATCGGCACCATCATTCACCTGTCCGACCTCAAGGCCCCTAAAGGAGTTGAGTTCGTTGCACTGGCTCACAACGACGACAAGGCTGTTGCCAACGTCCACGCGCCACGTGTTGTAGCAGAAGATGAAGCAGGCGAAACCGCTGCAGAGTAATGCTCTCTGCGGCATCGGAGCTTGAGGAAACATCGCGGACCGAAACGTAGCGAGAAAGCGGGCGATAACGCGAAGTTTATCTCTGGATAAGTGAGCTCCTGTCGTCCACTTTCGCCGCACTCCGGTCAGGCGATGTTATCCACAACTCCAAAGGAAGGGCCCCTGTCGTGACTGCCATTAAACTGATCGTTGGCCTGGGAAATCCAGGCGCCGAATACGAACAGACCCGGCATAACGCGGGGGCCCTTTTTGTTGAGCGTATCGCCCATGCCCAAGGTGTAAACCTGGCGGCCGATCGCAAATATTTTGGCATGACCGGGCGCTTTTCGCACCAGGGTCAGGATGTTCGTCTGCTGATTCCCACCACCTACATGAACCGCAGCGGCCAAGCTGTTGCGGCGCTTGCGGGCTTCTTTCGAATCAAACCCGAAGAAATCCTGGTGGCCCATGACGAACTGGATCTGCCACCCGGCGTAGCCAAGCTCAAGCTTGGCGGCGGGCACGGCGGGCACAACGGCCTGCGCGACATCATCGCGCAGTTGGGTAATCAGAATAATTTTTACCGTCTGCGGCTCGGCATTGGCCACCCAGGCGTTGCGAGTATGGTTTCAAATTTCGTCCTGGGTCGTGCGCCACGCGCCGAACAGGAAAAACTCGATGCCAGCATCGACTTTGCCCTCGGCGTGCTGCCGGATATCTTCGCCGGTGAATGGAACCGCGCGATGAAAAACCTGCACAGCCAGAAGGCCTGACTTTTTTCCGAGGGGAAACACCATGGGATTCAATTGCGGCATCGTCGGCCTGCCCAACGTCGGCAAATCCACCTTGTTCAACGCTTTGACCAAGTCCGGTATTGCGGCGGAGAACTTCCCCTTCTGCACCATCGAGCCTAACAGCGGTATCGTGCCGATGCCGGATACACGCCTGGACGCTCTGGCAGCGATCGTCAATCCGAAGCGTGTACTGCCGACCACCATGGAGTTCGTCGACATCGCAGGCCTGGTAGCCGGCGCATCGAAAGGTGAAGGCCTGGGCAACAAGTTCCTGGCCAACATCCGCGAAACCGATGCCATCGCCCACGTGGTCCGCTGCTTTGAAGACGAGAACGTGATTCACGTCTCCAATAGCGTCGACCCGAAACGCGACATCGAGATCATTGACTTGGAATTGATCTTCGCTGACCTCGACAGCTGCGAGAAGCAACTGCAGAAAGTCGCGCGCAACGCCAAGGGAGGCGACAAAGACGCCGTGGTCCAGAAAGGCCTGTTGGAACAGTTGATCGCGCACTTCACCGAGGGCAAGCCGGCACGCAGCCTGATGAAAAGCATGGGCGCTGACGAGAAGGCCGTGATCAAGGGCTTCCACCTGCTGACCACCAAGCCAGTGATGTACATCGCCAACGTGGCTGAAGACGGTTTCGAGAACAACCCGTTGCTCGACGTGGTCAAGGCCATCGCCGACGAAGAAGGCGCCATCGTGGTGCCGGTTTGCAACAAGATCGAAGCGGAAATCGCCGAGCTTGATGACGGCGAAGAAAAAGACATGTTCCTCGAGGCCCTGGGCCTGGAAGAACCAGGTCTGAACCGCGTGATCCGCGCCGGCTACGAAATGCTCAACCTGCAGACTTACTTCACCGCTGGTGTCGAAGAAGTCCGCGCTTGGACCGTCAAGGTCGGCGCCACCGCGCCACAAGCTGCTGGCGTGATCCACACCGACTTTGAAAAAGGCTTTATCCGCGCAGAAGTGATCGCCTACAACGACTTCATCCAATTCAAAGGTGAAGCCGGTGCCAAGGAAGCCGGTAAGTGGCGCCTGGAAGGTAAGGAATATATCGTCAAGGATGGCGACGTGATGCACTTCCGCTTTAACGTGTAAGCAGCCGCCGCAAATAAAAAAGCCGATGCAATGCATCGGCTTTTTTGTGGGCGACGATTAAAACTCATACAAAGAAAACACCCACGCTCAATTATCAGATTCCCCCTACTCACTTCCCAGGCTTATAGATACAACAACACTCAAACAACTAAATAGCTATAACCAACGATGTTTTCCTACACCATTGCAGTACATACCCGCTTTAAGCGCACATCATAATCCTTATACGCTTCACTTTAGCGATCGGCGTCTGGATAACGCCGTTAAACAGTGAAACACTCGCAACAATGGAGCGCCCAGTTAATGCCGGCCCACTCTAATGGGGAAAATGAATCGACCATCTTACTCAATGATGGCCCGGATATTGAAAACACACTTAACAGTACGGCATCCCTCAACATTGACATTTTACTACTGGGGGAAACCGGTACTGGCAAAGATACATTGGCACAACGGGTTCATCGCTTATCGGGACGACGGGGTAATTTTGTTGCCGTGAACTGCGCAGCTATTCCTGAAAGCCTCGCAGAAAGCCAATTGTTCGGAGTCAACAGCGGTGCTTATACCGGGGCAATGCAATCACGGGCCGGATTTGTCGAAGCCGCCCATCTAGGTACCCTGTACCTCGACGAAATCGACAGCATGCCATTGTGCTTGCAAGCCAAACTGCTACGAGTGCTGGAGTCGCGTGGGGTGGAGCGCTTGGGCTCAACCCGTTTTATCCCGGTGGACATGCGTGTCATTGCGTCCGCACAGCATTCGCTTTATCAGATGGTCGAGCACGGCACTTTCAGGCGTGACCTGTACTTTCGCCTGAATGTCGTCAACATCCAGCTCCCGCCGCTGCGCGATAGGCGAGAACGCATCATCCCGCTGTTTCTGGAAATGATCCAACAAGAAGCTGCCCAGTTCAAATGCGATGCCCCGCCACCGCCTGGTGGGCTGTTGCAACAGCTGCTGTGCCACCCCTGGCTAGGCAATGTTCGTGAACTACGCTCGACGGCCAAAAGATTCGTGCTGGGCCTGCCACCGCTTTCGACGTCGTCGAGCCAGTTGCAGGATAACCAAATGAACCTTAAGGCACGCCTGCAGCACATTGAAAGGGCATTGATTGAAGAGTCCTTGTGCCGCCATCTCTACTGCGTGGATACCGTGGCGATTGAGTTGGGTATTGCGAAGCGCACGCTGTACTACAGGATGAAACAATTGAACATCTCATTGGCTTGAGGACACAGAGCTCATTAAAGACTCAGTAAGGGTGCCATGCTTCTACCCTCAGCACTCCAATCATCCAGAAATATCTAGCCATAGACATATCAGGAACGCTTTAGCGTTGCGAGCCACATATTCAAAGCCTGGTTCAAGTTACAAAAAGTTCCAGACATCAGGGCTTGGCTCACGACACGTGAATCAACGTTCAAAATATCCAAATCGGAGTCTTATTATGAATGGTATATCCGGTAGCAGTTCATACGGTGGATACGCATACGGCAACAGCATGATGTCCAGTGAACTCGATGGAGTACAGAGTGGCAGTGGTTCCCGTTCCGCTTCTGAACGCGCAGAGGAAGTCGCCGAGCTTACGTTCCAAGAAAGTTTGAAATCAAAGATGATTTCGGGCTTGTACGCCGCGGCTAAAGAAATTCGCTCGTAACATGATTACCTCCCTGGCTCATTAGCCGGGGAGGTTGTCATATGAGTCGATGTAATAAATGCGGCATCAGCCATTATCAAGAACCTGCTTCAGACACCTCACCGCAGGCCCTATATGCAGATAGAAGCATTTGACTTTTCAACGCCAAACAAACTTCACAGCAACACGGGCGTCACACGGGAACCTTCAGCTTCTAGTACGGATGTTGGTTTCTTCACCTCAATGCTCGAAGGTTCGATATCAAAAACGCCTGCCTCCGCCAACCATACTGTATTGGCCATGCTGACAGAGCCATCAAAACACATCGTAGATGCCAAAGATCGCCTTGCACGCGCGTTGAAATCATCAAGTAAAGGAATGGACGCTGACAAGTTCAGAGAGTATCCGCAGGAACTTTCTAATGTAGCGCTAACGACCCAACTTTTAGTAAAGAGCCTTGGCAAGACAAGCCAATGCATCGACAAAATCTGTAACCTGCAATAGTGAACATGACTAAATACCTGCCTGCCGCCCTACTTCTGACTTTTGCATTCATGCTAAACGGTTGCAGCGACCGCGTTGAACTTCATCGACAGCTTTCTGAGCAAGAAGCCAATGAAGTGGTAGCGGAATTGGCAGACAAACATATTCGCGCCCAAAAAATCCCGTCCAAAGACGGTGTCGTCGTGGCGGTTAACACCGCCGATATCGGGCGTGCCGTACGTACATTGGAAGCCGCAGGATTACCTAGAGTGGCACGAACCACGCTGGGCGATACCTTTCGCAAGGAAGGGGTTATTTCCACTCCACTGGAAGAACGAGCACGCTATATCTACGCCTTATCCCAGGAGCTTGAAGCCACCTTATCCAACATTGACGGGGTAATTATTGCCCGGGTGCACGTGGTATTGCCCGAACGCATCGCACCGGGAGAACCAGTCCAGCCCGCTTCAGCGTCAGTATTCATTAAGCATGACCCACGACTGGATCCCGATAATATTCGCGCGCGCGTTCGCAGGATGGTGGCGAGCAGCATTCCAGGCATGACCACTGCAGTGGATAACCTGCAAAAACTCAGCGTGATCTTTGTACCTGCCACCACCTACCAGGAGCAGCAGCGGCTGGTGTATTTCGGCCCTTTCCTGGTGCCAAGCGATGATCTTGGGTTTTGGCGAGGCAGTGTTATCGCGGTACTGCTTGGCGTGGCGTCCTCCTTGGTTGCCGGGCTATTCCTGTTCAGCCGCCGCCAACATCCTCCGCAAGAGCCGCGCATAGCCCACGAACAGGATGGCACCTCTCATGACACCTGAGCTGGATCACTCCATGAGTGAACATCTGGCCTGGGCTCAATGGTGGGCGTTCCCCTGGAGGCACGCCCACGAGGACTGGAGGGGCGACAAGTACCCCGCAATTAAAGTGCTTTATCGCAACAGGCGGTCCGCGCCGGACGACCTCACTGGCATTGTTGCGTGCTTGCCTCCTGCCCCTCACCCGACGGTACTTCGCTTGGCCCTTGCTTCAACTGAACAACTCAACCTGGCGCTGACACTGGTTCACGACACGTTCAATCCTGAAGCGGCGACGCCGTTGAGCGAGAGTCAGCACCTGTGGTGCATGCGTTTATCCAAGGCGCTGCCCCCTACCATGCTGTCGCGCGATGCTGATCCATTGCAATTGCTCTCCAGCTGGGTAGAGCCCGATACCTGGCGGCGCCTTCGACTGAGATTCCCCCGTAACCGCGTACAGGCGGTTGAGAAAAGTACCGTCTCACTCGAAAACGCAAGCAGTCGACTGAACACGCTATGGCAAGCCGTAGTCTGGCGCGTGACGACATTGGCAAACGCCCCCCTGTCACCTGACCCGAACGCGTAAGGAAAACAGCGATGTTATGCCGACACACCATTGAGTTGCTCAAGGATGCTTCGGAATTGCCACGTTGCCTGATCCCCCGGGAAGAGCTTGCAAACTGGGCACACGCCAACCAACTCATCAGTCGCGCCAAGGCACAGGCCGATGAACTGGTAATCCAGGCAGAGAAGCGATGCGAAATGCTGCTGGAAAAGGCGTCCCTGGATGTCTGGCAACGCGCAGACGCCCAACTCAAGCGCTGGGAGCGTGACCGTCAAGCGATGTGTGACAACCTGGAGGTGTATGCAACATCAATCACCAACCAGGCGATTCGCCGCCTGCTTGACGACACGGTGCCCCCCGAGCGGCTGGCCGCCCTTCTGAGGCAACTACTGGCAAACCAGATTCATGAGATCAACGCCTCGCTGCTCTGTCACCCACAGGACATTGAGGAGATAAAACAGTGTCTCGCCAATCAACAGGCAACACTCTGGAAGCTTCAGCCCGACGAAACAATCCCTGCGCAGACCCTTGTATTGAAAACCGATGAGGGTGATTTCCGTATTAGCTGGCACTCGATGCTCGATGCTTTTTTCAATCACGCAAAGGAATACCGGATAGACATTTAATTGCATCCGCCTGGCGTCCTGCACAACGCTACTTAACAACAATTGATCCACCCATGCACGTCCACCCAAGACAAAGGAACGCCCATGAGTCTTTCCAACAATCTTTCACAAGAACTTTCAAGAAGCAGCAGTATTGCCCACAAGCTGTATAAGCAGAGTTCAAGCAACGGCTCTAAAGATGGGGCTGACGCTGAATTATTCTATGAACTTGCCGTCAAGAATACCCTTTCCCAAATGGCGTATCTGGAACATAACCGCGTTTCGCATATGTTGCTCAAAAGTACTTTTGAGAGTTTCCAATAACATGCAATCGCTAGTTCGTGATTGGTTAAGTGGCTGTAGAGAACAACTCAGTTTGTTTGAGGGTGATGACCAAATCATGCTGAAACGTCAGGGAGACGCTTTGTTACTTAGCGCTCAACTGACCTCAATCCGCGCAGACACCACCACCTTGCAGCACTGGATGCGCCTGGGCGCGGCCAGCCTGAATCATTTCCATGGCGCACTGGCTCAAAAAGCTGACAGCGGCGCGTTATGGCTGATTCAGAAACTGCCTGGTGGGCAGGGAGAGGCTTACGTGCTCGGTTGCCTTGAGGCCCTGCTGAACCAACGCGACACCTGGCGCGCCACAGTCGCGCGCTTTGCTCGCCCGACTCAAAACCTCAAACCCACCTCGCTACGCTCACTGTCGTACTAACCCGAGAACCGACAATGCATAACAAGAACCATGAGCACAGTCGCTTACGCCGTGCTTCGCCCAAAGAATTCCCCTGGCGTAACGCTATTCTGCTTTCCTGGCTGCTGATCCCGGCACACACCGCATTGGCCGCCATCCCTTCCGATTGGAAGAACACCGCTTACGCATATGAGGCAGAACATAAGCCCTTGCGTGACGTGCTCGTCGATTTCGCTCAAGCCTTTGGTACTCAACTGCAAGTCGAGGGGCTGCTGGAGGGCAACGTCAATGGCAAGATCCGCGCTAATACCCCGCAATCGATGCTCGACAGGTTGGGGGTGGAACACCGCTTCCAGTGGTACATGTACAACAACACCCTCTATATCAGCACGCTGGACCAGCAAGAGTCTGCGCGCCTGGAAGTCTCTTCCGAGACCATTGCCGATCTCAAGCAAGCGCTCACGGATATCGGCTTGCTCGATAGCCGCTTCGGTTGGGGTGAGTTACCAGAAGACGGCGTAGTACTCGTATCTGGCCCTCGTCGCTATATCGAGCAAATCAAACAGTTCAGCAGTCAGCGTCGTTCGCCGGATGAAAAACAGAGTGTGTTGAGCTTCCCGCTCAAGTTTGCCAATGCAACGGACCGGCAAGTGGATTATCGCGGCGAGAAACTCAACATTCCGGGTGTGGCGAGCATTTTGCGAGGGTTACTGGAACCGCGCGCCAGCTCGACCCTCAATCGACTGAATCAGAGCTCCACGTCACAGCCTGCGCCCCTCGTGCCGAACATCCCAAGATTGGGCAATCCGTTGCTGGGGCAAATGCTGGGTGCAAACGGCCATACCGCGCCGTTGGACGCTCCCCCCGCACTCACACCGCGCGCTGCGGCGCCTGGCAGCCGAATTCGCGTTGAAGCCGATGTGCGCAACAACGCCGTGCTGATTTACGACCTGCCTGAACGCCTGGCCATGTACCGCGAGCTGATCACCCAACTCGATGTCGCGCGCAAGCTGGTGGAAATCGACGCGATTATTCTCGATATCGAACGCACGCAATTGCGAGAGTTCGGGGTGAACTGGGGCTTTCAGAACAGTCGGTTCCGCGGCGGCGTCAATATGGCTCCGGGCACTTCGTCGCAGCTGTCGATTGAAAACCGCGAGCGCTTCTACGCGGATATACGCGCGCTGGAAGCCAAAGGGTTGGCAAGCATGGTGTCCAACCCCTCCGTTCTCACGCTGGAAAACCAACCGGCGGTAATTGACTTCAATCGCACCCAATACCTGACACCGGGTCGAGAGAATGCCACCATTTTACCGGTCACTGTGGGCACCAGTTTCCAGGTTGTTCCCCGTGTCATCACCAGCCGTGGCGGTCACCAGATCCACCTGGCGGTGGATATTGAAGACGGTAATTTCGACGAAACCAACCCGTCCCCCGGCAATCTGGATGTGCGCCGAGGCAAGGTCAGCACCCAGGCGGTCATGGAGGAAAAACGCTCGCTGGTGGTCGGAGGCTTCCACGTCACCGAAAGCAGCGACCAGCGCAACAAGGTGCCCTTGCTGGGCGATATTCCATTCATAGGCAAGGCGCTGTTTTCGTCGATCGAACGGCAGAACAACCGGCGTGAACGCTTGTTCATCCTCACTCCGCGCGTCATTGGCGATCAAGCAGACCCTTCACGCTACCTGCCCCAGGCGGACCAGGTCGAATTGCAAGCGGCCCTTGCACCTCTGGCCAGGCGCGATGCCCCTCACCCGCCCGTGATAAAGCGCAGCGATATCATCAGCACACTGGCGCATATGGTCAGTGGTGAAATCCCCAAGGGCTTCAAGTCTGCGCCAATGCCACTGGGGCTGAACACCTTGTGCAGCACCCGCGACATCCTGGCACTGAACACCGAACGCAGCCAGTGGTACACCGGTCCGGATTACAACGTGGCGGTGGTAGTGCTGAGCAACCAGTCCAAGCGCTATGCCCGTATTGACGAAAATGAATGCAGCACCCCGCAGACCCTGGCTGTGAGCGTGTGGCCGCGCGCCTGGCTGAAGCCGGGTGAAGAAGCCGAGGTATTTATCGCCATGCGCCCAGTGGTAAAGGATGAACACCTCAGCGTGCCCCGCCCCTCCTTGATCACTCCTGCTCCGAAGGCCACACCATGAAACATCGCCTATTGTGCGTCACCCTGATCGGCACGGCACTGCTCGTCGCCGGCTGCACGCCCACCTGCAGGGGCGACTCCTGCTCACGCCCTCAATCGAGCAAGGACAAGATGGTGATCTGGTGGCCACCTCAGATGCGCGCCGAACCTGGCCCCGCCGGGGAACGGGCGGACTACCAGACCATCTCGCTGGAACGGTGAGTCTCCAAGAAATGCCCGACACTCAACGCCAGGTATTTCTGGACAACCTGGTGAGCGGCGCTGCCGCTCACCTGGCACTCGCTCCCGGTATCACGGCCTGTGCACTGCACGCAGGCAAGCGTTCGGGGCTGGCGTTGCAGGTGGCGCGTGAAGCGTTGCAAGCCGGGCAATTGCAGCGGATGCTGGAGCGGCGCTTTGAGCAGGCCGTCGTATTTGATGGCTGTTTTATCTACCTCGACGCCCAACACACCTTGGTAATCTGGCACGCACTGTCCGCACCGCGTAGCGCGCTCGACAGGATCCTCAGCCGGATGCTATCGCTGGCCAATCTCGAAGCCTTGGACACAAGCTCCGGTCGCTGATCAGCGCCGCTCCAACTCTGGCAACTCCAAGGTTTCGCGTTTGGCTTCATCATCGAGTTCACGCAAGGTGCGGTAGATCAGCGCCACAGCCTGCAAGGTTTCACGGGGAATGCTTGCGCCCAACTCCTTTGTGTAGAGCAACCGGGCCAGCCATACACATTGGATGACCGGCACCTCGGCGGCCTTCGCCTGCGCAATTAATTGGCGGGCCACGGCATCCGTACCTTTGCTCACCAACAACGGCAGCGGTGTCTTGCCGGGGCGGTAATACAAGGCGACTGCAAAGTGGGTCGGGTTGACCACCAACATATCGGCCTCTTCCAGCTTGGGCAGCTTGACCTTCGGTTCTTCCTGGGCCAATTGCTGCGCCAATGCACGACGCTGGCCCTTCACATGGGGGTCGCCTTCCATGTCCTTGTACTCTTTGACAACCTCGACTTGCGTCATGCGCATGCGCTTGGCGAAGAAGTGCTTCTGCAATGTAAAGTCGAGAATTGCCAGTATCAGCAATAGCCCAAGACAGGCATGCAGCAGGTAGCGGAACAATGCGATCAGTGCCAGGAGGTAACTTTGCAGATCGCTGTTGGCAAGGTTGATCAACGCCCCAAGAGAAGGCCAGACCACTACATACACGATCACACCCAAAAGCACGGCTTTGACGATGCTCATCAACAGCGTCATTAGCGACTGGGCAGAAAAAAATTGCTTGAATTGACTGATCGGGTTGAGGCGATTGAAATCGAGCTTCAATGTTTCCGGGGCAAACAGCAGACCGAATTGCATCCAACTGCTGATCAGCTTGGTGGCAATCGCTACGCCGGCCATCAACAGGCCGAATGAGAAAAACACCACCAGGCCTTCAAACAGCACCTCTTCCAGCGCCCGCACAAAGGGCTGGTCAAGACGTTAGATCGGCAACACCATCAATTGCTGGAAACGCTGCAAGCTGCTCTCGGCGGTGAATAAGGCAATTTCACTGATGGCGGCCAGCACCAGCAACTTGGCCACATCCTGACTTTGAGCAACCTGGCCTTTTTTACGCTGATCGCGCAATTTCTTGGCTGAAGCCGGGTGCTTTTTTTCCCCCGAGTCACTCATGGCATTGAGGCCTTAAATAAAAGGCCCAGCGAGTGTTTCAGATCACCCAACTGGCTCATACGTCCAACGATCAGGTCCTGCAGCAGCGCAAAGTACAACAGCAGAATACCGATACCCGCCAGACACTTCACGGGAGGTGCCAGCGTACTCACCTGTAACTGCTGGCTGTAGACCCCCAGCAGCGCAATGCCGAACTCCAGCAACAGCAGCACCGCAATAAAGGGTGCTGCGTAGAGCATCATATGCATGAAGGTGTCCCCAAGCAGGCCGAGGAATACGCTCATGCCATTCGGTGCAGGGAGTGGAAACCACACGGTGGGTGGCCAGATCAGGTAACTGTCCCAGATCACCTGGGTCAATGCGCCTAAGCCCAACGTCACCATCAATAGAAAAATCGCCAATTGCTTGAACAGATGTCCAATCGGTGTGGCGTCCGGACCCAGTGAAGGATTGAGCTGACCACCCGCCAAGGCCCCGCGCTGGTTATCCAATAGCGCGCCCACCGCTTCGAACATCCAGAACGGCATCGCCAGCAGCACCCCCAGCAACAAACCCAGCGCTACCTCCTTGATTATCAGCGCCGCGAGTATCATCGCCGAGTAGTCCTGGCCCTCCAACATTGCGTGAATGCCCGGCGCCGGCATCAGCGCCATGACCATCACAAGGACGTGCCTGAGCATGCCGCGTATATGCTGGAAACAGAACGCAGCCACCAGGATGCAACAGGGGTACCCCAAGGCGCTCCACGCTGGCACCTACCCGTACGCCTTCCAAATTTCCCAGGGCACTGAGCACCGCGTCCTGCTGATCGAAACCAATGATTTCGGCGAGCATGGAGTCGCCTGGATTTTTTTCCACCTGGCACAAGTCACCGATGCGCGCGTGGGGCAGCCGACACTGCAGCAGCATGCCGTTGACGCGTTGGATTCGGCCACGCATCGTCACCGGAGCAAAGCTGATCAGTGATTGGGCCTGGCGCTGCTGCCAGGCGTGGAGACGTGCCTGCATATCTTCACTCACCAACGCACCTCGTAACGCTGCTCGCCATCGAAAACCACCTTGCCGTTATCGATCTGCACCAGTCGCAACCCTTCCACTTCGTCCCCAAGAAACAGTCGAATGCCCTCTTCCAAGAGAACGTGACCGTTCGGCCCTCCGACGATCTGAACAATCCTGAATGGAAGTGCGTTATCACGCACACGCACACGGCTGATCACCGGCACCGAGCTGTCGAACTGCTCACCAAAACGGCTGAGCATGCGCGTCACCAGTTCCACTTCGTCCTGGGAGACATCGCCATTGAGCGCGACCTGGCCATTGATCACTTGCAAGCTGACGCGCTGACCCAACTCCCGCTCGCTGAGCATCTTCAGCAACTGCTGGCGCACCTCGAAGGGCGATGCCAATTCGTGCTTTTGAACCACAGGAGCCTTCAAGGACGCCTGTGCCTCGCGCTCCCCAGTTGAAACCATGCCAACCACAATGATGATGACCGCCAGCACTAACACCAGGCTGATCAAACGCTTTTGCTGCGAGTGGGAGATCGACGATAACTTCAGCTCCCACTCCGGCGCATTTTCGGTCGGTATCAGTGCCGGTTCAGGTGCTGCCACTGGTGCTGCTACCGGGGGCCAGGGCTGCTCGGCCAAGGTGACACACAGGCGCACGCCCCCCATTGAAAACGGTGAGTTCAGCTCCAGGTTCGCGATCTGGGCCAGTAGCTGCCCTTCAGGCCCCTGCAGCAACCCCGCTTCGGCCTGCACCAACCACTCGGCGTCCATAAACCGCAAGCGCGCATGCTGATCGACTACGCCCGGATCGTTTAAAACCAGGTCAGCGTCCGCATGGGAACCAATGCTCCACTGCTCCCCAAACAACGGCAACGCAGCGCCCTGGCGCAGCCCGTCAAGCACACGTAGCTCAAACATCTTCAAAACCTCCACGCTGGCCATGGCCAAGTACTCATGCCACCGCACCACGCATCAGTTCGTCCTGGCCCAGGTCGATGCGACCCAGCACTTTGACCTTTGAGGTACTCCCTAACTCGGCAAACGACAGCACCGGGACATGGTTGAACTCTTCCAACAGCAAGGTCCGCAAGGGGCTGCGCAGGTCCTGCGCCACCAACATCACGCTCTTGCTCTTGGCCCTCAAACTAAAAGCTTGATTGAGCAGGTTGATCAACGCGGCGCTGTTGTCGTCGTCAAGCGCGAAAAACACACCCGTCTGAGTCTGTCGCAATGCTTCACGCAGGATGTTTTCAGTGTGTGGTGACAGCAGCCAGGCATGCAGACCGTCGGCCTCGCTGTACTGGTGGAAGATCTGCGCCTTGAGTGCAATTCGCGCATAGTCAGCCAATGCTTCCGGCTCACGCTCATGCTGGCCGTACTCGATCAGCGATTCGACGATCAGTCGCACAGCCCGCAGCGGTACCCCTTCGCTGGCGAGGCGTTGCAACACTGCCGAGAACCGTGACAGTGGCATGATTCGCTGCAGTTCCTGCACCAGTTCCGGCTGGTTGTGCTCCAGCCAACTGAGGATCGACTTGCTCTCCTGGATCCCCAGGAACTGAGGCCCACTGAGCATCATGGCCTGCTTCATGCGTTCAAGGATCAGGCTTGTCGCCGTGAAACGCTCCAATTGCGGATCATCAAGCAATGGATCATCCGGCTCCAGCCAGATCCATTCCTGCTCATCACGCTCAGCCAGCCCCCGTACTCCGTGCTCATGCTCACCCTTCAACGCGTTACGATCAACGGCAAGCAGGCTGACAACCGACGCCTTGACCATCGGCACTTCATGCACACAAAAACGCATCTCGTCGATGGCCAGCGAGTCATCGAGTTCGACTTCGAAGGGAGGCAGTGTCAGGCCGATATTGGCAACCAGAGCATTTCGAGACTGGCGGATCCCGTGAATCAGCTCCATCACCTCCGGCGTTCCACGCAAAACTGGCGGAAACTGCAACAGGTAGGGGCGAGACGGGTCGAACCCGCGCAAGTCCTCTTTTCCGTTCTCCTCAGGACGCACGGCTTCGCTGGTTTCGGACGCGGGTTGCGCTTCTCGTTGACGCTGGCGCATCAGGTAATACCCAAGGCTGCCGGTTATGAGCGAAATAAAGACAAATACCCCGGTAGGCATGCCGGGCACTATCGCAAACGCGAGCATCCCCACCGAAGCGATCATCCAGCTCTTGGGCTCGCTGGTCATTTGCCGGGCGATTTCAGCGCCCATGTTGCTGACGCCCTTGCGCCCCTCCGGTGCAACACGGGTGATGATCATGCCGGCAGTCAGGGAGATCAGCAGCGCCGGAATCTGCGCAATCAGGCCATCGCCGATGGTCAGGACCGAATACAACGCCATCGAATCAGCCGCACTCAAACCGTGCTGAAACATGCCCGTAGAGAAGCCGCCCAAGAGGTTGACCACAACGATGATTAACCCCGCGATGGCATCACCCTTGACGAACTTCATGGCCCCATCCATGGCGCCGAACAATTGGCTCTCACGGGACAACTGCTCCCGCTTGTCTCGTGCTTGCGCGCCGTCAATCAGACCGGCACGCAAGTCGCTGTCGATGGACATCTGCTTGCCCGGCATGGCATCCAGACTGAACCGCGCCGCAACCTCGGCAACCCGCTCCGAGCCCTTGGTGATCACCAGGAAGTTGACCAGGGTAAGGATCAGGAAAATCACCATCCCCACCGCCAAGTTGCCTCCCACCACGAAATTGCCGAAGGCCTCGACGATGTCGCCGGCGTCTTGCTCCAGCAGGATCAAACGCGTGGTTGCAATCGACAGTGCCAATCGAAACATGGTGGTCAACAACAGGATCGACGGGAAGGACGAAAATGCCAGGGGGCCCGGCAGGTAGAGCGCAAGAACGATCAACAGGCACGATATGCAGATATTGAGGGCAATCAGAATGTCCACCAGCCAGGTGGGCAGCGGCACAATAAAGATAAATACGATGGCCATGACCACCACAGCGCCCAACACCTCGGCGCGCTGTGCCACTTTGAGCAATATACGGTTGACGGCTGACACAGCCGTCACGTCATGGGCCTCGGCTCACCGGCAAACCGTAAGGGGCCACGCACGGCTCGGTCCAACTCACCGATCAGCGTCAAAAGAATCTGCAGGGACTCCTGACGGACCCGCTTGTCGGGCCACAAGGCCAAAGGCAACTGCTGAAACAGCGGGTAGAGCGCATTGAGGGATGCCATTTGTCGGTCAACCGGACCGCCACCCAAATCGTTTCCCAACCGCAGCATTTCATCGACAGAGATACCGCCGCCGGCGTACCCCAGTATGCGTTGCAGCAAGCTCACGGCGTCATGCTCAATACTCAAACGCTGGATCAACGTGTGACAACCGGATAACACCGCGCTCAACTGCCCGCAGCTTTGCAGACCCAGCAGCAAAGTGCGCAACAAAGGTGTGGGCATTGACGACACCAGGGCCGCCAGGTCATCCGCCAAGGCCTTACGCATCGCGTTGAGCACGTCGCGAAACCGCTCGCCACCGTAATCACCCAGCAAAGCCTGCATCATGGTTGCCAAGGACTGGCGCGTGACCACACTGGCGTAGTAAAGCTGGCGCAGTTTCTGGCGCTCATGCGGGTCGGCCACAGCTGCCTGCAACGCCGTAGCAATGTTCAGGCCTGCCTGAATTTCCCCTTTGAACCGGAGTTGCAGCTGGGCAATGGCATCGCGTGCCAATGCAGCCTCGGACGGACGCACTTCGCTGTCTGCCTGGGCCGTCACGTAGTTGAGCACTACGAACGCACGTGCTGGGTCACCTCCCGCGAGGCTGACCAATTCCTCAGTACTGACGCTCTTGCGCAACTGCTCAATGATGCTTCGTGAAATGGAAGCCATGCTCTTCTGGGCCGGATGGCCCAACTGATTATAAAGCTGCACAAGCTGCTCAACCGGGGACACACGCAACCCCATCTTCCGCCCGCTCAGCGCCCGGCTGTTGAGCTCCACCTCCTGATTGAAAATATGTCCCATCTCATCAACGCCCTTCGCGGGCACAGGCACTGAGGAGGGGCTGGTAACCGCTTGATCCAAGGGGCGGATTGTTTGCACATCGTTGTTGGATTCAACTTTCATGGGCACGCCAGTACAGGGAGAGAGTGTGTCCCTCTGTGGCAGTGCCTATGCATACGGTTCCATCGAAATCTGATCGCACACAGCGTGTGAAAAAATTTGCACGAGCCTTCCGTGCTCCATGCAAAGTACTGCGTGAAATCGTCACGATTCAAAATATTTATATATATAAATCAACAACATACGATTTTTTTCTTTTGGCACAGGGAGTGCAAAAGGGTGCTGTCGACTCCCGCTCGACTGCGTCTACCCTAAGGAAAAAAATCATGAATATCCCTATCGGAGCTTTAGCTCAGCTCGTTGGCAGCTCACCTCAATTCATGCTTCACCTGACAGACGACCAGCAAAAAAAACTCAAACGTTTCATTCACAAGCGCGTACTCAATCCGGAAGATGCGGATGATCTTCTGCAACTCACGTACCTGGAAGCCTGGCGCAACCGCGAGCGATTCTGCGGGAATGCTTCGCTTAGCACCTGGATGTGCGGCATCGCACAGAACCTGATCCGCAATCACTTCAGGCGCATGTACGCCAAACCCGTACATTGCGAATTTGATGAGTCGTTGTGGCATGGCCACGAGGAAACCAACAACCTGGATTGGGAATTTGAGATCAACCGCCGCCTGGAGAACACGTTGAGCGCCATCGACCACTTGCCGACGGAAATGCGAAAGACGATGTACGCCTCGCTGGAAACCGACGGCAGTTACCAGGATACGGCCAACGTATTGGACATCCCTATCGGCACCGTTCGCTCCCGTCTGTCGCGTGCACGCGAACAGCTCAAGCGCGCCACCCACAACCCTTTTCAACCTTAAATCTGGCTGACTAGCCAAACGTTGGGCGACAGGGATATTTGCCCAACCGAATCAGGCCTCTTGCATGCGCGCAAGAAAGAGCGCCAATCTCCCAAACAGCGCAAAGACCGAGCCCAGTGTGTAAACCCACTTGATGTCATGAGCATCCGCCCGGTGTCCCAGCAGCGCCGCCATCCCGGTAAAACCAAACATCCGCCCGAGCAATCCCCCGGCAATCATCCGCACGTTGCCCAGCCCCATACCTGTGTAGACGCCGCCTACGGCCAGCCAACACGGCCATTTTCGATAAACAATTGAAAGCGTAGAAAAATTCTTAATAAAAATGCTTGACGCATTCCCGTTCTGCGCGAATAATGCGCGCCACTTGGCTACATAGCTCAGTTGGTTAGAGCATAGCATTCATAATGCTGGGGTCCGGGGTTCAAGTCCCTGTGTAGCCACCAAGTACCGGTTTACAGATGTCTACATCAGTCTCTAAACCACCTCAAGAAGCCCGCCTCGTGCGGGCTTTCTTGTTTCTGGCTATCTCTCCTTGTATCCCCCTATACCTTCCCTCCGTGTATCCCCCTGTGTATCCTCGACAAATAATTGAACCGAGGGGATACAAGCCCAAATGAAGCGATCCGAGATAAAACGCCGCCCCCTTTCCGATACCGCATTGGCCGGCCTGGAGCCTGATGCCAACGAGTATCGCGAACTGGACGGGAGCGGCCTTTATTTCCGCGTGAAGCCTGATGGCCAAAAGTCCTGGCAGCTTCGCTACAAGAAGCCCGACGGCAAATGGTCATGGCTTGGGCTTGGCGGTTACCCCGAGGTGAGCGGATCAGTCGCCAGGCAGAAAGCTGCCGAATTGCGCACCGACGCCGCCAACGGCAAAAACCCGATCGTTACCAAGCAAGCCCGCAAGAAAGCAGAGAGGGATATCGCCGGCGAGACATTCGAGCCACTGGCGAGAGAGTGGTACGCCTCACGTCTCACCAACTGGGATGCTGGTACCGCCAAGCGAATCATCGGCGCCCTGGAGCGTCACGTCTTCCCGGTGTTCGGTAAACGCCCCTATGCCGACATCACACCGCTTGAGTGGATGGAGTTTCTGCGCGGCATGGAACAACAGGGAATTCTTGAGCAAATGAGCCGGGTGCGCTCGTACTGCCGAGACGCCTACGACTTGGCCAGGGTAACTGGCCGGGCGACCCATAACCCGCTTGAAGGGCTGCAAAAATATCTCCAGTCCGGCAAGGCCGAGAACTACGCCCACGTCTCACCCGATGAACTTCCCGGCCTGATCCGCGCCATTGCTGCCTATCCGCACGCCCACGATGTGCGCCTAGGTCTGCGCCTGCTGAGCCTGTTCGCGGTGCGCCCTAGCGAGCTGCGCGAGGCCCGTTGGTCGGAGTTCGATTTCACCAAAAAGCTCTGGACGATCCCAGTCGAGCGCAAAGGCCGCAAAAAGGGACTTGAGCACCTGGTGCCGCTTTCGTCTCAGGCGATCGAGGCGCTGGAGGAGCTGCGCCAGTACACCGGCAGCTATCCCCTTCTGTTCCCCGGCCGTAGCGACCACACCAAACCACGCAGTGACACCGTGTTTCTGATGGCGTTACGCCGTATGGGATATGAAGGCCGACAAACCGGTCACGGCTTCCGGCATATCGCGTCGACAGTCCTCAACGAGAATGGGTTCGACGAGAACCACGTTGAGGCCCAACTTTCACATAAAAAGCCTGGCGTTGCCGGCGTCTACAACAAGGCCCAGTACCTGCCTCAGCGCACGGTGATGATGCAATGGTATTCGAACTACCTCGACGGTCTCGCCGGCGGCGTTGTTGTTCAAGGTGACTTCGGCAAGAGGGCCTGATGCGGACCTTCCTTTGCCCGCATATACAGTTATAGACTGAGCGCCACTACTGTTTGTATAGCCAGCATTCAACCAGATAGCCTGGTCAACCAAACGCACGAAGCGCGGGCTATTCGCCCGTATTGAAGGTCAATTTATTCCGGGAAGTCCGCCCAAGGAGGTCAACATGGCCAAAGCAGAAATTCCAGAGTGGTTTGATCTCAGAACTTATCAGATACCCCTATCACATGATCAGTGGGGCGTGAGCATAGAAATGCGCACGTTGTTTACCAAGACAAAGCCATTTTTAGGCAAGGACGAGCAGGAAAGTTATTTTAGAACCTTTGCCGGCCGCATCCCTGGCGATTTTGGATTAATCGAGCGCCACACTGATCCATTCCCCGTGAGGTCGATGATTGCAGCGGATATAGCAGTGATCTCTGCATCCTGGTCAGTGGACGAGTCATGGCAGGAGCTCTACAAAAAAGTGTGCTCCGTGGTAGGTAAGGACGCCCCGCCAGAGCTGTTAGAAGAGGTAGTCAGCATTTACGAGAATGGAAGTTCACTCAAAAAAGAAGCATTGGAAAAGGTTGGCTGGCTTGCGCCAGAATTCTGCCACGGCGTCCCAATTACGGTGGACCTGGATAGCGACGACGAAACACTCAAGCTTGCTTTCAGCGTGTGGCTTGCCGGGGTCAGGAGCGATATGAATGAGCGATTCAAAAAGCCCATCAGCGACGACGATTTTCATAAATGGCACAGATACAGAATACTCGCAGCCTTCGACCTTTATCAGTGGGCAGAAATCAAAGGAATACGGTTTACAAATAACCAGATAGCCAATGCACTATTCCCCCCTGGCGCTACATCTTTTGAGGATAGAGATGTTGATATGGGGGAGCGGATTCGGAAGGTAGTCAAACCGCTAATGGAGCAAAGCATTACCGCAGAGACAGTTCGTCTTATTGGTGCCACTACAAGGCTAGAAAGGTACCTGGGCCAAGTAGTGGAAAAAGACAAGGCGGAAAGGAGAGCTGCCGAAGCGGAATCAAAACGAGAAAACATCATTCCGGAGTCACCTGGAGCCTCCTGAGTTCCGGATTAAAATACCGGCACTACGGTGCCGGAAGAGCTTTCGCCAAGAGAGCATCCGGAACGAAAACCGAGCTTTTCCATGACTTCAGTTGCTGGGCGCAACCCCTTTAAATCTGTTCCCGAGGACACATCAGTCTCTATCACTCGGGATAAAGAATCATGCAATCGACACCGCCTAGTATCGCCCTCCAGTTTGATCCAGCTACGGTCATTATTCGTATCAGTGAGCTATCGACAATCACTGGTTACGCCCGACCGACAATCTACAAGCGCCTCAAAGACGATCCGACCTTTCCCCGCCCCGTCCCGCTGAGCGATAGCAAATCGCGTGGAGCACCTGTCGGCTGGATTCTGGCTGAGGCGCAAGCCTGGGTGCGCCAGCGCATCGCCTTGCGAGGGGAGGCGTCATAAATGACCGACCAAAAAAAAGGCCAACCCGATAAGGCCAGCCCAGAAAAAACTCAACTCTACAATACCAGTAACCACGCCCAACTAGTACGGCTTGTTCCGCGTCTTCGTAAGGGGCCTGCTGACACGTTCACCATCATGCGCGAGCTGAACATCTGCCGTCCTGGTGCCCGCATCTGCGACTTGCGCAATGCCGGCTACAAGATCATCACCAACCGAATCACGATGACGGACGAATGGGGCCGCATCCACCGTGGTGTTGCCGTCTACACATTGATCGCAGAACCAGGCGCGAAGGTGGCGGCATGAGCGCCCGTGTTGTCCCCCTCTCATACGAGGGCCAGGTCATCAACTTCAATGCTGACGGTTGGATCAACGCGACCGTTGCAGCCGCCCGCTTCGATAAGGTTCCCAACGAGTGGCTGCGTCTCGGCTCCACCGAGGAGTACATAGAGAAACTGGCGAGCAGGATGATTCAGAGTAATACGGGAAAATCCCGCATTACTCTTGTTACGACCCGTCGAGGCAATACTGCCAACAGCGGTACCTGGCTCCATCCGAAGCTGGCTGTGAAATTTGCCCGCTGGCTCTCTGTGGACTTTGAGATCTGGTGCGACGAGCAGATCGACGCTCTGGTACGTGGTGACCAGGCCAAATGGCAACAGGCCCGCCAGCAATCAGCCGTCGGCTATCGCGGCCTGTGTGATGCGCTGGCAATCGCTTACGAAGAGAGCGGTAAAACTCCCCAGCGCCACCACTTCATCAATGAAGCCAAGCTAATCAACCAGGTAATCACCGGACAATTCGCCGGCCGCAATCGCGATGAGCTCAGCGCTCATGAGCTGGTGCTGGTCACCCTAATCGAGATACGCGACGTGCTGCTGATAGGCCAAGGCAAAGACTTCGCTGCCCGTAAAGCATCCCTGTTGCGCTACGTCCAAAGCCTGACAGCCAAGCACCTTCGGAGTGATGCCGCATGACAGCTATGCTCATGATCAGTGACAAACGGTCGATATCTTTTGTTGCAAGCAATCGCGCTCGTCGGTATGGTTTGCCCGTCGCTGCAAATTCAGTGACCGGGCTTGGTAACCCGCTGAACGTTAGGCGCAACAGCGCCCCCATTACGATTGCAGGCGCTTTTTTTGTGCCCGCAGTTAAGTGTTATGGCGGCTGTGCGTGGGAGGCATTCGTGCCTGCCGGGTTCCTAACGTCCCGGTTTACCAACCTGCGCACAGCTGCCACCCATTCGCTTGGTAACGAACGTGGCAGCTCCCTCTTTACGTTAGGAGCTCCACGTATGCCTGCCCTAAATCCGTCTGCGATTCGCGCATTTGCTCACCGCCGCATGGCCCTGAGCGCCCTCCGCGCAAACTCCTCACTTTCAGTTCGCCTTGCCCGCTACAACGCCCACATGACCATCGTTCGCAAGCTGGAGCATTCCGGAGGTGCGGAATGATCAACGCCAGCGAGGCCCGCAACACGAGCAGCCCGTCATCAGCCTCTCATCTGCCGTTACCCCACTACCTGCTGGACGAACAAAGCGCCTCGCTGGCCGAGTTCATCGCCGCGGAGCGACGTCACGCAACTCGCTGGTGGACGCACCTCAACGAAATGCGTCGGCGCAAGGAGCTTCCTGAATGGGTGGCGGCGGAGATCGGTACGCATGAGGAACACGACCGCATGCTTGATAGCCGGAAAGCCGTCAATCAAGCCCTATTCGGATCGGACGATCTGGGCGGCGATCAGCCGTACCGCGGGGTAGCCCTATGAACCAGCCAGAGCGCTCACCCTCGATCCTATTTATCAGCCTCACTTTTTTCTTTCAGCAGCCGTGTACTGACGCGCAGCGCCGACGCCCTGACCTAAGAGGTTAAGCATGAAAATTCAAAACGGCGCATCTGCGCCGACGGGATCGGCTTGCCCGAAAAAAGCCACAGAGCTTTGGTTCGTCACCCACCCGAAGGTGCCCAAGGCTTTGCTAGGGCCGTTCTTGAGCGAGGCCGACGCAGAGTGCGGGCGCGTAGTTATGCGTAGTGCTGGCGCTCAGGTGACGGCCTGCCTGGTTGATTCAATCGACGACATTACCCGCTGGCACGGTGTGAACAACGGTCAAGTTTGCCGGGCCTTTGCTGGCGCTGATCGCCGGGAGGTCAGTCATGGGTAACGTGACCCCAATCAAGCGCAAGGGGAGCAGCGTGCCGCCCGCCACGGGCGCCCACATCGACACCACCAGCTATGCCCTGCTGGTGGAAACGCTGGTCGGCTTCCTGGAGCTGCGTATCTCGGAAGGCGATCAAGGCCACCACTGCAATGAGCTGGAGCGCCTGACTCAGAAACTGGAGCACTTGGCCAAGCGGTTTACCCCGCCGAAGGGGGCCGCATGACAGACGCAACGATCCAATTCCGTGATGCGCTCCAGGCCGTCTATGGCCCTCTCGACTGGCTACCAGAGCCCGACGGTGCAATCCACCGATTCCGTGTGCCGGAGGATAAGCCTGGCTCGCTCAACGGCTGGTATGTGCTGTACCTGGACGGCATCGCATCCGGCGCGTTCGGCAGTTGGAAAGCCGGCGCCGCCAGCACCTGGTGTAGTCGCGAACCGGTGGACGCCCGCGAGGCGGCCCAGATCCGCGAGCGAGTTGACCAAGCCCGGCGCCAGCGCGAAGCCGAGCAACACCAGCGCCAGCAGCAGGCCGCCGAGAAGGCCAACCACTGGTGGCGCAATGCGCGCCGCGCCTCACCCGACCACCCGTATCTGGTAGCCAAGGCAGTTCGCTCCTACGGCCTGCGCCAGCGTGGCGCTGACCTGCTGATCCCGCTGTACCTGGATGGGCGCTTGGTCAACCTGCAAAGGATCGGGCCGGACGGCGACAAGCGCTTCCTATTCGGCGGCCGGATCAAGGGCACCTATTCGCCGCTGGGCATCATCGAGCCAGGTTCTGTGCTTTGCATCTGCGAAGGGTGGGCGACGGCCGCCAGCCTCCACCAGCACGGCGGCTACGTCGTTGCCGCTGCCATGAACGCGGGCAACTTGATCCCGGCGGCGATAGCACTTCGCGCTCGATACCCGGGCCAACCAATCGTCATCGCCGGCGACGACGACCGGCTCACCGATGGCAACCCGGGGCGCGCAGCGGCAAACGCAGCAGCGGCGGCCGTGGGTGGTCAAGTGGCTTTCCCAGAGTGGCCGGAAGACGCCCCCAATGACCTCACCGACTTCAACGACCTTGCTAACTGGAAGCTCGCCCATGTCCAAGCCTGACAACAACGTGATCAACCTACGGCCGGACGCCGCGACCATTGCGCCAGATCGCCCCTGCTGGGCGGTGTATGAGCATTGGGTGATCAATGAGAAGGGCCGCAAGCTGCGCCCGGGCGTTTACTGGCATAGCTTCAAGCGCGCCGCCGCTGACCAGGACGACGCCGAGGGCGATACCGGCGACCGGCCTATCACCGATGAGTGGATCTCCAGCCCTGTCACAGTCGTGGCCCGAACCACCAACAGCGACGACGGCAGCGAGGGGCGGTTGCTGCGCCTGGTAACTGAGGGCGGCATCAAGGAGTGGATCATCGCCATGGAAGTGTTCGGCGGCAGCGGCGAGGACGCCCGGCGCGCATTGTTCGGGATGGGCGTCATTATCGCCCTCAAGAAACGCGGCACGTTCATGGAGTACCTGCTCGACCAGCATCCTGCAGAAGTGTTTGCCACCACCAGCCGGCCTGGCTGGCATGAGTCGGGCGCGTTCGTGCTGCCTGGGCGAACCATTGGCAGCGCCAATGTCCGGTACCAGGCCAGCAACAAGGCCCAGGTACTTTTCAGCCGGCGCGGAGAACTGGCGCTGTGGCAATCGGAGGTGGCCGCCAAGTGCGCGGGCAATCCGGTACTGACACTGGCGATCGGCTGCTCGCTGGCTGGCCCACTGCTGAGTTTGGTGGGCGTGCTGGGCGGCGGTGTTCACCTGGTGGGCGACAGCTCCAGCGGCAAGTCGTTGGCGCAACTGATCGGCTCGTCGGTATGGGGCGACCCGGGCGTGTTCGCCGCCAGTTGGGACATGACCAAGGGCGGCCTGGAGATCGAAGCGTCTAGCCGCAATGACACCATCCTCCCACTGGATGAGATCAAGCGTGCTGATCCCAAGCGCGTACAGGAAATGGCGTACTCCCTCGCCAACGGCCAGGGTAAAGGCACCATGACCCGTGAGCGCGAAGGCCGCGCCAAATTGAGCTGGCGCCTGCTGACGCTCTCCAGCGGCGAGCGCTCGCTTTCCGAACACGCGGCCATATCCGGCAATGCCGCACACGCTGGCGCCGAGTTGCGCATGGTCGACGTGAACGCCGGTACACGGACACACCGAGCCTTCGATGAATTGCACGGGCTTGAGGGCGCTGACTTCCACCGGCAGCTCACCGTGGCGGTCGGCGCCCACCATGGCCACCTTGGGCCAGCGTTCGTGGAGCGCCTGGTTGCCGACGACGATAAGCCCGGGCTGCTCAGTGACTTTGACGGCATCCGCGCTCAGTTCGTCGAGGACAATGCCCAGGCCGGCCGCGTGGCTGACCGGTTCGCCGTGATCGCGCTGGCGGGCGAGATGGCCATCGCCTACGGCATGTTGCCATGGGAGCCGGGCACCGCCCTCTCCGACTGCCGCTTGCTCTACGGGGAATGGCTCTCCCGTGTCGGCGGGGGCAACGCAGAAGACCGCCAGATCCTGGCCGGCATCATCGATTTTATCGACAAGCACGGCAGCAGCCGATTCTCCGATGTCGACGCAGCGGAGGTGGACGCCAAGGTATTCAATCGCGCCGGGTACTGGGAGCTAGTGGCCGGCAAACGGCTGTATCTGTTCAACAAGTCCGCGCTGATCGAGGCCGCCCATGGGTTCGGCCTCACCCGCGTGGTCAAGGCACTTGAGATTGGCGGGGCCCTAGCCAAACGCGACACCGACCGCGATAGCCGCAAAACCAAAAAATACCGCATCCCCGCTGGCGGATCGGCGCGCCTATACGTCATCGACCCAGAGGCTATGGACAGTGAGGGGGGCGGTGCATGACCTCCACATCCACCAAGTACGAATGCCCGAGTTCACAGGAACCTATAAACGTGGGGAACAGGGGGAACGGGGGAACAGCCAGTAAAACCGCGGGCTGTGGCCGTTCCCCCTTATTGAATGTATGGGGAACAGGGGGAGCACAAACATGTTTTTGAATATAAGCGTGCCTGCGTTTTCCAGAACTTGGTTATCAGCGTTCCCCACAAAAAAACGTGGGGAACAGACCTCCCCCCTGAAAGCCCCGGAAACATTGGCTGTTCCCACTGTTCCCCCGTTCCCCCGATTTTTTTCTAGAGACACATATGGGCAATGGAGCAATCAGGCCGAGGTGACGCCATGAGTCTCCTTTCCGGCTTGCTCGATCACTTGCCGCCAGTCATTGCCAGTACCGACACGCCAAAAATGGATAGCCGACCTCGCCCACGTCTGGTGCTGGCCAACCCTGTCGAGCGCACTCTCCAGCTCATCACAAGCCCGCACGCAAGCGCCGCCACTGCCACGCCTGAGTGGCGACAGGCCCGTGACCACTACCTCAACCACATCATGGTTTGTCGGAGCTGCTACGCGCCCACCGGCCGCTATTGCACGGCTGGCGCCCACCTGCGCGCCAGCTACGACGCCACACCTATGGAGGCGCACCAATGCCGCCCAGCCTTATCACCCTCTTGTGCAACATCGGTATGAAACCCGGCATCAGCGCCGCCACGCAGCTCATCACCACCCGGCGAATATGCCGTGCCATTACTGACCAGCTCGACGTTATCCGCGGTGAACGGCGAGCCCTACGCCGGCAAGCGGGAAAGCTGAAAGCGTTTCTCCCATTCACCCGGCAGACCATTGCGGAACTGGAGGAGCAGGCCAACGAACACCAGGAGGCTACTCGCAGCGGAGCGTGGAGCGCACTTGCTGGGTTTGGCCAATCACTGATGTTCGACCGTGAGGGGCTGGCGCAGGCGTTGGGCTTCGACCAGATGTGCGATCTGCTCAGCGTCAACCCAGTACATCGTCATCGGGCTATCGCAGACGGTGACACCAGCCTTCGCGGAGTGGCCTATCTATCCCAACTGGAGGACAGCACCGACCGCAAAAGCGACGAATGGGGTGCCGGTGGACCGCTGTATCGCGCCTGCCACGCCGCCATGATCCGGTTCATCAAGGAATGCCCAGAGGATCAACTACCCGACCCATTCGCCCCTGGTGCGCCGTTCGGCCCAAAGCTGCCGCCAGTCCTGAGCATCGTCGGCAACTGACCATTTTCCGCGCCACGTTTTGCGAATCACGAAAACGTGGCGCGACACCGAGCAGCACCATCGGGCACCTGCCCACGACCAGCGCCAGCGGCGCACAGAGGAAACATGACTGACCAAGACAGCAACATAACGGGCCAGGCGCCCGCACATCGGGAGCGCTTCGCCGAGGCGTGCAAGATCACAGATTTTGCCGTCGCCCCAAACATGAATGGCGGCTACCTCGTCTGGGAAGTGCAACACGTTCGTGACGGGCAGAAGGTGACCGTCGACGGGCCATTCTTCACAGAGGACGAGGGAAGGATCTCTGCCGACCTACTACGCGGAACATTCCGTGGGGCTCGCGCTTACCAAGCGATTCATTGCTGGGCATGGAACCCAGACCCACGCCGCGAAAAGGCTATCCGTGACGACGCCATGGCATCCCGAATGATGCTCGCCATGCAGATCGGCGCCGAAGTACCAACCCACACCACCAATTCAAAGTAGGAGAGAAACCATGGCCGCATCAGTGATCGAATACACCCCTGTCATCAACTTCAAGCTTCGCGGTGCCCTTCGCCAGTTCGGTAAGTCCTATCCATTGGCCGTACGTACCCCAGCGGAAGCCGTCAAAGCCTTGTGCGTTCAGATCCCCGGATTTGAGCGCTATATATCGAACGCCAAATCCCGAGGCTTAGAGTTCGCCGTGTTCCGCGAAAAACGGAATATTGGCGAGAAGGAGTTGAACTACAACGGAACCGGCGACATCACCATTGCACCAGTAATTACAGGTAGTAAACGCGCGGGTTCGCTTCAGACAATCGTCGGAGGGATATTGATTGCAGCAGCATACGTGCTGTCTTTCACGCCGTTCGCTGCTGCGTCACCTTTTCTGTATTCGGCAGGCGCTGCAATGTCCATCGGCGGCATTATCCAGATGCTCAGCCCCCAGGCCGGCGGCCTCAAAACCAGCGCCGCGCCAGAGAACACACCCGGCTACGCCTTCGGTAGCGCCAAGAACACTACGGCGTCGGGCAACCCGGTACCGCTTTGCTACGGCAAACGGCGGGTAGGTGGCGCGATCATCAGCGCCGCGATTTATGCCGAGGACAAAGTCTAACGTTAGACGGTGCTATTGTTGCTTCTCATGAAAAGGAGCTCTCATGCTTAAAATCGCTGCGACAACAGCCCTATTTGCCGCTCTGGTGGCTGGATGCGCCACTTCCCCAGTGCCCATGACAAATGCTGTTGCGGCGCCGCCTGAAAGGGTTCTTGCGTATCAGAAAGACACACCAGGTAAAGGCACTTTATCGGTGACCAGAGACTCGGGTCATACGGGAAGCCTTTGCTCGATTGGCCTTTTCGTAGACGGCAAAGTGGCGGCATTACTCAAGCCTGGAGAGAGAGTTGCCCTCCATGTCCCGACGGGGTCTGTCGTTGTCGGTGCGGCCTACCAAGGAAGCGGCATCTGCGGGATGGGTGCAGAGAGGCAAGAACGAGAAATAATGGTCACCGGCGGAAAGGTTAAAAGCTACCGTATATCAACCAGCGGTGACGGTGTATTAGACATTCTCCCCACCACGCTTTAGCGAAAAGACAGGGCCGCCTTCGGGCGGCTTTATCACACGTTGAGACAGACGATATGGTCTCACTCAGACCAAATCGTCTGTCTCGCCGCTTCGCTGGTAACCACCCAAAGTAACCACCCTGCATAGTTACCAATCGTCAAAGGTTTCTCGGTCACTGGAACCCCCAGAGCCGCGGCATTGCATATTTTGGTAAAAAACTAGCACCTGGGAGTTAACGCAGACGATCTGACACACAGCTAAGCGGTCGTATACCGCCATTGATCATTTGCAAACTCGTACAAAGAGCTATTGAGCATTAGCTCAGGAAAAAATGATTAATTTTCAGCCAGTTTGCTAAAGCCAGAACAGTGGCAATGCCTCCAATCAGGAGCGGCCATATGTTGTCGGTGAACCACGAATGAACAATCGCGCCTTTTACAAAGACATAAAGAACAGTCGCTCGGTATAGAGTTTTCGAAGGATTGGATTCGTATCCAGCACCGCCATAAGAAAACCCAGATTGCCCCTCCGAAGTGATAGTCCTCGTGAGCGTGAACTCCACTCGAGCGCGGTTAGGAAATCGATAGTCCCAAGGCCCAGTAGGCGCATATTCACCACGATCCTTCTCTTCCTCAAGCTGGGTTCTGTATGGCAGATAGCCTGTCATTTTTAATTTGACGAGCTTATCGCCATCCGACTCGGCGTCCAGGGCAGCAGCCTTAAAGGCTTTACCCTTGTCGCGAAGACGGCATACCGTAATCAGGCACTCGTCCAGCAGGGTATGCATTTGCTCATCGAAACGAAGCCCGCGCTTAGGGATACGTTGGAAAAATCGAAGCCATAAATAAAAATTAGAGAGGCCGATAACTCCCCATACGTGGAGCACGTTTTCGCGCAGATACACTTCGTTGCCTAGTAGCTTGAATCTGGTCATGTCAGCTCCAAAGAACCAGAGCATTAGCACCACGACAGAAAATCCGATAAGAAAACCGCGTGCTTTATTGAAGTCTGGCGTGTCCGTATCGCCCATCTTTCGAGTCTCCGAGTAATAAGTGCCACGATGGTAGCAGGCGGCCACCCTCACCGCGTAAACGCTGCAGAGACATCGGGCCAAGAATCCGCTATCCGATACAGACGCTTTGCGGGTTACTACTCACTGTCGATCGCCCAACCAACGCAGCAACAAATAAGGTCGATTTGAGCTATGACCTCCCGCTGTACCGGAACATCACCGCCGTGCAGAGTGGATGCGCAAAACGCCTTAAGTCGTTAAGCTTTTCAAAATGCCGCTCCGACTTAACTAGCGCAGCGCTCCCTAAAGAGAACGGATGAGTTGCCTGCGGCGTAATTACCAAGAACGAGGATTTCATGCATAGTCTGCTGCTAGGGAATGGCGTCAATCGGGCCGCACTACAGAAGGATTGGACGCAGATCCTGCGGGAGCTTGCGGGCCAGTTTGACGCTGACGAGCTAGTCCTCCATCTAGGTTCAAAGCCTCTTTCAATGTTCATCGAAGAGCTCTGCGCTCGCTCAGAGGGTGTATTCCGACATACTGAGCACGACGTCAAAGTGGCATTCGCAAAGCTGCTGGAGCAGATCACCCCTATCGAGGCGCATCATCGGATCTGCAAACCGTTCAAAACCATCCTCACCACCAATTACGACTTTACGATTGAGGAGGCCTTCGTAGGGCCACTCTATAACCCGGCTTTTCTTTACCCCGAAACCCGTTACAGCCTGTTCCGCCGCTATCAGGCAGGCGCCAAGGATATCTGGCATGTTCACGGTGACTCAGCTAGACCCAGTTCGATGGTGTTGGGATATGACCAGTACGCCGGCAGCCTGCAGAAAATCCGTAATTACGTCACTGAAGGAGTGAAGATCAAGACGCTCGGATACCGACTTTCATCCCCGGTCAAGAACGGCATGATCGAATTCGAAAGTAATCGACGGATTTACTCATGGGTAGACCATTTTCTAAGAGACCATCTGCACATCGTTGGGTTAGGTATGGACTTCACGGAAATAGATCTCTGGTGGTTGCTGCTCCACAAACGCCGACGGACCAACCAGACAGGGAAGATATTCTACTACCAGGCGGGGCTGTCCTTAACCGACGATACAGCTGTTACCTCTCTAATGAAGTCGCTCAATGTGGAAGTAATTCATGTGGTTGCAGACAGCTACAATGAGTGCTATCTCCGTATCGCTGAAGAGATTGAGAGCCGGATAAAGGCATACCCCGAACTGTTATCCTCGCCTGAGCGGTGCATTCAGCAGTCGAGCTACCAAGCTATAAGCCTACCGAAGGTCAAGGAAATGCAGCGAAGCTTCAGGTTCCCGTCACCTTCGAAGACTTGAAGCGCATCAATAATCGTCGACCTTCGTTCGTTTCGATTTGAAGCCAAAGTACAATCGAACTAGCAGCTACCAGTAACAAGCTTTCCTCTCGGCTCTGCCAGTGGGAGCTTTGGATCGATACCTGCCGGTATCCAAACAGATATCCACGGATTGACGCTGATACAAGATGGATACCCGGGCGGTGACCAGGCGCGGTGACCGCCATCAGTGACCACTACTGGCTGGTAAAGGGCTCGTCCAATCCCTCTCGGAGAAACGCGCCATGGAGGGAGCCAAATGCTGGCCGAGCCACGCGGGATAGCACTCCGGCCTGCTATATTGCCGACCACCTGACCAGCCTAGCCCAATACAAGGAATGTGAACGTGAAGCTCGCCCCTGTCTTATTACTCGCCCTTATGACGTCTGGCTGTGCTACCGGCCCCGCCGTCGAATGGGTGACTGTCCGCAACACTGACAAATTCACTGATAAATCCAGTTGCGCGGTCACGGTGGGCACCTATTACACAAGGGGCGGGATATACACCGTCAGCAATCAATACTACCCATACATTGAGGTGGTAAATGGCGACCTACGAGTGGGCGTGAAAAGCGGCGGCCGCTTCCTGATCCCGGTCGGCGACGTCCAGCTCAGAGTCGATCAGAACAAGGCATGGACGATCAGTACCAGCGAAACCCCGCTGGACTATGTGCCTGAGGGCCAGCTCAAAGCGATGCAAGCCTACGCACCGAAAGATCCCCAGCAGCAACAAATAGTGGAAAACGCCTACAAGACGGCGATGGATGCCACAGCACGGTCCATGTCGCCGTTTACCGCGTCAACAGGCGAGAAGGCTCAGTCAATTCTCAAAGAGATGCGATCCGGCAAGACGCTTATCTATCGTACTGTTGGCCTAAATCAAGCGGCGTCTACGACCGGGGAATATGTACTGGATCAGTCGCTGGAGGTCGCATTGCGTCAGTGCGGCATCCAATAAGCGCAGGCATCCGGAGTTCTCGCGCATCGTTTCGCGCACGCCCGTCGCGCATCTGGTCAATGCGCGAAGCCTTCCGCAGCCAAGGTTTCACGCGCCCTTCACGCAGCATATTCACGCACTGGGCCGCGTGATGGCCAGGCGGCCTACAGACCCTGTCTAACGACAACGAAAGCTCATCGATGATGCCCGCTACAACTCGCTAGTGTTAATCAGACCGGGCGGTATCCCCCTGGTATCCACCGCTTGCCAATCATCCGACTGATGCGGTAACCGCCCGAGTAACCACCAAAAGTAACCACCTCGCATGGTTACCATGCATCAAAGGGTTTTCTATCACAGAGGCGCCCGCCAACCTTGGCAATTGTTAACAGGGTGAGAGGCTGTCCAACCCCTCTCACGGAGCTAACTTTTGCTAACAGAACGCGAGCGTTGTCATCGGCTCCATGCCGATCCGATGTCAACATTTGTCAACATCGAGCCTAGCCCTCGCACTCGATCCGATGTCAGGTTTTGTCAGGTTCCGGTGCGCGCTTGATGTCAAGTTTTGACAAGTTCTCGACCTGAAAAAAGGTTAAGTTTTATTAAGTCGCTGGCGCTGACTAAACGGCAGAAATCGGCAAAGACCGGACGTTTGGGGAGCGGGATCATGACAAACAGCAACGAGCCGGAATACTGCACGATCCGCAAATGCTTACTCGACAACCCAGCTGATCCGCTATCAGCTAATTGCAGCAGAGATTGCTGGGGATGCGTAGGCGCCATCGAGGCGGAAATGGGATGCGCAGAGTCGCTCACCTACGTACGCAAAGAATACGAGGCAGGACTTAGACCTGGCTGGATCGATCCATTGAAACCCTGATTTGGACGCTGCATTAGAACCGATTCGGGTCGAAAACGGTAAATCGCGAACAACTGCTAAGCCCCATGGGCCGGGATGCTAATTCGTTAGAGGCGATAATCTACACGCAGGCTGGCGCTGCGAGGCGCCCCGGGGTAGTTGGAGTTATCACTACCAGCCTTGGCAGAAACTAAATACTCACGGTTAAATAGGTTATTGACATTAAGCGTCACGTCGTAGTGCTCGTTTCGATATACGCCAGCCAAGTGAGCCGTCGTATACGAATCAAGCGACACCTTGTTGTTCGGTGAGGTAAATCGCTCACCCTCATACCGTCATCCACCTGCGACATTGAAGCCTCCGCCCAGCTCCTTCTTTAACCAGACACTTGCGCTTATCTTGGGGGTCAGGGGGCTCGTATTTCCTACAATTGATTCGAACGGCGAATCAGTCATTTCGCCATTGATACGGTTCAGCCTTCAAGTGGTTACACGTCAATTACCGCGGCGATGTCCTCGCGGGGAATGGTTTGTCCGGTGCCCTTGAAGGTGTGAGTGAGGTGACATTCTCCGTCATCCGAAAGCAGGTAGGCCCAAAGTGACGCACAGTAGTCCTCGATGTCAGTCGTTTTCCCTTTGAACTTGACTACGACAGGCTTCAGTCGCTCTTCGATAACACTGCGCAGGTCGACAAATCCGCCACTTCCGCAAAAGCTGCTTGACCATAGATCTTGGACTGCCTCTGGTACGCGGTATCGGATGCCGCGTTCACTGGTGCTTGCAGCAGTGAAGGTGTTCCACGCGTAAGGGCCCGTGCCCTCAGCTGTAGACCCTTCATACTCGCTGCGAAGCTTCACAATACCCTCAGCCCCCTGTTTTGCAGTTGGTCGTTTTTCGGGGGGTACCCACTCCATGATCTTATCCAAGAAGCGCCCCACGCCTTGGGAAGAACCCAACAATCCCTCGGCAAACCACGAGTCGCACCCCGCATAACTCGTCGAGTGGTAGTAATACGCGTGGGTGATGTCATCACGCGGGTAGGCTTTTAGCAGGTGCCAAACAACCCCATGGAACTCCGGTCGCTTAATTTCAGAGTAAACCTGTGCGATTTCCAGCACTGCCGGAGCTAGAAGCACTCGTTCGATCTCATCGGTAGAAACCGCGTAGATCTCAGCAAGAGACCTAATGGCGTCGTGTCTGTTGTCACAACTCGGGATAAAACTCATCTCAGGCTCCCAGCCTTACCTTTGCGATAATGCCGGGAGGATATCAGGTTGGATATCTCCGGATAAGTCCAGCAAACCGACCTTCAAGCGTCGAGCCCTGGTTCAGTCGGCGCGCTGCCAGCCAGATACCGAAGCCGTCATGCACCAACACTTTCATCCGCGTTGCGCGGCGGTTGGCGAACAGACTGGCACAGTGCGGCTGCGCCGCACCGAACACTTCGACCACTCGCGCCATGGCGGTGTCGGTGCCGGCGCGCATGCCCATCGGCGCCGTAGCGAGCCAGATGGAATCGATGCGGATCACAAAGCAAGCCCTCGGACAAAATGGGCACATCCGTCAGGGTCTGAGGTTGGCCATGTCACCGTGATCGTTTGCCCGCCCAATGGCAACTCGATGATCGCTGAAGCTTGAGGCTTTGGTTTGGGGGCCGAGAGCGCAACCTTCACAGGAACAAACGCTGGCAGCGCGACCGTCTGCTGATCGCGGAACAGCGGTATCCACCGTCGAACGACGTTGGCGTTGATCCCGTGACTCATCGCGATAGCGGCCACGGAAATGCAGGGCCGCTCGCATTCCTGGACGACTTGGGCTTTGAAGGATTTCGGGTAAGACTTCCGTTGGCGCATGGCGATCCTGGGGTTAAGGGTAATTGCGTCCGCTTAAAAAACGCAGATACAACCGACCTTATCGGACAGGCTCGGAAGCTGTGTTCACCGGCCCCTTACGCTGCACTCACCGAATTATCCGGTGCAATGCGGCGTTATGTGGTACTGGTCATCATCACCTTCTTTGTCTTTATAAATCTTAGCTCACTTAGCATTTTCTCAACTTCCTCTATTTCCTTAAGCCTCTTAATACCATCACAACTTTCACGATCGAAAAGCGTGAGAAAAATCTTAGCAACAAGCAATGTACTAAAGATAGATATTAAATAGGCATTTATGACACTAATCACTCTCTTGATCATTGAACCTTCATCACCATCATTGACATGGGAGTACTCGAACAAAGAGAGACTTGACCAGTGATGATATTCAGCCATAGGTCTATAGTAATTATCGTACATAGACTTACATACGTCATCCAAACAAAGGGCGATATCGTGAATATTCGTGCTTATCCATTTGCTTGAGTATACCACTTGCCCTTTAGTTTCCTTCCTGAAAAATCTATCTATATTATTTCTATTACTTTCAATCTGACGCCTCATCTCTGGAGGAAAATCCTTATCGTTGGCGCTTTCAATCCACTGAACATAAAAGTGAAGCTTCCACCTATCTGCAATTTCATCCCCTTTCCTTTTGATTGCAAATGCTAAGAATAAAGCGCCTTCAAACATAGTCCTAGAAATAAGTAGCTTATCTGGTTGATCCTTTAACAAACCAAAGCTTTCAGCATGACGAATTTGCCTCTCGGTAAAAAGATAAGCCATTAACATCTCTGAGCTTAAATTGCCGAGCTCCTCTTTCTGAAGTTTGTATGCACAGAAAATAGATCTCATTAGCTCGGCAGCTTTCGCCTCAACGCACACCAACTTCCTTAAGTCATGCTCATTTGGAAGATTCTCCAAGTTCAACTCCATTAACTCCCCCTTTCTTCTGGATACAAATATAATTACACATCAGGCGACATAGCTGTCGTACAACACCCTCAATAATGCCGAACAACCTGTAGCTAGCTGGACCGAGTCTTTGATTTACAATGCAAAAAAATTGATAAGAAACGGTATCTCTAGGTTAAAAATGCCACACCGAGAGACTGATGGCCAGAAGCGATCCATAGTAGCTAGACATGTCTAGCCACTGTGTCGAAAAAGCGTCGAAATCACTGCAAGGGATGGCGCGAAAATGTTGCACTATCCGGGCCGCAAGGCCCTGATCAATGCAGGGCTTTTTCGTTTCTGGCGTTTGTAAAGTTTGATGGCAATGGTTTGAGCCGGGGAAAGATGGGGCTTTGGTGTATCGCTGGTGAGCGAAGGGTGGCCAGAGGCCGAGGAGCGCCGACGCGCTGTGTTAGCATCAAACAGCCCATGCCGCTGTAGCGCTTCGCGTAGCGTCTTCAGGCCGTCGGCCCCGACAACCCAGGCATGTCCCCGCTCAAGCCGCCGATAGCCTCGTGGGTGCGCAATTGCACCCACGTGACCACACCCACACGTTTGCGTTCGACGTCACTAGTCACTTGCATTCGGTCTGACCAGTCGCAAGTATAGGTGACGGGCGAAAGCAGCCATCCACTATTGGCTCTAACGACCCATAGCAGTTGGGAGTGCCGACGCGATCATTCAGTCCTGGTGCAAGCCCTTCTTGCAGTACTCCCTAGCGATTTCTTCCCTCGCATCTCTATCGTGTTTCAGCTCAGGGTATGCTTGAAGTGCGATATCCACAGTCGGTGCCAGAACGCTCGCCATGGCATGGCCGAACGATTTCTTAAGCCCGGCATAGTCATCTTCTGATGGATGCAGCAAGACGCCCTTCAAGGCACTGCTGAGCGCCGAAGTGGCGTCGATGCCACCGGCAAGAAACGCTTTTGCTGCGTCCAGGGACAAATTCATTAGCATCTCATCCATTTTTTCGAATGTTCTGAGAACACTAGACGGTGGAGCGGCGCTGATCTCCAACATCGTCTGCACATTGAACAGCAGATGTAGCCTTAAGCGCCCAGACGAAAAGCATGAAGGGCCGAGTGACAGTCCGCTCTGGGTCGAAACCTGCCAGTATCCACCCAGGTATCCACGGATTGACGCAGTTCCAAGTTGGATACCCGGGCGGTGACCACCATCAGTGACCAATTTGCAGAACAACCGCACGGAAGGCTAGCGCCCAGTTCCGGCGGCGTGTTTCGCGCAGTGCTTCGCGCACGCCCGTCGCGGCCTAGTCAATGCGCGAAGCCCTCCCCGGCAAGGTTTCACGCACCCTTCACGCAGCATATTCACGCACTGGGCCGCGTGATGGCCAGGCGGGATGTAACCGGTTCGGCCTCAGCGACCGCTCACCATCGGAATGCGCAGTAACTGCGCAAATTGCGCACAGGAAGTACGCAGTTCAGTACGCACGGTTGGTGCGCATTCGGGGCGTAGCGGCAGTAGGTTCGCACTGAGGTTCGCAACAGCCAATGCGAACCATGGTAGATCTGCTGGAGACAGAAAACATTAATAAAAATGAACATCAAAAATCAGGATTAGCGCAAAAGCTTTATCATAGTGTCGGGATAATTTGTTACTGCTTCGTACTGGTGCTGTTGGATATTAGAGGCTTGAAATGACTCATCGTATGGAACACATACGGCAAGAACGCTGTCATCTCCGCCGAGATATATCGCAGACATAGACTCGTGGAGTTCAAATGACATATCGAAAAAAATATTTGCTACAAGGCCGTCAAAATAAAATCGATAACTTTGCAAAAACAGCTCTTCCTTTTCGACCTCTAACTTAAACGGGAGCTTCATTTTCAACGGCCCAAGGTTGTGTCTGGGGCCTAGAGAAGTAAGCTGCGTCAGCTGAACAGGCAGGAAGCTGAGTGGGTAGGGATTTTTGTGCAACACCATAAGTCGCAACTGCTCTAGCTCATTAGCCGGAAGTTGAACATGGGCGTTTTGAGGAAGATTTGAAGCTGCTGCCCGCCACAAGATACTCAGGAAAAAAACCCTTAGGTTCAGAACATCCAAGCCTGAAACGGTGCGAAGCCCAAATTTCTCACCTGGATTTGGAGCTACCTCTTCCTGAACATCGCTATCGCCAGACCAACCGCTCCAAACCAACTTCCCCTTTCGTAGTTCAATAGCAGCCGAGCTATCTAGCTCAGAAAGAACATCTTCACCCTTGCGAACTACAAGAGCTCGATCGTACCAACTAGTTGGTCTTCTGGTCGGACGACCTCCTGGTGTGCCATCAATGAAATACTGCCCCTCACTAGGGCCGGAAAAGCACAGCGGAATGAGGTGTGATTTGACGAATGTTCCAGTCTTTAATGTCAGCTTGCAGGTACCTATCGCCACGATCCATCTCCTTGGGGTCTGACTAATCAAGGATGCCTTAAAAACACAGCCAAATAAATGTACGGATCGGCAATTCAGGTGCATCTATCGTTGATAGGCTGGGTATCAAAAGTGGGGTATCAACACCTGGTTTCCACTTTGGTTTCCACCAAAAGCAGGAGTTTTGACTGGCAAACTGCGCGCTCGCCGGAATATTGTCTGGCTGGCCGGTGTAAGGCGTTTACCCTCAGTGGGGAAAAACTCATGATTGAACATCGGAACCTTCAGAGAGAACAAAATGCCGAGTATCGTTTGGGGCCGACATCCCCAAGAGGCCTATGACAACCCGTATGAGCATGAAGCCCAACGGCAATTCCTCCGGGAGTGCGATGCACTGCTTCGCGAAATCATCAAACGCCTCAGGCCGCACACACTGAAATACCATCGCGACGAGCAGTCGCTGCAGAAGGCGACTTGGCTGATCACCATGGACTTGCTGGCATCACTCCTAGACTGCGTGGCCTTACTGAAGGAGACGCGGCACCGGCCAGTTGCGCGAGTCTTCCGTGACGCAGTTGAAGCGATCGACGTGATGCGCTATTTGCACGCGGAATCCCCAAAGGCCGAATTGGCTTTGAAGAAGTGGTATGCGAACGAAACGATTTCTCATGGCGAAATCCGGAAGCTGATCGAAGCATTAGACGGAGTAGAAGCGGCTACTGAACGCAGAGTCTTCTATCAGGAACTGTCCAAATTCACCCATCGCACTTATCGGGCACTTCTCCATAGTGTTTCACTCGGCCGGGACGAACTCATGGTTCACGACAGCCATGGTTCCGGTTTTCTAGTTCTGCCACAAACCATTGCCGCCTACATGGCCGTGCTGGGGGACATAACGATCCAAGCGACTGGAAGCGTCAGCTTAACCGGACTGCTCTCCTCTGATGAGGTGGTGGAAGCATGGGGTGTGGCCTTGGAGATTCATACGGTCCCCCGGCGCTTCGCAATGCGTGTAAAACCTGGCTCTCCACTTTGACTACGCTTTGACGGAATGCGAGACAGGCATCAGACAAAACCACGCGGGCGGGCGTCTGAGGCTTATCGTGTGGCCAGCCCGTCAAACAAGCACACGGTGGCGACTGATACCCCTGACAGACCCCAGACGAATACGGCACTTTCGACCCACCTACTTTTACCTGGCCTTTACCGAATCGCCGACGAATGTGAGACAGGCATGAGACGGATTCGGCGGGCGTGGCCGCCTGAGAACGCCCATCGGCCAACGCGGGCGGGGTTAACGTGTTAGACGCGGGGAAATCCCGTATCACATCGCCAGGGCACTTTGCCGCCGGCAGACGCACACCACGTAAAGGTGATTCCAGACATTCACGGCGCCGGCTACGCTCTCTCGAAACACGGAGAGCCACCATGACGACGGACACCAAATTGATCGCCAGCCTGTTCGACTGCCTCAATCAAAACCAACTCGCCCTGTCCGCCGCGGTGAAGGAGCTTTCCAACTGGGTCGAACAGCGCGGATCGGCAGACATTGCCAACAACATTCGCGGCGCGCTGGAAACGCTCGATGAGAACCTGGTGTTCATTCGCCAGGGCATTGCTGAGCTGACCGTCGCCGGCAGCCTGGGGCAGTCGTGATGAAGGCTAGGATTCTGGACAGGCTCTGGACGGCTGTAGACGCCCAAGCTCATCCAACTCGGCCCGCAGGCCAAAGCCAGTAAAGGTTGGCGGCAGATCGGACATGAGGCCGGATAGCTACCTCGTCCAAAAACAGGGACTAGCCGCGACAGGCACTTGCGGGACAGTGGGCCACGGTCGAACCAAACAAACGTGGCCAAAATCCTTGACCAGACTTGACGGAACCTTGACGAAATTTTAGACAGGTCTTGACGAATTGACCCGCTTACGCTTGAGCATGGTCGGCTGTATGCCTTGCTGTACAAGGGCTGGTGCTAGATCCGACTGAGCTGTGGGAGCGAAGGCCGTCAAGAATTTTCGCGCATGCTCGTCAAGGGAAAACCGGCAGTCGCGGACCTGACAAAACCTGACATGCGGGGCTGCGAAGGGGGCGAACAAAGTGACCAAGCCTCGGCCGGTGGACACACTGTGGGAGCGGAACACCAGGGCCACCACCACAGATAAGGTATGGTGGAGATCACCACGCCCTGATGGCAAAAGTGTCTCCGAGGCGAAGATGCCGTCAGAACTAAAGGCATTGCCTGGGGCTGGCCAGCCTTGGCGAAACTACCAATATCGAGCGAGTCGACTAATTCCGGTGATCTCGCCTAGGCTGAGGGAGCGCATTTGGCGTGGCTAACCTAAAGGCCTGAATCCATATGTGATGTGGGAGACGTCATCTCGGGCTGGGCGCCGGCGTCTATCCAACTCTTGAAGTCTGGTTCGCAGCAATACCGAACAATTGTCGGGGCAGCACCATTGCTGAACATGTTGATGGCCAGCGTCGTTACGCTGATCCGATCGATTGGGCGGTCCTTCATAGCCTCATATCCTTTGCTGCCAAAGTAGCTTTCGACCAATGGCAGGAGGTCGTCTTCCTTGCCCAGATCAGCTATCTGGAAATACCAGTGGCTCTTATTGAATAGCTGACTCAAATTCTCCCCCAGTGACATCACATATGATGGCGCGACCAGCAGCCCGTTGCATGCACGGGTAAGTATCTGCAATGTGAGAGGGGATTTCCCCGCCTCTATGCTTGCCCACTCCTTGGGCGTTTTCCCAGTGAAGTGAGCGAGCTGACCAGGGTGGATGCCCTTCTCAAACCGGATTTCTCTTAGGGCGAGGAGTAACAGAGTGGACATGCTTGAGTTACGTTGCATTAGCGGTCGTCGTCCTGGCTGGATAATGTTTTCCTATAGACGAATGTAATTTGCTTAGTCTCTGGGTCAAGACAAATTTGCGGAGTCACTCGATGGCCATATCAACCATGGAGCGACCATGAGGCGTAGAGAAGTCGAAGTGGATGCCTCGGTTGTCTTGGCCAGGCTCGCCGGGTTCTGGCCGGTTATCAGATAATCAAAAGCTCAGTCACTACTCTGAGCACAACCACATCGAGGGCCGCACCATGTCCGTTATCGATTGCGACTACCTACCCAAGCCGGAACCGGTCCAGTTCCCGCCGGAGCTGGCGCTGCTGATTGTCAGGAAGGCCAGCGCAATGGCAGCGGCATTCGAGGAGCAAGCGCTCGACCAGCTCACCAAGGATGCCCGACGCGCCCTTTCACGGGGAGCTGAGCCAAGACGGGTCATCAGGGAGATGCGCTTGTAGGCGACTCGCAGCAACTGTTGCAGTCTTGATGGATTTCCAGCACCTGCCCTAACAAAATGGGAGATAAGGTCTGACCGGGTGCGTTTTTTAGTGAGGAAGGCGGCTAAGGAGTTGGCAACAGGCAAGCCTGGATGGCAATTTCTTGAAGGGAAGTGATATCTAAGCTCTGCAAGGCGCAATCTTGCATTTGGCGGGTAATAGCATCTTCAATCGTACAAACCGGCTTGACCACGCCTTGAAATCTTTTCTGTAGCATTTGCACTGCGTTCAGCTCATAGAACTCGTTAAGGCAAACCCAGGTGTTTGTCCGCAAATAGCAGCATCCCGGCGGCAAATAGAAATTGTGGAAGCGATCAGTTGGCTGACACCCGAATGTCAGGCCTCGGCCATGCTGCCTTGATGTCGTTTTAGCTACGATGGTAATCGACTCATTACTTCCCAGAACAACGAAAAGCTTTTCTCCTGTCTCACCATCATGAAAATGAAAGTCCTCATCGAAAAAAACTGACCCTGGCGTCATCCAAGGTGCTCCAACAGTTCTTTTCGCTCTGCAGCTATTCTCATAACCTCTGCAGCCTCCTGGGAACGTACAGCCAACTCATACGGAATCGGCTTTTGGTGCCCCCCCGGCTGACTGTAAACCTTATCCCACGGGAGATTCTCTAGGTGAGTGGCCTCAACCATGTCGTCAGAAAGCGAGGCTTTGTAGCGATCTGCAAGCCGCTTCATATGCGCCAACTCACGCTTCGTGAAATGCCTATCAGAGAATTCAATCTGTGGGGTGACCGTAAGCATCGTTTGCCGGCCGCCGCGGATAGGCGTTTCTTTGAAATGAAGAGCTTCAGCCAAATCCGGTTGAGGCGTCTCAATCTCAGCAAACAAATCCACAGGTACCGGGCCCATCGGCCACGCGGAATAAGTTAGACCGGTGACGCTTCGCCCGGTATCACGAAAATGCTCAAAATCTAAAAAATAGAGCAGCTTGAAAAGCTTCACCTTTCCGCAATTTTTAGTGTTTTGGACGAAAAAAATGATCGACTGGATCAATTTTTCGCGATCGTGCGTGATGAGCATTTATAGCCTCCATTTCACTCGAGCTTATCATATGGGGTCAAAACTCAACTGACCAAGCTACCAACGGCGCTCTGAAGCATTGTAGACAACGCAAGCAACAGACCTCCTGCCCGAATACTGGAGCAATTGCGCAAAAAGCGTGCTCTCCCCTCATAGGGGAAACACCCCATGAATGACCATGACCACTACCCTGATCCGGGGTGATGGTGGCGCGGGGGAATGGCAAGAACGCCTCAGCGTGGTGTAAATGCCACACGGCGCCAGCACCATCGCCGCAAAAGTGTGGCGATGGCTCCTCAAAAGTGAGGAGCGAGATAATCGGGTCACTTATGGACTGATCCATCAAAGGAGTGGTGGTGGTGACCACACCTTTGCACTTGGGCGGGTTTGTCACGATGACGTTACCGTTCGTCGGGGATGGAGCGAAGAACCTAGAAGGTTTTTTCAGCCGGCGTGAAAGGGGCCAAAAACACCCCAGCAGACAGCGCCGTGTATCCCAAGGTGTATCCCTCAAAAATACGAATACACAAATAACCAATTAAAGCAGTAACTTACGCAACCAGTTCAAATGTCTGTGTACCACCAAGTACTAAAAACGGCTTACCGAAAGGTAGGCCGTTTTTTTATGCCTGTAGAAAAGTGCTGAGGCATACTCGCAACGGTCTACCTCCACGACGCGGCGCTGAACCCCACAGGACATCCCTTCATGAGCCTTGATGTGTTCGTAATCATCATGCTGGGCGCTGCGCTGCATGCCACGTGGAATGCAGTGGTCAAGGGGGGTGACGACAAGTTGCTGACCACGTGCATGATCGCGTCCTTCGCTTCACTGATCGCGCTGGCGGTCATTCCGTTCCTGGCAGTGCCTGCGACGCAAAGCTGGCCCTTCATCGGCGCGTCGGTGATATTCCAGGTGCTGTATTTCGTACTGGTCGCCTCGACCTACCGCGTTGCCGACATGAGCCAGACCTACCCGATCATGCGGGGCACCGCGCCGTTGCTGGTGGCGACGGCGAGCTTAGGGCTGCTGTCCGAATCCTTGTCCGCGTTTGCCTGGCTCGGCATTGCCGTGATCTGCATCGGTATTTTGAGCATGGCAGCAGCCCCTTCAGCCGGTCAGCGTAAAGGGATACTCCTTGCGCTGCTTAACGCGGCTGTCATCGCGGGCTACACCCTCATCGACGGAATAGGTGTGCGCAAATCCGGCGCCCCAGCGGCCTACACGTTGTGGATATTCCTGTTGACCGGCATCCCACTCGGCGCATGGGCATTGGCCCGCCGTCGACGCGAATTCAGCCGCTATCTGGCGCGTCACTGGCGCCCCGGCGTGATAGGTGGCTTCGGTACCGTCGCGTCCTATGGCCTGGCGCTGTGGGCTATGACCGCGGCCCCCATTGCCACGGTTGCGGCGCTCAGGGAGACCTCGATTCTGTTTGGCGTGGTGATCTCGGCGCTGGTGCTCAAAGAGCAGTTGACCCGCGCCCGCATCGTGGCCGCGTGCATCATTGCCGCCGGGGCGATGGTGTTGCGACTGGGCTGACGCGTCGACAAACAAATCTTCCATCACCCTATCAAATGAGACAGCTTCTCATTAGTATGCCCGCTATCCGCGCAATGCAGCATCAAGGTATCAGGGGCCATGGAGACAGGGACGCCAGGGGATCAGGAAAAACTCAGCGCCGTTTTCATCGGGCAGCGCAGTGCGTTAATCCGTATGCTGTCGCGCGTCGTCGGCTGTTCGAGCCAGGCGGAGGACTTGGCCCAGGAAACCTATCTGAAGGTAGCTAAGGCGCTGTACACCCGCCCGATCGAACACTTGAAGCCGTTTCTTTATCAAACTGCGCAGTATCTGGCCTTTGATCATTTGCGCAGTGTGCGCAGTAAAAGGCGCTACGAGTGCCACTTGGCCGAAAGCCTGGTTGTCGAGGTGCCCACAATGGCACCCGGACCGGAGAGCCAGGCTCAGGGCCAGCAGCAACTGCAGCGGTTTCAACAGGTGCTCGCTACCTTGCCCAAACGCCAGCAACAAATCCTGGTATTGCATCGACTGCACGACCTGTCCCAAGGCGAGATCGCCCAGCGCCTGCAGGTGTCGTTGAGTACGGTGGAAAAAGACCTGCGCCAAGCCCTCACTGCCTGCGTCAAGCAAACGACCTACCATGATTGACCGTCCCGTCATTCCCGAAGCAGTACGTGAGCAGGCGGCTGATTGGTTCGCCCTGCGCGATGAAAGTGCGCGCAACCTCATCACCCGTCAGCGCTTTGAGCAGTGGCGCGCGGCCGATCCCCTGCACGCCACCGCCTATGCCGAAGTGGAGACGCTGTGGGAAAACCGCGCCTTCGAACAAGCCTTGAAAGACCTCGCCGTCGACCTTGAATTGCCCCCTTCCCCGGTAACCACCAAGCCTCCCAAGACACGTTTTGTGGCTGCCGCCGCTACCCTGTTGCTCGCACTGGGCATCGGTTGGATGGCCGACGTGCCGATGCGCCTGCAAGCCGATCACATGACCGACGTCGCGCAGCTGGAACGCTTTGACCTGGAAGATGGCTCTCACATCGTGCTGGGCAGCCACAGCGCAATCAGCACTGCGTTCGACGGCGCCCAGCGGCGCATCAAGCTATTGCGTGGCGAGCTCTACGTCGAGGCCGCCCACGACTCTAAACGCCCACTGAGCATCGAGACCAACGAGGCCAGCGTGACCGTGGTCGGCACGCAATTCAGCGTCAGCCAGCGAGACTCGGAGGTCACTGTCGCCGTGCGCCAAGGCCAGGTGCGCTTCGCCAACCGCAAGGGCGAGCAGAGCCTGCTGCAGGCGGGTAACTGGCAACAGCTACGAGATGGTCAACTGCAACCGCTGTCCCTGGAAGGCAGTGAACGGCAGATGGCCTGGATCAACGGGCGACTGTCATTCCAGAACGCGCCATTGGTGCAGGTGCTGAAAGAGATCCAGCGTTACTACCCGGCGCCGATCCTGTTATTCAACGATGCCGCCGCCGGTGAGCGGGTCAGCGGGAATTACCAGTTGGACGATCCCCTGGCGATCCTACAGGCGTTGAGTAAAGTCACGTCCACCCACGCCCAGCGACTGCCCGGTGGCATCCTGGTGATTCGCTGACACAGAGCCCCCGATACCTTCGAAAAGTTTTACGGCTTTCGAAGGTTCAACCCGTCAAGAACTTTGCCTTTGCAAATCATTCCTATTTCTAACGGGGCTCACATGCACTTTCCAACACTCAATCCGACCCATGCCCGCAGCATGCTCGCGCTCGCCATCTGCCTGGCGTGCAGCCCGGCGGTTGCGGTGGAGCCAGCAGGCCAGCCAGCCACTCGCGAAGCGGCGGACACCCGCAGCTTCGCGATAGCGCGTCAGTCACTGGTCAATGCCCTGGATCAATTGAGTGTGCAGAGCGGGCTGCAAATTGCCTACGCGGCGGACCTCGCTCAGGGCGTCGAATCGCCCGGCGTCAGCGGCCGCATGACCGCCCTGGAAGCGCTGGCTCAACTGCTCAAAGGCACGCCCCTGAGCTTCGAGCCCAACGGCCCCAACGCGGTGATACTGAACCGCACCGAACAACCCGGCGCGGCCTTGCAACTGGGCACCACCACGGTGATCAGCAACCAACTGGGCACCGTCACCGAAGGCACTGGCTCCTACACCCCGGGGACCATCGCCACGGCTACGCGCCTGGTACTGACGCCCCGGGAAACACCACAGTCCATCAGCGTCGTCACGCGCCAGCACATGGATGACTTCGCCCTCGACAGCGTTGACGACGTGATGCGCCACACGCCCGGTATCACCGTTTCGGCCTACGACACCGACCGCAGCAACTACTATTCGCGCGGTTTCTCGATCAACAATTTCCAGTACGACGGCATCCCCTCGGCCGTGCGCAACGTGGCCTATTCGGCTGGCAACACCCTGAGCGACATGGCGATCTATGACCGTGTCGAAGTACTCAAAGGCGCCTCTGGCCTGCTCAGCGGCGCCGGTTCCCTGGGCGGCACCATCAACCTGGTACGCAAGAAACCCACGTCGGAATTCCTCGGCCATATCACCACCGCGGCGGGCACCTGGGATCACTACCGCACGGAAGTGGACGTCAGCGGCCCACTGACCGAAACCGGCAATGTGCGCGGGCGGGCGGTAGCGGCATATCAGGACAACAAGTCCTGGATCGACCGCTACTCCAACAAAAGCTCAGTGTTCTACGGCATCCTCGAATTCGATCTATCGCCCGACACCCTGCTCACCGTGGGCGCCGATTATCAGGACAGCAAACCCAAAGGTTCGACCTGGTCCGGCAGTTTCCCGCTGTTCAACTATTCGGGTGCGCTCAACGACGCCAAGCGGTCTTTCAGTAATGCCACCGATTGGAGCAGTTGGCAGCAATACACCCGCACGGTGTTCGCGAACCTGGAGCACGACCTCGGCGACGGCTGGGTCACCAAGCTGCAACTGGACCACAAGCTCAATGGCTACGATGCCCAGATGGGTGCGATCCAGTTCTACCAGCCGGCAGCGGATGGCACTGCCGACATTAACGCCCAGCGCTACAAAGGCGAGACCACCAGCGATTCCGCCGACCTGTACCTCAGCGGTCCGTTCAACTTCCTCGGTCGCGAACACGACCTGGTGGTCGGCGGCTCCATCAGCACCGCCCACTGGAAGGGCAAGGGCTATTGGGACGAAACCTTCCCCACCGCCAACCTGGTCGACTACTTCAACTGGCACGGCAACCTGGCCAAGCCGGATTGGGGCGTGGCCTCACAAGTCATCGACGACACCATTCGCCAGACCGGCATGTACGTCACCACCCGCTGGAACCTCACCGACGATCTGAAACTGTTGCTCGGCGGGCGCGTGGTGGACTACACCCTGACCGGCACCACTGACACCTACCGAGAGACCGGGCGCTTCATTCCCTATGCCGGGGCCATCTATGACCTCACGGACAACCTGTCGGCCTATGTCAGCTACACCGATGTGTTCATGCCCCAGGAAAGCTACAACCTCGACCGTAACCGCAAGCTGATCGACCCGGACGAAGGCGAGAACTACGAAGTGGGGCTCAAGGGCGAATTCCTCGACGGTCGCCTGAACGCCAGCCTGGCATACTTCGAAGTCAAGGAAAGCAACCGCTCCCTGCCCGACGATGCATACAACAACCAGACCCCAACCCCGCCCAACTTTGCCTTCAAGGGCACCGACGCGACGACCAAGGGCTATGAGCTGGAGCTGTCCGGCGAAATCGCCCCCGGCTGGCAGTTGCAGGGCGGCTACACCCACAAAGTGGTGCGCGACGATGCCGGCAAAAAAATCTCGACTTTCGAGCCCGAGGACCAGGTGAGCATGTTCACCATCTACAAGCTCAAGGGCGATCTGGACAAAGTCAGCGTCGGCGGTGGCCTGCGCTGGCAGAACACGGTGTGGCAGGACATCTACAACGGTCCCAAAGGAACGACGGACGCGTTTTCCCAGGAGTCCTATTGGGTGGTGGACTTGATGACGCGCTACCAATTCACCAAAAACCTGTCGACGACGCTGAACCTGAATAACGTATTCGATAAGTACTACTACACCAACGTGGGTTTCTATAACTCCGCCATCTACGGCGCGCCGCGTCACTTCATGCTGACCACCCGCTGGGACTTCTGATCACTTGAGCCACACGGCCTATCCCAGGGTAGGCCGCTTTTGACGCCCTCCTTTGCCACTGTTAGTGTCCAGCCTCCCCACACACGGAGTGCTCACTGCGACGCACCTGTAAACCGCTGCCCCCAAGGACAACAGATCATTCTCAAAATGAACGGAGTTCAGCAAGTGCTTTCGATTTCTCGCCGTCAGTTGTCGGTTATTGCCGCAGCCCTGGCCCTTGCGGCCTGTCACACCCCGGTCAACGAACAGCCGCCGGCACCGGAGCTGGGCTCGGGCTATCGCACCGATCTGATCACTCAACACGCCGAACGCCATATGGCCGCCGCCGCCAACCCGCTGGCCGCCGAAGCCGGGCGCGAGATGTTGCGCAAAGGCGGTTCGGCGATTGATGCAGCGATCGCCATGCAGGCGGTGTTGACCTTGGTGGAGCCGCAATCCTCCGGCATTGGCGGCGGCGCGTTCATCATGCTGTGGGACGGGAAAAAGGTGCACGCCTATGACGGTCGGGAAACGGCGCCGGCAGGCGCGACGGAGCGGTTGTTCCTGAACGCCGACGGCACACCGATGACCTTCACCGACGCGCAGATTGGCGGGCGCTCGGTGGGTACGCCCGGTGTGCTGCGTGCCCTGGAGATGGCCCATAAGAAGACCGGTCAACTGCGATGGGCCGAGCTGTTTGAGCCAGCGATTCGTTTGTCGGAACAGGGCTTCGCCATTTCACCACGCTTGCACAGCCTGATCGCGGCTGACCGATTTATTGCGCAATCGCCGGAGATGGCCGCCTACGTTCTGAATGCCGATGGCACACCCAAAGCCACCGGCACGCTGCTGAAAAACCCGGCGCTGGCCGCCGTGTTCAAGCGCATCGCCAACGAGGGCCCTGACGCGCTGTACCACGGGCCAATTGCCGATGAAATTGCGCGCAAAGTGCAGGGCAATCGCAATGCGGGCAGCCTCTCCCAGGCCGACCTGAAGGGTTACGCCGCCAAGGAGCGCGAACCGCTGTGCACCGACTACAAACGCTGGAAAATCTGTGGCATGCCGCCGCCGTCGTCAGGCGCGGTTGCGGTCGCGCAGATCCTTGGTACGTTGCAGGCCCTGGAAGCCCGCGACCCGCGCCTGGCTATCGCACCGATGACACCGATAAAAAGCGCGTTGCCTGCCGGGTTTGAGCCGACGCCCGAGGCCGTGCACCTGATCGCCGAAGCCGGTCGCCTGGCCTTCGCCGACCGCGCGCTGTACCTGGCTGATTCAGACTTTACGCCGGTGCCGACCGCCGGCCTTGTCGCGCCCAACTACCTGGCCCAACGCGCCGCGCTGATCGGTGAGCGCAGCATGGGCATCGCCAAGCCAGGCCAGCCTGCGGGCATACAAGTGGCCTACGCGCCGGACCGTTCGCCACTGCGCATTTCCACCTCCCAAGTGGTGGCCGTGGACGACATGGGCGGCGCCGTGTCGATGACCACCACGGTGGAAGCCGCGTTTGGCTCCCATGTGATGGTCCAGGGCTTTTTGCTCAACAACCAGATGACCGACTTCTCATTCATCCCCGAAGAAAACGGTCAGCCGGTAGCCAACCGCGTACAACCCGGCAAACGCCCGCGCTCGGCCATGGCGCCGACCCTGGTGTTCGACCGCGAGAGCGGTGAGTTGCTGGCCACGGTCGGTTCGCCGGGCGGCTCCCAAATCATCGAGTACGTGAGCAAATCCCTGGTGGCCATGCTCGACTGGAACCTCGACCCGCAAGCCGCCATCAGCCTGCCCAACTTCGGCAGTCGCAATGGCGCTACCGAGTTGGAGGCCGGTTTGTTCAGCCCAGGGCTGAAGCAGGCGTTGAAGGACAAGGGCCATGCACTGAGCGAGATCGACATGACCAGCGGCATACAGGCCATCGTGCTCAAGCGGGACGCCCAGGGCAAGGTATCGCTTAGCGGTGGCGCCGACCCTCGTCGCGAAGGCGAAGCGCTCGGCGACTGACTTTATTGAACGGAGGTGATCCCTTGCATCAGGCTGAAAATCTCGCTGCCATCCCTGGCATCGACCACGGTTTCTGTTCGATAGATGACCCACTGCGCCCGGATGACGTGTTCATCTGCAAGCAAGTGCACAGCGCCTCAGTGATTGAATGGCAGGCGGGCCAGGTACCCAACACGATCGAGGCCGATGGTGTGTTGACGCACCACACTCACCCGATCGCGGTTATCACCGCAGATTGCCTGCCCATTCTGTTCGCATCGAAAACGGGCGAACGGGTCGCCGCAATACATGGCGGTTGGAAAGGGCTGCAACGCGGGATTATCGCCAACGTCATGCAGCGCTTTGCTGCCGAGGGGATACCAGCCAACCAGTTGCAAGTGGCTATCGGCCCTTCGATCAAGCCGTGCTGTTATGAGGTGAGCGAAGGGTTTATCGCCGAGTTCCAGATTGACCAGGGGCACCTTTGGCAACACGGCCTGGCACCGTGGAGCTTGGAGCAACCGGCACCGCTGCGGTCACCGGAAATTAGCCCGCCCCATGCAAGGCAAGCAGGTAGCGCATGGTTTGACTTGAGCGGCTATGGGTTGTTGTTGCTGCAAGCGGCGGGTATCAAGCGAGAGCAGATCGACGTGAGCGAGGTATGCACTTACTGCACCTCGCCGACGTTTGCCAGCTATCGCAGGAGAACCCATCACCCGGCGGAAGCGAAGACGTTGATTTATTCGTGGATTGCTCGTAAACCCTGACGAACCTACGCCCCCTTGTGGCGAGCGGGCTTGTCCCGCGTTGGGCTGCGAAGCAGCCCCAAAACATAGCCCCGGACCTTCCTGGCACACTGCAGCGCCCTTATTGGGGCTGCTGCGCAGCCCAACGCGGGACAAGCCCGCTCGCCACAGGTATTTATCCCATCCGTTAACGGCTAATTTTCAACCCCTTACGCCCCGCATGCCGCTCCAGCGCCAGCTCAATCAACCGGCTCACCAACTCGCTGTAGCTCATTCCCGCCGCCTGCCATAACTTGGGGTACATGCTGATGCGGGTGAAGCCGGGCAGTGAGTTAATTTCGTTGATCAGCACTTCGCCGTCGTCGGTCAAGAACACATCGACCCGCGCCAAGCCTGCGCAGCCGAGCACGTCAAACGCTTCAAGGGCCAAGCGGCGAATACGCTCACTGGCTTCATGGCTGATATCAGCCGGCACCACCACCTGGGCCGCCTGGCCGTCGATGTATTTGCTGTCGTAGGAGTAGAAACCGCTGCTCACCACGATCTCGCCGCAGCCGCTTGCGACGGGGTTTTCGTTACCCAGCACCGCGCATTCTATTTCGCGGCCGCGCACGGCGGATTCCACCAGCACCTTTTGATCAAACCCCAGGGCCAGTTCAACGGCGGTGTGGTACTCGGCCTCGTTGCCAACCTTGCTCACACCCACCGAAGAGCCCTGGTTGGCCGGTTTGACGAACATCGGCAGGCCGAGTTTATTCACCGCAGTTTCAAAGGAAGTACGCGCGGCGTTGCTGCGGGTCAGGGTAATGAACGGCGTCACGGCAATGCCGGCGTCGCGCAGCAAGCGCTTGCTGATGTCCTTGTCCATGCACACTGCCGAGCCGAGCACGTCGGAGCCGACGAAAGGCAGGTCAGCCATGCGCAGCAGGCCTTGCAGGCAGCCGTCTTCGCCGAGGGTGCCGTGGACGATGGGGAAGATCACGTCGATGTGTGCCAGCAGGCCGTTGCCGGAGGTTTCCACCACCTGCTGGCTGGCTTTGCCGGGCACCACCGCCAGTTCGCGGTTGGATTGGTTAAGGGCGATGAGTGCCGGGTTTTCCTGGTTGATCAGGAAGTTCGAGGTGTCGTTGAGGTGCCAGTGGCCGGCCTTGTCGATGCCGATCAGGACCGGCTCAAAGCGTGCACGGTCGAGTGCATCGACAATATTGCGCGCCGACTGCAACGAGACCTCGTGCTCAGCCGAACGACCACCAAAAATAATCCCCACCCGCACCTTGCTCATGACTCGCCTCACTGTTGAAAGTAAGGCTTCTTACCACGGGCGGTCAGCGATTCGCTACCAGATGTGCGCCGAACAACACGTAGCAACCACCGGCAAAACGATCGAGCCATTTGCGTGAGCGACTGTAGAGGTTGGCCATGCGCGCACTGGAAAACACCAACGCCACGCAGGAATACCAACTGAACGACAAGCTGGCCATGGTGATCACCGCCAGGGTCAGAAGCATCGGCGACGGAGACGGCGGCATGGTGGAGGCGAAGATGGTGGCGACGAACAACGCGGCCTTGGGATTAGACAGGTTGCCCAACAACCCCAGGCGCCAGGCGGAAAACAGCGAACGTCGCGTGTCATCCGGCAATAGGCTCTGGCCCATCGCCGGTGCCGAGCGCTTGAACAGTTTCAGCCCCAGGTAAATCAGGTAGCAGCCGCCGATGATCTTGAACGCCAGGTACAACATGGGTGCAGCGGTAAACAGCGATTTGATGCCCAGGCCACCCGCCAGCCCCCACATGATCGTGCCGGTGGACACGCCCGCCGAAGCCACCACGCCATGGCGGCGCGAACAACTGGCAGCCAACTGTGCCGTGTTGAAGAAGTTGGGCCCAGGCGTGACCACCGCCACCGTCCACAGCAGGGCCAGCGAGACCAGGGGAGCCACGTAGGCGGGGTTGATAACTTCCATTGGGCAGCTCCATCAGCGCAGGGACGAGCAAGGAGCATAGACCTCGCCAATCGCCTGCACAATCGTACAAGACCCCGGCAGACAAGGGTTGCAGACTGGGTTAACGTATTTCCATCTCTTCTTGTGACACGCCACCATGGGCAACCCCACCCACACTCTCGACTGGCTGCACCGCGCCCCGCATGCCAGCGGCCTGGATCGTATCGAGGCGTACTTTGCGGGCTTTGCGTTCGATCCACATCGCCATGACACCTACGCCATCGGGCGTACCTTGTCTGGCGTGCAGAGTTTTCACTACCGCGGCGACATGATCCACAGCCTGCCCGGCACGACCATGGTGCTTCATCCCGACGAGACCCACGACGGCCACGCCGGCAGCGACGAAGGCTTCAAGTACCGGATGATCTACGTGGAGCCGTCACTGATTCAGCAGATACTCGGCGGCAAGCCGCTGCCGTTTATCCCCAGTGGTTTATCCACTGACCCAAGGCTGTTCCGCGCCAGCGAAGTGCTGCTGCAGAACCTCGATCATCCGATTGACCCGTTGCAGGAACAGGACGCGATGTTCGACCTGGCCCATGCGCTCAACAATGCGTCGGGGGCGATCGTCAGCCGTAAGACCTTCGATTACGTAGCCGCCGAGCGCGCCCGGGAGTTTATCCACAGCACCCTGGGCCGCAGCATCACCCTGGACGAAATCGCTGATCACGCTGGCCGCGACCGCTGGGCATTGTCGCGGGATTTTCGCGTGCTGTTCGGCACCAGCCCCTACCGCTACCTGACGATGCGCCGCCTGGACCTGGTGCGCAGTCTGCTGGCGCAGGGACAGTCGCTGGTGGACGCCGCGCTGATCGCCGGCTTCACCGACCAGAGCCACATGACCCGGCAGTTTCGCAGCACCTACGGCATGCCGCCGTCCCGGTGGGTGAAGATGCTCGGGCGCTGAGTCAGCGTTTTAAACATGCACTCTAAATGGGGGCTTGCTGTGATGAGTTCGACATGGGATGGCGCTCTTTCAGCGCCAGCACCAACACCGCCCCCACCAGCGCAATCGCCGCACTCCACCACAACGCCAACTCGATCCCACCCGCATTGGCCACCGACACCAACACCGCCAACCCCAACGCGCCACCAATCTGCTGGCTGGTAGACGCCATCCCCGCCGCCACGCCCTGCTCCCCAGGACGGATGCCTAGCCCGGCTGCCACCCACATCGCCGTCCACGTCATGCCCTGGCCAATGCTCAGGATGAAAATCCCCGGCAGCAGCGACCAGAATCCCACCCCGGTGGGCAATGCCCAACACACCAGCGCAATCCCCACCGCGCCGGCCAATTGCCCGCTGACCAAGGTGTTGCGCAGCCCCAGCCGCGCCATCGAGCGTTCCGCTAGCCAGATGCCAAATGTGCACACCAAGGTTGCCGGCAAAAACGCCAAGCCCGCTTGCAACACGCTATAGCCGTAGACCTGCTGGTAATACAGCGCCAGGAAGTAGTACTGCACGCCAAAGCTGCTCATGAACACTGCCGTCAGTACCATGGCCATGCGCAATTCTCGATAAGCCAGCAAGCGCAGCGGCATCAGCGGATCGCGGCCGCGATGTTCAATCCAGGCGAACAGCCCCAGCAATGCCACAGCCAAGGCGATACAACCGAGGGTCGACGGTGCCGCCCAGCCCCACTCGGGGCCTTGCACCAGGGAAAACACCAGCAACGTACCGCCGACGGTCACGGTCAGCGCGCCGCTGATATCGAAATTACGGCCGTGGGCCCGCGCGCCATCGGCAGGAATCCAATAACGCGCCGCCCATGCACAACCGCCAGCCAACGGCACGTTGACCAGAAACACCGCCTCCCAACCCCACACCTGGGTCAGCACACCGCCGAGCAAGGCGCCGAGCGCCAACCCCGCGGCTGACGCTGCGCTCCATACCGCGAACGCACGGTTGCGTGCCGGACCTTCGGCGTAGTGGGTGTTGATCAACGCCAGGGTCGCCGGGAACAACAGCGCGCCGCCCACGCCCTGCACTGCTCGCGCCAACACCAGTAACACCGCGCTGCCGCCGACCACTGCCGCCAGCGACGACAGCGCATACAGCGACTGGCCCACGCGATACAGGCGGCGCTTGCCCAACAAGTCAGTGGCGCGGCCACCCAGCAACAAGAAACCGCCAAACGCTACGCTGTAGGCACTGACCACCCACTGCAATTGCTGGGCAGAGAAATCCAAGTGAGTGCCGATCTGCGGCAGCGCCACAAATACGATGGTGGCATCAAGGGCGATGATCAACTGAGCGGTGGCCAGTAACGCCAGCATCCAGCCTGAAGGTCGAGAGGGAGACATCACAGCGTCCTGTCCGAAAATGAAGTGCCGCCAGTGTCTTTTATGCGGACCAAGTGATAAATAGCCCTACCACTCTTTCAGTAATGACTTTAATCATGGATCTGAATGCTGTTCGCCTGCTGGTCCGCGTGGCCGAAGCCCGCAGTTTTACCCGTGCGGCGGGTGATCTGGGGCTCACTCAGTCGGGCCTGTCCCGCGCCATCTCACGCCTGGAAAACGAATTGGGCGTGCGCCTGCTGCAACGTAATACGCGCAGCGTCAGCCTGACCCCCGATGGCCAGATGCTCTACGAGCGCAGCGCGCCGCTGCTGGCGGAACTGGCCGAAACCGAAAAGCTGATGCTCGACCGTCGCTGCAGCCCATCGGGCCTGTTGAAAATCAGTACACCTTCATTGTTCGGCCGCAAGGTGGTGATGCCGGTCATCGGCGAGTTGACCTTGCGTTACCCCGAGTTGCGCATCGAAGCCGTGATGACCGACCGCCTGGTGGATATCGTCGATGAAGGCTTCGACGCGTTGTTGCGCACCGGAGAAATCCAGGACCAACGCCTGATCGCCCGCAACCTGGCACCCCTGCGATGGATCACCGTTGCCGCACCCGCCTATCTGGCGCGCTTTGGTACTCCGCAGACAATTGATGAACTCAAGGACCACCACTGCCTCACCGTGCGCAACTTACGTACCGGCCGTATGGTGGATTGGCAATTCATGATCGACGGCAAAGTGCAGGACGTCAGTGTCGAGGGGCGGCTGATCTTTGATATCGGTGATGCGATGGTCGACGGCGCCGTGGGAGGCTTTGGCATTGCCCAGGTAATGGATTTCGCCGTGCGGGATGACCTGGCCACAGGACGCCTGGTGCCAGTATTGGAGACAGTCGCCGGGCGCAGCCGGGGCATCTCGTTGGTCTACCCGCCATCCCGGCAGTACTCGCCAAAATTGATGGCGTTTGCCGAGGCGCTGGCAAACGCACGCTGGTGAGGCTTAGAGCTGCCGCCCCACAATCGGCTGGCCGATGCTCAGGAAATTGCCGCCGGCTACATGGTGCAAAGTGCGCAACTCATCATGACCCTCAAAGTGCCAGTGGCCTTCACTGAACACCCGCTCGTCGGCATAGGCCGCGACCACTTCGCCGAGGAACAGGTCATAGGTCTGCTGGTTGTGGGGTTCGGGAAGCAGGCGACATTCCAGCCAGGCTACGCAGCCTTCCAGCAAGGGCGCATCGGTGTGTTCACCGCTGAAGGTTTGCAAGCCATACGTGGCGAACTTGTCGCGCTCGGTGCCGGTGGTATTGCCGACTGTCTGAACCAGGTCGGCCTGGGCCGCGCAGGGCACCTGCAGCACGAACGTGCCGGCGCCTTCCAACAGCTGACGGGTCCAGGTGGCCTTGTCCAGCACCACAGCGACTTTCGGCGGTTCGAAGTCCAGCGGCATGGCCCAGGCCGCCGCCATGATATTGCGCTGGCCGTTTTGGGCCGCACTGACCAGCACGGTCGGGCCGTGGTTGAGCAAGCGATAGGCCTTGGACAGCGGAACGGGGCGGCAGTGGGCAGGGCTCATGGAGGATCGGCTCTTCTAAACGGAAAAACCTACGATACCTCAAGCATGAGCCCTACGGGTCAGGTCGACAGTTGGTTCGCGAATTGCCCCACAGCGCTGACCACCTTCTGTGCGCCGTCCTGGATCTCCACAATCACCGTGCCCGCTTCCGCCGCCAGGGCCAGACCTTGCTCGGCTTGCAGACGGCCGTCGGTCATCAGGGCTACCGCATCGCGGGCCATGTCCTGGTTCTGACGCACCACACCGACGATTTCCTCGGTGGCTTTGCTGGTACGCGACGCCAACTGGCGGACCTCATCGGCCACTACCGCAAAACCGCGGCCCTGCTCGCCGGCGCGCGCCGCCTCGATGGCCGCGTTGAGCGCCAGCAAGTTGGTCTGCTCGGCGATGCCGCTGATGGTCTTGACGATGGTGCCTATCACCTGGGATTGCGCGTTCAGCGCCTCAATGCCTTCACCGGCCTGCTGCATGTGCGTAGCCAGATCGCGCATCACTTCCACCGCCTGAGTCACCACCGTGGTGCCGCGTTGGGCGCTGTTGTCGGTTTGCAGGGAGGTGGTGTACGCAATGTTCGCGGCGTCGGCCACCGTTTGTTCACGGTTGACCTGATCGGTGATCACCGTAGCGAACTTGACCACTTTGTACAGACGTTCATTGGCGTCCATCACCGGGTTGTAGGTAGCTTCCAACCACACCACATGCCCACGGCTGTCCACACGTTTGAAGCGCGCGGCGACGAACTCACCGTTGTTCAGACGATTCCAGAAGTTCTGGTACTCGGCGCTGTTGTACTCCTGCGGCTCACAGAACATACGGTGATGTTTGCCCTGGATCTGCGCCAGGCTGTAACCCATGCCGCCGAGGAACCGATCATTCGCGGTGAGCACATGGCCGCCCAGGTCGAACTCGATCACAGCGGTGGAACGCACCAGTGCAGTAATCAGGTTTTCATGCTCGCGCGATGCTTCGATGGTGCGGGTCAGGTCGCTGGCGTAAATCGAAAAATGCTTGATGCGCCCATCGGAACTGCGCACCGGCTGCACGATCGAGCGCAGCCACACTTCCAGGCCATTGCCACGCATCAACCGCACAGTGCCAGCGAAGTGCTCGCCACGTCGCAGTGCGTTGTTGAAGCGCTGCTGGAACTCATCCCTGCGTACATGAACTGGTACCAAATCTTCGATGGGGCGCCCCACAATATTGCTCGACTGGTAAGCCAGCTCCTGCAGGAAATTGGCATTCGCCCATTCCACCCGACCTTCGGCGTCCAGCGTCAGGCACAACATTTCGCTTTCCAGGCTCTCCTTAACCTGCTGCAAGCTGGACAATTCTTCGCGAAGAGCCGACAGCTCCTGCTTCAAACGGGTGTTGAACATTGGTCACCGATGGTCAAATGGAGAAAGAAAGATCTGACATGCATCGGCCCTGCGGAGCCTTTCTGAAGCGTACTTTAGTGCCATTCCCGACTCTTTTTTTTGACGCCATTAACTGCCGTTATTTCGACACACGCCCATGACTTGATATTCCAAGGTAGTGAGTGTTCCGCTGGAGTCCTCATAGGTCATGCGCGAGGGCACAGGGTTACAGGCGCGGATCGGCGGTGTGACGTTGACCACCTTGGCAATGTCCAGGTCCATGCCATAGCGATACACCTGCACCTGGGGCGCGGGTTTGCCGTTTTTCTCCGCGTAGGCGGCCATGGCTTTTTCATTGCGCTCCATCATTCGGTCAAAGGTGCGGTCACCGCCGCCTTCGGCCAGTGCCCCGAATGACAACGTAGCGATCAATACACCCAAGCCAATGCGATAAAAGTTCATGGTTAATTCCTCGACTGAAAGTTCAGTGCCGAGACTAACCAACCCACCCTGTCACGATGTTCACCAGAACATTACTTATTTGTTAGGCGGCAGGGAGTTTCCAGAATTGTAATGTTCAAGCCATCCAATCGTTATCCACGGTTTGCAACTATCAGCCCGGGCCAAATCAATAAGAACGCCCACCTCCATAAGAAGCTGATAACTGCCAATACCGAGGAGCGAAACATGCAGATCCGTTATTACACCCTTCCCCTATCACTGTGCGCCGCCTTACCCCTGGCGGCGGTAGCGGTTGAAGACACGCCCGAAGGTTTTATCGAAGGCAGCAGCCTGAACGTGCTGGCGCGCAATTTTTACTTCAATCGCGATGATCGCAAGGGCCAATCCAGCCCGACCGGCAATGGTTATTCGGAAGCCTGGGCCCAGGGTTTGATCGGTAAATTCGAGTCTGGCTTTACCCAGGGCACCGTGGGGTTTGGCCTGGACGCCTTCGCCATGGTCGGCGTGAAGCTCGACTCGGGCACCGGCCGCAGCGGCGGCAAGGGCTCGTTCGGCGTGATGCCGGTGGACAGCAACAACCATCCCGAAGACAGCTACAGCAAAGTGGGCGGCGCGGCGAAATTGCGCGTATTGGACACGGTGATCAAGGCCGGCGACGTGTTCCCGCTTACGCCGGTGGTGGCCTACGGCGATTCACGGGTGCTGCCGGAAACCTTCCGTGGCGTGACCGCGCAGAACACCAGCCTGGAAGGCCTGACCTTGCAGGGCGGGCGCCTGAGCGGCATGAGCCAACCGGCTGAAAGCGGCATGAACAAAGGCTTTGCAACGTTTTACGCAGGCCCCGTGGACTCGCCATGGATCGCCTATGGCGGCGGCGATTACCAGTTCAACAAACACCTCAGCCTAAGCCTCTATAGCAGCCGACTCAAAGACGCGTGGAACCAGTATTACGCGGGCAGCGCGGCCAGTTACCCGCTGAGCGACGACGTCTCGTTGTTCGGCGACGTGAACGTCTATAAGGCTGTGGACGAAGGTAAAAAACTGCTCGGTGAATTCGATAACACCATCTGGAGCGCCCGACTCGGGGTGAAGGTCGGCGCCCACAGCCTGGCCGTGTCCCATCAACGCAACAACGGCGATGACGACTTCGACTACCTGCGCAACTCGGACTCGATCTTCCTCAACAACTCGATCCAGTACAGCGACTTCAACTCGCCCAAGGAACGCTCGTGGATGGTTCGCTATGACCTGGACATGCAGGCCTTCGGCATCCCCGGCCTGTCGTTCATGACCCGCTACGCCAAAGGCACCGGCGCCGATTACAGCAACGCCAACGCGGTGTACATGCGCCGCGATTCAGCCGGCGATCCGCTCACCGATCAACGCCGATGGGAGCGGGATATCGAAGCCAAGTACGTGGTGCAAAGTGGCAACTTGAAAGATCTGTCGCTCAGGCTGCGCCAGGCCACCGTGCGTTCAAGTGCGTTCGAGTCGGACCTGGAAGAAGTTCGCGTGATTATCGAGTATCCGTTGGCCGTGCTCTAGGTGTTCCACTTACATTCAGTTGCCGATGTCGTACATCTGTTCACAAGTTGAAGTCTGTCAGAACTGTAATATCGGCCCCACCTTCTCGTTAAGTTGCACTTTTTATACTGCACATCGAACACACTTCATCTCTGCAGCTTTTGTGTAGCTCCTTTGGAACAGAGATGAATTTTTACGCCCCGTCTGGGGCGTTTTTTTTGTGCGTGTGTTCAGCGACGAATCGTCGCAGCGGCCTGGGCTGCCTTGACCCTAAAGCTACTTCAGGCTTCAGAGTTTTCCTATAGATCCCTCAGAGCCTCTATGAGGCCATCTCCTTTCGTTTCCTTGAAGGTAAATCCCCATGCGTATCCTTGTGGTTGAGGACGAGCAGAAAACCGCCGATTACTTGCAGCAAGGCCTGACCGAAAGCGGTTACGTCGTCGACTGCGCCGCCAGCGGCATCGACGGTCTGCACCTGGCCAGGCAAAACACCTATGAACTGGTGATCCTCGACGTCAACCTGCCCAACACCGACGGTTGGGAAGTGCTGGAGCAACTGCGCCGTGAGGGCAATCAGCGCGTGATGATGCTCACAGCGCGCGGGCGCCTGGCCGATAAAATCAAGGGCCTGGACATGGGCGCCGACGATTACCTGGTCAAACCCTTCGAATTTCCCGAGTTGCTCGCGCGCGTGCGCACCCTGCTGCGGCGCAGTGAACATATCCCGCTGCCGGAGGTGCTGCGCGTCTCGGACCTGGAGTTGGACCCACGCCGGCATCGTGCCTATCGCGGCAACCGGCGCATCGACCTGACCACCAAGGAGTTCGCCCTGCTGCATGTGCTGATGCGCCAGACGGGCGAGGTGATGACCCGCACGCAGATTATTTCCCTGGTGTGGGACATGAACTTCGATTGCGACACCAACGTGGTGGAAGTCTCCATCAGCCGCCTGCGCGGCAAGGTCGATGACCAGAGCGAGGTCAAGCTGATCCACACCATTCGCGGCGTGGGTTATGTGCTGGAAGCGCGCCAATGAAGACCAGCAGCCTATCGATGCGCCTGGGCCTGACGGTCAGCCTGATGGGCGCGGGGCTGGTCGTACTGCTCGCCACCCTCGCCTACCTGGCCCTGACCCACGAATTGGAAAACCTCGCGCGCAAAGGCCTGGAAAACAAGATGGAGCAGTTGGAACACAGCCTGCGCCAGGATTTAAAACCCCACGACATCGCCGCCCGCCCTCACTCGTTGCTGGACTTGGTGATGGGCCACGACAACATCTACCTCACCATCACCGGCACCCAGCCTGACGCGCCGGTGCTGCTCAGCGTTGGCGCCAAACCTCAGCAGCCGCTGTTGCTCGACGCCCCCGCCGGCAAAAACCTGGCCTACGTGAATTGGGTGGACGGTCGCGACAATCGCATCCTCACCGCCACCCACGTGATGCCCTTGCGCGGCGGCGAGTATGTGCGGGTATTGCTGTCGCTGGACCGCTCCGACGATGAAGCGTTACTCAGCGCCTACCTGCGCTCCACGGTGATCGCCTTGCCGTTGTTGTTGATCCTGATCGGCATGGGCGCCTGGTGGCTGGTGCAACGCGGCTTGGCGCCATTGAAGCAGTTCAGCCATGTGGCGGCCCAAGTCACCACCCAGGACCTGACCCATCGGTTGTCTGTGGATAACCTGCCCAAGGAACTGGGCGAGTTGGCCCAAGGTTTCAACGTGATGCTCAATCGCCTCGATGCCGGGGTGCAGCAGCTGTCGCAATTCTCCGACGACCTGGCCCACGAACTGCGCGCGCCGTTGACCAACCTGATGGGCAAGGCCCAAGTGACCCTGTCCCGCGAGCGCCCTTCGGACGAGTACAAAGCCGGGCTGGAATCCTGCACCGAGGAAATGGAACGCCTGTCGCGCATCGTCTCCGACATGCTGTTTCTTGCCCAGGTCAGCCACCCGGCGGCACGGGCCGGGTTTGGCGCGGTGTCACTGGGGGACGAAGCGCAGCGGGTGATCGAACTGTTCTCCCTGAGTGCCGAGGACAAGCAGGTCACCCTGAGCCTGCGCGGCGACGCGTGGGTGAACGGGGATCGCCTGATGATCCAGCGCGCCATCTCTAACCTGCTGTCCAACGCGATCCGCCACACGCCCAGCGGCGCCAGCGTGTTGCTGCTGGTGGAAGCCTACGACCAGAGCGTGGCGCTGTCGGTGGGCAACCCCGGCCGAGGCATAGAAACGCAGCACCTGCCGCACCTGTTCGAACGTTTCTACCGCGCCGACAGCAGTCGCACCCGCGCCGAAGGCGGCACCGGGTTGGGACTGGCCATCGTGCAATCGATCATGCACCTGCACCAAGGGCACGCCGACGTCAGCAGCCAACCAGGGTGCTTTACGCGGTTCAGACTGGTGTTTCCCCTTCCTTGAACACGCCGTTTTTTAGTGATCAGGCTTGTTGTGGTGACCGGGCTTATTGTGGTCACCGCACTTGTTGTGCCGATCGAGCTTATTGCGGTCACCGCACTTGTTGTGCCGATCGAGCTTATTGTGATCACCGCACTTGTTGTGCCGATCGAGCTTATTGTGATCACCGCACTTATTGTGCCGAACGGGATTATTGTGGTCACCGCACTTATTGTGCCGAGCGGGATTATTGTGGTGAGCGGGCTTGCCCCGCGCTGGGCTGCGAAGCAGCCCTGAAAACAGACGCTGCAGTTTGTCTTGAAAACCTCGGTAGCCGGATTAGGGCCGCTTCGCAGCCCAGAGCGGGGCAAGCCCGCTCACCACAGACACCACAGAAGCCCCACTTCAACCACCTCAACCATTGCTCTCTTCCTTGCGATGCGCCCACTGGTACAACGCCGGCAACACCAGCAAGGTCAGCAACGTCGAAGAAATAATCCCCCCGATCACCACTGTCGCCAGCGGCCGTTGCACCTCGGCCCCGGTGCCGGTGGCCAGGGCCATGGGGATAAATCCGAGGGACGCCACCAGTGCGGTCATCAACACTGGGCGCAGTCGGGTCAGAGCGCCTTCGTTGATCGCCACCGACAATGAGCGCCCTTCCTCGCGCAGGTTGCGGATAAACGCAATCATCACCAGGCCATTGAGCACCGCCACACCGGACAACGCGATAAAGCCCACCCCTGCCGAGATCGACAGAGGAATATCCCGCAGCCACAAGGCCATGATCCCACCCGTTAACGCGAACGGAATGCCGGTAAACACCAGCAGCCCGTCCTTGAGGTTGTTGAACATCATAAACAGCAAGCCGAACACCAGCAGCAATGCCACCGGCACCACGATGCGCAAGCGCTCGGAGGCTTCCTTGAGCTGTTCGAACTGGCCGCCCCAGGTGGTCCAGTAGCCCGCCGGTACTTTCACCTGATCGGTGATGGCCGCTTCGGCCTCTGCCACAAACGAACCAATATCGCGCCCACGCACGTTGGCGCTGACGATCACCAGGCGCTTGCCGTTCTCGCGGCTGATCTGATTCGGACCGAGCACCAGGTCCAGGCTGGCAACTTGGGACAAGGCAATAAAACCCAGTTGCCCGGAAGCCAGCGCCGGCACCGGGATCAGCAGCCGCGACAGGCCGTCGATATCGGTGCGCAGGGCGTCGGACAAACGCACAACCATGTCAAAACGGCGGTCGCCTTCATACAACGTACCGGCCTGGCGCCCACCGACGGCCACCGCAATAGTGTCCTGCACATCACCGACATTCAGGCCAAAACGCGCAGCCTTGTCGCGGTCGATATTGATGGTCAGCACCGGCAAACCGGAGGTCTGTTCCACCTTCACTTCCGAGGCGCCATCAAGCTTCTGCAAGGTCTCGGCGATTTCCCCGGCGGTCTTATTCAACACCGCCATGTCATCGCCAAACACCTTGACCGCCACATCACTGCGTACCCCGGAGATCAGCTCGTTGAAGCGCAGTTGGATCGGTTGCGACAGTTCATACGCGCTGCCTGGCACGATCGCACTGGCGCGCTGAATGTCCGCAATCAGCGTTTCGCGGGTTTTGTCCGGATCGGGCCATTGGTCCTTGGGTTTAAGCATCACGTAGCTGTCGGAAATATTCGGCGGCATCGGGTCAGAGGCGATTTCTGCGGTACCGGTGCGCGCAAACACCCGCTCGATTTCCGGCACCTGGGCCATCAATACTTTCTCAAGCTGCTGCTGCATCTGCACCGATTGCGTGAGGCTGGTGCCGGGCACACGCAGGGCCTGTTGGGCGAAATCGCCCTCGCTGAGGCTGGGGATAAATTCACTGCCCATGCGGCTGGCCACCGCGCCCGAACCAACGATGGTCAGCAGCGCCAGACCGAACACCAGCGGACGGCGCGTCATCACCCAATCCAGCACCGGCGCGTAGACCCGGCGTGCGCTGCGCATCACCAGATTTTCCTCTTCCTTGACCTTGCCAGTGACAAACAGCGCAATCGCCGCCGGTACGAATGTCACCGACAGAATCATCGCGCCCAGCAGGGCGATCACGACAGTGAAGGCCATGGGGTGGAACATCTTCCCGGCCACACCGGTGAGGGCGAAGATCGGCAGGTAGACGACCATGATGATCAACTGCCCAAAGATCAACGCACGCCTTGCCTCCTTGGCGGCGGCGAACACTTCGTGCAGGCGCTCGCTGCGGGTCAACAGACGACCGTGGCGCTGTTGCGCGTGGGCCAGGCGGCGGATGGCGTTCTCGACGATCACCACCGCGCCGTCGACGATAATGCCGAAGTCCAGCGCGCCGAGGCTCATCAGGTTGGCGCTGACTTTGTTGGTGAACATGCCGGTGAAGGTGAACAGCATCGCCAGGGGAATCACCATCGCGGTGATCAACGCCGCCCGGATATTGCCCAGGAACAGAAACAGCACCGCGACCACCAACAGCGCCCCTTCAAAGAGGTTCTTCTTTACCGTGGCAATGGCTTTTTCGACGAGGTTGGTGCGGTCGTAGACCGTCACCGCCACCACACCTTCGGGCAGCGAGCGGTTGATGTCTTCGAGTTTTTTCGCCACGGCCTGGGACACGCTGCGGCTGTTTTCGCCGATCAACATAAACACCGTGCCCAGCACCACTTCACGGCCGTTTTCCGTGGCGGCGCCAGTGCGCAGTTCACGGCCGATCTCGACCTGGGCCACATTACGCACGCGAATCGGCGTGCCGTCCGCAGACGTGATGACGATATTGGCGATGTCATCAATGGACGCCAATTGCCCCGGTGCGCGGATCAGCAGTTGCTCGCCACTGCGCTCGATATAACCGGCGCCGACGTTGGCGTTGTTGCGCTCCAGCGCGGTGACGAGATCGTTCAAAGTCAGGTTGTAGGCCGCCAAACGCTTTGGATCTGGGGCGATCTGGTATTCCTTGGCAAAGCCGCCGATGGTGTTGATCTCGGCCACGCCGGGCACGTTGCGCAGTTGCGGCTTGATAATCCAGTCCTGGATCACCCGCAGGTCCGTCGGCGTGTAAGGCGTGCCGTCGTCCTTGAGCGCGCCGTCCTTGGCTTCCACGGTCCACAGGAAGATTTCCCCAAGCCCGGTGGAGATCGGTCCCATCCCCGTTTCGATGCCGCTGGGCAATTGCTCGCGCGCGACTTGCAAGCGTTCGTTGACCAATTGACGGGCGAAGAACAGATCGGTGCCGTCCTTGAAAATCACCGTGACCTGGGACAAGCCGGAGCGCGACAGCGAACGCGTCTGCTGCAAACCCGGCAGACCGGCCATCGCAGTTTCGATGGGAAAAGTAATGCGCTGCTCGGTTTCCAATGGCGAGAAACCAGCCGCCGCCGAGTTGATCTGTACCTGCACGTTGGTGATGTCAGGCACCGCGTCTATGGGCAATTTCTGATAGCTGGCGATGCCGACACCGGCCATCAACAGCACCGCCAGCAGCACGATGATGCGCTGCTCAATGGCGAATTGGATAAGGCGCTCAAACATGGGGAATCACTCGCAGGATCAATGGGCGTGCTCGGCCGAGCCTTTGCCCAGTTCGGACTTGAGGATGAAGCTGCCGACCGTGGCCACCTGCTCGCCGGCGTCCAGCCCTTGGCGCACTTCGACGTAGCCGTTTTCACTGACGCCCAGTTCAAGATGGCGAGTGATAAAACCGTCCGGGGTGCGCACGAACACCGAGGGTTTGTCCTCGACGGTCTGGATCGCTTCCTGCGGTACGGTGACCTTGGCCTGGGCGGTGTCCGTGGCCAGTTGCACCGTGACAAACAGCCCAGGGCGCCAGGCATCGTCAGGGTTGGGCACGCTCACGCGCACGGTGGCGGTGCGCGTTTGCTCGCCGAGTAGATTGCCGACGTAGGCCACGGTGCCGCGCACGTGGGTACCCATTTCCGTGGAACTGACGGTCACCGGTTTGCCGATGCGAACCTTGTTCAAGTCCTTGGGAAACACGCCGAAGGTGACCCACACCTGGGACAAGTCCGAGAGGGTAAAGGCGTTACTGGTTTCGCTCACGACCTCGCCAACACCGAGGTGTTTTTCAACCACCACACCGGCGAACGGCGCACGCAGCTCATACCGATTGCCGCCGACCAACACCGCACTGCCGCTGAGGGCAGTCATCTTCTGGCGGGCATTGTTCAGCGCGATTTCGGCCTCTTGCAGGGCCTGGCGCGCCAGCAGGTAATCCTGCTCGGCGGAGATCTTGTCCTGCCATAACTGGCGCTCACGCTGGAAGGTCGTACGCGCCAGTTCCACCCGGCGCTCGCTGGCAGCCAGCTCGCTGCGCTGGTCAGAAATCTGTTGGCTGGCGATCACCGCCAGCAACTCGCCCGCCTTCACTGATTGACCGAGATTGACCTTCACCGACTCCACAACCCCGGCAGCACGCGGGACGATGTGCGAGGTGCGGTCTTCGTCAAACCGCACCTCTCCCGGCAGCGTCAGCAAAGTACTGATCGGGTTGGGTTGGGCCTGGGCAAGTTGAATGCCGGCGGCCTCGATTTGCTGCGCGGTGAGTTCGAGTGCGCCTTCTTCTTCCTCGGCATTTGCCAGGCTGGACAGCATCAGGCCCAAGGCGACGGCAAGCGCCACGCCGTGTTTTCTATTCATAGGGGACTCCAGAAAAAATCAGAACCGGGCGAGGTCGCCGTAAATCCGCTCGATGCGCAGCCAGGCGTCGGTGGCCTGGGAGGTGGCCGTCAGGTATTGGGTGCGTGCCGCAATCAGGGTGCGCTGGGCGTCGAGCACGTCGAGGAAGTTGAACTTGCCCATCTCGAAGCCACGGGTCGCGGCGTCTACCGCGCTTTGGGCGGCGGGGAGGATCTGCTGGTTGAACGCGCGCACCTCGTTATTGGCGGCTTGCCACAGGTCGAGGGCCTGGCGGGTTTCGGTGCGCAGGCGAAGTTCGGCGGCATTGCGCAGATCGCTGGCCTGATCAGCGCGGCGGGTGGCGGCAAGCACGTTGCCCTGGTTGCGGTTGAACAGCGGGATCGGCATCGACACCCCCACCAGGTTCACGCGCTCGCGCACGCTCGCGTCGTATTGGCTGCCGATGGACACATCGAGGTCGGGAATCCGCTGGGCTTTCTCCAGGCCCACATTGGCCTCGTTCTGCAGGATCTGCAGTTCGGCCAGGCGCAGCTCGGTGGTTTGCTCAAGGCGCGCCAGCAATTGCGCAGCGGGCGGCAACGCGGGTGTGGATTGACTTGGCGGGGCGACGGACGCGAAGTCGGCGCTGGCGCTGCCCGTGCTGGCGGCCAGGCGGCGATAGGCATCGGTAAGGCCGATCTGTGCGCGGTTGAATTCCAGGCGGATTTCCGACAACTGCACTTGCGCGCGCGTGGCTTCCACCGGAGACGACTTGCCTGCGGTGACGCGACCATTGGCGATCACCAGACCACGCTCGGCCAAGGCCAGGGAGCGTTGCGCCAGATCGAGCCGCTCCTGGGCGCGAAGGGCGGCGTAATAGCTGTCGATCACGTCAGTGCGCAGGCTGTTGCGGCGCTGTTCCAGGGTCAGCGCGGCGGCGTCCTGAGTGCGGGAAGCGACATCGATGCGTGCACCGCGCTTGCCGCCCAGTTCCAGAGTCTGGCTGAGCTTGATGGTGGTGGTGCGTGAGTCGCGGCGGGTATCTTCGGCGTCCCAGGAAGCGACCGGATTGGGGATCAGCCCAGCCTGTTGGCGACCGCCCGCAGCGATGTCAATTTCCCACTGCGCAGCGGCCAGGTCCGGGTTGTTGGCGAAAGCGTTTTGCAGGGCGCTATCGAGGGTCAGGGGTTGCGCCAGGGCCGCGTTTGCAGCCAACCACAACACTGTCGCCCCCATCAGTTTTTTAACGGAAATTGCCATAACGAGAGTTCCACGGCCATGAAGTCCAAGCGCTGGCAATGTAGCGCTCGCGACTTATCAGGTCGGTGGAGCAAAGATTACAAAATCGACAGCAAGGGCTCTGGGGCGGGCTTTTTCGTTGACGCTGCAAACGACCGTTTCAGTGACCAGGTTGATCAGTGCTCGGGCAAATTCCTAGCTGATCTTCACGCGGCTAACGTGTGACGCTTGCCAAACAGCGCCACACTCGCCACCCCCACCGCCCCCATCACCACGCAATACCCCACGCAAATCCATGGGCTCGTAGGCATTAACGCGATCAGCATCAGCGGTGTGGTGCTCGCCCACAGCGCATAGGCAATGTTGTAGGTAAAGGAAATCCCCGACACCCGCACCTGCGCCGGAAACAGCCCGACCATCACCGACGGCACCGCGCCCACCACGCCGCAGCTCAAGCCCGCCAAGGCGTACGCCGCACCCAGCCACACGCCGCCATTGATCAGGCTGGCGTACAACACCGCGATGCCCATTGGCAGCAACAGGCTGTAAACCAGCACCGCGCGCCAGGCGCCGATGCGGTCCACCAGCAGGCCGGCGAGGACGCAGCCGATGTTCAGGAACACGATGCCCAAGGCGCTCAGGGCGAAGGTGTGGCTGGGGCTCATGCCGAAGGTTTTTTGCATCATGGTCGGGGTGATGACGACAAGGACCACCACCGCAGAGGTGAGCACACAAGTGAGGATCATCGCCGGCAACAATACGGCGCGGTGGTCGCGCAGTACGGTGCGCAGGGGCAGTTCGGCAGCGGCTTGGCGGCGGGCCTGCATTTCGAGGAACACCGGGGTTTCGCTGAGCCAGCGGCGCAGCCATACGCCGATCACGCCGAACACACCGCCGAGCAGGAACGGGAAACGCCAGGCGTAATCGAGGATCTCGGCCGGGGTGAAGACTTGCGCCAGCAGCGTGGCCGTCAAGGCACCGAGCAGGTAACCGAAGGTCAGGCCAGCTTGCAGGAAGCCCAACGCATACCCACGGTGATTGCGCGGCGCGTGCTCGGCGACGAAGGTCCATGCACTGGGCACTTCACCGCCCACCGCCGCGCCTTGCAGCACGCGCAGCGCCAGCAGGATCAGCGGGGCGAAATAACCGATTTGCGCGTAGGTCGGCATAATCCCGATCAGCAGGCACGGCAGCGCCATCATCAGGATGCTTAGGCTGAACACGCGCTTACGCCCCAGGTGGTCAGCAAAATGCGCCATCAGGATCCCGCCCAACGGGCGCGCCAGGTAGCCGGTGACGAAGATGCCGAAGCTTTGCAGCAGGCGCAGCCACTCGGGCATTTCCGGGGGGAAAAACAGTTGGCTGAGGGTCAGCGCAAAAAACACGAAAATAATGAAATCGTAGATTTCCAAGGCACCGCCCAAGGCGGCCAGGCCCAGGGTTTTGTAGTCGGAGCGGGAAAAACGCTGCGCCTGTGAGGAAAAGGTGGCAGTCATGTAGAGGCTCGGCAGACAAACAAAATGGCGTGCAGGTTATGAGGTGAGCCGAAGGATGGCAATCGCCGCAGATATATTTGTTTTCCTCATGGATCGATGAAGATAACTGCATTCCCATATCAATGGCCGTGGAGGAACATGCGCGAAAACTGCCGCCCTCATAATAAATACAAGAGGTATGACCCGTGGCCGATGCTATCGAAGAAAGCCGCTATGCCCGATTTGCCCTGCGCTGTTCCAACTTCGCCGAACGCTGGTTCCCTGACTCCTGGGTATTTGCAGCCCTCGCGGTGATCATCGTCGCTGTGGCGACCCTGGGCATGGGCGCTGCGCCCACCGAGGCCGCCAAGGCGTTTGGCGATGGGTTCTGGAGCCTGATCCCGTTCACCATGCAGATGGCCTTCGTGGTGATCGGCGGTTACGTGGTCGCCAGTTCGCCGCCGGCAGTGAAACTGATTGACCGCCTGGCGCGCATCCCCAAGAACGGCCGTTCGGCCGTGGCCTGGGTGGCGTTGATTTCCATGGTCGCGTCGTTGCTCAACTGGGGCCTGTCCCTTGTGTTCGGCGGCTTGCTGGTAAGGGCACTGGCGCGGCGTACGGATCTGCGCATGGATTACCGCGCCGCGGGTGCTGCGGCCTATCTGGGCCTGGGCGCGGTGTGGGCACTGGGCTTGTCGTCGTCGGCCGCTCAATTGCAGGCCAACCCGGCCAGCTTGCCGCCGTCGATCCTGTCGATCACCGGGATGATCCCGTTTACCGAGACCATCTTCCTGTGGCAATCCGGCGTGCTGTTATTGGCGCTGATCGTGGTGTCGCTGATCATCGCCTACGCCACCGCGCCCGGCCCGAACAGTGCCCGTGACGCCAAGGCCTGCGGCGTCGACCCAGCCTTCAACCTGCCCAAGCCGCAAGCACCGACCCGGCCTGGCGAATGGCTGGAACACAGCCCGCTGCTGACCATCTTGCTGGCGCTGCTGGCGGCCGGTTGGCTGTTCCATGAGTTTTCGACCAAACCGGCGATCAGCGCCATCTCGGGACTCAACACCTACAACTTCCTGTTCATCATGGCCGGCGCCCTGCTGCACTGGCGCCCGCGAAGCTTCCTGGATGCCGTGGCGCGCGCAGTGCCGACCACCACTGGGGTGCTGATTCAATTTCCGCTGTACGGCTCGATTGCGGCCCTGATGACGGTGGTTAAAGGCGGCGACGGCCAGACCCTGGCGCACCATATCTCGACCTTCTTCACCTCCATCGCGTCCCACGACACCTACGCGCTGCTGATGGGCGTGTACTCGGCGGTGTTGGGCTTCTTTATCCCGTCGGGCGGCGGCAAGTGGATCATCGAAGCACCGTACGTGATGCAGGTGGCCAATGACCTGCAATACCACCTGGGCTGGGCGGTGCAGATCTACAACGCAGCCGAGGCGCTGCCGAATTTGATCAACCCGTTCTATATGTTGCCGCTGCTGGGTGTATTGGGGCTGAAGGCACGGGATCTGATCGGTTTTTCGTTTGTGCAGTTGCTGGTGCACACACCGTTAGTGTTGTTTTTGCTGTGGGCATTGGGGACAACGTTGAAGTATTTGCCGCCAGTGATGCCGTAGGTCACGACGTTTCTGATGAAACGCATAGGGGTTGTCCCACGCCATGCGGCGACAACCCCTGACTCCTCCTGCCCGCGCCCTTGATTAACCTGACCCGGATAAATCCTCACACTAGACCAAGGAATATCCGATGCCCCCTCTATCCAAGACCCTGGAAACGCTGCTCAACGAAATTTACCAGGACGACAACGTATCGTTCGTCGAGTACAAGACCCTGCGCGATGAGGCAGATCGGCGCATGGACGCTGTTATCAGGGAGTTCGGCCTGCACAACAACGTGACGGCCTTCCAGAAAGCCATCGATGTGGCCATGCAGTTGCTGCAGACCAGCGTCATCGACGCCAAGAAAGACAAACTGACCGACACGGGCGAGGCCATCGTAAAAGATGCGATAACAGCCCAAGTAGAGTACTTGCGTGCCGGCAGCCAGTTGGCGCTGCGGCTGCTTTAAGCGCCTGTCTTCGTTCCGTCATATTGCGTTGCTACCGTCCTGCGAAATATCTTGCAACAACTCGCCAGCAAGGACTCCCGCAATGAGTGACGAGCACGAAGACCGCCCTTCCCCTGATTCCATCCCCCAACCATCTGTAGACAGCAGCCGCCGGCGTTTCCTGGGTGGTGCGGCGGTGTTGGGGGTGGGTGCGACCTTGAGTGCCTGCGGCAACACCAGCGAAGCGCCCGGAAAACCGGTAGCGCGACCGCTCACACCTCAAGAGCTGGACAAGGCCTTGCACGACCAGGTGAAAACCGTGGTAGTGATCTATGCCGAGAACCGCAGTTTCAACAATCTGTTTGCGGATTTCCCAGGTGTCGAGAAACCGCTCTCCGCGCTTTCCGCGACCGATACTCAGCAACGCGACCGCGACGGCAGCCTGTTGACCACCCTGCCACCGGCCTGGGGCGGTGTGCTGCAAGTCGGCCCGCAAACCGTGGACGGGGTGACCTACCCCAGCGAAGTGCAATTCCAGGAAAACCTGCCCAACGCCCCTTTCGACCTCAAGGGCCCGAGTGGCGAGGACCTGCCCTTGAGCCTTGTCACCCGCGACTTGTGGCATGTGTTTTACCAGAACCAGATGCAGATTAACGGCGGCAAGAGCGATGGCTTCGTTGCCTGGGCGGACTCCGGCGGGCTGGTGATGGGCCGTTACGCCCAAAGCCGCTATTCCCTGCGCCTGTGGGACGTGGCCAAGGAGTTTGTGCTCTGCGATAACTTCTTCCAGGGCGCATTCGGCGGTTCATTCCTTAACCATCAATACCTGATCAGCGCTACGGCGCCGGTGTATCCGAACGCAGCAGCGTCGGTGGCCAAGGCGCAGATCGCCACGCTGCAAAGCGATGACCCCACCGACACGCGCCTCAAACCGCTGGAAAAATCTCCAGCAAGCGCCATGACCGGTCCACCGCAATTCGGCCCCAGCGCGCTGACGCCGGACGGTTACGCAGTCAATACCTTGGCCCCGCCCTACTGGCCGACCTGGATTCGCGACCCGCAGAATCCGGACTATTCCAAGCCCGACCTGCCCAACGTGCTGGTGCCACAGACCCACGAGCACATCGGCGACAAGCTGTCGAAAAAAAACGTCGACTGGGCTTGGTACGCCGGAGCCTGGCAAGCGACGCTGGATCAGTTCAAGGATTCGGGAGGTATTCCGAAAATCCCGAATTTCCAATACCACCACCAGCCGTTCAACTACTTCAAAAAACAGGGCCCCGAGAACCGTGCCGAGCGCGACAAGCGCCTGCGCGATGGGGGATTGGGCGATGAGTCCAGCACCAACAAGTTTTTCGCCGATGCCCAGGCCGGCAAGCTGCCGGCGGTGACGTTCTATAAACCCCAGGGCAACCTGAACATGCACGCTGGTTACGCCGACGTGGCCTCGGGCGATCGCCATATTGCCCGCGCCTTGAAGGTACTGCAGGAAAGTCCACAGTGGAAAAACATGGTGGTGGTCGTCACCGTCGATGAAAACGGCGGCTGGTGGGACCACGTCGCACCACCTAAGGGTGATCGCTGGGGCCCTGGCACGCGGGTTCCGGCGCTGGTGGTATCGCCGTTCGCACGTAAAGGCACGGTGGACCATACGGTATACGACACCGCATCAATCCTGCGATTGATCACCCGAGTCTTCCAATTGGAGACGCTGGACGGTCTCAAACAGCGCGATGATGCAATGATCGCCCGTGGTCAGAAGCCCATGGGCGATTTGAGCAACGCGTTGCAGTTCAACGTGTAGGACGCTTATCCAATAGCGACACGCCCGGCGATTTAGCACGCGGTTTTCCTGGTCAGCCGCTACTGTGAGGAGGTGGGCTTTCATCCCGCGCAGACGGGCTTTCGCTGACAAGGAACCAACTATGCTTACATCGACCAGGCTGTATTTGACCCTGGCCGCACTGATGGCCAGTGCGGTCGTTCAAGCCGATATCGAAGTACCGCTGGGCAGCACGCAGCGTGTCACCCAGTTGTTCGCTTACCCCAACAACTGCAACGTCATCTGCTTTCGGCCTTGGACGCTGGAGCAGACCGTCGAGCACTACCTGAACCAGAGCGTGCAGCGCGACGGCTACAGCCGGGCCAAGGTCAGCGTCAAAGTCCATGATGGCCAGGTGGCCGCGACCTTCAGCGGCGTACCTGACAGTTATGGCCAGCCCCTGACGGCACTGCTCAATACCGCCGACCTCGCCTACCAAGGCGCCAGCAAGCTCAACAGCGACGGTAAATGGGCATTTAACTGGTACCTTTTCCTGCCGTTGGGCATGGCGTTGGAAAACCGCAAAAGCATCGAGTTGATGCACTTCCCGCCGGACTACTCACTCACTCAGGCACAGGATTACCTGGAATCGAAAACCACGGATCGCTGGGCCGACTTGCTCACCGACAACGGGGTGCCGGCCGCCGAAACCCCGGCCTACCAGACCATGATCGACATCGCCCCCATCGCCGCACCGTCCACGGCGGGCAAAGAGCTGGAGGGCGTCTACAGCTACTTCACCGATTATCAGACCCGTATGGTCAAGGAACTGAGCCTCCAGCCCGATGGCTCGTTGCCGATGGTGGCGTTCGGGGCACCGGTGCGTAGCTGGATCAAGCAGCAATACGGGCAAACCGTGAATGTGCTCGGGCTGGCGCAGATAAGCCCGGCCGAGGGCAAAAGCGTTTCAGTACTGGGTTCCAACCATCCCAGCTACATCTGGTATGCAGCCGACCCCGAGTCTTATGACGGCGATGAGCAAAAGGCCGACGAGGCGGGCTTGAAGGTGATGGGCCAGGATCTTAGCGCCGCCTGCTGGCAGGCCGGGATGGGCCAGAAACCGGCGAGCGATCCGAATGTGCTGCTTAAGGCCTGCATGAATACCTGGCAGGTCACGCGCAAAGAACAGACCTGTGAATTGTTCTACACCTCGGTGCGCAAACTGAGCCAGGAGCAAGCCAATGCCAAGTGTGCAACGCCAGCAATAAAAACTCAGTTGAAACAATTGAGGAACGCCGCCCCAGCTCCCTTCAATACGGAACCTGCGTTGTAAATCCCACGAAAAAAAGATCCGATTTCTACTGTTAGATTTGACAGTAGAAATCGGATCCAACTTAAGCGAATGTTTAGCCGCGCCCATCCGCTGCAAGACTGGTAGTCAGACACCACCCGCAGGTCGATGCAGCCTAACCAAGGAGAGTTATGAAAACTCAGGCCATGGACAAGGCTAGAACTGCTGTGACTGAATGCTTATATCCGTTCAAGACGCTGCGAATTGAGCAAGGCTACCCCTCGTCCGAGCATTTCAAAGTCGTAAGCACCGCAAATGACATGGAAGGCGGGGTCAAGGCGCGCACAGCCTTTGACAGCCGCATACGCATTGCTCATGTCTCCGGCTATGCCGTGGGCGAGAGACGCCCGCATACGCTGCAGCTATCACCGCGCATCCACTTGTACGATTGCTGGTTCTGCGGCCTGTTGCGGCACTCCTGCAATCCGAATGTATTCTTCGACACCACGTACCTGGAGCTCTGGACCGTGCAACCTATCGCCGCCGGCGCCTGGCTGACCCTGGACTACGCCAGCACTGAGGACGTGCTGTTCCGGCAGTTCGCTTGCCAATGCGGCGAACTGAACTGCCGGGGCTGGATCACTGGCAGCCAGGAGCCATTGAACGCCGAAGGCCAAGCGTTCATGGCGCAGTGGCGAATGCGCAAACGACCTTAGGCTTCGCCCAACGGCCGCAAGCGATATTGCGGCGGTAGTTGCTCGAAGCCACTGATGGTGGTGTTCAAACTCTTCCAGCGGCCATCCTTGATGCCGTAGATGCAACCATGAATCGACAGGCTTTGCCCCCGGTGCCAGGCGTTTTGCACAATGCTGGTGTGGCCTACGTTGGCCACCTGCTGAATCACGTTCAGCTCGCACATGCGATCGACGCGTTCCTCTTCGGTCGGCAATTGGGCCAGCACGTCGCGGTTTTCGTAATACAAGTCGCGAATGGTGCGCAGCCAGCCGTCGATCAGGCCGAACTGGCGATCTTGCATCGAAGCCCGCACACCGCCACAGCCATAGTGGCCGGTAACAAGGATGTGTTTGACCTTGAGCACGTCGACCGCGTACTGGATCACCGACAGGCAGTTGAGGTCGGTGTGCAACACCACGTTGGCCACGTTGCGGTGCACGAACAGATCACCCGGCAGCATGCCGACGATCTCGTTGGCCGGTACGCGGGCGTCGGAGCAGCCGATCCACAGGTATTCCGGGGTTTGCTGGCGGGCGAGCTTGGCGAAGAATTCGGGATCTTCCTGTTTGATCGCGTCCGCCCAGCGTTCATTGTTATCAAGCAGGTCTTGTAGTTCGTTCATCAGGGAAAGCCTCAGGAATGATGCGCAGTTTTGTGACTGACGACCTTTCGTCCAGGTCACGCGATGCGCAAATTAGCTTGAATCTTTGGCGAGCCGTGCCTGTCCACACACTATAAGCCCCACAGTATGAGGATTGGCCATGACTGAATCACGACGTCCCTACGGCGCTACACAGCCCGAACCGATTGACGACAACGAAGATCGCATGGGCTCGATGCGCGAGCTGGATTTTGACGAGGAGGCGCCGACGGCGGAAATCGGCGATGAAATCCCGCCCCGCGAACGCGAACACCTGATGCCCGACGAACGGGTACGTGAAGCCGGTCTGACTGGCGCTTCGACGGATGATCACGAGCCGACCGATGACGATATGAGCCCGGAAACCCTGATCCATGAAGATGGCGCACGGGATGCCCGGGAGGCGGGTGAAGACAACCCGGCAGATTTTGACCTGAGCATTGTGGATGAAGATGAAATTGGCGGCGGCAATGGCCTGGATGAAGCGGAGCTGGCTGATCTGGACCCGGTAGACGGAAACCGCTGACACTGCGCAAATCCAAATGTGGGAGGGGCGGTAAGACGATTCGACCGGCCCCCTCCCACATTGGATCGCGTGTTTAATCGACCAAGGTGCAGGCCATGACGACCGCATCTTCGCGCCCACCGACAGCCGGGTAGTAGTCCCGGCGACGCCCAATCTCGTTGAACCCATAACGCTCATACAGACGGAACGCGCCGGTATTGCTGTCGCGCACTTCCAGGAAGCATTCGCGTGCCTTGGCAGCATAAGCGCGGGACATCAGGTGCTCCAGCAACGCCAACCCCAGGCCACGGCCCTGGTTTTCCGGCTTGACAGTGATGTTCAGCAAATGCGCCTCATCAAGGATGATCTGCACTACGCCGTGGCCCACTTGCTGCTCGCCTTCGAACATCAGCCAGATCTGGTACTTGCCCAGCCCATCGAGAAAGATCCCGCGAGTCCAGGGGTGGCTGAACGCCGCGTATTCGATTTTCAGCACGGCATCGAGGTCAGCCTCGGTCATCGGGCGGAAGGATAAAGCCTCACTCATCGGTTGTTTTCCAGCGCGCCATCAGCCGGCGCATGGCTTGCCAGACATCAGCCTTACGCTGTGGCTCTTCCATTAATAATTCCAGGCCCGGCAGGGCCCATACAGAACCCAGGCCCTCGACCTGCAGTTCGCGGTACCAGGACTCGGCATTCGCCTCGCCGGCAAACCGCACGGCGGGGAGGCCGATCAGCCACAGGCAGACACAGGGTTCGTCTTCCAGGCGCGCCGAGACAAAGCCTTGCACAAAGTCCCGCGCCGCTTCAGGGCCTTGGTCCATGGTGCCGCGCACCAACAGCGGCCAGCGTACCGGGTCCCCGACGATTTGCGGGCTGTCAGGCAGACCCGCAGCGCGCAGCATGTCTTTGAGCAGCATGTAGGCGGGGTCGCGCGTCTGGAAGCGTTCACCGGTGGGCAATTCCACCAACAGCAGACAGCGCCCGGCCCGCAGCAATTGCAGGGCAAAGCGCGGCGGCGGCACTACCGGGGCCTTGACCACCGGGGCTTCTGCTTCGGCGACCACGGGCTTGGCCACCGGCGACGGACGTGGCACTTCGATCTTGGTGCGTTCGACCGCCGGGCGCGCCTGCGGCTCTGGCTTGACGACTGCCACCGGTGCAGCGGCCTCCTCGCCAGAGGTCTCGAACGCGTCATAAGGCTCAAGCGCCTGCAGCAACTCGGGCCGCGACGGCGCGGCAAACGGCAGTTCGGTGCGGGGCAGCCAGTTGACCACCTGCATGGCGGTCAAGTAAGCGCGACGTCGGGACTCGATAAGCACAGCTCGGCCACTTGTGGATAAGTAAAGAGCGGGGATTCTACCGCTGTTCGGTAACAATCGCCCACTGCGCACTGACCGGCTGTGGATAAATCCCACGCCTGATGCAGTACAATCGCGACTTTTAATCGCCAACCAGCCGGCCATTCCCATGATCGAACCCAAGCGCGTCCTGCGCGCCCTCGCCGAACACTGGGCCTTACTTGAGCCACTGTGCGAACACTTCGACCAAGGCACCCTGAGCCTGAGCGAGCTGCGCGCACAACTGGCCGCCCAACAACTGGACAGCACGCCCCAGGACATCACTAGCCTGCTGGACGTGTGGATTCGCTTGGATATCCTGGTGCCTGTCGCCAAGAGCCCGAACCGTTTCGAGCTCAACGCGCAGATCCACGACTTCCTGGCGTATCTTCGCAAGGAGCACCGGCTTGGCCTGTGCCTGGAAATCGAAGCTTACCTGCGCCATCTTGAGCGCCTGGCCGGTTATATCCAGGACGCCTTCGACATCCGCGATGGTCACGACCTGGCCCGCCAACTGCGCTTGCTGGATATGCGCGTGCGGGATGTGCTGAAAAAACTCGCCAACGACGAACAAGCCCTCGCGGCCGTGGCCGACCGTGCCAAGACCAGCGACCGGCAGATCCCGTTGCGCCAGCGTTACGCCGAAGTCCTGGCGACCTGGGACGAATACGTCGAACCGATGATCCAGTTGGTGAATGCCGACGGCGCCTTCGAGCAAGGCGTGCGCAAGGTCGAGAATGTGCTGCTGCGCATGCTCACCGAGCAGCAGCGCCTTGGCCACCTGGTGGACGACGACATGCTGCTGCGCACCCACGCGCGCATCCTCGAAATGCAGACCAGTGCCCAACTGACCTTGCGTCATGCGCGGGAGCTGCTGTTGCCGCTACGAGAGGAAGCACGCCGGCACAACGCCGTGACCCGTGGCGCCGCGCTGGCATTATCGGCCATCCGCCGTAAAGGCCTGGACGCTGTGCCGCAGGCGGCGATGCCCATGTTCACCCGGCCGCAAAGCACCTTCCTGGGCAGTGCCAGCCAGGTCGAGGCCTATGTGTACGCCCTGGCGAATTTCGAGCCGAAACCGGCGCGATTCCCCAAGGCGCACAAATCCCACAAGGGCGAAGCCCAACGCGCGCCGCGTACGGTCAAGGAAATGCTGGAGCGTTGCGAAGATGCTCTGCCAATGCCGGACCTGATGAACTGGCTGCTGGAGCAGGAACCGGACGGCGCAACCGACGAATTGCTGTACTGGTTCTCGCGGCTCTCGCGGGAAAAACGCTTCAAGCGCGAACGCCTGGAACGCCGCGATTACCACACACACGAGCACCAGGTCAGCCTGCGCTCCTTCGCCCTGCTCCCGGCCAGCACCGACTCCGCCGAGAATTCTGCGAGCACCCCTTATGCATCTTGATCTATCCGAACTGTCCCAGCTGGCGCCGATCTTTCGCGAGCTGTTCAAGGGTTACCACGTCAGCCGCCGCGACCCGGAGCTGTACGCGCAACTGTCAAACTTCCAGGACCAGTACCGCACGCTGTTCCGGGCGCTGGGTTTTGAGCTGGTCTGCGATACACGAGGCTTCTACTACTTCGTGCCGGACTCCGCGATCGCCAGCGCGCAAGTCAACAAGACAGCGCAGCGCCTGGCGCTGTTCACCTTCATCATCGTCGAGCACTTGGCCGACCAGGGCCGCGATCCGATCGCCGTGCTCGACGGCGGCAGCCTTGGACGGGATGAGCTGCCGTCGCTGCTGGAAAAATACCGCGATCTGTTTATCCAGGCCGAAGTGCAGACCCAGGAAGAACTCGAAGAAAAAATCATGCGCCGCATGACGCAGTTGGGTTTTGCCAGCGAAGACAACGGCATCTATCGCTTCCTGCCGCCGATGCACCGCTTCCTCGACGTGTGCCTGTCGGTGCAACAAGACCGTGACCTCGCCGCCAGCGTGCACAGCGTATTGCCATTGCCAGCGCCAGTGATCATCGACGAAGACAGCGATGAAAAACTGCTGAAAACCGATGATCCGCTGGACCTAAGCGACTTCGCAGAAGAAAGCGAAGAAGACGCACTGGCGCGTGCCATTGCCGAAGAACAGGAGACCGACGCATGAGCAAGGAACGCTACGGCATCCGCCGCTTCGCCCTATTGAACACCGCCGGTTACAGCCTCGGTTTGTTCCCGCTGGAAGAGCCGCTATCGGTGTATGGCGCGAACAACCTGGGTAAATCCGCATCGATCAACGCCTTGCAGTTCCCGATCCTGGCGCGCATGTCGGACATGAGTTTCGGCAAGTACACGTTGGAGCAATCGCGCCGTTTCTACTTTGCAACCGACACCAGCTACATCCTGGTGGAAGTGTCCCTGCCCCACGGTCCGCACGTGATCGGTGTGGTAGGACGCGGCCCGGGTGGCGGTTTCGGTCACCAGTTCTTCGCTTACGCGGGCAAGCTGGACCTGGCTCACTACCAAAAGAACGACACGTGCCTGCGTCAGAAAGAACTGTTTACCAACCTTGAGCGCGAGGGTCTGAAAGCCTACGAACTCAAGCCGGATGAACTGCGCCGTTTGCTGGTGGGCGGCCACACGTCGATCCCCCTGGACCTGACGCTGATCCCGCTGCGTTCCACCAGCGAACAGAGTCTGAAGACCTTCCGCGCGCTGTTTATCAACTTGCTGCATATGCGCGAAATCACGGCGGCCAAGCTCAAGCAATTGTTCCTCGATGCCTTCGAACACAGCCTGCGTTCCGGCAGTGTGGACTACATCGCCGCGTGCGAAGAAGCCTTCCGCGATGTGCGACGTATGGAACAGGATTACAACTCCCTGGTCGCAGCCGGCCCATTGGTCGAGGCACTGGCCAATGGCGTTCGGCAGCGCGACACATTGCGCGGCAAACTGCATCGCCTGTCGCCCTTGCTCGATTCGTTGCTGGGCACCTGGTCGGACTACGCCAGTGCACGTAAGGAAGAGCTGACGATCCAGGCCGAACACTATCGCAACGAGCAGGACGCGCTGCAGAACGACCAGCGTGGCGGCACCCAAGAGCTGATGCGCCTGGAGCGTGAGATCAGCGGCATCCAGCGTTGGTTGGGCGAGCTGTCGGTGCTCAAGCATCGCTTTGCCCTGGTGGATGACGTGAAGGTCCTGGAGCAACAACTGCTGGCGGCCAAGGATGCTCACGATGAACTGGCCGGCGCTTTGGCGCAGTCACGCCAGTTCAGCGCCGAGGATTTGGACGAGCGTCTGCGGGATCTGGAAAAGCGTTTGAAGTCGGTCAAGCAGCAGCTTGATCACGCAGACAACAACAGCTACGCCAAGCTGCGGGAAGAATTCTCACAGCAGGATGTCGAGCGTCTGATGCGTCTGTTCAACAGTTCGTTGTTCAGCCTCCCGTTGGGTGAACACGGCATCACGCTGGATGAGGACGGCCAGTGGGTCAAATCCCTGGAGCAGATCCTCGATGGCTTCAAGGGCGAGCGTTTCGAAGTGCCGGGGCTGTCCATCGACATCTCGCACATCGAACCACCGGCGTTGCAGGCCCTGGCAGATCGCGCCGCATTGCGCGACCAGAAAGAGCGCCTGGAAAAAGAACTCAAGCAGCTCAAGACGCAGCAGGCTGTAACTTCCGACCGCGCGGCGAGCAAGACCCAAACCGAGGCGCTGTACCAGCAAGTGCTGGACGCGCAAAAGGCCTTGGAAGATTTCCGCCGTGCGCAAACCCTGAGCGCCGAAGAAGGCGAGAAGCTGGAAAACCTGGCGCAGATGGAAGCCGCTCAGGACGAATTGAAGCGGTCCAGTGATGCATTTACCGAGCGCGTTCAGCAACTGTCGGCCAAGCTCCAACTGGTCGGTCGGCAGATCGGTGATATGGAAGCCAAACAGCGTACGCTTGATGACGCCTTACGCCGTCGTCAGTTGCTGCCCGCGGACTTGCCGTTCGGTACGCCGTTCATGGACCCGGTCGACGACTCCATGGACAACCTGTTGCCATTGCTCAACGACTATCAGGACAGCTGGCAAGGTCTGCTGCGCGCTGATGGCCAAATCGAGGCGCTGTATGCGCAGGTGCGCCTCAAGGGCGTCGCCAAGTTCGACAGCGAGGATGATGTCGAGCGTCGCCTGCAACTGTTGATCAATGCCTATGCGCACCGCACCGATGAGGCGCTGACCCTCGGCAAGGCACGCCGTGCGGCGGTCACTGATATCGCGCGGACCTTGCGTAACATCCGTAGCGACTACGACAGCCTTGAGCACCAACTGGCGCTGTTCAACCGCGAGATCAACAAGCGCCAGGTGTCCAACCTGCAAAGCTTCCGTATCGTGCTGGCGCCGAATAAGGAAGCCCTCAAGCATATCGACCAGATCATCCACAGCGCGGGTCAGTACGAGGAAGGTGAAACCTTGTCGGTCTTCGACCTCAGCCAGAGCGCCGAGCAAGACAACAAGAACGAAGAGGCTAAGGAATACCTCGCACGCCTGGTGGCGGCTAACCATAACCAACTGGGCCTCAAGGATCTGTTCGAGCTGGCTTTCGAGATCACCAAGGTGCATGGCCAGCCGGTGATTCACACCGACATCGACGGTGCAGCATCCAACGGCACCACCATGACCATCAAGGCGCTGACCAACATGTATTTGTTGCTGCACTTGATGGACCGCGACCAGGCCGGGCGTGTGCGCTTGCCGTATTACCTTGATGAAGCAGCGGACATCGATGAAAAGAACCAGGCCGCATTGCTGGAAACCAGCTTGCAGCTGGGCTTCGTGCCGATCCTGGCCAGTGTGAAGCCGCAGGTGTCTGCCCAGGTGGCAATCGACCTGGAAGGCGGCAGCGGGCCGAACGGGATCTACATCGATGAGGCGGACTGGAAGTACATCCGTCGCCATGACGCAGTGAAGGCGACGGTGAATGCACAGGCGGATGAGCCGGAGTTGGATGAGGTCTGACGTGTTGCGCTGAAATGCAAAAAGGCCGCGATCTTATGGATCGCGGCCTTTTTTAGTGCAGGTTTTTGCAGTGCTTTTGAGGGCGCTATCGGACCTACTTGCCGAGCGGAATTTTAGGCGCCCAGGTCAGCCATTCATCCTCAACCTTGTCGAACAGCGGAAAGGTTTGCTGCGGCCGTGCAGCGTTGCCCATGCGCTCGCCGTCTGGCGTGGCGAAGGCGATACCGCCGGAAACCAGCGTCTCAAGGGATTCGGTGCGCACGGTGGCGCCTTTGAACAGGCCGAAGTCGAGACCGAAGCCACTGGTATTCCAGAAACGACTGCCACCGCGCACCAGCGATGCGTACTTGGGCTCGATCAGGATATGGATCAGCACACGGTCAGCGGTTTGGCCCAATTCGTAGCCAGTGACTTTGCCCACGGTAACTTCGCGGTAGGTAACGGGGACACCTTCCTTCAACGAGCCACGACGTGCGGCGCTGAGCGTGAGGCTCAAACCGTCTTCTCGTCGGACAGCTTCAGGCGGCTGGTCCAAGGCGACAAAGCTCTTTTGCGGACCGGAGCTTTTTACCGCTGGTTGCACTTCGATGTATTGGCCAGTGACCAGGGTTTCCAGGTTGGAGGTTTTCATCAGGCCCAGTTCCGGCTTGACCACCCAGAACTGGCTACCTGCACGCGCGATGCGGTCTGCCACCTGAGTGATGCGGGCGCTGAGGAGCACCGACTGCATATCGGCACTCAGGTCGACACTCTCGATCTTGCCGACATCAAGGCCTTTGAAACGTACGGCAGTGCCTGGACGCAGGCCGTCGGCGCGGTCGACCTTGATGGTCACCAGCGTGCCATGCTGATTGGCGGCTTCACGGTCAGCGAACAAACGGAAACGCGGAATACGTTTTTTCAGCGGCACGTTTGGCTGGGGGGTTTCGAAGGCGATGCCACCGGCCATCAGGCTGGCCAGAGATTCACTCTTGACCTGGATGCCGCCGGTGAGGCCGCCGGTCAGGGTGACACCGCTGGCATTCCAAAAGCGCGTGGAGCCATTGACCAGGTTTTCGTATTCCTTCTCGATGTGAACGCCAATCACCAGTTGCTTGTTCTTGCGCGAGAACTGGTAGCTCTGCACCGAACCGACCTTGACCTGCTTGTAGAGGATCGGGCTGCCAACATCCAGGGAGCCGAGGTTATCGGTGAACAGCACCATGTGCAGGCCCGGTGAACGCAGGTCCAGTGGTGGCGCTTTGGCGCGGGCAACATATTCGCGCTGCGGGGCGCTGCCCTTATCGCCAGGGCGGATGGCGATGTAGTTACCTTTTACCAACGCTTCCAGACCGGTGATGCCTGCCAGGGAGATGGACGGTTTCACAACCCAGAATTGGGTGTCCTGCACCAGGTAATCTTCGGCCAACGGATCGAGAGTCAACTCGGCGTTGGCGCTGGACAGGTCCGGGTCGATCTTCAGGGTTTTCAGACTACCCACCTGGATGCCTTTGTACATCACCGGCGTACGCCCAGCCTGCAGGCCTTCGAAGTCGGTGAGCTTGACCTTCACCCTGATACCAGCAGCGGCGGCGTCGAAGTCTTCATACAGACGGAAAGGCAGGCTTGGGTCGGTCGGGGGGCTGTCTTTGCGGTTTTCCGGCGTTGCGAAGGCGATACCGCCTGCGACGATGCTGGAAAGAGACTCGCTGCGCACTTTTACACCGGAAAGGTTAGCGTCGATGCTGATGCCGCTGGCGTTCCAGAAACGCGTGTGTTTGCGCACCAGGTTGGCGTAAGTCGGCTCGATGTAGACCTTGATTTCAACGGTACTTTGATCTTCGGACAACAGGTAGCTTTTGACCTGGCCGACTTGGATTTGCTTGTAGAAGACTGGGCTGCCACGGTTCAGCGAGCCGAGACGATCAGCCTTGATGGTCAAGTGCAGACCGGGCTTGGCGTCGGATAACGGGGGCTCTTCAGAGAGCGCTTTGAATTTACGTGTGGGCTCACCATCGCCAGGGCTGGCGGCGATGTAGTTACCCGAGACCAGGGTTTCCAAGCCGGTGATGCCGGCGAGGCTGACGCTGGGTTTGACCAGCCAGAAGCGCGTGTTGGTCTTGAGGTATTGATCGACGTCCTTATTCATCTCGATGGTGGCGATCACCCCGCGATTGTTGCCCTCGTCATCCAAAGCCAAGGCTTTGACCTTGCCCACGGGCATGCCCTTGTAGACCACTTCAGTCTTGTTGACCTGAATGCCTTCGCCACTTTCGAAGCGCACTTGGATCTCGATGCCCTGCTGGGAATAGGCACGCCATCCCAGCCAGCCGCCGATGATCAGAGCAATCAGGGGCAACACCCAAATGGCCGACCAGTTGGAGGCTGGGCGGGTTTTAGCTTTAGGCAATTCACTCATGGTCGTCGTCCGACTCCGTGTTATCCCAAATCAGTCGGGGATCAAAAGTTACAGCGGCAAGCATCGTCAAGATCACCACACTGGCGAACGCCGCTGCGCCGAGGTTGGCCTCGACGCTGGCAAGCCGTCCAAAGTTTACGACCGCCACCAGGATGGCGATCACGAAGATATCCAACATGGACCAGCGCCCAATGAATTCGATAAAGCGGTACATCACAATGCGTTGTTGTGCAGAGAGCGGCTGGTGACGCTGCACCGAGAACAGTAGCAGGCCAATGCCAACTAGCTTGAATGTCGGCACCAGAATACTGGCGATAAATACCACGGCGGCGATGGGAAACATACCGTGCTGCACCAGTTGGATCACGCCAGCCATAATGGTGCTGGGGTCTCCCTGGCCCAATGAGTTGATGGTCATGATTGGCAGCAGGTTGGCGGGGATATATAGAATCGCGGCAGTGATCAGCAATGCCCAGGTGCGTGTGAGGCTGTTGGGACGGCGAGCATGGATCAGCGCACCGCAACGCGTGCAAATTTGCTCATCGGTATCTGCTTGCTGCTTGTTTAACTCGTGGCATTCGGTACAGATCAGAATGCCCGCATCAATCGCCCGCATGATCATCTTCCCCTGACAGTGCTTGCCAGATCTGATGCGGCGACATCACCACCTCAAGCAGAACCTGAACCATTAATAGACTGACGAAGCAGACCAAACCCAGGCCAATCGTGATGGAGGCCATGTCGGCAAGTTTTACGATAGCTACCAGTACGCCCATCAGGTAGACCTCCAACATTCCCCAATCTTTCATGTGGTGGTAGATGCGGTACAGCAGCAGGCCGTAACTACGCCCGATTTTCCAACGAATACTGAGCAGCACCGCCAATTGGCAAAGCAACTTGAGCAAGGGAATGCCCATGCTGCATAGAAACACTACAGCTGCGACGCCCTGCATGCCGGTGTCGAACAAGCCAACTACGCCACTCCAGACGGTATCCTCTGAGGACTGCCCGAGTAGATTGAGCTTCATGATGGGAAGAAAGTTCGCGGGGATGTACAGCAACAGCGCCGCGAGAACCAGCGCGAGGCTACGTTCGACGACATTGTGGCGATGAGCGTACAGCTCGTAGCCGCAGCGCGGACATTGCGCTTTTTCGCCGAGGGCGAGCACGGGTTTGCGCATCAGCAAGTCACACTCATGGCATGCCACTAGATCGTCCAGTGGTAAATCCGACACCTCAAGGGCATCAACCGGATCGGGCATAGTAGGGCTCTGGCTCTAAAAAAGGTTAGGTGCCTATTCTAGTGGTCTGGTTCAGAAATAACTGTGCAAATTTGTCGTGGACCTCTTCGCACTTTCCGCCCGCCCAAAACAAAACCCCATCTGCTTTCGCAAATGGGGTTTCGGAATTTAATCTTGACGATGACCTACTCTCACATGGGGAAACCCCACACTACCATCGGCGATGCATCGTTTCACTACTGAGTTCGGGATGGGATCAGGTGGTTCCAATGCTCTATGGTCGTCAAGAAATTCGGGTACTGAGTCGTGACCAGCTGGCCTCGCTTCAGCAAATTGGGTATGTGATAGCTTTCGGTGTTTGCAAGAGTCGAACTTTCGGTTCATTTCGTCTTCACACACCGCAATCTGGTGCTCTTTCGCTTTTCAGCTCGAAGCAAGCAAATTGCTTGGGTGTTATATGGTCAAGCCTCACGGGCAATTAGTATTGGTTAGCTCAACGCCTCACAGCGCTTACACACCCAACCTATCAACGTCGTAGTCTTCGACGGCCCTTTAGGGAACTCAAGGTTCCAGTGAGATCTCATCTTGAGGCTAGTTTCCCGCTTAGATGCTTTCAGCGGTTATCTATTCCGAACATAGCTACCCGGCAATGCCACTGGCGTGACAACCGGAACACCAGAGGTTCGTCCACTCCGGTCCTCTCGTACTAGGAGCAGCCCCTCTCAAATCTCAAACGTCCACGGCAGATAGGGACCGAACTGTCTCACGACGTTCTAAACCCAGCTCGCGTACCACTTTAAATGGCGAACAGCCATACCCTTGGGACCGGCTTCAGCCCCAGGATGTGATGAGCCGACATCGAGGTGCCAAACACCGCCGTCGATATGAACTCTTGGGCGGTATCAGCCTGTTATCCCCGGAGTACCTTTTATCCGTTGAGCGATGGCCCTTCCATACAGAACCACCGGATCACTAAGACCTACTTTCGTACCTGCTCGACGTGTCTGTCTCGCAGTCAAGCGCGCTTTTGCCTTTATACTCTACGACCGATTTCCGACCGGTCTGAGCGCACCTTCGTACTCCTCCGTTACTCTTTAGGAGGAGACCGCCCCAGTCAAACTACCCACCATACACTGTCCTCGATCCGGATAACGGACCTGAGTTAGAACCTCAAAGTTGCCAGGGTGGTATTTCAAGGTTGGCTCCACGCAGACTGGCGTCCACGCTTCAAAGCCTCCCACCTATCCTACACAAGCAAATTCAAAGTCCAGTGCAAAGCTATAGTAAAGGTTCACGGGGTCTTTCCGTCTAGCCGCGGATACACTGCATCTTCACAGCGATTTCAATTTCACTGAGTCTCGGGTGGAGACAGCGCCGCCATCGTTACGCCATTCGTGCAGGTCGGAACTTACCCGACAAGGAATTTCGCTACCTTAGGACCGTTATAGTTACGGCCGCCGTTTACCGGGGCTTCGATCAAGAGCTTCGCGTTAGCTAACCCCATCAATTAACCTTCCGGCACCGGGCAGGCGTCACACCCTATACGTCCACTTTCGTGTTTGCAGAGTGCTGTGTTTTTAATAAACAGTCGCAGCGGCCTGGTATCTTCGACCGGCATGAGCTTACGGAGCAAGTCCTTCACCCTCACCGGCGCACCTTCTCCCGAAGTTACGGTGCCATTTTGCCTAGTTCCTTCACCCGAGTTCTCTCAAGCGCCTTGGTATTCTCTACCCAACCACCTGTGTCGGTTTGGGGTACGGTTCCTGGTTACCTGAAGCTTAGAAGCTTTTCTTGGAAGCATGGCATCAACCACTTCGTTAACTAAAAGTTAACTCGTCATCAGCTCTCGGCCTTAAGATCCCGGATTTACCTAAGATCTCAGCCTACCACCTTAAACTTGGACAACCAACGCCAAGCTGGCCTAGCCTTCTCCGTCCCTCCATCGCAATAACCAGAAGTACAGGAATATTAACCTGTTTTCCATCGACTACGCTTTTCAGCCTCGCCTTAGGGACCGACTAACCCTGCGTCGATTAACGTTGCGCAGGAAACCTTGGTCTTTCGGCGTGGGTGTTTTTCACACCCATTGTCGTTACTCATGTCAGCATTCGCACTTCTGATACCTCCAGCAAGCTTCTCAACTCACCTTCACAGGCTTACAGAACGCTCCTCTACCGCATCACTTACGTGATACCCGTAGCTTCGGTGTATGGTTTGAGCCCCGTTACATCTTCCGCGCAGGCCGACTCGACTAGTGAGCTATTACGCTTTCTTTAAAGGGTGGCTGCTTCTAAGCCAACCTCCTAGCTGTCTAAGCCTTCCCACATCGTTTCCCACTTAACCATAACTTTGGGACCTTAGCTGACGGTCTGGGTTGTTTCCCTTTTCACGACGGACGTTAGCACCCGCCGTGTGTCTCCCATGCTCGGCACTTGTAGGTATTCGGAGTTTGCATCGGTTTGGTAAGTCGGGATGACCCCCTAGCCGAAACAGTGCTCTACCCCCTACAGTGATACATGAGGCGCTACCTAAATAGCTTTCGAGGAGAACCAGCTATCTCCGAGCTTGATTAGCCTTTCACTCCGATCCACAGGTCATCCGCTAACTTTTCAACGGTAGTCGGTTCGGTCCTCCAGTTAGTGTTACCCAACCTTCAACCTGCCCATGGATAGATCGCCCGGTTTCGGGTCTATTCCCAGCGACTAGACGCCCTATTAAGACTCGCTTTCGCTACGCCTCCCCTATTCGGTTAAGCTCGCCACTGAAAATAAGTCGCTGACCCATTATACAAAAGGTACGCAGTCACCCAACAAAGTGGGCTCCCACTGCTTGTACGCATACGGTTTCAGGATCTATTTCACTCCCCTCTCCGGGGTTCTTTTCGCCTTTCCCTCACGGTACTAGTTCACTATCGGTCAGTCAGTAGTATTTAGCCTTGGAGGATGGTCCCCCCATATTCAGACAAAGTTTCTCGTGCTCCGTCCTACTCGATTTCATGACTAAGAGATTTTCGCGTACAGGGCTATCACCCACTATGGCCGCACTTTCCAGAGCGTTCCGCTAATCTCAAAGCCACTTAAGGGCTAGTCCCCGTTCGCTCGCCACTACTAAGGGAATCTCGGTTGATTTCTTTTCCTCAGGGTACTTAGATGTTTCAGTTCCCCTGGTTCGCCTCTTACGCCTATGTATTCAGCGTAAGATAACCATCTTATGATGGCTGGGTTCCCCCATTCAGACATCTCCGGATCAAAGTCTGTTTGCCGACTCCCCGAAGCTTTTCGCAGGCTACCACGTCTTTCATCGCCTCTGACTGCCAAGGCATCCACCGTATGCGCTTCTTCACTTGACCATATAACCCCAAGCAATCTGGTTATACTGTGAAGACAACATTCGCCGAAAATTCGATTTGGCTCTTTCGAGCCACTCACAAATTTTACCTTAGCCTGATCCGTTACCAGTGAAAGTAACGTTCAGTCTATCTTTCTATCACATACCCAAATTTTTAAAGAACGATCTAATCAAAGACTAGAAATCAACATTCACCATCATAACAATGGAATGCTCATTTCTAAGCTTTCAACAAACAGAAGCAGTAGTGGTGGAGCCAAACGGGATCGAACCGTTGACCTCCTGCGTGCAAGGCAGGCGCTCTCCCAGCTGAGCTATGGCCCCGTATTTCTACAGGCGTTTCCCACACAAAATTGGTGGGTCTGGGCAGATTCGAACTGCCGACCTCACCCTTATCAGGGGTGCGCTCTAACCAACTGAGCTACAGACCCAATTTCGGGCTGCTTCTTTATCGTCTTCTTCAATGAATCAAGCAATTCGTGTGGGAACTTATGGAGCAGCTGATGTCGTCGATTAAGGAGGTGATCCAGCCGCAGGTTCCCCTACGGCTACCTTGTTACGACTTCACCCCAGTCATGAATCACACCGTGGTAACCGTCCTCCCGAAGGTTAGACTAGCTACTTCTGGTGCAACCCACTCCCATGGTGTGACGGGCGGTGTGTACAAGGCCCGGGAACGTATTCACCGCGACATTCTGATTCGCGATTACTAGCGATTCCGACTTCACGCAGTCGAGTTGCAGACTGCGATCCGGACTACGATCGGTTTTATGGGATTAGCTCCACCTCGCGGCTTGGCAACCCTCTGTACCGACCATTGTAGCACGTGTGTAGCCCAGGCCGTAAGGGCCATGATGACTTGACGTCATCCCCACCTTCCTCCGGTTTGTCACCGGCAGTCTCCTTAGAGTGCCCACCATTACGTGCTGGTAACTAAGGACAAGGGTTGCGCTCGTTACGGGACTTAACCCAACATCTCACGACACGAGCTGACGACAGCCATGCAGCACCTGTCTCAATGTTCCCGAAGGCACCAATCTATCTCTAGAAAGTTCATTGGATGTCAAGGCCTGGTAAGGTTCTTCGCGTTGCTTCGAATTAAACCACATGCTCCACCGCTTGTGCGGGCCCCCGTCAATTCATTTGAGTTTTAACCTTGCGGCCGTACTCCCCAGGCGGTCAACTTAATGCGTTAGCTGCGCCACTAAGAGCTCAAGGCTCCCAACGGCTAGTTGACATCGTTTACGGCGTGGACTACCAGGGTATCTAATCCTGTTTGCTCCCCACGCTTTCGCACCTCAGTGTCAGTATCAGTCCAGGTGGTCGCCTTCGCCACTGGTGTTCCTTCCTATATCTACGCATTTCACCGCTACACAGGAAATTCCACCACCCTCTACCATACTCTAGTCAGTCAGTTTTGAATGCAGTTCCCAGGTTGAGCCCGGGGATTTCACATCCAACTTAACAAACCACCTACGCGCGCTTTACGCCCAGTAATTCCGATTAACGCTTGCACCCTCTGTATTACCGCGGCTGCTGGCACAGAGTTAGCCGGTGCTTATTCTGTCGGTAACGTCAAAACAATCACGTATTAGGTAACTGCCCTTCCTCCCAACTTAAAGTGCTTTACAATCCGAAGACCTTCTTCACACACGCGGCATGGCTGGATCAGGCTTTCGCCCATTGTCCAATATTCCCCACTGCTGCCTCCCGTAGGAGTCTGGACCGTGTCTCAGTTCCAGTGTGACTGATCATCCTCTCAGACCAGTTACGGATCGTCGCCTTGGTGAGCCATTACCTCACCAACTAGCTAATCCGACCTAGGCTCATCTGATAGCGCAAGGCCCGAAGGTCCCCTGCTTTCTCCCGTAGGACGTATGCGGTATTAGCGTCCGTTTCCGAACGTTATCCCCCACTACCAGGCAGATTCCTAGGCATTACTCACCCGTCCGCCGCTCTCAAGAGAAGCAAGCTTCTCTCTACCGCTCGACTTGCATGTGTTAGGCCTGCCGCCAGCGTTCAATCTGAGCCATGATCAAACTCTTCAGTTCAAACATCTTTGGGTTTTTAAGAAACCCTAAACTTGGCTCAGCAATCGTTGGTTACATCTTTGATTTCTCGCGGAGTAACTTGTGATGCTGATAATCTTGTTGACTATCAGTCTGACTCCACAAGCACCCACACGAATTGCTTGATTCAGTTGTTAAAGAGCGGTTGGTTAAGATCTTTCGTCTCAACCGAGGCGCGCATTCTACAGCAGCCTCATTTGCTGTCAAGTGATTATTTTCAGAAGCTTTCGAAGATTTCTTCAACAACTTCAACCACTTGCGCTTCTGATCTCTCATCAGCGGGAGGCGAATTCTACAGCGTTACACGCTGCTGTCAACACCTCTTTTTCAACTTCCTTTTGGCTTCGATGAACTGAAGCAACCTACTGCCGAAAACTGCGTAACTCATTGTTTACCAAGGAGTTTTCCGTTTCGACTGCACCGGAAGTGGGGCGAATTATAGGCTCCTAGAATCTGTGGTCAACCTTCTTTTTCATATTTTTGCCATATAACTCAAAAAAGCCCTAGAAACGAAAAAGCCGGCCCAAAAGGGCCGGCTTTCTGCTCATAGAGCCTTACAGACTAGGGAAAGCAAACTGCGACGCCTCATGACTGGCCCGCTGAGGCCAACGCTGGGTAATCGCCTTGCGCCGGGTGTAAAAACGCACGCCATCCGGACCGTACGCATGTAAGTCACCAAACAGCGATCGTTTCCAGCCACCAAAGCTGTGATAAGCCACCGGAACTGGCAGTGGAACGTTCACCCCAACCATACCCACTTCAATCTCATCACAGAACAGACGGGCCGCCTCACCATCACGGGTGAAGATGCACGTACCGTTCCCATACTCATGGTCGTTGATCAATTGCATCGCCGCCTCCAGGCTGCTCACCCGGACCACGCACAACACCGGACCGAAGATCTCCTCCTTATAGATGCGCATCTCAGGCGTCACACGGTCAAACAGGCTGCCACCGAGGAAGAAGCCATCTTCATTCCCGGTAATACTTAGCCCACGGCCATCGACCACCAACTCTGCACCCGAAGCAACACCGTCTTCTATGTAGCCGCTGACCTTATCCCGCGCCTGACCGGTTACCAGCGGCCCCATATCCAGCCCACACGTCGTGCCCGCACCTATCTTCAGCGCCTTAATCTGCGGCACCAGCTTGGCGATCAACGCATCAGCTACTTGGTCACCTACGCAGACGGCCACAGAGATGGCCATGCAGCGCTCCCCGCAGGAGCCATACGCCGCGCCCATCAGCGCACTGACCGCATTATCCAAGTCCGCATCTGGCATCAGTACGGCGTGGTTCTTCGCCCCGCCCAGCGCCTGCACGCGCTTGCCGCGCTTGGTCGCTTCGGAATAGATGTACTCAGCAATCGGCGTCGACCCCACAAAACTCAGCGCTTTGACTTCCGGCGCCTCAATCAATGCGTCAACCGCGCCCTTATCACCGTGCACCACACTCAGCACGCCTTTAGGCAGACCGGCTTCCTGCAACAGTTGCGCAATCAGGAGCGTCGAACTCGGATCACGCTCCGAAGGCTTCAGGATGAAGCAGTTACCGCACACGATTGCCAGCGGATACATCCACAGCGGCACCATCGCCGGGAAGTTGAACGGCGTAATACCCGCTACCACGCCCAACGGCTGGAAGTCCGACCAAGCATCAATGTTCGGCCCAACGTTGCGGCTGTACTCGCCCTTCAGAATCTCCGGCGCCGAGCATGCGTACTCAACGTTCTCGATGCCACGCTTCAACTCACCCGCCGCGTCTTCCAGGGTCTTGCCATGCTCCTCGCTGATCAACTGCGAGATTCGCGCTTCATTCTGTTCCAGCAACTGCTTGAAACGAAACATCACCTGGGCACGCTTGGCCGGCGGGGTATTACGCCACGCCGGGAATGCTGCCTTGGCCGAGTCGATCGCTTGTTGAATGGTTTCACGGCTGGCCAGCGGTACTTGGTGAATCACCTGGCCGGTGGACGGGTTATACACGTCGGCACTGCGACCACTGTCGTTGACCAACTCACCGTTGATCAAATGCTGGATAAGGCTCATGCAGGGCTCCTGAAAAGTTGTTCTATATAGAAAGAGAAATCAGTCGATCTTGTTCAGCACTTCGCCGACCGCATCAAACAGGCGATCCAGATCCTGCGGCTTGCTGTTGAAGGTTGGCCCGAACTGCAGGGTGTCGCCGCCAAAGCGCACGTAGAAACCTGCCTTCCACAAAGCCATGCCTGCCTCGAATGGACGCACGATGGCATCACCGTCACGCGGGGCAATCTGGATCGCACCGGCCAAGCCGTAGTTGCGAATGTCGATCACGTTCTTGCTGCCCTTCAAGCCGTGCAGCGCATTCTCAAAGTGCGGAGCGACTTCGGCTACGCTCTGCACCAGGTTTTCCTTCTGCAACAGGTCGAGTGCCGCCAGGCCAGCCGCGCAAGCAACGGGGTGCGCCGAGTAGGTGTAGCCGTGTGGAAATTCCACCGCGTACTCAGGCGTCGCCTGGTTCATAAAGGTCTGATAGATCTCGCTGCTGGCAATCACCGCGCCCATGGGGATCGCGCCATTGGTGACTTGTTTGGCGATGCACATCAGATCCGGAGTCACGCCGAAGCTGTCGGCGCCGAACATCGAGCCGGTACGGCCAAAACCGGTAATCACTTCGTCAAACACCAGCAGGATGTTGTGCTGGTCACAAATCTCTCGCAGGCGCTTGAGATAACCCTGCGGCGGCACCAACACGCCAGCGGAACCAGCCATCGGTTCGACAAACACTGCCGCGATATTGGAAGCGTCATGCAGCTCGATCAGCTTGAGCAACTCATCGGCCAATGCGATGCCGCCCAGCTCAGGCATGCCGCGGGAGAAGGCATTGCTTGCCAGCAAGGTGTGCGGCAAATGGTCAACGTCCATCATCGCCTGGCCAAACATCTTACGGTTGCCGTTCACGCCGCCCAGGCTGGTGCCCGCGATGTTCACACCGTGATAGCCACGGGCGCGTCCGATCATCTTGGTCTTGGTGGCTTGGCCCTTCAGGCGCCAGTAGGCACGCACCATCTTCACCGCAGTATCGGCACACTCGGAGCCGGAGTCGGTGAAGAACACATGATTAAGGTTGCCTGGGGTCAGGTCGGTAATCTTTTCCGCCAGCTGGAAGGACAACGGATGACCGTACTGGAAGCCAGGGGAGTAATCCAACGTACCCAATTGCTTGGCCACCGCTTCCTGGATTTCCTTGCGTGTGTGCCCGGCGCCGCACGTCCACAGGCCAGACAACGAGTCGTACACCTTGCGGCCCTTGTCATCGGTCAACCAGCTACCTTCGGCGGCCACGATCAGGCGCGGGTCACGCTGGAAGTTGCGGTTGGCCGTGTAGGGCATCCAGTGCGCGTCCAACTTCAGTTGGCTGGCCAGGGACGATGGGGCGTTTTCAGGCATGTTCATCAGCAAAACCTCGCAGGGCAAAAGGCCGCGTCGGGATTGAAACGCGTTGTTGCAGCTAAATTGCCACGGCGATAAAGTCGGTGAAATTCAACTCTTCTAACCTTCAGTCAGGCCTTCACTAAACTATGAGCAGCCGTCGACCCGATCCTCTCGCCCAAGTGAGCGACTTTGATATTCGCCTGCTGCGCATCTTCCGGAGTGTGGTGGAATGCGGCGGCTTCTCGGCAGCGGAAACCGTGCTCGGCATCGGGCGCTCGGCCATCAGTCAGCAAATGAGCGACCTTGAACAGCGTCTCGGATTGCGCCTCTGCCAACGTGGCCGCGCAGGGTTCTCACTGACCGAAGAAGGCCGCGAGGTCTATCAGTCAGCCCTGCAACTATTAAGTGCACTGGAAAGTTTTCGCACCGAGGTCAACGGTCTGCACCAGCATTTGCGCGGCGAGTTGATCATTGGCCTCACCGACAACCTCGTCACCCTGCCCCACATGCGCATCACTCACGCCTTGGCCCAATTAAAGGAGCGCGGCCCAGACGTGCAGATCCAAATCCGCATGATCGCCCCCAATGAAGTCGAACAAGGCGTACTCGATGGTCGTTTGCATGTGGGCGTAGTGCCCCAGGCCAGCGCCCTTTCGGGATTGGAGTACCAACCGCTGTACAGCGAACGCTCGCTGCTCTATTGCGCAGTCGGCCATCCGTTGTTTTACGCCGAAGACAAGCAGTTGGGCGACGAGCGCATCGACAGCCAGGACGCCATCGCTCCAACATTCCGTTTGCCTGCCGAAATCCAGGCCCATTACCAAGCGCTCAACTGCACCGCCAGCGCCTCGGACCGCGAAGGCATGGCGTTCCTGATCCTGACCGGCCGCTACATCGGCTACCTGCCCGACCACTACGCCAGCCTCTGGGTACAACAAGGCCGACTGCGTGCGCTGAAATCGGCTACGCGTTTTTACGATTTAAGCCTCGCATCGGTCACACGCAAGGGCCGTCGCCCTCATTTGGTGCTTGAAAGCTTCCTCGACAGCCTGGCCACAACGCGCTAGCTCAGGCTTTACGCTAAAAGCTGAGCAACTGGACAGCTTTTTGCAAGAACAGATGGAACTTGACCATCCGCCTTGAGTTAACCCGCCATGCCACCAGAATCCTCCACCCCCAGCGACCTGATCTACGGCCTCAACGACCGCCCCAAACCCGCCCCGGCATTTCTGGCCGCACTGCAGCACGTGCTGGCCGCTTTTGTCGGCATCATCACTCCGCCACTGATCATCGGCTCCACTCTGGGCCTGACCGCCCATTTGCCCTATCTGATCAGCATGGCGTTGATGGTGTCCGGTGTCGGCACATTCATCCAGGCGCGTAGGCCATTTGGGATAGGCGCCGGGATGATTTGCCTGCAAGGCACCAGCTTTGCCTTTCTCGGCGCGGTACTGTCGGCAGGCTTCGTGGTGAAACAACGCGGCGGCAGCCCGGAAGACATCATGGCGATGATCTTCGGCGTGTGCTTTTTCGGCGCGGCGGTGCAGATCGTGCTGAGCCGTTTTATCGGCCAACTGCGCCGAGTCATCACGCCTTTGGTGACAGGGATTGTCATCACGCTAATCGGCATCAGCCTGATCAAAGTCGGCATTACCGACCTCGGCGGTGGCTTCAACGCCCCTGACTTCGGCGCGCCCACCAATCTTGCATTGGGCCTGTTCGTGGTGCTGACGATCATTCTGCTCAACCGTTCCAACACGCCCTGGGTGCGGCTCTCGGCGATCATTATCGGCCTGGCCCTTGGCAGCCTGGCGGCGTGGTTCAGCGGCAAACTCGTGCCCCAAGCCCTGCCGGACTTACCTCTGGTGAGCCTGCCGATTCCGTTTCGCTTTGGGTTCAACTTCGACTGGAGCGCTTTCCTACCGATCGCGCTGATTTACCTGATCAGCAGCATCGAGACCGTCGGCGACCTCACCGCCAACTGCATGATCGCCCGCCAGCCCATCAGCGGCCCTTCTTATATAAGCCGACTCAAGGGAGGCGTACTGGGTGATGGCGTGAGTTGCATGATCGCGGCCACTTTCAGTGCCTTCCCCAACACCACCTTTGCTCAGAACAATGGCGTGATCCAACTCACTGGCGTGGCCAGCCGTTACGTTGGCTTATATATAGGCGTGGTGCTGTTTTGCCTCGGTTTGTTTCCGTTGATTGGTGCGGTGCTGCAGCAAATCCCCAAACCCGTATTGGGCGGCGCGACCCTGGTGATGTTCGGCAGTGTGGCCGCCGCTGGCGTGCGCATCCTCGCCCAGGCGCCGCTGGACCGACGCAGCATGCTGATCATCGCCACGTCGTTTGGTGTCGGCCTGGGCATCGCCGCCCAACCCAATCTGCTTCACCTGATGCCAACCCTGGTGCAGAACTTGTTCGACTCCGCCATCACCAGCGGCGGGCTGACCGCCATCGTACTGTGTCTGCTACTGCCGGAATCCAGGGCGATCGAAACTGCCGCAAACCAAGCGCCGGAAAGCGACACCTTGGAACCGCTTTAAGGGTTTTATTGCATCGGGACTTGTCTGAGGCTTGAGGGTGGGTTATCTGTGCACACGTCGTCTCTATCGATCAGCACGGTAATCTCCATGAGCCTCGAAGTTCCTGCCCACAGCAACCACGCCGGTAAGCCCGCCAGCCGCATTCGGCAAAAGAACGAACAAGCGATTCTCCAGGCTGCTGAAGATGAATTCGCGCGCCATGGCTACAAGGGCACCAGCATGAACACTATTGCTGCCAGCGCCGGATTGCCGAAGGCCAACTTGCACTACTACTTCACGAACAAGCTGGGCCTGTATATCGCCGTGCTCAGCAATATCCTCGAACTGTGGGACAGCACCTTCAACACGCTGACCGCCGAGGACGACCCTGCCGTGGCCCTCTCCCGCTACATCCGCACCAAGATGGAGTTTTCGCGACGCCAACCCCAGGCCTCGCGGATCTTCGCCATGGAGATCATCAGCGGCGGCGAATGCCTCACCGAATATTTCAGCCAGGATTACCGCACGTGGTTCAGTGGCCGGGCGGCAGTGTTCCAAGCCTGGATCGACGCCGGCAAGATGGACCCCATCGACCCCGTGCACCTGATCTTCCTGCTGTGGGGCAGCACCCAGCACTACGCAGACTTCGCCACCCAGATCTGCCGCGTCACCGGTCGCACCAAGCTGACCAAGCAAGATATGGAAGATGCCGGCACCAACCTGATCCACATCATTCTCAAAGGCTGCGGCATCAAGCCGAGCCTCTAGACGAAGTCACTTATGCCTTTCACGCTCACCGGCCTTTGCGAGTTTCGTGAAGAAATACGCAAAAGCCGCTTCATCACCCTCGCCGCCCCGATCACCAGCCCGCAGGACGCTCAGGCTTTTTTCGAGCAACACAGCGACCTGAACGCCACGCATAACTGCTGGGCCTGGAAGCTGGCCGACCAATACCGCAGCAGTGACGACGGCGAACCCGGTGGCACTGCCGGGCGGCCGATTCTCGCCGCCATCGAAGCCCAGGGTTTTGATCAAGTCGCGGTATTGGTGATTCGCTGGTACGGCGGCATCCAATTGGGCACCGGCGGCCTCGCCCGTGCCTATGGCGGCGGAGCGAACAAATGCCTGCAGAATGCCGAGCGTCTCGAACTGATCAGCCGCGTACCACTGAGTTGCGCCTGTGGATTCTCCGAGCTGAACTTGGTGAAGCTGCGCGTTGCTGAACTTGGCGGCCTAGTGGTGGAAGAAAACTTCACCGCCAACGGTGTGGAGTTGCAACTGGCACTGGGTGAGGCGCACATCGACACGCTCCAAGCCCAACTCGCCGACCTGAGCCGTGGGCGTATCCTGCTGCAACGCTGAAACTGTTACTGTTATTTGCTGAATCCCCCTGAACCGCGACTCTAAAGGAAGCTTTTCATGTCTACGCCAAAAACCGCACTGATCATCGGCGCCTCGCGCGGGCTGGGCCTTGGCCTGGTCAAGCAATTGCTCCAGGACGGCTGGGACGTGACCGCCACCGTGCGTGATCCGAGCAAGGCTGATGCCCTTAAAGCGGTGGGTCCGGTGCAGATCGAAAAACTGGACATGGACGATCAGCAAGCCGTGATCGCCCTGGCCCAGCGCCTCAAAGAGCGCACCTTCGACCTGCTGTTCGTCAACGCCGGCGTCAAGGGTCCGGCCAACCAGGAGCCCGGTCACGCCACTCTCGCGGAAGTCGGCCAGTTGTTTTTCACTAATGCCGTGGCGCCGATCAACCTGGCGCAGCGCTTTGTCGGGCAGATCCGCAAAGACAGCGGCGTGCTCGCATTCATGAGTTCGGTATTGGGCAGCGTAACGATCCCCGACGGCTCAGACCTGGCGCTGTACAAGGCCAGCAAGGCCGCGCTGAACTCCATGACCAACAGCTTCATCACTCAACTGGGCGACCACACACTCACTGTTCTGTCACTGCATCCGGGCTGGGTGAAGACCGACATGGGCGGCGAAAACGCGCACATCGATGTCGACACCAGCGTGCGCGGCCTGGTGGATCAGGTAAATGCCTACACCGGCAAAGGTGGTCACCACTTCGTGGACTACAAAGGCGACACCATCGCCTGGTAAGCGACGAGCAGCGTTATCGACTGATTGCCGTCGATAACGCTGCGCGCGTAGACTGCGCCCTCGCCCCAACCGGCGACCCTGGATCAGCAGACAGGGCAACACTGAGCTGGCAAACCTGAACCCATCATTCAGAGGAGCCGGCCAATGCCTGCGACCCGTATCTGGTTAAAAAACCCCCTCGCGATTTTCACTGCCAATGGCCTTGATGCCCGTGGCGGCCTGGTGCAGCAGGACGGTGTGATCACCGAAGTGCTGGGCTGGGGAAAAGAGCCCGCTGTGCCTTGTGGACAGGTGTTCGACGCACGCGAACACGTGATCCTGCCCGGCCTGATCAACACCCACCATCATTTTTACCAAACCCTCACCCGTGCCTGGGCGCCGGTGGTCAATCAGCCGTTGTTCCCCTGGCTGAAAACGCTGTACCCGGTGTGGGCGCGTCTGACGCCCGAGAAACTTGCTCTGGCCACCAAAGTCGCCTTGGCTGAATTGCTGCTCTCGGGCTGCACCACCGCCGCCGACCACCACTACCTGTTCCCCGACGGCCTGGAAAATGCCATCGACGTGCAAGTTGATACGGTGCGCGAATTAGGCATGCGCGCCATGCTTACCCGGGGCTCCATGAGCCTGGGCGAAGCCGACGGTGGCCTCCCGCCGCAACAGACCGTGCAACAAGGGCAGGTCATCCTCGACGACAGCCAGCGCCTGATCCGCGAATACCACCAACGCGGCGACGGCGCACAGATCCAGATTGCCCTGGCGCCTTGCTCACCGTTCTCCGTCACACCGGAAATCATGCGTGCCAGCGCCGAACTGGCCAACAGCCTAGACGTGCGCCTGCACACCCATCTGGCGGAAACCCTCGACGAAGAAGATTTCTGCCTGCAACGCTTCGGCCTGCGCACCGTGGATTACCTCGACAGCGTGGGCTGGCTCGGCCCACGCACTTGGCTGGCACATGGCATTCACTTCAACCCTGATGAGATCGCCCGCCTTGGCGCCGCCGGTACCGGTATCTGCCACTGCCCAAGCTCAAATATGCGCCTGGCGTCCGGCATCTGCCCTACCCTCGACTTGCTAGCCGCGGGCGCGCCCATCGGCCTGGGCGTGGACGGTTCCGCCTCCAATGATGCATCGAACATGATTCTCGAAGCACGACAGGCCCTGTACATCCAGCGTCTACGTTATGGCGCAGAAAAGATCACCCCCGAAGGCGTGCTCGGCTGGGCCACCAAAGGTTCGGCGCAGTTGCTGGGGCGTACGGATATCGGTGAATTGGCCGTGGGTAAACAGGCGGATCTGGCGCTGTTCAAACTTGATGAGCTGCGGTTCTCCGGTAGCCATGATCCGATTTCGGCGCTGCTGTTGTGTGGTGCGGATCGTGCGGATCGGGTGATGGTCGCGGGCAAATGGCGAGTGATCGACGGGCAGGTCGAGGGCCTGGATCTGAAACGTTTGATCGCCGATCACAGCCAGGCGGCGCGACGATTGATCGCAGGGACCTAAGTAAACACCGTTCAACATGCGGGAGGGGAACGTCGATTCGTCGCACCACCCCTCCCGCTTTTTATCTGCGGTGTTCTTACAATCCCAGCAGCGACAACATGATGAATGTCGCAAACAGCACAAAATGGGTCATCCCTTCGATAGCGTTGGTTTCGCCATCGTTGAGGTTGATCGCACTGACAATCAGCGTGATAAACACCATCACCGTTTGCACCGGCGTCATCGCCATCTGGAAAGGCTGGCCAGTGTAGAGCGCCATGGCCTCCATCACCGGCACCGTCAAAATCACCGTCGACAACGACGCTCCCAGTGCAATATTCACCACCGACTGCATGCGGTTGGCCAATGCGGCGCGCAAGGCCGTGAGAATTTCCGGCGCCGCCGAAATGGCTGCAACCACAATCGCCGTAATCACCGGGGGTGCGCCCGTGCCTTCCAGACCCAGGTCGAGGGTCTTGGACATCACCTCGGCCAACGCGCCAATCACAATCACGCCAAACACCAACGTGCCGATGGAGAACACCAGGTTCACCGGCGGCGTTTGCTCCTCTTCCGGCAGTTTTTTGCGGCGTTTTTCCGGATAGCTGTAACTGAAGAAATAACTGTGCGGTCCCACCTGCATGCGCAGGAACAAGGTGTAGAGCACCACCATCGCGCCAATGGTGAAGGCTGAGTAAATTTTCCAGTCAGCTTCGGGGATGAATTCCGGCACCACCATCGACACGCCCATGGCGGTGAGGATCATCACGCTGTAGGTGCGCGCCGAGTCGTCGTTATAGGACTGCTCGCCGTGCTTGATGCCGCCCATCAAGGCGGCCAGACCGAGGATGCCGTTGATATCCAGCATCACTGCCGAATAAATAGTGTCACGCACCAGGGTGGGCGATGGCTCATTACTCATCATGATCGCCAGGATCACCACTTCCACCAGCACGGCGGCCAGGGTAAGGATCATGGTGCCGTAGGGGTCGCCAACTTTCTCCGCCAGTTGCTCGGCGTGGTGGGCCACGCGCATCGACGCCACTACGATAAAACCAATCAGCGCCACGCCTGCCAACAGCGCGACTATTTGCCCGCTGTGCAGCATCCAGTGCTCCAGCGGGTAGGCGGCGATGGCGGCAATCAGCGCCAGTAGCATGAATTTTTCTTGCTTGAGGGAGGTGAGCATTCGGGGCCTTTTTCGTACAGCAAATCAGTCATTGATGGGGTACAGACTGCGCCACGCTGCTAACGTTTCGTTACACCTTAGTTCACAACCCTCTTGCGCGAATAAAACGAATACTCTCCTGCCGGTCAGGTTTTACCGATTATTTCGGCTATGCCCTGTAGAATGCCGCCATTGCACCTGATGAGAATTTAGACATGTACGATTGGCTCAACGCCCTGCCCAAGGCTGAACTGCACCTGCACCTGGAGGGCTCGCTGGAGCCTGAGCTGCTGTTCGCCCTGGCCGAGCGCAACAAGATTGCGCTGCCGTGGAACGACGTCGAAACCTTGCGCAAGGCCTACGCGTTCAACAACCTGCAAGAGTTTCTGGACCTGTATTACAAGGGCGCCGATGTGCTGCGCACGTCTCAGGACTTCTACGACCTGACCTGGGCCTACCTGCTGCGCTGCAAAGAGCAGAACGTGATCCACACCGAACCCTTCTTCGACCCGCAAACCCACACCGACCGTGGCGTGCCGTTCGAAGTCGTACTCAACGGTATCGCCGCAGCACTCAAAGATGGCGAGCAGCAACTGGGCATCACCAGCGGGCTGATCCTCAGCTTCCTGCGTCACCTGAGCGAAGACGAAGCACAAAAAACCCTCGACCAGGCGCTGCCGTTCCGTGATGCGTTCGTGGCCGTGGGCCTGGACAGCTCCGAAATGGGTCACCCGCCGAGCAAGTTCCAGCGCGTGTTCGACCGTGCCCGCCATGAAGGCTTCCTCACCGTTGCCCACGCCGGCGAAGAAGGCCCACCGGAGTACATCTGGGAAGCCATCGACCTGCTGAAAATCCAGCGAATCGACCATGGCGTGCGCGCCATCGAAGACGAACGCCTGATGCAGCGCATCATCGACGAGCAGATCCCACTCACCGTGTGCCCGCTGTCCAACACCAAGCTCTGCGTGTTCGACGACATGGCCCAGCACAACATCCTCGACATGCTTGAGCGTGGCGTGAAAGTGACCGTGAACTCCGATGACCCGGCCTACTTCGGCGGTTATGTCACCGAGAACTTCCACGCGCTGTACACCTCCTTGGGCATGACCCAGGACCAGGCCAAACGCCTGGCACAGAACAGCCTGGATGCGCGACTCGTAAAGCCCTGACGTGAGCGAATGTTGGAGTGAGCGCCTGTGACCACGGCGCCTGCTCCTACAGCGCGGCCAATCGGGCGATCTCTTCCAGCCCGACGTCGTTGACCACCACAGCCTGGGACTCGTTGACCAGGCTGATCCAGTTCGATTGCAGGAACAACTGAAACAACCCAGCACCCAGCGCGCCCCCGAGGTGTGGTTGCTGCTGGCTCCAGTCAAAACAATCGCACAGCAGCGGCATTGCCAATGCTTGGGTAAAAATGCCCAGGCCCGCCATTTGCTGCGCGCCCTTGAATGTGACGGCGAGCCGTTGCTCATGGCGCTCGATCCACCTCGCCGCCATCATTCGTTCATACAACTGCGCCGCCAGCTCGCCACCAAGATGACCATGACACAGCCGAGCACGGCGTAATGAGGGCGGCGCAACCAAGACCTGCGTTGAAACACCCGGCGCACTGCGTGTGGCACTGGCCAGGGTAGTACTGGCCAAGGCATGGATGGCGGCGCTGACATCGCCGTCTGCCAAGCGAAACAGTCGCTTGCCATACCGCGCTTCGGTTCGCAGCAAGCCGCTACTGGTCAGCCGCGCCAGATGTGCATTGGCCGAGGCCGACGGTAGACCGGTAAGTGCCGCCAGTTCCTTCGACGACTTCGCCGAGCCGTCCATCAAGGACCACAGCATGGCTGTGCGTTTTGGCTCAGCAAGCAAGCTGGCAATCTGACTAATGCATGGTGCTTCTTCCATCGATTCACTCCCTGTCGAATTACTTTTCTGATGCGGTAGGCGCCAGAGTATAAGTGCGCCAAGGGCGGGTTCCGTGGCGTCTGACAGCCAGAGTAGGGACGGGTTTTGAGTGAAATTTCCTTGCGTTACGGAGGCTATTACACGAGGTCCAATCGCTCCGACAATTGAGCCGTCAATGTCGCACAGCGAGCTACAAGCATTTCCCGCAGCAGGTTGATGGGTTTGCTCAACTGCGCGCGATGGGCACACAGCAGATTGAGCGGCGTGCGCTCGCCGCGCAGTTCCGGCAGGATCAGGCGCAGTCGTCCAGCCAGCACGTCGGTGCTCACATCCAGCCAGGATTTATAGGCAATGCCCATACCCGCCACGGCCCAGCGGCGCACCACATCGGCATCGTCGCTGAAGCGGTCGCCGCTGACCGTCAGGCTGACTTCGCGCTTGCCGTCGTGAAACGTCCAGTGGTCATGCACTCGGGTGCCGAGCATATACAGCAAGCAATTGTGCTGGGCCAATTGCTCCAAGTGTCGCGGCTCACCGTGGCGTGCGAGGTAACTGGGGGCTGCGCACAGCACACGAACGTTGCGCGGCGCGACGGGCAGTGCAATCAGGCTGGAGTCCTCGGGCTCACCATAACGCAGGGCAATGTCCACCGGCTGGCGGAACAGGTCGGCAATCCGGTCACCCAACAGCAGGCGTACGGCGAGCTGCGGATACTCACGCTGGAACTCGTCCAGCCACGGCAGCAGTTGGTTGCGGCCGAAATCCGAGGGCGCCGACAGTTGCAGCACACCGCTGACATGGTCCTGACCGCTGGCCAAAAGACGTCGCCCTTCATCAAGGGAGCTCAACGAGGCGCGGGCGTATTCCAGAAAGCCCTCGCCTTCGGCAGTCAGGCGCAGGCTGCGGGTGGAACGGGCCAGCAAGCGCGCGCCCAATTGTTGCTCGATACGCTTGAGCGCCGCGCTGGCCACGGCAGGCGACAGGTCCATCACCCGCGCCGCCGCCGACAAACTCCCCAAGTCCGCAGCGCGCACAAACAACTGCAAATCATCAAAACGCAGCATCCACCCACCCATTATCAAAATATTATTGAAACAGAGTGCTGTTTTAGCCGCTTTTATCTTCAGGGGAAATGACCAATCATCTATCCATCCCGTTCATTACGTGTCTGGAATTGAATATGCCCACAGCTTTTAACGTCATCGCCACGCTGATCGCCAAACCTGGCCAACAGGCCACCCTAGAAACCCTGCTGCGCGGCCTGCTGGAACCTACCCGCCTTGAAGCCGGTTGCGAGCAATACGACCTGCACCAAGACCTGCAACACCCCGAGACTTTCTACATGCTCGAACGCTGGAGCGATGACGCCGCACTGGCCGACCATGACCAAAGCGCACATATCCAAAGTTTTCGCGCCAAGGCCGCTGATGTACTCGAACACTTCGAACTCAAGCGCCTGAAGTTTCTCGCCTGATCACCGCCTTTTTCCGGAGCCCTCATGAAAGCCATTGCCTACTACGCATCACTGCCGATCACCGATGAAAAATCCCTGCAAGACATCGAATTGCCGGCGCCCGTCGCCGGCCCACGCGACCTGCTGGTGGAAGTCAAAGCCATCTCGGTGAACCCGGTGGACACCAAGGTGCGCCAGAACGTCGCCCCGGAAAACGGCGCCGCCAAAGTGCTGGGCTGGGACGTCGCCGGTGTGGTCAAGGCGGTCGGCAGTGACGTGAGCCTGTTCAAGGTCGGCGACAAGGTGTTCTACGCCGGCTCCTTGGTACGCCCAGGTGGCAACAGTGAACTGCACACTGTGGACGAGCGTATCGTCGGCCATATGCCCAAGAGCCTGAGCTTTGCCGAAGCCGCCGCGCTGCCGCTGACCGCCATCACCGCCTGGGAACTGCTATTCGAGCGCCTGCAGGTGCATGAAGGTAAAGAAGACGAAGGCCAGAGCCTGCTTATCGTTGGTGCCGCAGGTGGCGTGGGTTCGATCCTGACCCAACTGGCCAGCCAGCTCACCGGATTGAAAGTAATCGGCACCGCCTCGCGCCCGGAAACCCAGGAATGGACCAAGGCCCTCGGCGCCGACCTGGTGATCGACCACAGCCAACCGCTGAGTGAAGCGTTGAAACAAGCCGGCCACCCGCAGGTCACCCACGTCGCCAGCCTGACCCAAACCGAGCATCACCTGGACCAGTTGGTCGAAGCGCTGCAACCCCAAGGCAAGCTGGCACTGATCGACGACCCCAAGGCGTTGGACGTGAGCAAACTCAAGCGCAAGAGCCTGTCGCTGCATTGGGAGTTTATGTACACGCGCTCGATGTTCGAGACGCCGGACATGATTGAACAGCACAACCTACTCAATCGCGTGGCCGAGCTGATCGACGCCGGCACCTTGAAAACCACGGTGGGCGAGCACTTCGGCGTGATCAATGCGGCGAATCTGCGCCGGGCCCATGCACTGCTGGAAAGCGGCAAGGCCAAGGGCAAGATCGTGCTGGAAGGGTTCTAAAACAACGGCTGTCAGTGTTGTCCGTTATTCGTGTGAGTAATGGACGACACCGCTAGTCAGAGAGTTGATCTTTGTCATATTTGTGAGCGTATCCGGGGTTTATATTGGCCGCCTTTGCCACGATTCTTTTACGTGAGGAAGTCAGCAATGAAGATCCTGATAAAAGCGTTAGCAAAATCCCAGTGGGAGGTCCGTCTGGACCATAAAGCCATTACTTTCCACACTGAAGCCGAGGCGCGCGCCTTTGCCGATACCCTGCAAGCGCGTATCAAGGCGCCCCACCGTTTTCCAATCAGCCAGCAACACTCCGCCGCTGGCTGACCCGCCTCTCAGCCCTGCGCCTGCAAGGCTCTGGCCCGTTGCAGGCGTTGGGTCGACACGGCCACCGTCACCGCCAATACACCGCACAGGCTGATGACCATCGCCATTGGCATGGCCGTGCCATCGTGCAACACCCCCACCAGCGACGCCGCCCCCGCCGCCACACCGAACTGGATGCAGCCGAGCAATGCCGACGCACTGCCTGCCCGAGCGCCCTGCCCGCTCATGGCACACGCCGAGGTGTTGGGCAAAATGCAGCCCAGACTGGCGATGCAGATAAACAGCGGCACCAGCAATGGCCACAGCGCATCGGTGCGCAACGCCGTGATGCCCAGCAGCGTCAGACCCGCCAGCAGATACACCCACACCGAACGCGACAGCAAAAACGCCGGGCCACGCTTGGCCAGCAAGCGAGCGTTGAGCTGCGCCACCAGGATGAAGCCAGCGGCGTTGGAGCCGAATACCCAGCCGTAATGCTCAGCGGGCACGCCATACAGTTTGATAAACACGAACGGTGAACCCGCGATGTAGGCAAACATCCCGGCAATCGACAGCGCGCCGGTAAGGGCGTAACCGAGGTAAACCCGGTCGGACAACAGCCCAAAATAGCGGCGCAACGAGCCCGACAACGGCTGGCGTGGCTGATGGGCTGGAAAGGTTTCAGGCAAGCCGAATGCCACGGCGATAGCGGCCATCACACTGAAGATCGTCAATGCCAGGAAAATCGACTGCCAGCCCCACAACCCGACCATCACCCCGCCGGCCAGCGGCGCAAGAATCGGCGCCAGGCCGGTCACCAGCATCAATTGGGAAAACACCTTGGCCGAGCCCACGGCATCGCATTTGTCGCTGACCACCGCGCGGGAAATCACCATGCCCGCGCAGCCGCCAAGGGCCTGCACGAAGCGTGCGCCAATCAGCCAATCGAGGGAGGGCGCGTAGGCGCAGGCGAAGGACGCCAGGGTAAACAGGGTCACGCCGCTGAGCAGCGGCCCGCGCCGACCAAAACGGTCCGCCAGCGGGCCATAGATCAATTGGCCAATGGCCAGACCGGCGAAGTACACCGCCAGGGTCAGCTGGATGTGTTTTTCATCGGTGGCAAACGCTGTGGCCATCGCCGGGAAGCCCGGCAGGTAGAAATCGATCGCCAGCGGCGCAAAGGCGCTCAAGGCACCCAGAATCAGGATTATGCGAAGGTTCATCAGGCACCCAAGAGAGTCGGCAGCCCGACAGTCTAGCCGGGCCTGGATGCCTTGAACATAACGATAGCTCGCTAACTATTAAAATCAGGCGAGCTTGGCGCTGTAGCCTTCCTCGGTGATCAAGCTGATCACCTCTTCGGCAGACAAGCGGCTTTCCACGCCCACTTCCTTGGCGGCCAGGTCGACCTTCACACTGGCGCTTGAATCCTTACTCAGTACCGCCTGGGTCACCGCCCGGACGCAATGGCCGCAGGTCATTCCTTCAACGCTGAATACTTGCATGACATAACTCCTTTGATGAGGTTGAACCCAGTCTCGACCTTGCCACAATGGCAAGGTCAAGTTCTGAAAAAATCGGCCGGGCTGGTATTCGGCGGCACTGTCGGCCAAGCTTGAACCATCTTTGATTCACACCACGGAGCATTCGCCATGCGCTGGTCGTATTTTGCCCTTGCCGGCTTGATGAGTTTGTCTGCCGCTGCGCCCATGGCCAGTGCCGATCAAGACTATGCGGTGTTGATCATTTCCCGGGAACGCCTGGAAGTGCTGACCAATTGCGAGATCGGCCTGTACATCCAAGACCAGTTGGCCGGGCGCCTGTACCAGGAGCAGGCCACCTCGTTCAACCTGCCCGCCGGCAATGTGTCACTGCGCCTGAAGCTGCTGCCGGGCCAAGCTGCGGGCTGCCTGCCTGGCCTGCTCGCCCCGCCCGCGCAAAACATCACGCTCAAGGCCGGTGACGTACGCAAGTTACGGATCGCCCAGGGCCCGGATGGCATGTACCTCAAAGCGGCTGCATTGGATTACTGAAGGCGCTTGACCTTACCCACAGGTCAAGGTTGATGCTAGGGGCAACTTCTTCTGGAGGAATGCCCCATGAATGGATCCACCACCTTTGATCTGCCCATCAGCGGCATGACCTGCGCCAGCTGTGCCGGGCGTGTCGAGCGTGCGCTGAGCAAGGTGCCGGGGGTGCAAAGCGTCAGTGTCAACCTTGCCAACGAGCGCGCCCACGTCGAAGTGCAGGGCCAAATGGACCCCGCCGTGCTGATTGCGGCGGTCGACAAGGCCGGTTACAGCGCCAGCCTGCCTCAAAGCGAAATCGCCACCGATACCGATCATGCCCAGCGCCTGCACCGCGAGCGTTGGTCGCTGCTGCTGGCCATTGCGCTGGCATTGCCGTTGGTGCTGCCGATGCTGGTGGAGCCCTTTGGCCTGCACTGGATGCTCCCGCCCTGGGCGCAGTTCGCCCTCGCCACGCCCGTGCAATTCATTTTCGGTGCGCGCTTCTACATAGCCGCCTGGAAAGCCGTACGCGCCGGCGCCGGTAATATGGACCTGCTGGTCGCCATCGGCACCAGCGCCGGTTACGGCCTGAGCATTTATGAATGGCTCACCGCACATGCGGGTATGGCGCCGCACCTGTACTTCGAAGCTTCAGCGGTGGTAATTGCCTTGGTATTGCTGGGCAAATACCTGGAAAGCCGTGCTAAACGCCAGACTGCCAGCGCCATCCGTGCGCTGGAAGCCCTGCGCCCTGAACGTGCACTGCGTGTCCAGGATGGCCGTGAAGAAGACGTCGCCATCAGCGCGTTGAAGCTCGATGACCTGGTGTTGGTCAAACCCGGCGAGCGTTTCCCGGTGGACGGTGAAGTGACCGAAGGCCAAAGCCATGCCGACGAGGCGTTGATCAGCGGTGAAAGCCTGCCGGTGCCGAAACAACCCGGCGATAAAGTTACCGGCGGTGCCATCAACGGCGAAGGTCGTCTACTGGTACGCACCACCGCCCTTGGTGCCGAAAGTGTCCTGGCACGCATCATCCGCCTGGTGGAAGACGCCCAGGCCGCCAAGGCGCCGATTCAGAAACTGGTGGATAAAGTCAGCCAGGTCTTCGTCCCGACCGTGCTGGTACTGGCGGTGCTCACGCTGGTGGGATGGTGGCTGTACGGCGCGTCGCTGGAGACCGCGATTATCAACGCCGTGGCGGTGCTGGTGATCGCCTGCCCTTGCGCCCTTGGCCTGGCCACGCCGACTGCAATCATGGCCGGCACCGGTGTCGCCGCCCGCTACGGCATCCTGATCAAGGACGCCGAAGCGCTGGAGCGCGCCCACGCAGTGAGCGCCGTGGTCTTCGACAAGACGGGCACCCTCACCTCCGGCACGCCAAAAATCGCCCACTTGGTCGCGGTGGATGGCAATCAAGCCCTGCTGCTGCAACAGGCCGGCGCGCTGCAACGCGGCAGCGAACATCCCCTGGCAAAAGCCGTGTTGGATGCCTGCAGCGAACAAGGGCTGAAGGTGCCTGATGTAAGCGTCAGCCAATCCCTGACCGGGCGCGGCATTGCCGGCACCCTCGACGGTCGGCCACTGGCACTGGGCAATCGCCGTCTGCTGGAAGAAATCGGCTTGAGCGCGGGTGACTTGGCAGGTGTCGCCAGCGATTGGGAGTCCGAAGGCCGCACCCTGTCCTGGCTGATCGAACAGGGTCCACAACCGCGCGTACTCGGGTTGTTCGCCTTTGGCGACACCCTCAAACCCGGTGCGCTGGAAGCCGTTGAGCAACTCAAGGCCCAGCACATCAGCAGCCACTTGCTCACCGGCGACAACCGCGGCAGCGCCCGCGTGGTGGCGCACGCACTGGGCATAGAAGATGTTCACGCTGAAGTGCTGCCCGCCGATAAAGCCGCCACCGTCGCCGAGCTGAAAAAAACCGACGTGGTGGCGATGGTCGGCGACGGCATCAACGACGCCCCGGCCCTGGCGGCGGCCGATATCGGCATCGCCATGGGCGGCGGCACCGACGTGGCCATGCATGCTGCCGGTATCACCCTGATGCGCGGCGACCCACGCCTGGTGCCGGCCGCTCTGGAGATCAGCCGCAAGACCTACGCAAAAATCCGCCAGAACCTGTTCTGGGCGTTTGTGTATAACTTGATCGGTATTCCCCTGGCCGCATTCGGCCTGCTCAACCCGGTGCTGGCGGGCGCGGCTATGGCCTTGTCCAGCGTCAGCGTGGTGAGCAATGCACTGTTGTTGAAAACCTGGAAACCCACTGACCTGAAGGATCAACGCCCATGAACATCGGCCAAGCCGCACGCCAAAGCGGGCTGAGCGCCAAGATGATTCGCTACTACGAATCCATCGGCCTGCTCAAAGCCGCCCACCGCACCGACAGTGGCTACCGTGTGTACGGCCCGGACGACTTGCACACATTGGCGTTTATCAAACGCTCGCGGGATCTGGGGTTTTCATTGGAAGAGGTCGGCAAGCTGCTGACCCTGTGGCAGGACCGGCAACGGGCCAGCGCCGACGTGAAAGCCCTGGCGCGCCAGCATATCGAGGCGTTGAACCAGAAGATTCTGGAACTGGGGCAGTTGCGGGATACGTTGCAAGATCTGGTGGAGCACTGCCAGGGCGATCATCGGCCGGATTGTCCGATTCTCAAGGAGTTGGCGTCGGGAAGCTGCTGCGCGTGAGGCTCTAACTGACTAACTACAAAACCAATGTGGGAGGGGGCTTGCTCCCGATGGCGGTGTGTCAGTCTCAATATCTGTAACTGACACACCGCTATCGGGAGCAAGCCCCCTCCCACATTTTGATCTTCATTTACCCGAAGATCATTGCATCCAAGGCGGCGGTGGCGGTTCTTCGGACGCTTTGCTCGGCGGAGCATCATCTGCCGCCCGAATCGCTTGCTTGCGCTCTTCATCCAGCCGCGCCGCTTCGATCTCGCGAATCACACCGCCCACATCCGCCAACTCTTCCGGCTCGTCGAACTCGCCGGTCAAGACGCTGGCCGGGTGCAAGGTACCGGCTTCGTACAGCGCCCACATTTCCTTGGCGTACTTGGTCTTCTTCAACTCCGGGGCAAAACGCCCGAAGTAGGAGGCCATGTTGCCCACATCCCGTTCCAGCATGTTGAACGCGTGGTTGTTGCCCGCCGCATCCACCGCCTGGGGCAGGTCAATAATCACCGGGCCCGTGGGGGTAAGCAGTACGTTGAACTCGGACAAGTCACCGTGCACCAGGCCGGTACACAGCATCAGCACGATCTGGGAAATCAGGAAGGCGTGGTATTCGCGCGCCTGGTCCGGCTCCAGTGTCACGTCATTCAGACGTGGCGCCGCATCGCCGTACTCGTCGGCCACCAGCTCCATCAACAGCACGCCTTCGAGGAAGTCGTAGGGCTTGGGCACGCGAACGCCCGCGCCGGCCAGGCGGAACAATGCCGCCACTTCGGCGTTCTGCCAGGCATCTTCGGTTTCTTTCTTACCGAACTTGGAGCCCTTAGCCATGGCCCGGGCCTGACGGCTGTTTCGGACCTTACGGCCTTCCTGGTATTCGGATGCCTGACGAAAACTTCGTTTGTTCGCCTCCTTGTAAACCTTGGCGCAACGCAATTCGTTGCCGCAGCGCACCACATAAACAGCTGCTTCTTTACCACTCATGAGAGGGCGCAGCACTTCGTCGACCAGACCGTCTTCGATCAGGGGTTCAATGCGTTTAGGAGTCTTCATCAGCTTTTATTGTGGGTCCTTTATTACCAAATACGCGTATGGCACTCGTTATACGGCAATCGGCTCGCCGGTGGGAGGGGCTACCGATCTTTGACCACTCAAGAATGCATCCTATATGCCAGTTTCGGCTGCAATCAACGCTCAATGATCGCCGTCACCCCTTGACCGCCCGCCGCGCAGATCGAAATCAGTCCTCGGCCCTTGCCCGCCGCATCCAGCAACTTAGCCAGGTTGGCGACGATACGCCCGCCGGTGGCGGCAAATGGGTGCCCGGCGGCCAGGGAGCTGCCCTTCACATTCAACCGGCTGCGGTCGATGGCGCCCAACGGCGCGTCCAGCCCCAGGCGGGTCTTGCAGTAATCCGCATCTTCCCAGGCTTTTAGCGTGCACAACACCTGGGCCGCGAATGCTTCATGGATCTCGTAATAATCGAAGTCCTGCAGCGTCAGGCCATTCCTCGCCAACAGACGCGGCACCGCATACACCGGAGCCATCAACAGGCCTTCGGCGCCGTTGACGAAATCCACCGCCGCCGCTTCGCCATCGCGCAGATACGCCAGGATCGGCAGCCCCCGCTCCTTCGCCCAAGCCTCACTGCCCAGCAGCACAAGAGATGCACCATCGGTGAGCGGTGTGGAGTTGCCGGCGGTGAGCGTGCCCTTTTCGCTGCGCTCAAAGGCGGGCTTGAGGGCGGCGAGTTTTTCCAGAGTAAGGTCGGGACGCAGGTTGTTGTCGCGGGTCAGGCCCAGAAACGGGGTGAGCAGATCGTTGTGCCAGCCTTCGGCATAGGCGGCCGCCATTTTCTGGTGGCTCTCCAGCGCAAGCTGGTCTTGCTCGGCCCGGGGGATCTGCCAGGTCTGCGCCATCAACTCACAGTGCTGGCCCATGGACAAACCGGTACGCGGCTCGCCATTGCGCGGCAGTTCTGGTTTGAGGTGATGGGGACGAAGTTGTAACAGGACTTTTAATTTATCCGCCATGGATTTGCTGCGGTTGGCTTGCAGCAGGATCTTGCGCAGCCCTTCATTCACCCCAATCGGTGCGTCTGACGTGGTGTCCACCCCGCCGGCGATGCCGCATTCGATCTGGCCCAAGGCAATCTTGTTGGCCACCAGCAATGCCGCCTCCAGCCCGGTGCCGCAGGCCTGCTGGATGTCATAGGCCGGGGTCTGCGGTGACAGGCGCGAGCCCAGCACGCATTCGCGGGTCAGGTTGAAGTCGCGCGAATGCTTGAGCACCGCGCCGGCGGCCACCTCGCCCATGCGCAGGCCGTGCAGGTTGTAGCGTTCGATCAAGCCTTCCAAGGCGGCGGTCAGCATCGCCTGGTTGCTCGCCGTGGCGTAGGGGCCATTGGAACGGGCGAAAGGAATGCGGTTACCGCCAATGATCGCTACACGGCGCAATTGAGTCATGGAAAGCTCCCTCTGTCTGTTATGGGCTTGATCACTGAGCCTAGTCGAACGACTGCTACCCTGGGATGGTCAACCCTTTGAACCCCAGCCTTCGGAGAGCGTTCCATGTCTGACCGTTATATCGACTTCGCCAACTCAAGCCTCGGCCATCGCCTGGTCGCCGCCCTTGGCCTGCCGTCACCGGTACGCCTGGAACGCTGGCAAGCCGGACGCCTACGCCCGGTAGACGGTGCACTGCTGCTGGGCGGTGGAGCCCTGACACGCAAGGTGCAGGCATTTGCCAACAAACTCACCGACGCGATTTATACCTACGGCGCCGAGTCATCGACGTGGATTCCCGGGCACGGCCCCAAGCTCAAGGCAGTGGTGTTCGATGCCAGCGAGCTGCAACACACCGACCAGCTCAAGCAACTGCGCGAGTTCTTCCAGCCCCTGCTGAAAAACCTCGATAACAGCGCCCACCTGGTGATCCTCGGCCGCGCCCCGGAAAGTCTCAGCGACCCGTTTGCCGCCAGCGCCCAGCGGGCCTTGGAAGGGTTCAGCCGCTCCTTGGCCAAGGAACTGCGCAACGGCGGTGTGTTGCAATTGCTCTACGTCGGCGAAGGTGCCGAAGACCAGCTGGAAGGCGCGCTGCGTTTCTTCCTCTCACCGAAAAGCGCCTACATTTCCGGCCAGGTGATTCGCCTGGAGGCTTGCGCCACGCCCGTTGAGGACTGGACCCGCCCACTGGCCGGGCGCAAGGCGCTGGTCACGGGTGCGGCGCGTGGCATCGGCGCGTCTATCGCTGAAACCCTGACCCGCGATGGCGCTGAGGTCATTCTCCTTGACGTCCCCCAGGCCAAGGCCGACCTCGAAGCCCTGGCGGCGCGCTTGGGTGCTCGCACGGTGGTGCTGGATATCTGCGCCGAAGACGCCGCCAGCCAGTTGATCGAACACCTGCCCGATGGCCTCGATATTCTGGTGCATAACGCCGGTATCACCCGTGACAAAACCCTTGCCAACATGACCCCGGAATACTGGGATGCGGTGCTCGCGGTCAATCTCAATGCACCGCAGGTACTGACCAAAGCGCTGCTCGACAGCGGCAGCCTGCACGACAACGCCCGCGTGGTGGTGCTGGCGTCCATCAGCGGCATCGCCGGTAACCGTGGGCAAACCAACTATGCCGCGAGTAAGGCGGGTTTGATCGGCCTGGTGCAGGCGTGGGCACCGTTGCTCAAGGAGCGCGGGATCAGCATCAATGCCGTGGCGCCAGGCTTTATCGAAACCCAGATGACCGCACACATCCCGTTCGCCCTGCGTGAAGCCGGGCGCCGCATGAGCTCCCTGGGCCAAGGCGGTTTGCCGCAGGACGTCGCCGAAGCTGTGGCCTGGCTGGGCCAGCCCGGTTCCGGCGCGGTCAGCGGGCAAGCATTGCGGGTGTGCGGGCAAAGTCTATTGGGAGCGTGAGCATGGAATGGCAGACCTTAGGCAATACCCCGTTTCTGCCGCCGTTGTATTGGCGAGCGGCGCTCAAGCGCAAGATTACCGGCAGCACACTGCCTGAACAGGGGCTGCGCTGCCGGGTCAGCGTCAACCCCAAGGACGTCGCGGCGTATCGCAAGGTCTGCGGTTTTGCCGACAGCCCGATCCTACCGGCGACCTACCCACACATCCTGGCGTTTGGATTACAAATGCAGCTGCTCACGGCCAAGGCATTTCCCTTCCCGTTGCTGGGGTTGATCCACCTGAGCAATTGCATTCGAATCCATCGCCCATTGGGCGGGGTAAACGAACTCTTCATAAGCGTGCACGCGCAAAACCTCCAACCTCACGCCAAGGGCGCAACCTTTGAGGTGGTAACCACCGTCGAAGATTCTCTCGGAGTGCTGTGGGAAGCCGAGAGCCGAATGCTCTGCCGAGGCGTAAAACTCGAAGGCGAAGCTGCCGATGACACCCAGCCCACACCTGCACACATCAGCGAACTGACCCGCTGGAAGGCCCCTTCGGATATCGGCCGTCGCTATGCGAGGGTCTCCGGCGACTACAACCCGATTCACCTGAGTGCCCCGACTGCCAAGTTGTTTGGCTTCCCCCAGGCCATCGCCCACGGACTGTGGAACAAGGCCCGCACACTGGCCGCACTCGGTGAGCACCTGCCCGCTGCCAATGTAGAAATCGAAGTGGTATTCAAAAAACCGGTGCGCCTGCCCAGCGAAGTGACTTTGCACAGCAGCACCGCCGGTTCCAGTGGCGAATTACTGTTGAAGGGCGCGGGAGATATTGAACATATGGTGGGGAAATGGCGGCCAATCGCATAACAAAACCTGCTTAATTGTATATATACGCCATAAGTAATAGCGGACTTGAAAAAGTCCGCTATTTGTTTATCTAAGCGACTGATTCAATAGACATATACATCTTGATACGCCCTCCCCTTATACCCTTACGACTAGTCATTAAGCACACACTTCACGCCCTCTATATAAATCGTTAATACCAAGTTGAGCCTTGAGGGAACACGCACCCGGGTCTGTTATAGACCTACGGACAAACGCATCGCTATCCCAAGAAATAACGAGCGTTTGAAGACAACTAAGGTTGTACGGGTGCAAGGAATTCAATCATGAAAACTCAAGTAGTGTTTTGGAAAGCAAGTACCGCGTTGGCCCTGGCAATAGCAATGACACTCGGTGGCTGCAGCAGCGGTGGTGGCGGGCATCACAGTAGCGGCTCCTCCTCTTCGGATACTGCCGGAACCGGTGGAGGTACTGGCGGAGGTACCGGTGGCGGCACTGGTGGCGGTACCGGTGGAGGTACTGGTGGCGGCACCGGTGGCGGCACTGGTGGCGGCACTGGTGGAGGCACTGGTGGAGGCACTGGTGGAGGCACTGGTGGAGGCACCGGTGGAGGCACTGGTGGCGGCACCACCACGCCACTGGTCACCGCGACCGTCGTCGACACGCTGGGCAACACCGTGACCGGCGTGGGCGGCACCGTCAGCAGTCTCGGCACCACCCTCGGCAGCTTGCCGATTGTTGGCGCGACCACCCAAGGTCTGGTGGTGGCCACCGGCACTGCGGTCGGCAGCATCGGCAACGGCCTGTCGGATGGGCTCGGCTCGTTGGGCACTGACAGCAATGCACTGGGCAACACCCTCGACGGCGTAGGCCAAGGTGTTTCCGATCTGGGCGATGGCGTCAGCACCACCGGCGCTAACGTGCGCACGCTGCTGGGTAAAGTGCCCGTGGTCAGCGCAACTGCGCCAGTGGTGGGCGGCGCGGTCGACAAAGTCGGCAACGTGGTGACCATGCTCGGCGATACCCTGAGCACCGCCAGCACCACCGGCCCGCTGGGCAATGTGACCAATGCCGTGGGCGCCCGAGTGCTGGTGCCGGTCGTCTCGCTGGTGGAAAAAACCACCGGCAAAGTTGGCAACGCAACGGGCCTGGACAGCCCGGTCGGCGGCCTGCTGGATAAAGTCGGCAGCACCGTCGATGGCCTCGGCGATAAAGTCGCCGGCGCTGGCGGCACCGGTAACCCTGTGACCGGCGCCGTGGGTAACCTGCTCAATGGCGTCGGCACCGTGGTCGGCACCGCAAGCGGCTATGTCGACCCAGCCACCGGCACAGGCAACGGCGGCGGTAGCGGCAGTGGCAGTGGCATCAAACTCGGTCTGCCGGAACTGATCGGTGGTGTCATCGCCGGCGCCGGCAACGGCCTCAACGCCGGCAATACCAATGGCGTGGTGAGCGCTGCTGGCGTCACCGGCGCCAGCGCCGGCGGCACGGTGGCATCTCTGGGCACCTTGCTGGGCGGCAGCGGCACTCCAAACACCGCCGCGGGCGCTCCGATCATGGCGGTGACCACCAACCTCGGCAGCGCACTTAACCCTGCCACCAGTGGCATCGCCAGCCTGACCCAAAACGTCGGCAACGCCACCGGCCTGGGCGCCCCAGTCAATGGACTGGTGACTAACGTCGGCGGCGCCGTCAACAGCCTGGGCGGCAAAATCAGCGGCGCCAATGCCAACCCGGTCACCAACGCCCTGGGCGGTACCGTGAGCGCTGTCGGCGGCACCGTGGCGTCGGTGGGTGGCCTGGTCACCGGCGGTACCAGCGGCGGTGGGTTGCTCGGCGGCGGCTTGAACCTGGGCGGCAGCGCATCTGCCGGCGCCAGTGCCGGGGCCAGCACCAGCGGTGGCCTGGGGGGGTTGCTCGGTGGCATCACCGGCAAAAAATAGAATTGCACCTGGCCGATTAGACGGCCTCACCTACAGCGCCTACGCTTGGTTGAGACGAGAGATCTAATAAATCTCTCGTCTTTTTTTAGGGCCACTGAACGGCCCCTGAAAAACACCCGAACCGCGCCTTCAGAGCCCGGCGGGCACCTGCGAAACGCTGCTGCTTTGACCATGGAGTGTCCTATGCGCGCTTTGACACCGTTGTTATTGCTCACCCTCAGTGCTTACGCCCACGCCGATACCCTGCCCAGCTTCCTCAATAGCAACGACACCATCCGCAACCTGCCGGTGCCCAATCTGCCCGCCGATGCCTACCGCCCGAACACCCCGCAAACGCAGCTGCCCACCCCTGCGGCGAGTGAGGCGCAACCGTTACTGATGGACACCAAGGTGACCATTCGCAAACTGCAGATCGACGGCGGCACGGTCTACCCGCTCAACGACGTTGCCCTGGCGTTCGAGCCCTTGATCGGCCACGAAACCAACCTGGCCCAATTGATCGAGGCGACACGCAGCATCACCCGGCGCTACCAGGCAGACGGCTACCTGCTGTCCTATGCGTTCCTGCCGGAGCAACGCTTCGATGACGGCCTGGTGCACGTCATTCTGGTGGAGGGTTATATCCGCGATTACCAAGTACAAGGCGATATTGGCTCAGTGTCGTCCTACGTCGAAAAGCTCGCCGACAAACTCAAGGCCGAGCGCCCACTGACCCGTAAAACCTTCGAGCGCTACACCACACTCATGGGCGCGATCCCCGGCGTCACCTTGCAAGCGCAAGTGCCGCCACCTGGCACCACCGACGGCGGCACCCACATGCAGATCACTGCCAGCCGCAAGCCTTTCACCACCAGCATGAGCCTCAACCAAGCCAGTCGTGGCGGCACGCAAGCCTTGTTAACCGCCACCAGCAATTCCCAGACCGCCATGGGTGAACAACTGAGCGTGAGCGGCCTGTTCCCACCGGGCGACGACAAAGAACACTACTACCGCGCCGCCTACAGCCAATTCGTCAATGCCGAGGGCACCCAACTGGTGCTATCCGGTGAACGCTATCGCGCCGACCCCGGCACCAACTTGCAACTGGGCGGCGGCTTCGAACTCAAGCCCCATCAGGCAATCGACCGATTCTCCATTGGCCTGAGCCACCCGCTGATCGCCTCGCCCACCGAGTCGTTGACCCTGGGCACGCGGTTCTATGGGGTCGACCAGAAAACCCGCTATCAACTGGTGGGATTCCCCCAGCGCTTTGACATCGAAACCAACCTGCGCGCCGTGGCGTTCGAAGGCGACTGGCGCAAGGCCGACACCGACCAACTGCGCATCCTCAGCGCGGGGCTGTACCAAGGCATCGACGGCATGGGCGCCAAGACACGCAGCGACCTCGAAGGCCTCAAACCTGACTTGGACTTCTTCCGCCTGCGCCTGTCGGGCGTGCAAAGCAACAAGCTGTTCGGCAACGTTCAGGGCGTGCTGTCAGGAGCGCTTTATTGGAGTGACGACACCTTGCCCGACAGCGAGCGCGCCACCTTCGGCGGGCAGAACTTCGGTCGTGGCTACCCCGATGATCAAGGCTCGGGCGACAAGGGCTGGGGCATGGCCTATGAGGTCAACTACAGCTACAACCGTGCCGGCGAGTGGGTGAGAATCCTGCAACCCTACATCGTGTTCGACCGTGCCAAGACCTGGTTCAACGACCAGCCCATCAAAGGCAACAACCTGTCTTCAGCCGCCGTGGGCCTGCGCTTTGGCGACGCGAAGTATTACAACATCGCGCTCGAAGCGGCCAAGCCGATGTCGGACGAGGCCCTCGACAGCCTCAACCGCCAGCCGCGGTATACGTTGAGTTTCAGCTATCAACTCTGACAAGGCCTACAGCGCTCAGTTTAGGCTGAGCGGGGTTCTGCGGCAGACGAGCTTGCTGTGGTAAGAGGGCTTGTTGTGGCGAGCGGGCTTGCTCGTGTTCGACTGCAGCAGTCCCCAAAAGCCCTACCGCTTGCTGAGAGGAAACAAGCTGTCCAACGTATCAATCAACCGCACCAGGTAAATCGGCTTGCGAAACAGATCCAGAACCTGCAGGCGCAGCATGTCGCTGACGTCATCCATTTCGGCATGACCGGACATCACAATCACCGGCAGGTGCGAGCGTGAGGTGTGTTCGCGCAGGCGCTTGATCAAGGAGATACCGCTTTCCTCGGGCATGCGCAGGTCGGTGATGACCAAGGCGATATCGGGGTGAAGTGTCAACTCTTGCAGGGCGAAGGTGACGGATGTTGCCGTAAAGCACACGAACCCCTCGTTTCCGAGGGATTCGGCGAGCTCGATCAGCGCGTCCTCTTCGTCGTCCACTAACAGGATTTGTTGCCGGGGGGACGACATGGGGCTCATGTAAGGATCCTGATACTAAACGTGCACTCAGGGTAGTCGTATCGCGCCATTGATCAAGTGGACAAGATACTGGCTTCGACCAACTTGAACAGCGCAGTGACTCTGTCGCTGATGGGCGTCATGAAGATACCGATCACAGCTGCACACATGGCAGCCACAATGGCGTACTCAATACCGGAAGCGCCATCCCTGGCGCAGACCATCAGTTGAAGCTTTAAGAACACCTTGCCAATTGCTGACATGCGACTCTCCAACAAGGGTTAAAAGCTCAAGTGCCGATACCGGTCTGAATCGATGTAAAAATGGCTTTCACTTTAGTGCTGATGGGCGTCATGAACAGCCCGATCACCGCTGCACACATCGCCGCGACAATTGCATATTCGATACCGGAGGCCCCCTCTCTTCCGTAAGACAAAATCTGGATTTTGATAAACACCTTGCGAATGACGTCAAGGAACATTTGACTTCTCCTTTGCGCTCCGGGCGCTGATGTAGCTGGGCTACAGCATGATCTCGCTGTGCCATTAGAGCATTGTCGGCAAATCCACTCCCAACAACTGTAATAAGCGACTAATCACAAAGTAGTAGCCAAATCGATGACGCCTGAAGAACCTTATTTCCCACTAATGAAGAGAAATTTTCCAAGGAGTAATGGCATTTCGTCCTAGCTGAACTACCTTCAAATAGCGAAATAGTTAGACCTTGATAGTGAACTGATTGCGCAGTGCTGGATGGACCAGACAGCAGGTTCTGCAGTGGGAAAGGGAGAGCCTTTATGAGCAGTCGCATCAGTATGATTCTGGCCGGGTTGCTCTTGTTGGGAGCGCTGATTGCCGGTTATTGGGGCCTCGTGTTGAGCCGTCCGGAACCGGCGGCCGCCGTGGTTGCTCAGCCCGTTGCCACCCCCTCTTCAACGGCCCCCGTCGAAGACCCGACACGTCAACCCGTGGTGGTACTGGCCCACGACGTGCCGCCCTTCGTCGCCCTCACCGCCGCCGACCTGACCCTGGAAAAACTGCGCACTGCACCGGCTGGCAGCCTCACCACGCTGGAGCAAGCCATCGGACGCACGCCTTGGCGCAGCCTGGAAGCCGGAACCTGGCTGACCGAACAAAGCTTCGAGGCTGGTGGAAGCCTCGCCCGGATGATCCGCTCTGACGAACGCGCGCTGGCCGTTGCCGTGGATGAAGTAACCGGCGCCGCTGGGCAATTGAGCCCGGGTGATTATGTTGACGTGATGCTGTACCTGCGCCAGGAAAACGGTAACCCGCAACCCTCGGCGCAAACCGTAGTCCCCGCACTTCGCCTGCTTGGAGTGGGTGACCAACTCGGGCTGACCAATGACGGTAAACCCGGCTCCCCTGTAGCAACAACGGCCGAAGACAAAGCCAAGCAACAACAGAGCCGTGCCAGTGCGCGCACCGTGTTGCTGGCCGTTCCAGAACAACTGATGAGTCGGTTGGTGCTTGCCACACAAGCCGGTGCAATGCGCCTGGCCCTGCGCAGCGCTGACGAACAACGCTTGAGCCAGTACTGGTCGGGCACCAATGAATCAGCGGCAAACCTCGACAACGCCAAGCGCGACCTCTACCAGTTCAATCAGTTGGCCTTTACTGCACCACCCACCAGCAACTTCAGCCCATCGGCCACCACCAGCGCTCCACGTCGCTCGGGTGTCGAGGTGATACGCGGCAACCAGGTTACTCAACAAACGCCCAGATAGCGCTAAGGATGCCTTGAATGAGCAGTCGTTCCCTGAGGTTTTTTTCACGAGCGTTCTGGGCCCTCGTCACCCTGACGCTGCCCATCGCACTCGCACAGGCAGCACCGGGCAACTGCGCGAGCCTGGGCAAGCTTCCTGCGACGCTCGAAGTCGGTGAAGGCATGCAACAAGCCATGCAATCCCCGGTTGCCATTACCCGCCTGGCGGTCGGCGACCCCAAAATCGCCGACGTTCAAGTCAACGGCAACCAGGCGTTCCTGCTGACTGGCATCTCCCAAGGCGCCACCAGCCTTATGATCTGGACCGCGTGCTCTAACACCCCACGCCAGAGCATGGTGTTCGTCAAAGGCAAAGCCACTTCAGCGTTGACCAGCTTGTCGCTGTCCCCCTCGGACGACCCCTTGCTGCCGAGCCAGGTACAGACCGATATCCGCTTCGTCGAAGTCAGTCGCACCAAGCTCAAGGAGGCAAGCACCTCGATCCTGGGGATTGGCAAAAACTTCCTGATCGGCAGCCCCAACCTCGCGGTGCCCAGCGCTAACACCTTGGCTCTGCCGGTGAGCGCCTCCAACTTCAATATCGGCTTCGGCGGCGGGCGCGTGTCGGCGATGATCAATGCCTTGGAAAGCAGCGGTTTTGCCTACACCTTGGCGCGACCCAGCCTGGTCGCCCTGAGCGGGCAAAGCGCAACGTTCCTGGCCGGGGGCGAAGTGCCTGTGCCGGTGCCCAGTGCCGGCAGCGACACCATCTCCATCGAGTACAAAGAGTTTGGTATTCGGTTGACCCTGACCCCCACCGTGGTCGACCGAAACCGCATCACCCTCAAAGTGGCACCGGAAGTCAGCGAACTGGACTACAGCAACGCCGTGCAGATCCAGGGCATTCAGGTACCCGCACTCACTGTGCGTCGCACCGACACCAGCGTGTCCCTGGCCGATGGCGAAAGCTTCGTCATCAGTGGCCTGATCAGTACCAATAACCGTTCCACCATCAACAAATTTCCCGGCCTGGGCGACATCCCGATCCTGGGTGCGTTCTTCCGCGATTCCAACATCAGCCGCGAGGAAAAAGAGTTGCTGATGATCGTCACCCCCCACCTCGTACAACCCCTGGCGGCCGATGCGCAGTTGCCGTCCCTGCCCGGCGAAAAGCTGCGCAGCTACGACCCAAATTGGTACCGCCTGTTTTTCCTTGAAAATGGCAACTTCGACCGTCGCACGGGGCTGTCCCAATGAGCGAAAGCCTGAGCCAAACGTTTCTGGCAATAACGCGTAACAGCACCGATCTGGAGTGGCTTCAGGGCGCGCTTGCACCGTTGGGCCAAGTGGTCAGTGCCGGCGGCGGCAGTCTGGACGAACTGCTGGCACTGGTCGACGTGACCTTCGCCAACCTGGTCTTCATCGGCCTGGACCGTGAAAACGTCACCACGCAATGTGCCCTGATTGAAGGGGCACTGGAGGCCAAACCCATGTTGGCCATCGTCGCGCTGGGCGACGGCATGGACAATCAACTCGTACTCAATGCCATGCGGGCCGGCGCCCGCGACTTCGTCGCTTATGGCTCGCGTTCCAGTGAAGTGGCCGGCCTGGTTCGACGCCTGAGCAAGCGCCTGCCGACGGTCAGCCACACCACTCACCTGGGTGGCCTGACGGTGCTCTATGGCACACAGTGCGGTACCGACGGCGCGTTACTGGCCACCCACCTGGCGCAAGTGGTGCAAAAAAGCGGGCAGCAAACCCTGGTACTGGATTTGGGACTGCCTCGGGGCGACAGCCTGGCGCTGTTGGGCCTGGAAAGCTCGTTTCACTTCGGTGATGCCCTGCGCCACTTACGACGCCTGGATGCCACCTTGATCAACAGCGCCTTTACCTCGGCCGAGGCTGGTCTGCGCATTCTGGCCTACACCGACGGCGACGAATCGCTGGAGCAAACCAGCGCTGCCGAGCTGTACATGCTGCTCAGCGCCCTGCGCCAACACTTCCAGCACATTGTCGTCAACCTAACCGGCCAGCCGGACAGCGAGGCGCTGCGCACCTTCGTCAGCCATTGCGACAAGTTGCTGTGGTGCACCGATCAAAGCGTGCTCGATTGCCGACGCAACCTGGCGGTGCTCAATCGATGGCGTGAAAAAGGCATGAAACTGGAGCACGGCCGTCTGCTGGTCGACCGCTATATCAAAGGCGCCGCACCGGAGGCCGAAGCGCTGGGCAAGACCTTCGGCCTGGAAGTGATTGCCGTGCTGCCCCTGAGCGCGGAAATCCGCCTGAATGCCAAAAATCAGGGCCAGACCTTATTTGCCTTATCGCCCCGCGAGCCGCTCACCCAAGGCCTGCGCACCCTTGGCGAGCGCCTGGCCAAACGCTCCGAAGGCCTTGAGAAACCACCGGCCAACTGGCTTACCCGTCTCTGGAGTACGAAATGAGCAGCGATAAACTGTTCGGTTCGCCCTTACGCGGCACCGTCGACAACACCGATCACGACGGCCTCAAACTGGTCCTGCACCGCTACATCATCGATGCCATAGAGGAGTCGGGGAAAAACCTGTTGGAAGGCACGCGCCAATCTTTGGCGCAATTTGTGATGGATAAAGTCGCCGAGTACATCACCCGCATGCACCTGGCGATCTCCCGCTATGAAATGGAGCGCCTGGCAGAAGAAATCGTTGACGAACTCACCGGTTTCGGGCCGCTTGAGGTGCTGCTGCGCGATACATCCGTCACTGAAATCCTGGTCAACGGCCCCCACCGAGTGTTCGTCGAACGCGATGGCCTGCTGCACCAAAGCGACCTGCGTTTTATCGACGACCACCATGTGGAGCGGGTCATGCAACGCATCCTCGCACCCTTGGGGCGACGACTGGATGAGTCGTCACCCATGGTCGATGCGCGGTTGCCGGACGGGAGTCGGGTCAATGCGATCATTCCTCCGATTGCCCTGGACGGCCCCTGCCTGTCGATCCGAAAGTTTCGCAAGGACATGCTCAAAAGCAGCGACCTGATGGCCATGCAGACCATCGATCAACTGATTTTCGAGTTCTTCCAAGAGGCCGTGGGCAAGCGCTGCAACATCTTGATCAGCGGCGGTACCGGCACCGGTAAAACCACGCTGCTGAACATTCTGAGCCAACTGATCAACCCCCATGAGCGGCTCGTCACCATCGAAGATGTGGCCGAACTGCAACTGGGCCACCCCCACGTAGTACGCCTGGAAACCCGCCCGCCGAATGCCGAAGGGCACGGCGAAGTGAAGGCCAGCGACCTGATTCGCAACGCCCTGCGGATGCGCCCGGACCGCATCATTCTGGGGGAGATTCGTGGCGTGGAAGTGCTCGATGTACTCACGGCGATGAACACCGGCCACGACGGGTCGATGAGCACCGTGCACGCCAACAACGCACAGGATGCGCTGCTGCGCCTGGAGACGCTGGTGGGACTCACCGGCCGTGTGGTCGCGGAAAAAACCCTGCGCCAGATGATCTGCGCGGCACTGGATGTGGTGATCCAACTGACGCGTTTGCCCGACGGTCGCCGTTGCGTCAGTGAAGTGGTGGAAGTCGTGGGCGTGCGTGATGACGTGTACGTCACCAACACGCTGTTCCGGCATGACAAACGCACCGGCTTCGGTTTCCTGCGCGAAGCCATCAACCCCGCCGGCGACAAACTGCGCCGCGAAATCCCGCTGCCGTTGTAGGAGCCGCCTGATGATCGGTCCGATCCTGCTCGCATTGATCTCTCTGGGCATGCTGTTGCTGGCGACGCACATGATGCGCAGTGGCTTGCGCCAGGCACAGGCCGAGCGTGTGATGGAGCGACTGGGCCAGGGCCAACCTAAGGCAGTGAATGACAAGGCCGTCGTGACCAGCCTTGAACGTATGTTCATCCGTGCCGGCCTGGGCAAGCCCACCGAACGCCTGGGGCTATGGCTCATGCTTTGGGGCTTTGGCGTGGCGCTCGGTTTCCTGGCTGCCGAATGGCTGGGCTTGCTGACGATGGTCGTACTGCCGCCCCTGATCCTGCGGTTCTACCTGGCCCTGCGCTATCAACGCCGTTTGCGTCGGATGATTGAGCAGTTGCCTCAGTTGCTCGATCACGCCGTACGCAGCCTCAAATCCGGCCGCACGCTGGCGGACGCCGTGCTGGGTGGCATTGAAGCCAGTGATGACCCGCTGAAGAAGTCCATGGGACGCATCAAGCGCAATGTCATCCTCGGGGTCAGCCTGCCGGATGCGGTGCACGACTTTGCCGAGTTTTACGAAAAGGATGAGCTGCGCCTCTTTGCCCTGGGGTTGAAGGTCAATCATCGCTATGGCGGCAACGCCAGCGAGTTGCTGGAAAATCTGATCAAAATGATCCGCGAACGGGACCAGGGCGCTCGCCAACTCCGGGCGATGACGGGGGAGACTCGCGTGACCGCCGTGGTGCTGGCGTTGCTGCCGATCAGCGTGGCCGGTTACTTCCTGGTGACCAACCCAACGTATCTGGTGGGTATGTGGGCCGATGACAGCGGCAGGTGGATGTTGATTGGTGCCTTCGCCATGCAGGTCTTCGGTTGCATCGCCCTGTGGCGCATGCTGAGGAGCGTCTGACATGGCCATGTTGATCAGCGCAGTATTGTTTTTCGCGGCGACGTTACTGCTGGTCGGTAACGTCCTCGCTCACCGTCGTCAACAGCGCGTGGTCACCTCGCGGCTGCAGGGCGAGACCGAGCGTGAAGACAAGATAGGCCGATGGTTGCGCACGCTGGGCAACACCCGGATTGGCCAACGCACCATCAGCCTCGACAACGAAACCCAAACCCTGCTCAACCGTATTGGCTGGCGCAAGGCCGGGCAGCGCTCGATGTTCGCCGCCTGCCAAGTGGGCGCGCCACTGGTACTGCTGGGCCTGACGCTGCTGATACAAAGCGTGTTTTTCCCTGATGCGGACCCCGTTTGGCTAGCGCCCTTCCTCGGGCTGGCCACCGGCTACCTGCTGCCCAAGCGCGTGCTCGCGTCGCTGGCCAAACGGCGCCAGGAGCAGATCACCCAGGAAATCTCGACCTTCATTCCGCTGCTGCGCATCCTGTTTGAATCCGGCATGGCCGTTGAGCAAACCTTGCGCGTGATGTCCCAAGAAGCGCAAAAGCTGCTGCCGGTACTCACTTCGGAATTGCGCATTGTGCTGGCCAGGGTGGACTCGGGCCTGGAGCTTGGCGAAGAGTTGAACAAAACCAGCCTGATGCTGAGCGTCGATGAGTTCAGCGACACCTGCACGATTCTGCAACAGCTGCTGCATCAGGGCGGCGGCGCCATGAAGTCGCTGCAGGCACTCAAGCAACTGCTGGACGACCGGCGCCTGACGCGCATGCAGGAATACATTTCCAAGATGTCGGCCAAGATGTCCGTGGTCATGATGGTCTTTCTGTTTCCGGCGTTACTGATCGTACTGGCCGGTCCCGGCTTTATCGCCATCTCGAAGGCCATGGGGCCTTGAAAGGACAACCGATGAAAACACTGATTGCCGCTTGCAGTTTGTTGCTCATGAGCGGCTGCGCGAACCTGGGCCAGACGCCTTGGTCCGGGTTCGCCGCTAACGGCAGTTGCTCCAAGCCCAGCGCCGACCAGGAGCTTTCGCTGAACCTCGCCGACGACATGGCCAACGACGGCAAGCTGCACGCCAGCCTGGCCAATCTGCAAAATCTGCCGGACTCCTTGCCTCAAGTACGCTTGCGCAAAGCAAAGGTCTACCGGCTGTTAGGGCGCAACGACGCAGAGCCGTTGTACAAAACTCTGCTGGGTACATGCTTGTCGGCTGAAGGCGAACATGGACTCGGGCAACTCGCCGTCGCCAAGGGCGACAACGGTAAAGCCCTGGCCCATTTGCAACGGGCCGCCCAGCTCTCGCCTACCGATGAAAAAATCCGCAATGACTTAGGAGTGGTCTACCTCAACCAACTGCGTATGGACGATGCACGTTTCGAGTTCCTCACCGCCATGGAGCTCAACCAGAGCAATCAGTTGGCCGCCATTAACCTGGTGACCCTGCTGATCTACCAGGACAACTGGGGGCAGGCCGCGCAAGTGGTCAGTCGCATGGGGTTGAGCCCCGTTCAAGTCAGCCAGGCCCAAGCCCGGGCGCAGCAACTCAAGCGTTCGCCTGCGTCGCCCGCCAAGGATCAAATAGCGGCGGTCAGAGATGCCTTGCAGGCGCCTATCAAGTCAGTCAATCAGGGAGAATCCAGATGAAACTCGCATTGCTCGCCAACCTGCTGCTGGCAACGCTGCCCCTGACCGCCATGGCCATTGAGCCCGGCCCGTCTTCGCCTCAACAGAAACAGACTGAAGGCTGGCTACAGCTGCAGGTCAGCGGCCAACTGGCGTCGTCCAAGCCGCAGAAGGCGACCCCCGCTGAACGCGAGGGCGCCATGCTGCGCCTGATAGAGAGCTACAAGCACCCTATTCCTGAGTACTACGATCAGAAACAAGGCGGTACCTCGCCGAGCGGTAGCAACTAGTGGGCGGTCACCCGCTGGCGTATCGCCGAATTGCTCGGTGACAGCGCCAGCGCCAACTGCGTGCGGTTATGCATATGGGTGAGGCGCAACACCTGGGAGACGTAGAGCTTCACCGTGTTTTCAGTGATGCCCAGCTCACAGGCAATCTGGTAGTTGGTCTGCCCCTTGCCCACCAGCCGTGCAACGTCCAATTGACGTGGTGACAACTGTTTGAAAATAACCGGCATCTCCACATCAAGTGCTTCACCCTCCCCCTGCGCCTCGGTGGCGCTGATGGAGGATTGAGGGTTGCTACGCACCTTGTCGAGATCGTGATAAAGGTCATCGATGGACGCCGACAGGTATTGCAGCTTCTGGTTCAGGTGCCCCAGCTCAAGGCTTTTATGCCGTTCCTGCAGCACCGCCTCCTGACGTTGCAACCCTTCCAGCAACTCGGGGAGATTGATCGGTTTTTGATAATAGTCCGCGATTCCTGCGCGCAGGGCCTTGATGACATCTTGTTTGTCGGCGCGCCCCGTCAGCATGATGGATTCAAAGGCACGCTGTTTACCGGCCAAACGCTGCAACGCCTGCACCAACTCGATACCGTCCATTTCCGGCATATGCAGGTCGCACAGCACCAGGCCGATGTCAGCGTCTTCGCTGAAACGTTTTACAGCCTGGAGGCTGGAATGGCATGGGATGCAGCGATAGCCGCTGCTTTCGAGGTATTCGCACAGCTCTTCCACGATCAAAGGTTGATCATCGACAACGAGCACTTTCACTAGAGAGGTAAGCTTGTTCACGCGCGACTCCATGCCTGGGCAAGCCAAAGACCAACCGTTCCATTCCAACCGCTTATTTTCCGTACAACTCACCCTTAAACGTAGACGTACTTTCTTACTATGTACATAGCACTAGGCTACGTCACGACTAATGGGATCCAAGCCCAAGCGAGTACAAATCCGACGAATAAAAAGGGCGCAAATGGCTGTTTGTTTGACGCCTGCGGCTCAAGGTGACAAAGAGCGTTTCTAACTCCTTGATTCATCAGCGGCCACATCCTTGGCGCCACCAACAACCATGCAACGCTCGCCAGCCCTGCGCCGACAAACGTGCCGAGCAAGTACTGGCTGTTGGTTGCCAACGCCAACGCCGCCAATAACTTCACATCCGCCGCGCCCAGCCGACCTAAGGCATAACCGGGCAAGGTAAACAGCAGCGCAAGGGTAAACGCCCACCCGCCCTCGGCAGCGGATGCCCCTAGCCAGGTGGACCCGCTCCAGAGCAAATAAACCAACGCCAGCAGCAGCCCACCCCACGTCAGGCGGTTGGCGATCTGGCGTTGACGGATATCTTGCACGGCGCATAACGCCAGCCAAACAAACAGCAACAGGCTATGAATCACGTAAAAAAAATCCCTTTTCGCTGAATGATTCTATGCTGATATCAGGTAGTGGTTGTCAGGGTAGACGCAGTCATGAAAAAGGGCCTCCCTAGAAAACAGAAAGGTGCCGCCGCGCTTGAGTTCGCGATGGTATTCATGATTTTTTTTGCCGTGTTTTATGGTTTGGTCAGTTACAGCCTGCCGTTACTGCTGCTGCAATCGTTCAACCAGGCAACGGCAGAAGGTGTGAGACGCGGCGTGGCGCTTGACCCTACGACGCCTGGCTACACCGATGCGCTGAAAACCCGCGCGATCAGTGCCGCCCAGGCGCAATTGCAGTGGCTGCCGCCGGCCTTCAAATTCGTACCGGCCTATGTCACAGCAGACTATTCGGGCACCGGGATGCTGACCGTACGAATCAATTACCCCTCCGACAACCTCAAGAGCGTTCTGCCCTTCCTGGTCCTGCCGGGCTTCGGCACTGTGCCCAACTTGCCTACGACGCTCTCGGCCCAAGCGAGCCTGCAGTTTTGAACTCGGGGGAAAGGTTTTTCGATCGACTCCTGGGCCGCCCTCCGGGTATCTCTGCTTCGCCAGCACACGCCCCCGCGAACGCCGGCCTGCACATTTATCTGGATAATCAGGGTCGCGTGCTGCAAACCGACGGCGCGCTGCGCCATCGCTTGGCGAAAACAACCGACTCGCAACAACCGATGCCACTGCTGGACTATGTAGATGCCCACAGCGCCGTGGTGATCGAGGGCTGCCCCGGCGACTGGCAAGGACAAACCCTGGACCTGGATTTCAAGGCGCATGCGGGGCGCGTCCTGCAAACCCGAGGCTGGATTCAACCTCAAGGTGATGGCTGGGTATTACAACTGCTCGACATCGGCGACTTGATTGCCCACCGCAATCAAGCTGAAACCCGCGAACAGAATCAGTACCTGAGTGCCCAGATCAGTGAGCGACTGTGGGTTTGCAGCCTGGCGCGCCTGCCCGAGGAACTCCAAGACAACCTGCAAAGCATTGCGCAATGCTTGCAGATTCCCTGTGTCGCCATTGCCCTGCTCGATAGCCAGGAGCAGGGTTGGTTGATCCACAGCCACTATCGCGCACACGATGCACCGGCCCTGTGGCACGACGGACAGCCCCTGGGAACCGCGCTGGACAGCCTCGACGGCAAGACCCCCTTGAACCTGACCCTGAACCATGGCCACAGCGAGTACCCGCGTTTGCAGGGCATTTTCAACAATGCCGCAGGCTTCCTGGTGCCCTACCGTGACGACCATGGCGTTGCCGCCTGGCTGCTTTGCGGGTTTTATCGCGGCGAAGAAAAGGCCAGTGACCGTGACTGGCTACAACTGACCGCCGCCATCGCCGCCCCATTACTCAGCCGCCTTCGCGAGCAGCGTCATCAGCAGCAACTTGACCGGCTGGAAGCGTTGCAGGGGTTACTGGGCACCGGTTGGTGGGAACTCCAACCAGACACTGAAGAGATCCAGCTGGCACCGCAGTTGTTACAGCACCTGAGCCCCAACCACAGCACCCCGCGCATGGCCCTGACAGACTGGCTGATGCTGATCCATCCCGCTGACCGCCAGGAGCTCGCCAGTCGCCTGCAAGACTTGCAGACAGCGAGCAAACCGGTGTCCACCAGCGTACGTCTGCATCGTATGGACGCCGCACAAAACCCCCTTTGGTACCGCGTTCAAGGCCAAGCGTTAGGGGTGGGAAGCACACGGCGGCTGATCGGCTTCATGCTGGATATCAGCGATATAAAAAACCAGCAGCATCAAGCCGCCGCCGCTCACGCAAGGCTGGACAACCTGATCGCCAGCTCACCGGCAATCATCTACGTACAACGGTATGTCGAAGGCACCCTGCAGCCGCTGTTTTTCAGCGACAGCCTGCTACCTCTACTCGGCCGCACCCTCGAAGAATGCACGCCGGCCAGTCTTATCGAATGGATTCATCCCGATGACCGTGACCTCTACTTCGAGCGCACTCGCCAACTGCTTCGCGAAGGCAACGTACGCAGCCGCTACCGCGTTCGCGATAAACACGGCGTAGACCATTGGTTGCTCGACGAAGCCAAGCTGCTGCGCGATGAACTGGGTCTACCGGTAGAGGCCGTCGGGCTATGGCTGGACGTCACCGAAGCGACCCTGGCCGCCGAACAGATCAAAAAGAGCGAAGAGCGCTATCGCATCCTGGTGGAAGACTCCCCGGCCATGATCTGCCGCTACCGACCAGACCTGACCCTGACCTTCGGCAACACACCGCTGGCCAACTATCTGGAATGTTTGCCCACGCAGCTGCCGGGGATGAACCTGGGGCATTGGTTGTCGGTAGAGCAGCGCCAAGCCTTTGAGCAGCGCATCAACCAACTGACTCCGGAGTTCCCGGTCAGCACCGCCGAAATCAGCCTGGAACTGCCTGGCCGCGAGCATGCCTGGTGGGTCTGGTCGGACCGCGGGGTGTTTGATGAGCGCGGCGCGCTGGTGGAAGTGCAAGCCGTAGGCCGGGATAACACGGAAGTGCGCCGCTCCCAGCAACAGCTGACCCAAAGCGCCAAGATGGCCACCCTCGGCGAAATGGCCACGGGCCTGGCGCATGAAATCAACCAACCGCTGAACGTGATGCGCATGGCCATCGTCAACGTGCTCAAGCGCCTGAGTAGCGGCAACGCAGACGTCGATTACCTCACCGAAAAACTTCAGCGCATCGACGCCCAAGTGCTGCGCGCGGCGCGGGTGGTGGACCATATGCGGGTGTTTGGGCGCCGCTCGGAAATCGAGCAGCAGCCCTTCGACCCGGCACAGGCGGTGGAGGGCACGCTGTCGATGCTCAGCGAAGGCTTGAAGGGCAAAGGCATGGACCTGCGCGTCACCCCGGTGGACTTCACCGTGCAGGTCAAAGGCTACGTCGACCAATTGGAACAAGTACTGATCAACCTGATGGTCAACGCCCGTGATGCACTGCTGAGCAATCGCGAACAGAACCCGGCACTGCGTCCTTGGATCGCACTGCATTGCGAGCACGACAGCCGCCACGTGCGGATCTGGGTCGAGGACAACGGCGGCGGTATTGACCCTCGCCTGCTGGAACGGATTTTCGAGCCGTTCTTCACCACCAAGCCGATTGGCGTGGGCACGGGGCTGGGGTTGTCGGTGAGCTACGGAATTGTGGAAAACATGGGCGGCCGACTGAGCGTCGTCAATGGCGCAGAAGGCGCCAGGTTTTGTGTGGAGTTACCGATCGTGGAGGCTTAAAGCACCAATGCCGCTTGTCCGTGAGGTCTGCAACTGAGGTTGGCGCCGACTTCAACTTTGTTGAGGTTGATGCCCAAGGTGGACAGCAAGCCGTTTACCAGCGGGTCGACAATTGGGCTAAGGACAGTGCCGATGACGTTGCCCAGCGTGCTATTCAAATCGTTAAGCAGCGTTGCGCTGGTCGCCAATAACCCGCCCAGCAGATTGAACCCCGTGGGCTTGTAAACCTGGAATTTCAGCCCTGTTTGCAAAGCCTGTCCGAGGGACGTCACCAGGCTAGCAGTCGATAGCGAATGATAGAGCGGTGGCTGCTTGATCTCCGGTGGCTGGTTGTAGGTGTAAGCGCCACCCGCCGAAGTCACTGAGCCCACGCTGGGGTCGATAAGCATCCCAATCCCCCCGCCATAAAACGCTTTGCGATTAGGGTAATCGCAGACGGTGGGCCCGAGCCCGAGCAGCGGCTTGAGGCACGTCACCGCGCCGATATCGATCACCGGCAGCGGTGGCACGGCCGCCAGCGGCGGGCTGGCTCCCAGTGAATCGATCAGGGTAGGGCTCTGGCCGACTTTGATGCTCACCACCGACGCATTGGTTTGGGTGGTCAGCGTTTTGGTCGCGTCACTCGCGCAGGTAAACCCTGTGACATAGCTTTCAGCAATGCCCAGCTCAAGAATCACATCCACACTGGGAACCGGCGGGTTAGTGGCGGAAGACAGCAGCCTCAAGTCTGTGGTCTGACAAGGAACGCCTCCCACGGCACACAGCAGCGAACTGACAGTCCCGGCCAGGTTCAGGCTGAGCAAATTGTTCAGCACGTCCGTAAGCGGAGCGACCAAGCCGTTCACAACCAAATTCACCGCAGGGATGTTGAGTACCGGCAGCGTCACTGTCAGCCCCAGGCTTACCTGCGCCGTGCGCACATAAATCCGCGTACTCGCATCGGTTCTATTCTTGGCATAGGTGGGGTCACCGATCGCGGACAGTATGGGCGGCTCAATGACCTTGAGCTTGAGATTCGCCGTCACACCGGGAATGGTCACAGGCACCGCAGCCACCACCCCGTTCTTCTTGTTGGCCAATTGCACAAATGCCTCAGCCAGCTGGAACGCGTTCAACGTGGTGTTAAGCCCGGCGGACACTGCCCCTGTCTGCAATTGCAACAGGCTGCCCAGCGTCACGTCGAGATTGCCCACCAATGCATTGATCTTCGTAAGCCCTGAGGCGGCCACCGTCGCGGTACCCGACCCGGCTTGAAGCACGGTTACCGCCGCATCGATCAGTTGACCGAGCTTGAGGTTCTTGGCCAGCAACTCGTCGTAATTGCCCGCCTGGACGCCCACGTTCAGTGCCAACTGGTTCAGGTAACTCAACAGGTTGAGATTGGTGTCCACCAACCCCTGCCAACCGGCCACATCGAGCGACAGGTTACCGCCCAACAACTTGCCGAACAGCAGGTTCAGCGCGGCGGAATCGGTGGAGTTGACCGTCACCAACGTGGACTTGATCGTCAATTGTGCCTGGGGCGGCAAAATCTTCGGCGCGGCCACGGCCTTGGCCGTCAACAGGGTGGTCAGGCTGTAGGCGCCGCCATTGAACATCGACCAGATACCACCGGCGACACTGGTCAGTACCGGGCGCGAGGCGATCACTTGAATCGCATCGCGCTTGGTGGCATCTGCGGAAAACACCCTTAGATTCGAGGCCGCCGTGGTCAACGAACCACAGCGAACGTCCAGTGCATTGGCGGGGGGAATGATGTAGCCGTTGCGCACCGCACTGGCGCCGGCATAGGTGGTGGCGGTGTTGTTGTTCGCGGCCAGGCAATCGCCATTGCGCTGGACCGCTTCCAGCGCGGCCATGTCGGCAATGCCTTGCAACTTGCGCTTTTCGAGATAGAGCCGCCCGCTGTCGACCACCAGCAGTAAGAAGACCAACGCCAAACCGAGCGTCAAGGCCGCCATCAAGCCGATCGCACCACGCTGCCTGCAACGAAGTCCGGGAGACATCGAGCACTCCTTAGCGCTTACTCTCCGTAGGTGCTGTGGAGTGTAGACAAGGCTTGGAATGTGCGCTGGCCAAGCGCCACAAATCGCGGCGGCTGAAGTCAGTGCGGCGGATAGCTGGAGAGGATGTGCGTCACCGTCGTGCGGATCGCGTTGTTGCGGTCCTGTGGGTTGGGCGTGCTGCCCATCATCTGCTCATCACTGCCGCGCCATACCAGTTTGCCGTCCTTGCCATCGAGCAGGTCGATCTGGATGGTCGCCACTTTGTAGGTGATGTTGCGCGTTTCGTTGTACATCGGCCCACCCCAGTAGCCGTTCCACGGGCCGCCCCAGCCGCCGCCGTAATTGGTGGTGACTTGTTGCTGGCGGTCTTCGACGATCAGGTAGGCCTGAACGATCAGGTCAGCCTTGGTGCCCGCTGCGGCTGGGCGCAGGCCCCGTTGGTCGAGTTGCTCGCCTACCGCCTGGCGGATGCGTTGTTCGGTGAGGTCACTCTTGATCCGTGGATCATCTGGGCGGTATTGCAGGGCCGGATCTTTCCAGGCCCAGTTGCGGTAGGCGCCGAAGTCTCGGCTGGCGTCAAAATCGTGGTTGACCTGGTTGGTCTGGCAACCGCCCAGCAGCACGACAAAAGCGAGCATAGCGATGCGACGAAACATGGTTTTCTCCAAAGAGCGAACTGCGCTTGAAATGAGAATAGCGGTTAACTGGGCGGGTAAGCGGTCATGGCCTTTTGCACGGCCTGGCGCAAAGCGTCAGCACGTTCGCTGAGGCTGCCCTGGCTGGCAGTTTCGGCACTGGTGCTCCACACGGGCTGACCGCTGCGGGCATCAAACAGGTTGACCCGCACCACCGCAACCGTCACCTCGTAGGTGCGCACGATCGGCGCAGAGTTGTACATGCCATAGCCATTGCCGTAGCGGTTATAGCCGCCGTAACCGTAGCCATAATCGTCCTGGACTTGCTTGAGACGCTTCTCAAGGCGCACATCCGCGCTGACCAGCAGGTCGGGCGCCCGGTTGTCGTGCAAAGGGCGCAGGCCACGCTGGTCGAGGGCGCCGCTGACGGCTTCGGCAATCTGCGCCGAATCAGCCCATGCCGAGCCCGCCGGCAGTTGGCCGTCGCGCCAGGCCCAATTACGGTAGGCCCCGTAGTCGCGTACCGGCGCAGGGTACGCACTGGCATCGAACGTAGTGGCTGCCTGGGCCGGCGCCGGTGGCATGGGCGCAGAAGCCGCCACATAAGGGTTAGGGCTGGAGCACGCGCCCAGCCCAAGGGATAACAAAATCAAACAGAGACGACGCATTTCGACCTCCGCAGGCTGGGCCGCTTAAACCGGACGGCAGATCCAGTGCAAATAACGCCCAAGTCCGGCAAAGCTTGGGTGACGACGGTGAGCGAGTTCCATCTCTACAAGGTCCTGTAAATCCGCGCGGGCCTGGAATTCCACCGGCATATAGTCGTGAAAAACCCGCACGCCACTTTGGCTTTCGACCTGCCAAAGCCCGTCGAGTTGCGCCGCTAATTCGCGGGGGTCGAGGGGCTGTTGCGGGGTCAGGCTCTGCTTTTCGCCGGCCATGTCGTTCTTGCGCATTTTGCGGAAGTGGCCTTTGAGCAGGTTGCGATAAATCAGCGCATCACGGTTGTAAAACGCCAGGGACAGCCAGCCACCGGGCACGGTCAGCTGGTGCAGCACCGGCAGGATCGCATGGGGTTCGGCCAGCCATTCCAGCACCGCGTGACACAGCACCAGATCGTAAGGTTCGGTGAGCTGGCCAAGCAGGTCTTGCCAGGGCGCCTGGATAAAGGTCGCCGTTTGCCCGGCCTCGGCGAAGCGCTGGCGCGCCCCCTCAAGCATCGGCTCGGCGGGTTCGGCCAGGGTCACCAGGTGGCCGCGCTCGGCCAACCACAGCGACATATGCCCCAGGCCTGCGCCGATATCCAGAACGCGCAACGGGCGTTCCGGCAGGGCTTCGGCCAGGTCGGCCTGAAGCACCGCCAGGCGGATTGCGCCTTTGGCACCGCCGTAGATTTTCTCGGCAAAGCGTGTAGCCAACTGGTCGAAATGACGATCACTCATGGGCAAACCGCCGTTCGCTGTCAGCCAGTTTGGCGCGCACCACCTCATTCATGTCCAGGCCCAGCTCACTGCACAACAGCAGCAGGTACAGCACGATATCGCCGACTTCCTGGCCGGCGTGGGCGAGTTTGTCAGCGGGTAACTGGCGAGATTGGTCTTCGGTCAGCCATTGGAAGATTTCCACCAGCTCGGCCATTTCCACGCTGGCAGCCATGGCCAGGTTTTTAGGGCTGTGGAACTGCTTCCAGTCGTTGGTATCGCGGATGCGGTGCAGACGTTCGGTGAGGTGTTCGAGGTTCATGGGAGGGGCTCCTGAAGGTGTGTAGCTTCCGGCGGAAATTCAGAGAAGGCAAGTTAATCCACCACGCTGAACTCAATCCTGGCCGTCTGCCCCGCCTCATCGAGCACGCTTAATTGATAGCGGCCCAGTCGCTCGAAACTGGCATTGATAAAGTCCTGATTGGCGCTGTCGCCCAACGGCGCGCCATTAAGGAACCACCACCGTCGACCACTGCCGCCCAGGGCGGAGATTTTAAGACGCAGGGCTTGTTGGCTGGCCGCGGGCAGGCGCAGTTGGTCGCCTTCACGCACGCCGACGATGGACAACGGTGAAGACGTGGCCAGCGCCGGCGGCGGGCAATCCGCGTCGGCGGCTGGGATGCGTGCTTCACGGCGTTCGGCCCTTGGCAGCCAAGGTTCCAGCGGTGCTGGCCAAAGGGCGATAGGCTTGGCGACTGCGCCGGGGCAATGAGCATCGACCCGCAAGCCCTTGGCATTGACCCAGACGCTTTCCATCAACCCCACACTCAGCGGTTGATCCAACGCCTGCAAGGTCGGCGGCGTGGTGTTGTCCAGGGTCCAGGCGAAGCGTTGGCGGCGGCAATTGGGATCGCTGCGGCTCATGGGCTGGCCCAGCGGCCAACAGATCGCCGCCACGCCGACGTTGGCCGGCACCGGTTTGACTGGCGCGCTGATGCCGCGCTGGCTGTCGCGGTTGGTCAACACGTCGTGCACCTGCAACATCAGTGGCGCCGCTGACGCCAAGCCGAACTGGCCCGGCACGGGCGTGCCGTCCGGTCGGCCGATCCACACGCCAATCAGGTAACGCGGCCCCACGCCAATCGCCCAGGCATCGCGAAAGCCGTAGCTGGTGCCGGTTTTCCAGGCGAGCACCGGGCGCTGCACCAACTCGGCACGCGGGTCGCGATCCGGCCGCGCTTGCCCACTGAGGATGCGCCGCACAATCCAAGCAGAGCCCGGCGACAGCATTGGCCGCTCTCTCAGCGCGTCGTCCGGCTGCAGTCGGATAGAGGCGCTCTTGCCGTCCCGGGCGAAGGCGCTGTAACCGCCCACCAGATCTTCCAGACGGCTGCCCGCGCCGCCCAGGATCAGCGCCAGGTTCGGCTCGGCCAGCGCGGGCAATGCCAAGGGCACACCGCCGATGCGCATCTCGGCGGCAAACCGCTTGGGCCCGTAGGCTTCCAGCAACTGCACCGCTGGTAGGTTAAGGGAGCTGGACAACGCAGTACTCGCCGGCACCGCGCCGGTAAACCCCATGGAGAAGTTGCCCGGTCGATAATCGCCATACCGTCGGGGCACGTCCTGCAACAGCGATTCGGAGTGAATCAACCCATCATCCAGGGCCATGCCATACAGAAAGGGTTTCAAGGTCGAGCCCGGCGAGCGCAGCGCGCTGATCATGTCCACATGGCCAAAGCGCTTGGCGTCGTTGATATCCACCGAGCCCAGGTACGCCCGCACCGCCATGGTTTCCTCTTCCACCACCAGGATCGCCGCCGAAGTGTGCTCCGGCAGCCGCGCGCGCCAGCCCAGCAACAGATCTTCGAGGCGGCGTTGCAGGGTGGCGTCAACGGTCGTGCGGATCAGCGGCGGGCTGTCGGGGCGGTTCAGGCGGCGAGCGAGCAAGGGCGCCAGGCTCGGTTCCAGACGCGGGGCAAGTAGCAGCGGTTCTTCAAGGGCTTCGTCGACCGCCGATTGCGGCCATACCTGGAACTCGGCGAGGCGGCGCAAGACCTTGTCCCGAGCCTCCTGGGCGCGCTGCGGATGCCGATCTGGACGCAGGCGGCTCGGCGCCTGTGGCAGTACCGCGAGCAAGGCCGCTTCGGCATGGGTCAATTGCGCAGGGGATTTGCCCAGGTACGCCCAACTGGCCGCCGCCACGCCCTGCAACGTGCCGCCAAACGGCGCGCGGTTCAGGTAGAGGTTGAGGATCTCTTCCTTGGACAGGTGCCACTCCAACTGCGCCGTGCGCCACAGCTGACGCAACTTGCCATGGAACGTGCGCGAATGCGGGTCGAGCAAACGGGCGACCTGCATCGACAAGGTGCTGCCGCCCGACACTACCCGCGCGCCGGTCAGGTTCTGCCACGTCGCGCGCACCAACGCCAACGGGTTTACGCCAGGGTGTTGGTAGAACCAGCGGTCTTCGTAGGTGAGCAAGGCATCCAGGTAATACGGCGAGACTTCACCGGTTTGCACGGGGTAGCGCCACACCCCATTGGCATCGGCAAACCGCCACAAGGGTGTCCCATCCTCGGCCAGCACCACCCGCGCCAAGTCGTCCTTGGGCAGGGGCAGCGGCCAGATGCGGTCGGCCAGCCACAGCAGGGCAATCACCAACAGAAGGGTCGCCAGGGTCCAGCGGGCAACTAAACGCAAATTCAAACGGGCAAACCTCTATGCTGGTAGGGAACTAGCCTGTTGCATTAACAACCAAAGGCACAGACACGCCCACCTCTTATCAGGACATGCACATGCAGGTAGAAAGCTTTTTCGAATGGTTGGGCCAGGCGCTCGGTTCCATCATCCGTTTTATCGTCGACGGCCTAAGCGGATTATTCGGGGCCCTGACTCATGCCGGGGGCAACTTTGTCGAAGGCCTGTCCCGAACCTTGGGCATGGATACGTCGATTATCAGCATCATCACGCTGATCGTCGGCCTGATGCTGCTGTACTCGGCAGTACGCGCGTTTATGCGGGCGTCGATCATCATGGGGATTATCTGGCTGCTGCTGGGCCTTTGGCTGCTTAGTTGGGTCGTGCACTAAGCCAGGACGGTCAGCAATCGCCTGTGGGAGGGGGCTTGCTCCCGATAGCAGTGTTTCAGTCAATGCATCTGGCAACTGACCCACCGCTCTCGGGAGCAAGCCCCCTCCCACATTGTTTCTTCAACGACCCTTAATGACCAAGTCCACCGGGGTCTCTCCCACCGCCTGCCAGTTCGGTCGATACATGGACTCCACTTGCGGAGGCGGCACGCGATAGGTGCCCGGAGTCACCGCACGCGCCAGGTACAGCAGGTGCGTGGTGCCATCGCCGTCCAGGTTGATCGCCGCCACGTAGCGATCATCGCGGAACTCCTGATGCTTAAGCGCCGCATTCTGCATCGACTCGCGCCATTCCTTCACTTGGCTGCTGGCGTTTTCCAAGCTGGCGGCACTCTGGGCCAGGTTCTGGTTTTCCAGCTCCAGGCCCGCGGGCAGCAGGTCGACCACCAAGGCATCCGGTACACGCTGCTTGGCGCTGACCGCCAAGTGCACCAGCACCAGGTCGCCGCTATTGAGGTTGCGCAGGTTCAGCGGCTGGCCGTTCATGCCCAGGTATTCGCGGCGGATGCTCAGGTTGTCGCCACCCGGTGCCGGGGGCACTTGCGGGTAACCCGAGATCGTCAGTTGCTGGTACACCGGGGTTTCGCCCTGATTGCTCAGGCTCAGGTCGCTGGACAGCAGGTTGCCTTCCAGCGCCAACGTCGACTGCTGGTTGTTCAACTCGTGCACACCGCCGCTGCCGGTCAGGGACACTTGCCAGTTCGCCTCAGGCTTGGCAAACCCAAGCCGCCCCGCCAGAAACAGTGAATTGCGCTCCTGGGTCGACAGGTACGGGCTGGCAGCCAGTTGATCCGACAACGTGAACAGACGCTCCTCACGCTTGCCCTTGGCCAAGTCATTTTCTTCCAGCAACGCCAGGATCATCGCTTGGTCCCGCAGCGGGCTGCCGTAGTCGGCCAGCCATTCCTTGGCGCTACGTTGGGCTGCCAAGCCAGCCTGCAAGGCCTGGTCCGCGCGTGGCTGGTCGCCCATCTTCTGCAAGGCAATGGCCAACTGCACCAGCGGCAACCCGGAACGCGCATCGCTGCGCCGTTCGAAAATGCTGCGCAGCGCCCCCAGTGGCGCCTGCTGACTGCGCGCCAGCACCATGCCGGCGTAAGCCTGCACGGCGAAGCGTGTGTGTTCGGCGTTGTCGCTGTAGTCGACTTCGATCAGGTTGCGCTCCTGCACGTACCGCAGCAGGCGCTCGCTGGCCTTTTTCAAGGCTTCAGGCGGCACGGCAAAACCCTGGTCGCGGGCGCGCAGCAGGAAGTCGGTGACGTAGGCCGTCAACCAATATTCCTCTTCACCGTCAGCGCCCCACAAACCAAAACTGCCGTTGTAGCGCTGCATGCCCAGCAGGCGTTCAATGCCCAGCTCGATCTTGCGCTTGCGCTCGGCATCCGGCTCGCCCTTGATACTCAGTCGCTTGAGCAAGGCATCGTCAGCGTACAGCGACGGGTACAGGCCGCTGGCGGTTTGCTCCAGGCAACCATAGGGGTAAGCCTTGAGCGCCGAGATCTGTGCGCCGAGGTTCAGCGGCGGCCGGCTCGACAGGCTCAAGAGCGCCTCGCGCCCGGAGGTGTCGAACTGATCCAGGGTGCCGGCTGGCAAACTCCAGGGTTCGCTTTTAAGCACTGCGCGGTAATGCTTGAGCAACGCGGGATAGGCCGGACGCACGCCCAAGGTCCACTCACGGCTGAACGGCGGCAGGTTTTCACCCGGCAGATCCAGCCCGTTGACTGTCACTTTCACCTTGCCTTTGCCCAACCCGCCCCAGGCTTTCACCGGGATGCGCAGGGTGGTGCGCTGGCCTTGCTTGAGCTCAACGGTCTGCGCGGCAGTGTTGACCAATTCCAACTGCCCCTCGGCACTCAATTGCACATCGAGTTTCTGCGCCTTGCCCGACAGGTTCGACAGGTCCAGGGCCAAGGTGGTCTGGTCACCGCCGGCCAGAAAGCGCGGCGCTGACAGTTCAGCAATCAGCGGTGCGGCAATCACGGTCTTGGCTTCGGCCATGCCGTAACGGTCATCGCTCCAGGCTTGGGCCATCAGGCGCAACTCGCCGTTGAAGTCGGGGATATTGACGCTGACTTCACCCTCGCCTTTGTCGTTCAACGTCACCGGCGCGCTTTGCAGGGCGACGATGGTCACGCTGGTATCCGGGCGCTTGCCGCCCTTGGCCAGCGCGGCGTCACCACCGAACGCCAGGCTGGCCAAACGGCCCTGCCCGGCTTCGATCAACTGGCCGTAGATGTCGAATTGGTCCACGCCATAGGCCTTGCGGCCGAAGAGGCTGGAGTACGGATCGGGCGTCGGATACTCGGTGATATTGAGGATGCCGACGTCCACGGCTGCCACCAGCACATGCACCTGTTTCGGCACGCTGCCGTCGGCATTTTTGGCGGCGATCTTCACCGTCAGCGGTTGTTTGGGGCGCATTTTTTCCGGCGCGCTGAGGGTCACGCCAAGCTTGCGCTGGGTGCGATCGAGCGGCAGATGCAGCAGGCCCACTGCGCGTTTGGGGGTGATGTTGGCTTTGCGCTCGCCGGGGCGAATCACCAGGGCGCTCACGTACAGGTCGTGGCGCGACCATTTCGGGTCAAGCTTCACGGCGAAGCTTTTGCCCTCGGCCGGTACGTCGATTTCCTGCCACCACAGCGGTCCTTCGGCGGACTCCACCAGCAAGTGGCCTTTACCGGCAGCGGGCGGCGTCACGGTGACGTTGGCGGTGTCGCCGTCGCCATAGGCCGGTTTATCCAGCGCCAGCTTGACCTGATCGGGCCGTACGGCGCCGCCTTCGGTGTTGTCCTGGGCCTGATAACCGGCCCAGAAACGCAGGCTGCTGATCAGCCCGGTCTGCGGGTCTTCGACTTCGACGCGGTACGGCCCCCACTCCACTTGGAAGCTGACCTTGGCGGTGTCGCCGGCCTTGATATTCAGGGTCTGTTCGTCGAGGTTGAGGAATTTCTCGTTGTAGTGGTAACTCCAGCCGTCATTGTCGGAGTAGTTCCAGTAATAGTCGCGGCGCTCGCGCACCAGGCGCACCTTGAGGTTTTGCGCAGCGAGTTTCTGCCCGTCCTGATTGGCCAGCAGCACTTCGAATTCCGCCGGGCCATCACCATTGGTTTCGGTGCCGTCAAACAGCCCGCGCAGGCCCGGCAGTTGCTCGGCCGGCCAGATCGGTTGCACCAGGCGACGGGTGATCGGCCGACCGCCCGACTCTTGCAGGCTGGCCTGCACGATCAGTTGCAAGGGGGATTTAGCTTCGGCCCATTTGCTTTCGAGGGTCAGTTTTTCCTGGCCCTGGGCGTCGAGGACGCTTTCGTCCAGTTCGAAATCCTGGCTCAGTTCTTCTTCGGTGACCGAGCCGAACTGATAACCAGGGAGCGACTTGACCGCTTCGCGCAGCGGCCGCACATACACTTGCCCGCTGACCCGATTACCCGACGCAGGCGCGCCGTACAGGTAACGACAGTTAACCTGGATGACCGGGTTATCCGCCGGGCTCAGCGCCGTGTCGCTGCCCTTGAGTTCCAACGCCAGGCGCTCGGGCAGGAAGTCTTCGACGAGGAATTCATACAGCTGCGGTTTACCGTCACCCAGGTCGAACACCAACTGCCAGCGCCCGGTCGGTGCTTCGCCGGCCAGTTGCAGTTGATATTGATACAGGCCGGATGCGTCAGCATCCCACACGAATTTGCGGCTGACCTGTTCATCCGGGCGACGTACCTCGACGCTCACCGGTTGCGGCTTGACGGCGTTGCCGTCCTTGTCGCGCAGCAGGGCGTTGAGCAGCACGGTTTCGCCGGGGCGATACAGGTCGCGTGGGCCGAACACAAAAAACTGCAACGGGTGCGAGGGTTGGCCGCCGATGTCGAACTCGGCAAGGTCCAGCGCAGCGCTGTCGAGGCGCAACAGGCTGGTCTGTTCGCCCTGCTTGGCGAGCAAGACCTGGGCCTTTTTCGGCAACGGCAACTCAGCGTGGCCGCCCTTCTCGGTCTTGCCCTGGCCCAACACACGGCCATCGGCATCGAGCACTTCCAGGTCCACACCATCAAGCGCCTTGCCGCCTTCCAGCGCCTGGGTAAACACATCCAGGCGATTGGCATAGCGGTGCACCGACAGCCCGATATCACTCAGGGTAAACAGCGTCGCCGGTTGCGAATAGTTGTAGGTGCCCGACGCGCGCATTACCGCCAGGTACACGCCCGGTTGTTGCAATTGCTTGAGGCCGGCGATCGGCAGCAACAGGGTTTCGCGGGTGTTGCGCGCCGGATTGAGGTCGAAACGGCCGCCGTAGACCAGATCCGCCAGCGGCAGCAGTTCGCGGGATTCATAACTTTGCAGGCTGGTGTTGCGCCCCCACTGCGCCAGGAATGACGGTAGGGATTCAGGCTTGATGCGGAAGAATTCAACGTCGATTTTGTCGACGTTCAGCGCGATCACCGGCAGGCCCTCAGCGAGGCGCGTCGGCAGCAAGGTGCCACGGCTGGCAAAGCCGACAGTGGCTTGCAGGTCACGGGTTTCCAGGCGGGCGATGTACTCGGCGGCGAGCGTGTTGTCGTTGACCGCCTTTACACCGGCGTCGACCGTCAGCACCAGTTTGCGTTGCGGCTCAAGGTGGCGCAGGCGCAGCTCCATCAGGTTATCCGAGAGCTCCCAGGCGCCATCGACCTTGCCCGACTTGCTGTCTACGAGATGGAGCTTGTCGGCGAATTTCTGATCGGGGTCCAAGGGAATGGAAAAACTCACCGACAAGGTGCTGGCCCCGTCCAATTGAACCTCGGACACGTCCACCACGTTCAACTCACGCCCGGCGTAGCGCTGCTTGAGCGCTGGCACATCCACCGCCGCCTTGGCCGGTTTCGGCGCTGCCGCCTCTGAAGGCGCGGGCGGCGTAGCCGGTTTATCGGAGGAATCGCAGGCGCTCAGCAGGGCCAGCGCGCAGGCCAGGAACAATCCTTTGTTAAGCATGGGGCACTCGTAGTCAGAGGGAACCGAGGGGTGAACTATATATCAGTGCCGGCGAAGCCGATGTGGCGCTGGTCACATTGACCGACGGAGGGTGGTTTGGTTCTCGATCGGCTCAAGCCAAGCCAGTTCCCACACCCACTGGAGATCAAACTGTGGGAGGGGGCTTGCTCCCGACAGCAGTGGGTCAGCTACAGATAGGCTGGCTGATCTATTGCTATCGGGGGCAAGCCCCCTCCCACATTGGTTCTGCTGCGTAGCTACTGGACGGTTACAATGCCGCTCCCCCAAGGAGCCTGCATGTCCACCTTACTCACCGACTGGCGCCACCGCCCTACCCATCGACGCGTCTGGGCCCTTGCCGCGCCAATGATTCTGTCGAACATCTCGGTGCCGCTGGTAGCCCTGGTCGACAGCATGGTCATCGGCCACCTGCCCCATGCCCATCAACTGGGCGCCGTGGCCGTCGGGGCCAGCCTGTATACCTTTCTCGCGTGGGCCATGGGTTTTCTGCGCATGGGCTCCACCGGTTTTGCCGCGCAGGCTGCAGGGCGTAATGACGGGGCGGCACTTCGGCAAATCCTGCTGCAAGGTCTGTTGCTGGCACTGGGGCTGGCGATGCTGCTGGGCACCGTGGGCATCCCCCTGAGCCACCTCGCCCTGGAATGGATGCAGCCCTCCCCCGAGCTGAATCAGCTCACCCGCGACTTCTTCCACACGCGCCTGTTCGGCCTGCCCGCAGCCCTGGCCACTTATGCGCTGGTCGGCTGGTTCCTCGGCACACAGAACGCCCGTGCGCCGCTGGCAATTCTGCTGACCACTAATCTGGTGAATATCGCTCTCAACCTGTGGTTCGTACTCGGTTTGGATTGGGGGGTCGTCGGGTCGGCGAGAGCGTCGGTCATCGCCGAATGGACCGGCGCCCTGCTCGGCCTGGCGCTCACACAAAAGGCCCTGCGCGCCTATCCAGGCCATATCGCTTGGGCCGCGCTGAAAGTGTGGCAAAGCTGGCGCCCGTTGCTGGCGGTCAACCGCGACATCTTTATCCGCAGCCTGGCGCTGCAATCGGTGTTTTTCATGATCACGGTGCAAGGCGCGCGGCTGGGGGATGCCACCGTTGCTGCCAATGCCTTGCTGCTTAACGGCCTGCTGCTGACGGCGCATGCGCTGGACGGTCTGGCCCACGCGGTCGAAGCCCTCTGCGGCCACGCCATCGGCGCCCGCGACCGCCAGTCGCTGCACCGCTCATTGGTGGTCGCCGGTGGCTGGTCGCTGATCGCCAGCGTCGGGTTTGCGCTGCTGTTCAGCTTTGCCGGGCACCTGTTTATCGCCATGCAGACCGATATCCCCAGCGTGCGCGACACCGCTGACACCTACCTGCCTTACCTGGCGCTGCTGCCACTGATTGCGGTGTGGAGTTACCTGCTGGACGGCCTGTTTATCGGCGCCACCCGCGCGCGAGAAATGCGCAATGGGATGCTACTGACGGTATTGCTGACACTGCCGTTTGCCTGGGCGTTGCAGGGCCTGGGCAATCATGGGTTGTGGATAACCTTTCTGCTGTTCATGGCCCTGCGCAGCCTCACTTTGTGGGCGATAGCCTGGCGCTTGAACCAGCGGGATCAGTGGCTTGGATAAACGCTGTCACTTGGTTCAACACTGGCGCCAGCCAGCGCAACGGCTTGGCGAAAGACGCCACTAACGTCGCGTGGTTGGTCCTGGTGAAGTAGAACGCCTCGACCGGCACACCCGCCTCGCGCAATTTTCTCGCCAGCCCTGCGGTATTGCGCGTCGGGTTGACCAAGTTGTCGTCGGTCGAGGCCATCAGCAGCGTCGGCGGCGCGTCACGGCTGACGTGGTTGATTGGCTGCGACTCCGGCGGTGAGTCGGGGAAGAAGAACACCGGGCGCACGTCCTGGTTTTCAATCGGCAGGAAGTCATAAGGCCCGGCCAGGCCGATCCATCCCTTGAAGATCGACGGCGCCAAGCCCACTTCTTTTAGCCAACGCCCATCCAGCGCCAGCATCGAGGCGTTGTAGGCGCCGGAACTGTGGCCCATCACATAAAGCTGCTGGGGATCGGCGCCATATTCAGCGGCGTGGTTATATGTCCAGGCCACCGCTTTGGCGCCGTCCTGAAGAAAGGCGGGGTAACGCACTTGCGGGTACAGCCGGTAATCGGCGATCACCACCACGATGCCCCTTGAAGCCAGGGCTTCGCCGACGAAGCTGTAGTCGTCCTTGGATCCGCTGTTCCAGCTGCCGCCGTAAAAGAACACCACTACGGGAGCGTTGGGCACGGCAGGAACGGCTCGGTATATATCGAGTTTCTGGCGGGGATCATCGCCGTAGGCAATGGCTGAAGTCTTGGTAAAGGTACTGTTGGGGGTGAGTGCGTTGAGCACTTTTATTGGGGAGCAGGCTGCCAGGAAGGCGGCGAAGGCCAGGGTAAACGCTTGCAGGTATTTGCTCGACATCATTGACCCCCACGAAGAAGGTACTGCCAAACGAGGCCCAGCTATGGGAGGGGGCAAGCCCCTTCCCACACTGGATCTGTGTCGCCTGTGCTTACGAGGAAAGGTACGAAGAGCGCGTCAGGCCCAAACGCAACGCGTCCAGGAACTGAGTACGCTCCGACGCACTGATCTTCGCGCTCGCACACTTGTCACGGTAGTGAGTCATCAACTCCTCCGGCGACAAGTGCACATAGCGCAGCATGTCTTCGATGGTGTCGTGTGTCTCGATCCCGGCGCTGTACACCGAACCGTCTTCACGCTGGTAGATGTTCACCGAATCGGTGTCACCGAACAGGTTGTGCATGTCGCCCAGGATTTCCTGATAGGCGCCGACCAGGAAGATACCCAACAGGTAGTCTTCACCTTCGTTCAGGGCGTGTACCGGCAGGCTGGTCTCGATGCTCTGCTCGTCGACGTACTGCTTGATCTTGCCGTCGGAGTCGCAGGTCAGGTCTTGCAGCACGGCGCGGCGCAGCGGCTCTTCGTCGAGACGGTGCAGCGGCAGGATCGGCAGTACCTGGCCGATGGCCCAGGTGTCCGGCAGGCTCTGGAATACCGAGAAGTTGCAGATGTACTTGTCGGCCAGCTTGTCGTTGAGTTCGTCCAGCACTTGGCGGTGCGAACGCTGGCGGGCTTTGAGCGAGTTGTGCAGACGGCGGCACACCGCGAAGTAGCACTGTTCGGCCAGGGCTTTTTCGGCCAGGGTCAGTTTGCCGTCAGCGTACTGGGTGGCCACGTCGCTCATGTAGTGAGTGGCGCGCCAGTAGGTTTCGGTGACCATCTCGATATCGGTCGGACCCAGCAGGTCCACCAGCCATTGCACGGTTTCCGGCAGGCTTTCCTTGTTTTCGATGACCGGGATTTCGTCGTTGTGTTTCTCGACGTCAGTCACCTGCACCACCAGCATGGCGTGGTGAGCAGTCAGGGAACGACCGCTTTCGGAGAAGATATTCGGGTGCGGCAGGCTCTGCGCGTCGCAGAATTCCTTGAGCATGCCCACGACCACGCCGGCGTAGTCGTCCATGTCGTAGTTGATCGAGCTGGCGTTACGCGAGTGGGTACCGTCGTAGTCGACGCCCAGGCCGCCACCCACGTCGATGTGGTCCACCGGCAGGCCGAGGTTGCGCAGTTCGCCGTAGTAACGAATGGCTTCCTTGAACCCGTGCTGGTAATCGGCCAGGTTGGCGATCTGCGAGCCCATGTGGAAGTGCAGCAAGCGAATGCCTTGGTCCAGCCCGGCCGCGCGGAAGCGCTCAACCACGGACAACAGCTGCGCCGCCGACAAACCGAACTTGGACTTCTCGCCACCGGTGTCTGCCCATTTGCTCGACGCCAGGGACGACAACCGCACACGCAGGCCAACCTGTGGCTTGACCTTGAGGTTGGCAGCCTCTTCGATCACCAGGCCGACTTCGGATTCTTTCTCGATCACGATAAACACGTTGTGACCGAGCTTCTGGCCCATCAGCGCAAGGCGGATGAACTCACGGTCTTTGTAACCGTTGCAGACGATGGTGCCGCCCTTCGGCGCCAGGGCCAGTACGGCCAGCAGCTCAGGCTTGGAGCCGGCTTCAAGGCCGATAGACACGTCCTGAGTGGCGATGATGTTCTCGATCACCGCTTCCTGCTGGTTCACTTTGATCGGGTACAGCGCGGTGTACTTGCTCTGGTATTCCAGGCGCTCGATGTTGGCGTCGAAGGCGCCGGTCAACTGGCGTACACGGTCTTGCAGGATGTCAGGGAAGCGCACCAGCAACGGTAACGACAGGCCGCTTTTGCGCAACTGGTCGACTTGCTCGAAGAGATCGACAGGCGTGCTGTTCGGGCCGTTCGGACGGACTTCAACGCGACCGGCGTCATTGATCGCGAAATACCCGGCCCCCCAATGGCGGATCCCGTAAACACTGCGGCTGTCCGCAACTGTCCATTGGCTGCCATCGTCTTTGCGTGTGCGTCGTACGGACATCGAAGTCCCCTATAAATGAAGGCGAAGGCGCCACCTCTCAGGGAGGCTGGCGCAGTCTAAAGAATGAAAATGACGATTTGCCTGTAAGGAAGGTAGACCCCACTCGCAGGACAGAGTTTAGACACAGGTTGGGAAGAGGCTGTCAGCCGCCGGACTTCTTGGCCTTGTAACCGAGCTTGATCAGCTCGGCCAACAGCAGTTCGACGTGATCGCCCTGGATCTCGATGACGCCGTCTTTCAACGCGCCACCGGTGCCACAACGCTTTTTCAGCGTGGTAGCCAGTTCCTTGAGCGCATCTTCAGCCAGGGGCACGCCGGTGATAGTCGTCACCGTCTTGCCGCCACGGCCCTTGCTCTCGCGTCTCACGCGGGCAATACCGTCGCCTTCAGGGATCAGGGTCTGTTTGCAGGTACACGAATCCACGGGCTGACGACAGTCCGGGCAGTGTCTACCTGCATCGGTGGAAAATACCAGGCCACCAAGGGCGGCGAAGGATGCGGCTTTTTTGGCCACCGGCAATCCTCTTGGGAGGATGAAGACTGATCGGCGCGCTCAAGCACGACCGACCGCGAAGCCCCACTCAGGCAGGGGCAGCGCTACCGAACCGCCAAGGTGGCTCGGGTGAAAAGTCGCGCAGTGTAACGGCAAAAGGCCGACTTGCTAAGGGCCAAATGGCGCCAATTTATGCAACTTTAGCGACGCGAGGCCAGATAGCGGCGCAAGCCCTCTTGTGCGTCCGGGCAGTAGGGCTTTTGTTCGGCCTCCTGCAGGACAATTTCGATGGGCAAAAAGCGCGCTTCCATGACTTCTTCGGGCTGCAACCGCAGGGGGCCATCCCACACGGCGGAATAGGATCTGCACCAGAGCCGGTTGTTACCGTCCTCAAAGTAGAAATGATCATGCTCGACCAATTCCACCCCGCCCACACCCAGTTCTTCCTCCAGCTCACGCGCTGCAGAGTCGGCGTACTCTTCCCCGGCCGCCACCATGCCGCCCGCCGCCGTATCCCAAAATCCTGGGTACATGGCTTTGCTCAGAGTACGCCGGTGCACACACAGCTCGCCGGCAGAGTTGAACAGGAAGATAAACGTGCAGCGGCCAATCAGGCCGCGCTGGCGAAGGTCTGACCTGACGAGGGTGCCGAGCAGATTGTCCTGCTCGTCGACCCAGCAAATCAGTTCAGCATCGGAAGCCGCACGGTGCGCGGCCTCCTGTTGAGAAGCGTCCATCATCAACCCTGGTTAAGCAGCTGACGCAGATCAATCACCGCAGCGTTGGCCCGCGAGATGTAGTTGGCCATCACCAGCGAGTGGTTCGCCAGTACGCCGAAGCCGCTGCCGTTGAGGATCATCGGGCTCCAGACAGGTTCTTGGGAGGCTTCCAGCTCACGGATGATCTGGCGCACGCTGACCGTGGCGTTTTTCTTGGCCAGTACGTCGGCGAAGTCAACTTCGATAGCGCGCAGCAGATGGGACAGTGCCCATGCCTGGCCACGGGCTTCGTAGAACACGTTGTCGATCTGCATCCATGGGGTTTCCACCACTTCTTCGTCGACCTGCGGCACTTCACCCGGTGCCAGGGCTTCGGTTTTCAGTGCGGTGTTCAATTTGACCCGGCCCACGCTGGCCGACAGGCGTTGGGACAACGAACCCAGACGGGTAGCAACATCACCCAGCCAGTTGTTCAGGTTGTCGGCACGCGAATAGAACAGTGCGCCGCGTTGGTTGGGGTCGGACAGGCGCGCTTCATAGCGGTTCAGGGAGTTGATGCCTTCCTGATACTCCGACTCGCTCGATGGCAGCACCCAGCTCTTGTTGTCGAAGTTGAAGCGCGGCTCGGCCTTCGCCAAGTCGGCGTCTTCAGCCGACTGCGACTGGGAACGGGCGAAATCTTTACGCAAGGCACGGGTCAGGTCGCGCACTTGCACCAGCACGCCGTATTCCCAGCTCGGCATGTTGTCCATCCACAGGCCCGGCGGGAAACGGTCGTTGGAAATATAGCCACCTGGCTTGTTCAGCAAGGTGCCGACCACGGTCTTGAGGGTTTCGACGGTGGTATAGCCCACCACCATCTGCTTGCCTTCTTTCTCGGCAGCAATTTGCGCATTCTGCTGGACCGGGAACAGCGCCGGCTCTTCGCTCCAGTACCAACCCAGGGCACCTGTGACCAACAGGTACAGGCCAAGCACGCTAAGCAGCGCCCGACTCATCAGCAGGGTACGAAAATAGCTGCGGTTGGCCGACTTTGGCTCAGGGGCGGGGCCTTTGGCACTGCCTGCGCGGTTTTTCCAGTCCAGCATGGCGATATCCTTTCAATCACTTGAGTTCATGCACTTGAATTGACGGCGTGCGTTCAAACACTCCGACCACAACCCTACCCCATCGTGCCCGCCCATGCGGGGCTTTTCACCAAACTGGCGCGCGGGAAGCATTCGACTATAAAGGATGCACGCGTTTTACGCTGTGCGACTGTCAGGTCATTAACTGAATATCGCCGACATGCAGTTAATTGACATATGACACTCATCCCGTTGACAAGAGGTGCTAGCATAGAGCCATCAGTTCGACCTCAGCATGCACCCTTACTAGTAGTCAGGATATGACCGAGCCAGAAGACCCCAGCCGTGAGCGTCTCAAGCAGCATTTTGCCCAGCGGGTAATTCATCAGGCACGTCAAATTCTTGAGATCTGGCAGCGCCTGCAACGCAGCGAATGGTCAGGCGCCGACCTCTCAGAACTCAGTGAGGCCAACCTGCGCCTGCTGCGCTTCGCTGAGCGTTTTGAGCAGCCTGAACACGGCCAGTTGGCACGCAACATCGGTGAATCACTCAAAGCTGTTGATGAAAATCGTGGCCGCCTGAGCAGCCAACTGATCACCGAACTCAACCGCTTGATGCAGCGCCTGTCCCGCACCGGCCTGCGCCAGGGCGACCAGCTGGAACAAACCTTCCTGCCGCCGATGCGCAAGCCGATCTACGTGATGCTGGCCGATCACGACCGCGCTGAGCGCCTGGCCAAGCAGCTGGAATTTTTTGGTATGAGCGCCCAATCTCTGGACAGCGTGGCAGCGTTTCGCGCGTCCATGGCCGAGCGCCTGCCGTCGGCAATCGTGATGGACGTGGATTTCTGCGGCCCAGGCCTGGGCCTCAAGCTCGCTGCCGAAGCCCAGGAAGGCCTGGAGCAAAAGCTGCCGCTGTTATTTTTCAGCCTGCACGAAACCGATACCCCGACCCGCCTGGCCGCCGTGCGCGCCGGTGGCCAGGAGTTTTTGACCGGCACACTGGAAGCCTCCAGCCTGCTGGAAAAAATCGAAGTGCTGACCTGCGTCGCCCAGTACGAGCCCTATAAAGTGCTGATCATCGACGACTCGCGCGCCCAGGCGCTGCACACCGAGCGCTTACTCAACAGCGCCGGGATCGTCACCCGCACCTTGATTGAGCCGATCCAGGCCATGGCGGAACTGGCGGACTTCCAGCCCGACCTGATCATCCTCGACATGTACATGCCCGCCTGCACCGGCACCGAACTGGCCAAGGTGATCCGCCATAACGACCGCTATGTGAGCGTGCCGATCATTTACTTGTCGGCCGAAGACGACCTCGACAAGCAATTGGATGCGATGAGCGAAGGCGGTGACGACTTCCTCACCAAGCCGATCAAACCGCGCCACCTGATCACCACCGTGCGCAACCGCGCCGCCCGCGCCCGCCACCTCAAGGCGCGAATGGTGCGCGACAGCCTGACCGGGCTGTACAACCACACCCATATCCTGCAATTGCTCGAAGACTGCAGCTTCCGCGCGCGCCGCGAGAACAAGCCGCTGAGCTTTGCCATGCTCGACATCGACCACTTCAAGCGCGTGAATGACAGTCACGGCCACCCGATGGGCGACCGCGTAATCAAGAGCCTGGCGCTGTTTCTCAAGCAGCGTTTGCGCAAGACCGACTACATCGGGCGCTACGGCGGTGAAGAATTCGCCATCGTGATGCCCGACACCGACCTGGAGTCGGCCTGCAAGGTGCTGGATGAAATCCGCGGGCGCTTTGCCGAAATCCACTATCCGGCACAACCCCAGGACTTGTGGTGCACTTTCAGCGCCGGGCTGGTTGAGTTGTGCGACGGCTCCGACAGCCTGATGATGGCCGCCCAGGCCGACGAGGCGCTGTATCGCGCCAAGCATGCCGGACGCAACCGTGTGCAAGCCGCGCGCGCATCAAAGCAAAGTGCCACCTTTTCACCGGAATCCACTGATTCCGTCATAACGCTGTAATGAAAACGCAATAACTTCAGGCACTTACCTTTTGCTGTCGGTTGAAACCACGCATGCGCCTGAAGCTGCTGACCAATCTCAATACCCTTCTTCTGGTGGCCGTGTGCCTGGCACTTGGGGCGACGCTGTGGTGGTCGCAGCGGGCGCTTGAACGGCCGTATTTGCTGATGGAGCGCTACCTGGGGTTGTCCCAGACGTTCCAAAACCTAGCTGCGCGCAATATCGACGAGTACCTTGCGAGCGGCGACGCCCTGCGCCTGAGCAGCGCCAGCCAAAGCCTGGAAAACCTGCTGCAACATCTGGATGATTTGCCCGCTGATCTGGCGCAGAACCTGCGCCCCAGCCTGGTAGCCCTGGATGCGTTCAGCAAGACCGACTTGCTGGCCGCCGGCAAGCTGGCCGGCGACCCACAAGCGTTGCTGCTGCAAGCAGAACGCGAATTGGGCGCCAATCTGGACCAGTTGAGCCAGTACGCCATCAGCGTCAATTCCCCTGAAGCCGCACGCTACTTGTCGCCACTGCTGACCGCGTCCCAGCACCTGGGCAGGTTGTCCCTGGCCCGCGACAAGCTGGTGAGCAGCGGGCGCGCGGAGTTGGCCGATGATGTTGAGCGCGAAGTCGCCACTATTCGCGCCCAAGCCGACGTACTGGGGCAACTGCCATTGCTTGGCGTCAAAGCCAGCAGCGAATCCAACACCGATGATTTTTCCGCCTTGATGGGCCTGGAAAATACTGAAAAAACCGAAGCCCAAGACACCGGCGTCGACCTCAAGCGCGAGCTCAACAGCCTGCTGACCCGCTACCCCGCCGAACTCAAGCGCACCCGCGAACAGATCCAGCAACGCGCCGACCTGGCCGCCAGCACCCACCAGAAGATCAACGCCGTGCAACAGGCCATCGCCGGACTTGAACCTGTCGTGCGCGCACAACATGGGCTCATCCAAGGCGAAGTACGCCTGATGCAAGGGGTGATGATCGGCCTGATCCTGCTGATCGCGCTGTTGATCGACACCCTGCAACGCCGCTTGGCACGGGTGCTGACCAATTTGGCACCCGCTCTATCCACCTGGGCCGAAGGCAACTTCAGCCAGCCGATCGCACTGGGCAAGACCAACCGCGAACTGCGCGACATCGAAGCCTCTCTGAACCGTTTGCGCGCTTACTTGGTGGACTTGGTGGGCACCATTCGCGGCAATGCCGAAGAAGTGGCCGGCAGCAGCCGCGCCCTCGCCGAACTGAGCAGCGGCCTGCATGACGGCGCTGAACGCCAGGCGGGCGACACGGCGCAAATCCGCGACTCCCTGGGCGAACTCGAAGCGACCATCCAACAGGTCGCCGGCGATGCCAGCCAAGCCGCCAGCGCCAGCCGCAGTGCGGGCCAGGCGGTGGAACAAGGCCAGCGGGTGATCGGCCTGAGCCTGACCGGTTTGCATGCGTTGGTCGGCGAAGTGCAGCAAAACGCGCAGATGATCGAGAAACTTGCTGAAGAGTCCGCCACCATCGGCGGCGTGCTCACCGTTATTCGCTCGATTGCCGACCAGACCAACTTGCTGGCACTCAACGCCGCCATCGAAGCCGCCCGCGCCGGGGAGGCCGGACGTGGATTTGCTGTGGTCGCGGACGAAGTACGTACCCTCGCCCAGCGCACCGCCGGCGCCACCGCCGAAATCCAGGGTTTGATCACCGGCCTGCAAAACGCCGCCCACCAGTCAGTGGAGGGCATGCGCGCCCAGGTCGAACACGCCGAATCCACCGCCCAGCAAGCTCAAGCGGCTGACGGCGCACTGGATGAAATCGTCGGGGCAATCCAGACCATTTCCGACACCGCTGTGCGGATTGCCGATGTGACGGCGCAGCAGAGTGGTGCGGTGAGCGAGATTCGCGATAACAGTGAGCGGATTCATCAGCTGGGTGAGGATAATTTGCTGCGCATCGGCCAAGGCCGAAGCCAGGGCGAGCACCTGTTGGTACTGGGTGGGCAGCTAAATACGGCTGTGCAGGCGTTCCGCGTCTGACCTGCCCCATGCAGATCCAAAATCAAATGAAGATCAACATGTGGGAGGGGGCTTGCTCCCGATTGCGGTGTGTCAGTCTCAGCACCTGTAACTGATCCACCGCTATCGGGAGCAAGCCCCCTCCCACATTTGATCTCCACGGGATTCAAGGGCGTATTACCAATGACCAGATCTCGACCACCAGTCACAAATTTTGCGCAATCCTCGCTAATCGTGCTGCCTACTGCATAGAACTGGACAGTCACAAAGGCTTTGCGGCATAGTCGCCGGGTTCTGCCGTACTCCCATCAATAACAAGGAACAGCCGATGGCGACCCTACTGGTTCTTCACGGACCCAACCTGAACCTGCTCGGCACCCGCGAACCGGGCGTCTACGGGGCTGTGACCCTGGATCAGATCAACCTTGATCTGGAGCGACGGGCTCGTGAAGCTGGCCACCATCTGCTCTACCTGCAAAGCAATGCCGAGTACGAATTGATTGATCGCATCCACGCCGCGCGCGGCGAAGGTGTGGACTTCATCCTGATCAATCCCGCCGCTTTTACGCACACAAGTGTTGCATTACGTGACGCGCTGCTGGCGGTGAGCATCCCATTCATCGAAGTGCATTTATCGAACGTGCATAAACGCGAAGCTTTCCGCCATCACTCGTACTTCTCCGACGTAGCGGTAGGAGTGATCTGCGGCCTTGGCGCCAGCGGTTACCGACTGGCCCTGGAGGCCGCCCTGGAACAACTTGAACAACCGGCCAAGCGCCCCTGACCGACCCTTGGGAGTTGATGATTCATGGATATCCGTAAAGTTAAGAAACTGATCGAACTGCTGGAAGAATCCGGTATCGACGAGCTGGAAATCAAGGAAGGCGAAGAGTCCGTCCGGATCAGCCGCCACAGCAAGACCCCGGCCCAACAGTTCTACGCGCCACAGATGCAAGCACCGGCTCCGGCCGCTGCACCTGCTGCCGCGCCAGCCGCTGCCGCCGCACCTGCTGCCCCGGCCGCGCCTGCACTGAACGGCTTCGTGGTCAAATCGCCAATGGTCGGTACGTTCTACCGTACCCCGGCACCGACCTCGCCAGCCTTCGTTGAAGTCGGCAAGACTGTGAAAGTGGGCGACACCATCTGCATCGTTGAAGCGATGAAAATGATGAACCACATCACCGCTGAAAAAGCCGGCGTCATCGAATCCATCCTGGTAGAAAACGGTCAGCCGGTTGAGTACGACCAGCCGCTGTTCACCATCGTTTGAACCGCGGAGCGCCTTCGATGTTGAAACCTGCGAAGAAACTGCAAAAAGTCCTGATCGCCAACCGCGGCGAGATCGCGCTGCGGATCCTGCGCGCCTGTAAGGAAGAGGGCATCAAGACCGTCGCTGTTTACTCGACGGCCGATACCGAATTGATGCACGTGAAACTGGCGGACGAAAGCATCTGCATCGGCCCGCCACTGGCCACGAACTCGTACCTGAAAGTCTCGAACATCATCGCCGCGGCTGAAGTGACCGGCGCTGATGGCATCCACCCGGGCTACGGCTTCCTCGCGGAAAACGCCGATTTCGCCGAACAGGTGGAAAAATCCGGGTTTGCCTTCATTGGCCCGAAAGCCGAAACCATTCGCCTGATGGGCGACAAGGTATCGGCCAAGGACGCCATGATCGCAGCCGGCGTACCAACCGTTCCTGGTTCCGACGGCCCACTGCCTGAAGACGAGGAAACCGCTCTGCGCATTGGTCGCGAAGTCGGTTACCCAGTGATCATCAAGGCCGCCGGTGGCGGTGGTGGTCGCGGCATGCGCGTGGTGCACAAGGAAGAAGACCTGATCGAAGCAGCCAAGCAGACCCGTTCCGAAGCGGGTGCCTGGTTCGGCAACCCGATGGTCTACCTGGAAAAGTACCTGACCAACCCACGTCACGTGGAAGTGCAGGTTCTGTCCGACGGCCAAGGCCACGCCATCCACCTGGGCGACCGCGATTGCTCGCTGCAACGTCGTCACCAGAAGGTGTTGGAAGAAGCGCCGGCACCAGGCCTGGATGAAAAGGCTCGCCAGGAAGTTCTGGCCCGCTGCGTCAAGGCGTGCATCGACATCAACTACCGTGGCGCCGGTACCTTCGAGTTCCTCTACGAGAACGGCCGCTTCTACTTCATCGAGATGAACACTCGTGTGCAGGTAGAGCACCCGGTTTCGGAGATGGTTACCGGTATCGACATCGTCAAGGAGATGCTGAGCATCGCCGCTGGCAACGTGCTGTCCTTCACCCAGGACGACGTGAAGATGCATGGCCACTCCCTGGAGTGCCGCATCAACGCCGAAGACCCGAAAACCTTTATCCCAAGCCCTGGCCTGGTCAAGCATTTCCACGCGCCCGGCGGCAACGGCGTACGTGTGGATTCGCACCTGTACAGCGGCTACAAGGTTCCGTCCAACTACGACTCGCTGATCGGCAAGCTGATCACCTGGGGCGCCACCCGCGACGAGGCCATGGCCCGTATGCGTAACGCCCTGGACGAAATCGTGGTTGACGGCATCAAGACCAACATCCCGCTGCATCGGGACCTGGTTCGTGATGAAGGCTTCTGCGAAGGTGGTGTGAACATTCACTACCTGGAACACAAACTGGCCAACCAGTAAGTGCTCCACCCAACAAAACCGCCTTCGGGCGGTTTTGTTGTTTCTGCACACCTGTTTTCCAGGATGCACACAGTCCAAATGTGGGAGGGGCTTGCTCCCGATAGCGGTGGATCAGTTACAGATACTGAGGCTGGCAGACTGCAATCGGGAGCAAGCCCCCTCCCACATTTGGTCCGCATTCACTCAGTAATGTCGTCTTATGCTGTTCGCTCGCGTAAACTTGCGCGCTTTCGCGACCTCGCTCGTCGCACACTCATTTTTTCAAAGGTGCCCGCCATGCCTTGGCTGCAAGTCCGTCTCGCCATCAGCCCAGAACAAGCCGAAACCTACGAAGACGCTTTCCTCGAAGTGGGCGCCGTCTCGGTGACCTTCATGGACGCCGAAGACCAACCGATCTTCGAACCGGAACTCAACACCACCCCGCTGTGGTCCCACACTCACCTGCTGGCCCTGTTCGAAGACGGCACCGATGCCGCCGCCGTGCTGGCCCATATGGAACTGCTCACCGGCGGCCCGCTGCCTGAGCATCACAGCGAAGTGATCGAAGACCAGGACTGGGAGCGCAGCTGGATGGATAACTTCCAGCCGATGCGTTTCGGTCAGCGTCTGTGGATCGTGCCGAGCTGGCATGCCGCCCCAGAGCCTGACGCGGTCAACCTGCTGCTCGACCCCGGCCTAGCGTTCGGCACCGGCACCCACCCCACCACCGCACTGTGCCTGGAATGGCTCGACGGCCAGGACCTGACCGACAGCAACGTGCTGGACTTCGGCTGCGGCTCGGGGATCCTGGCGATTGCCGCCCTGCTGCTGGGCGCAAAGGAAGCCGTGGGCACCGACATCGACGTGCAGGCCCTGGAAGCCTCCCGCGATAACGCCGGGCGCAACAACATTCCTGAAGGCAAATTCCCGCTCTACCTGCCTGAAGACCTGCCCCAGGTGCAGGCCGATGTGCTGGTGGCGAATATCCTCGCCGGGCCGCTGGTTTCCCTGGCACCGCAACTGTCGAGCCTGGTTAAGCCGGGTGGGCGTCTGGCGCTGTCGGGCATCCTTGCCGAGCAAGGCGAAGATGTCGCTGCCGCCTATGCCCAGGATTTCGAGCTGGATCCGATCGCTAACCGCGATGGCTGGGTACGCATCAGCGGGCGTCGGCGCTAGAATGAGCGCTTGCCTGAATCGGATGGCCGCATGACCGACAGTTTCGTCACCCAGTGCCCGCATTGCCAAACACGCTTTCGCGTCAACCACGCTCAATTGAGCGTGGCCCGTGGCGTTGTGCGCTGCGGCTCGTGCCTGCAAGTGTTCAACGCGGCTCGCCAGTTGCTGGAGCAGCGCGCCCATGCGCCGGAGCTTGAACAACCGGTGATCGCGCTGCCCCCTGAGGCACCGCGCGCCATCAGCCAAAAGCAATGGACCGCCGAAGAGCTGGACCTCGACAATCTGGACCTGGACGAAGAACTGGCCAAGCTGGAGCGCCGCGAGATTCAGCACACGCTGCCCGTGGGCGCGGAGCGTCGCCAACCGGGTGCCGAGCGCAGGCAGAAAGAAGACGCCCTTAGCGCCAGCCGCGAGACCGTCAAGGCCGAAGAAGAAAAATGGGCCGCCAGCCTGTTCAGCGAGCCGCCTGAAGAGCGCACCAACGTCTCGGAAGACGAGCCGGAATCGACCAAAGTCCCAGCAACCAAGCAGCGCACCGAACCGTCCATGTCGCATCACATCGACACTATCGACGACGAAACGCCGTTGCGCGCTTCGCCCGATGATGACGACATCGACCCACCGTTCACCCCGCTCACCCAGTCAGCGGACGAACCGGAACCCGAAGAGCGCCCCCAGTTTCGCCGCAAACGCCCACGCCCCGAGGCCGGCGTTCACGACGACCTGCTTCAGGACCTCGAAGACGATCCGCTGCACCTGTACGCGCAAAAACGCCCGCAGGGCTTGGGCCGCCGCCTGATCTGGATGCTGCTGGTGCTGATCGCCGCGGCCGGTCTGGCAGGCCAGTACATTGCCTACCAATTCGACGACCTGGCCCGCCAGGACGCTTACCGCCCATGGTTCCAGCAACTGTGCCCCACACTGGGCTGCACGGTGCCGTCCCGGGTCGATATCGCCCACATTAAGAGCAGCAACCTGGTGGTGCGCAGCCACCCGGAATTCGCGGGAGCGCTGGTGGTGGATGCGATCATCTATAACCGCGCGACGTTCTCCCAGCCCTTTCCGCTGCTGGAGCTGCGTTTTGCCGACCTCAATGGCAGCCTGATTGCCAGTCGTCGCTTCAAACCCGCCGAATACCTCAGCGGCGAGTTGGCCGGTGTTAGCGAAATGCCATCTCAGACCCCGATCCATATCTCCTTGGACATCCTTGATCCGGGCAACAAAGCCGTGAATTACAGCCTGAGCTTCCACTCGCCCGAGTGAGGCGACCCATGCGCCGAAGCTTGACGGTGGATTATTGACTCGGCGCCGCGCATCCAAACCGGTGGCGATAAAGAAATAACTGTTCAGATTTTATCCAATCCAGCCTTTATCCAGTCATCGAGAGCGGGTATCATGCCAACCCTTTTTCGAACTCTAATGATCCGGCCCCACAACAGGGAAGTCCTATGTCGGCGGTACGCATCGGCCCATATACATTGCAGAACGGCTTGATCCTCGCCCCAATGGCGGGCGTCACCGACCAGCCCTTTCGTCAGCTGTGCAAGCGTTTGGGCGCGGGTCTTGTAGTCTCGGAAATGGTCACCAGCGACATGAGCTTGTGGAACACCCGCAAATCGCGGATGCGCATGATCCACGAAGGTGATCCCGAGCCCCGCTCGGTACAGATCGCCGGCGGTGATGCGCAAATGCTGGCGGATGCGGCCCGAGCCAATGTGGAGTTGGGCGCACAGATTATCGACATCAACATGGGCTGCCCGGCCAAGAAGGTCTGCAACAAGGCCGCCGGTTCCGCACTATTGAAAGATGAGCAGTTGGTTGCCGAGATCCTGCAGGCCGTTGTCGCCGCAGTGGATGTGCCGGTAACCCTGAAGATTCGTACCGGCTGGGACCGGGACAACAAAAACGGCCTGACGGTGGCGAAGATCGCCGAACAGGCAGGCATTACAGCGCTGGCAGTGCATGGCCGCACACGCGCCGATCTATACACCGGTGAAGCCGAGTACGACACCATTGCCGCAATCAAGCAGGCAGTGTCGATGCCCGTGTTTGCCAATGGCGACATCGACTCAGCCGAAAAAGCCCGGCGCGTGCTGCACGCCACCGGTGCCGATGGTTTGTTGATTGGCCGGGCCGCCCAGGGGCGTCCATGGATTTTTCGTGAGATCGAACATTTTCTGCGTACCGGTGAAGTCTTGCCTGCGCCGGAGTTGGTCGAGGTGGAACGTATTCTGCTTGAGCATCTGGCTGCACTTCACACCTTCTATGGAGACGTGATGGGCGTGCGCATTGCTCGCAAGCATGTGGGTTGGTATCTCGCAACCCTGCCGGGCGCCAGGGAGTTTCGCGCCGGGTTCAATCGTTTGGATGAAACGCAAGCACAGGTCACCGCCGTTCGTGAGTTTTTTGCCGAGCGAGACAAGAGCCTGAGAGCAGGGGACGGAGAAGGGGTGGCCGCATGACGATGATGACCGAGACTTTAGTGAGTGGAACAACACCCGTGAGCGACAACGTCAATTTGAAACAGCACCTCAACACGCCGAGCGAAGAAGGCCAGACCCTTCGCGGGAGTGTCGAGAAGGCGCTGCATAATTATTTCGCCCACCTTGAGGGCGCTTCCGTCACGGACGTGTACAACCTGGTGCTCTCCGAAGTCGAGGCGCCATTGCTCGAATGCGTGATGAACTACGTCAAGGGCAACCAGACCAAAGCCAGTGAGCTGCTGGGCCTCAACCGTGGCACCCTGCGTAAAAAGCTCAAACAATACGATTTGCTGTAAGCATTCAATCCAACCAGAAAGGCGCCCGCGTAAAACCGGTCGCCTTTTTTGCTGACTCCTTTGCTTTTGATGGAAATTGAAATGACCGACCAGACTACCCGCCTGCCGATCCGCCGCGCCTTGATCAGTGTCTCCGACAAGACCGGGATCCTCGAATTTGCCCGGGAGCTGGAAGCCCTGGGCGTGGAAATCCTCTCCACAGGCGGGACCTTCAAACTGCTGCAGGACAACGGCGTGGCCGCAGTAGAAGTCGCGGACTACACCGGTTTCGCAGAAATGATGGACGGTCGGGTCAAGACCCTGCATCCGAAAATCCACGGCGGCATCCTCGGCCGTCGCGGCATCGACGACGCCATCATGACCGAGCACGGCATCAAGCCGATTGACCTGGTAGCGGTTAACCTCTACCCGTTCGAAGCCACCATCAACAAGCCAGGCTGCGACCTGCCGACCGCCATCGAGAACATCGATATCGGCGGCCCGACCATGGTTCGTTCGGCAGCCAAGAACCACAAAGACGTGGCCATCGTGGTGAACGCCGGTGACTACGCCCAAGTACTGGAAAGCCTGAAAGCCGGCGGCCTGACCTACGCCCAGCGCTTCGACCTGATGCTCAAGGCGTTCGAACACACCGCCGCCTACGACGGCATGATCGCCAACTACATGGGCACCGTTAACCAGGCCGCCGAGACCTTGAGCACAGAAGGCCGCAGCCAGTTCCCGCGCACCTTCAACAGCCAGTTCATCAAGGCCCAGGAAATGCGCTACGGCGAGAACCCGCACCAGAGCGCGGCGTTCTACGTGGAAGCCAAACCTGCCGAAGTGGGTATCGCCACTGCGACCCAACTGCAAGGCAAAGAACTGTCCTACAACAACGTGGCCGACACCGACGCCGCGCTGGAATGCGTGAAGAGCTTCGTCAAGCCGGCCTGCGTGATCGTCAAGCACGCCAACCCATGTGGCGTGGCCGTGAGCCCGGACGCGGAAGGCGGCATCCGCCAGGCGTACGAACTGGCCTACGCCACCGACACCGAGTCGGCGTTCGGCGGCATCATTGCCTTCAACCGTGAGCTGGACGCCGAGACCGCCAAGGCCATCGTCGAGCGTCAGTTCGTTGAAGTCATCATCGCCCCTTCCGTCAGCGAAGAAGCCCGCGCCATTGTGGCTGCCAAAGCTAACGTGCGTCTGTTGGCCTGCGGTGAGTGGTCGGCTGACCGCGCCGCAGCCTGGGACTACAAGCGCGTCAATGGCGGCTTGCTGGTACAGAGCCGCGACATCGGCATGATCGGCAGCGAAGACCTGAAAGTGGTGACCAAGCGCGCCCCTACCGAGCAAGAGATCAACGACCTGATCTTCGCCTGGAAAGTCGCCAAATACGTTAAATCCAACGCCATCGTCTACGCCAAGAACCGTCAGACCATCGGTGTCGGCGCTGGCCAGATGAGCCGCGTGAACTCGGCGCGTATCGCCGCGATCAAGGCTGAGCACGCTGGTTTGCAGGTTGTAGGTTCGGTGATGGCATCCGATGCGTTCTTCCCGTTCCGTGACGGCTTGGACAATGCAGCCAAGGCCGGCGTAACCGCCGTTATCCAACCGGGCGGCTCGATGCGCGACGCAGAGGTTATCGCCGCTGCTGATGAAGCTGGCATCGCCATGGTCTTCACCGGCATGCGCCACTTCCGTCACTAAACACCACTGCTTTCCTACTGTAGGAGCGAGCGGGACGCCTAGTTCTTGCTCGCGAAAAGCCCGAGAACGCCACGGGGAGTCAGATGCCCCCCGTTATCGTTGACGATCTTCGCGAGCAAGAACTAAGCGTCACCCTCGCTCCTACAGAAAGCACAGCGTTTCACAGAGGTTTTTGAAATGAATGTTTTGATCATTGGCAGCGGTGGCCGTGAACACGCCCTGGCCTGGAAAGTTGCCCAGGACCCACGTGTCCAGAAAGTTTTCGTAGCACCCGGCAACGCCGGTACCGCCATTGAAGCCAAGTGCGAAAACGTCGCCATCGACGTGCTGGCCCTTGAGCAACTGGCCGACTTCGCCGAGAAAAACGTCTCCCTGACCATCGTCGGTCCGGAAGTCCCTCTGGTCGCCGGTGTTGTGGACCTGTTCCGCAGCCGTGGCCTGGACTGCTTCGGCCCTACCGCTGGCGCTGCCCAGTTGGAAGGTTCCAAGGCTTTCACCAAGGATTTCCTGGCACGCCACAAAATCCCGACCGCCGACTACCAGAACTTCACCGAGATCGAGCCGGCCCTGGCTTACCTGCGTGAAAAAGGTGCGCCAATCGTGATCAAGGCCGATGGCCTGGCCGCCGGTAAAGGCGTGATTGTCGCCATGACCCTGCAGGAAGCCGAAGACGCCGTGCGCGACATGCTCGCCGGCAATGCCTTTGGTGACGCCGGTTCGCGCGTTGTCATCGAGGAATTCCTCGACGGCGAAGAAGCCAGCTTTATCGTGATGGTCGATGGCAAGAACGTACTGCCGATGGCCACCAGCCAGGATCACAAGCGCGTCGGCGACGGCGACAGCGGTCCGAACACCGGCGGCATGGGCGCCTACTCCCCTGCCCCGGTGGTCACCAGCGAAGTGCATCAACGCGTTATGGACCTGGTGATCTGGCCGACCGTGCGTGGCATGGCCGATGAAGGCAATGTCTACACCGGTTTCCTCTACGCCGGTCTGATGATCGACAAGGCCGGTAACCCGAAAGTCATCGAGTTCAACTGCCGCTTCGGCGATCCGGAAACCCAACCGGTGATGCTGCGCCTGCAATCGAGCCTGGTGCTGCTGGTGGAAGCCGCCCTGGCTCAAGCCCTGGACAAGGTTGAAGCACAATGGGATCCACGCCCGAGCGTTGGCATTGTGCTGGCGGCCGGCGGTTACCCTGCCGACTACGCCAAGGGCGATGTGATTGAAGGCCTCGACGCTGCCGCTGTGCTGGAAGGCAAGGTGTTCCATGCGGGCACCGCGCTCAAGGATGGCAAGGTAGTGACCGCCGGTGGCCGTGTACTGTGCGCCACGGCAATGGGTGCCAGTGTCGACGCTGCGCAGCAACAGGCTTATGCACTGGCCAAGAAGATCGACTGGAAAGGTTGCTTCTATCGCACGGACATCGGCTACCGCGCCATTGCCCGCGAGCGTGGCGAAACCCAGTAACACTAGCTATCCGTTCGGTTAGGCAAGGGCCCAAGGCCCTTGCCGTATAAGGCTGCCCCGCGCATAGTTAACCGTGCATCAACCTACGAAGGGATTTCGCCGTGCGCTGGCTCAGGATCGCCATAGGTTTCACTGTCAGTCTGCTGACGCTGCTCTGCTTGCTCCCGGCCCAGGCCGCCGCGCAAGGCAGTGGCTGGGCAGTATTGCTTGATGAACAGGCCGACCTGCAACTGAGCGACATCCGTTCGCCCCGCTACACCAATCAATTCAGCCCCATCGAACTGGACCGCGTTACTGCTGCGCAGCCGGACGGTGCGTTGTGGGTGCGGTTCAAGCTGCAACCCGGCAAGCACGAACAAGTACTGCGGATATTCGCTCCGGACCTGTCGCACCTGAGCCTCTACGTGCTGGACGGCGACACACTGGTCGAGCAACAAAGCACCGGCACCCGCCAGCCCCAGTCGGAACGCCCGTTACCCAGCAGCGACTTCATGCTACCGATGCCCCAGAGCCAGAAACCTCTTGAGGTCTACCTGCGCCTGGTGTCGGAACACGAACTTCGCCCCTATATCACCCTGGAACCGGCCGTGCTGGTCGCCGCCGACCAGACCCAGACGCTGATCTACGGCCTGCTGTTCGGCTGTCTGTTGATGCTGATCCTGCACAACCTCACACGCTTCGCTTACCACCGCTCGCGCAGCAGTCTATGGCTGGCAGCGTCCGAACTGTTGTTGATGCTCAGCCTGGCGCTGCTGCTCAACCTGGTGGGCCCATGGCTGCCGAATTGGCACGGGATTCAGACCCCTGGCGCCTACCTGGCCCTGCTGCTGACCGCACCGTGCGGGCTGATGTTCGCCTATCGTTTCTTCATGCCCCTGGGTCCACACCCGCTGAACAAATTGTTGATGGCCGATATCCTGTTTATCGTGCTGTGTGGCCTGCTGTTGTTGTTCGTCAACACCCTGCCGCTGAACATCATGACCTACGCTCTGGTGGCGCTGGCGGGCCTGAGCATGCTGTTTGTCTCGTCATATCACTGGCAGAAAGGCTACCGCCCGGCACGCTTGTTCGTAGCCGGCATGGTGGTGTTCAACATCGGCACGCTGATCATCCTCCCCGCGTTGCTGGGCCTGACGATGGTGTCGCCTCAGGGGTTGATCATCACGCTGCTGGCGTTCATCTGCCTCAGCGGTCTGTTGATGAGCCTGGCCATGGGCGAGCGCCAGCGCGCGATTGTTGAGGCTCGCTTCAGCCTCAGTCGCGACCTGGCCGCCAGCAACGCCGAGATTGCCGCCAAGGCCGAGTTCCTGGCCAAGATCAGCCACGAAATCCGTACCCCCATGAACGGCGTGCTGGGCATGACCGAGTTGCTGCTGGGCACGCCGTTGTCGGTGAAGCAGCGCGACTACGTGCAGACCATCCACAGCGCCGGCAACGAGTTGCTCACACTGATCAACGAAATCCTCGATATCTCCAAGCTCGAATCCGGCCAGATCGAGTTGGATGACGTGCAGTTCGATCTCAATGCCCTGATTGATGACTGCCTGAGCATCTTCCGCGCCAAGGCCGAGCAGCAGAATGTCGAGTTGATCAGCTTTATCCAGCCCCAAGTGCCGCGCGTCATCAGCGGTGACCCCACACGCCTGCGCCAGGCGCTGCTGAGCCTGCTGGAAAACGCCCTGCACAAGACCGATGAAGGCGAAGTGCTGATCGTCGTTGCCCTGGACGACCGCAGCACCAAGCCACGCCTGCGCATTGCCGTGCAGGACAGCGGCCTGCCGATGGAGGCCGCCGAGCGCGACGCGCTGCTGCACAGCGAACTGCACAGCAAGAACTTCCTCTCGGCCACTCGCCTGAGCGGCCACTTGGGCCTGGTGATCGCACGCCAACTGATCATGCTGATGAACGGCGAGTTCGGCATCAAGAGTGGCAGCCATCAAGGCAGCACGTTGTGGCTGACCCTGCCGCTGGACCCGGAACGCCTGGAACACCCTACCTCCGACCTCGATGGCCCGCTCAAGGGCGCACGCGTGTTGGTGGTGGACGACAACGACACCTGCCGCAAAGTGCTGGTGCAGCAGTGCACGGCCTGGGGCCTGAACGTCAGCGCGGTGCCATCGGGCAAGGAAGCCCTGGCATTGCTGCGCACCAAGGCGCACCTGCGTGATTACTTCGACGTGGTACTGCTGGACCAGAACATGCCCGGCATGACCGGCATGCAACTGGCGGCGAAGATCAAGGAAGACCCGAGCCTGAATCACGACATTCTGCTGATTATGCTCACCGGCATCAGCAACGCGCCAAGCAAGGTCATCGCGCGCAACTGTGGGATCAAACGCATCCTCGCCAAGCCGGTCGCCGGCTACACGCTCAAGACCACCCTGGCCGATGAACTGACTCAACGCAGCAAAGGCGGCGTGCAGCCTCGCCCAGTGTTGAACGCCCCGGCTGCGGTGATCGTACCGAGCGATTTCAAGATCCTGGTGGCCGAAGACAACAGCATCTCAACCAAAGTGATTCGCGGCATGCTCGGCAAACTCAACCTCAACCCGGACACCGCCAGCAACGGCGAAGAAGCGTTGGAGGCGATGAAGGCCCAGCGCTACGACCTGGTGTTGATGGACTGTGAAATGCCGGTCCTCGATGGCTTCTCGGCCACCCAGCAGCTGCGTGCGTGGGAAGTCAGCCACCAGCGCATTCGCACACCGGTAGTGGCGCTCACGGCGCATATCCTCTCGGAACACAAAGAACGCGCACGCCAGGCAGGGATGGATGGGCATATGGCCAAGCCGGTGGAATTGTCGCAGCTGCGTGAGCTGGTGGAGTTTTGGGTGGCACAGCGTCAGCAGCGGGCGGAACACAGCACGGTTTCATGATCTGGAATGCAATGCCAATGTAGGTGGGGGCTTGCCCCCGATGGCGGTGGTTCAGTGACAGGTAATCTGACTGTTACTCCGCCATCGGGAGCAAGCCCCCTCCCACATTTGAAGCCTATCGCCTGATAGACTCTCCCCCACTTTTCCTGCCGCGAGCCACTCCCCATGCTCCACGTGTTATTCAGCGTCTACCTGAAAATGCTGGTGCTCTACAGCCCGTTCTTCGTGCTGTCCTGCTTTATCAGCCTGACCCGTGGCTACTCCAGCAAAGAACGCCGACGCCTGGCCTGGAAAGTGGCGCTGGCGACCCTGGTGTCGAGCGTATTGCTCTATCTGTTCGGCCGGGTGATTTTCAGTGTGTTCGGCATCACCGTGGATGCGTTTCGCATCGGTGCCGGCAGTGTGTTGTTTATTTCGGCCCTGGGCATGGCCCAAGGCAAGTCAGCGGTGCAGACCGACAACGTGCAGCAGGACGTGACCATCGTGCCGCTGACCATTCCCCTCACCGTCGGCCCCGGCACTATCGGTGCGTTGCTGGTGATGGGCGTCAGCCAGCCCCATTGGGATGACAAGATCACTGCCATCCTCAGCATCGCCCTGGCCAGCTTCACCGTTGGCGTGGTGCTGTACCTGTCCAACCGTATTGAACGCATTCTCGGTGACCAGGGCTTGCAGATTGTCAGCCGGTTGATGGGGTTGTTCGTGTGCGCCCTCGCCGCGCAAATTATCTTTACCGGCGTGCGTGGTTATCTGGTGCCCTAAATCCGGTACTTGGCAATTGCCAACTGCACTTTGTCGCCCGCACTCTCGCGCATTAATTGGATGGTTTTTTCGTTGACCACCGAGGTATTCAGCACCAGGCAGGTTTGCCCGCTGAAGGCCTCGACCGAGGAGCTGTCCCATTCAAGGAACGGCAACCCCACCTGCTTACTCACGCTCTGAGTGCTGTAAGTCACCAGCACCATTGTCAATTCGCCGTCCGCTTCTACGCAGGACGCCAGGCCGAAATCACCGCCCTGGTGCACCGTACTGTTGCGTTTGAACAGCTCAAAGGACGCCGGTTGTTGCTTCATGGCCTCCAACGCATCGGCCGCCAGTTTAGGCAGCGCCGTGATCATTGGCCCCGAAACCGACATCGATGCCAGCATCGTGGCGATGATATTCAGGGCCGCCAACTGCACCGACAAGCCCTTGCCCGAATGTGAGACCCGCTCGAAACGGCTGCGCACCGGCAGCCAACCCAGGCTGATCATCACCTTGATAAATTCGTCGTACCAGGCCTCGGTACCTCGGTGAATCTTCAATACATCGCTGACGTAGCTGCTGGCCAACAAATAGCTTTTGCGGATGTATTCCCGGCTCAGGCCGGACAGCCCCTCGGCAAACGACATGACGCTGTTGTTCACCACGGCAGCGTTGCAATCATCCTCGGCATTGATCGCCAGCGACGGCTGCTTGCCCGGCGCACCCGGCAGTTTGTAGGCGGCGATCAACTTGCGCCTTTTCGTACTGTTGATCCTTTTGTGTTGTCGCTCCATTTCAGTTCTCCACAAGCACCCCACATGGGGCTTGCTTGAACACTAGTCCAGGGGGCGATGAGCTTTCCAGACGACAAACATCCCTTGGCCAGACACGCCAACCAACCCACCCCAGCAATCACGCGGGGGCCCCGTGAGCGCTCGGTTTTTCCTCGTGTAAAAAAGAAAAAGCCCCGAACAACAGCAGAACAATCACTGCGTCATTCGGAGCTTTCCAGCAGCCAACAGGCCGTTTCAGGAGACGGGTTTTTCGCCGTACCAGCGAGGCGTATATACCCACTCACCACCACCGGCACGGGGGAATGTGCAGGTGGTGGACGAGCCGATCAGCACCATGGTGCGCATGTCCACTTGGTCAGGCGTGAGTTGCCCAAGGGTGGTGACACGCAATGTCTGGCCCGGCCGGCCGATATCGCGGCCCAGCACCACCGGTGTTTGCGGCGTACGGTGCAGCGCGACGATTTCCAGGGCGCGGCCCAACTGCCACGGGCGTGACCGCGAGATCGGGTTATAGAACGCCAGGGCCAGGTCGGCCTGGGAAGCCAGATCCAGGCGTTTCTCGATGATCGACCACGGCTTGAGGTTGTCCGACAGCGACATGACGCAGAAATCATGGCCCAACGGCGCACCCGCCTGAGCTGCGGTGGCCAGAGAGGCCGAGACGCCGGGCAGGATCTCCAGGTAGACCTGATGCCAGGCCGGATCGCTGGACTCGTGCAACGCCTCGATCACCGCCGCCGCCATGGCGAACACGCCAGGGTCACCGGACGACACCACCACCACCGAACGCCCTTGAGCGGCCAGCTCGAAGGCATGGCGCGCACGCTGCATTTCTTCGCGATTGTCGGTGCAGTGCTGAACCTGGTCGTCGCGAAATGGCCCGGCCATGCGCACGTAGGTTTCATAGCCCAGCACATCGGTGCAACGTGCCAGTTCGGCTTTCACCGCCGGCACCATCAATTCGGCGGCGCCGGGGCCCAGGCCGATCACGGCAAGGCGGCCACGCGGGCGACCAACGCGCGACAGGTCCAACGGCTGCTCGGCAACGTCAATCACGATGTCGGCATCCTGGATAACGCTGCTGAAACGCAACGGCACTCCCAATGCCGATGCGGCTTCATGCAGCGACGCCTCGGCCATCTGCGTGTCGCTGGCCAGCAGGCACGCCAGGGATTGCACGGCGATGCCGGCATCATGCAAAGCCCCTCGCACTCGCGCAGCCAAATCAGCACCCGGCTTGCAGGTGACAGATACCGTCTTCGGATAGATCAGCAATTCATTGGCCGCCGGCACGCGCTCGGCAGTGCCCACGTGAATCGCCAAACGCGCTTGCTGGTCTTGCGGCAAATTCGCTTGATCCAGCCACGGCGCCGCGCCTTCGATACGCACGCGTTCGCCGGCCAGCAGGTCGGACACGAAGCGCTTGCCCAGCTCCAGATCCGCCAGTTCATAACCCGCAGGCGGGTTGAGCAAACAAGTGCCGAAACGCAGCTCACCACTGGTGGTGATTGCAGCCGCCACGTTGAGTGCGGCCGCGATGTCCCGCGCCATTACGTTCACACCGCCCAGGCCACCGAGCAACGGCACCACAGCGCTGCCATCTTCCGCCACGGCCAGCACGGCAGGTTCTTCGCCTTTTTCCAGCAGCAGCGGCGCCAGGGTGCGGATCACGATACCTGCGGCGCACAGGGCAATCAGCGGCGTGCCTTGCTGATACAACTGACGCAAGGTGGCGCCGAATTCGCTGTAAGCCTGGTCCGCACCTTCAACCCGTCCGGCCAAGCCGTGGATCACTGCGCCGGGGTACACCTGCTGGATCTTGCGCGCGGTCGCCAGGCTGCCCTGGCCGAGGATAACAATTGCCGGATTTATCACCCTTGCCACCGTTCACCGGGCACGATGATCAGCGAGAAGTACGGTGAAGACGACGGGTCAACCTGATCCAGTGGCACGATCTTCTGGTTGGCCATGGTGGCGCGCTCCACATACAACGCGCGCTCGGCCAGGCCGAGTTCTTCCAACACTTGGCGCACCTTGGGGAAGTTGCGGCCCAGTTTCATGATCACCGCCGCGTCGGCATCCGCCAGGCGGCGCTTGAGGTCTTCATGGGGCAGCACACCCGAGAGCACCGACAGGCTCTGGTTGCGGTACACCAACGGCGCGCCCAGCACGGACGCGCCACCGAGCATCGAGCACACCCCCGGAATGACCTGCGCTTCGTAGCGCTCGGCCAAACGGTCGTGCAGGTACATGTAGGAACCGTAGAAGAACGGATCGCCTTCGCAGATCACCGCCACATCGCGGCCGGCGTCCAGGTGCGCGGCCACGTCGATGCTGGCGGTGTCGTAGAAATCGCTGATCACTTGCTCGTAGGACAGCGGCGCCGGCAGTGCCTCGGTGGTCACCGGGTACACCAGCGGCATCAGGGTCTGTTGCGGCACCAAGTGGTCCTCGATGATGCCGAACGCGTTGCCCTTCTTGCCCTTGGCGACGAAGTACGCCACCACTGGCGATTCACGCAGCAGGCGCAGGGCCTTGAGGGTGATCAGCTCCGGGTCGCCGGGGCCGACGCCCAGGCCGATCAAACGTCCGCGTGCCTGCATTATTCGACCTCCGTGGCGAGTGCATTGACCGCCGCAGCGGCCATGGCGCTGCCGCCCAGGCGGCCTTGCATGATCACGAACGGCACACCACGGCTGTCAGCGGCCAGCATCGCCTTGGATTCGGCAGCACCGACAAAACCCACGGGGAAACCGAGGATCAACGCCGGTTTCGGTGCGCCGGCGTCGAGCATTTCCAGCAGGTAGAACAACGCGGTCGGCGCGTTGCCGATCACCACCACGCTGCCTTCCAGGTGCGGGCGCCACAGCTCCAGGGCAGCGGCGGAACGGGTGTTGCCCAGCTCGCGCGCCAGTTGCGGCACGCTGTCATCGCGTAGGGTGCAGATCACCTCGTTGTTGGCCGGCAGGCGCGCGCGGGTCACGCCTTCGGAGACCATCCGCGCATCACACAGAATCGGCGCGCCAGCGGCCAGCGCATCGCGCCCGGCCTTGCCGGCGCCTTCGGAGAATTGCAGGCCGTCGATGGCGTCGACCATGCCGCAGGCATGAATCACCCGCACCGCGAGTTTTTCCAAATCAGCCGGGATACGGTCCAACTTGGCTTCCGCGCGAATAATGGCGAAGGAGTTGCGATAGATCTCCTGACCGTCGCGGATGTAATCAATCATCGATGTTGCTCCGTGGACGAGCGCGCAACAGGGCGCTCGCCGCTTCAATGGAAAGAGTGCGCGCGTGCAGCCGGCCGAAACCTGGGTAGGCTGCATCGCGAAAATAGAGGTCGTAGTGGCCGGGGCTCACCGCCAGCAAGGTGACCGGCGCAGTGTGCGCGGCGGCGCAGGAGCGCGGGCAGCCGGTCAGGTGCACGTCATGGTCGAGTTGCTGCGCAGCCAGTTGCAGGGCATCGGCCTTGGTATCGGCCAGGGCCTTGGCGCAGCCGCTGGAACCGGTGCAGGCGGTCAGGCGCGCCAGCGGTTGGTCGATGGTGCAAAGAAAGCCCAACTGCGCCAAGCGCTCGGTCACGGCGTGAGGTTTTTCGACGTTAGGCAACAGCACGCCTTGCCAGGGGGTGAAGCGCAAGGTGCCGTCGCCATAGTCGCGGGCGAGTTGTGCGGCGCCCTTGAGCATCGTCGAATCCAGGCGACCCAAGGGCGCGATAGCAGCGACATAGAACTGATTTTTTTGAGGCTGTGGATAAGTACCAAGGTGCAGTAAAGCGCCACTGGGCGGGCGTTTGAAGCCATCGGTCGGCAGCAGCGGCAGGCGCAGATGGCTCAGTAAGTTATCCACAGGCAAATGGCGCATGCGTGTTTGTTCTGGGGTGGCCAGGTCGAGAAAGGCTTCCAGCACGGCCACCACCAGCGCGTGGCCCTGATCCAATGGCACAGCTGCCAATGGCGCATCCAGGCCCGGACAGCCGGCCAGACCGAACGCGAGCAGCGTCTCGCCATCGCGTAGGAACGCCGACAGCCACAGATCGTGATGATGTTCGAGCATCGCCAGATCCTCACCGCCATCCAACTGCACGGCGAACTTGGCCGACAACTCATGGAAACGCGGGTGGTTTTGCAGGGTGGCGAGGATCTGCTCGGCCAGCGGGCGGGTGTCGAACAGCATCTGCGGGTCGATGCCGGCGCTGGGGCTGAGCATCAGATTGCGCACATCGTCACCGGCGGCGTTGCTCGGGCCGAGGCCTGCGGCCAGCAGCATGGCAATCAGCGCATCCTGCTCGGCGCCGATCCCGCGTATTTGCAGATTGGCGCGGTTAGTAGCCTCGATCACCCCGCCGGCATAGGCCTGGGCGGCATCGGCCACAGCGTCGGCTTGGGCTGAGGTGATCGAACCACCGGCCAATTTGATCCGGCAGATACCGCCATCCAAGGCCTGGACGATACGCAGCAACCCCGGACAAGCCGAGGGGCGCAAGGTATTCAGAGCGGGCGTTGGGTTCACGGGGCTACCGGTTCACAGGTAAAGGCGCGGTATTATGCCTGCTTTGTCCGGCGGCATGAAAAGCCTGCCCGTCGGATGTCGCTCAAGGAATGGATATGTCGCCCTGGCTGACGGTTGTAGGCATCGGTGAAGACGGCTTCAAGGGCCTGGGCAGAAATGCCCGGCATGCCCTGCTGCGCGCCACGCGGATTATAGGTGCTCAGCGCCAGTTGGACCTGTTGCCGGTGTGTATTCGCGGCGAGCGCCAAGTGTGGCCGAGCCCGTTTTCCCTTGAGCCGGTGCTGACGCAGCGCGGTACGCCTGTGTGTGTGCTGGCCAGCGGCGATCCGATGTTCTATGGCGTGGGGGCCAGTCTGGCGCGGCAGGTCGCGGCTGAAGAACTGCTGATTTTACCGGCGCCGTCGTCGGTGTCGTTGGCGGCAGCGCGGCTGGGCTGGCCGTTGCAGGAAGTGGTGACGTTATCCGTGGTGGCCCGACCGTTGGCGGCGATCAATGCGCATCTGGCCACAGGGGTGCGGTTGCTGGTGTTGAGCAATGACGGCAGCAGTCCTGCGTTGATTGCTTCGTTGCTGGCTGAGTCCGGGTTTGGGCCCAGCCGGTTGAGCGTGTTTGAACACCTGGGCGGTGTCGACGAGCGGCGCATCGATGGCTTGGCTGATGATTGGCAACACGCGCGCGTCGCTGATTTGAACCTGATCGCCATCGACTGCCTGGCCTGCAGCGACACACCGCGTCTGTCGCGCCTCGCTGGCCTGCCCGATTCCGCCTTCCACCACGACGGCCAACTGACCAAACGCGATGTGCGCGCCATGACCCTCGCCCGCCTCGCCCCGATGCCCGGCGAACTGCTGTGGGACGTGGGCGCGGGCAGCGGCTCCATCGGTATCGAATGGATGCGCGCTCACCCGAGCTGCCGCGCATTGGCGATTGAAGCCGATGCAGGCCGCCAGGGCCTTATAGAACACAACCGCGACGCCCTCGGCGTGCCCGGTCTGCAACTGATTCGCGGCAAAGCGCCGGACGCCTTGCATGGTCTGGAGGCACCGGACGCCATCTTCATCGGCGGCGGTGTCACCCGCGACGGCGTGCTCGACACCTGCTGGCAACACCTGCGCCCCGGCGGTCGGCTCGTCGCCAACGCCGTGACCCTGCAAAGTGAAATGACCCTGATGAACTGGCGCGCTCAACATGGCGGCGAACTGACGCGCATCCACGTCGCTCAGGCCCAGCCGCTGGGTGAATTCGATACGTGGCGGCAGGCGCTTCCGATCACCCTGCTGGAAGTGGTCAAGCCGCGATGAAACGGATTCTGCTGTTGGGTGGTGTGACCGAAGCGCTCGCCATCGCTCGCACGTTGGGCGCGGAGCATATCTACAGCCTGGCGGGCGTGGGCCGTGTGCCAACGGATCTCGCCTGCCAAGTGCGTGTCGGCGGTTATGGCGGCGCCGAAGGATTGGCGCAATTTGTTCGCGACGAACAGATCAGCCTGATCCTCGACGCGACCCATCCGTATGCGGCGCAGATCAGCCGCAATGCCGCCGAGGCGGCAAAGGTGTGCGGTGTGCCGTGCTGGGCATTACGTCGCCCGGCGTGGCAACCGCAGGCCGGTGACGATTGGCGTGAGGTGAGTGACTGGGCCGAGTTGATTACGGCGTTGAAACCCTTCAAGCGCCCGCTGTTCACTTTGGGCCGCGAGCCGTTGCAGCATCTTGATGAAATCCCCGCCGACCAGTTCTGGACGCTGCGCGCGCTGGATGTGTATCCGGGCAATGAGCGGTGTGAAGTGATCGGTGCCCGTGGACCGTTTTTGATTGACGACGAGCGGGTGTTGTTTGAACGGCGTGGGATTGATGTGCTGATCAGCAAAAACAGTGGCAGCACGGCCACCGAGCCGAAGTTGGAAGTGGCGCGCGAGCGTGGAGTGCCGGTGTTGGTGTTGAAGCGGCCGGTGTTGGCGGCGGTGGACCGGGAGTTCCCAACGGTGGCGGCGGCACTGCAGGCAATCCACTCGCCTTGAACACCGAAGTTCAAATGTGGGAGGGGGCTTGCTCCCGATTGCAGTAGATCAGCCAATAAATCAGTGACTGACACACCGCAATCGGGAGCAAGCCCCCTCCCACATTTTGAACTGCATTGTTAGCTGCTTGCGGCGGACACCTGCCCAACGCCGCTGTGTACACGATCAGCCAACAACTGCGCCAGCTCAATCAACTGCGCAACGCCCAGCAACTCCTCTCGTTTTCGACCTTCCAGATCAAACGCCAAGTCACAACTCAGCGCGTTAGCCGAGGCGAGTGTTTCGCTGAGGTTGACCAACAGGTCTTCTGTGCTGATGCCATCGGCCACGGTGAAGAGCCGGACGGGGGGATTTGGGGTGGGCTTGATCATTTGTGAAGCTCCGGAGAAGTAAAAGGAGCTGCCATTGATCGCCGCGACGCGATGGGGGTGGCAGCTGTACGCAGGTTCGCGGACCGATTCTCCAGAACACCGGCATACCCGAAGGTATCCCACGCACAGCCGCCATAGCGCCGCACAGTAGACGATAAAAAAGCGCCAACTGAAAGGAGACAATGACGCTTTTGCGTCTGAAGAAATCCGGGCCGCGACGCCCGTCCGCTGCGTTTGCAGCGGTGCGCGAAGACTAGAGACCGAGTGTCCTAGGGACAACCTCAAATCCCTGTCGGAAATTTCTGCTTGTACGAATAACCAGCCAAACGACTAGCTATTTGGCCTCCCTCCAAAAAGTCGATTCCCCCTACAAACACTTCCGAACCAGCTGGCTGGCTCAGCCAAAAGCCCCCGCCCTAACCTCCACCCTCGCGGTTTTGGGTTAACTCCCCGCGAGGGGGCACGCCGTTTCGACAACGTGTCACAGCTTGCCATTTTGTATCCTGAGGAATACGATCCGTGACAATTGAGTTCAATGAAACCACTGAGTTTGTCAAATGGTTGGAAGCAGTTCGGGACCCGTTCGTAAAAGTTCGCGTGATCAAGAGAGTGCGAATGGCTGAAGCCGGAAATTTTGGTGACTGCGAGTCAGTGGGGGATAGCGTGTTTGAAATGCGGATCCATTACGGCCCAGGGTATCGCGTTTACTTCACCCGCCGAGACGAGGTGGTTTATCTGTTACTAATCGGCGGTGACAAATCAACACAGAGCAGAGACATCAAACGTGCAAAGCAAATCGCAATAAATTTTGGTAGCGAGGAATAAATTATGAGCGAGTCCTTTACCCGCTTCGATGCGGCAAAATATCTGAAAACCCCTCTGGAGATGGCTGCATATTTAGAGACCTGCTTTGAGGATGATGCTGGTGATGGTCTATTGATTCGTACCGCTCTCAACGATATCGCCCGCGCCCAAGGCATGACTCAGGTAGCCCGCGACGCCGGCCTCGGAAGAGAAAGTTTGTACAAAGCCCTCTCCAGCAATGGCAATCCCGAGTTCGCGACTATCATGAAAGTCATGAAGGCTTTGGGCCTCAAGCTTCACGCCACAGCGATCTGATAGCACTGCGACACCAAACCACACCACCGCTTTTTACTTATCCCCACCGATCAGGCTAAATACCCGCCTGATCGTTTAACCCTACGGATTGTCCGCCATGGCCCGTCAACGCTTTGCAATTGCCTGGATCGCCTGCCTTGCAGTGCTGTTCAATGCGTTTGCCATGCCGATGGCCAGTGCGATGCAGCAGGCGGATGACCCGGTCAAGCAATTGCTCTGGGGCAGTTTCTGTTCTTCCAATGGTGCAAGTCTCAAGACCATCGCCCTGGGCAAGCTGGAGATTCCGGCGCCGCAGCAGGATGATCATTCCACCATGCAGCATTGCTGGTGTTGCTCAGGTTCGGCGCCGTTGGTGGCCTTGCCAGGGCATGTGCCCCAGTTGTATGTCACGCGGTTCGATGCGTTCCAGAATCTGCCGTCGTCTTCGCCCCAGCAACCCACCCCGCGCCAGCAATGGCCGAGCCTCAACCCCCGCGCGTCTCCAACGGTCTGATTGTCTTCGCAAGTGAACTGCGTTTAGAACCGTTCTGGAGAACTGCCATGCTCAAATCTTCCCTGCTCCTGGCCGCGTTGTTGCTGCCGGTGTTCAGTGCCGCCAATGCCGAGGACTACAAAGCCGGCGACTTGCTGGTCAGCGATCCCTGGTCCCAGGAATTGCCACCCAATGCACCCACCGTCGCTGCGTATTTCGTGATTCACAACACCGGTGCTGAGCCGGATCGCCTGGTCGGCGTCGCCACGCCGGTGGCCGAGAAGGCCGAGTTGCATGAGCATGTGATGCAGGGTGACTTGATGAAGATGCAACAAGTACCGAGCGTCACCGTGCCAGCCAAAGGTGACCTGACCTTCGCGCCCATGGCCTATCACGTGATGCTGCTGGGTCTCAAAGACCGCAGCCTGTTGGCCGATGGCAAGCAATTCCCCCTGATCCTGACCTTTGAAAAAGCCGGCAAGGTCGAGGTGGAAGTGTCCGTACAGAAAGTACCGCCGATGGCCGGCCACGAGCATAAGCACGCTCAATAGGCCAACACTCGATGGGCGCCCCTCGCGCCAGGCTCTCTCCACACCACCGCGTGAAGCGCGGCAGTTGGATCAGCCTGTTTGCCATGCTGATGATCTTTATCGGTCCGCTGATTTCCCAAGCGATGCCGATGGATCATCACGCCGGTATGTCGATGTCGATGCCAATGAGCATGTCCATGGACATGCCGGGCGAGCATGGCGAATCCCATCACCCTAAAGCCCCCGACGAACATCACGCGCTCTGGGCCAAGTGCGGTTACTGCGACCTGCTGTTCAGTTGCCCCGCCCTGCCCGGCAGCGTCTCCTACGTCACCCTCAACACCCCGCCGCCGGCCAATGCGCTCACCCCCGCTACGCGCCTGGGTCATGCCCGGCAGAGCATCTTCCCCGGCGCCCGCAGCCGTGCGCCGCCCATCGCCTCGTAAACCCTAAGCACCGTTACTTCACCCCGGCCGACTTTAGACAGACAGCCGCAGGCTGCTGGCCGTGTTGTTTACGATTGATTGATGGAATTTGTCATGTCCAGGTTTTCTGCTGACACCCGTTTGGGATGTACCCCTGTGCTCGCCGTTTTATGCGGCGCCCTGCTGACGACTCAGGCCCATGCCGAAGAGCATGAACATGAACTGAGCCCCACTGTGATCACCGCGATTGCGCCCAGCTCCCCCCTGACCGTAGTCACGAACCCGAAAGACCCGCGCCAACCGGTGCCCGCCAGCGATGGTGGCGACTACCTCAAGACCATCCCCGGCTTCGCCCTGGTGCGCAATGGCGGCACCAATGGCGACCCGGTGCTGCGTGGCATGTTCGGCTCGCGCCTGAATATCCTCACCAACGGCAGCATGATGCTCGGCGCCTGCCCAGGCCGCATGGACGCACCCACTTCGTATATTTCCCCGGAAACCTACGACACCCTCACGGTGATCAAAGGCCCGCAAACCGTACTCTGGGGGCCAGGCGCCTCGGCCGGTACGATCTTGTTCGACCGCGAGCCCGAGCACTTCGGCGAACTGGGCACACGGCTCAACGCGAGTGTGCTGGCAGGCTCCAATGGGCGTTTCGACAAGGTCATCGATGCCGCTGCCGGTGGGCCGCTGGGCTATGTGCGGGTGATCGGCAACCAGGCCCATGCCGACGATTACAAAGACGGCAACCACGACACCGTTGCTTCGCGCTACGACAAGTGGAACGGCGACGTGGCCGTGGGTTTCACCCCCGACGCGGACACCCTGCTGGAACTCACCGCCGGCCGTGGCGACGGCGAGGCGCGCTACGCCGGACGCGGCATGGACGGTTCACAGTTCCTGCGCGAAAGCCTCGGGCTGCGTTTCGAGAAGTCCAATATCGGTGAGGTGCTGGATAAGGTCGAGGCACAGGTCTACTACAACTACGCCGACCATGTGATGGACAACTACAGCCTGCGCACGCCGTCGGGCACCGGGATGATGGCCGGGCCGATGGCCTCCAACGTTGACCGTCGAACCCTCGGTGCGCGGATCAAGGCCACTTGGCGCTGGGCCGATCTGCAGTTGATCGGCGGCCTGGATGCGCAGACCAATGAACACCGCCAACGCAGCAGCATGGGCATCGACACCTACAAAGAGTTGCCCAAGGTCAAGGACGCCAACTTCCACAACTACGGCGTGTTCGGCGAACTGACCTGGTACGCCGCCGACCGCGATCGACTGATCACCGGCGCACGTCTGGACCGCGCCTCGGCCAAGGACTTCCGGCAAACCACCGGCTCCGGGATGAGTGCACGCGCCAACCCGACCGCCGACGACACCCGCGCCGATACCCTGCCCTCGGGCTTTATGCGCTACGAGCACGACCTGGCCGACAGCCCCACCACCCTCTACGCCGGCCTGGGCCACTCGCAACGCTTCCCGGATTACTGGGAGTTGTTCTCTCCCAACACTGGTGCGGTCGGTTCGGTGAATGCCTTCGACGGCGTGAAACCGGAGAAGACCACCCAACTCGACTTCGGCGCGCAATACAAAGCAGACGACCTCGAAGCCTGGGCTTCTGGCTACATCGGGCAAGTGCGTGACTTCATCCTGTTCGACTACCGGCCGGGCATGATGGGCACCACCTCCCAGGCCCGCAACGTCGATGCTCGCATCATGGGCGGTGAAGTGGGCGCGGCGTACAAGCTGACCCGTCATTGGAAAGCCGACGCGACCCTCGCCTACGCCTGGGGCAAGAACAGCAGCGACGGCAAGGCCCTGCCACAAATGCCGCCCCTGGATGCACGCGTGGGCCTGACCTACAGCGAAGACGACTGGAGTGCGGGCGCGCTGTGGCGAGTGGTCGCCGCGCAGAACCGTATCGATCAGAACAAGGGCAACGTGGTCGGCAAGGACTACGACAAGAGCAGCGGCTTTGGCGTGTTCTCGCTGAACGGCGCCTATCGCATCACAAAAAACGTCAAGGTCAGCACCGGCGTCGACAACCTGTTCGGCAAGTCCTACGCCGAGCATTTGAACCTCGCGGGCAATGCCGGCTTCGGCTACCCGGCCAACGACCCGCAAGCCATCAAGGAGCCGGGGCGAACCCTCTGGACTAAAGTCGACATGAGTTTCTAAAGCACCGCAGTAGGAGTCGGCCTTACCGACAGCGGGGTTGCCTGGCAGCCCCACACCTAAGATCTATAGCCTTGCGGAGCACTACCTGATGAAGACTCAAAAAATCTCTTTCTACAACCTGGCCTGGCGCTGGCATTTCTACGCTGGCCTCTTTGTCACCCCCTTCATGGTGCTGCTGGCCGTGACCGGCATCATCTACCTGTTCAAACCCCAACTCGACCCGCTGATGTACGGCAACCTGCTGACCGTACCCGCAGCCGAACACGCCTTGAGCGCCGACGAACAATTGATGCGCGCCCAACGCGCTTACCCCAAAGGCACGATCAGCAAATACCTGCCGCCGGCCGACGCCACCAGCAGCGCGCAGTTTGTGATGCACAACGAGGGTCGCGAAGTGACGGTGTTCGTCGACCCTTATCGCGGCACCGTACTCGGTGAGCAGGACGCAACCTACAACCTGCAAGCCATCGCTCGTGCACTGCACGGTGAACTGATGATCGGTACCACCGGCGACCGCCTCATAGAACTCGCCGCCGGGTGGGGCGTGATGTTGGTCGTGTCCGGTGTGTATTTGTGGTGGCCGCGTGGCAAGTCTTCAGCGGGGGTGCTGTGGCCACGCCTGGGCAGTCGCGGCCGGGTGTTCTGGCGCGACCTGCACGCGGTCGCCGGGTTCTGGGGCGCGGCTTTTTTGCTGGTGATGCTGCTCAGCGGCATGACGTGGACAGGCTTCTGGGGCAAGCAGTACGCGGGGCTGTGGAATACCTTCCCAGCGGCGATGTGGAACAACGTGCCGCAGTCCGACCAGCAGGCGCGAGTGCTCAACACTGCGGCCCAACAGACCGTGCCCTGGGCCATGGAAAATACGCCGATGCCCATGTCCGGCGACCACGCCGAACACATGAACCACGGCGCCATGCACGCAGGCCCGGCCGCGCCGACCATCCGCCTGCAACAGGTGGTGGATTTGGCCTCCGCACGCAAGGTCGAGCCAGGCTACAGCATCACCTTCCCCACCACCGCCACCGGCGTGTTCACCGTCGCGGTGTTCGCCAACGACCCGCGCAACGACGCCACTCTGCATGTGGACCAATACACCGGCAAAGTCCTCGCCGATGTGCGCTGGGAGCACTACAACTGGGTAGCGCGGACCACCGAGACCGGCGTGATGCTGCACGAAGGCAAGATGTTCGGCTGGGTCAACCAACTGATCGTGCTGGTGATCTGCCTGATGATTTTGCTGAGCGCCGTCAGTGGCGTGGTGATCTGGTGGAAGCGCAGGCCCCAGGGCGGCCTGGGGGTGCCGCCGTTGCGCCACGACCTGCCGAAGTGGAAAACCGCGATGGTGATCATGCTGGGCCTGGCGATCATTTTCCCGCTGGTGGGCGCTTCGCTGATCGTCGTATGGGCCTTGGATCGTCTGGTGCTGTCGCGTTTTTTTGGCCCGCGTGAGTCCGCCCCAGGTTCTGCATGAACCCGGCGAGGACCCAAGACAGAGGCCTTCTTTAGCCTTGCGCGACTCTCGTCCCGCAGCGGATAAGCGCTAGCTCATCACACGTTCTGCATCATCGTTGCTCGCCGCTCATCGCGGCGAGCAACCCTCCAAGCGGATCAAACGACCGATCACCCAGTACCTTGCCAGCGGCCTGATGCACACGCGCTGAGCACGGGGTTACAGCTCATCACGGTCACGCAGTTGAAGCGGTTCGTCGACCAAGGGTTCGTCGTTTCCCACCTCTTTGCGACGGTCCTTTAGCACCTCGGAAATCAGCCCCTCGTTATGCCAGTAGCCATCCCGATCGAGTACCGACAGTTGACCGACTCCAGCCAATCGCCTGAAAAACTCAACAGACGTGAGACTGGCCGCAGACGTCATCAGCTCATTTTCCGGGGATGAAAGCCCCAACACGTATTTCAACAGCGCGCCCCCCCGAGTCATCAGGTAAAAGTTCGTCGTAGAGCGTGACTGAGCCTTGAGAATGCGGATGCAATAAGCCAGGAATGTCGGTTCGATAAAGTTGCTGTTCAGCGAATCATCCTCGGACCCCGCACTCTCGACGGGCGCCGTGTCCCGGTAGGCCAACTGCGCACCCACCACCCGGTACAAGTCCGGAAAATCCGGGTAAGGTACCGGCCCGCTCGCTGGCGGCGACATTGGCTGCACAGGCCCCGAAGGCCCGGTGTAAAACAGGCGGAACAGGCGCGTCGCATCCAGCCCCGGCCACAGCGGCAAGGTGGTGATGAACGATGAGTCGTTCGGGTTGGCCAGGACCGCGGCGACATAGTTATGGCCCTGGATTGCCGACAGCCGACGTTGAACGTAGCGGGCGGCATCGTCTGGGTGGGAAAACAACGGACCGCAACCCATCGGGTAATCGAAGAATCCTTCTCCCGTTCCCGGCTGCCAGCCGGACGTGATTCGTCGCGTACCCGCCCAGACCGATCCCTCGACCAGGACATCAAGGTTGCCGAGTCCAGCCAGCTCATGCACATAGTCAAGCAGCGTGATCTTGCCCTCGTGCAGTTGCTGGCGAAGCCTCGGGAAATGGCTGCGATCGTCCAGCGCCTCGTCCGTTTGCAGGTATTGATACCTGAGCAACGCCCCCTCCGGGCAGGACAGGTACAGCGATAGCTGCTTGCCCTTCACACCATGGCGGGCGAAGCGAATGCCATTGTCGATGACCATGGGCGAATGAATCATTTGCCCATGGGGGTCGTGCCCCGGTGTCAGTGTTTCAAGGGCCGCACATAGATAGATACCTTCCAGGACATAACCCTGGGGCAGCAGGCCGCTTGGAAACACCTGCTCGAACTTCCAATAACTGCTACGCACCAGCGGCATCGTCACCATGTACTGCTCTTTGCGCGCGTCCTTGAACACGTAGCCGAACTGCAACGCGGGCCCGTACTGACAGCGTTCATGGGCATAACGCACAGCCGCCCGCTCTTGGGCAAATACCGGACTGAAGGCAGGATCCGCCAGGGCGTTTTCGATCTGAGCCCCAGGCAAGCGAAACGCTTTGGGAACAAACCCCTGAAGTAAACGCGGCGGCCCCCAGACCTCGCTGCCTTCCACAACGCGCAAGCGCCCCGCCTTGCTCAAGCGCTGGACAAACGCTTCTGGCGTGAGCTCTCCTGCGCGGATCTGTTGCTCAAGCGTGTTCTCCAGGCGGTCCTCCCGCACCAGATTCAGGGGCGCCAAATCGTCTTTCAACGCCGCTTCCAGCAACGAGTTGCTGCGGCTGTAACTGATGATGCTGCCGTCGGCGCCGAACAGGTACTCACGGCTCAGGGTGGCATGGGCAGTGGTCAGCACAGCACTGATCACCCGGGTCGAGAGCATATTGCGGTAGATGTCACGTTGCGTGGCATCCAGGGTAAACGGCAGTTCGCGCCCAGGGCTTGAACGGTAGCGCGCCACCAGGGTATGGGCCGCGGGAAAGCCGCCAACCGCTACCATCTCATCAGGGAAAATCCAGGTGTGCTCGAAGTCTTCGCGGGGCACGCTGACCGGTTCAGTGGCAACGAACAGACCGTCAGGACGCTTGAGAATCAGGCCGCCGAACAGCCGCCTTCCATTGACAGCCTGAATGCGAGAATGGGCATACCGCGCCGCGTCATCCTGCTCGTTGAACACTGGCCCCAGACGGCGGCGAATAAAGTGGGCGTAGGGTCGCCAGCGCGAAGATTCCTTGCTCACCGCGCCCCGGCGGTCCCAGCATTGACTGGAGTACAGCACCGTCAAATCACCGGTTTGCGCCATCAACGTCACATAGCGGCGAATATCCAGAGTGCCGCTGCGCAGGCTCATCCCCTGCACGCTGACTTCGCCGCCATTCTCGCCGCCACTGAACAGCGAGGTCTTGGCCGGCTGATAGCGCAATAGCGCGCCCTCAAGCGTCGACAGATAAACCGGTAACACGTCGCCGGTATCCGCGCCCAGCAAATGACGGGCATCTTTCTCGGCCCGTTGCAGCAATTGCGGAGTCGCGAAAAAGCGGGTCAACCAGGCTTCAGAAGAACTCACGCCGCTGGGCAACCATTGCTGGGAATAGAGCATCCCGGCCACCACGAAACCATGAGCGAAATCCCCTCCTTCAAGATAAGGCGCGCCGAGCGATGCGTTACTTAACCGCCCCTCAGACGCCTGCGGAGCCAGCTCGCTGACCACGTATTCATTTTTTTGCGGGTGCTTGAGCAAGTAAGCCGTATACCCCTGAGCCTCCAGGCTGCGCCCATGGCCACGCTTATGGGCATTGATCGCCGCAGCGTCCAGGGTGGTGAAAATGGCGCTCAACGACGGCGTTTGCGGGGCTACCTGAGCGTATTCGAAATTTGGCGTCCAGTCGTCATAGACTCGCAGGCGCGGCCCCCACAACCGTGTATGGCTGAGCACCCGCAGTTCGCCTGCGTCCGCCAGGCGGATCACGATATCTTGCGGTTTGAGCGCACCGCGTTCCAGGCGAAGACGGTAGCTATCAACCCCCGGCGTTTGACGGGTATTGGCCAGTACCAACGCTTCCTTTTGTGAGCCGCTGGGGATGTAACAGATCAGGTTGTTGGGCGTTCCGCTCAAGTACGCCGGAAGCCCGGACTGGATCACCGAACGGATTTCCTGATCGGCGAACATCGTGACGGTGATCTCAAGATCGGTCAGTGTCCAACCCAGACGGCGCCAACGTTCCAAGTCAGCTTGGGACAGCGGTGGATGGGAACTGTAGCGCCCACAAATGACATGCTCGGCGGGCGGTACGACTAACCCATTGTCGGACGATGACAGCAGCAAGTCTGCGGCAAAGCCATTGCCCTGGAAACGTACCGGTTCGGTGAACGTGAAGCGCTGGTCAGGACGCCGCAGGATGTAGCCGCCATACCCCGCATCACGCCGTATGCCGATGCGCTCGTGGGCGTGCCGCGCGGCATCGTCGGCACTCAGGAAGGTTGCATCGACGCTATCACGCTTGGCCGTACCCAATGGCAGGACTTCACTGTCATACACCACCCCTCGCTCGGTCCAAAGCTGGCCTGTCTGGCGTACCGTCAGCTCGCCCGCACGAATAACGCGACGCACAAACGCCCGGGGAGACAACGAACCGTCCATCAACGCTGCCTGGTTACCGTTATCCGTCACCGTGCCGTCAATGGCCACATTGAACAGTTCAGTGGCCGCCTTGGCTTCGGGCGCTTGCCATTGCAACAGCGCCCCGTCGTCGGTGTGCAAAAACAGCTTCAAGCCCATCTCGGCAATCTGCAGGCTCTGGGTGGCGGCCGCCTGATTCATCGCCGTGACCAGCAGTTGAGGGCTGACGAAACGCTTGTACAGCCAAGGTTCCGTGGCGGGTAACGGCGTGTCGGCCAAAGGCGCCGGGGAATAATAGAAGCCCACCACGCGATGATTGGAGGGCAGCCGGGGCTGGCCGTTGTTGCGTACCGGGAACAGCCCGGTCAACGCAGCGCCCAGGGCCGTGGGTTCGGTGGCGACATAGGTCGAAGCCGTCAGGTGCTTGAGGACAACCCCCTGATAGCCGGTCCGGGGCAAACCCGCCGAAAAGCTCAAGGCCACCAACACCGCCGCTTGCGCGGTACTGACGATCGGGGTGAAGAACGGTTGTGCCTGCGCAACCCCGTCGCTGCTGACTGGACTGCGCAAGGTCCAGTCCTGAGGCACCTTGCCGCGTACACCGCCCCACACGGGCGAGGGTACCAGCACGTGTAACTCGCCGGCTTTCGCCAACCGCCACACAGCGCCTTCGAACGCGGAGAATGGCACGACCGGCTCAGTGCCTGTCAGTTGAGCCTTGAGGCTTGTCTCCTCGGCCGAGCCGCTGCTCACATATTTGAGCAGCGAGTTGACCGTCCCAGACAGGTAATGCACGCGCGCAAAGTTACGATGGGTGATGACAAACACCTGGTCGGCGTTGGAATAAAAACTGTTGAACAGCTCAACCTGATCCGCGGTGAAACCGGGGTTGAATTGTCTTATCGAGCCTTCGTCGGCGGGATGGGAATGGTAGAGCGCATGGCACTCGTAAGGATGGGGCGCGATAAAGTTGCCCTCATCGTCCACTGCCAGGATCGTGCTGAAATCGAACAGCACCTGCTCACCGCTGGCCGGATGCGTGGCGAAGTAGCGGTTGCCGCGTTTGAGAATGAGCCCGCCATACTCTTTGTCACGCCGTGTGCCGATCTGGTTGTGTGCCCAGCGCGCAGCGTCATCGGGCTGAATGAAGGCCGGCCCCACCTTCACCTCCGGGACACCGGCAAACGGTCGCCACGCTGCGGTGACCACACCCGCGCGGTCCCACATGCTGTTGGTGGCGAGCACGGTCAGCTCACCGACGGCCGCGACCTGCCGGACATAGTCCTGGGGTGTGAGGCTGCCTGTGAGCAGCGCGTTATCGGCCTCAGGGCTGCTGCCGAAGCGTTCGACTTCTGCAGGCGAGAAGTTAAATCGGTAGCGCAACAGCGCACCATCTGCGGTTTGCTGATAGAGCCCAAGCGGCTGATCCGGCACCTGCAGGTTAGCGATAAGACCAGCCTGCTGTGCCGCGCTCCCCAAGCCCAACGGCGGAAAAAAGCTGCGGTACAACCAGGGTTGGTTCACCGCCACGCGGCCGTGTTCGGCAGGAGGGTCGCAGTAAAAACCAACAATGTGATGCTCGTCCGGCAGCAGGTAATTGCCGTCCGCATCCGTCGATAACAGGTGGCTCACATAAAAGCGTGGCTCGTCGAGGAGGTGGGCCTGGGTCGCGACGAATTCATCCTTGCCATCGCGCTTGAGGACCAGCCCAAGGCGCCAGGACGTCCTGGAGCCGGTGCCGAGCGCCACGCCCGCTTGAATGGCATCGCTGACCGTGGCGCAGACGTGGGACAACAGCGGCAACAACCCCGGCGCTGGCGCAGCGAACGCCTGATAGGGCTGCCAGTTCTGCGGAACCCCCCCCCGAGAGCCGCCCCACAACGGGTTGCTGGTGACAAAGCTCAACTCACCCACCGCGAGCATTTTTTTAACGTGACCCTCTATCGAGCCATCCGTCCCCCACGCTGCCTCGCTGACCTTGCCCAAAATCCAATTGGCGTATTGCGCCTCAGCGAACGACCCACTGGGGCGATAGCGCACCAGAGAATCATCGGGACCCGACAAGTAAGACAATGCAAAGTTGTGCTGATAGGTGATATCCCCAGCGGCATCCCATGGAGAAAAGAAATTCAGATAGACCTTCACCTGATGCTCGGACATCTTCGGGTTGGCACTGGCAACCTGTTCGTAATCCGCCGGATGGGAATGATAAAGCCCGGCGCGGCGGTAACCGGCAATCGGCAAGAAACTGCCATCCTCGCGGGTGCCGAGGACGTCGCGGATGTCAAACTCAAGCCCCTGACCACTGACCGGCTCTGTGGCAAAAAAATACCCTTGCAGGTTGCGCAGAATCACACCGCCGTACTCACGATCACGCCGTGCACCAATACGCCGGTGCGCCCACAACGCTGCGTCATCGGCATGAATAAAGGCCGGGCTCAACGCGGGCAGCGTCACCGATGTGCCGCCGGAGCCCGGCGTGGTGGTAGATGTGGGCTGTGTAACGGTCTTATCCGGCACCCAGTTCTCATCGACGACACCGGCCACACTCCACAATGCGCTGGTCTGCTCCACGCTCAGTTGCCCGGTGCTCGCCACCCGCCGTACAAAGTCGCGCGGGCTCATCTGGCCGCTCAACAGCGCGACGTCCAAACCGTCATCCACGACAGAGCCATCCGCCTCAACCTTGAAAAGTGCCGCTTCGGCACTGTTCAGGGAGCAGCGGTATTTGAGCAACGCTCGCCCCTGGGTACGGTAATAAATCGACACACCCAAGGCCTGATCCACCGTCTCCAGCGTGTGCGCCTGGTAGATGCCGAGCGCCAGCGCCCGTGGCGCGAAGAATGCCTGGTAGAGCTCTGGCTCCTGGACGGGGAGCACGGTCGCCGGTGGCGTTGGCCCCAGGTAGAAACCCGCAACCCCATAATCGGCGGGCAATGCGAACTTGCCCTCGCGATTGGGGAACAGTTGCCGCAAGAAAGGCTGGTGAGGGTCGAGGGTCCTGCCGACAGTGGCGATATAGGCCTCCTTGTCGCGAGCCTTGAGCAACACGCCGCCAGCACCACCGCCGGCGAGGGCCGAGCGAATGGCCTTGGTAGCTTGATCGAAGACGGCGGTAAACAAGGGCAACTCGGTCAACGTGGAGGAACTGAAGGGTTCGAACACCACCCAGTTCGCCGGCACCTTACCGAAAGAACCGCCCCACAGTGCAGTAGGCACAATCAGGCTCAGCTCGCCCAGCGTGGAGACCTTTTTCACAAACTCATTGAAGGGCCCATACACCCCCACCCGACTGCCGGCCGGTTTTCCCGCCCGCAGCCACAGTGCGAAGCTGCGCTCCGGGGACGAACCGCTGGGCGCGTAGCGAATCAGTGAGCCGTCCGGCCCCGATAGATACGCCGCCGGAAAGAATTCGCGATCATCCACATCGTGGCTGAAGTCCGAACCTGAAAAAAAACCGAGAAACGCCTTGGCCATTCGCTCGTCAAACGACGGATTGCGCTCGCGGATCAACGCGTGCTGGGCCGGGTGCGAATGGTAACTGGCGACGCAGGTGTAGCCCCTGGGTTGCTGGTAATAACCTTGGGCGCTGATGCCCAGAACGTTGAGCAGATCGAACTGCATGCCATCCCCTGGCACCGGATCGGTGGCGAAGTATTTACCGGCGGGGTTTTTCAGGATGACGCCGCCGTACTCGCGGTCGCGGCGGTCGCCGATTTTCCGATGGGCCCAGTAGGCGGCGTCGGCCTCATGCACAAACGCCGGGCTTAACGGCGGCAAGCGCGACGCTCCCCTCCCGGCACCGGCAGCGCGTTCCTGGCGTGATAATCGAATAGCCATACACATTCCTTTTGACTGAGTGTTGGCGGCCATTCTTGTATCTCTGTGAAGGCGTCGAGCGGTAAGTAGTTAGCCCGCACCGTTAGCGTGCGCCAGCGCGCACATCATCCGGCTCAAAGCCCCGATCTGGTGCGCGAAATCCTGGGCAAAACGTCAAGCACGCGTGAATGCATCGCGACAGCACTGATAGGCACAGCCCTTGCAATTGCTCCCACATAACAACATTGACCTATGGAGACCGCACCATGAAGCGTCGCAGCTTGATCAAGGCTTTCACCCTGTCGGCATCCATTGCCGCCATGGGCATGACCTGGACTATCCAGGCCGCCGAGACCATTAAGGTCGGCATCCTGCATTCGCTGTCCGGGACCATGGCCATCTCGGAAACGTCCCTCAAGGACATGGCGCTGATGACCATCGACGAGATCAACGCAAAGGGTGGGGTGAACGGCAAGATGCTTGAACCGGTGGTCGTGGACCCAGCCTCGAACTGGCCGCTGTTCGCCGAAAAAGGCCGCCAGTTGCTGACCCAGGACAAGGTCGCGGTGGTGTTCGGTTGCTGGACGTCGGTGTCGCGTAAATCGGTGTTGCCAGTGTTCGAAGAACTCAATGGCCTGCTGTTCTACCCGGTGCAATACGAAGGTGAAGAGATGTCGCCCAACGTGTTCTACACCGGTGCGGCGCCGAACCAGCAAGCGATCCCGGCGGTGGAATACCTGATGAGCGAAGAAGGCGGCAGCGCCAAGCGCTTCTTCCTGCTGGGCACCGACTACGTGTACCCGCGCACCACCAACAAGATCCTGCGCTCGTTCCTGCATTCCAAAGGCGTAGCGGATAAAGACATCGAAGAGGTCTACACCCCGTTCGGCCACGCCGACTACCAGACCATCGTTGCCAACATCAAAAAATTCTCCGGCGGCGGCAAGACCGCTGTGATCTCCACCGTGAATGGCGACTCCAACGTGCCGTTCTACAAGGAACTGGCCAACCAGGGCCTGAAAGCCACCGACGTACCGGTCGTGGCGTTCTCCGTGGGCGAAGAAGAACTGCGCGGCATCGACACCAAGCCGTTGGTGGGCAACCTCGCCGCGTGGAACTACTTCCAGTCGGTGGAGAACCCGGTCAACCAGAAATTCGTCGCAGACTGGAAAGCCTACGCCAAGAAACACAACCTGCCGGGCGCGGACAAAGCCGTGACCAACGACCCGATGGAAGCCACCTATGTGGGCATCCATATGTGGGCCCAGGCAGCAGAGAAAGCCAAGTCCACCGACGTCGACAAAGTACGTGAAGCCCTGGCCGGCCAGACCTTCGCCGCGCCGTCCGGCTTTACCCTGACCATGGACAAGACCAACCACCACCTGCACAAGCCGGTGATGATCGGTGAGATCCAGGCGGACGGGCAGTTCTCGGTGGTGTGGCAGACCCAGGAGCCGATCCGCGCCCAGCCGTGGAGCCCGTACATTCCTGGCAATGACAAAAAACCGGATCACGCTGTGAAGAGCAACTAAAGCCCTACTACAAGTCAAATGTGGGAGGGGGCTTGCCCCCGACGGCGGTGAGTCAGTGACGGAAGTATCACCTGACACTCTGCTATCGGGGGCAAGCCCCCTCACACACTGTCCACGCATGATCAGGACATTTGTTTATGCCCACTGCCCTCACACGCTACCTCCTGACGCTGCTGCTGTTGCTGCCCCTGGCCGCACACGCCAGCGACGCCGAAGACTTCCAGGCCGCCAACCCGACGCAACAAGCCAAGCTCCTCCAGGACTGGGCTGCAAAGCCTGACCCGGCGCGCATCGAGTTGGTGGACGCCCTGCAACAAGGTCAGCTTACGGTCAATGGCGAAACCAAAACCGTGCGCCTGAACAACCGCCTGCGCGGCTTGATCGATAACGTGCAAGCCAGCCAGCAACTGCTCGCCGCCGACCCCAAGGTGCGCTTGGCGGCTGCGCAAACGCTGCAAAAAACCGCGCAACCTGCGCAGCTCAAATTCCTCGACCAGCAAGTCGCCGCCGAAACCGACGAAGGCGTGCACACCGCCCTGAGCCTGGCCCTGGCCAACCTGCAACTGGTCGACACCGACCCGGCCGTGCGCCTGGCTGCCGTGCGCTTGCTCGGCAGCACCGGCGACCCGCTGGCCCGCACGCGCCTTGAAGCCCTGCTCGCACCTGGCGTCGAAACCAATGCCGCCGTGCACACCGCCGCCGAAACCAGCCTGGCCCAGGTCAAACGCAAATTGATGTTTGGCGAAATCCTCGGCCAGGCCTTCAGCGGCATGTCCCTGGGCTCGATCCTGCTGCTCGCGGCCCTGGGGCTGGCGATCACCTTCGGCCTCCTCGGCGTGATCAACATGGCCCACGGCGAGATGCTGATGCTCGGCGCCTATTCCACCTATGTGGTGCAACTGCTGATGCAGCGCTACGTGCCTGCGGCCATCGAGTTCTACCCGCTGATCGCGCTGCCGGTGGCGTTTTTCGTCACCGCCGCGATCGGCATGGCCCTCGAGCGCACGGTGATTCGTCACTTGTATGGTCGCCCTCTGGAAACCCTGCTCGCCACCTGGGGCATCAGCCTGATGCTGATCCAGGCCGTGCGCCTGGTGTTCGGCGCGCAGAACGTCGAAGTGGCCAACCCTGAATGGTTGTCCGGCGGTATCCAAGTGCTGCCCAACCTAGTGCTGCCGTACAACCGCATCGTGATCATCGCCTTCGCACTGTTTGTCGTCGTCCTCACTTGGCTGCTGCTCAACAAGACGCGCCTGGGCCTCAACGTGCGCGCCGTCACCCAGAACCGCAACATGGCCGCCTGCTGCGGCGTGCCCACCGGGCGCGTGGACATGCTCGCCTTTGGCCTGGGCTCGGGCATCGCCGGGTTAGGCGGCGTCGCGCTGAGCCAGATCGGCAACGTTGGCCCGGACTTGGGCCAGAGCTACATCATCGACTCGTTCCTGGTGGTGGTATTGGGCGGTGTCGGCCAGTTGGCCGGTAGCGTCACGGCGGCCTTCGGCCTGGGTATCGCCAACAAGATTCTGGAACCGCAGATCGGCGCCGTGCTCGGCAAGATCCTGATCCTCGCGCTGATCATTCTGTTTATCCAGAAACGCCCGCAAGGACTCTTCGCACTGAAAGGACGGGTGATCGACTGATGAACCAGCCATTGATGCTTACGGCCGCGCAAAAGGCCGGCCCCAAGGCGACGATTGCCACCGGTGTGATCATCCTGATCCTGCTGCTGGCCTTGCCGCTGTGCTCGCTGCTCTCGCCGGAAAACCCGCTGCATGTCTCGGCGTACACCCTGACGCTGGTGGGCAAGATCCTCTGCTACGCCATCGTCGCCCTGGCCCTGGATCTGGTGTGGGGTTACGCCGGGATGCTGTCCCTCGGTCACGGTTTGTTCTTCGCCCTCGGCGGTTATGCAATGGGCATGTACCTGATGCGCCAGGCGTCCGGCGATGAACTGCCGGCGTTCATGACCTTCCTGTCGTGGACCGAATTGCCCTGGTATTGGGCTGGCACCGATCACTTCCTCTGGGCGCTGTGCCTGGTGGTATTGGCGCCAGGTGTGCTCGCTTTGGTGTTCGGTTTCTTCGCCTTCCGTTCGCGGATCAAGGGCGTGTATTTCTCGATCATGACCCAGGCCCTGACCTTCGCCGGGATGCTGTTGTTCTTTCGCAACGAAACCGGGTTCGGCGGCAATAACGGCTTTACCAACTTTCGCAGCATCTTGGGTTTTGGCATTACCGAGCCGGGCACACGGGCAGCGTTGTTCCTGGCCACGGTGCTGCTGTTGGTCGCCAGCCTGTACATCGGCTGGCGCCTGGCCCAGAGCAAGTTCGGCCGGGTGCTGACCGCCCTGCGCGACGCGGAGAACCGCCTGATGTTCTGTGGCTACGACCCGCGTGGTTTCAAGCTGTTTGTGTGGGTGTTGAGTGCGGTGCTGTGCGGTTTGGCCGGCGCCTTGTACGTGCCACAAGTGGGCATCATCAACCCGAGTGAAATGTCGCCGACCAACTCCATCGAAGCCGCCGTGTGGGTGGCCTTGGGCGGGCGCGGCACCTTGATCGGCCCGCTGCTCGGCGCCGGTGTGGTCAATGGCATGAAGAGCTGGTTCACCGTGGCCTTTCCGGAATACTGGCTGTTCTTCCTCGGGGCGCTGTTCATCATCGTCACCCTGTACCTGCCCAAGGGCGTTATCGGCTTGCTGAAGAAATGAGGAACGTCATGCTCGAACCTATTTTTGACGCGGGCAGCGGCCGCGATGCCATCGGCATCGGCCAGGCCGCGGGCAAGGGCCTCAACACCCGCCACGGCACCATCCTGACCCTGGAAGACATCAGCGTCAGCTTCGACGGTTTCAAGGCACTCAACGACTTGAATCTCTACATCGGCGTAGGTGAACTGCGCTGCATCATCGGCCCCAACGGCGCGGGCAAGACCACGATGATGGACGTGATTACCGGCAAGACCCGGCCCAGCCACGGCAATGCCTGGTTCGGCGAAACCCTGGACCTGACCAGCATGAGCGAAGTGCAAATCGCCCAGGCCGGTATCGGCCGCAAGTTCCAGAAGCCAACGGTGTTCGAAGCCTTGAGCGTGTTCGAAAACCTGGAGCTGGCGCAGAAGACCGACAAGTCGGTGTGGGCCAGCTTGCGTGCACGCTTGAGTGGCGAGCAGAAAGACCGGATTGATGAAGTGCTCGATACCATCCGCCTCACTGCCTCGGTGCATCGCCCCGCCGGGTTGCTGTCCCACGGCCAGAAGCAGTTCCTGGAAATCGGCATGCTGCTGATGCAAGACCCGCAACTGTTGCTGCTGGACGAACCGGTGGCGGGCATGACCGACGCCGAAACCGAATTCACTGCCGAACTGTTCAAGCGCCTGGCGGGCAAGCATTCGTTGATGGTGGTGGAGCACGACATGGGCTTTGTCGGCTCGATTGCCGACCATGTGACGGTGTTGCACCAAGGCAGCGTGCTGGCCGAAGGGTCGCTGGAACAGGTGCAGGAAAATGAGCGGGTGATCGAGGTTTATCTCGGTCGCTGAACAGCTTCAGGCGGATGCGAAAATGTGTGTTGCGCAGGACTTTGTGGTGAGCAGGACTGACTATGTGCTGAGTAGGACTTTGTGGTTAGCAGGACTATGTGCTGAGCAGGACTATGTGGTGAGCAGGACTATGTGGTGAGCGGGCTTGCCCCGCGCTGGGTCGCGAAGCGGCCCCAGAACCAGGCAATGAGTTTTACCTGATAGAACGCGGTGAATGGGAAAGGGGCCGCTTCGCGGCCCAGCGCGGGGCAAGCCCGCTCACCACAAAAGCCCGCTCACCACAAAAGTCGGTTCACCACAAAAGTCGATTCACCATAAAAGCCAGCCACCGGCACGATTTGAGGAGGGTTTGAACATGCTGCAAGTCGACAAGCTGCACCAGTATTACGGCGGTAGCCACATCCTGCGCGGGCTCTCGTTTGACGTGAAGATCGGCGAAGTCACCTGCCTGCTCGGCCGTAATGGCGTGGGCAAGACCACCCTACTCAAGTGTTTGATGGGGTTGCTGCCCGCCAAAGAGGGTGCGGTGAACTGGGAAGGCAAGGCCATCACCGGTCTCAAACCGCACCAGCGCGTGCACGCCGGTATCGCCTACGTGCCTCAAGGCCGGGAGATTTTCGGTCGGCTGACGGTGGAAGAAAACTTGTTGATGGGCCTGTCGCGCTTCCCGGGTTCCGAGGCCAAGGAAGTGCCGGCGTTTATCTACGAACTGTTCCCGGTATTACTGCAAATGAAGCATCGGCGCGGCGGTGACTTATCCGGCGGCCAGCAGCAACAGCTTGCTATCGGGAGAGCCCTCGCCAGCCGCCCGCGCCTGTTGATTCTCGATGAGCCCACCGAAGGCATCCAACCGTCGGTGATCAAAGAGATCGGCGCCGTGATCAAAAAGCTCGCAGCGCAGGGCGATATGGCGATTCTGTTGGTGGAACAGTTCTACGACTTCGCCGCTGAACTGGCCGACCAGTACCTAGTGATGTCACGGGGCGAAATCGTGCAGCAGGGCCGTGGAGAAAATATGGAAAGCGAGGGTGTACGCGGTCTCGTAACCATCTAATCTGTAGCGTCCTAACGATAAGCATAAAGACATGAACCTGCCCGTTACCCCTGCCCTGTTCACCCCCAGCTGGCACGCCGAGCTCGAACTCGGCTATGCGCGTTTCGGCGACACCACGCGCCCGGTGATGCGCCGCCACCTCGGCCCGCTGCGGGTGCAAAAGCACCTGTATGCCGAAGGCCCGGAGGTGTGCCAGCACATCATCGTGCACCCGCCCGGCGGGATTGCCGGTGGGGATCGCCTGGACATCAGCGCCCACGTCGCCGAGGGCGCCTGGGCCCAATTGACCAGCCCTGGCGCGGCCAAGTGGTACCGCGCCAGTGGCCCGGCCTTCCAGCAACTCGAACTGACTGTCGAAGCCGGCGCCACCCTGGAATGGCTGCCCCAGGAAACCATCGTATTCAGCGCCGCCCAGGCCGAACTCACCACGCGCATCGACCTACAAGGCGATGCCCGATTGTTCTACTGGGACGTGATCGCCCTGGGCCGTCCGGCCAGTGGCGAGCGCTTCGACTTGGGGCACTTTCAATCGCACCTGGATATCCGCCGCGACGGCCAGTTGCTCTGGCATGAACGCCAGCGCATTGTCGGCGCCGATGGGTTGCTCGACTCGCCCATCGGCCTGGACGGGCAGCCGGTATTTGCCACCCTGTTGGTGACTGGCGAAATCACCCCTGAATTGCTTGAGCAATGTCGCGCGCTGCCGAATGCAGTACGCGGCGACCTGACCCAATTACCCGGCTTGCTGGTCGCCCGCTGCCTGGCCAGTGAAGCGCTGCTGGCGCGGGGATGGTTGATTGATTTATGGAAACTGTTACGTCCCGCTCTGTTTGGGCGAGAGGCGGTCGCACCACGAATCTGGAGCACATGAAGATCAGCATGTGGGAGGGGGCTTGCTCCCGATAGCGGTGGGTCAGTGACAGATGTATTGCCTGACATTCCCCATCGGGGCAAGCCCCCTCCCACAGGGGATCTACGGTGTTTTTATGAATGATGTTTGAAGGACCTTGAACCATGGACCTGACCCCACGGGAAAAAGACAAACTGCTGATCTTCACCGCAGGCTTAGTGGCCGAGCGCCGCCTGGCGCGCGGGGTGAAGCTCAACTACCCGGAAACCATCGCCTATATCTCCGCCGCCTTGATGGAAGGCGCCCGCGATGGCCGCACCGTTGCCGACTTGATGCACTACGGCACCACCCTGCTCAGCCGTGAACAGGTGATGGAAGGCATCCCGGAAATGATCCCGGATATCCAGGTGGAAGCGACCTTCCCGGACGGCACCAAACTGGTCACCGTCCACCAACCCATCGCCTGAGGCCCGGTCATGATTCGTGATGCAAGTGAAAGCGACCTGCCAGCCATCCGCGACATCTACAACGATGCGGTACGCAACACCACGGCGATCTGGAACGAACAACCGGTAGACCTGGCCAACCGCTTGGCATGGTTTAACACGCGTCAGGCCCAGGCGTATCCGATCCTGGTATCGGTCGAGCACGATGAAGTCACCGGCTACGCCTCGTTTGGCGACTGGCGCCCTTTCGAAGGCTTTCGCTACAGCGTCGAGCACTCGGTGTATGTGCGTAACGACCAGCGTGGCAAAGGCCTTGGCCCGCAGTTGATGGCCGCCTTGATCGAACGCGCGCGCATAGGCGGCAAGTACGTGATGGTCGCCGCCATCGAAAGCGGCAACCAGGCTTCGATCCGCCTGCATGAGCGCCTGGGGTTTATCACCACCGGGCAAATGCCGCAGGTGGGTATCAAATTTGGTCGCTGGCTCGACCTGACCTTTATGCAACTGGCCTTGAACCCGGGCGCCGAACCGCCCAAGGAGTGATCGATGAGCGCTGCGCAACTGCGTCGAGTCAATGCAGAGAGTTTTGCCCATTACCGCGAGGGCCTGATTGAGCTGTTGCTGGACGCGGTCAAGCACGGTGCATCGGTGGGTTTTATGGCCGACTTCGATGAAGCCCAGGCCCGCGAGTATCTGCGCGGCGTTCAGTCGAGCATCGAAGACGCCAGCCTGCTGCTGTGGGTGGTGGTGCGCGACGAACAGGTGCAGGCCAGCGTGCAATTGGCGCTGTGCCAGAAAGCCAATGGCCTGAACCGCGCCGAGGTGCAAAAGCTGCTGGTGCACAGCAGTGCGCGCCGCCACGGCCTCGGCCAACAACTGATGCACACCCTGGAACTTGCCGCGCGCCAGCACAAGCGCGGCCTGCTGTACCTGGACACCGAAGCCGGCTCCGGGGCCGAAGCGTTCTACCAGGCGCTGCGCTACACCAAGATAGGCGAACTGCCCGATTACTGCCAAAGCCCGGACGGGCGCTACAGCCCGACCGCCATCTACTTCAAGACCCTGGGGCAACCTGCATGATTCCTGGCGAATATCAGATCCAGCCCGGCGAGATCGAACTCAACGTCGGCCGTCGCACCATCACGCTCAGCGTGGCCAACAGCGGCGACCGGCCGATCCAGGTGGGCTCGCACTATCACTTTTTCGAAACCAATGACGCGCTGACGTTTGACCGTGCGGCAAGCCGCGGCATGCGCCTGAATATTCCGGCGGGCACGGCGGTACGGTTTGAGCCGGGGCAAAGCCGTGAGATCGAGTTGGTCGATTTGAGCGGCGGACGGCGGGTATTCGGGTTTGCCGGGCGGGTCATGGGCGATCTTTAGGGCCTCATCGGGGGCAAGTCGAATCGTCGCACCGCCCCTCCCACATTTGAATGTGTTCACACATCAAAGGTGGGAGGGGGCTTGCCCCCGATAGCGATTTCACATTCAACACAAATATTTCAGGGCACACACATGAAAATCAGCCGCCAAGCCTACGCCGACATGTACGGCCCCACCGTCGGTGACAAGGTCCGCCTGGCCGACACCGAGCTGTTCGTCGAAGTCGAAAAGGACTTCACCGTCTACGGCGAAGAAGTCAAATTCGGCGGCGGCAAAGTGATCCGCGACGGCCAGGGCCAGAGTCAGTTGCTCGCCCATGAAGTGGTGGACACCCTGATCACCAACGCGCTGATCATTGATCACTGGGGCATCGTCAAAGCCGATGTCGGCCTGAAGAACGGTCGTATCCACGCCATCGGCAAGGCCGGCAACCCGGACATCCAGCCGGGCGTGACCATGACCATCGGCGCCAGCACCGAAGTGATCGCCGGTGAAGGCATGATCCTCACCGCCGGCGGCATCGATTCCCACGTGCATTTCATTTGCCCGCAACAGATCGAGGAGGCGCTGACCAGCGGCGTCACCACCATGATCGGCGGCGGCACCGGCCCGGCCACCGGCACCAACGCCACCACCTGCACGTCGGGCCCGTGGCACCTGGCACGCATGCTTCAGGCCAGTGATTCATTCCCGATGAACATCGGTTTTACCGGCAAGGGCAACGCCAGCCTGCCGGAGCCGTTGATCGAACAGGTCAAGGCCGGCGCCATCGGTTTGAAGCTGCACGAAGACTGGGGCACCACGCCCGCCAGCATCGACAACTGCCTGAGCGTCGCCGACCAGTACGACGTGCAGGTGGCGATCCACAGCGACACCCTCAACGAGTCCGGCTTCGTCGAAACCACCCTCGCCGCGCTCAAGGGTCGCACCATCCACACCTACCACACCGAAGGTGCCGGTGGCGGCCATGCGCCGGACATCATCAAGGCCTGCGGCTTCCCCAACGTACTGCCAAGTTCGACCAACCCGACGCGGCCGTTCACGCGCAATACCATCGATGAGCACTTGGACATGTTGATGGTCTGCCATCACCTGGACCCGAGCATTGCCGAAGACGTGGCCTTCGCTGAAAGCCGCATCCGCCGCGAGACCATCGCCGCCGAAGACATCCTGCACGACCTCGGCGCGTTCTCGATGATCAGCTCCGACAGCCAGGCCATGGGCCGCGTGGGCGAAGTGATCACGCGCACCTGGCAAACCGCCGACAAGATGAAAAAACAGCGCGGCCCGCTGCCAGGCGATGGCGCCGGTAACGACAATTTCCGCGCCAAACGGTACATCGCCAAGTACACCATCAACCCGGCGATCACCCATGGCATCAGCCATATCGTCGGTTCCATCGAGGTGGGCAAATGGGCTGATCTGGTGCTGTGGCGGCCGGCGTTCTTTGGCATCAAGCCGACCCTGATTCTCAAGGGCGGCGCAATTGCCTCCAGCCTGATGGGCGACGCCAACGCGTCAATCCCCACCCCGCAACCCGTGCACTACCGCCCGATGTTCGCCAGCTTTGGCAGCTCGTTGCACGCCACCAGCCTGACCTTTATCAGCCAGGCCGCGCTGGACGCCGGATTGCCCGACGCCCTGGGGTTGAAGAAGCAGATCGCGGTGGTTAAGGGCTGTCGCGATGTGCAAAAAACCGACCTGATCCACAACGATTACCTACCGGAAATCGAAGTGGATCCGCAGACCTATCAGGTCAAGGCCGATGGTGTGCTGCTGTGGTGCGAACCGGCGGACGTGCTGCCGATGGCACAGCGTTACTTCCTGTTCTGAATCGTCACCCGCTCATGGGCTCAAGCTTCGCTGCCCTGAGCGGGTTGCGGGCTGCGGCCCATGATTTGATCGGTCATGGTGTAGAGCAGTTGCAAGCGCGCCTTTTGCACGGCGCTGATGTCGGAGAAATACTCCTCGTCACTCATCACGTACCCCGGCACGGAGTTCACCGACGATTTGCCCAGCGCCAGCACCGTGGTATCGATCGTCTCGCGCAGCGCTTGCTTTTGCTGCGGCGAAAGATCGCCGTCATTCGCCCATTCCTGTTGAGCGACCTGCAAACTGATCAAGTCATCGCCCCTGACCTGCAGCACCTTGAAGGGTTCGGGGTTCAACGACTCGACGAAGTTGGCCCAAAAGGATTCCTCCACGATCTGGTTGCGTAACTGGTCGCCTTCCTCCAGCGCCCGCACACGCAGGTAAGCCTCGTCCACCATCGCGCTTGTGACATCAGGCTCGTTGAACATCATGCTCTTGGACTGCCAGGGTAAATCCAGACGCCCGGCCAGCTGTGTGGCATAGGCCAGGTATATCTCGACTTCGTCGATGCTGCGCAGCGCATTTCCCTGGGCGTCGTACTGCCGCACCAACTCACCCTGCGCGTCGTATTGAGGAAAATTGCGACCCTGCGCGAGCAGTTCGTTGACTCTCGCTTGAGCGATCCGGCCCAACTCATGGAGCCTTGCGCGCCCCCTGGCCAGGTCCAGCAGTTCGATCTTTTTCAGCTCGACATTGGGAATTGCGTTGGCTTGGGACACCAGCACCTCCCCGCCCATAGCATTGAACAACTGGGCCCCGGCGTCGACACACGTGGTGGGTGCAGCGGCCATTTTGAACAAGGTGTCACACAGCACACTGTCTTCATGCATGGCCTCGATCATGCGCCACACCTTGGCTGTCAAATCGTTCCTGTATTCAGGCGTTCCCGCATCGGAAGATTCGTTCAGTTTGCGCAGTTCATTGAAAAACGGCTCGCTGCCTTCAAGCTCCTCGACCGCGTCCCAGTAGCGGGCTTTCACCACCCACTCCTGTTGCGTCAGGCCGGCCATCCAATGGGCGCTGTCCTGCACGCCCCTGGGGGGAAAACGTCGCCCGGCATCCATCCCGATGGACTCTATATAGAGCTTGAGCCGATCGAGTGCCTCAGGCGCCAACAACTCACGGGTCACCACGATTCTGGCGATGGTCTCTGCCCTGTCCGAGCCCGGCGCCACATCAGGCATTTCAGTGATCGGATTACCCGTCAGGTCCAGCACAAAACCTCGCGGCCTGGGGTGGGCGAAAAGGCCCGCCGGCAGTGCCTTCAAACCGCAGCCCGCCAGTTCCAGCCATTGCAGAAAACGCAGGCGCTTGAGGTTCAACCACTCACCGATGGGGTTACCGGCCAGCGTCAGCGAAATCAGTCGGGTCATATTGTTGATGTGCTGCGCGGTCTCTGCCGTCAGAACCAAGGCGTTATCGGCCAGGTCCAGCCCCTCCATGAACGGCATGTTCGCAAGGGCGGGCGGCAGGACAGTCAAGCGATTTTCGCTCAGATCCAACAGCCGAACCCTGCGGAACGCCGACAGAAAACGCGCGCCCTGGTCGGTCAGGTCGCACCGGGTCACCTGCAGGTTGGTGACATGATCGAAGTTGCCTGGCAGCTCTGGCAGGGTTGCCAACTGCGCCCCGAGCATCCGCTGCTGGTCGCGAGCGCCGCCTCGCAGTTTGATCCGCTGCCCTAGCACGTTACCGAGGGGATCGATGTCCAGCTCGCCGGTCATTCTCCAGGCGTTCATGATGGCATCCACAATCCGATACCGTGCGCGCAAAATCGACGGCGTTTTCGGCCCCTCCAAAAGCCAGTTGTAAAACGTCGCTTCAAGGTCTGCGAAATCACGCTCCAACGCACGCAGCCAGGCGTCGTCGGTGAGGCTGCGGTCCTGCAGAAAGGCCTCAACCTGCTCCTCCGTCAAACTGGGGTAAAGCGTTCGCAGCCGACGACGGAAAGTGCCCTCAACTCCGCCCACCCCGCGTCCGCTCAACGGATAGCCCGGCTGGCCGCTCGGTGCGCGCTGCGGGAACCTGAAGAACGGCTTGTTCCGCGGCGCCATGCGCAAGGCGTTGCTTAAGGCATCCCGTGGCAGCGCCCGCTGAATGACCAACGCATGCAACTGATCACCTTGGCCGACATGGGGCAGGCTAATCGCATTGCGATGGGCATCGGGCAAGGCGTGCTGCAACGCTCTATACAAGCTGTCGGTACCGTGTAGTTCATTGCCCTCTTCATCGAAGGGTTGATAAAGCCCATCAGCCACACGCGCCAGCACTTTGCGCTGGCCTGCATCCTCGGCGCCAAACACCGCGCGCAAGCTGCCATCGAACGAGCCCTCGCGCACTTCAAGCCGGATGTTGTCATGCCAGCCGGGCAGGTTTTCCAGGGAGTGCAGCACCAGGGTTTCGGTATCCGGGTTGTCCAACCGCTCCAGATACAACCCTTCATAAGCGTGCAACAGACGCATCTGCGCCTGCAGCTTGCGCGCCTCTTCGGCCAGCCGTAAGGGGAGTCGCCCCTTGGCATTGATGAATTCCAGCTCTTTGGGGGAAGCCGAGTCCAGCAGTTCCTGGGCGATCAGGCTCGGCAAGCGCTTGAAGTCGCGCTGCAAAACCTGCACGGCGGGGCTTTTAGGCGCAAGGCGCTCGCTGTACAGGCTTTTGAACAGCCGGGTGTGCTGGGTGGCCGCATACTCCGCCAGGCGGCGAGTCAATTCCGCCGCACGCGACGGGGTGTCGAGCCCTGTACGCTCACCCAACAGTGGCGTTAACTGTTCGTGGCTGAGGTGCTCGACAATGCGCCTGGACAGCTGGCCCTGCATCAGCTCGGCACGGCTGATCCGGATCAGGTCCCGCCCCGTCGCCAGCCGGTTGCCATAGCGCACCGCCGAATTGTCGAGCCCGTCCTCTCCCAACACTTCAATACCCGTGCTGGCCGGCCAATGGGCAAGCTCTGTGACCAGGCTGGCAGCATAACCGGTCAACTCGGCAGACAGACGTCCAGCCGTGATCTGCCGGTTGAGTTCCTTCGCCTGCCCGTAGGCGCGAAATTGCTGCGCGGTGTCCAGCAACACCGCCGGCACCGGCTCACTCTGCGCGTGGATTCGGCGCAACTGATCCTCATGGACATCGCTGACCTGACGGATCTGCTCAAGCTCCTCGTCGCTGAAGCCCTCCATCGCAGGGCCGATACGCCGCATCAGCGTCGCCCCTGTCCACTCCTGGGGCCGGTCGGCCTCATGCAGCCACCCGCCCTGGTTGTTGTGGCGCAGCAACGGCTGGTAGGCCTCTGCTCGCGTCGGGTGCTGGATACGGTAATGCCCGGTGGTGGCGTCCTCGACAATACGGTAATGCTTGCCCTCAATAGCGAGCACCGGTTGTCCATTCTGGCGATACACGCCGTGCTCGTCTGCTTGCCCCTGCGGCTCGTAATCCGGTAGTTCATAACCGTCGAGTCGTGGACGCCAAAGGGTCTTCCCGCCTGTGGGCAGGCGTACGTTTCTCAGGCTTTCGACCTGGCCCGACCATTGAACATGCGGCAATACCGCAGCGCCCGCGGCAAAAAATGCGGCATTGAGCGCTACCGAGGAAAAGCAGCGCCACATCTCTTTGATTTCACCCTGTTCATACGCCTCGATGCCATGGAACACGTCAGTCATCATCTGCCCAGCGCCCACCGCCAGCATGATCGGTCCAAGCCCCGGCACCACAAACGCCGCCAGGTTGAATACATTGAGCACCGCGTCCAGGAAACCTGCCATGCGCCTGGCCCGCGCCTGCGCGTCCTCGTCGCCGGTGGGCACGGCCACCGCCCTGGCATCGCTGAGCAGCTTGCGCATATGGGCCTGACGCTGTTCGATCCACACGTCGCCGGTGATCTCGAACGCTTCGATCGGCAATCTGGCGGGCTCGGCTTGCAGTACGAAATCCGTCTGCGTGTCGTCGCTTTCCTTTGGTTGATAGAGCTTGTTGAGTTGCTGAAAGAACTCACCTTGATGCTGCACGGGGATGAACTGGCTGAAGAAACGGCGGTAGGCGATGTTGTGCAGGCGCGCTCTCAAATCGGCCATGAACGCGTCGCCGGAGGCATATTCGCGCATCGGCTGCTGCGGATCGTTGGGGATATACACCACCACCCGCTCGGCATCGACACTGCTCAGGCGCTCTGGCCCGATCAGCAATGGCCCGACGAGCACAATGCCGAAGATTTTCAACGCCGCAAACGTGACCGGGCTGCCATCGAGGTAAGCGTTGCGCGAGCCGCTGAGCACCTGATCGAGCATCCGCCGTGCGCTGGCACTCACACCCGCTCTCCCGTTGGCGTCAGCCAACCGTTGCCGGCTGGCAATATCGAGACTCAGGGTAAATTGCTGGCGTTGGTGCGCATGCAATTGGTTCTCCAATGCGGTGCGCTGGGTTTGATCCTGCGGCTCAAGCACCGCCTTGAGATGCTCCTGATACAACTTACCCACGTTCAACGAGCGACACAGCTGGGCAAACTCGTGGGGCAGGATGGCCACGGCTTGATCCTGCAGAACGTCGAACCCCGGGATCACCTCCCCTTCGAACGCGCTGAATCGAGTGATGATCGAGCAATCGCGGCAACTCAAGGGTTGTTCTTCAGAAGGCTCGAAGTTGGCCAGGGCGGCTTCAAGCAGCGTTACGCCGCGATAACGGTAATTGGCATCCGGACTGCTGGTTTGATCGACGGTAAAAAATCCACCAAAGGCAGCTTGCTCTTTTCCGGGGGTGTACTTGCGGGCGAAGTACACCTGCCTGACATCCAGGTCCATGTTGAAACGTTGCTGAATCTGCGCTTTAAGCAGCGGTTCGGCGAAATCGAGCACGTCGTCAATGCGGGCAAGGTTGTCTTCGAGGTCGCGCTGAGCGGCGCGAAAGCGGGTGTGAGCGACCGCGAGGCTGGCTCGACCTGCCGAGTCGGCTTTCAGGTACCAATCCGGCAGTTGCAGCGAGTGGTCGGCCAACTCTTGCTGGCGCTGCTTGGGCGCCTGCAGAAACCAGGAAGGGACGCGGCTTTTCAGGAAGTCGTAATGCACTCCGCTATAGCCGGGCGAGGAAGTAGCGGGCGAAGGTATGTTTGGCATTTGGGCTCATCCGTGGCCAGGAATTAAGCCCTCAGCCTATCGAACGCCCTTGCGCCAAAAGGCACATATAGTTGTGCCGTTTGGCGCTTTTGCGTCAGTTCAGAACTGTTCGCGCGGGTTGAACGCGGCTTTCTCCGCCAGCGCCTGCCACAAGGCCTTGACCTCGTCGTCGGCAGCTTTGGGCATCACAGCCTTGAGCTGCACGAACAGGTAACCGCGCTGGCCCGCCTTGTTCAGCAAACCGTGGCCCTTGGCGCGCATGCGCTGGCCGTTCTGGCTGCCCGCCGGCACCTTGAGGTTGATCTTGCCGGTCAGCGTCGGTACGGCCACTTCAGTGCCCAGCGCCAGTTCCCACGGCGCCAGCGGCAGGTTGATGATCAGGTTTTCGCCATCCACTTCAAACTTGCTGTGGGGCGCAAACTTGATGATCAGGTACAGATCGCCGTTGGCCCCACCGCCGATGCCCGGCGCGCCCTGAGCCTTGAGGCGGATGCGCTCGCCGTCGGTCACACCGGCCGGGATCTTCACGTTCAGGCTCTTGGTGGTATTGCTCACATGCCGGCCCGAGGCGTCGTATTGCGGCACCTGGAAGCTGATCTGCTTGGACTCGGTGGACAGCGTTTCTTCAAGCGACACCGTCAGTTGCATCTCGACATCCTGGCCTTTGCGCCCGGCCGGACGGCGCTGGCCGCCGAAAGCATCGCCACGGTTACCGAAGATCGAACTGAAGAAGTCCGAAAAGTCCTCGCCCTGCCCGCCGCCGCCAAAGCCGCCACGGCTCTGCCAGCCCGGTGGCCCCTGGAACGGCTGGCCGTGCTGGCCGTATTTGCGCAGTTCATCGTATTCGGCGCGCTTATCGGCGCTCTTGAGCGCTTCATAGGCTTCGGACGCGTCCTTGAACTTGGCTTCGGCGTCTTTTTCCTTGCTCACATCGGGGTGATATTTACGCGCGAGTTTGCGATAGGCGGCCTTGATTTCCTTGTCATCGGCGCTCGGCTCGACACCCAATATCTTGTAGTAGTCTTTGAAATCCATCGGCGGTTCACCATCCTTCATCGAGATCGCACAGCCCTGGGCACAACGTGCGCTGCTTTGCACCTGTTGAGTCTTGTGGCCTGGGGGTACGTCAGAGTTTTATCGGCACTTGCCGTATGCACCAGATGTGGGGGCAAATCCCACACTTTCAAGCACGATTTAACGGATGGTCGGCCTACGCATCCGCCTTCGACTGGCATACACTGCGCGGCCGTTTTTCGACCGGAACCCGATAGACATGAAAAACCCATCCCCAGCCCGTGCTTGTGGTATCGACTTTGGCACGTCCAACTCCACCGTCGGCTGGATCCGCCCCGGCGAGGAGACGCTTATCGCGCTGGAGGACGACAAGATCACCCTGCCGTCGGTGGTGTTCTTCAACTTCGAGGAGCGCCGCCCGGTATACGGTCGCCTGGCGCTGCACGAGTACCTGGAAAACTACGAAGGCCGCCTGATGCGCTCGCTCAAGAGCCTGCTGGGTTCCAAGCTGATCAAGCACGACACCAGCGTGCTGGGCACGGCAATGCCGTTCACCGACCTGCTGGCACTGTTTATCGGCCAGCTCAAGAGCCGCGCCGAAGCCAACGCCGGCCGCGAGTTCGAAGAAGTGGTACTGGGCCGCCCGGTGTTCTTCGTCGATGACGATCCGATGGCCGACCAGGAAGCGGAAAACACTCTGGTGGATGTGGCGCGCAAGATCGGCTTCAAGGACATCTCGTTCCAGTACGAACCAATTGCCGCCGCGTTCGACTACGAGTCCACCATCGAGAAAGAAGAGTTGGTGCTGATCGTCGACATCGGCGGGGGTACGTCCGACTTCTCCCTGGTGCGCCTGTCGCCCGACCGCCGTCACAACGACAACCGCCACGACGACATCCTCGCCACCGGCGGCGTGCATATCGGCGGTACCGACTTCGATAAGCAACTGAGCCTGCAAGGCATGATGCCGCTGTTCGGCTACGGCAGCCGTATGAAAAGTGGCGCCTACATGCCCACCAGTCACCACATGAACCTGGCGACCTGGCACACCATCAACTCGGTGTACTCGCAAAAATCCCAGCTGGCCCTGGGCAGCATGCGCTATGACATCGAAGACACCGGCGGCATCGACCGCCTGTTCAAGTTGATCGAACAGCGCGCCGGGCACTGGCTGGCGATGGAAGTGGAAGAAACCAAGATCCAGCTGACCCACGCAGACAGCCGCCATGTGGCGCTGGACCGTATCGAAGCGGGCCTGAGCGTCGACTTGAGCCGGGCGCTGTTCGAATCGTCCATCGACGCCCTGCTGGAGCGTGTGCGCGGCAGCGTGACGCAACTGCTCAACGACGCTTCCGTGACCGTGGCTCAAGTGGACACGGTGTTCTTTACGGGCGGTTCCAGCGGCATTCCGGCGCTGCGCCACAGCATCTCGGCGATGCTGCCGAATGCGCGGCATGTGGAAGGCAATATCTTTGGCAGCATCGGCAGCGGTCTGGCGATTGAGGCGAGCAAGCGGTACGGCTGCTGAGTTTCACCTGAAATACGGTGGTGACTTCATCGGGGGCAAGCCCCCTCCCACACTGACTGTATTCACAAATCTATATGTGTAAACACAGTAAATAGGAGGGGGCTTGCCCCCGATGGCGCCCACCCAGGCACAACACGCCTTAAACCATCCCACCGAGTTTCAGCTCACTCTTCAGATACGCATAGTAGATCGGCCCTGCCACCACGCCCGGCAGACCGAATGCGGCTTCAAACACCAACATCGCGAGCAGCAATTCCCACGACTTGGCACTGATCTGCCCGCCAACAATGCGCGCATTGAGGAAGTACTCGACCTTGTGGATCACGATTAAATAGCCCAACGCCGCCACTGCCACCCAGATCGACAGCGACAGCGCGACGATGGTGATCAGGGTGTTGGACATCAGGTTGCCGATCACCGGCAGCAGGCCGAGCAGGAAGGTCAGCACGATCAGGGTTTTGGTCAGTGGCAGGTGAATGCCACACAGCGGCAGCACCACGGCGAGGAATATGGCGGTGAAGGCGGTGTTGAGCGCGGCGATCTTGATCTGAGCGAAGACGATGTTGCGAAAGGCCTGGACCAGCAGGTGCAGGCGGTCAAACAGCGCCGCCGCCAGGGGCTTGCGCCTGGTCAGGTCAGGCACGCGCTGCAGGGCGATGATCGCGCCGAGCACCATGCCGATCAGCAGGGTGACGAACATGTGCGCGGCGTCTTTGCCCACCAGTTGCAGCTCGCTCAGGTGTTTGCTCAGCCACTCACCGATGGCCACACGGAATTCGGCGGCGCTGGCCGGCAAGTAGGCGTCGAGGAATGGCGGAAGTTGGCCCCGCGCACGGTCGACCACGCCCATGAATTTGTCGAGGGAAGCCCCGGGATTTTCCGCTTCGTGGAGCAGGAAGCTAATGGCGCCGGCGAAGATCAGCGCAAGCACGCTGACAATCAGGGTCCCGAGCAACGCCACTGCCAGCCAGCGCGCGCGGCGGCCTTCGATCAGCCGTTGCAGTTGGGGGGTGAGCATGTTGACCAGTTCATAGACCAACAAACCGGCCAGCAGGCTGGGCAGCAATTTCAGCGGCAGCACCAGCAGCAGTCCGCCGAAAATGATGATGTAGCTGGCCAGCAACAACACATGACGCTGAGAAAACGTTGGCATACAGCCTCAAAAACGAACGGCGTTAAAGGATGGGCAGTCTGCCAGCCTTCAGAGAATCAAGCGAGTGGATAGGTTGTGAATGCGATCAAGTGTGAGAGGGGCACCTCCCCTCCCACATTTAATCTTCAGCACCGACGAAATCGTGATCAACCTTTAAGGCAGGTGCTCATGAACGTCTTGCGCGCATCGCCGGTCAGCGCTTTGGTTTTCGCCGACGCATTGCAATCCTTCATCTTCTGCTGCTGCGGCGTCAGGGTCTTGGCGTCATTGGCAGCCGGGGCCGACAGGCAGGTTTTCATGAACGCCTTGCGCTCGTCGCCCTTGAGCGTCTTGGTGGTGGCCTCAGCATTGCAGGTGGTCATTTTGTTTTGCTGGGCAGTGGCGGCAAAGCCTTGGGAACACAGCAGCAAGCCCATCATCAATAACGGAATACGCAGCATCTTCATGGAGTTTTCTCCCTGTTACCACGCCGATGGGCATGGCCTATCCGCAGTGTAGTCAAAGCCTGTTACATCTTCATCCACAGCGAATATTCGTCCGGCGGTACTGCTCCGGCGTGCAGCCAGCATGGCGCTGGAACATCGCGATAAACGCCGAGGCGGTGCTGTAGCCGAGGTCGAACGCCACCTGCTGCACGCTGCGTTCGCTGTCGAGGGCTTCGATGGCCGCCAGGTATCGCAGACGCTGGCGCCATTCACCGAAGCTCATGCCCAACTCGCGCACAAACTGGCGCGCCAGCGTGCGTTCGCTCACATGCACCTGTTCAGCCCATTGCGCCAGCGGGCGGTTATCGCCGGGGTCGGCCTGCATACCTTCCAGGACGCCAAGCAGCCCTGGGCGGCGGGCGTAGGGCAGGAAACCGTCGTGGATCGGTGCCTGCCGCAGTTGATCCACCAATACTTGGGCCAGGCGGATATCGGCTTCGGAATGCGGAATATTCACGTCACGCCGGGCGAAGTCGCGCAGGATCGCCTTGAGAATGTCGCTGATCGCCAGTGTGCAAGGCTGTTGTGGCAGTTGCTCGCAGAGCTCGGGGGCCAGGCCGACCGAGTGATAGACAATCGCCTGGGCGTTGTAGGAGCTGTGCTCAGTATTGGGCGGGATCCAGACCGCGTACTGCGGCGGCGACATAAAGCGGTTACCGGCCACTTCCATGCGCATCACACCGCTGGCGGAGTAATCCAGCGAGCCCCAGAAGTGCTGGTGCGGCGTGCACTCGGTGTCAGGGGCAAAGTCGGAATAACGGAAGTAGACCGGGCTGGGCAAGCTACGGAAATCGGCGAGGCGTACGGTGTGTCGGGCCATATTGTCTGGATGCAAAGGTGAGTTGTCTGGATCGCAGTATAGGCTTCGATCCAGACAGGGGATAATCCCGCTTCATCAACACACTTGGTTTCTTTCGATGCAGTACGCGTATCCCCTGCTGGCCATTTTTATCTGGGCCGGCAACACCGTGGTCAACAAACTGGCCGTGGGCTCGATTTTCCCGTCGGAGATCGGTTTTTACCGCTGGCTGCTGGCGGCGCTACTGTTCACGCCGTTCATGCTCAAGCCGGTGATCGCTCACCGGGCGCAGATCCGCCCGAATCTGGGCAAGATCGTCATCCTCGGCGTGCTGGGCATGGCCGTGTACCAAAGCCTGGCGTATTACGCCGCCTCCCTGACCACCGCCACCAACATGGGCATCATCCTGTCGCTGATGCCGTTGATGGCCCTGACGGCAGCCATCATCAGCCTCGGCCAACGCCTGACCTTCGGCGCACTCACCGGGGCTGTGCTGTCGTTTGCCGGCGTGGTCGTGGTGGTGTCGTCCGGCAGCCTGGGCGCGCTGTTGCAACACGGGGTCAACCTGGGCGACGCCATGATGCTGGTCGCCACCCTGGCCTACGCGGTCTACAGCACCTTGCTGAAAAAATGGCAGCTGCGCCTGCCGCCGTTGGTGTTGCTGTATTTGCAGATACTGGTGGCGGTGGTGGTGTTGTTTCCGCTGTTCCTGTTCTCGGCCAAAACCGGCCTGGGCTGGGCAAATATCCCACTGGTGCTGTACGCGTGTTTACTGGCGTCGATGCTCGCGCCGTTGGCGTGGATGCACTCGGTGAAGACCTTGGGACCAAGCCGTACCACGCTGTTTTTCAACCTGCTGCCGTTGATTACCGCGTTGATTGCGGCGGTGGTATTGAAGGAGGAGCTGGCGTGGTATCACCTGGTGGGCGGTTTGCTGACCTTGGGCGGGGTAGTCTTGTCGGAGCGCTGGACCACACCGGTGCGCCGCCTGGCTTAAACACCCGCCGCTTTCAAGCGCCGGGCATGCTCCACAAACAATCGGATCGGCTCGGCGCCCTTGCCCACCAGCCCCATGGACTGATTGACGATATCAAAATGGTCCAGGGCAAAATCATCACCAATCACCGTGCCCAGGTGTGAGCTGTAGCGCCCGACCATGCCATCACACTGGCCCTTTTCCCGCACAAAGCTGCGGGCGAACAAGCGGCAACTGCGGTGGGTACCATCAAACAAATTACGGCCCCGATCCGTGATGCCCGGCTGCAACGTGCCGGACCACGAGTAATAGCGCACGCCGTTGACCACCTCCGCCCCCTGCCCGCCCCATGTCTCGGGTAAGCCTTGGGGATAACGGCGATTGAACAAAGCCACACCTTCACTGGTGAGGGAATGGTGAGACGCCTGCAGATCCGCTTTAAAGCGCGGCCCGCGATAACCGGTTTCCAGCACACCCATCACCCAGGCGACCAGGTGAAACAGCGCGCTCATGATCCGGCCCTTGGCGCCGTCGATGGGGTAATGGAGGTGGATATGGTCCGCCAGCTCAGAACCGTGGTTCGGCCCCGCCACCGAAGTCACCGACGCCACCCAATCCGGGCGCAGGGCTGCTGCATAGCGCGCAGTCAGTGAGCCTTGGCTATGGCCGATCAAGTTGACCTTTTTGGCCCCAGTCTCGCGGCGTATGCGCTCGATCTGCACCAGCAGTTGCTCGCCACGCACCTCGCTGGAGTCCAGCGGTGCCACCTGTATCGGGAATACCTGAGCCCCACCAGCCCGCAAAGCCGGGACGATGCCATACCAGTAGGGGAAAAACCCGATGCGCACAAATCCGAGCATGCCGGGCACCAATACCAGGGGATAGCGTGTGGCCAACGACTGTGACATGAAGCGAATATCCTCGCAGCGCGTTTGATGCAATGCAGCCTAGCCCAGTTGCAAGTCGGGCTCGTGACGCGCGAGGTAAATCCGATAAAACTTTTTGCGCTGCCCGGCACTCACAACTTGGAGCGATCACGCCGACAGAGCGTGGCGTAACCCGGATTAGCCCCAGGAGATTGAGATGACTGAAGCAAACTTGACCGACGTTGCGACCCTGCGCAGCCGAGCCCGCCAGAACGTCGAAAACGGTGCCGTGACCGAAGGCTACGACGCCGACCGCGAAGAAATTATCCGCCTGCTCAACGCGTCGCTGGCCACCGAGCTGGTGTGCGTGCTGCGCTACAAGCGCCACTACTTCATGGCCAGCGGCGTTAAAGCAGCCGTCGCCGCAGAGGAATTTCTGGAGCACGCCACCCAGGAAGCCGAACATGCCGACAAACTGGCCGAGCGCATCGTGCAGCTGGGCGGCGAGCCGGAGTTCAACCCCGATCTGTTGTCGAAGAACTCCCACGCGCAGTACGTGGCCGGTAACAGCTTGAAGGAAATGGTCTACGAAGACCTGGTCGCCGAGCGCATCGCGGTGGACAGCTACCGCGAGATCATCCAGTACATCGGCGACAAAGACCCGACCACTCGCCGCCTGTTTGAGGAGATCCTCGCTCAGGAAGAAGAGCATGCGGACGATATGGCCGACATCCTCGAAAGTCTTTAAATAGCGTAAATCCCATGTGGGAGGGGGCTTGCTCCCGATAGCGGTGATTCAGTCTCAGAGGTACTGACTGACATACCGTTATCGGGGGCAAGCCCCCTCCCACATTTGGTTAGCCTTTAACGGTCTTCGGCGCCTTGCCTTCTTTCATCTGCTGCAGCAGCGGCGCGCACTCATTGGGCTCGCCACCACTTGGGGCGACCAACGCAAGCAAGCCGGCAGCAGGCCCCGCGATCACGCCCAGCGCCACCATGCCCGCGCCGCGCAGGGCTAATGGAATGGCCTTGACCCCGGCATTCGGCTTGATAAACGGCCCGTTCACATACAGCGGCGAGCGCAGGGAGAAGAGACGGAAGCCTTTGGATTCCGGGGTGACCGTCAGGTCCAACTGCTCAGTCGCCATGTTCGCGGTGCCATCGATGTAGATGATGGCGTTCTCGGTATCGAACACAAACAGCCGCGTAGTCGCCAAGCCGGTCTTGATGCCGAAATCCGCGGCGGCACAGTTGATCTTCACTTCCCTATCGCCGAACAAGCGGCCCACCACGTAGTTGCCCACGTTGAGCCCGGCGATTTCCATCAGGCCACGGCTGATGGCGCCGTCGTTGATCAGCATCTTCAGGTCACCATTGGAACTGCCCAGCAGCGCCGCGACGGAGTTACCTCGCCCGGCAATATCGGCGTCACCGTTGAGTTCACCGAAGCTGGTTTTCATCGGCTCGAAGCTCGGAAACAGTTGCTTGAGCTTGAAATTGCGCGCGGTCAATTTGGCGCGACCTTCCATCGGTGTGATGCGGCCATTCAGGCGAATCTGCGCATCGAGCTTGCCACCAGCGACGCCGAAACGCAGTGGTTCCAGGCTCAGCTCGCCGTCGTTGAGCACCAGATGGGTATAAAGATCGGTAAAGGGTAATTCGGCACTGTGCACGATACGTTTACCGGTGAATTCCACATCGGCATCCATGTCGCGCCAGCGTTCGGTGCGGAACTCTTCCACCGGCAGCACTTTGGTCGCCGGCTGTTTGCTTTCGCCGCCACGGGCCTTTTGCTTGGCGTTGGAGTCGGCGCCGATCAAGGGTGCGAGGTCAGTCATCAGCAACTGGTTGGACACCAGCGCGCCGCTGAGCTTGGGCCGTGGCTGGCTGGCGACGTAGGCGAGGTTGCCGTGAATGTCGCTGTTGCCGATCTTGCCGTTGAAGTTGTCGTAGCGGAAAGATGCGCCGCTGGAATCGTGCAGCTTGGCGATCAAGTGGCCGTCGGTGGCGTAGGCCGGCGAGTCCGGCAGCGTGACGCCGGTCAGTGGATACAGGTTGCCCAGGCTGCTGCCGGACAGCTTAAGGCGCAGGTCAAGAGCGCCGAGGTTGAGCGGGTCGGTCAGGGTGCCAGCCAGGGCGATGTTGGTGTCAGCGATCTTGACTTGGGCCTGTAGCGGGAACGGCTTGGCCGCATCCTGCAGGGCCAGCAGGCCGCCTATCTTGCCGGTGCCGTCGAGCTTCTGGCCGTGATACTGGCCTTTGACCTTGAGGGCGAACGCATAGTCCTGGGGCGCCGAGCCTTTCTCCAGAGCCTTCTTGGCATCGGCATCGCCGACGATTTCACCGAAGGGAATCGGTTTGCCCAAGGGGTCAATGATCACGTCGAGCTGGGTCTTGAGGGTCTGGTCATCCAGCGTCACGTGGCCTTTGTCAAAGCCGATGGCACCGATGTCCACCACCCAGTTGGAGGGTTCGGCATTGGGGTCTTTAGGGTCGAACGTGAAGGTCCAGTTGGCGCGACCATCAGCCAGGCGCTGTAACTCTGCAGTCGGTTCGGTGAGATCGATACGCGGGATAACCACACGCTGTGCCAGCAGAGCCAGGGGCGAAATACGCAGCTCGGCTTTCTTCAACGAAACCATCTGCGGTTTTTTCGACCAGTCCGGGTTACCCAGGGTCAAGTCTTCGGCAATCACATGAGGCCACGGTACCCAGGCACGCCAGCCGCCTTCATCGGGCTCTCGCTGCCACACCACGGCGAGGTTGCCGTTGATGGCAAACGGGCGATGCAGTTCTTCGGAGACTTTGGCATTGAGGGGCGGTTTGATGCGATTCCAGTCAAAAAACACCAGGACCAGGACTGCAACGGCGATTAACAGAACGAAGCTGGCGCAGCTCCAAGCGACGATTTTACGAGTGCGCGTCATTGCACAGGACTCCTCAACACGAATAGCTGAACTACAGCTCATAAGAGTACGACTGGCAAACCGTCCGGGGGTTTAACCCAGTGGTCAATTTAGTCGCAAAAAGCCATTTTCCTGATCGATCAGACAAATCCAATCATCAACGGCGCACCATTGTTACCCAGGTTCGTGTCGAAAATACCCACCACGGTGCAAAACCGCGTGCTTGAGAGGTCCGGTCTAGAGCCTCTGCGAGGAACAATCAATTCTGTTGATTATTACCATTGTGTTTATGAACTTTTATATCGACATATCGAGAGTAGCATTAGCCCTGTACCCACTTTATCGCCCTCCCAAGGAGCAACCATCATGAAACGCCAAGTACTCGCTACCGTCCTGTTGTCCATCATGGCTTCCAGCGCCTTTGCCCTGCCAGCCGCCGAACAAGTGACCCCACAAGTCAAAGCCGACGCCGTGCACGCCAGCCAAACCCTGGCCCGCAGCGGTTCGCAAGAAGAAGATAGCCGTGACTACGCCAAAGGCGCTGTTGCAGAAAACGGTTCGGATCAGATCAGCAAACGCGCTCACGCCGAAGGCCTGACCGAAAACGGTCGCGATCGCCTGCAAGAGAAAGGTCTGGTTGAAGACGGTGCCGATCAAATCAGCAAGCGCGCTTACACTGAAGGTGTTGCCGAAGACGGTTCTGATCGCCTGAAAGAACAAAACCAAGCACAGAGCTAACCCTGTGGTAGCCCAGAAAAAAGCCCGATCACCCGACCGGGCTTTTTGACTTTTTGTAGAACCTGTCACGCAACGCGCCCCCGCCAAGTTCGACGCCAACAGAGCTGTTTTGCTAGAGTGCGTCGCTGTACTTGCCGACAAAGCCCCCCGCCCATGCTGCCCCGCGCCGAACAGAAGCAACAGACCCGCCTTGCCTTGATGGACGCTGCCCGCCATCTGATGGAGTGTGGCCGTGGGTTTGGCAGCCTGAGCCTGCGTGAAGTAGCCAAGACGGCCGGCATCGTTCCCACTGGTTTCTATCGCCATTTTGCCGATATGGACCAACTTGGACTTGTCTTGGTGAGTGAGGTTGGCCAGACCTTTCGCGCTACCATCCGCCTGGTGCGCCACAACGAATTCGTGATGGGCGGCATTATCGACGCCTCGGTGCGGATCTTTCTCGATGTGGTCTCAGCCAACCGTTCGCAATTCTTGTTCCTGGCCCGCGAGCAATACGGTGGCTGCCTGGCCGTGCGCCAAGCCATCAGCGCCCTGCGCGAAGACATCACCCGCGACCTGGCGGCGGACCTGACGCAGATGCCCAAGTTGCAGCACCTGGACCCCGATGGCCTGCATGTGATGGCCGACCTTATCGTCAAAAGCGTGTTTGCCACCCTGCCCGATATCATCGACCCGCCGGCTCATGCTTTGCCGGCTCACCTCACGCCCCAGGCGAAAATCACCCAGCAACTGCGCTTTATCTTCATCGGCCTCAAGCACTGGCAGGGCCTGGGCAGTACCGAGTAAACCGGTCACCCGGCCGAATGGAAACGCTTGGCGGTGGTGTAGTTTTTGCTCCAATAGCGATTGCTCAGTGAATCGATACGCACCGTCTTACCGGTTCGGGGTGAGTGAATGAATTTGCCCTCGCCTATATAGAGGCCGACATGGCTGACCTGACCGCGCCCATTACCTTTGAAAAACACGGCATCCCCAGGTTTCAGCGCATGACGCTTGATCGTCATCGCATTTGAACGGTGCATTGCCGCCGTGGTGCGGGGAATACGGATATTGGCCTGGGTCTTGAACAGATAAACCAGAAAGCTACTGCAATCGAACCCCTGCTCTACCGTGCTCCCTCCCCACTTATAGGGTGTGCCCAGCAACTCATGGGCACGGTCGATCACATCGTTGATGGACGGTTTGGACGGCAAGGCCTGTAGGGCTTGCAGGGGAGTGCTGGCCGCGATCGGAGCCACCGCACGCTTTTGGACATTGGCCGAAGATGAGGGCGTAACCAGATAAAGACTGAACACGAATAAACACAAAATTGATCGAAACATGATGGAACCCGTCGTGAATGTTTAGCACGCGGCGAATCCTAAAGATCCTGCGCGTAAGCCGACGAACTCCAAATCCTCAACTCTCGTAGGACTAGTCCGAAAACACCCATAAACGAAAAGGACGAAAGGAACTTCATACACGCCGCATCGCCCTCGACGCCAAAACGCCCCTCTTTGGCGCTATAAACGCGGCAACGCACCAATTTGAAACACTCCCACCAAGCACTAACGCCCTATTCGGTAGCACTCCCCCGCGTACCGACAGAGATTTCCTACATCAACCCGTGATTGGCAAGCCACTTGCTCTAGCTGTTTCATCGCTCATAGCTGGAAGCTTCCTGATGCTGGTGATCCACCGCCGAATCGCCCCCCAAGCCCTCTGGGCCGCTGAGTTGCTGCTGACTTTCGAAGCGCGCAGCAAGAGCCGCCTGCGCTGTTTCAGTGCTGACGGCGAAGACGTTGGCCTGTTCCTGGAGCGCGGCCAGCCGCCGTTGCACGATGGCGAATGCCTACAGGCTGAAGACGGACGTGTCGTACGTGTATGCGCACGGCCTGAACAACTGCTGCACGTCACGTGCGCCAATGCCTTTGAACTGACACGTGCTGCCTATCACCTCGGCAACCGCCATGTGGCGTTGCAGGTTGGGGATGGCTGGCTACGCCTGCTCGACGACTACGTGCTCAAGGCCATGCTTGAACAGCTGGGCGCCACCACGCAGACCCTCGAAGCGCCATTCCAGCCGGAGCACGGCGCCTATGGCGGCGGCCATCATCATTCGCGCCATGGCGATGAAGATTTCAACTATCCGCCCAAGCTGCACCAGTTCGGCGTGCGTTTATGAACCCAGCCTGGGCGTTGCTGCGTCTGGCCAGTCCGCAATTGCCGATTGGCGGCTACAGCTATTCCCAAGGGCTGGAAATGGCCGTGGAGAACGGCCGCGTGAAGGATGCGGCCAGCGCCCGCCGTTGGATCAGCGACCAGTTGCTGCTGAACTTGGCACGTTTCGAAGCACCGTTGCTGCTCGCCCATTGCCGCGCCGCTGCCGCCGAGGATTGGCCGACACTCTCGCAACTGTGCGAAGAGCACCAAGCCAGCCGCGAGACCCGCGAGCTGTATCAAGAGAGCCGCCAGATGGGCTACTCCCTGCAACAACTGCTCAACGGTCTGCCGGAACTGGACAGCCAGGCCCGCACCTTTCTTGAGCAACGCAGCGAACCTCATCTGGCTCTGGGCTGGGCCCTGGCCGCACGCGCCTGGACCATCAACCCCGACGACGCCCTCGCCGCCTGGCTGTGGAGCTGGTTGGAAAACCAATTGGCGGTGCTGATGAAAACCCTGCCCTTGGGCCAACAAGCCGCCCAGCGCCTGACCAGTGAACTGCTGCCGCTGCTGCAACAAGCCCAGCAGGACGCGGGCCGCGTCGACCCCCACCATTTCGGCAGCGCAGCGTTCGGCCTGTCACTGGCGTGCATGGCCCACGAGCGCCAATACAGCCGCCTGTTCCGTTCCTAGGAGCTCTTTATTTTGGAGAAGCAAATGAACACACAACCCCTGCGCGTCGGCATCGGCGGCCCGGTCGGCTCCGGCAAAACCGCCCTGACCCTTGCCCTGTGCCTCGCGCTGCGCGACCGCTACAACCTGGCAGTGGTCACCAACGACATCTACACCCGCGAAGACGCCGACTTCTTGGTACGTAACGAGGCCCTGGCGCCCGAACGCATCATCGGCGTGGAAACCGGCGGCTGCCCGCACACGGCCATCCGAGAAGACGCCTCGATCAACCTGGAAGCGGTGGACCAACTCAACCGTCGCTTCCCGGGCCTGGACCTGATCCTGGTGGAGTCCGGCGGCGATAACCTGTCGGCCACGTTCAGCCCGGAGTTGTCAGACCTGACCATCTACGTGATCGATGTCTCCGCTGGCGACAAACTGCCGCGCAAAGGCGGCCCAGGTATCTGCAAGTCAGACCTGCTGGTGATCAACAAGATCGACCTGGCGCCCCTGGTCGGCGCCTCGCTGGAGCTGATGAACAGCGACACCCAGCGCATGCGCAACGGCAAACCCTTTGTGTTCAGTAACCAGAAAACCGGCGTCGGCCTGGACGAGATCGTCGCTTTTATCGAGCGCCAGGGCCTGCTGACCACTGCCGCCTGATCAACCCATAAGGAACCTGTTTATGAGCCTCAACAAACTCTTCGCCGCCGCCGCTCTGCTGCTCGCCCCAGCTTTGGCTTTCGCTCACCCCGGCCACGGCGACAATGGCCTGATGGCCGGTATCAGCCACCCGCTGGGCGGCCTTGATCACCTGCTGGCCATGGTTGCAGTCGGCCTGTGGGCAGCCCAGCAAAAAGGCGCCGCCCGTTGGGCCCTGCCGTGCACCTTCGTCGGCACCATGTTGATCGGCGGCGTGCTGGGTTTTGAAGGGCTGGCATTACCCGCGCTGGAAAGCGGGATTGCCGCGTCGGTGCTGGCGCTGGGCCTGGCAGTAGCGCTGGCGGTGCGTCCACCACTGTTCATGGCTGTGGGCGCTACGGCGTTGTTTGCGCTGTTCCACGGGGTGGCGCATGGCCTGGAGCTGCCGGACATGTCCAGCCCTTGGACGTATGCGGCCGGTTTTGTCGGGGCAACTGCTGCGTTGCACGCTGCCGGCTATGCCGTGGTGCGGTTTCTGCCTGCGGCGGCGGCCCCGTTGGTGCGGGTTGCCGGTGCTGCTTCAGCGGCGACCGGGGTTTGGTTGCTCGCGGGCTGAGTTGCGGGGCTATTGAGGGCCTCATCGGCCCCCTCCACATTTTGATGCGTGAACACCTTCAAAGGTGGGAGGGGGCTTGCCCCCGATAGCGCTGGCACAGACACCACAGAACGCAAGCCTGCTACCATGCGCGCCTACACCCCTGCCGTGACGACGCCAGCCAATGCCCATCGCTTCCCAGCCCACGTTGAATTCTGTGCTCACCCACTTCCATACCTTGATCGTGCCGCTCTGGCAGGGCCCGGGCTGGAATGCCGAGTTGGCGTTGCCCTATGAGGCGCTGGATGCCGATCATCGGCCTTTGCCGCCGCAACGCTACCGCGCCATGGCCTGTGCTCGACAGCTGTACCTGTTCGCCAGTCTGATCGGCGAGCCCGGTGCTGCCTTTGCCGAAGAACGTGCCGCCGCGTTGTTCCGTTCCCTGCAACGGCACTTCCACGACGCCGAATACGGCGGCTGGTTCTACAGCGTCGACCCCGCCGGGCAACCGCTGGACAAGCGCAAAGACCTCTACACCCACGCCTTCATCATCTTCGCCTGCGCCCATTACTGGGCCAAAGTGCGCGAGCCGCTGGTGGAATCGGTACTCAATGCCGCCCTTGAAGTGGTCGCCGAGCGTTTCGCCACGGGCGATGGCCTGTATGAAGCGGTACTTGAACGTAACTGGTCTTCCCTCAAATCCGGCCCCCTGCAAAATCCCTTGATGCACCTGGCCGAGGGCTTCCTCGCCACCCTCGCCGTGCGTGAAGACGCCGACGTACAAGCGGCCCTGCTGGGCTTGGCGACGGCCATGCAGCAGCGCTTCATCGACCGCCAGCATGGGGTGATGATGGAAAAACCGCTGGGTGCTGTGGATAACTGGTTTGAGCCAGGGCATCAATTCGAGTGGTTCTTTTTACTGGAGTCGTCGCCCGCCTTACGCGGCACGCCGTTGCATGCCTCACTGACCCGGGCGTTTACCTACGCCGAGCAAAAGGGTGTGGATCCGTTAAGCGGCGCGGTCAGCGGCATGCTTGCCCTCGATGGCAGCGTGCGTGATGCCACCCAGCGTATCTGGGCCCAGGCCGAATACCTGCGGGCACTGACATTGCGGCCCGACAGCGAAGCGGTGCTGCAACGCCAATTGCTGGCGCTGCAACAGCATTTCCTGCATGAGAAAGGCTGGCATGAATGCCTGGATGCCAACGGCGCGGTGAGCCGACGGGATATGCCGTCGACCACGCCTTATCATCTGGCGACCTGCTATCAGGGCCTCACGCAATCCATTTACGGTCGCCCGTAAAACTGATCGTTAACCAGCGCGCCGCATCCGGCGTGCCGAGCCCTGTGGATATCTCTTCGCGCAACCTATCCAGGGTGGCGACGTTATCCACCGGGTAATCCGCCGGCAGCACCACGTGAATCTCGATAAACCGCGCCCGCCCGTGCTTTTGCACGTAGGACACGTAGTCGTCGAAACCATGCCTGGCGCGGACCGCATCCATGACTTCGCGAACCTTGTCGTCCAAATGGTCGGGGGCAATCCCCAGCACCTCGCGTAACGCTGGGCGCAGGATCTTGAAGGCCGGCGCCAGCATGCTCAGGGCCAGCAGGATCAGGATCAAGGGGTCCACATACACCGCCCACTCGCCATAGCCCTGGGACTTGAGCAACAGCGCGGCCAGAAAGCTGATCAGCAAGCCCACCGACAACATCGCGTCCACCAGCCAACTGATGTTATCGAACTGGATCAACGACGATTTGAGCGCGCGATTGCGATAGCGCACATAGAAGAAGTAGGCGAACTCAACGACGGTGAACACCGCCGCGTAGATGATCACCAGGCCCAACTCGATCTCGCGCCCGCCATTGATCATGCCGAACACACCGTTGAGGAATGCGTAGATGGCGATCAACAGCAGAAAGCTGCCTTCGATCAGCAGCACCAACGGCTCCAGGTGCCAGTAGCCGAACTGGAAGCGCGCGTTGCTTTTCTTGGCGATCAACTTGGCCGTGATCAGCATCAACACCTTGATGGCGGTGGCGATCAGCGAGAAAAAGCCGTCGAACAGAATAGATTGGGCGCCGGATATCACACCCGTGACAATGCCGGCGATCGCTACCGCGAACATCAGAATCGTCGATTGTTTGAGCAGTGCCTGCTCACCTCGGTTACTCACATTTCCTCCCGTCAAAACCTTTGAACCGCACGATGCGGTGGGGTTTTCAGGAGTGGAGTGTACCTTATGGCCTGTTTTGGCCGATTTGACGCCATCGGGAGCGAACCCCCTCCCACATGGGATTGGGTTCCCACGTTCCGACTTGTGAACACAGTCAAGTGTGAGAGGGGCTTGCTCCCGATGGCAGCGACGCGGTTTAAAGCCTTACTTACCGCCCCGCTCAATCGCAAACCCGGCCCAGGTCTGGCTCACCGGCATCAGCTCCAGGCGGTTGATGTTGACGTGCGCCGGCGTGTTCATCACCCAGAAGATGGTGTCGGCAATGTCCTGCGGCTGGATCGGCTCAGCGCCGGCATAGGTCGCGTCATAACGCGCCTGATCACCGCCGAAGCGCACCAGCGAGAATTCACTCTCACACAGGCCTGGCTCGATGTTCGTCACGCGCACGCCGGTGCCTTGCAGATCGCAACGCAAGTTCAGGGAGAACTGCTTCACAAACGCCTTGGAGCCGCCGTACACGTGGCTGCCAGGGTACGGGTAGTTACCGGCGATGGAGCCGAGGTTGATGATGCCGGCGCCACGGCCGTGGGCGATCAAGCGCGGCAGCAGCAGGTTGGTGGTGGTCAGCAGGCCCTTGATGTTGGTGTCGACCATGGTCTCCCAATCGTCGAGGCTGCACTTGGGCGCAGGATCAGTGCCCACGGCCAGGCCCGCGTTGTTGATCAGGCCACGCAGTTTGGCGAACGACGGCGGCAGACTGGCGATGGCGTCTTCCATGCCCTTGCGGTCACGCACGTCCACGACCAGGCCGTGCACTTCGGTCTGCTTGGAAAGCTCTTCAACCAAGGCATTCAAACGCTCGGCGCGGCGGCCAGTGAGCACCAGTTTCCAACCGGCTTCAGCAAAACGACGGGCGCAGGCTTCGCCAAAACCTGAAGTTGCGCCAGTAATAAACAGCGTGTCGGACATGGTGTTCTCCTTGCGGGCATCGGGAAAAAAACAGCCAGCAGAATGCCCTTACACCGCCGTCGCGGCAACCGCTAAGCACACCCTTTCATGCAAAGCTGATCACTTTTTGATCACATCAAGCAAAGCCTTATGAACCGTGGCCTGCAGCCATATGCGCGCAGGTTATCCACAGCTGCGCCCACAGTCTTTGGGGGCAAGTACAAAATACCGAAAGCCTCTGTGTACAAGGCCTGCAGCCGATTTTAGAAAGTTTTTTGCTTGACCTTGGCGAGGTCGTATGTAGGTCCATCGACAGAGTGGAAATCCGGACGATGGCTCCAGGCCAGTCATTCCGGCCTCTGCGGAGGTCTTTCCAGAGTTTAATCACAGACTTATCCACAGGCTGAAGGGTCATATTTCGGTCATATACCTGTGTCTTTAAACAGGTTGACAAACCCCTTGGCCGGTCGCCAAAAAGCCGCTGATCAAAAAACAACCACAACGCTGTAAGCCACGGTTTTAAAGGCGTTCAGGCAGGTACTCCCACGTTACCCACAGCCGGTTCCACAGTGGATGGGGACAAGTCAAAAGCGTGACAAAACAGGTATTTGCGGCGGCTATATGTCGCGCTTTGGAGGGGGGCTGGATTTGTTTTCCACAATTTGGGATCGGCCTTATGAACACCGTAAAACAAATGTGGGAGCGGGCCTGCTCGCGAAAGCGGTGGGTCAGTTCCAGTCTACTGACTGATACACCGCATTCGCGAGCAAGCCCGCTCCCACAGGGGGTTTGCGTCAGGCTTTAGATCAGTGCCCGCCGAGGTAGGCGTTGCGCACTTCCTCGTTCACCAGCAGCTCCTTGCCGGTGCCTGTGAGGCGAATCTCGCCGTTGACCATCACATACGCCCGGTCCGACAAGCGCAGTGCGTGGTTAGCGTTCTGCTCCACCAGGAAGATGGTCATCCCGGTGGCTGCCAGCTCGCGCAGGGTGGAAAAGATCTGCTTCACCACAATCGGCGCCAACCCCAGGCTCGGCTCATCCAACAGCAACAGCTTGGGCCGGCTCATCAGCGCGCGTGCGATGGCAAGCATTTGCTGCTCACCACCGGACATGGTCATGGCGCGCTGGTTGCGCCGTTCCTTGAGGCGGGGGAACAGCTCGAACATGCGCTGCATGTCTTCCTGAGCGTATTTGTCGCCAATGGGGATAGTGCCCATCAGCAGGTTTTCCTCGACAGTCATGTCGGGGAACACCCGCCGCCCTTCAGGCGACTGCGCGATGCCGTTGGAGGCGATGTAGTGGGACGACTTGTGGGTAATGTCGACACCGTTGTAGATGATCTGCCCCGACTCAGCCCGTGGCTGGCCGAAGATCGACATCAGCAGCGTGGACTTACCCGCGCCGTTGGAGCCGATCAGGCTGACGGTTTCGCCTTCGTTGATGTGCAGCGAGACTTTCTTCAGGGCCTGGATCGGACCGTAGAACACGTCCAGGTCCTTCATTTCGAGGATAGGTGCACTCATACCAGCTCCTCTTCGTCTGCGCCCAGGTAGGCGGCAATCACTTTAGGGTCGTTGCGGATCGCTTCCGGCCCGCCCTCGGCGATGACGTTGCCGTGGTCCAGCACCACGATGTGGTCGGAAATACTCATCACCATGCCCATGTCGTGTTCGATCAGCACCACCGTAAGGTCGTGTTCGTCGCGCAGCAGGCGAATCATCGCGCTGAGGGCTTCGGTTTCCTGGGGGTTCAGGCCCGCTGCCGGTTCGTCCAGGCAGATGATCTGCGGCCGGGTGCACATGGCGCGGGCGATTTCCAGGCGGCGCTGTTGGCCATAGGAAAGCTCACCGGCCAGGCGGTTGGCGCAGTCCACCAGGTCGACAACTTCCAGCCAGTAGAACGCGTGGTCGAGCGCATCGCTTTCGGCCTTGCGGTAGCCCTTGGTGTTAAGGATGCCTGCGAGCATGTTGCGGTTGACCCACATATGCTGGGCCACCAGCAGGTTTTCCAGCACCGACATTTCCTTGAACAGGCGAATGTTCTGGAAGGTCCGCGCCAAACCGGCACGGTTGACCAGGTGGGTGCCGCCGAACATTTTGTAGTACACGCGGCTGAGGAAGCTTTTCGGCGACACAAAATCGACGGCCTTGAAGCGCTCGCCCAGCAGTTGGATCACGTTGGTCTGTTTGCCACGAATGTTCAGTTCGATCTTGCCGCCACTGGCTTTGTAAAAACCGGTGAGGCAGTTGAATACAGTGGTTTTGCCGGCGCCGTTAGGGCCGATCAGGGCGAAGATCGAGTTGCGTTCGACCTTGAGGCTCACATCGCTCAAAGCCTTGATGCCACCGAAGTGCATCATCAGGTGTTCCACGGAGAGGACGACTTCCTTGCTCATGGCGCCACTCCTTTACGTGGGGTCACACCGGTACGGCTGATGCGGATCAAACCGCGTGGTCGCCAGATCATCATCACCACCATCAACACACCAAACAGCAGCACGCGGTATTCGCTGAAGCTGCGTAGCAATTCAGGCGCCACGGTCAACACGAAGGCCGCGATGACCACGCCGACCGTCGAGCCCATGCCGCCCAAGACCACGATGGCCAGGATCAGCGCCGACTCGAAGAAGGTGAACGACGACGGGTTGACGAAGCCCTGGTAGCTGGCAAAGAACACCCCGGCCAAACCCGCAGTAGATGCGCCGATGGTGAATGCCGAAAGCTTGACCAGCACGTGGTTCAGGCCCATGGAACGGCAAGCGATCTCATCTTCACGCAAGGCTTCCCAGGCGCGGCCAACCGGCATGCGGGTCAGGCGGTGCTTGATGTACAGCACGGCCAGCACCACCAGGAACAGCACGATGTAGATGAACATGAACTTGATGTTGGGGTTGTAATCGAGGCCGAAGAATTCGTGGAACGGAATCCCACCCTCCTTCGCCTTGCGCCCGAACTCCAGGCCGAGGAAGGTCGGTGAAGGCACCGGCATACCGTTCGGGCCACCGGTGAACGACAGCCAGTTATTGAGCACCAGGCGGATGATTTCACCGAAGCCCAGGGTCACGATGGCCAGGTAGTCCCCGTGCATTCGCAATACCGGAAACCCGAGTATGCACCCCGCCAGTGCCGCCGCGATGGCGGCCAGGGGCAGCACGCTCCAGAAGCCCAGGCCGAGGTACTGATAACCCAATGCCAGACCGTAGGCACCGATGGCGTAGAACGCCACGTAACCCAGGTCGAGCAAGCCGGCCAGGCCAACCACGATGTTCAGGCCGAGGCCGAGCAACACGTAGATCAGCCCGAGGATCACCACGGTCAGCAGGTACTTGTTGGCGAAGATCGGGAACACGATGGCGATCACGATCAGTGCCGGAATGATCCAGCGCAGCCGCGACTTGTAGTCCGGTGGCAGTACATGCACGCCGGAGCCACTGCTCTCGAAGCCCTGCAGAATCTTCACGCCCTTGGGGGTTTGCAGGAACAGGCTGAGGGCAAAGCGCCCGGCCATCACGATGGCGACCAGGATGGCCACGCGCGCAGGTTCCAGGTTGAAGCTGTAGCCGTCGAGGACCACGCCGACGATCGGACCGAACACGATCAGCGAAATCAGTCCGGCAAGGATCGTATCGACGACACTTTTCTTGATATCGATAGGTTTGGCAGCAGACATGTTTACACCTTCGCCACAAGTGGGCGACCAAGCAGGCCCTGGGGACGGAAAATCAGAATCACCACCAGCAGGGAGAAACTGAACACGTCTTTGTAGTCAGAGTTGATCAACCCTGAGAACAACGACTCGGAGATACCGAGGATGATCCCGCCCAACATCGCCCCAGGCAGGGAGCCGATGCCGCCGAGTACCGCTGCGGTAAATGCCTTGATGCCGATGATGAAGCCGGCATAGAAGTCGAAGGTGCCGTAATTGAGGGTGATGAGCACACCGGCCAGTGCGGCCATGGCAGCACCGATGACAAACACGTAGGAGATCACGCGGTCGGTGTTGATGCCCAGGATCGAGGCCATCTTGCGGTCTTGCTGGGTCGCGCGGCACATGCGGCCGAGCTTGGTGTACTTGATGATGTAGGTCAGCAATGCCATGCCGGCGAATGCCGCGACCAGGATGAACACTTTGGTGTACGTAAGCTGCACGAAGCCTGTGCCGATATCGACACGCCAGGCCCCGGCCAGCAGGGTTGGGATACCTTGTTGCTTGGCGCCCTGGGCGATCTGCGCGTAGTTCTGCAGGATCAGGGAGATACCGATGGCGCTGATCAGCGGAGCCAGTCGGGTGGAGTTGCGCAGCGGTTTGTAAGCGACACGCTCAATGACCCAGCCGTAAACGCCGGTGACGACCACGGTGAAGATCAGAGTGCCGAGAATGAGCAGCGGGAAGGATTCGATGCCGAAGTAAGCCAGCAGTGCCAGACTGATCGCCGCGAGGTAAGCGGAAATCATATAAACCTCGCCGTGGGCGAAGTTGATCATGCCAATGATGCCATAGACCATTGTGTAGCCGATGGCGATCAGGCCATAGACCGACCCGAGGGTCAGGCCGTTGACCAGTTGCTGCAGGAAAATACCATCCATAACGCAATCTCACGCGGTGAGCACCTGCACACCGGCGGGTGTGCGGCGCTTCTGGAGGAAAAAACAGATCTCGATAACAACACGGGTCCCAATGTGGGAGGGGGTTTGCCCCCGATGCGGTGGGTCAGCTGAACACCTGTTGACTGACACTCCGCGATCGGGAGCAAGCCCCCTCCCACATGGATTACTTCTGCTTTTCCAACTGATGGTATTTGCCGTCTTTATCCCACTGGTAAACCACGTAGTCGGAGATTTTTAGGTCGCCCTTCGAGTCCCAGGTTTTCTCGCCCATCACGGTTTTGACCGGGTGCGCTTTCAGCCATTTGGCCGCGTCTTCGCCCTTGTTGGACTTGGCGCCGTTGAAGCCGGCGGCCAGGGCCTGCAGCGAGGCGTAGGCGTACAGGGTGTAGCCTTCTGGCTCGTAGCCGGCCTTGCGGAACTCTTCCACGACAGCCTTGCTGTCAGGCAGCAGGCGCGGGTCGGCACCAAAGGTCATGTAGACGCCATCGACGTATTGCGCGCCGCCAGCGGTGGCCACCAGTTCATCAGTCACCACGCCGTCATCGGACATGAACTTGACGTCTTTCAGGCCAGCTTCACGAATCTGGCGAACCAATGGACCGGCTTCCGGGTGCAGGCCACCGAAGTACACGACGTCGGCGCCCAGGGAGCGGATCTTGGTGACAAGCGCACTGAAGTCCTTCTCGCCACGGGTCAGGCCTTCTTCCAGCACCGGCTTGACGCCGCGCTTGGTCAACTGGGCAGCGGTGGCGTCGGCCAGGCCTTTGCCGTAAGTGTCCTTGTCGTTGATGACCGCGACTTTCTTGCCCTTGAGCACATCGACGATGTAGTCGCCGGCGACGATACCTTGCTGGTCGTCACGGCCGCACATGCGGAACATGGCGCCAAGGCCACGTTCGGTCACTTGTGGGTTGGTAGAGCCTGGGGTGATCGCGATGATGCCCGCTTCGTCGTAAACCTCGGAGGCCGGGATAGTGTTCGACGAGCAGAAGTGCCCGACTACGCCAATCACTTTGTCCTGGTCAGCCAGGCGGTTGGCCACGGCAACGGCCTGTTTCGGCTCACAGGCATCGTCGCCTGCCACCAGCACAACTTTCTCGCCGTTGATGCCACCGGCCTTGTTGATCACCTCGGCTGCCGCCTGGGCACCCTTCATGTACTGCTCACCGAACGAGGCGTTGGCGCCGGTCATCGGCCCCGCTACACCAATCTTCACATCAGCTTGAACAAACGTAGAAACACCCAGCGCCGCTGCAACGGCGAGGGCCAGAAAACCTTTCTTGTAAAACGTCTGGGACATGAGTGGTGCTCCGATATTTTTGATTTTTGGCACTACAACTTGCGTTCAAACTTTTCACTGAAAGCTCAGAGCAAGCCCCGTGCCATTACGTTTTTATTCTTCAAAAAGACACGGTGTCATTGTTATTACAGGCGTTTCGACGCCGCTTGCCAGGACGTGCAACCCTCTAGCCTCGACAGGTGCAACCAGCCACTTAAAAAAGTACAACCGTGACGGGTCGCACCTGCAACCGAATGGATAAACACCCCGCTCCACACCTGTAACAGCGTGCGTAACGGAACTGCACATTTACAGTGCGTGATTGCTACGACCTGCACCAATACAGATTAGTAGCGTGCTAAGAAAATGCAGGCTTCTGAGCGGTATTTCGCTGATCAGATCACGATCCTCAAGCATTGCCCGGCGTGATACAGCGAGAATCCCGCCTCGTACAGGCAACTGCGCAGACCCACTCCGGCCAACGGTTGCATGGGCGCGAAGGGAATCGGAAGCGCTTGGGGATCCTGGTGACACAAGTAGTCGGCGAACGCCTTGCCGACCACACTGCCGGTGGTCACGCCGCGTCCGTTATAGCCCGTGACAGCGACCAGTCCAGGGGCCGGTTCGAACAGGCGCATCAAGTGATCGGGGGTGAACGCGATGCAGCCGGTCCAGGTGAATTCCCACTGCACCGATTTGAGGTACGGGAAGTAGTGTTGCTGCACCCGATCGGCCCACGCCTTGAGGAACCACGCCGGTTTCTGGTTGCCATTGCCCAGGCTGCCGAGCAATAAACGACCATCGGCATCGCGGCGGATACTGCTCAATACCTGACGCGTGTCCCACGATCCCTGGCCGCCAGGGAGAATCTGCTGGGCGGCTTCGTCGGTGAGCGGGGCCGACGCGACCTGGTAGTAATAACCGGGGAAAAAGTTACGCCGCAGCTCGGTCCATTCGCCTTCGGTGTAAGCATTGGAGGCAATGACCACTTGTGCAGCCTGCACTGCCCCGTGCTGGGTCTGAACCGACCAAAGTGCACCTTGGCGCTCCAATTGGGTGACCGGTGAATGGTCAAACAACTGCCCGCCGAGCCCGACCGCAGCATTGGCCAGCCCAGAGGTGTAGGCCATGGGATTCAAGGTGCCCGCACGCCGATCCAGCAAGGCGGCGGCAATTTTTTTAGTGCCGGTGGCTTGCTCGCAGGCCTGACCGGTGAGCAACTCAACCGGCGCGCCACGGCGCTTCCATTGTTCTTCACGACTGCGCAAATCCGCCTCGCCACGGGCGTTGTGCGCCATGTGCAAGGTGCCCTCGCGGCGCAGTTGGCAATCGATGTTGTATTTGTCGATGAGGCTGAACACCAGAGACGGTGCCGCGCCCAACATGCGGTTGAGCTGGCTGCCCACCGCTTCGCCGAAACCGGCTTCGATGTCGTCCGGGGGGATCCATAAACCGGCGTTCACCAGCCCGACATTGCGCCCCGAACCGCCGTGGCCAGTGCGATGAGCCTCCAGCACGGCGACGCTTTTACCCTGTTCCAGCAAGTGAATGGCGGCCGACAATCCGGTGATGCCGGCGCCGATCACGCACACATCCACCTTGACCTCGCCCTTGAGCGCGGCACGATCCGGCCGGCCAGGGGTGAGGTGTTCCCACAAACACGTTTCGCGTAATGCCATTGCCAGACTCCGGTGAGACCCAACAAACATCTATTCCGAACTGCAAATGAGGTCACATGCGGGAGGGGGCTTGCTCCCGATGGCGGTGTATCAGACAACACTTCAAACCTGATTCACCGCCATCGGGAGCAAGCCCCCTCCCACGCTGACCTCACTCCGACTTGAGGAAATCAGTCGAAGGTGATGCCCTGGGCCAGCGGCAGTTCCAGCGAGTAGTTCACGGTATTGGTCTGGCGGCGCATATACCCGCGCCACGCATCCGAACCCGACTCACGACCGCCGCCGGTCTCTTTTTCACCGCCAAACGCGCCGCCAATTTCTGCGCCGCTTGGGCCGATATTGACGTTGGCAATGCCGCAGTCACTGCCGACTGCCGACATGAACTGCTCGGCTTCACGCACGTCAGTGGTGAAGATGCACGAGGACAGGCCTTGGGGCACCGCGTTGTTCAGGCGCAGGGCTTCGGCGAAGTCGGTGTAGCCGACGACATACAGAATCGGCGCGAAGGTTTCGGTGCACACCACGTCGCTTTGCTCGGGCATCTCCACAATGGCCGGCGACACGTAGTAGGCGTTGGGGAATGTGTCTTCCAACTGGCGCTTGCCGCCGAACACTTTGCCGCCTTCGCTCAGCGCTTGCTCCAGCGCGTCCTGCATATTGTCGAAACCGTGCTTGTCGATCAGCGGGCCGATCAGGTTGCCTTCCAGCGGGTGGCCGATGCGCACTTTGGAATAGGCGGCCTTGAGGCGAGTGACGATTTCTTCCTTGACCGATTCATGGGCAATCAGGCGGCGCAGGGTGGTGCAGCGCTGGCCGGCGGTGCCGACGGCGCTGAACAGAATGGCGCGCACGGCCATGTCCAGGTCGGCGCTTGGGCCGAGGATCATCGCGTTGTTGCCGCCCAGTTCCAGGATGCTGCGGGCGAAACGTGCGGCGACTTTCGGCGCCACTTCGCGGCCCATGCGCGTGCTGCCGGTGGCGCTGATCAACGCCACACGCGGGTCATCCACCAGCGCGGCGCCTGCATCGCGACCACCGATGATCACTTGGCTCAGATACTCAGGGGCGCCGTCGAATTTCTTCAGCACGCGCTCGAACAGCGCCTGGCAAGCCAGGGCCGTGAGCGGGGTCTTTTCCGAGGGTTTCCAGATCACGGCGTTGCCGCACACCAGGGCCAGGGCGGTGTTCCATGCCCACACGGCGACCGGGAAGTTGAAGGCGCTGATGACGCCGACCACGCCCAGCGGGTGCCAGGTTTCACGCATGTGGTGGCCTGGGCGCTCGGAAGCGATGGTCAAGCCGTACAACTGACGCGACAGACCGACCGCGAAATCGCAGATGTCGATCATTTCCTGCACTTCACCCAGGCCTTCCTGGGTGATCTTGCCCGCTTCCCAGGACACCAGCTCGCCCAGGTCGGCCTTGTATTCGCGCAGCACGTCGCCGAATTGGCGCACCAGCTCACCGCGACGCGGCGCTGGAACTTTGCGCCAGGCGTCGAATGCATGCTCGGCGCGACTGACCTGTTGCTCCACCTCGGCGGCACCTTCCCAATGCACACTGCCGATTTGGCTGCCATCAATCGGCGAATGCACGGGCTGTTTGCCCGCCTGGTACAGCGACGGGTTCACCCCGAGACGATCAAGCAATGCGGCAACCATTGGTCACTCCTTCAAACTGCAAACAGAAAATTCGCGCCGCGGCGCGCACGGCAATCCAGACCTTATTTGTAGCTGGCTCAAGACTTGCCAACAAACGACGATTAGGCGAGATATCATTCCGTTTATTCATGCAAAGCATAAAAAGAGGCACGCCGTGCTGAACAAAAGACATTTGCCCTCGATCACCGCCCTGCAGTGTTTCGAAGCAGCCACCCGCCACCTGAGCTTCACCCGCGCCGCCGAGGAGTTGAACCTCACGCAAAGCGCGGTCAGCAAACAGGTGGCGCAGTTGGAAGAGCTGCTGCAACACCTGCTGTTTCGCCGCGTGCGTCGCCGCTTGCAGATGACCCCGGCGGGCGACCTGTACCTGGTGGAAGTGCGCAAGATCCTCACGCAAGTGGAGATGTCCACCCACTACCTGCGCTCCTACGGCGGCGAGACCGAAGTGCTGCGCGTGTCCACGCCTTACACCTTCGGCGCGCGCTGGCTGGTGCCGCGCCTCAAGGGTTGGCGGTTGCGCCATCCGCAGATCCACCTGGACCTGTGCAACGAGCAGGAGCCGGACGAACTGCTGCAAGGCAAGGCCGACATGGCCTTCTACTTCGGCCAGGGCTCGCGCCCCGGCACCGAGAGCCTGAAGCTGTTCAGCGAAGAACTGGTGCCGGTGTGTGCACCGGAAAGTCTGCCCGCGAAGCCCTTCAACGACCCCACGCAACTGAGCGAACTGGTGCTGCTGCAAAACGCCTCACGCCCCCAGGGCTGGCATGACTGGTTTGCCGATCAGGGGTATCACACCGAGCACAGCTACCACGGGCCGCGTTTCGACACCTTTTATATGTGCATTCGAGCGGCGCAGGTAGGCTGCGGTGTAGCGCTGCTGCCGCGGTTTCTGGTGGAAGAAGAACTGGCCGACGGCAAGTTGGTGATCCCATGGCAGCACGCGATGCCGAGCCAGGATGCGTATTACCTGGCCTATCCCGAGCATTCGGCGGAAGTGCCCAAGGTGCGCGAGTTTGTGAAGTGGATGATGGAGCAGGTTCTTTAGTGCCTGGAATACCGCCATCGGGGCAAGCCCCCTCCCACATTTGAAACACATTCCAAGTGTGGGAGGAGGCTTTCCCCCGATGACGCCAGTGGCCTCACTGAAAAAATCACTGGCAAAACCCCACAGGTCTATGCGCCACTAGCCCCCTTCCTTAATTGTGCGTAAAGGCCGGCGTCCATCGCCGACCCGTCTGGAGATTCCCGTTATGAGCGAGAGTGTGTTTGCCGATCGCATCGTGCAGAACCTGCTCGACACCGACTTCTACAAGCTGACCATGATGCAGGCGGTGCTGCACAACTACCCCAACGTGGAAGTTGAGTGGGAATTCCGTTGCCGTAACAGCGAGGACCTGCGCCCGTACCTGGCGGAGATTCGCTACCAGATCGAACGCCTCGCCGAGCTGAGCCTGAGCCCGGACCAACTGGGCTTCCTGGAACGCATCAGCTTTATGAAACCGGACTTCCTGCGCTTCCTCGGGCTATTCCGCTTCAACCTGCGTTATGTGCAGACCGGCATCGAGAACGGCGAGTTGTTTATCCGCCTGCGCGGGCCGTGGCTGCATGTGATCCTGTTTGAAGTGCCGATGCTGGCCATCGTCAGCGAAGTGCGTAACCGCTACCGCTACCAGACCGTGATCCTCGAACAGGCCCGCGAGCAGTTGTACCGCAAGTTCGATTGGCTGACGGCGAATGCCAGCAGCGAGGAACTGTCGGAGCTGCAAGTGGCCGACTTCGGCACGCGCCGACGCTTTTCGTACCGGGTGCAGGAAGAAGTGGTCAATGTGCTCAAGCATGACTTCCCCGGGCGCTTTGTCGGCACCAGCAACGTGCACCTGGCCCGCGAGCTGGACATGAAGCCCCTGGGTACCATGGCCCACGAATGGATCATGGCCCACCAGCAACTCGGCCCACGCCTGATCGACAGCCAGATCGCCGCCCTCGATTGCTGGGTCCGCGAATACCGTGGCCTGCTGGGCATCGCCCTGACCGATTGCATCACCACCGACGCGTTCCTCGGCGACTTCGACTTGTACTTCGCCAAGCTGTTCGACGGCCTGCGCCACGATTCTGGGGACCCGGTGCAGTGGGCGGAAAAAGCCATCGCTCACTACCACAAGCTGGGTATCGAGCCGATGAGCAAAACCCTGGTGTTCTCCGACAGCCTGTCGCTGCCCAAGGCCTTGGAGATTTTCCGTGCGCTGCGCGGTCGCATTAATGTGAGCTTCGGCATCGGCACCAACCTGACCTGCGATATTCCAGGGGTGGAACCGATGAGCATCGTGCTTAAAATGACCGCCTGCAACGGCCAGCCCGTCGCCAAAATCTCCGATGAAGCGGGCAAGACCCACTGCACCGACCCGAATTTTGTCGCCTATTTGCGTCACGTTTTCAAAGTACCTGCCATTTCCAGCAAGGAGTGAATCATGCAAGCCGTACAGCGCGAGATTGCTGAACAGCTCAAGGTGCAAGCGCCGTTCAACGACCAAGCCGCCCTTGAGGCCGAGGTTGCCCGACGCGTGACCTTTATCCAGGACTGCCTGCGCAATTCCGGACTCAAAACATTGGTGCTGGGCATCAGCGGTGGCGTCGATTCCCTGACCGCCGGCCTGTTGGCCCAGCGCGCGATGCAGGAACTGCGCGCCAGCACCGGTGACGAGGCGTACCGCTTTATTGCCGTGCGCCTGCCCTACGAAACCCAGTTCGACGAAATCGACGCCCAGGCATCGGTGGACTTTATCGAGCCCGACGAGCGCCACACCGTGAACATCGGCCCGGCGGTCAAAGCCCTGGCCAGTGAAGTGGCGGCGTTTGAAGGCAAGGCGGCGGTGTCCCGTGACTTCGTGCTTGGCAACACCAAGGCGCGCATGCGGATGGTGGCGCAATACACCATCGCCGGCGCGGCCGGTGGTTTGGTGATCGGCACCGACCATGCGGCGGAAGCGGTGATGGGGTTTTTCACCAAGTTCGGTGACGGTGCATGCGATCTGGCGCCGTTGAGCGGGCTGGTAAAAAACCAGGTACGCGCGATTGCACGGCACTTTGGCGCGCCGGAGTCGTTGGTGGAGAAGGTGCCGACGGCCGACCTTGAAGACCTGTCGCCAGGTAAGCCGGATGAAGCGTCACATGGCGTGACGTATGCCGAGATCGATGCGTTCCTGCACGGTGAACCGGTGCGCGAAGAGGCGTTCAGGATTATCTGCGAGACCTATCGCAAGACTGAGCACAAGCGGGTGATGCCGTTTGCGCCGTGAGGTGAGCCAGATATTTTTGTGTTGATTGGCAGGCCGCTATCGGGAGCAAGCCCCCTCCCACATTTGATCGCATTCTCATGTTAGAACTCGGTCAAGTGTGGGAGGGGGCTTGCTCCCGATAAACGATAACCCGGTCTTACTTGACGACCACAGTGCCTTTCATCATCGAGATGTGGCCTGGGAACGAGCAGAAGAACGCGTAGTCCGTACCAGCAGCCAGCTTGGAAACATCGAAAGTCACCGAATCTTTCTCGCCGGCACCGATCAGCTTGGTGTGGGCGATGATGCGGTCGTCACCCTCTTTCAGGTAGTTCTTGTCGATGCCAGCGGCCATGCCGTCAGTGGCAACCGGTTGCATGTTGGCGGCAGTGGTCAGCACCCAGTTATGGCCCATGACGTTTTTCGGCAAGCTGCCCGAGTGTTCCAGGTTCACGGTGAACGTCTTGCAGCTCTTGTCGATCACGATTTCCTTGGTGTTGAAGGACATCTGATCGGTGGAGTCGACGGTGACATTGCACTCTGCGGCAAACAACTGGCCACTGGCCAAAGTCAGCAGGGAAACAGCAACGAGTTTGGCAAACATGTGAATCTCCAAGGCAGGGTTTATAAAACGCGGATTGCGGTAAGGGTGCCTCAAGCAGGCTTGAATTCTTATGATCTGAATCAACAGATTGTATACAACTTTAGGCTATCAGACTTATCAACACAATCTACCAGCCAAAGTAGCAGTACCTGCCTATGATCGGCCCATCACCCACTGGAGTCCGAACCATGCGCCTCAATCACCTGTTCAATGGCCTGCTGGCCGCGTACGCCTGCGGTAAGTGAAGGCAAAGCGCCCCTTGAAGCTGCTACCATGTCGTCACAAGGCAGCTGCGCGCCGCCACCCTCACCTTCGACCCTAGAGGATCGCCCATGGCCAAACCTAATTACTCCTTCGCCAAACGTCAGAGAGACTTGGCCAAGGAACAGAAGAAAGAGGAAAAACTGCAACGCAAGAAAGCCGCTGTCGATGAAGAAGCGGGCGCACTGAACCCGGACGCGGAAGGTGAAGTGGCAGCAGACGAGACCGAAACCCCGAAAGACCCGGCTGAATAAATTCTGTTGTGGTGAGCAGGCCCCCCCTGTCTCACCACACTCCACCGTTATTCCAGCGGCATCACCGTCACCCGCACCTCCGGGTCATGGTTCCCTCCCCCCAGAATTACCCCACGCAACGGCGACACATCGGAAAAGTCCCTGCCCCAGGCCAAGGTGATGTGCTCCAGTGCCGGCTGCACATTGTTCGTCGGATCAAAATCCACCCAGCCTGACACCGGGCAAAACACTGATACCCACGCGTGGGACGCATCAGCACCGATCAGCCGTGGCTGGCCGGGCGGTGGCTGGGTGAGCAGGTAGCCGCTGATATACCGCGCAGCCAAGCCCCGCGAGCGCAGGCAGGCGAGCATCAGGTGGGCGAAGTCCTGACACACGCCACGGCGGCGTTCCAGCACTTCCACCAGCGGTGTGGCGACTTGGGTCGCTTCGGCATCGAAGGTGAATTCACTGAAAATCTTTTCCATCAGCGCCTGCACGCCCAACAACAAGGGTTCGCCAGGGGGAAAACAACTTTCGGAGAACTCGACGAAGGTTTTTTTCAGGTGCACGTAGGGTGATTCAAAGCGATACCGACAGGCTTCGATTCGCTCAGGGGTCATCGGCTGGCTGCTGTAGGTCAGGCTGTCACGGGTCTGATCCCAGGCCGGCGACTGCCGAAAATCCAGTACAGGCCGCGCCAGCACCTCCACGGTCAGCCCAGCGTTGACCAGCAATTCATCGTGAGGCCGTTCGAACGCCAGGCGGGTGATCGGGTTGCCGTATACATCCAGCTCATCGCGGCGCGAGGTCGGCTCCGGGCTGATATCCAGTTGTTGCGACGTGCAGCGTTGCCAGGCACAGGGTCGTGGCCATAAATGCGCCAGTTGCTGGGCCAGGGACACCGGGCTGTCGTAGTGGTAGTGGGTATCGTGGAAAATCTGATAGCGCGCGCTCATTACACCGACACCGTTTGCTGGCTGACATCATCCACATGGGCAAAATGGCGCAACGCGAGGCGATCCGACACTTGCCCGCTTTCAGCGGCCACCGCTTGCAGCAGGTCGGCCAGGCCGTCCAACGCAGCACGTACGCTGGACTCGCCAAACAACGGGTTCTCCAGGCAACTCAAGTCGAAACGCGCCAGGCGCTCCACCAAGGGCGCCAGGCCCGTTTCCCGTGGCACACCAAAATCATCATTAAGGCGACGCAAAGTGCGACTGACCAATTTGAGCTGGAACAGCACGGCATGGGGGTTCTGCTCGTCGAGCAGCAACAGGTCGAGCACCGGAATCAACTGCGGCACCGCCAAGTAGCGCGAGCGGTATGTGATGCTGCTGTTGCCCAACTCCAGCAACCACTCCAGCCCCGCCTGATCGAACACCGCGACGCCACGCAGGAATGCCGCCAGGCTGCTGCTTAAGAATTGCAGGCGTTCTATGCGCCGGCCCATCATCAGGAAACGCCAGCCTTCGTCGCGGGTCATGTCGTCCAGGGCAAACCCGGACAGCGCCGCCAAGGACATCACCAGGCGGTTGAGAAAATCCAGCAACTCGCCAAAGTCCGGCGCCTCACTTTCCAGCTCCATGGCTTCGCGTTGCAGCTCCACCAAGGCCTGCCAGTTCTCGCGGGACAACTTGCCACGCACCTGGGACGCCGCCCACTGCAAGCGTTGCAGGTTAGCGCGCAGGCTCGATGGCCAGTCATCGCCGAGCAACGCTGCGAGCAGACGCTCCGGCAGTTCGCCCTCTTCCGGCAGCAGGCGCAGGTTTTCGCCCAGCTCCACCGCCGCCAGCAACGCCAAGGGATCGTCGCCGTCGACATAACGCGCCAGCACGATTCGCAACCAGCGCGCGCTGTCATCGCAGCGCTCGCAGTAACGGCCAAACCAGAACAGGTTTTCCACCACCCGCGACGGCAGATAAGGATCGCGGCGCACCAGGTCATGGGCACCAATCGTGCGCTGGGCACGCCACTGCTCACCACCGGGGGCGCGTTCGCCGAGCACCCAGGTGTCTTTGCTCGCACCGCCGCGTTGCATCGACACCACTTCGGCATCGGCCTCAGCAGCCACACGGGTCAGGCCGCCGGGCAGTACGCGATAGCCCTCGTCACTGGCCACGGCGTACACACGCATGCCGATGGCACGGTGCTGCAGGTGGTCATCCACGGTGTGCCACACCGGCGCCTGGGACAGTTGCGCCAGCTCCTGGGCGACGTAGGCGTACGGCCGCGCACGCATGCGTTCGGCCAGGGCCTCGCGCTGCTCATCGTTCAGATCGCGGCCAAACACCGGGGCGAAACTCTGCGAAGGGAACGCGGGTTTGATCAGCAGCTCCGGCAGTTTTTCCAAGGCTTCGGCGAGCACCGGTGCTTCACCGCACCACCAGGTGGCGATGGACGGCAGGATCAGTTCTTCGCCGAACAAAAACTCGTTGATTTTCGGCAGGAACCCCAGCAACCCGGGCGACTCCAGCACGCCGCTGCCCAAGGCATTGGCCACCAGCACATTGCCCTGGCGCACCGCATCCAACAGGCCCGGCACGCCGAGGGCCGAGTCGGTGCGCAGTTCAAGCGGGTCGCAGAAGTCGTCGTCCAGGCGCCGCATGATCGCGTGCACCCGGCGCAGACCGCTGAGGGTTTTGAGGAACACGGTGCTGTCGCGCACGGTGAGGTCGCCACCTTCCACCAGCGGATAGCCGAGCTGGCGCGCCAGGTAGAGATGTTCGAAGTAGCTTTCGTTGAAGCGGCCTGGGGTGAGCAGCACGATCAGCGGTGTCTGGTCATCGCCGGGCGCCTGGCGGACCAGGGTTTCCTGGAGCGTGCGGAAGAAACCGGTGAGGTGCTGCACCTGCAAGTCACGGTACAAGTCCGGGAAGGCGCGAGACACGATGGTGCGATTTTCCAACGCATAACCGGCGCCCGATGGGGCCTGGGTGCGGTCGGCCGTCACCCACCAACGACCATTCGGAGTGCGCGCCAGGTCAACCGCGTACAGATGCAGGAAAGCACCGTCGGGGGGCTGGATACCCTGGCACGGCCACAGGAAATTGTTATGCCCGAACACCAACTCCGCCGGCAGCAAGCCTTCTTTGATCAAGCGTTGCGGGCCATACAGATCAGCGAGCACGGCATTGAGCAGGCGCGCCCGCTGGGCGATACCGGCCGACAGGTGCTGCCATTCATCCGCCGCCAACACATGGGGCAGCAGGTCCAGCTCCCACGGCCGATCGGCGCCCTTGGGGTCGGCATAGACGTTGTAGGTCACGCCGTTTTCCTGGATCTGCCGCGTCAGCAGCGCCTGGCGCTGGGCCAACTGCGCGGGGGTGCTGCGTTGCAGGTGATCAAGCAAGCGCCGCCAATGGGCACGCACCGCGCCGCTGTCATCCAGCAGTTCGTGATAAGTGCCCGCAGTTAGCGGGTAACGGTCGAGCAAGTCGGACATGGAACGCTCGGCAGAGGCAAAGGGGCTCAGATTACCCTAACAAACACTGCAAATCCCTCTGTGGTTTCCAGGCTTTGTGGTGAGCGGGCTTGCCGCGCGCGAGGCATGCTCGCTCACTACATTATCTGGAGTCACAGTTGGATAGGGCTCAGTCATTTTTATTGGGGAAACGCCGCAGATCCAGGGTCATAGGGAATTCGTCATTGATCACAACACTCGGTACGGTGAGCTTCCCAGGCGTGTGGCCGAGACGGAAAAACCGCGCCATGCGCCGGCTCTCAGCCTCATTGGCGTTCACCGGTAAGCTGTCGTAATTGCGTCCACCCGGATGCGCGACGTGGTACTGGCAACCGCCCAACGAGCGTTGCATCCAGGTGTCCAGCAGGTCGAACACCAGCGGCGCATGGACCGGGATGGTCGGTTGCAAACAGTTGGCCGGTTGCCAGGCGCGGTAACGCACGCCAGCGACAAACTCGCCGACTCGCCCGGTCGGTTGCAGCGGCACTGGGATGCCATTGCAGGTCAACAGGTAGCGTTGCGGTGGCAACCCGCTAAACTTCACCTGCAAGCGCTCCAGGGACGAATCCACATAGCGCACTGTGCCGCCCACTGCGCCCTCTTCGCCCAGTACATGCCAAGGTTCCAGGGCCTGGCGCAGTTCCAGTTCGATACCGCTGACGGCATAGTCGCCGACCTTGGGGAAACGGAACCCCAAATGCGCGGCGAACCATTCGGCACGCAGTGGGTAGCCGGCGGCGTTGAGTTCGACGATCACGTCGGCAAAGTCCTGCTCGATAAAGTGCGGCAGCAAAAAGCGGTCATGCAACTCGGTGCCCCAGCGCGCCAGTTTCGGCGGTGCGTAAGGCTCACGCCAGAACCGCGCCACCAGCGCCCGCAGCAGCAGTTGCTGAGTCAAACTCATGCGCGCGTGGGGCGGCATTTCAAAGGCGCGCAGCTCCAACAGGCCCAGGCGGCCGGTGGCGCCGTCGGGCGAGTAAAGCTTGTCGACGCAGAATTCGGCGCGGTGAGTGTTGCCCGTCACGTCGATCAGCAGGTTGCGCAGCAGGCGGTCCACCAGCCAGGGCGGGCAGTCCTCGCCGGGCTCGGGCATTTGCGCGAAAGCGATTTCCAGCTCATACAGCGCGTCGTTACGCGCCTCATCCACTCGCGGCGCCTGGGACGTCGGGCCGATAAACAAGCCAGAAAACAGGTAGGACAGTGACGGGTGGTTATGCCAGTAGCTGATCAGGCTGCGCAGCAAATCGGGACGACGCAGAAACGGTGAATCCTTGGGCGTCGCGCCCCCGAGCACAAAGTGGTTACCACCACCGGTGCCAGTGTGGCGCCCGTCGATCATGAATTTTTCGGTGGTCAGGCGGGTCTGTCGCGCCTCTTCATAGAGAAACTCGGTGCGCTCGACCAATTCATCCCACGTGGCGGACGGCTGCACATTGACCTCAATCACACCCGGATCCGGCGTCACCCGGAAGTTGCTCAGGCGCATATCGAACGGCGGTTCGTAGCCTTCCAACAGCACCGGGCAGTGCAGCTCTTCGGCAGTGGCTTCGATGGCGGCAACCAGTTCCAGGTAATCCTCGACGCGCTCCAGCGGCGGCATGAACAGGTACAGGCGCCCTTCCCGTGCTTCGGCGCACAGTGCGGTGCGGGTCAGCCAGTCAGCGGACTCGTCGACCTCGGGCACTCGCTCATCGCTCGGCGCTGCTTCGCCGTGGCTTTGCAGTTGGGCACTTGTTGGCAGTTCCGGCTGATCCTGATTAGGGTCGGTGGGGTGCACGAACGGATACTCCGCCGCCGTCACCCACGGCTGCGAGGCCAACGGCAGGCGATAGCCAAGCGGTGAATCCCCCGGTACCAGGCGGCAGTGGTTATCGCGCAGGTACCAACGCCCACTTTGCCAGCGGTCATTCGCGGCCGTACGTGCCAGCGGCAGCACCTGGCCGATGACTTTATCCAGGCCCTGGCTGAACACTTTGCGCAGGCGTTCGCGCTCTAGGTCGTCGCTCAAGCGCGGGTCCTGGGCGGTGACGTTCTGAGGCAACGCACCTTCGCGCCACAGGTAGTAAAAATTGTCTTCGAAGGCCGGGAATACAAAACGCGCCGGCAACTTGAGGCGTTCGGCAACACTGGCCAGGAAGCGCCCGGCCAGCACGCCATCGGCACCGTAGTCCTCTTGCTCATCGGCAATCAGTGCACTGTTGTGCCAGATCGGCACGCCGTCGCGGCGCCAGTAACAGTTGAGCGACCAGCGCGGCAGTTGCTCGCCGGGGTACCACTTGCCCTGGCCAAAATGCACCAGGCCCTTGGGCGCGTAGTGCTTGCGCATGCGCTGGAACAGCTCGGCGGACAAGCGGCGTTTGTCGGGGCCAAGGGCCGCGGTGTTCCACTCGGCGCCGTCGGGGTCGTCGATGGACACAAAGGTCGGCTCACCGCCCATGGTCAGGCGCACGTCGTCCTTGAGCAGGTCGCCGTCGATCTGCCGGCCCAGGGCCTGGATCGCCAGCCACTGCTCTTCGGTGTAGGGCTTGGTGACCCGTGGCGCTTCCCAGATGCGCTCCACCGACATTTCGTGGGTAAATTCGCACTCGCAGGGTTCCACCAGCCCACTAATCGGCGCGGCGGACGATGGATCAGGACTACAGGCCAACGGGATATGCCCTTCACCGGCAAACAATCCGGAGGTTGCATCCAGCCCGATCCAGCCGGCGCCGGGCAAATACACTTCGCACCAGGCATGCAGGTCGGTGAAGTCCACCTCAGTGCCGGACGGGCCATCCAGGGCTTTGACGTCGGCGGTCAGCTGGATCAGATAGCCGGACACAAACCGCGCCGCCAGCCCCAGATTGCGCAGCAACTGCACCAACAACCACGCCGAGTCGCGGCAGGAGCCGGAGGCGTTTTCCAGGGTGAACTCCGGGGTTTGCACGCCAGGTTCCATGCGGATCAGGTAACCGATATCGGTGGCCAAACGCTGATTGAGCCCCACCAAGAAGTCCACGGCGGGCAGTGGCGTGCGGTCGATGCCGGCCAGGTAGGCGGCAAACTTCGGCGTCAGCGGCAGGGTTTCCAGGTACGGCGCCAGCTCGCGCTGCTCATCGGCGGCGTAGCTGAAGGGGATTTTTTCGGCGTAGGGTTCGAGAAAGAAGTCGAACGGATTAAAGACTGCCATCTCAGCGACCAGGTCAACTTCGATCCGCAGCTCATCGGTCTTTTCCGGGAATACCAGGCGCGCCAGGTAATTGCCCTGGGGGTCTTGCTGCCAATTGATGAAGTGCTGCTCGGGCAGCACTTTGAGTGCGTAGGACAAAATCCGCGTGCGGCTATGGGCCGCCGGACGTAAGCGCACGATCTGTGGCCCGAGTTCGACGGCACGGTCGTAGCGGTAATGCGTAACGTGGTGCAACGCGACATGAATCGACACGGCGGCCTCCTGCGAGCCAGGGCATGAACACAACGCGCGCAAGACTTATGCCAGTGCGGCAGCCATTGCGCTTTATCGTAAGACCCGGTGCAGTACAGCACCAAAACGGCGCCATCGTAGGTGCCGTGGTGCGAGGGTTGCACATATTTGTGGCGAGCGTGTGCAAACAGGTGGCGAATCTACCCAGTCAGCCGCGCTTACCCTTCGCGATCACCGCCTGGCGCAGGTGGCGTATTTCGAAGAGCTTTTGGCGCATTTCACGATGGCGCTTGCTGTTAAGCAGCAATAACCCCAGCAACGGAAACAGCACGGCCGAGCCATAGACCCAGCCATTGAGGCCGTATTGAATCATCGGCAGTACGAACAATAGGCAGGCGCCCAAATACCCCGCGACGAGCCGCGTCGCCCAGGGATACCCGCGCGCAATCATGACATTGCCAAACACCAGCACCGCCACCAGCACCAGGATGGCGCCTCCCGAATAGCTGGACTTGAGGGCAGGATCGACACCGCGCAGATACGTCACGCCGGCCATGGACACCGCAGCCGAACCGGAGAAGATCGCCATGAAAATAGTGCCCATGAACACCGGAAAATATCGGGCCAGGAATCCGCCCATATCGGGAAAGCCGTTCATTCCGTCAGATCCTCGTACAGGCCGATAGCAATAGTTTCGGCCGTGCCCACGTGGCCGGTTCGATGGCTGCCCCAGATCCCCAACAGCCCCCCCATGGCATCCTTGAGCTGAGTCAGTGTGGCATGCCGGATTTCGGTGGAGCTGTAGCTCTTGGTCAACGTGCCGGCGCGCTGCTGCAATTTAAGCAACTTGGGGGTCAGGCTGGGGTCTTTCAGGCTCAGCAGTTCTTTGGTCAGCTTCTTGCGTTCCTGGCGGCTCAGGCCCTTGAGCAACTCGTACCAACTTTTGCCCAACGCAGCTGCTTTGTTGGCCTTGAGCAACCGAATCGTTGTCAAGGCACCTGTTCCGATACCCACCAACGAAGCCGCATCGAGAAGGGGGGAAACGGCGCCGTACCATGCGGCGTCATCCATGCGGTCGTTGGCATCCGGATCAAGCACTTCGTTATAAGTGCGCGCCACGCCAAACCCGCATTGAGCGCTGCTGGCCAATGCCGCCGTGATGCCAATGCCGACCACAAACGCGCTGGCACCGGCGGTGAACGGCACCGCGACGCTGCCGCTGAATACCACGATCCAACCGATCACCGCGGCGCTACAGGAAAGGCCCATGTCAAACGCTTCCTTCTGGAGGCGCCCTTCCCGGGGATCGGTCTTCACCTGCTCCACAAACTGTGCGGGCGAGATGTACTTCTGCGCCTCGCGCAAGATGATGCGCTTGGGTTTGATGCTGCAGATCGGCTTGAATTCGCGCAGGGTGATGACGTTGAAGTCGGCGTCGATGTACACAACGCCCGCGCCGACGATGCCGGGGTCGGCGTCGATGGCAGCGAACAGGCGCGGTAGGTTGATCTGGCTTTCGATGCGCTGGCGCGCCATGAACTGCGAACGGTTGAAGTCCATGCCGATGCCGGCCAGGGAGTTGCCCATGGGGTGTTCTTCCTTGAAGGGGTGGAGACCGAACTGACGCTATCGGGGGCAAGCCCCTCCCACATGTGATGTGTGAATACATTCAAAAAGTGGGAGGGGGCTTGCCCCCGATAGCGATTTAATGGGCGCCACCTTAACAAACAGACTCCCCACCGCCTAGAAAGCAAAACGCCAGCACGAGGCTGGCGTTTTACATAGTCAAGCGGCGATCAACGCGGCACAACCGGCTTACGCGCGGGCTTGCCGCCCTTGCCCTTGGCCGCATCGCTGCGCTCTTTGGCCGCCTGTTTGTTACGTGCCTGGGCCGCGGCCTTGGCTTGCTCACGCTTGTCCCACGGGTTGCTGCCATCGCTGCCACGAGGCGGCAGGCCAGTATGCTGGGTGAGGATCTTGGTGGTGGTTTCCTTGGCGACCTTATGGCTGCCGACCGGCGTCGAATTCTTGCGACGGGCGCTCTGGTAGCTGTCGGTGCTCGGCTGGTGCAGCGGGATCAGTTGGTCCTTGCCCGGCCCGATCAGGTCGGCACGGCCCATGCGGGTCAACGCTTCACGCAGCATCGGCCAGCCTTTCGGGTCGTGATAGCGAAGGAATGCTTTGTGCAGACGGCGCTGCTCCTCGCTCTTGACGATGGTCACCGCGTCGCTCTTGTAGGTGACCTTGCGCAGCGGGTTCTTGCCCGAATGGTACATCGCGGTGGCAGTGGCCATCGGCGACGGATAGAACGCCTGCACCTGGTCGGCACGGAAGCCGTTGCCCTTGAGCCACAGGGCCAGGTTCATCATGTCTTCATCGGTGGTGCCTGGGTGGGCGGCGATGAAGTACGGGATCAGGTACTGCTCCTTGCCCGCTTCCTTGGTGTACTTCTCGAACATGCGCTTGAACTTGTCATAGCTGCCGATGCCCGGTTTCATCATCTGGTTGAGCGGACCTTCCTCGGTGTGTTCCGGGGCGATCTTGAGGTAGCCACCGACGTGGTGCGTTACCAACTCTTTCACATATTCCGGCGACTCGACCGCGAGGTCGTAGCGCAGGCCGGAAGCGATCAAAATCTTCTTCACACCCGGCAAGGCTCGGGCGCTGCGATACAGCTGGATCAGCGACGAATGGTCGGTGTTCAGGTTCGGGCAGATACCAGGGAACACGCACGACGGCTTGCGGCACGCGGATTCGATTTCCGGGCTCTTGCAGGCGATGCGGTACATGTTCGCGGTCGGGCCGCCGAGGTCGGAGATCACGCCGGTAAAACCAGGCACCTTGTCGCGGATCTCTTCGATCTCGCGGATGATCGACTCTTCGGAACGGTTCTGGATGATGCGGCCTTCGTGCTCGGTGATTGAGCAGAAGGTGCAGCCGCCGAAGCAGCCACGCATGATGTTCACCGAGAAGCGGATCATGTCGTAGGCCGGGATTTTTTCCTTGCCATACGCCGGGTGCGGAACGCGTGCGTACGGCATGCCGAACACGTAGTCCATTTCTTCGGTGGTCATCGGGATGGGAGGCGGATTGAACCATACGTCCACTTCACCGTGCTTCTGCACCAGGGCGCGGGCGTTGCCTGGGTTGGTTTCCAGGTGCAACACGCGGTTAGCGTGGGCATAGAGCACCGCGTCACCACGGACTTTTTCCACCGATGGCAGGCGGATCACGGTCTTGTCGCGGGTCATGCGCGGGCTGGCCAGGATCTGCACGACCTTGGCTTCTTCCGGGTCATCAACCGGACCCTTTTCCTGCTCGATGGCGCAGGCCTGGGTGTCCTGGGTGTTGACGTACGGGTTGATGATCTTGTCGACCTTGCCCGGACGGTCGATGCGGGTGGAGTCCACCTCGTACCAGCCTTCGGGCGTGTCACGGCGAATGAACGCGGTGCCGCGCACATCGGTGATGTCTTCGATCTTGTGACCCCACGACAGGCGCTGGGCGACTTCGACGATGGCCCGCTCGGCGTTGCCGTACAGCAGGATATCGGCGGTGGCGTCGATCAGGATCGAGTTGCGCACACGGTCCTGCCAGTAGTCGTAGTGGGCGATGCGGCGCAGGGAGGCTTCGATGCCGCCGAGTACGATCGGCACGTTCTTGTACGCTTCCTTGCAACGCTGGCTGTACACCAGGCTCGCACGGTCCGGGCGTTTGCCGGCCATGCCGCCTGGAGTGTAGGCGTCGTCGGAACGGATTTTCTTGTCGGCGGTGTAGCGGTTGATCATCGAGTCCATGTTGCCGGCCGCGACGCCGAAGAACAGGTTCGGCTCGCCGAGCTTCATGAAGTCGTCTTTGGACTGCCAGTTCGGCTGGGCAATGATCCCGACGCGGAAGCCTTGGGACTCCAGCAGCCGGCCGATGATGGCCATACCGAACGACGGGTGATCCACGTAGGCATCACCAGTGACGATGATGATGTCGCAGGAATCCCAGCCAAGCTGATCCATCTCCTCCCTGCTCATGGGCAGGAATGGCGCAGGACCGAAACATTCGGCCCAGTACTTGGGATAGTCAAATAACGGCTTGGCTGTTTGCATGACGGTGACCGGTGTTGAGATGAAAAATCGCGGGCGCGGAATATAGCACAAATTTTGACCAATTCCGACGGTAATGGTCGGCTTTTAAACCGGCGATCTGCCGCTTCCGTATTCACCCCAGTTAATCAAGCACATACGGGGCTATTCCACTAACTCATCGGCAAAAACATCCTCGATAGGCTGGTTTCAATCAACCACAGCCCCTGGTGGCCCAGCCCATGAATACACGCCCCACCCCACCACCACGCCGCCCTCTCCTGACGGCACATCACGCGATGATAGGGCCTCAGTTGCCGTCCTGGCTGCGTCAGGCACCCGCCTCGCAGCTCAAGGATTTTCGCGACTGCCTGATCAATAGCAACCTGGCCCGGCACGACCTCAAAGCGCTGCTGGGCGAGATCCAAAGCCCTGAAGACTTTGCCCGCCCCCGCTTGCGCGCGGCACTGACTGCGCAGTTTTTCACGCTGATTGCCGACGAAAACGCGATCCTAGTGCGCGAATGGAAAAACCATCACCTGCTCGGGCTGATAAAAACCCATGCCAGAACCACTCGGCAGACGCTGCTAGAGGCGGCCCTGCAGAACTTCGAAGCCTCTGAAGCGCAAGAAGGCGGCATGGAAACCGGAACGGCAATTTATAACGTCACGGCAACCGGCGAGGTATCCAGTTCGATCACTGGCCCGGCATTCGCCAAGTTCTGCCGCAATCTGGACCTGGGCGGCCAATACCTTGCACATATCTTCAGCGCGCTTGAGCCGTCGTCGAGCTCCGCCTCGGGGCGCACGCCGCAAGAGGTGCGAAGGGTGTTTCGCGCTCAGGTGCAGCATGCCTTTGGGGTCGCGATACATATCGCTTATATGAACCGCCGCCTCACCGCCAAGCAGCATCTGCAACTGAACAGTCTGTACCGGTCGGGGTCACCCCCGGATATGCAGTGCCATCACCTGACGATCAACGAGGTGGTATTGCCGGGCGTGCTGGTGATTGAGGCGCCAAAGATCGGCCTCCCGTTCATCCTCTACACGCCCGACGATCCAAGCGCTGCGCTACGTCCGCACGCGAGCCTAGCCGAACTCAAGCGCAAGCTGGCCGAACGGCTGCTGGATGAAAACTACCGCGCCGTCTTCGAGCGGCTGGTGCCCTTGCAGCACCAAGGCAGCCTGCTGGACGCAACGCCGGAGCATTCCGGCTCAGACAATATCGAAATGGGAGGACGGATCTACACCGAGCCGGCCCATCTGAACCTTCCTGTGGACCTCACCGCATGCAGCGCAGATGTGTTCCTGTCCATCGCCGAGCACACCATCGCGCAGATCAAGAGTGATGCCCAAACCCTCGCGGCACTCACCGCAAACGTCGACGTGCTGAGCCGGCAAAAGCGTCTGCAGGGCTATATCGATGCGGGCAAATCCGTGCTGTTCTTTGCAGCGTCGTTCATTCCGATTGTGGGCGAAGTGCTGCTGGTGGTCAGCGCCGCCCAGTTGATCGACACAATTTACGAGGGGTTCTCCGCCTGGAGCCGCGGCGACAGTGACGAGGCGCTCAACGATCTGCTGGATGTGGCGGACAATCTCGCCCTCGCCGCTGCAACCGCCGGCGCGATCAAGACCGCAGGTTTCACCGCCGGCTTGATAAAAGTCCGAGTGCGCAACAAAGGCTGGCGCCTGTGGCACTCGGACCTCACGCCGTACCGTCATCCCGACGGGCTGCCGGAACATCTGGTTGCCGACAGCCAAGGCTTGTATCAGCACGGGCAACAGCAGTTCCTGAAGCTGGATGATCACGCCCACGCCGTACGCCGTACCGCTGAGGGCAAGCAATGGGAACTGGCGCACCCGACTGACCCACACGCCTATTCACCACCGCTGCTTAGCAACCAAGCGGGCGGCTGGCGCCATCTGCACGAAACGCCCGGCGAGTGGGAGGACATCAAGCTCATTAAGCGTCTGGGCCCGGATGCGACGCAGATCAAGCAAGCGGCGGTGGAGCCGATCCTGTTGCTCAGCGGTGTGGATAAGGCGGCGCTGCGTCAGATCCATCAAGAGATGGTGCGCCCACCGCCATTGCTGCTAGATACCCTCAACCACTTCAATCTGGAACAAGAAATCAATGACTTCGACCTGAGTCGCGCCGAGGGCATGACGCTCAGCCCGCATTCGCCGCAGATTCAATTCCACCTCCTCACGTCACTGGCGCAATGGCCCGCCAACCGCGTGCTGAAAATTGTCGATGAACAACAGGAGGTGCTGAGCCATGGCACCGGTACAGCCGAAACCCGTATAGACGCGGCGCGTTTCCGGCGTGGCGAGTTGCTGCACGCACTGCAAGAGCAACTGCCCCAAGACGAATTCAACGCGCTGCTGCCACCGGTGTATATCGACTACTTCACCAAAGTCGAAAACCTGGCGCGGACCTTGGAAGAACAAGTCGTAGGGCAAAAGCAGCGGCTGTTTACCTTACTCACCGCGCCGAGTGAAAAACTGATGTCTCAGACCGAAAAGAGCCTTCACACCGCCGCGCCGACACTCTCCAAACGCCACCTTGAAGACATGCAAGGCACACTCTCGCAATCCGAGCGCCAGCAGCTGGAGGGGCTAACAACCTTACCGAACACACAGCGCTGGGAAGCCGAGCAATACGCCCAAACCCAACAGGCAACGCGTTTGGGTGAAAGTATTTTTCTTGAATGCCTACGCAGCCGTGAGAGCGTGCCACTCGTTCTGCACACCCTGGAGCGCATCCCTGGCTGGCCGAAGGCGCGCCTGATCGAAGTACATGACGTAAGCCACAGCGGCCCGTTGCTGGGTCGGATCGGCACCGCGGAGGTCACAGCCCGCGATGTGTTGATTCGCCAAGGCGAGCTTTACGCCCTCCACAATGACAAAAGTGCGCCCATGCCTTTGCTCGGGGCTATCGAGCGCATGCTGCCGGAGTCAGAGCTCAGCGTAATCCTGCAACGCTCAGGAGCCGATTCGCTCGAGCAGGCGCTTTATAAAACCGGCTTGTCGGTGATGAACGAAGGCCCGCCCCCCATTCGCACCCGAGTCGCCTCCGCACAGACATCAAGCGCAGTCGGCTTGCCCCTAGACCCCTTATTCAGCGACCCCTCGCCGCCGTTGGGCCTGACACTACGCGCAGACGGCATTCATCAAGCTCCCCCGCTGGCCAACGGCAACTATCGCTATTACATCCAGGACAACCAGAAATATTACCAAGTCAAATACGACACCATGGGATGGCGCCTGCTCGATGCCCGCAGCCGCTTTCGTGCCTATCAGCCCTACCTGCGCCAGAAAACCGAGGGCGGCTGGGAAATTGATCAGGCCAAAGGCGCATTGCTCGGCGGCAAGGACTCACCTGTACGGCTGGAGGAAGGCATGGAATCCGGTGAGGAGTTTGAGTCGGCCGAATCGGTTAGTTTGAGCAGCGACTACGAGTCAGCCGAAGAGGGCGTGGTGAGGGCGCACTATTCTGCAACCGAGCTTAGCCAAATGCGCACCCACCGCGGCTACCAGTACAGCCAGAACTACCGGCGCATCTATGACCGAGCCAACAACGGCCGATACCCGTTGCGCGACACACTGGGCCGGCCTATGCGAATCCGGCAGATACAGAGCCACGGCAAATCGTTGACCACAGAAGCCGTCTTCGCCGCCAGCGAATTGCACCCCTACATTCGGTGGCAAGGTTACGAAAATGTGGCCCGCCTGTATGAAGACAAGCTTGAGGTCACCTCCTTCACCGCAGCTCATCAGAAGTGTGCACAGGAAGCGTCGCTGATTGGCGAGGCCACAGTCGTCACCCGCCGCGCTCTGAAAAAAGGTCAAGCATTGGGCGTCTACGGTGGAGAACTCTTGCCGCTATACGTCGCCAGGGCAAGGCAGGATCCTTACCTGATGCCGATCAAAAACCTCAGGCCTACTACCCCGCACGCCGTGAATATGCAATTGGTGCTCTCGGGAGACAACGCGCTCTCAAGGATAAACACGATTTTCGAGTACGAAGGCGAATTGCCGATCCGGCAGGCGAGCGTGGGCTATAACGTTGAGGCCGCGCAATTTCGTATCCAGGCGCAAGTGGACGACAACACACAGGAACAACTGATACTCACGGGTCTGTTCGCCAGCGAGGACATAGCCGCCGGCGCCGAATTACGCTGGAACTACCAGTACGACGAATCTACCATCCGGGAGCTGTTTCCTCGCCCTTAGTACGGTTACTCGTCTTCGAAGTTGTAACTGCCCGGCGCCAGGTTTTCGAAGCGGGTGTATTTGCCGATAAAGGCCAGACGCGTGGTCCCGATCGGGCCGTTACGCTGCTTACCGATGATGATTTCAGCGATGCCTTTATGCTCGGTTTCCGGGTGATACACCTCGTCCCGGTAAACGAACATGATCACGTCAGCATCCTGCTCGATCGCTCCAGACTCCCGCAAGTCGGAGTTGATCGGGCGCTTGTTCGGGCGTTGCTCCAGGGAGCGGTTGAGCTGCGACAGGGCAACCACCGGGCAGTTGAATTCTTTGGCCAGGGCTTTCAACGAGCGAGAAATCTCGGAAATTTCGTTGGTACGGCTGTCGCCGCTGGAGCCTGGGATCTGCATCAATTGCAGGTAGTCGATCATGATCAGGGCGATATCGCCGTGCTCGCGCACGAGACGTCGGGTACGCGCGCGCATTTCCGACGGGCTGATGCCCGCTGTGTCATCGATAAACAGCTTGCGGTCGTTGAGCAGGTTGACCGCCGAGGTCAGGCGCGGCCAATCATCATCTTCCAGGCGACCGGCACGCACTTTGGTCTGATCAATGCGGCCCAGGGACGACAACATACGCATGATCAGCGATTCACCTGGCATCTCCAGGGAGTAGACCAGTACCGCCTTGTCGCTGCGCAACACAGCGTTTTCCACCAGGTTCATGGCGAAAGTAGTTTTACCCATGGACGGACGGCCGGCGACGATGATCAAGTCAGCTGGCTGCAGGCCGCTGGTCATACCATCCAGATCGGTATAGCCGGTGGACAGGCCGGTGATGGCGTTGTCGGTGTTGAACAGGGTATCGATACGGTCGATGGCTTTGGTCAGCAGGTCGTTGACGCTGACCGGGCCGCCGGTTTTCGGCCGGGCCTCGGCGATCTGAAAGATCTGCCGTTCGGCTTCGTCAAGAATCTCTTCAGCGGTACGGCCTTCCGGGTTGAAAGCACTGTCGGCGATCTCGGTGGCGATACCGATCAACTGGCGCAACGTGGCCCGTGCACGAACAATCTGCGCATAGGCCTTGATGTTGGCGACCGATGGCGTGTTCTTCGCCAGCTCACCCAAGTAACCCAGGCCGCCCACTTGGGAGGTCTGGCCCTCCTTGTCCAATTGCTCGGCCAGGGTCACTACGTCGATCGGCGAGTTCTGGTCGGCCAGCTTGGCGATGGCACGGAAGATCAGGCGGTGGTCATGACGGTAGAAATCGCCATCCGAGACTTGATCCAGCACGCGTTCCCAGGCGTTGTTGTCCAGCATCAAACCACCGAGCACGGCCTGTTCGGCCTCGATGGAATGCGGCGGCACCTTCAGGGCAGCGGTTTGCAGATCGTATTGCTCAGGAGCTGAAATATCGTTCATGGCCACTTGGAATTTGGGGTTTGTAGAAAAACAAAAGGCACGACCTGTAAACAGGATCGTGCCCGATGTTAACCGTCCGGCACACGAGGTGCCAGCCAGTTAGGTGTTGCTTAAGCTGCTACCACGACAACGCGTACGGTGGCTTCAACTTCAGCGTGCAGGTGCACGGCTACGTCGAATTCGCCTACGTTGCGGATGGTGCCGTTCGGCAGACGAACTTCGCTCTTCTGCACTTCAACGCCGGAGGCGGTCAGTGCATCAGCGATGTCGTGGGTGCCGATCGAACCGAACAGCTTGCCTTCGTCACCGGCGGTGGCAGTGATAGTCACTTCCAGCTCAGCCAGTTGGGCAGCGCGAGTTTCGGCCGAAGCTTTTTTGTCTGCTGCTGCTTTTTCCAGCTCAGCACGACGCTCTTCAAACGCAGCCAGGTTGGCAGCGGTTGCAGCGGTGGCTTTGCCGTATGGCAGCAGGTAGTTACGACCGTAACCGGCCTTAACGTTCACTTTGTCGCCCAGGTTGCCCAGGTTGGCGACTTTTTCCAGAAGGATCAGTTGCATATGAAAATCCTCTAACTTTTAACCTTCACCGTTCGCGTTATCGGCGTCTTTCGGCGCAGAACGTCCGCGAAAATCAATCAGGCTGTCGACAATGGCCAAGACCACGAGTAACGGACCAATCAAGTGCATAAGCGGCAAGACAGTGACGTAAAACCCCACCAGCCAAAAACTGGCCAATTTTTTCTGCGCAACCAACCCATGAATCAAGGACAGGCCAGCGAAGAACAGCGGTACACCGCACAACGGCAACAAGATCAAGGTGTGCCAACCGATAAACGGAGCGACACACATGACGGCCAGCAGTGACAGCGCAACGCGCTTGGGGATTCGGATTGCGCGAAACTCGCTTCCGAAACCTCCGGGGTTATACAACAACGCTTGCCAGTAGCGCCCAAGAATCAGGCACAACACACTAAAGATCTGCACCGAAACCGACGTTGAAATGATCAACAGCGGGACTGTCAACGAAGCGAGAACTGCTTTCTGATCCGCCGAGAACTTCTCGTAAGACTCACCCATCACCAGCGGCAAAACGTGTTGAAACGTCTGCGCCAATGACTCGATGAAAGAACCGAATACGGTCCCCAGGCTCACTGCACACAACAACCCCACGGCCGTGCTGACCAGCAGCACACGATTCCAGGAATGACCGGCGCGCAAAACCAACGCCAGACTACAACTCCCAAACAGCACAAGAAGCGCTGTCGGGTCTTGCAGGAAATGCCAGCTCACCAACACTGACAACAACCCTAGACCCAGGACGCTCAAAGCGTCCGAACCGCGCCGCAGAAGCACAAGGCAACCTGCAGCAGCACTCAACCAAAACAACATCGGCAACACTGCACATCCAGCCACTACCAGAGTGGCCTGCACACGACCGCGCATGATGAACTCAGCTAAGGCGCGCATGCATTCAATCCCTTACTACTTGTCGACTGCCCGGTCTCAGCGGCCGTGGCTGTCGGTGTAGGCCAGCAGGGCCAGGAAGCGGGCGCGCTTGATAGCGGTGGCCAGCTGACGCTGATAACGTGCTTTGGTACCGGTGATACGGCTTGGAACGATTTTGCCGGTCTCGGATACGTAGGCTTTCAGAGTGTTGAGATCTTTGTAATCGATCTCCTTCACTTCTTCAGCGGTGAAGCGGCAAAACTTACGACGACGGAAGAAACGTGCCATTTGATAGGCTCCTTAATAAGGTCCGTGGATTACTCGTCAGCGTTATCGCTGCTGTCGCTGTCATCACTATCAGCGCTATCAGCGCCTTCGTGCTCAGGACGGTCGCGACGCTCACGGCGCTCACTGCGGTTTTCTTCAGCCTTGAGCATCTCGGATTGGCCGGTAACGGCTTCTTCGCGACGGATGACCAGGTTACGGATCACTGCATCGTTGTAGCGGAAGTTGTCTTCCAGCTCGGCCAGGGCCTTGCCAGTGCACTCAACGTTCAGCATCACGTAGTGAGCCTTGTGAACATTGTTGATTGCGTAGGCCAGTTGACGACGACCCCAATCTTCCAGACGGTGGATTTTGCCGCCGTCTTCTTCGATCAGCTTGGTGTAACGCTCAACCATGCCGCCGACTTGCTCGCTTTGATCCGGGTGGACCAAAAAGATGATTTCGTAATGACGCATGAATGCTCCTTACGGGTTGTAGCCTGCCGCTCAAAAACGGTCAGACAAGGAGTGAATGACACTTATGGATCTTGCCGCAGGGAGGCACATGCGTGCCTGCCGAGTGGGCAAGGGGCGCAATTGTAGAGAAGGGGAAGAACGGGCGCAAGGTGATTGGTGATTATTTGAACAATCTCCCACACCTCACAAAAACAAATGTGGGAGGGCGCTTGCTCCCGATTGCAGCGGGCCAGTCACAACAGCTGTAACTGAACCACTGCTATCGAGGGACAAGCCCCCTCCCACATTTTGACGCTATGTCAGGATCAGAATTACTTCTTCACCTTGGCCTTGACCTGGGCACCACGCTGACGCTGAGCTTCAAACAGGCACACGCCGGTCGCAACCGACACGTTGAGACTGCTGACGCTGCCTGCCATCGGCAAATGCACCAGATAATCACAATGCTCACGGGTCAAACGACGCATACCCTTACCTTCAGCCCCCATGATCAGAATGGTCGGTCCAGTGAGGTCCTGGTCATAAATACTGACCTCGGCCTCCCCCGCCGTACCCACGACCCACAGGCCGCGCTGCTGGAGTTTCTCCAGAGTGCGCGCCAGGTTGGTCACGGCCACCAACGGAATCACTTCCGCCGCGCCGCAGGCGACCTTGCGCACAACCGGCGTCAGGGTAGCCGACTTGTCTTTAGGCACAATTACTGCCAACGCGCCGGCAGCATCCGCCGAACGCAGGCAGGCGCCAAGGTTGTGCGGGTCGGTCACGCCGTCCAGCACCAGCAACAGCGGCGCACCTTCGGTGCGGTCGAGCAGCTCGTCGAGCATGGCTTCGCCCCAGACCTGGCTAGGACTCACGTCCGCGACCACACCCTGGTGAACGCCTTCGACCCACACGTCCATTTCACGACGCTCGGCCTGGCCGATGGCAACCTTGTTTTGGGTGGCCAACTCAACCAGCGCCTGCACGCGAGGCTCGCTGCGACCTTCCGCCAACCACACTTGTTTGACGCGTTTAGGGTGATGACGCAGCAGTGCTTCTACGGCGTGGACGCCGTAGATTTTTTCCAGACTCATGACTTGGCCTTAGGTTTGCGCGACCCGCCGCTTTTCGCGGGGGCCGAACCCGCTTTTGGCGGGCCTTTACGATGTTTACTGGGTTTGCTCGACGGCTTTTCCGCCCCTTGGGACTTTCCCCCAGACGCCGCTTTACCACCGCTTTTGGCTTCGTTGAGCAACTGCTGCTTCAGCTCGCGACTCTTGCGCAGCTCGGCGTTTTTCGCCGCTGCGTCACTTGGACGGTAGGCTTCGGGGGCCTTGTCCTTGACGGAGGACCGGCGACCAGCCTTGGCTGGCGCAGGCTCGGCGGCCGCTGCTTTCGCAGGAGTTCCTTTGCCTTTGGCGGTCGGCGCTGCGGTTTCGACGCCGCGCTTTTTACGACCCGCCGGTTCGACTGGCTTGTCTGGCATACCGAAGTCGATCTTGCGCTCGTCAAGGTCGACGCGCATGACCTGCACTTCCACCGTGTCGCCCAGACGGAAGCTGCGACCGGTGCGCTCGCCCGCCAGGCGGTGATGCACGGGATCGAAGTGGTAGTAATCACCCGGCAAGGCCGTAACGTGCACCAGGCCTTCGACGTAGATGTCGGTCAGCTCGACGAACAGGCCAAAGCCTGTCACGGCGGTGATTACACCTGGGAAGGTTTCGCCCACGCGGTCTTTCATGAACTCGCACTTGAGCCAGTTCACTACGTCGCGCGTGGCTTCGTCGGCACGGCGTTCGCTCATGGAGCACTGCTCGCCCAGCTGTTCCAGGGCCGCCTCGTCGTACGGATAGATCCGTGCTTTCGGTATGGTCATGGCGCCAGCGCGCTTAACGTGCGGGGTGTTCTGCTTGGAATGGATCACGCTGCGGATCGCGCGGTGCGTGAGCAGGTCAGGATAACGGCGAATTGGCGAGGTGAAGTGGGTGTACGCCTCGTAGTTCAAGCCGAAGTGGCCCTGATTGTCGGCGCTGTACACCGCCTGGCTCAACGAACGCAGCATTACGGTCTGAATCACATGGTAATCCGGACGGTCCTTGATGCTGGCCAGCAATGCCTGGTAGTCCTTCGGCGTCGGACCGTCCTTGCCCTTGTGCAGGGACAGGCCGAGCTCTCCGAGGAACGCGCGCAGTTTTTCCAGACGCTCCGGCGGCGGACCATCGTGCACGCGGTACAACGCAGGAATCTCATGCTTCTTCAGGAATTCAGCGGTGGCCACGTTGGCCGCCAGCATGCACTCCTCGATCAGCTTGTGCGCATCGTTACGGGTCGTCGGGGTGATTGCGGCGATCTTGCGCTCGGAACCGAAGACAATCCGGGTTTCCTGGGTTTCAAAATCGATCGCGCCACGCACATGACGAGCACCCAACAGCACCTTGTACAGCGAGTAAAGCTGCTTGAGGTGCGGCACGACATGCCCGTACTCACCACGCAAAGCCTTGGCTTCGCTTGTTTTAGGCTGTTCCAGAATGGTACTGACCTTGTTGTAGGTCAGGCGCGCCTGGGAGTGGATCACCGCTTCGTAGAACTGGTAGTCGGTCATTTCGCCGGTTTTCGAGATAGTCATCTCGCACACCATGGCCAAACGGTCGACTTTCGGGTTCAGGGAGCACAGCCCGTTGGACAATTGCTCAGGCAGCATCGGGATCACGCGCTCCGGGAAGTACACGGAGTTGCCGCGCACCTGGGCTTCGTTATCCAGTGCAGAACCGATCTTCACATAGCTGGACACGTCGGCAATCGCGACGAACAACTTCCAGCCGCCAGAGAACAGACGCAACTTGCCGGGCTTGGCTTCGCAGTAGACCGCATCGTCGAAGTCGCGAGCATCTTCGCCGTCGATGGTGACAAACGGCAGATGGCGCAGATCGATGCGTTTTTCTTTGTCTTTTTCTTCAACTTCAGGCTTGAGCTTGGCGGCTTCTTTCAGCACAGCTTCAGGCCAGACGTGAGGAATATCGTAGGTGCGCAGCGCGACGTCGATTTCCATCCCCGGCGCCATGTAGTTGCCGACAACTTCAACGATGTCGCCCTGAGGCTGAAAGCGCGCAGTAGGCCAGTGGGTGATTTTCACCTCAACGAACTGACCGACCTTCGCAGCGCCATTGCGGCCCGGGGTAATCAGCACTTCCTGCTGGACCTTTGGGTTATCCGGCACAACAAAGCCAATACCGCCTTCTTCGAAGTAACGACCAACGATGGACTCGTGGGCACGGGACACCACTTCGACGATCACGCCTTCACGGCGACCGCGACGGTCCAGGCCGGAAACGCGCGCCAAGGCACGGTCACCATCGAACACCAAGCGCATTTGCGCCGGGCTCATGAACAGGTCGTCACTACCGTCATCCGGGATCAAGAAGCCGAAGCCATCACGGTGACCGGCAATGCGGCCAAGGATCAAGTCGAGCTTATCCACAGGCGCGTAAGTGCCACGGCGGGTGTAGATCAGTTGAGCGTCGCGCTCCATGGCACGCAATCGGCGGCGCAGGGCTTCAAGCTGGTCTTCGGTGGTCAGACCGAATTCTTCAACCAACTGCTCGCGGCTAGCAGGCGAACCCCGATCGGCGAGATGCGCCAGGATCAGTTCGCGGCTAGGAATAGGGTTTTCATATTTTTCCGCTTCACGAGCGGCCTCGGGATCGAGGGACTGCCAATCGGCCATTAGAGAGTTTTCACCTTGTCTATATGTGGGTTAGTTTGGCATACGCGTATTGAAACGGGAAATTTCAGGCATCAACAAGCGTTTTAAAGCCCTTAATGGCCCTCGCTGCGCACCTTGCACGACCATTGGCGAAATATTCCAGGCTTTTTTCATAGCAGGGGTTTACAGCTTATAAGCCTCTCCGTATAGTGCGCGCCATCGACGACGGCAACGTTGTTGATGATGCCCAGGTGGTGAAATTGGTAGACACGCCAGCTTCAGGTGCTGGTGATCGCAAGGTCGTGGAAGTTCGAGTCTTCTCCTGGGCACCAAATTCAGATCAAACCCGCGAAAGCGGGTTTTTTCGTTTCAGGCTTTTGATTTTTAACGTAAATCCCGATTTATTTTATTGAATCAGGGGTTTACAGATCAAAAAGCCCGCCGTATAGTTCGCCCCATCAACAGCGGCAACGTTGCTTGATAAAGCCCAGGTGGTGAAATTGGTAGACACGCCAGCTTCAGGTGCTGGTGATCGCAAGGTCGTGGAAGTTCGAGTCTTCTCCTGGGCACCAAATTCAGATCAAACCCGCGAAAGCGGGTTTTTTCGTTTCTGGGGCTGAAACTTTGCAGGTGATTCCCTCCTGGGTCGCACTTGAGAAGTTTTATCGTTTATCCTTGTAAGAATTTGTTGCTTACAAGTGAGGAACACCCCGGATGATGATCCGCGATACCCGCCCCAAGACATCCCTTCTGCGTGGCCTTACCATCACTCTGCTCGGCCTGGCCCTGCTCTCGCCCGCGGCCTACTCTGCCGACAAAGTTTCCCTGACCCTATACAACGGCCAGCACAAAGAAGTCGGCGACGAACTCGCCAAGGCTTTCGAAGCCAAGACCGGCATTCACGTCAACGTACGCAAAGGCAGTAGCAACCAACTGGCCAGCCAGGTGGTGGAAGAAGGCGACCGCTCTCCCGCCGACGTCATCTACACCGAAGAATCCCCTCCCCTGAACAAACTCGGCGAGCAAGGCCTGCTGGCCAAGATCGACGGGAGCACCCTCGACGTGCTGCCCAAAGATTACGTCGGCAGCAACGGCGACTGGATGGGAGTGACTGCGCGCACCCGCGTCGTGGCCTTCAACCCGAAACTGATTGCCGAGAAAGACCTGCCCAAATCCGTGCTGGATTTCGCCGGCCCCGAGTGGCAAGGCAAGGTCGGTTTCGTGCCCACCAGCGGCGCGTTCCAAGAACAGGCCGTGGCGATCATCAAATTGCACGGTCGAGAGGCAGCTGAAGAATGGCTGACCGGCCTGCGCGCCTTTGGCAAGGTTTACAGCAACAACATGGTCGCCCTTAAAGCCGTGGAGAACGGCGAAGTGGCCACCGTACTGGTGAACAACTATTACTGGTTTGCCCTTAAGAAAGAAAAAACCAACCTGGACTCCAAGCTGCATTACTTCACCGACGGCGATGCCGGCGGCCTGATTACCGTGTCGTCCGCTGCCGCATTGAAATCCAGCAAACACCCCAAGGAAGCCCAACAACTGCTGGCGTTCATGGCCAGTGAAGAAGGCCAGCGGGTCATCACCAACACCTCCGCGGAATACCCGCTGCGTAAAGGCATGGAATCCAACCGAGGCCTTAAGCCTTTCAGCGAGCTGCAACCGCCAAAAGTCACGCCTGCGGACCTTGGCAACGCCGAAGAAGCGCTGGAGCTGGAACGTGATGTTGGCTTGAACTGATGAACCCATCGCTACCCGCCACCGCCCTGCGCAGGGGATTGAGCCCTCGACGCAAACGCCCGTCAATCTGGCTGCTGCTTCCAGTGCTGTTTCTGGTTGGCCTGAGCCTGCTTCCATTGGCCTATGTCGGCCTTAAAGCCTGGCAAGCTGGATGGGCGGAGGCGGTGCATCTGCTATGGCGGCCTTATGTGTTCGGGCTGCTGCGCAACACCTTGGCGCTGATGGTTGGGGTAACGGTAACCTGCGGCGTGATCGGCCTGTCCCTGGCTTGGCTGCTGGAGCGCAGCAACCTGCCAGGGCGACGTATATGGGGCGTGATCCTGTGCCTGCCGTTTGCGGTCCCAGCGTTTGTCAGCAGCTTTACCTGGGTGTCCCTGAGCGCCAACTTTGAAGGGCTGGGCGGGGCGATCCTGGTGATGAGCCTGTCCAAATACCCGCTAGTGTTTCTGCCAGTGGCAGCAACATTGCGTAATCTTGACCCCTCCCTTGAAGAATCTGCTCGCACGCTGGGCCTCAATCGCTGGGCAGTTTTTCTGCGCATTACGTTGCCGCTGCTGTGGCCATCGCTGCTGGCCGGGGCACTGCTGATCGCGCTGCATATGCTGGTGGAATTCGGTGCGCTTTCGATCATCGGCTTGCAAACCTTCACCACCGCGATCTACCAGCAGTTCGAGCTGGAATTCAGCAACGCCAACGCTGCGATGCTTTCAGCGGTACTGCTGATGATGTGCCTTACCCTGCTGTGGCTGGAACTGCGCGTGCGCGGCAAGGGCCGACATGTACGTATCGGCCAAGGCGCGGCGCGGCATGCCGAGCAGGTTCGATTGGGCAAGTGGGCGCCACTCGGCCAGGTGTACTGCCTGGCATTGGCGGTCATCGGTAGTGGGATTCCGCTGGGCATGCTCGGCTACTGGCTGGCCGTGGGTTCGTCGGCGGCTTTTCCAGTGGCAGAAATTGGCGAAGCGCTTCTGTCCTCGCTGGCGCTGTCCCTGGGCGGTGCAGCGTTGTGCCTGGTACTGGCCGTGCCGGTCGGCCTGCTGGTGGTGCGCTATAAAGGCAAACTGGCGATCTGGGCTGAGCGTCTGCCGTACCTGCTGCACGCGCTGCCCGGCCTGGTGATTGCGCTTACGCTGGTGTATTTCGCCTTGCATTACGTGCCTGCGCTGTACCAGACGTCTGCGTTGTTGCTGATCGCCTATGCGCTGTTGTTCTTGCCACTGGCTCAGGCGCCGATTCGCACCGCCTTGAATAAGGCCGCGCCGCAGCTGGAGGAAGCAGCGCGCACACTGGGTGCTTCGTCGTTCAGTGCGTTTTGCCGAGTGACTTTGCCGATTATCTTCCCGGCGCTGGGGGCAGCGTTTGCGCTGGTATTCCTGGATGCGATGAAGGAATTGACGGCGACGCTGCTGCTCAGCCCGACCGGGCTGAACACACTGGCCACGGCGGTATGGTCGCATACGTCGAATGTGGAATTCGCGGCGGCAGCCCCTTATGCGGCGTTGTTGATACTGGTGTCGGGGCTGCCGGTGTATCTGCTCACAACGCGGATGTATCTGAGTCGCTGAAACCGCTATTGAGGCAATGCTAAGCGCGAAACTGCCCCAAGCTCGCCTTCAACTGCGCCGCCAGCCCATCCAGGACTTTGCCACTGGCGGTCGTTTCCACCACCGCCTGCGCGGCACGCTCAGCCTGGGCATGGATCACCTCCACCCGACCACGCACTGCATGGGCGCCCTGGGCCTGATGCTCAGCCGCACGGGTAGCCAAGCCGATCGCGGCATGCACCTGCTCTACCGAAGCCTGCACCGTCTGCTGCAAACGCTCGCTCTCACGCAGCACCAGTAAACCTTCGCTGGCCTGGCGCCCGGCCTTGCCAATGGTTTCCACAGCCTCACGCGCGCCCTGTTGCAACGCCACGATATGCGCCTGGATATCACCGGTGGAGCTCTGGGTTTTACTGGCCAGCGCACGCACTTCGTCCGCCACCACCGCAAAACCGCGCCCGGTCTCACCAGCGCGTGCCGCCTCAATGGCCGCGTTGAGCGCCAGCAAGTTGGTTTGCTCGGCGATACCATGGATTACCGTCAACACCACTTCGATCTGCTCACTTTGCTGAGCCAGCCGTTCGATCACCTGTGAGCCAGCCTGGACCTGCCCCGCCAACGCCTCGATCAAGCTGCCGACTTCAGCCGAAGTGCGTGAGTTTTCATCCGTGGCCTGGCGAATATCGACGACCTGTTGCAATGCCGCCTGCATGGCGTGGCTTTCGGCCTGGGCTTCGTCGGCCATCTGCGACAACGCGCGCAAGCTCTCGGCCACTTCGTCGCGCTGCAAGCCAGCCGCCGCATCAGCACCGGCATTACGCAAGGTCATGGCACCAATCTCCACACCGGTACGCTGGGCCACATCGCCCGCCTCGCGCACGATGGGCTGCAACTTATCCACAAAGCGATTGACCGCTGAGGCCATGTCGCCGATTTCGTCCTTGCTACTGATCTGCACGCGCTTGGTGAGATCCCCCTCGCCCGCCGCCAGATCATCCATAGCGGCAATCAACAACTTCAGGCGATTGACCACGCGGCGACCGAGCACGACAGCGATCAACACCAATACGCCGAAACCCACTACGGCCAACCCCATGCCGATACGCCAGCGCAGCGTGCCCGCGGCCTCCTGCACGGCCTCGGTGGTGTTGGCAGTCATCTGGGTCGCAGTGGCCTGTGCCGACTGCAGGCGAGCACCCATGGCCGCCGCACTGTCGGCTGCGGCGCCTTTGAGACTATCGCCGACCAACTGATCACCGCTGGCAATCAGGGCGGCAAAGCGCTTGTCCAGTGCTTGCAGGTCGGCCTCTACCGAAGCAGTCGATACGCCCATGAGCACTTTGCCGATTTCTACGCCATTGGGGCTGATGGAGGCCTCAACGTAGAACACCGAAGGGTCGTTTTTCGCGGCATTCAGCACTTTGTCCAAGGCGCGGTCGCCTTGGCCTTTTTCCAGCAGCGCCTTGTTGATCGGATTTTCGCGATTCAGGTAACGGGTTAGATGCTCACCCGCTGCGTCGTCGTAGACCACAAACAGCACGTTGGGATTGCGCTGGGCGCGTCGGGCAAACTCGGACAATGTAGGTACGTCGCTGTCCCACATGGCGCGGGGCGCCACCGAAGCCAGCAGCTGCGCCATGTCGTTGGCGGAATCCTTCAAGTCTTTTTCCAGGGTCGCACGCAGCTGCTTCTGCTCTTCCTGCAGGCGTGTGGAAAGCCCTGCCGTCAGACGTTGCCGAGTGCTGGCAGACAAGCTATCGAGGCTTGACGTGACCTCCTTACCGGCTTGGGCCAACTCACCAGACAGCTTCTGGCTATCGATACCCAGACGATTACCCAAATCAGCTTCCAATGCAGTGACGGTGCTCCGGGTTAGAGCGACCGCCACCAGCACTTGCACCAAAAGGGCGATACCCAAGGTAACGAAGACCGGTCGCAACAGACGACTTTGTAACAACGACAGAACGGCAGACATCAAGAATCCCTCCACCACGGGTGCCATTAATTTGATAGCACCGCGAAAAAGAGAAACACAGCAAGGGTCGTGCCGCTTGGCAAACAGAAACGACAAAGGGCTCCCGAAGGAGCCCTTTGCTTTTTACATCAACAGCTTATTAAGCGAACGGATGACGCAGAACGATAGTTTCGTTGCGGTCCGGGCCCGTCGAAATAATGTCAATCGGCGCACCGATCAGCGCTTCGACACGCTTGATGTAAGCGCGGGCGTTGGCCGGCAGCTCTTCCAGGGTCTTAGCACCCACGGTCGATTCGGTCCAGCCCGGCACTTCTTCGTACACAGGCTGCAAGCCTACGTAGCTGTCAGCATCAGTCGGAGCAACATCATTGCCTTCCGCATCTTTGTAGCCGACGCAGATGTTGATGGTTTCCAGACCGTCGAGTACATCCAGCTTGGTGAAGCAGATGCCCGAGATGCTGTTCACATCGATAGCACGACGCAGGATAACGGCGTCGAACCAGCCGCAACGACGGGCACGACCGGTGGTAGCACCGAACTCGTGACCTTGTTTGGCCAGGTGCGCACCGACTTCGTCAAACAGCTCAGTCGGGAATGGGCCCGAACCTACGCGCGTGGTGTAAGCCTTGGTGATGCCCAGGATGTAGTCCAGGAACATCGGGCCAACGCCAGACCCGGTCGCAACGCCGCCAGCGGTGGTGTTGGAGCTGGTCACGTACGGGTAAGTGCCGTGGTCGATGTCCAGCAACGAACCTTGGGCGCCTTCGAACATGATGTCTTTGCCAGCGCGACGCAGGTCGTGCAGCTCGGCCGTCACGTCCAGCATCAGCGGCTTGAGCAGCTCAGCGTATTCCTTGCACTCGGCCAGGGTCTTGTCGAACTCAATGGCTGGCTCTTTGTAGTAACCGACCAGCATGAAGTTGTGGTAGTCCACCAGCTCACGCAGCTTGTCTTCAAAACGCGGCATGTTGAGCAGATCGCCCACACGCAGGCCACGACGTGCAACTTTGTCTTCGTAGGCTGGGCCGATGCCGCGACCGGTCGTACCGATCTTCAGCTCGCCACGGGCCTTTTCACGGGCCTGGTCCAGCGCAACGTGGAAGGACAGGATCAGCGGGCAGGATGGGCTGATACGCAGGCGCTCGCGCACCGGTACGCCCTTCTCTTCCAGCTTGATGATCTCGCGCAGCAGGGCGTCAGGTGCAACCACCACGCCGTTGCCGATCAGGCACTGCACACCTTCGCGCAGGACGCCCGATGGGATCAGGTGCAAGACGGTTTTTTCGCCATCGATGACCAGGGTATGGCCAGCGTTGTGGCCACCTTGGTAGCGCACTACGGCGGCAGCATGTTCGGTCAGCAGATCAACGATCTTGCCTTTGCCCTCATCACCCCATTGGGTGCCCAGGACTACGACATTCTTACCCATAACACTTGTCCTCATTCGCGCAAACTTGGTGCCGGCGATGGCCGGCAGGAAAACTCAAGAAGCCAGTGGCGATACTTGCCAAAGCCCGTTCTGCAGAATCAATTGCCGGTCGCAGTCCGCTTCACGGGCGGCGGCCAATGGCTGGCCAGGCAAGGCCTGGACAACACGCTGACCCTCACTGCGCAACTGGCAAACCTGCTGCCAGAGTGCTGCGTCCGTACTGTCGGGCATCCAAATGCCACCAGACGGCAGCTCGACCTCAGCACGCCCCAGGGTCACCAGGGTTTTCAAATCGGTGGAGAAGCCAGTCGCCGGACGCGCACGACCGAAGTCGGCGCCGATATCGTCGTAACGACCGCCTTGGGCGATGGCCTGGCCAACGCCCGGAACAAACACCGCAAACACCACACCGGTGTGGTAGTGGTAACCGCGCAGCTCGCCCAAATCAAAGTACAGCGGCAAATCAGGGAAACGTGCCGACAGCTGCTCGGCAATCGCCAGCACATCATCCAGCGCCGCCAGTACCGGCGCAGGCGCATTGGCCAGGCGTTCACGCGCAGCTGCCAGCACTTCACGGCCGCCGCACAGATTCACCAGCGCGCGCAGCATGCCAGCCAGGTCGGCAGGCACACCTTCGGTCAGTGCGATTACTTCATCGATAGCCTTACGCTGCAGGGCATCGAACAGCTGTTGCTCTACCTCACCGGACAAACCGGCCGCACGGGCCAGGCCACGGTAGATACCGACGTGACCCAGGTCCATGTGGACATCAGGCACGTCAGCCAGTTGCAGCATGGCCAGCATCAAGCTGATCACTTCAACGTCGCTGCTCGGGCTGGCATCACCGTACAACTCGGCGCCCAGCTGGATAGGGCTACGGGAAGACGACAAGGCACGCGGCTGAGCATGCAGCACGCTACCGGCGTAGCAAAGACGGCTAGGGCCTTCGCGGCGCAGGGTGTGCGCATCGATGCGCGCCACCTGCGGCGTGATGTCTGCCCGAAAGCCCATTTGCCGGCCCGATTGCGGATCAATGACCTTGAAGGTGCGCAGATCCAGGTCCTGGCCCGCGCCGGTCAGCAGGGATTCCAGGTACTCGATATGAGGAGTTACGACAAACTCGTAACCCCAGCTCTGGAACAGATCCAACACCTGGCGACGCGCTACTTCAATGCGCGCAGCTTCTGGTGGCAGTACTTCTTCGATGCCATCTGGCAGCAGCCAGCGGTCTACCGTTGCCATTACGCCATTCCCCTTTGATCCGGGCGGCCAGCCCTCGGCCGAGCCTTGAGTGAAGCAGAAAATACCCGCCCCCTGCATAAACCACGCGCAAGAGCGACGTGACGAACGGCCTGTAAACGGCCTCGTCGGGCACTTTCCTCGAAAAACCTGTCACGCCTGCCGAATCAAACACGCAGACGCAAAAAAGCCGGGAATTTCCCGGCTGCCGCATCATACACCCGTTTTCTGAAAGGATCACCCCGCCAGGCATTTTAGCCGCCCGACGGAGTGCGCCCTACAAAATCACAGGCTGATTACTTGGACTTTTCCAGGTAGCGGAAAAAGTCGCTGCTTGGGTCCAGCACCATGACGTCGGTTTTGTTTGCGAAGCTTTCACGATAGGCGCGCAGGCTACGGTAGAACGCGTAGAACTCCTGGTCCTGGCCGTACGCCTTGGCGTAGATCGCCGCAGCTTGAGCATCACCATCACCACGGGCCTCTTCAGACTCGCGATAGGCTTCTGCCAGCAGTACGCGACGCTGACGGTCGGCATCCGCGCGGATACCTTCAGCCAGCTCGTTACCCTTGGCGCGGTGCTCACGAGCCTCCCGCTCACGCTCGGTGCTCATTCGCTCGAACACGCTGCGATTCACTTCTTTAGGCAGGTCGATAGCCTTGACCCGAACATCGACCACTTCGATACCCAGCTCTTTTTCCGCCATCGTGTTGAGCGAACGCGTGATGTCAGCCATCAGTGCGTCACGCTCACCGGATACCACCTCGTGCAGAGTGCGCTTACCAAACTGGTCACGCAGGCCCGATTCCAGACGGCGCGACAAACGCTCGTCGGCAATCTGCTTGAGGCCGGAGGTCGCAGTGTAGAAGCGCTCGGCATCCTTGACGCGCCACTTGGCGTAGGCATCAACCATCACAGCTTTCTTTTCCAGGGTCAGGAAGCGTTGTGTCGGTGCATCCAGGGTCATCAGGCGGGCGTCGAACTTGCGCACTTGGTTGACGTAGGGCACTTTCACATGCAAGCCCGGCTGGACATCCGCCTGAACCACGCGACCGAATTGCAGCAGCACCGCACGCTCGGTCTGAGCCACGATGTAGAAGCAGTTCCAGGCAGCGATGACCACGACGACGCCCACAATCAGGGCTGTCAGCGATTTATTGCTCATCAACGACTCTCCCTGGTACGTGATTGCTGTTGCAGCAAGTCAGCGGCGGCACGGGCGCTCGCTTCGTTGGCAGCGGCATTGGAGCCGGAGGCCGGTGCGCTGGTGCTGCTACGACCACCTTCGATCATCTTGTCCAACGGCAGGTACAGCAGGTTGTTCTGCCCACCCTTGCTGCCGGTCACGAGGACCTTGCTGGTGTTGCTGAAGACTTCCTGCATGGTGTCCAGGTACAGACGCTCACGGGTGACTTCAGGAGCTTTGCGGTATTCGGCGACCAGTTTGGTAAAGCGATCCGCCTCACCCTTGGCGCGGGAAACCACTTCGTCACGGTAACCGTTGGCATCCTCAAGGATACGCTGGGCCTGACCACGAGCTTCCGGCACAACGCCGTTGGCATAGGTTTCAGCCTGGTTGCGCGAACGCTGCTCGTCTTCACGGGCGCGGATCACGTCATCGAAGGCTTCCTGCACTTCGCGCGGTGCAGCTGCGCTCTGTACGTTTACCTGAGTGACAGTGATGCCGGTGCGATAGGTATCGAGGAACCGTTGCAGGCGCTCCTTGATCTCGCTGGCCATCAATTCACGACCTTCGGTCAGCACCTGGTCCATCGCAGTGGAACCCACCACGTGGCGCAGGGCGCTTTCGGTTGCGTGCTGCAGGCTGATTTCCGGCTGATCAACGTTCAGCACGAAGTCCTGCAGGTTGCTGATCTTGTACTGCACGGTCAGCGGCACTTCGACGATGTTCTCGTCTTCGGTCAGCATCTGGCCCTGCTTGGTGTAGGCACGCTCACGCGTGACATTCTCCATGTACTTCTTGTCGATCGGCGGGAAGTAGATATTCAGACCCGGCCCGACCGTTTCGTAGTACTTGCCGAAGCGCAGCACCACGGCCTGCTCCTGCTCGTCCACGACGTAGACTGCGCTGTACAGCCATACGGACGCCAGCACGACAAGACCGAGGCCCAGCAGGCCATAGCCGCCGCCCTTGCTTGTGCGACCACCGTCGTCACCACCACGTTTTTTTCCACCACCGAACAACCCATTCAGGCTTTCCTGCAGCTTTCGGAAGGCCTCGTCGAGATCTGGTGGCCCCTTGCGGTCGCCATTATTGCGGCGCTTACCACCCCAAGGATCCTGATTATTCGAGTTGCCACCCGGCTCATTCCAAGCCATAGCGCTCTCCATCTGATAAAGCAAAGACGCGCCCACGGCGCGCCGACCAATGCTACAGAATGCCTGCTACTGCGGCACAACCGCTTTCGGAGGCTTTTATTGCAAAGTGTGTTGTTCGATGAACTCTGTCGGGACTACACCTTCACGGCTGACCAGCCGATTGAGCTCCGAGCGCGGCAACCGAACGGCCAGCAAGCTGACACCTTCTTCGTCGTGTTCTTCTTTCTGTACCGCGCCCAGCTCGAAAAACTGTGCACGCAGTCGAGCAAAACGCTGAGGCAAGCGCAAGGTGCCGACAAACAAATCGCTGCCGAGCAATTCGGCAATGGCCTGTTCAAGCAGCTCCAAACCACTGCCATCACGCGCCGACAGCCATACCCGTTGGGGCCTGCCGTTCTCGTCGCGCTGGATTTGTGGCTCAACGTCTTCAAGCAAATCGAGTTTGTTATACACCTCAAGGATCGGCAAGTCCTGGGCACCAATCTCGCCCAGCACCACCATCACCTGCTCAATCTGCAACATGCGATCCGGTTCGGCCGCATCGATCACGTGCAACAGCAGGTCGGAATTGCTCGACTCTTCGAGCGTAGACCGAAATGCCTCGACCAGCTTGTGGGGCAAGTGACGAATGAAACCCACCGTGTCAGCCAGGACGATCGGGCCGAGGTCGTCAATGTCCAAACGGCGCAAGGTCGGATCGAGGGTGGCGAAGAGTTGGTCGGCTGCGTAAACGTCGGATTTGGTCACGTTGTTGAACAACGTGGACTTGCCTGCGTTGGTATAGCCCACCAGGGACACAGTAGGGATATCCGCTCGGGAACGCCCGCGTCGCGATTGCTCGCGCTGGCTGCGCACTTTTTCCAGGCGCCCCTTGATCTGACGCAGGCGAACCCGTAACAGGCGTCGGTCGGTTTCGAGCTGGGTTTCACCCGGGCCGCGCATGCCTATACCACCACCTTGACGCTCAAGGTGAGTCCAGCCGCGAACCAGCCGGGTGCTCATGTGGTCAAGCTGGGCCAGTTCTACCTGGAGCTTGCCCTCATGGGTACGGGCGCGCTGGGCGAAAATATCGAGGATCAGGCCGGTACGGTCGATCACGCGACACTCGAAAACACGTTCGAGGTTACGTTCCTGACTGGGCGTGAGGGTGTGATTGAAGATCACCAGATCGGCTTCTTCGGCGTGGACCAGGTCGCGCAATTCCTCGACCTTGCCGCTGCCAATCAGAAATTTGGCGGTTGGCCGATGACGCGGCACGTTAAAAAACGCAACGGTCTCGGCGCCGGCCGAATTTGCCAACTCCTGAAACTCCTGCGGATCTTCGCGCGCCTCAGGGTCCTGTCCATCCAAGTGAACGAGGATTACTCGCTCACCACCACCGTGGCGCTCAAAGAACAAAGGAGACTCCTATCAGGCGTTACCTGGCTCAGCGTCACCTTGTTCGTCACCAGCTGCGCTAGGCAGACGGATTGGACGAACTGGAACGACTGTCGAGATAGCGTGCTTGTAAACCATCTGGCTGACGGTGTTTTTCAGCAGGATCACGAACTGGTCGAACGACTCGATCGTGCCTTGAAGCTTGATACCGTTGACCAGATAGATGGAAACCCCAACTTTCTCTTTACGTAAAGTATTCAAGTAAGGGTCTTGTAGCGAATGCCCTTTTGACATGTGCCGCACTCCTTTAAGGATCAATAATAAAAAATCGGAAAATAGATAGCTCAAGGCCGTCACACCCCCAAGGATAGACGGCAATTGCAAGGACTCAGCTCAATATGGAGACCGTTCCCAAGTATTTCAAGGCGCGTGACAGATTGTCGCTGTCCAGGCTGTCCAACCAGTGCAAATCGCTCCAGCTGCGCAGCCAGGTGAACTGGCGTTTCGCCAATTGGCGCGTGGCAATGATTCCGCGCTCCTGCATTTCGGCTGACGTCAGCTTGCCATCCAGATGATCCCAGACTTGGCGATAGCCTACAGCACGTATCGAAGGCAACCCTGGATGCAGGTCACCTCTGGAACGCAGTGCTACGACCTCGTCGATAAACCCCTGTTCCAACATAATTGTGAATCTTTGTGCAATTCGTTCATGCAGCACCTGGCGATTTGCCGGAGCGATGGCCAGATTCGCCACAGTATAGGGCAATTGTGACTGTCCAGATGCGCCTGCGTCAGCACTTTGCGCACTTTGTTTAAGCCGCAGTTCAGTCATGGTCTGGCCGCTGACACGCCAGACTTCCAGGGCGCGACTGAGACGCTGGGGATCGTTAGGGTGAATGCGCGCGGCCGAGACTGGATCAACCGCAGCCAACTGATCGTGCAGAGTCTGCCAACCGAAGCGTGCAGCTTCTTCTTCGAGCTCCGCACGCACTTGAGCGTCGGCCGGCGGCATATCTGCCAGACCTTCCTGCAAGGCTTTGTAATAGAGCATCGTGCCGCCCACCAGCAGCGGAATATTGCCCCGCGCGGTGATCTCGGCCATGGCGACCAAGGCGTCGGTACGAAAGTCAGCGGCCGAATAGCTCTCGGCCGGGTCAATGATGTCGATCAGGCAGTGCGGATGCTGAGCCAATTGCGCTTTAGACGGCTTGGCCGTGCCGATGTCCATGTCCCGGTAAACCAGGGCAGAGTCGACACTAATAAGCTCGCAGGGCAACACCTTGGTCAGCTCAATGGCCAGGTCGGTCTTACCAGCGGCCGTAGGGCCCATCAGGAAGATCGCGGGGGGCAGGGCACTCATCAACGGCCGCGCAAGAACAGTTTGTCCAGATCGTCCAGGCCCATCTGGGTCCAGGTCGGCCGGCCATGGTTGCATTGCCCGCTGCGCTCGGTGTTTTCCATGTCGCGCAACAGCCCGTTCATTTCCGGCAAGGCCAGGCGTCGGTTAGCGCGGATGGCGCCGTGGCACGCCATGGTGCCGAGCAATTCGTTGATGTGCGCCTGGATACGGTCACTGGTGCCGTACTCCATCAGGTCCGCCAGCACGTCGGCCACCAGCCGGTTCGCTTCGGCCTGCTTGAGCAGCGCGGGAATCTGGCGGATCGCCAGGGTTTCCGGGCCCAGGCGTTGCAGTTCAAAACCCAGTTTCTGGAACACGCTGTGATGCTCTTCGGCGCAATCGGCTTCACGCTGACTGACGGAAAGAGACTCCGGCACCAGCAGCGGCTGACCGCTGAGGCCTTCGCTGGCCATGGCGATTTTCAGGCGTTCGTACATGATCCGCTCGTGGGCGGCGTGCATGTCCACCAGCACCAGGCCATGAGCGTTTTCCGCGAGGATATAGATGCCTTTGAGCTGCGCCAGCGCATACCCCAGCGGAGGAATATCACCGCCACCCTCCGGCAAGGCGACTGCGCCCGGCTCGGCGCCTGGCAGAGGCGCGAAGAATTCGCGGTAGGCCGCCTGGGCCTCGGCCACTGGCACGGTCGATTGCGGGCGCGGGGTGTATTGGTATTGATAGCCCGCGCCAGCCCCAGACCCCGGTGCGGTGTAGGCAGGCTGCGACTGCGGCGATTGCAGCAGGTTAGCCGCCAGGCTCATTTCGCCCTGGGGGCCGAACTCACCCGCTTCGGGACCGCTCGGACGCACCACAGCGGTCACTATCGGAGACGACAGTTGATCGTCCGGGCGCACATCGCCCAGCGCGCGGTGCAAGGTGCCATAGAGGAAGTCATGCACCATGCGCCCATCACGGAAACGTACTTCGTGCTTGGTCGGGTGCACGTTGACGTCGACGACCGAGGGATCGACCTCAAAAAACAGCACAAATGTCGGATGACGCCCGTTGAACAGCACGTCGCGATACGCTTGACGCACCGCGTGGGCCACCAGTTTGTCGCGCACCGCACGGCCATTCACGAAAAAATACTGCAAGTCCGCCTGGCTGCGGGAGAAGGTCGGCAAGCCAACCCAGCCCCACAGACGCAGGCCATTGCGCTCGATCTCGATCGGCAGCGCCTGCTCCAGGAACCCGCCGCCGCAGATCGCAGAGACTCGCCGAGCGCGCGCGGCGTCGTCATGAGCCTCGTGCAGGCTGAGGATGGTCTTCCCGTTGTGCCGCAGATGGAAGGCCACGTCGAAGCGGGCCAGGGCCAGGCGCTTGATGACTTCTTGCAGGTGATCGAATTCGGTTTTCTCGGCCTTGAGGAATTTGCGCCGCGCCGGGGTGTTGAAGAACAGGTCGCGCACTTCCACCGAGGTGCCCACCGGGTGTGCGGCCGGCTGGACCCGAGGTGCCATGTCGCGGCCTTCGGTTTCCACTTGCCAGGCCTGCTCGGCATCGCGGGTGCGCGATGTCAGGGTCAGACGGGCCACGGAGCTGATCGAAGCCAAAGCCTCACCGCGAAAGCCCAGGCTCATGACCCGCTCAAGGTCTTCCAGATCGCGGATTTTGCTGGTGGCGTGACGGGCCAGGGCCAGGGGCAGGTCATCGGAAGAGATGCCGCTGCCATCGTCACGTACCCGCAACAACTTGACACCGCCCTGCTCCACATCGACATCGATACGCCTTGCACCAGAGTCGATGCTGTTTTCCAGCAGCTCCTTGATCACCGATGCAGGGCGCTCAACAACCTCACCCGCTGCAATCTGGTTAGCCAGGCGCGGGCTGAGCAACTCAATGCGCGACCCGCTGTTCAAGGTAGATTCGCTCATTACTGCGCCGCCAATTCTGTGCCTGGGATGGTCAACACCTGACCGACTTTCAACTCATCGGTCTTCAGGTTGTTGGCACTGCGCAACGTCGCGGCCGAGACTTGGAAACGCACCGCAAGCATGGCCAAGGTATCGCCGGGCTGCACGCGATGGTCACGCGGGCCTTGGGCGATCTTGCCGGAGTCACGCAGCCAAGCGACGTAAGTGCCCGGCGGCGGGTTCTGCTGGAAGAACTGGCGCACGCCGGCACTGATGGAACGCGCCAACGCCTGCTGATGGCTGGCGCTGGCCAGCTTGGAGGCTTCGTTGGCGTTGGAGATGAACCCGGTTTCCACCAGAATCGATGGGATGTCCGGAGACTTCAACACCATAAACCCGGCCTGTTCCACACGCTGCTTGTGCAGCGAAGTCACGCGACCGATGTTGCTCAAGACCTTCTGGCCGACATTCAAGCTGGAAGTCAGCGAAGCGGTCATCGACAGGTCGAGCAGAACGCCAGCGAGCATCTTGTCCTTGTCATCGAGGGACACGTTGCCGGCACCACCGATCAAGTCGGAACGGTTTTCGCTGTCCGCCAGCCAACGAGCAGTCTCGGACGTGGCCCCGCGATCAGACAACGCAAACACCGAGGCACCGAACGCAGCGGACGACGGCGCAGCATCGGCGTGAATCGACACAAACAGGTCGGCACCTTTCTTACGGGCGATTTCGGTACGGCCGCGCAGCGGAATGAAGTAGTCGCCGGTACGGGTCAGTTCGGCGCGATAGCCTTTCATACCGTTGATCTGACGCTGCAACTCACGGGCGATAGCCAGTACCACGTCTTTTTCATGCTGGCCGCGTGAGCCGGAAGCACCCGGGTCTTCACCACCATGGCCGGCATCGATCACTACGATAATGTCGCGCTTGCCAGCCGGGGCCGGTGGCGGCGGTGGCAACTTGACCTGGGGTTGCGACGGGCTGACAGGCACGGCAGGCACCGTTGCCACGCTCGGGGTCGGCGCAGGCGGCGGTGCGGCATCGGCAGCGTTGTCGAACAAGTCGACCACCAGTCGGTTGCCATATTGGGCATTCGGCGCCAGGGAGAAGCTTTTCGGCGTCACGACTTTTTTCAGGTCGATGACAACGCGCAAATCGGTGGGCGTGCGCTGGGCCGAGCGCATGGCGGTGATCGGGGTGTTGGCAGTAGACACTTTGAGCGGCGCGGCCAGGGTCGCACCGTTGATGTCGATCACCAGGCGATCAGGCGCCGTGAGAGTAAAGACGCTGTGCTGGACCGGGCCAGACAGGTCGAACACCAGTCGCGTGTTATCCGGTGCTCGCCACAGGCGAACACTTTTCACCTGTGAAGCAGCCAGAGCATTGACAGTCATTGCCGCAAGCAACACCCCTACGACAGCAACCAACGCGCGAAAGCGCATACCTAACCCCACCAATTATTTGAATTCCAATGCCAAAGCGGCGCACCACGACTCTGCGCGCGCACTCTGGGGCAACAACTTCAGCTGACGTCCTGATTCACGCGGCGTAATGGTAATGGTCAGGTCCGGCTTTGGCAAAAAGCCTGTGCCTTTATCTGGCCACTCGATCAGGCACAGTGCGTCTTCGTCAAAGTAATCACGGATGCCCATGTACTCCAGCTCTTCGGGATCGACCAAACGATAGAGGTCGAAGTGGAAAGCACGCAACGCACCGATCTCATAGGGCTCGACCAAAGTGAACGTTGGGCTTTTCACCGCCCCTGCGTGCCCCAAACCGCGAATGATGCCTCGGGACAACGTCGTCTTGCCCGCCCCCAGGTCACCTTCGAGAAAGATGAGCCCCGCTGCGCCCGTGACCTCTGCAATACGATGACCGAGCGCGACCATGGCGTCTTCATTGGCCAGGAAAAGGATTACTTCAGGCACGGCGACTGCTCCTCCAACAATTGACGAATGGCCGGTATCAGGTCGCTGGCCGCCAAGCCGCGACCCAGGCTGCCCTGGCGGTCCCCCGCCGTAGCGTGCAACCACACAGCCAGGCAGCTCGCTTCATAAGCAGGCATGCCTTGGGCCATTAACGCGCCCACCAGCCCGGCCAGTACATCGCCAAGGCCCGCTGTGGCCATCGCTGGATGCCCCTGATCACAACGGGAAACACGTCCATCGGGGCAGGCAATCAAACTGCCAGCACCCTTGAGGATAGCCACTGCACTGAATTTCTGGCTCAACGCGCGCGCCACCTTAAGGCGATCGGCCTGAACCTCGGCTGTAGAAATGCCCAATAAGCGCGCAGCCTCGCCCGGATGCGGCGTAATCACGCTACCGCTCGGAAGACTCACATTGCCGGTAGCCAGCTGATTCAGCGCGTCTGCGTCCCACACCTGCGGCAGCAGCGCGTTGGCGGCAACCGATAGCAGGCTTTTACCCCAGGACGCCTCACCCAACCCCGGACCAATAACGATTACCGAGATTTTTTCCAGCAAGCCCATAAGCTGGTTCGCCGAACTCACGCCCACGGTCATGACCTCAGGCACGCGGGCCAACGCGGCAGGCACGTGTTCAAGGCGAGTGGCCAGGGACACCATGCCGGCGCCGCTGCGCAAGGCACTTTCCGCGCTCAGCAGCGCAGCGCCGCCAAAGCCGCGGTCGCCACCAATGACCAACAAATGGCCGAACTGACCTTTATGGGCGTCCGAGGAACGCGCAGCCAGTTGCGGCAAATGGCCGTGCAACAAGGACTGAACGTCGGTTATTTCGTGTTTTGTCTGCGGCATGCGTCTTCAAGCTCCGATGTCTGGCAGAATTATACGCATCTAACCTGTGGTTTCCCGTGTCTCATGCCCGCTATTACCTCCGATCTGCCCGCCCTCGCCCAATCGATCAAAGACTGGGGCCGCGAACTGGGCTTTCAACAAGTCGGCATCAGCGGCCTGGACCTGGCCGAGCATGAACAGCACCTGCAACGTTGGCTAGACGCGGGTTACCACGGCGAGATGGACTACATGGGCGCCCATGGCAGCAAGCGCTCCCATCCCGACGAGCTCGTGCCCGGCACGTTGCGCGTGGTGTCGCTGCGCATGGACTACCTGCCTGGCGACACACAAATGGCGCAACTGCTGGCCCAGCCGGAAAAAGCCTACATCTCGCGCTACGCCCTGGGCCGCGACTACCACAAACTGATCCGTAAGCGCGTACAGCAACTGGCCGACCGCATTCAGGCACAGATCGGCCCATTTGGCTTTCGTGCATTCGTCGACAGCGCCCCCGTACTGGAAAAAGCCATCGCCGAAAAAGCCGGCCTGGGCTGGATCGGTAAAAACACCCTGGTACTCAACCGCAAGGCCGGCAGTTATTTCTTCCTCAGCGAACTGTTCGTCGATTTGCCGCTGCCGGTCGATGAGCCACACAGCACCGAACACTGTGGCCGCTGCACCGCCTGCCTGGATATCTGCCCAACCAATGCCTTCGTCGGTCCCTATGTGCTGGACGCCCGGCGCTGCATTTCCTACCTGACCATTGAACTGAAGAACGCGATCCCTGAAGACTTGCGCCCATTGATCGGCAATCGGGTGTTCGGTTGTGATGACTGTCAGATCGTTTGTCCGTGGAATCGTTTCGCTCGATCCACCGCCGAGGGCGATTTCAAGCCACGGCATAACCTGGATAACGCAGAACTGGCCGAACTGTTTATGTGGGATGAGGATAAATTCCTCAGCAGCACCGAAGGTTCACCCCTGCGCCGCGCGGGCTACGAGCGCTGGCTGCGCAACCTCGCGGTGGGCCTGGGCAATGCGCCGTCGAGCATTCCGGTGTTGGAAGCCTTGAAGGCACGCCGGGATTACCCGTCGGAGTTGGTGCGCGAACATGTGGAATGGGCGCTGAACCAACACGCTACGCGCTAGTGCACGTCGTCGTTGTAGACGAACTTAGGCATTTCCCAGTGAAAACGGATCGCCAGCAGGCGCAATAGAAAGCCGCTGAACAGGGTCAGCAGAATTGCCTGCTCGCTGGGCAATTCCAGATACAGACAGAGCAAGTAGAACCAGGCGGCCAGGAATGACACGCTGGCGTACAGCTCACGGCGGAAGATCAGCGGAATGTCGTTGCAGAAGATATCCCGCAGAATGCCGCCGAAGACGCCGGTGATCACCCCGCTGACCGAGGCCACCAGCATGCCGTGGCCCATTTCCAGTGCAGTCATGCAGCCGATCAGCGTGAACGCGACCAGGCCTACGGCGTCCAGCGCTAGAAACAGCGAGCGCAGATGGCGCATCAACGGTGCGATAAAGATCGTCACCAGCGCCGCGACGGAGGTCAGCACCAGGTATTCCGGGTGTTTGACCCACGTCAGCGGGTAATGCCCCAACAGCACATCGCGCACCGAGCCGCCGCCCAGCGCCGTTACGCAAGCGATCAGCACCACACCAAACCAGTCCATGCCGCGCCGACCAGCCGACAAGGCACCGGTCATGGCTTCGGCGGTGATGGCGATGAGGTAGAGCATCAGCAGCATGATGGCGATCCTTGCAAAGAGGCCGGCAGTCTAATCATTTGCTGATGGCACCAAAAGGGGGCGCTTGGCGATAAAACGAGTTGCCTGCATCGGGGGCAAGCCCCCTCCCACATTTGGACCTGGGAATACATTCAACTGTGGGAGCTGGCTTGTCTGCGATGGCGCCCGGTCAGCCGCCCCCATTTCAAGCCTTGATGAAATGCTTGCGGTAATGCTGCAGCTCGGCGATCGACTCGCGAATATCATCCAGCGCCAGATGGGTGCTGCCTTTATGGAAGCTGTCTTTGACTTCCGGCGCCCAGCGCGCGGCCAGTTCCTTGAGCGTGGACACATCCAGGTTGCGGTAGTGGAAGTAGCTTTCCAGCGCCTTCATGTGGGTATAAAGGAAGCGGCGGTCCTGGCAGATGCTGTTGCCGCAGATCGGCGATTTGCCCTTGGGCACCCACTGTTCCAGAAAGGCAATGGTTTCGGCTTCGGCTTCGGCCATGCTGATTCGGCTGTCGCGTACACGCTGAGTCAGGCCGGAGTTGCCATGGGTGCGGGTGTTCCACTCGTCCATGGTGGCGAGCACGGCGTCGCTGTGGTGGATGGCGATCACCGGACCTTCGGCCAAGGTGTTGAGGTTGCTGTCGGTGACAATGGTCGCCATCTCGATGATGACGTCGGTGTCAGGGTTCAGACCGGTCATTTCCAGATCGATCCAAATCAGGTTCTGTGGGTTTTGCATGGCTTGATTCTCTTGGCACCTTGGCGTAGCTGCGCAGTTTAGCAGGCGGGGCCGTGCTAGACTCGCGACCGTTTCACCCAACCTTTGCATTATCGACACGGAACACCAATGGCCAAACGCCAGCTCAACCGTCGCCAAAACTGGCGCATCGAAAAGATTCAAGGTGAGCGCGCCGCACGCGCCGCCAAACGTGAATCCTCCGCCGTGGAAGCGCTCGAGGGCGGCGACCTGGGCCCCGAGCAAACGGGCCTGGTGATCGCGCACTTTGGTGTGCAGGTCGAAGTCGAGGCGCTGGAAGGCGAACTCGCAGGCCAAGTATCCCGCTGCCACTTGCGCGCCAACCTGCCTGCACTGGTCACCGGCGACAAGGTGGTGTGGCGCGCCGGCAACCAGGGCATCGGCGTGATCGTCGCCCAACTGCCGCGCACCACCGAACTGCGTCGTCCTGACAGCCGCGGCCAACTCAAGCCGGTAGCGGCCAACGTCGACATGATCGTGATCGTGTTCGCACCGTTGCCCGAGCCCCATGCCAACCTGATCGACCGCTATTTGGTGGCGGCTGAGCATGCGGGTATTCGCCCGCTGTTGCTGCTGAACAAATTCGACCTGATCGACGAACAGAACGCCCCAGCGCTCAACGCGTTGCTGGCGGTCTACCGCACCTTGGGTTACCCAGTGCTGGAAGTCTCGGCTCACCACGGCAACGGCATGGAACAGCTGCAACAGCAGTTGGACGGACGCATCAGTGTGTTTGTCGGCCAGTCGGGCGTTGGCAAGTCATCGCTGGTCAACAGCCTGCTGCCGGAAGTCGACACCCGTGTAGGCCCGCTGTCGGAACTGTCCGGCCAGGGCACTCATACGACCACCACCGCGCGATTGTTCCACTTCCCCGGCGGCGGTGAGCTGATCGACTCCCCAGGCATTCGCGAATTCGGCCTCGGCCACGTCAGCCGCAGCGATGTGGAAGCGGGCTTTATCGAGTTCAACGACCTGATCGGTACGTGCCGCTTCCGCGACTGCAAACACGACCGCGAGCCGGGCTGTGCGTTGCTCAAGGCCCTGGACGATGGCCGTGTGCAGCAGCAGCGGATGAACAGCTATCGGTCGATTATTGCGAGCTTGCCCGAGAGCAGTTACTAAACCGCCCGCCCGCCGCGTTGCGGGTGAGCGGGCTTTTGGTGATGAGCGGGCTTGCCCCGCTCATCACAACCGCAAAAGAACTTACGAGCCCGTCTTAGGCGCCGTAGGATCCTTCATCCCACCATCGTCAAACAGGTTCAGCTTCTGCCGCAGTTCATGGGCCGGCAACGGCTCCTGCCCTGGCGGAATGGCATTCGGGTCAACCGGCACTTCGCCCGGCGCGCCCGCACCTGGGGTTGGCACGACAGGTGGCTGATCACCTTCTATCGCACGCTGAGCCTTCTTGGTCAGCACGACGATATCAATGCGCCGGTTAATCGGATTGAACGGATCCTTGGGTTCAAATAGCTGCGAGGAGGCAAAACCCACCACGCGCGCCACTTGCGGGTCGGGGTAGCTGCCTGCCACCAACGCACGACGGGCAGCGTTGGCGCGGTTGGCCGAGAGTTCCCAGTTGCCGAAGTCACCCTGGCCGGCATACGGCTTGGCGTCCGTGTGGCCGCTGATGCTTATCTTGTTCGGCACTGCCTTGATGGTGTCAGCCATGGCCAGCAGGATGTCTTCGAAGTACGGCTTCAGCCGCGCACTGCCGGAATCGAACATCGGCCGGTTTGCGGCATCAGTGATCTGGATGCGCAAGCCTTCCGGAGTGATCTCGAACGAGATCTGATCCTTGAATTTCAGCAACTGCGGATTTTCATCCACCTTGGTCTGCAACTCTTGCAGCAACAGCTCCAGGCGTTCCTGCTCAACCTGTTCAGCCATGCTCTCGACGGTGTCGCGCTCGATCGGGATGTTCTCCTGAGGCGATTCGGTCTTGACCTCTGGATTGATGGTGCGCTCAGGTGCCAACTGCGGCGAGCCGCCCAGGTCGATCACAAAGGGCGTGCCACTCTCCGAGAAGCCAATCGGGTCTTTGAAGTAACCGGCGATGGCGATCTTCTGTTCGGGCGTGGCGGTCGACATCAGCCACAGCACCAGGAAGAACGCCATCATCGCCGTCGCAAAGTCGGCGAAGGCGATTTTCCAGGCGCCGCCATGGTGCCCCGCAGCGAAGCGCTTGACGCGCTTGATGATTATCGGCTGGTTGTTTTCCATGGCTTAGCGACCGCGAACCGCTTGTTCCAGCTCGGCGAAACTTGGGCGATGCTTCGGGTACAAGACCTTGCGACCGAACTCCACTGCCAACGATGGCGGCATGCCGGACGCGGACGCTACCAGACTGGCCTTGATCGATTCGTACAGGTTGATTTCTTCCTTGGCATCGTGAGCCAGGGAGGTGGCCAGCGGGCCGAAGAAACCGTAAGCGGCGAGAATACCGAAGAAGGTACCCACCAGCGCCGCACCTACGTGCATACCGATGGCCGCCTGATCGCCCTCGCCCAGGGAGGCCATGGTCACCACGATACCGAGTACCGCCGCGACGATACCAAAGCCGGGCATGCCGTCGGCGATGCCGGTCACGGCGTGGGAAGGATGCTCCAGCTCTTCTTTAAGGCTGAACAATTCCATGTCGAACAGGCCTTCCAGCTCATGGGGAGCCATGTTGCCGGAGGACATGATGCGCAGGTAATCGCAGATATAGGCGGTCATGCGCTCGTCTTTGAGCACGGCCGGGTACTTGGCAAAAATCGGGCTGGCAGAGGCGTCCTCGATGTCGGCCTCAATGGCCATCATGCCTTCGCGGCGGCTCTTGTTGAGGATCTCGTACACCAGGCCCAGCACTTCCAGGTAGAAGGTATGAGTGAAGCGCGAACCGAACATGGCCAGCGATTTCTTGACCACGTGCATAGTCATGTAACCGGGGTTGGCCTGAAGGAAAGCGCCCAGTGCAGCACCGCCAATGATCATCACCTCGAAAGGCTGGATCAGTGCCGCAATTTTACCGTGGGACAGGACGTACCCGCCGAGCACGCTCGCGAAGACGACGATGATGCCGATAATTTTAGCCATAGGAGATGAGTACTTGCGCCGTCGGGTTCATGGACATATTTGGGGGAACTGGAAAACTCTTGTTCCTCTTATCGGCAAAACTGCGCCAGACTATAGCCCGTTAAGGCGAAAAGCCAGTTCGGCCCGCTCCGGGCGTGTTGACCGCAAGTGATGATCGCGCCCCAATCATGGCTAATGAAACGACAGTCCCATCTGTAAGACCTATCTCTCTCGCCGCTTGGATCAAGCGCCTGGACGACGTGCTGCTGCCAGTTCCCCAGGCCAGCCACGACCGTGTGTGCAAAGCCATCCGCGACAGCCGCAGTTCGTTGCGAGATATTGCCGAGCTGATGCAAAACAGCCCGGCTTTGGTACTCAGCGTCATGCGCGAGGCCAACAGCCATAACCATGGCAGCCTGGCGGAGCCGGCGGAAAACCTCGAAGTAGCGCTCAATCGCCTGGGCCTCAAGCGCGCCGAGGAACTGCTGGCGCGCCTGCCCTCGGTGCCCGCCCAAGAGATTCCCGTAGCATTGCGTCAACTGTTGCTGGTGAGCCAGCACGCGTCGCAGCAAGCCAACGGTCTGTTCGGCAGTCGTCTGGCGCGGCTTTGGCAAGACATCCACTGGGGTAGCCTGCTGTTTCTGTCGCCGCTGTGGCCGATGGCCGTTGCCTACCCCAAGCTCCTTGAAGAGTGGGAACTGCGTGTCATCCACAAGGGCGAGCCTGCACGCAAAGTCGAGCAGGAGCTGTTCGGCGTGCGCCTGCTGGACCTGTGCCTAGGCCTGACCGAAGCCTGGCACCTACCGATCTGGGTATCCCAGGGCTATAACCTGCTGTTGAACGAGCAACGCTTGCTGGTCAAGGCACTTCATATCGCCCGTGAAGACGACTCATTGCGCCATCAGCAATTGCTAGACGCCGAACCCAACCTGCGCCGTTGGCTGAACCAGCCGGCCAATACCGTGCTGCTAGCCAACGGCCTGGCGATGTCAGCCCAAGAGTCCTGGACCTGCCCGCACACTCAACGCTGGCAATACCTTACCGCGCTGTATTTGCAGCAACCGCTGGCTGAAGTGCAGCAACAATCTCACCAACAAGCCGTCACCAGCGCCCGCAGCACTCTAATGCCCGACCTCTGGCACCCGGCGCTGTCGCTGATCTGGCCGTGGAATGTGCAGAAGATTCATCGCGGCCTGCTGCCGGCGCCGCCACCGACTGCCGAGGCCCTGGCCGTGTGGCGTAACCGCTGCACCGAACTGCTGTTGGAACCAAGCCGCTTTGCCAACGCCATGCATTTGACCACCTGCGCCAAGGAAGCTCTGGTGGCCAGCGGCATGCAGCGAGTCTTGTTGTTCATGGCCGATCGCGCCCTGAGCACCTTGCGCGTGCACCAGGCCGACGGTCTGCCCAAAGACGCCGCCAACCTGAGCCTGGACGTGGTCAACAGCACGCTGCTACAGCGCCTGCTGGAGAAATCCGCCCAAGTACGCCTCACGCCGGATAACCACGCGCAGTTCTCGGCCTTGCTGCCGCCGATCCTGCGCCGTCTGTTCACAGGCGAACACCTGCTGTTGCGTTCGATGAGCTGCAACGGCCGCGTGGTAATGCTGATGGTCGCCGACCAGGGCGGCGGACCGTTTTCGGAAACCACCGTGCAGGCTTTCGGCAAAACCGCCCAGTGCATAGAGAAAGCCCTGCACAGCTTTACCAACCGCAGCGCCTGATGCTTGCGCTACAATCGCCGTCCTTTATCGCCAACATTTGTGCCCAGGAGACCTCACATGCCTGACTTCTCTGGCTTGCCGCTGGTGATCGAATCCAGCGACCTGCTCGGTCAACTGGATGCCGAACACCTGATTCTGGTGGACCTCACCAGTGCCGCCCGCTACGCCGAAGGGCATATCCCCGGCGCGCATTTCGTTGACCCCAAGCGCACCCAACTGGGCCAGCCGCCGGCCCCCGGCCTGCTGCCCAATAAAGCCGACCTGGAAAAACTCTTCGGCGAATTGGGCCACACGCCCGACGCCACCTACGTGGTGTACGACGACGAAGGCGGCGGCTGGGCCGGGCGCTTTATCTGGCTGCTCGACGTAATCGGCCACCAGAAATACCACTACCTCGACGGCGGCCTGCTGGCCTGGCTGGAAGAGAAATACCCCGTTTCCACCGAAGTGCCCGGCCCCGTCGGCGGCCCCGTCAGGCTCACGCTGCATGACGGCCCCACGGCCACCCGCGAATACCTGCAAAGCCGTCTCGGCGCGGCCGACCTGGGTATCTGGGACGCACGCGGCCCGCTGGAATATTCCGGCGAGAAGGTACTCGCCGCCAAAGGCGGGCACATCCCCGGCGCGGTAAATTTCGAATGGACTGCCGGCATGGACAAGGCACGCAACCTGCGTATCCGCCGCGACATGCCGCAGATCCTCGAAGACCTCGGGCTGACGAAAGATAAAGAAATCATCACCCACTGCCAGACTCACCACCGCTCTGGCTTCACCTACCTGGTGGCCAAGGCGCTCGGTTATCCCCGAGTCAAAGGTTATGCCGGTTCCTGGGGCGAATGGGGCAACCACCCCGACACCCCCGTTGAGATTTAAGGTTTAAGGACAGTTATGAAAAAGCAGTTGTTTATCCTCAGCCAGTACTTGCTGCCGCACCATTTGCTGTCGCGCCTCGCGGGCTGCATTGCCGAGTGCCGCGTGCGTTGGTTCAAGAACGCTTTCACCACCTGGTTCGCTAAACGCTACCAAGTAGACATGTCCCAGGCGTTGGTTGAAGACGTGACCGCCTACGAGCACTTCAACGCCTTCTTCACACGCGCCCTCAAAGATGGCGCGCGCCCGCTGGATCAAACCCCAGGCGCGGTGCTCAGCCCCGCCGATGGCGCGGTCAGCCAGCTTGGTCCGATTGAGCATGGGCGTGTGTTCCAGGCTAAAGGCCACAGCTTTAGCGTGCTGGAGTTGCTGGGTGGCGATGCGGCCTTGTCGGCACCGTTCATGGGCGGGGACTTCGCAACGGTTTATCTGTCGCCGAAGGACTACCACCGTGTGCACATGCCATTGGCTGGCACCCTGCGGGAAATGGTCTATATCCCAGGCCGTATCTTCTCGGTAAACCAGACCACCGCCGAAAATGTGCCGGAGCTGTTTGCGCGTAACGAGCGTGTTGCCTGCATCTTCGACACCGAGCGCGGTCCGATGGCCGTCGTGTTGGTGGGTGCGATGATCGTCGCGTCGATTGAAACCGTATGGGCTGGCCTGGTGACCCCACCGAAGCGCGAACTGAAAACCTTCCGCTACGACGAAGCGGCGCGTGCGCCTATTCATCTGGAAAAAGGTGCGGAGCTGGGTCGCTTCAAGTTGGGTTCGACCGCGATTGTGCTGTTTGGGCCGGATCAGGTGAAGTGGGCTGAAGAACTGGTGGCGGGTTCGCCAGTGCAGATGGGCCAAGGTATCGCTTTACCTAAAGCCTGACACCGAACCCAATGTGGGAGGGGGCTTGCTCCCGATAGCGGGGAATCAGTCAACACATCAGTGACTGAACCACTACCATCGGGGGCAAGCACCCTCCCACATTTAGTCAGTTACAGCTGACCGTCGCGGTCGCGAAAGCCCAGCAGATAGAGCACGCCATCCAACCCCAAGGTCGAAATCGCCTGCTTGGCCGATTGTTTGACCAATGGCTTGGCGCGGAACGCCACACCCAAACCGGCGATCGCCAGCATCGGCAAGTCATTCGCCCCGTCGCCGACCGCAATGGTCTGCTCCAGACGCAAACCTTCCTTGTGTGCCAATTCCTTCAGCAGATCCGCCTTGCGCTGCGCGTCGACAATCGGCTCGACCGCGACGCCGGTCACCTTGCCATCGACCACTTCCAGCTCGTTGGCGAACACATAGTCGATGCCCAGCTTTGCCTGCAATTGCTTGGCAAAGTAGGTGAAGCCGCCGGACAGGATCGCAGTCTTGTAACCCAGACGCTTGAGTTCGGCGAACAGGGTTTCGGCACCTTCCGTCAGGCGTAGCGAGGCGCCGATGGAGTCCAGCACGCTGACATCCAGGCCTTTGAGCAGTGCCAGGCGCTCCTTGAAGCTGGCGCGGAAGTCCAGCTCGCCGGCCATGGCGCGCTCGGTGATCGCGGAAACCTGCTCGCCCACGCCGGCGGCTTTGGCCAGTTCGTCGATGACTTCTGCTTCGATCAGCGTGGAGTCCATGTCGAATACCGCCAGGCGACGGTTACGACGGAACAGCGAATCTTCCTGGAACGCGATGTCGACATTCAGCTCCTGGGCAACGCTAAGGAATTCGGCGCGCAGGGCCTGCGGATCGGCCGGCTCGCCGCGAACGGAGAACTCGATGCAGCCCTTGCCCTGATCTGCCGGCGTGTCCAGCGGCATGCGCCCCGACAGACGGTCGATATGGTCGATATTCAAACCATACTGCGCGGTAATGGAGCTGACGCGCTGCAGTTGTTCGGCGGTGACCTTTCGGGTCAGTAACGTGACGATATGGCGTTTCTTCCCTTGGCCAGCCACCCAATGCTGGTAGTCGTCTTCGGAAACAGGGGTGAAACGCACCTGTTGATCCAGCTTATACGCCGTAAACAGGATGTCCTTGAGTACGGACGAGGCCTGTTCGGTGCTGGGGATTTCCACCAGGATGCCGAACGACAGGGTGTCGTGGATCACTGCCTGGCCAATGTCGAGAATGTTCACACCACCCTGGGCCAGAACACCGGTAATGGCGGCGGTAAGACCCGGGCGGTCTTCACCGGTGATGTTAATCAGGACAATTTCGCGCAAGGCGCACCCCCAGGCTGGAAAAAAACCGCATTCTACCCACTTTCAGTGACCATCGGGCACAGCCAGCGCTTTGCCGGTCCTAGGCCTGTCGCTATACTGCGCGTCAACTTCACGGACCGAGAGCCGAGCGCAAGTGAACCGGCCCACGCCAGTAAAAACCGATAACTTCTTCCTGCTGATCTTCCGGGCACTGCGCCACCGCCGTGTACCGATCGCATTACGCATCGCCAGCCATAACGTGATCCTGGTGGCCTTGGCCCTGGTGATCTACGCCTGCGTGATGGGTTTGCAGTTCAAACAGGCCATGCACGAGCAAGCCGACGCCCTGGGCGAGAGCTTGACGACCCAGACCGCCACCTCGGCGACTGAGCTGTTGGTGTCCAACGACATCCTCAGCCTCAACGTGCTGCTCAACAACCTGACCAAAAACCCGCTGGTGGCCCACGCCGCCATCTACAGCGTGGACAACCGGATCATGGCCGAAGCCGGGCAACGCCCGAAAAACGGCCTGCTGGGTGAAGCCGAAGGCCTGTACCAGAGCAACATCACGTTCCAGGATGTGAAGGCCGGCCAACTGCGCATCAGCCTGGACATGCAGCAATTCCAGCAGCCGATGACCATCAGCCTGCAAAGCATGGGCATCCTCAGCGCAATCCTGCTGGCACTGGCCTTGGCCTTAAGCCTGCGGCTGGGTCGGCACATTTCTACGCCATTGATGCAACTGCGCATCTGGTTACGGGACATCGACGAACACACGCCAGCCACCGACCGCCAGGACGAAATCGGCGACCTCGCCCGCCAACTCCACGCCAGCTTCGCCCCGGAGCCAGTGGTTCGTGAAGTGGAGCCGGAACCTGAGTTCGACGACACCGATTACGACGACGAGCCCGAGTTTGAAGTGCGCGACCTGCGTGATCCTGGCTTCGACGAAAGCACCCCGGTGGCAGGCCTCAAGCCTGCAACACGCAAGGTCATCCAGGCTGAAGAAGACGAGCTGGACGATGAAGACCCGTTCGCCGACCTGCGCGACACCTCGGCCAACAGCCCGGCCGTCGCGCCGAAACCGGTACCTGCGAGGAACACCGAGCCCCAGCACAGCGCCGTATTGGCCGTGCAACTGGGTGCCCAGGACCAACTGCGCCGCCTGCCCCGCGCACGCCTGACGGAACTGCTGGAACGCTATCGCGATTGCCTCGACCAAGCGGCCTCGCTGTACCAGAGCGAACTGCACACCCTGAACGATGGCAGCACGCTGATGCTGTTCCACAGCGAAGACAGCGGCGAAGACTACCTGACCAACGCCATCTGCTGCGGCGAACTGCTGCGCGCCCTGGGCCATGCCCTGCAGATCGAAGTGGCGGACAGCGGCATCACCCTGCAACTGCAACTTGGCTTGACGGTAGGTGACGACCTGTTCGGCATGAGCCAGATCGATCTGCTGCTGACCGAAATCGCCCAAGACGCCCTGGCCCTGTCGCAACACAGCCGCAACCTGCTGCTGGTGGAGCGCAAGATCAGTGAAGACACGCTGATCCGCCAACGCGCTCGCATCCGACCGATTGCCAGCCCTGAAGGCGCAAGCTGTGTGGAGCGGTTGATGGAGCCGTATCCCTCGATGCTTGAACGCCAGTTGGCGCGGATGCATGAGACTCGCTCCAAGCCCTGAAGAACACCGCCAAACCAATTGGGAGGGGGCTTACCCCCGACTGCGGAGCATCAGTTAGCACATCATTAACTGAACCAACGCTACCAGGGACAAGCCCCCCTTCCACACTTGATCTGCGCCGTGACTTATATCTCCACAAACAAAAAGGCCCGCTAAGTCAGCGGGCCTTTTTTGTTGAAGCTGTTTCAGATCAGAACCTGAACACTTCCATATCCGTACGAATGGGCGTAGCCATCGGCATCTTCGGCTTCTGCGGCTCTGCTGGCTTGGCCTGTACCGCCGGAGCTTGCTTGCGCGGCGCCTCGGCAATCGGCGGCTGGTTGGCCAGTGGCTTGAGGGCCACCGACAACTGCTGTGCCAAGTGCTGCAACAGCACGCCCTGGGCCTGGACCTGGGATGCCGTGGAACCGGTGTGTTCTTCCTGCAGGTGCACGATACGGTTATCGCGCACCTGGCCACGACGGTCGATCAAGCGCCACTGTGCATCCAGGATTGCCGGTTGCGACACACCCGAGTCGAGGCGCGTAATGGTCAGTAGCACCTGCACATCCGGGCTGAAACCCGTCGGTGCGGGTGCCAGTACCACGCGCTGGCTATCGAGATGGCCCGCGACTTGGCGCAATACCAACTGGTTGATATCCGAAGACAGGCTACCCGCCCAACGACCATCGGTGGAACCTTGCAGGCTACCGTCATTCTGACGCTGCAGCAGGGTTTCGCGTTGCAGGTAGTCGGCAACGACCACCGGGCCCAGCAGAACTGCCATACCGGCACTTTGTGCAGGTTGCGCTGGACTTCCGCTGTCCAGCTGGTACAGCGACACCGGTTGGTGTGTGCTGCAACCCGCCAACCCCAAAAGGCCAGCGAGCATCAAAAATAAAGGAAGGCGTGGAGCAGTCATCATCCCATCCAGGTGGCTGCCACAAGGCGAACCACAATGTAATACTAAAAATAACCTAAACACGCTCGGCCACGCCGGCGCTGGAAAGGCCATATCATCCGTGAATATGCGCCATGACTCCAGCGCCAAAGAGTCGATCTACGCTTTAAATCGTAGATCGAGGGCTCTAATACGCCTTAAACCGGCGTTTCCACCAGCAAAGCATCCACACGCTGGAAGCCGCGAGGCAGTTTATTACCGCGACGACCACGCTCGCCCTTGTAGTGTTCAAGGTCGTCAGGGCGCAATGACAACGTGCGCTTGCCGGCCTGGAGCACCAGGGTGGAACCTTCCGGGATCACCGCGATGTCGGTCACGTACTCTTCGCGACTGGCCACCCGCTCCCCTGAAATACCAATAATCTTGTTGCCCTTGCCTTTGCCCAGCTGGGGTAGATCGCTGATCTTGAACACCAGCAGACGCCCTTCGGTGGTCACTGAAGCCAGCCAATTGCTCTCACGGTCATCTACCGGTCGCGGCAGGATCACCTTGGCGTTATTCGGCAGGCTCAACAACGCCTTGCCCGCCTTGTTCTTGGCCTGCAGGTCTTCACCCTTGACCACAAACCCGTAACCGGCGTCGGAGGCGATGACGTACAGCGAGTCATCGTCCGGCAGCAGCACGCATTCAAAATTCGCCCCTGGTGGCGGCGTTAGACGCCCGGTCAACGGTTCGCCCTGCCCCCGTGCTGACGGCAAGGTGTGCGCCGGCACTGAATAGCTGCGCCCCGTCGAGTCGATAAACACCGCAAACTGGTTAGAACGCCCGGCCGCGGCGGTTTTAAAACCATCACCCGCTTTGTACGACAAGCCAGTGGCGTCAATATCATGCCCCTTGGCCGAACGAACCCAACCCTTTTCCGACAGAACGACGGTAATTTTCTCGTTTGGCAGCAGTTCGGTTTCTGTCAGCGCCTTCGCTTCAGCACGCTGCACGATTGGCGAACGACGTTCATCGCCGTAGGTTTCGGCGTCTTTGATCAGCTCGGTACGCACCAGCTTTTTCAGCTTGGCTTCACTGCCCAACAGGGCTTGCAGCTTGGCTTGCTCCTTAAGCAACGCGTCTTGCTCGTCGCGCAGTTTCATTTCTTCCAGTCGCGCCAATTGACGCAAGCGGGTGTCGAGGATGTAGTCAGCCTGGATCTCGCTCAGCTCGAAGCGCGCGATCAATTCGGCTTTCGGGTGCTCGGCGGTACGGATGATGTGAATCACTTCATCCAGGTTGAGATAGGCAATCAGCAAGCCGTCCAACAGGTGCAGGCGGCGCTCGACCTTGTCCAAGCGGAATTGCAGGCGGCGACGAACGGTTTGTACGCGGAACTCCAACCACTCCACCAGCAGGTTGCGCAGGTTTTTCAGCTGCGGCTTACCGTCCAGACCGATGATGTTGATGTTGACCCGGTAGCTGGACTCAAGATCGGTACTGGCGAACAGGTGCTGCATCAGCACTTCGTGATCGACCCGGCTGTTGGTCGGGATGATCACGATACGGCATGGGTTTTCGTGGTCGGACTCGTCACGCAGGTCGGCGACCTGGGGCAGTTTCGACGGTTTGGCCTGCATCAGCGCAGCAATCTGCTCCAACACTTTGGCGCCCGACACCTGATGCGGCAGAGCGGTGACGATAATGTCGCCGTCCTCAATGTGGTACACAGCGCGCATGCGCACCGAGCCCTTGCCGGTTTCGTACATCTTCAGCAGGTCGGCGCGCGGCGTGATGATTTCCGCTTCGGTCGGGTAGTCCGGGCCCTGGATATGCTCACAGAGCTGCTCGACGGTCGCCTTTGGCTCATCCAGCAAGCGTACGCAGGCGGTGGCGACTTCCCGCAGGTTGTGCGGCGGTACGTCGGTGGCCATGCCGACCGCGATACCGGTGGTGCCATTGAGCAGGATATTCGGCAAACGTGCCGGCAACACCAGAGGCTCGTCCAGTGTGCCGTCGAAGTTCGGACCCCAATCCGCAGTACCCTGGCCCAGTTCGCTGAGCAGCACTTCCGAGTAACGCGACAACCGCGCCTCGGTGTAACGCATCGCGGCGAAGGACTTAGGATCATCCGGCGCACCCCAGTTACCCTGGCCGTCCACCAGCGTGTAGCGGTAGCTGAACGGTTGGGCCATCAGCACCATGGCTTCGTAGCACGCCGAGTCGCCATGGGGGTGGAACTTACCCAGCACGTCACCGACGGTACGCGCCGATTTCTTGTGCTTGGAATCGGCATCCAGGCCCAACTCACTCATGGCGTAGATAATGCGCCGCTGTACGGGCTTGAGGCCGTCGCCGATATGCGGCAACGCGCGGTCCATGATCACGTACATGGAGTAGTTGAGGTAGGCATTTTCGGTGAAGTCAGCCAGCGACCGGCGTTCTACGCCGTCTAAGCTGTCTGCGAGGATGTCACTCATGCGGGCCTCATCATTGTTTGGTAAGGCGCAGCGGAAATGCCGCTGCGCTGAGTCAATTCAAGTGTTTGATCATTCACGGCTGGGCACTCCAGCCGCCGACCGGGGCGGCAAAACGATAGACCACCGGGCGTTTTTCACCATCGGCGCGAGGGCCGAAGTTGTTGTCGATACCCAGCCACGCGCCTTCAGCATCAACCACAAGGGCTTCGGCAAGACCATAGGGCTGGGCATAACGCCGCTCGGGCACCAGGGTTTCGTCGGCAAACGACCAGCACAGCTCGACCTTGGCGGTGACCGCATCGCGCCGGCAAATCTGGAACGCGTTGCGCTCCAGCGTAAACAGCTTGCCGTTGAACAGGGAGAGATCAGCGAAATCCTTGGACACGGGCTTGGCGTCGGTGAATTTAGCCGGTTGTACCTCCTGGCCGGCCTCACTTAACAACACGCAAGGGCCCTCACAACTCCACAGGCTTTGCCCACGCTTGATGGAAATTAAGCCACGCCGCTCACGCTCGGCCGCCAGCCAGATTTGATTGCCTTCAGGGTTCACCGCCAAGCCTTCAAACAGCGCATTGAAGTGCAGCAACATGCCACTGGCCCGGGCCTCACGCACCATGCTTGGGGCAATTTTCAGCCATTCAGGTGCGCCGGTGGCAGGCACTTGCAGCACTGCCGCATGGGCTTCACTGACGATGTAGCGATTACCGGCAACATCGCAGCTGATCCCTTCAAAGTCCAGGTCGCCACCGCGAATAAACGAAGCAGCCGTGGTGCGCGAACGCAGCCCCCAAGGCAGACCGGACTCTGGCACGGGCGGGACTTCGATTTTCACTGTTTCTGCCTGCCAGGTCGGCGCGCTGATATCCAGACGGTAGATCTGATCGTCGTCACGGTCGGAAACCGTCCACAATTCCTTGCCGCACACAGCCAGACCCGACAGATTGCCGCCGCGCATGCCATCCACCGGGTGCTCGGACACGAGTTTGAGCTCTGCCACGGGCGCAGCAACCACCGGGGTGGCCGCCAGCCCGCTCATCATCAGGATCGCCAGGGCGACGCCTGTGCGCATCAGCCCACCACCTCGGCCAGGTTGCCTTTGGATTCCAGCCAGGACTTGCGGTCCGGCGCGCGTTTCTTCGCCAGCAGCATGTCCATCATTTCCGAGGTGGCGGCGTAGTCTTCCAGGGTCAACTGCACCAGGCGCCGGGTGTTGGGGTCCATGGTGGTTTCACGCAATTGTGGCGGGTTCATTTCACCCAGACCTTTGAATCGCGTGACCTGCGGCTTGCCACGTTTCTTCTCGGCCACCAGGCGGTCGAGGATGCCATCGCGCTCCGCTTCATCCAGGGCATAGAAAATCTCCTTGCCCAGGTCGATGCGATACAGCGGCGGCATGGCGACGTAGACGTGACCGGCATCCACCAACGGGCGGAAGTGCTGCACGAACAGGGCACAGAGCAACGTGGCGATGTGCAGCCCGTCGGAGTCGGCGTCGGCGAGGATGCAGATCTTGCCGTAACGCAGTTGGGCGATATCCGCAGAACCTGGGTCGACACCAATGGCCACGGCGATGTTGTGCACTTCCTGGCTGGCCAGGACTTCGCTGCCGTCGACTTCCCAAGTGTTAAGAATCTTGCCGCGTAACGGCAGGATCGCCTGGAATTCCTTGTCCCGCGCTTGTTTGGCGGAACCGCCGGCGGAGTCACCCTCCACCAGGAACAGTTCGGAGCGCATCGGGTCCTGCCCCGCGCAATCGGCCAGTTTGCCTGGCAGTGCCGGGCCTTGGGTGATGCGCTTGCGTTCAACCTTCTTACTGGCTTTGAGGCGACGGCCGGCGTTATTGATCGCCAGTTCAGCCAAGGCCAAGCCCAGCTCAGGATGCTCGTTGAGCCACAGGCTGAAGGCGTCCTTAACCACACCAGAGACAAACGCCGCCGCCTCGCGGGACGACAGACGCTCTTTGGTCTGGCCGGAGAACTGCGGTTCCTGCATTTTCATCGACAGCACGAACGCAATGCGCTCCCACACGTCTTCCGGCGCCAGCTTCACGCCGCGCGGCAGCAGGCTGCGGTATTCGCAGAATTCGCGCATGGCATCGAGCAGGCCCTGGCGCAAACCATTGACGTGGGTGCCGCCCTGAGCCGTGGGAATCAGGTTGACGTAGCTTTCCTGCACGCTGTCGCCGCCCTCGGGCAACCACAGCAGCGCCCAGTCGACGGCTTCTTTATTGCCGGCCAGACTGCCGCAAAACGGCTCGTTGGGCAGGCGCTCGAAGTCGCTGACGGAATCTTCCAGATAAGAGCGCAGGCCGTCTTCGTAATGCCACTCGACCTTCTCACCGGTGCCTTTGTCTTCAAAGGTCACCAGCAGGCCCGGGCACAACACGGCCTTGGCCTTGAGTACGTGTTTGAGGCGGCTGATGGAGAATTTCGGCGAATCGAAGTATTTCGGGTCCGGCGCGAAGTACACGCTGGTACCGGTATTGCGCTTGCCCACAGTGCCGATCACTTCGAGGTCGGTGGCTTTGTAGCCATCGGCGAAGGTCATCTGGTACTCGTTGCCGTCGCGCTTGACCTTGACCCGCACCAGCGTCGACAGGGCGTTGACCACGGAAATACCCACACCGTGCAAGCCACCGGAAAACTGGTAGTTCTTGTTGGAGAACTTACCGCCGGCGTGCAGCTTGGTGAGGATCAGCTCGACGCCTGACACGCCCTCTTCCGGGTGAATGTCCACGGGCATGCCGCGACCATCGTCGGACACTTCGAGGGAGTGGTCAGCGTGGAGAATGACGTGCACCGACTTCGCGTGCCCGGCCAAGGCTTCGTCAACGCTGTTGTCGATGACTTCCTGGGCGAGGTGATTCGGCCGGCTGGTGTCGGTGTACATGCCGGGGCGTTTGCGCACCGGGTCGAGGCCCGAGAGGACTTCGATGGCGTCGGCGTTATAAGAGCTAGCGCTGGGAGTGGCCATGGGGTCTCGTCGTGAGTCGTTCGATTAAAAAGTAACCTGCGGTTTTCAAGGCAATTACAGTGCCGAAAAATCGAAGGATTGATACTGATCTGCGCCAATGCCGGCAAAGCTCAACAGCGCCGGCAATTGCTGGGCGAACCCTTGGTAACCATGGTCGCCACCGGCCTGGATGCGCAAGGCGCAGGCCCGGTAATACTGTTGGGCGAGGCGATAATCCAGGGTTTCATCCCCGGTCTGCAACCACACCTGATAACGCGCAGCATCCTGGGGTGCCGGCACTTCCAACTCGGCGAGTGCCGTGACGTGGTCGTGGGTCAGTTCCCAGGTTTCATCGGTGTAGAGGTTCTTCTGGGTGCCCAGGTAGCCGTCGAACATCCGATGGGGGCTCACCGCCGGGTTGACCAGCAGCGCCTTGAGGCCATGGCGCTCGGCAAGATGGGTTGCATAGTAGCCGCCGAGTGAGCTGCCGACCAGCAGTGGCCGCCCCAGTTGGGCAATGGCTTGCTCCAACTGAGGAATTGCCTGACGGGGGTGGTGATGCAGCGCCGGCACGCGCAGTTGGTCGGCCAGGCCGAGGCTGTTCATCACGGTGATGAGCTGGCTGGCCTTGTTGGACGCCGGCGCACTGTTGAAACCGTGGATATACAGGATCGAAGCAGACATACCGGGCTCTCCGTGCTTGCGCCAAAAGCGCGCAGTTTACAGGTAAATCTCAGTAGCCGTTGCTACCGTAATCCACCGTAAACGCGAACCCGACCAAGCGCTCTACCCCGGTCTCCAGCCGCCCGTTGGCATGCAAACGCAACCAACGATACCCCGGCGCCTGCTCACTGACCTTGAAGTCCTCGCTGCCCGGCGCGAACTGGATGCACGTAGACGGCGACGCTAGCAAGCGCACGCCATTACGTTCGCGGTCGATTTCCTGATGCACATGCCCCCAGAGCACTGCCCTGACTTGGGGAAAGCGGTCCAGCACGGCAAACAACGCTTCGGGATTGCGCAGGCCGATGGGGTCCATCCACGCACAGCCGAAAGACACTGGGTGATGGTGAAAGCACACCAGATGATGACGGCCGGGGGCTTCACTCAGGGCTTGGGCCAGCAATTGCAGTTGCGAGTCCTGAAGGTAGCCTGGCACCGAGCCCGGTACGGCAGAGTCCAGCAATGTGATGCGCCAGTTGCCCACATCCACCACCGGTTCAAGCAGGTCGCTGTGCGCAGCGGCGTGCGCCATGATTTGCGGCTCGTCGTGGTTACCGGGAATCCAGCGGGCAGGGGCGCCGATGGATGCGGTCATGTCGCGAAATTGCTGGTACGACTCCAGCGTGCCGTCCTGGGACAAGTCCCCGGTAGCCACTATCAGGTCGATTTGCGGCTGTTGCTGGCACACCAACTCAATTACACGCCGCAGGCTCTCACGGGTATTCATACCCAGCAGCGTGCCGTCGGCCTCGGCAAACAGGTGGCTGTCGGACAGTTGCACCAGCAACGCCGGCGCATCGGGGTTCACGGTGGATACGCTCGGCAAGGCGCTCTCCCAAGGCAATCACAGGAATAGACAATTGGGGCGATTATGCTGGGGCAGAACGCAAAGAGGAAACCCAAGGAAGCAGACGCAGTTCACATCTACCGCACGACCTCAAACTCATGACCCAGAGCCAGGCAATGGCTCAACCACTCGCCGAGGAACACATTGAGCTGTGCTTTCTCATCGGGCTGGTGCATGAACACATTTGGGTAAGGATAGATGCTGCGGAAGCGTCGTGCATGTTCGGCGCTGATCACTTCGGCCATGCGGGCGTCGTGGTAAACCTGCACTTCCAGTTGCGGCACCGGCAGCCAAGGCAGGCTGTGCTCCTGACGAACGCGCAGGGTGGTGGTGTACGGACAGTTGACGATAACTTCCAGGGCCAGTACGCCGAGCATTTGGTCGCCATGGGTTACGCCGATACGCCGTGCCTCGGGGGCGTGGCGCATATCGGGCAACAGGCGCATCAGCCGCGCATAGTTGGCTTCGCAGGCGGCTTGCAGCCCGATCAAGTCGACTCGATAACGTTCCCGTACCTTTACTGCCATAACCCCCTCACTTCCGCGCGATTAAGCGCAAGCCATTGCAGGGCGATAATGCTGGCTGCGTTGGAAATCTTGCCGTCGCGCACCGCTTGCAGGGCATCTTCGAAGGCCCAGACGGTGACGCGGATATCTTCTGCCTCTTCTTCCAATCCATGGACACCACCTGCACCGGCGCTCTCGCAACGGCCCAGGTACAAATGCACAAACTCGGTACTGCCACCGGGCGACGGGAAATACTTGGTAATCGGCCACAGTGCGGAGAACGTCAGCCCAGCTTCCTCCTCGGCTTCGCGGTGTGCAACCTCCTCCGGCTCTTCATCCTTGTCGATCAGGCCCGCGACCATTTCCACCAGCCAAGGGTTGTTGCTGCGGCCCATGGCGCCTACACGGAACTGCTCGATCAACACCACTTCATCGCGCTGCGGGTCGTACGGCAAGACACACACCGCGTCGTGACGGACGAAGACTTCGCGGTTGATCACCCGGCTCATGCCGCCATCGAATTTTTCGTGGCGCAGTTGCACGCGATCAAGCTGGTAGAAGCCCTTGTAGGCATTGTCGCGCTGAACAATTTCGATTGTGCTCGGCGTCGATTTTGCTGTGTCCGTCATATCCCTTCCTCGTTATGCCTGAGCAATTCGCGCCATCCTAACGCGCTCCCGCCCTCGGATGCAGCCCCTTTCCGGTTGCCGGGATAGACGGCGGGCGTCAAACTCACTCTAATCAGCTTAGTGGCGAACTGACTGCCTTGCTGGTAGTCGAAGCTGCACAATTTCGCTCTTATCGATAGACGAAGGACACCCATGTCGCTTTTAAAAATCGCCTCCGTGGCCTGCATCGCCTTGACCCTCGGCGCCTGCCAAAGCTTGTTCCAACCCAACTGGCGTACCCCGCTGGAAGCCACCCGCGACACCACTGAACAAACCCGGCCGGGCTGCGCCAGCGCCGATTGCGCGCTGGTGAATATCGACACCGTGCACTTCGCCAAGGAACCCAAGCTGGACGCGCTGATCGAACAGCGCCTACTGGAAATGACCGGCGCCAACCCGCTGCCGACCAGCCTTGAGACCTATCGCGAGCAATTCCTGAAAACCGCGGCCCCAAGCAACAGCATGTATTTGCAGGCCAAGGTACGGGAGCAGCATGACGGCTTGGTGATCATCGAACTGTCCAGCTATCTGGACCAGGGCGCCACCCATGGCGAGCCGGGCCGCGCATTCATCAACTATTCGCGCCAGCAGCAAAAGGCCCTCTCGCTCACCGACATGCTACTGCCGGGTAAAGAGGACGCCTTCTGGAAAGCCGCCCAAGTGGCACACAACAGTTGGTTGATCAGCACCCGCCTGAGCCTGGAGCCGGAGTTTGTGAAAACCTACCCCTTCCAGAAAACCCCGAACGTTGCGCTGACCTATGGTGGCGTGGTCCTCAAGTACCCCACCACCACCATCGCGCCGTATGCCTTGGGCCATGTCGAGTTGCAGATTCCCTACTCGCGGCTGGACGGCATTCTCAAGCCTGAGCTGGTACCCGCACGCCGCTGAAGGCCCGACCCAGGATGAACTGCAGCAGCCCTGCCAGCACCAGCGCCGGCAGGGTTGCGCCGACATCCGGGTACAGATTGGCCAACAGATGGTAAGTGGCAATGCCACCTAACCAGGCCAACAGCGCCGGCCAACGCAGGCCGGCAACCACACCCTGACCACGACGGCGCAGGATGAAATGATCCACCAGCACCACGCCGAACAACGGCGCAAACACTGAGCCGATCAATAGCAGGAAGTTCTGGTACTGGGCCAACGGCGCGAAACAGGCGATCAAGGTGCAGATGACACCGATGGCCAACGCCAGATGCTCGACTTTCAAGCGCAACAGAACCCCGCTGGACACCGCCGCCGAGTGAATATCGGCAAAAGCATTTTCCGACTCGTCCAACAAGATCAGCAGCAGCGGAATCCCCAGGCCGGCGCCAGCCAAAGCCAGGAGCAGCGCGTTCACTTCACCGCTCGGCGCAAATGCCAGGGTGTAGGCCACGCCCAGGCTCATCAGCCAGAAATTACCGATAAAGAAGCCCACCGCGGTGCCGCCGAACACGCTTTTAGCGCGCTTACCAAAACGCGAGTAATCGGCAATCAGCGGTAACCAGGACAGCGGCATGGCGATGGCAATATCGAAGCCCACGGCGAACGGCATCGAACCATCACCGACCTGAGCCCATAGCGCGGCCAAATCAGCCTTGGCGAACAAGTTCCAGGTGAGCCACAGACAGGCGGCGAGCAGCAGCCAGATGCCCCATTTGCGCAGGATCTGACGCACAAAGGTCAATGGACCGCTGACTGCCAGCAGCGTCGCCAAGCCGCCGAAAAACAGCGTCCACAGCAACGGGCTGGCCAGCAGGCTGCCCTCGCTGAATGCTCGCGTACCCAACAGGCTGGCCGCATCGCGCATCACAATGATTTCGAATGAACCCCAGCCGATCAACTGCAGCAAGTTGAGCAACGCGGGCAGGCTCGCGCCTTTGGCACCGAGGCTGAGCTTGAGCGCCGCCATGGCGGACAGGCCGGTGTCGCTGCCGATCACGCCGACGGCGGCCAGCAACAACACGCCGACCAGAGTGCCGAGGAAGATTGCCAGCAATGAACCCGACAGGCCCAGCCCCGGCGCAAGCAAAGCGCCGGTTTGCAGGACCATCAGGCCAATGCCGAGGGAGAACCATAGGGAGAACAGGTCGCGGGCGCCGAAGACACGTTTGTCTTGGGGGACTGCGATGTCCGGTGAGTAGGTGCTCGGTTGAATGTTCAAGGGTGTTATCTCTGAGGGGCATGTGTTGTTTGAAAGATTGCTATCGGGGGCAAGCCCCCTCCCACATGTTGAATGGCGAACACGTTCAAGTGTGGGAGGAGGCCCGCCCCCGATGAGGCCCTTAAAAGCACCTGCAACCTCGGATCAGACCTTCTTATAAAGCTGACTACCTTCCTGCTTGAACCGCTCTGCCTGCTCCGCCAAGCCCTTGGCCACGTCCACATCCACCGCTTCAATGCGCTGGTTGGCCGCGTATTCACGCACTTCCTGGGTGATTTTCATCGAGCAGAATTTCGGCCCGCACATCGAGCAGAAATGCGCGACCTTGGCCGAGTCCTTCGGCAGGGTTTCATCGTGATAGGAGCGCGCGGTATCAGGGTCAAGGCCGAGGTTGAACTGGTCTTCCCAGCGGAATTCGAAGCGCGCCTTGCTCAAGGCGTTATCGCGGATCTGCGCGCCCGGGTGGCCTTTGGCAAGGTCGGCGGCATGGGCGGCGATCTTGTAGGTGATGATCCCGGTCTTCACGTCATCCTTGTTCGGCAGGCCCAGGTGTTCCTTGGGCGTGACGTAGCACAGCATGGCGCAACCGAACCAACCGATCATCGCCGCACCGATACCGGAGGTGATGTGGTCGTAACCCGGCGCGATGTCGGTGGTCAGTGGGCCGAGGGTGTAGAACGGCGCCTCGTCGCAGCACTCCAGCTGCTTGTCCATGTTCTCTTTGATCAACTGCATCGGTACGTGGCCGGGGCCTTCGATCATGGTTTGCACGTCGTGCTTCCAGGCGGTTTTGGTCAGTTCACCCAGGGTTTCCAGCTCGCCGAACTGCGCGGCGTCGTTGGCGTCGGCAATCGAGCCGGGGCGCAGGCCGTCGCCGAGGGAGAAGCTGACGTCGTAGGCCTTCATGATTTCGCAGATTTCGTCGAAATGCGTATAGGTGAAGTTCTCTTTGTGGTGCGCCAGGCACCACTTGGCCATGATCGAACCGCCACGGGACACGATGCCGGTGACGCGCTTGGCAGTCAGCGGCACGTAGCGCAGCAGCACGCCGGCGTGGATGGTGAAGTAGTCGACGCCCTGCTCGGCCTGTTCGATCAAGGTGTCGCGGAACAGCTCCCAAGTCAGGTCTTCGGCGGCGCCGCCGACTTTTTCCAGGGCCTGGTAGATCGGCACGGTACCGATTGGCACTGGCGAGTTACGGATGATCCACTCGCGGGTTTCGTGGATGTGCTTGCCGGTGGACAGGTCCATCACGGTGTCCGAGCCCCAGCGAATGCCCCAGGTGAGTTTCGCCACTTCTTCTTCGATGGACGAACCCAAGGCGCTGTTGCCGATGTTGCCGTTGATCTTCACCAGGAAGTTACGGCCGATGATCATCGGCTCCAACTCGGTGTGGTTGATGTTGGCCGGGATAATTGCGCGGCCACGGGCGATTTCTTCGCGCACAAACTCGGGGGTGATGATTTTCGGCACGCTGGCACCGAAGCTGTGGCCGGCGTGTTGCTGGTCCAACAGACCACTGGCGCGGGCTTCTTCGAGCTTCATGTTTTCGCGGATGGCGACGTATTCCATCTCGGCGGTGATGATGCCTTTGCGCGCGTAGTGCATCTGGGTGACGTTGGCGCCGGCCTTGGCGCGGCGCGGATTTTTCACATGGGCAAAGCGCAGTGCGGTCAGTTCGGCATCGCTCAGGCGCTGCTGGCCGAAATGCGAGCTGAGGCCGGACAGGCGCTCGGTGTCGCCGCGCACTTCGATCCACGGCGAGCGCACATCGCCCAGGCCTTTACGCACGTCGATGATTACATTGGGGTCGGTGTACGGGCCGGAGGTGTCATAGACCACCACGGGTGCGTTGATTTCACCGCCAAAGTCGGTAGGGGTCACGTCCAGGCTGATCTCACGCATCGGCACACGAATGTCCGGGCGAGTGCCTTGCACGTAGATTTTTTGCGAGCGGGTAAACGGCTGCACAGAGCCGGAGTCGACCTTGGCCGATTCACTTAAATGCACAGTGTTTTTTAGTTTTGTAGTCATCACGGGCTCCAACTTATCCAGGCGGTGGATTTTTGTCGGAGCGAACCTGTGACGGATGGACGCACTGAAACCAGTGCTGTGCTTGGCGCACGAGGACTGTTCGATTGTCGAACAGCATCCCGGACGAAGCACAAGAGGACTCGCCGGGTGACGAGAAATCTTGTTCCCTACGCAGGCGTTAACCTGATCAGGTTCAACGGGATCCGGTATTTACCGATCTCAGCCTTCCAACAAGGCACCCCGACAAGAACGCGGCCAGTCTAGACCATGGCGTGGGCAAATTGCCAACAGTGGAGCATTCAGCGTGATGAATGGCGCAATTACAGGATTGTTGTGCCGGGGTCGCGCCACTACACTCGGATGCCGCCTCAAGGCTTGACGCCAGAAATGACCAGCCGTAGCCTTGGGCGCTAAATTATCGCCGTAATATTCACACTAGGGATCGCCTCATGCTGCGCAAACTTTCACTGGCTGTTGCCGTGTCTTGTGCGACCAACGGAATGGTCTGGGCAGCTGAAGCGCCCTTGTCTGCCAGAACCGATCTGGTCAGCGTCTATCAGGAAGCGGTGGATAACAACGCCGACCTGGCCGCCGCCCGTGCCCAATACGGTGCGCAAAAAGAAGTGGTACCCCAGGCCCGCGCCGGGTTGCTGCCGAATCTGTCGGCTGGTGCCGATATCAACAATGTGCGCACCCAGATCGACACGCCCTCGGCCACCGCCAACCGTGACGCCCATTCCTGGCGCGCGACCTTGAGCCAGCCACTGTTCCGCGCCGACCGCTGGTTCCAGTTGCAAGCCGCCGAAGCCGTCAACGAGCAGGCCGCATTGCAACTGTCGGCCACCGAACAGAACCTGATTCTGCAGAGCGCCGAAAGTTACTTCGCCGTGCTGCGCGCCCAGGACAACCTGGCCTCCACCAAGGCCGAAGAAAATGCATTCAAGCGCCAACTGGACCAGTCCAACGAGCGCTTCGATGTGGGCTTGTCGGACAAGACCGACGTGCTGCAATCCCAGGCCAGCTACGACACCGCTCGCGCCAACCGGATCCTGGCTCAGCGCCAGGTGGAAGACGCCTTTGAAGCGCTGATTACGCTGACCAACCGCCAATACAACTCGATCCAAGGCATCGTGCACACGTTGCCGGTGTTGCCGCCGCTGCCGAACGACGCCAAGGCGTGGGTCGAAACCGCTGGCCGCCAAAACCTGAATCTGTTGGCCAGCAACTACGCCGTCACCGCCGCTGAAGAAACCCTCAAACAGCGCAAGGCCGGTCATGCGCCGACTCTGGACGCAGTGGCGCAATACGAAAAAGGCGACAACGACGCGCTCGGTTTCAGCAACCCGAATGCTTTCGGCACACCGTATCGCGGCGACGTCGAGCAGCGCACCATCGGCCTGCGCCTGAGTATCCCGCTGTACAGCGGCGGCCTGACCAGCTCGCAAGTGCGTGAGTCCTACTCACGCCTGGGCCAGACCGAGCAGCAGCGCGAGGGCCTGCGCCGCCAGGTGGTGGAAAATACGCGCAACCTGCACCGCGCGGTGAACACCGATGTGGAACAGGTGCAAGCGCGCCGCCAGTCGATCATCTCTAACCAGAGCGCGGTGGAAGCCACGGAAATCGGTTACCAGGTGGGTACGCGCAATATCGTCGACGTGCTGGATTCACAGCGCCAGCTCTACTCGTCGGTGCGCAACTACAACAACAGCCGCTACGACTACATCCTCGACAACCTGCGCTTGAAGCAGGCGGCGGGCACCTTGAACCCAGGGGATTTGCAAGACCTGGCACGCTACCTCAAGGCGGACTACAACCCGGACAAGGACTTCCTGCCGCCGGACCTCGCCAAGGCCGCTGCCGAACAACTCAAGGCCCGCCCGGGATACTGAGCACACGACAAAACAACTGTGGGAGGGGGCTTGCTCCCGATAGCAATCTTTCAGGTCAGTCGTTTTGACTGACACTCTGCTATCAGAAGCAAGCGCCCTCCCACCTTTGGATCGGCGCTGGGTCAGCGAGCGATCAATCGGCCCAAACCATCCAGCAACCGCTTCAGCGCGCCCTGATTAGCCTGCATCACTTTGAGCCCCGCCTGCGCCATTTTGCGCGCATCCTGCGGCAGTTCGAACAGCTGTCGCACGGCTTCGGCCAACCCTTCAGCGTCATCCACCTCACGCAACGCACCCGCTTCGCGCATCATCGCGGTGATTTCGAGGAAGTTGAACACATGGGGCCCCATGATCACCGGCTTGGCCAGTGCCGCCGGCTCCAGAGGATTGTGCCCACCGGTCGCCACCAGGCTGCCGCCGACGAAGGCGCTGTCGGCGAGGGCGTAGAGAAACAGCAACTCGCCCATGGTATCGCCGAGCAGCACTGAGGTTTGTGCGCTTACGGGCTCGCCTGTAGAACGGCGCACCGTGGCAAATCCTTGCTGCTTGCACAGCTCGAACATCGGGCCGAAGCGTTCCTGATGACGCGGGACCAGAATCAGTAACGCGTTGGGATAGTGGCTGAGCAACTGACGATGAGCGGCCAACACCACTTCATCTTCACCTTCGTGAGTACTGGCGGCGATCCACACGGGACGCTCGCTGGCGCCCCATTGCTCGCGCAAGGCGGCGGCACGCTCAAGTAGCTGCGGGTCGATGGTCAGGTCGAACTTGATAGAGCCGGTCACTTCCACAGTCTCCGGCCGCGCGCCCAGGCTCAAGAAACGTTGGGCCTCGGTGTGCGTCTGCACAGCAAACAAGCTCATTTCAGCCAGCATCGGCGCCGTCAGCTTGGCGAAACGCCCATAGCCCTTGGCAGAGCGCGCCGACAGCCGCGCATTGGCCAGCGCCACCGGAATTCCGCGCTGGGCGCAGGCGTGGATATGGTTGGGCCACAGTTCGGTTTCCATGATTACCGCGAGCTTGGGCTGCACGCGATCGAGAAAACGCTTGGCGGCGCACGGCAAGTCATAGGGCAAATAGCAGTGCTGGATACGCGGCTCGTTGGCGAACAACGCCTGGATCCGCTCGGAACCGGTGGGCGTCATGCAAGTGACGGTGATCGGCAGCTGTGGATAACGCTCCAGCAGCCCACGGATCATCGGCGCAGCGGCAATGCTTTCGCCCACTGACACGGCATGCACCCAGATTCCGCCAGGCTGCATCACCGGCAAGCCATAGGAAAACCGCTCGCCCACGCGCCTGGCGTAGGCCGGTGCCTTGCGCGCGCGCAGCCACAGACGTAAAGCCACCAACGGCAGCGCCAGGTAAAACAGACAGCTGTAGAGAGTTCTATTCATGGCGGCGGAGTTTATCCACTTTTTCAATCAATCGCCCGCAGGCACTCGGCAAAACGTTCGGCAAGGAAACGCGCAGCAGGCCCAAGGTGCTCGTCGCGACGCCATACCAGCTCCACCACCAGGGCCGGCGGCGTCCATTCGCTGTCCAGCTCCACCATTTGTTGCTGATAGGTCGGGTATTGCACGATATGCCGCGGCAACCAGGCCCAGCCCAGCCCACTCATCAGCCATTCGGCCAATACGTAGAAACTGTCGGCGCGCCACACCAGCGGACTGGCAGCTTCGCTGCCGGGGTAGACACTGGTCTGAGTCGACATCAACAGCTGCCGGTACTGGGCCAAGCGCTGGCACGTCACGTACCCGTCCTTGGCCAGCGGATGGTTCACGCCGCAGACGGTGACCATTTCCACACTGCCCACCACGCGCCGCTCAAGGGCCTCGGGAATCTGGTCGTGATAGAACAACAGGCCCAGGTCTGCCTTGCGCTCCACCAATTTGCGCGCCACGTCGCCTTGGGCGGCACTGGACAGTTGCACTTCCAGCAACGGGTATTGCACCGCCAGCGCCTCAAGGCTATCGAGCACCGGCTGGAACAACATCGCCTCGTCCTGAGCCAATCGCAGGCAGGCTTCTTCACCACGGGTCAATGACAGCGCGCGGCCATTGAGCCGCTCACATTGGCGCAACACTTCGCGCGCTTCCTCCAGCAACACACTACCGGCTTCAGTCAGGCGCGGCTGGCGCCCGCTGCTACGCTCAAACAGGCTCACCCCCAAGTCCGCTTCCAGCAATGCAATCCCATTGCTTACCGCCGATTGCGCCTTGCGCTGCCCACGCGCCACCGCTGAAAACGAACGCTGCTCGGCGACGTCGACAAATAGACGCATCTGTTCAAGATTCCACTGCATGGCCAACCCATCTTCAAATCGGATAGGTAATGACTTTACCCCATCTGGTAAAGCCCTAAAATGCCGACCTTATCAAGTGCGCTGTACACCGAGGATTGACGCCATGAACCCTGCCTACTACTACCTGGCTATCGCCATTTGCTCGGAAGTGATCGCTACCGTCTCGATGAAAGCCATCAAGGGTTGGAGCACGCCGATCCCGTTGTTGCTGGTAGTCGTCGGCTACGGCGTGGCCTTCTGGATGCTGACGCTGGTGGTGCGCACGGTGCCGGTGGGTGTGGCCTACGCCGTGTGGGCCGGGATGGGTATCGTGATGGTCAGTATCGCGGCGCTGTTTATCTATGGGCAGAAGCTGGATGTCCCGGCGATGCTGGGGATGGGGCTGATTGTGCTGGGCGTGGTGGTCATCCAGTTGTTCTCGAAAACCGCCGGGCACTGACCGCTACTCAACAGCCTGTATACTGCGCCTCTTGTCTTGAACACTGAGGTCGCCCATGCCATCCGTTATTTCCACCGACGTTCTGATTGTCGGCGCCGGGGTTGCCGGCCTCTGGCTGAATGCGCGGCTGCGCCGCCAGGGGTTTTCCACGGTGGTGGTGGAGAGCGCCACCTTGGGTGGCGGGCAAAGCGTGAAGTCCCAGGGGATTATTCACGGCGGTGCGAAATACGCCCTTCATGGCGCCCTTACCGGCGCCTCCGAAGCGATTGCCGACATGCCGCGCCGCTGGCGTGAAGCCTTGGCGGGCAACGGCGAACTGGACCTGTCGGGCGTGCGTTTGCTGTCCGAAGCCCATTACCTGTGGTCCCCCGGCACCCTCGCCGGCAACCTCACCAGTTTTTTTGCCAGCAAGGCCGTGCGTGGCCGTGTCGATCAGGTCAAGGGCGACGACCTGCCACCGGCACTGCAAGACCGCCGCTTCAAGGGCAAGGTGTATCGCCTGGCCGAGTTGGTGGTTGATGTACCAAGCCTGATCGAACGCCTCGCGCAGCTTGCCGGTGACGGCTTGCTTGCTGGTCAACATATCGAACCGCTGCTGGACGCCAACACGCTGGTGGGCTTGAAGGTGGATGGCCGTGAAATCCGCGCCCAGCGCATTGTCTTGAGCGCTGGCGGCGGCACCGCTGAACTGCTGAGCACCCTTGGCCTGAACAATCCGGCCATGCAAAAACGTCCACTGCATATGATCATCGCCAAAGGCCCAGGCCTGAAACCGCTGTACGCTCACTGTCTGGGCGGCGGCACCAAGCCACGTATCACCGTGACCACCCACCCGGCTGCCGATGGCAACTGGGTGTGGTACATGGGCGGTGATATTGCCGAGGCCGACGGCGTTGCACGTACGCCCGAGGAACAAATCGCCACCGCCCAGAAAGAACTCGCGCAATTGCTGCCTTGGATCGACATGAGCCAAACCCGCTGGGCCACTCTGCGCGTCGACCGCGCCGAACCGCTGCAATCAGGCCTCAGCCGTCCCGACAACGCCTTTGTCGCCGACGAAGGTCGCCTGCTGGTGGGCTGGCCGACCAAACTGGCCTTGGCGCCTGACTTCGCCGATCGCGTAATTAACAGCCTCGAACGTGACGGCATCCGCCCAAGCGCAGCTGAACCGCTGCCGGACCTGCCAAAACCCGCCCTCGGCGTTCCAGCTTGGGAGCAACTGTTGCCATGAGCCTGCCAACTTTGCACGACCTGCATCGCCCTTTGGGCAGCACCGGCATTCTGGTATCGCCGCTGGGCCTGGGCACCGTCAAGCTGGGCCGCGACCAGGGTGTTAAATACCCCAACGGTTTCCAGATTCCGGATGACGACGAAGCGCGAATGCTACTGCGCCAAGCTCGTCAGCTTGGCATCAACCTGATCGACACCGCGCCGGCTTATGGGCGCAGCGAAGAACGCCTGGGGCCGCTGTTACGCGACCAACGTAAGGATTGGGTGATCGTCAGCAAGGTAGGCGAAGAGTTCGAAAATGGTGTCTCCCAGCACGATTTCAGTGCCGTCCACACTCGGCTGTCCATTGAGCGCAGCTTGAAACGACTTGAAACGGATTTTATCGACCTGGTGCTGGTGCATTCCGATGGTAACGACCTGCACATCCTCAACGAGTGCGAGGTCTACCAGACCCTCGCAGAGCTGAAAAAAGAGGGCAAGATTCGCGGTTTCGGCTTCTCCGGCAAAACCGTCGAAGGCGGCGTGAAGGCTCTGGAACAAGGTGATTGCGCGATGGTTACCTACAATTTGAACGAACAGGCGGAAAAAGCCGTCATTGATTATGCAGCGGCCCATGGCAAGGGCATCCTGGTCAAAAAGGCACTGGCCAGCGGCCACGTTTGCCTGGAGCCCGGAATGGATCCAATACATGCCAGTTTCATGCTGTTGTTTGCGCAAACCGGCGTCGCCAGTGCTATTGTCGGGACCATTAATCCGCTGCACCTGGCCCATAACGTGGCGACCGCTGCCAAGGTCATTCGTCAACTCTGATGCCGCCCACGCGGCCGACCCCGTCGCAAAAAGGAGCCGACATGCCGCGAACGCTCATAAGAAAAAACCCCAGCAACTTTAAAACACTGCCGCTGCACGTCGAAGCCACCCCTGAAGGCCTGAGCTATCAGAGCGTGGGCATGCCGCTCAACTTCGCCCAGACCCTGCAACGGCGCAAGCCGGTGGAGGTGGCAGACTCGGAACGTTTCGTGCTGGAACTGGCCAACCTCGGCGTGTCGGTACGCTTGACCCTGCACTGGCAAAACCGCGATTACTGGGTGCTGGTGCGCCAGCGTCGCCAGGACCGTGGTGATGTGGTGCTCAAGCTGATCTCCGGCTACGTCCCGGCCCACGAGCTGAATCTGCCACTGCACACCGCCATCCAGGAAATTGCTGAAGAGTGCCTGCTGGAAACACCCGAAGGCTGGCTCGGCGGGCGCTTCAATGACACCTGGCTGCCGGCGCCCTACTCCGCGGCGCTGCATTACCGCGAAGCGCTGCCGTTTCGCCTGAGCCCGCTATCCGGTGCGGCCCGCCCGGTGCGTTGCGCCACCACCCAGTTGATCGAACGACCACGGGCCTATGTGCATTTGCCCACGGCATCGCTGCAATTGATCTACGACCTTCGCCTGGAAGTGCCGAAGGAAGCCAAGTCGCTGAGCCTGTTCCATGTCGATGAGCGCCTGGAAGGCGACCAGTTGGTCGCGCGCCTGGACCGCAAGCGTCCGGACTTGTACCTGATGCCGCTAAAAGACGGCCAGCCCCTTCCCGAGTTGTACACCGTGAAGAAAGACCAACTGTACCCGGCCAGTACGCGGGGTTTGTACCTGGCGGAAAGCTTCGCCCAGCAGGAAGGCTGGCTGGTGCGGGAAGAGCGCATTCGCTGGAAGGATTGGCTGAGACAGCAAGGTCTGGCGGAGCCGGAGAAGGAGTCGAAGTTGAAAGGATTGGCGCGGCGCGTGTTGCGCAAGATCGTGCCGAAGAAAAAGGCCAAGGGCTAAACTGCAATCTAAATGTGGGAGAGGGCTTGCCACTCCCACATTGAATTGATGGTTAGCCGTTAAGCAGTCGTTCCAGGCCGACTTTCAGCGGGGTAGGTTCCGGCAACGTGAAACTCGCCAACAACCGCTGGTTGTTCGCCCGTGAATGCCGAATATCCCCCGACCGCGCCGGCCCGTAAGTCACGGATGGCAAGGAGCCCACCGCTTCTTCCAGCGCCTGCAGCACTTGCTTGAGCGTAGTGGTACGGTTCCAGCCCACGTTGATCGCCCCCAAAGGAGCCTGCGGCGCTTCGATCGCCTGCACCAACACGTCAACCAGGTCTTCCACGTACATGAAGTCGCGGGTTTGCTCGCCATCGCCAAACACGGCAATCGGCAAACCCTGCTGTGCACGTTCGCTGAAGATACTGATCACGCCGGAGTATGGCGACGACGGGTCCTGGCGCGGCCCGAAGATATTGAAAAAGCGGAAAATCACCGGCTCCAGACCATGCTGGCGGCGATAGAAATCAAAGTAGTGCTCGCCGGCCAGCTTATCGGACGCATAGGGCGTCAACGGCGCCTTGGTAGTCTCTTCGTCAATCGAAGCACCTTCGCCGTTGTTGCCATACACCGCTGCGCTGGATGCAAAGACCACGCGCTTGACGCCTGCCTTGCGCATGGCTTCGCAGACATTCAGGGTACCGACGAAATTGCTCTGGTGCGTGCTGACTGGATCATCCACCGAGGCCTGCACGGACGCGACCGCCGCCAGGTGCACCACCGCCGTTGCGCCAACAGCGGCACGCGCAACCAGCCCGGCATCGGCGACATCACCTTCGAGCAGCTCGACAAGCGGGTTGTGCAACGGCAGGTTGCTGCGTTTGCCTGTGGACAAGTTGTCCAGCACACGCACCGCGTAGCCCTTAGCTAGCAAGGCATCCACGAGGTGCGAGCCAATAAAGCCCGCGCCACCGGTGATCAGAACCAACGGATCAGCCTTACTCATTATTGCGGATCTTCTCGACAATCGCCGTGGTCGAGCTGTTCTCAACCAGACCCAACACTTTGACCTTGCCGCCGTAGGCGCTGACGATATCTGCACCGACCACCTGGTCGACGGAATAGTCGCCGCCCTTGACCAGGACGTCCGGCTTGACCTGAGCCAGCAGATTTTCCGGGGTCGCTTCAGGGAAACTGATCACCCAGTCCACTGCACCCAACCCAGCCAGCACGGCCATGCGCCGGTCGACGCTGTTGATTGGACGGCCAGGGCCTTTCAGGCGGCTGACCGAAGCGTCGTCGTTGACCGCAACGATCAGGCGATCGCCTTGGGCGCGCGCCTGCTCCAGGTAAGTCACGTGGCCGGCGTGCAGGATGTCGAAGCAGCCGTTGGTGAACACAATGCTTTCGTTATGCGCGCGAGCGTCGTCAATCGCCAGCAGCAATTGCTCGATGGTCAGCACACCGCGCTCCGAGCCTTCGGAGCGTTGGATGGCGCGGCGCAGCTCAGGTGCGCTGATGGCAGCGGTACCCAGTTTGCCGACCACGATGCCCGCCGCCAGATTGGCCAGGGCCACGGCGTGAGGCAGCTCTTCGCCGGCCGCGATGGAAGCGGCCAGGGTAGAAATCACGGTGTCTCCGGCGCCGGTGACGTCGAACACTTCACGGGCCCGCGCCGGCAGGTGCATCGGCGGGTGGCCTGGACGCAGCAGGGTCATGCCGTGCTCGCCACGGGTTACCAGCAAGGCACCGAGGTCGAGATCGGCCATGAGTGCCGCGCCTTTGGTCACCAGTTCGTGCTCATCGGCACAACCGCCGACGATGGCTTCGAACTCGCTGAGGTTCGGCGTGATCAGGCTGGCGCCCCGATAAATCGAGAAGTCCTTGCCCTTGGGATCGGCCAACACCGGGATGCCCTTGGCCTTGGCGGCCTGGATCAGCACTTGGTGATTCTTCAATGCGCCTTTGCCGTAGTCGGACAGCACCAGCACCTTGATGCCTTCGAGCAACTCGTCGACCTGCCCACTGAGGGCCAAGGCGTCGGTGGCGAAGGGTTCTTCGAAATCGATACGCAGCAACTGCTGGTGACGGCTCATGACCCGCAGCTTGACGATGGTAGGCTGGTGGGCAATGCGCTGGAACAGCGCACGCACGCCAGCACCGCGCAGGCTGTTGGCCAGGCTGTCGGCGGCTTCGTCGTCGCCGGTCACACCCACCAGGGAGGCCGGGGCGCCGAGGGCGGCAATATTGAGGGCAACGTTGGCAGCGCCACCCGGACGGTCTTCGATTTGCTCGACCTTGACTACCGGTACCGGCGCCTCAGGGGAAATCCGTGAGGTACCGCCATGCCAGTAACGGTCGAGCATGACATCGCCGACCACCAAGACAGGGGCTTGATCGAATCGCGGCATGGACAACTTCATGGAGCAACCCACATACAAAATGAACAGGGGCGCGATATTAGCACAGGGTGAGCGCTGCCTAGTTCGAGAGCTTTATCCGCAATGCGCCATGCGCCAAAACTGGTTATTTTTTAAACAAAACCGCCAGGATCTGCTCAACGGCATCGGCCAGCTCGACCTCATCGGTGTTGATCTCACAGTCAGCCGCGCTCGGCGCTTCATAGGGGCTGTCCAAACCGGTGAACGCTTTGATACGCCCATCCAACGCCGCTCGGTACAAGCCCTTGGGGTCACGCCGAGCACACACGTCGAACGGCGTGCTGATGTAAACCTCAAAGAATTGCCCCGGCCCGAACAGCGCCCTGGCGGTTGCCCGATCAACGCTGAACGGCGAGATCGCTGACACAATCACAATCAATCCCGCATCGACCATCAACCGCGCTACTTCGCCAATGCGCCGGATATTTTCCTTGCGCGCCGCATCGCTCATGCCCAAGTCATTGCACAACCCCGTGCGCAAATTATCGCCATCGAGCACAAAGGTGTGCCGGCCCTGCTCGTTGAGTTGCACCTCAAGGGCATTGGCCAGGGTCGACTTGCCGGAACCGGACAACCCCGTCAACCACAGGCAGCACGGCTGTTGATGCTTGAGCGCGGCCCGTGCCGCCGCCGACAACGACAGGGCAAAGGGACGAATGGCAGCGGACCCACTGGCAAGCGACTGGTTATTCATAACCCAACACCTCGTAATCACGCTGATAGGCGCGCCTGACCAAACGGCGCGTACGCACCGAGCAGAACGCCCTGACCGGCTCGCTGCGCCGCCCCAGTGAAACATTCAGATGTGGCAGAGATGAAGTCACGCCGAGGCGCTCGCACAGGTGCTGGAAATCTTGTTCCAGCGATTCCTGACGGCCGAGAAAATCCATAGCCATCCCGCCCAGGTGATCAACCAGAAAGTCGGTCTGGGGCGCGAAATGCAGTTGGCGGCGCAGGTTGTCCGGGTGCAGCCAGCCGGCCACAAATTGGTCGAAGTCACGGTAGCTGCTGACCAGTGCCTGGGCTTGCACGTCGCGGGCACCCATGTGGTTGCCGCGCAAGTAGGTGTAGGCCGAGTAAGCCCGCTCCAGCGGGTCACGCACAAAGGCAAACTTGAAACTGCGCTCGCAGTGTTCGGGAAACTGCTGCTGATACCAGTAATAAGGCAGATGCCCCGGCCAGCGGCCATCAAGAAGCGCCGAGCACACGCTGCTGCCGGCGCATTTTGGCACATGGATAAACACGCATTTGTGTCGCTCGAACGCGGGATTAAGGGTGGTCACCCCAGACAGGGATTTGTTCACGGCCTGACGGTCAACCACCGACAAACGCCCCAGCAGAAACACCCTCTGGTGCTTGGGAAGCATTTTCCAGAACAGACGTTGCAACATTCCATTACCCACGCAAGAAGGTTAGCCCTCTCGTTCGTCATTCGAATCGAGAAGGCCAACATAACAAACGATAGGCAACGAATTATTTGGCTTTGGTCAAGCCCTGTAAGGAACTCGATACAAACAACGGGGCGCATTGCGCGCCCCGTCGGATCAGGTGATGTTGTTCGCGACCGGCTCGTCCAGCCCCATCGCATGCAACCGCGAGTAGTAGCCGCCTTTGGCGAGCAGTTCGACATGCGTACCACGCTCGACAATTTCACCGTGGTCCATCACCAGAATCAGGTCGGCTTTCTCGATAGTGGACAAACGGTGCGCGATCACCAGGGTGGTGCGACCTTTCATGACCTTATCCAACGCAGCTTGAATGTGCCGCTCGGACTCGGTATCCAGCGCCGATGTCGCCTCATCCAGGATCAGCAGCGGGGCATTTTTCAGCAGGGCCCGGGCGATTGCCAGACGCTGGCGCTGACCACCGGAGAGCAGCACGCCGTTTTCACCGACCTCGGTGTCCAGGCCTTTTGGCAGCTCCGAGATGAAGTCCATGGCGTAGGCATCGGCCGCAGCTTTCTCGATGTCGGCACGCGGCGCGTCGGCCAGGTCGCCATAGGCGATGTTGTTGGCCACGGTGTCGTTGAACAGAGTCACGTGCTGGGTAACCTGGGCTACATGCCGGCGCAGGTTGCGCAGGCGGTAGTCTTCAATCTCGACCTCGTCCAGCAGGATTTCCCCGGTTTCATGATGGTAGAAACGCGGGATCAGGCTGGCCAGGGTCGACTTGCCGCTGCCTGAGCGGCCAACCAGAGCGATCATCTGCCCAGGGGCTGCGCTGAAGCTGATGTTCTTGAGCACCTCGCGTTCAGTACCTGGGTAAGTGAAGCTCAGGTTGCGCACGTCCAGGCGACCGCTGACGCGATCACGCTCCACGGTACCGCCGTCGACTTCAGGCACTTCATCCAGCTGTTCGAAGATGCTCTCGGCACCCGCCACGCCTTTCTGGATCGTCGAGCTGACTTCCGACAACTGGCGGATCGGCTTGGGCAGCAGGCCCGCCGCGGTGATGTAGGCAACCAGATCGCCCGCCGTGGCGTCACCGCGCAACAGCAGTACCAGGAACATCAACACAGCCATGGCCGTGTAGATCACCAGCTGCAGCATCGGCGTATAGACCGCACCGGTCTTGTTCATGCGCAATTGCTTGTCGGTGTTGCCCTGGCTGGCGGCGGCAAAGCGACGCTGTTCATAGTCTTCGCCACCGAAGCTGCGCACCACACGGTAGCCCTGGATAGTCTCGGAGGCGACGTGGGTCACGTCACCCATCGCCACCTGGATCTTCTTGCTCTGCTTGCGGAATTTCTTGCTGGTGCTGCCGACCATGATTGCGATCAGCGGCAGGATCGCCAGCATCACCAGGGTCAGTTTCCAGTTCATCCACAGCAGGTAACCGAACAGGAACACCACCGTCAGGCCTTCGCGGATCACGACCTTGATCGCATCCGTGGCAGCGCCGGTGACCATGGTCACGTTGAAGGTGATGCGTGAGATCAGGTGCCCCGAGTTATGGGTATCGAAGTAGCGGTTAGGCAGCACCAATAGCTTGTTGAACAGCTGGACCCGCAGGTCATGCACCAGCCCCAAGGAAACCTTGGCCAGGTAGTAGTTGCCCAGGAAAGACCCGAGGCCTTGCCACGCGGCGATCAGGATGATCAGCAGCGGCACGGCCATCAGCAACTTCAGGTCCTTGAAAAACGGAACCTTGGGCAGGAACACCACATCGGGATTGCTCAAGCCATCCACGAAGTACTTGAGAATCCCGGCGAGCATTGGCTGGGTCGAAGCAAAGATCACGAAGCCCACGATACTCAGCAGGAACATGCCGAGGTACGGTTTCACATAGCCCAGCAGCCGGAAATAAATTTTCAGGCTGGATTCCTGGTCCGCTTTGGGCGGTGCGTCACTCATGTGTCGAGCTCACTGATTGGGTAGGACGCGAACTTTATCACACACGTCGGGTTTGGCCCGCGCCCAGACCAAAACACTGGCCAGCGCAACCGGCAACCAGGTGATGAACCACTCGGCCCGAGGAGTGCCTGTGAGGCTTGCCGCATCGAATTGCATCGCCAGGGACGAGAACACCCACATGCCGATAATGCCCTTGCCGTACGGGGTGTCGCGCATTTTCAAGGCTTGCCACAGCACGCCGAACCATACCGCCGACCACAGGATCAGGCCCGGCAGGCCCAGCTCGATGGTCACATGGGTGAACAGGTTGTGGGAGTGATCGAAACGGTGCTCACCCCAGAACAGATTGTAATCACCACCCAGGCCCAGGCCCGTCCAGGGACGCTCGCTAATCATCTGCATCGCTGCCATAAAAATCTGCGGCCGGAAGGACGCGCCACGAGACAGCATCAACGACTGCATCGACAGGAATACCAGCACTGCCGCCACCACTGACGCGATGGCAATCAGGGTGCTGCGCCGGTCTCGGCACCACAGCGGCATGGCCACCACACTCAAAAACAGGGCCAATGCGGCGCCGCGGCTTTGGCTGGCTACCACAAACAGGCCGAGCAAGCCGATCGCCGCCATGCAGGCTACTTGCATCCAGCGCTCACGCGGCATCCAGTGCAGCAACCACACGGCAGCCAGACCAATCACATACGCGCCCAGGATCGGGTGAGACAACTGACCCAGCCCTTCAAGACGCGCGTACCAAACGTTCCCTTCCATGCCATAGAACTTGATCATGGCCAGCAGCGACGACAAGGCAAGACCAAAGCCGCCCCACTGCATCAAACGAATCACGCGCTGGGGCTGTGCTTCGGCGAGTATCGGAAAGAACAACAGGAACACGCCGATATAGAGCAGGCGCTTGGCCTCGCGGGAGCCGTCTTCGGCATTGGTCCACCACAGGCTGATCAAGCCCCATGCCGCCAGCGCGGCGAGTGCCAGACAGATCCAGCGCTGAGCGCGCCAGACTTGTTTGAGTTGCTCACGGGCAGACCAGGCAAACACCAGCGCCGGCAGCCACAGAAAGAGCGCCAGCCCCTGTTGATAAACTTTGTTGGTCGGCGCGAACGCTATCGCCAGCAAAAACCACAACAACCCAAAACACATCCATCCGCGCGCCCAACGACCTGCTTGCATCACCCGCTCCTAATACGGCCAACCTGCCAACCTGGCATGGTTAAAACTAAAAACTTTCGGCATCATTGCCGACCACTGTGCCCGTGACTCCAACAAGGCTTTCCGACGATGCAATGTTCAAGGCTCCCCCAAACCACGCTAAACACGATGATTGAAGGCGCCAGAATCCTGGAAAAGGACAGCTACGGGCCCAAAGTCTACCTGCTGACGGACGGGAACATTCTTAAACTGTTTCGTCGTAAACGTTTTTTTTCGTCGGCACTGTTGCGCCCCTACTCCAAGCGCTTCATCGATAACGCGGTCAAGCTGCAAGAACGCGGTATTCCAACCCTGACCGTCCTTGAGTACTTCCAACTGGACGCTGCAGGCATGACCGCTGTGCTGTATAGCCCGCTGCCGGGCGAGACACTGCGCCAGATTGCCAACAAAGAAGGCTTTGACTGGGAGCAGAACCTGGACCCGCTGGTGGCGCTGATTCGCCGCTTGCACACTGCCGGCATCTACTTTCGCTCCCTGCACCTGGGCAATATCGTCGTCACGCCGGACAACCAGATGGGCCTGATCGACGTAGCAGACATGCGCTTCCTGCGCGCGCCGTTGAGCCCGGCACTGGCGCGGCGCAACCTGCAGCATTTCGCCCGCTATATTGCGCGCGAGAAGCTGAACGAACGCTTTCCAATGCAGGCACTGGAGCAAGCGCTGCTAGGTGCATGAGAACAGACGCCGGGTGGTTTCACTGAATTCATTCCAGGCTTGCTCCGGCGCCAACGCCCGCAACTGAGCCTCGACAACCTCCTCACCCGAACTCGCGAACGCGCGGGTCAGGAGCTCGCCCCAAAACGCGGCATTGTCTGCCGGGGCGTACCAACCGGCATCCCCCAGTTGCTCGCGGAACACTGCCAGTTCACTGGTCAGTACGGGCACGCCGACCATCACCGCCTCTTGCAGAATCAACCCCAGGCCTTCTTCCGTCGAAGGGATGGCAACCCAGTCAAACGCCCGGTAAAGGCTGGCCGCATCAGGCAGATGCCCAGGCAGCGACACTTTGTCCTGCAAGCCAAGCGCTGCGATACGTGCCTCAAGCCCGGGCCTCGCTGGCCCTTCGCCGAGGATCACCAGCCGCGCATGGGGCTGATCAGCCGCCGCACGGGCAAAGGCCTCCAACAAACAGGCAAACCCCTTGCCGTCTACCAGTCGACCAACCGCACCCACTACGGGCGTGCCAGACAACGGCAAGCCCAGACGGGATCGCGCCTGCTCACGGGAAAGCGCCGCAGCGCGAAAAACGGCCGGGTCAAAGGCGCTGCGCAGCACCGTCACTGGCCGTTGCAGAGAACGCTCCAGCGAGTGTGCAAGGGTTTTCGAGACGGCCGTCAGCGTCAGTTGGGACGCCGGGAATTGATCGAACAACTGTTGATCAGCACGCCGCAAGCGCGTGGCACCATGAAAAATCACCACCGCACGCACGTTCGGTAAACGCTTGAGCACGGGCAAAAGCACCCGCGCAACACCGACCCCATCAAGAAGCACAACCTGTACATCCTCAGGCAGGGCCTTCTGGAAACGTGCACGCATCAAGGGCATCAACCATTTCCAGAAGTGCCGCCCCTTGAGCCTGGCGGAAGAGAGGTTCCACTCCACGGCCTGTTCAACCAGGCCGTCACTCGAATCAGCACTGCCTTGAAGCAACCAGGTGTGAATCGGTACGCCGCTGTCGGCGCGGGACAGTATCTGCCGATGAACCTTCTGCACCGAAGCAAATGCAGAACCACCGGCCCACATGATGTTGAGAATACTCATCGCAAAACCTTATGAGGCGTTGTTGTCGCGTGTTGGAATTACCAGGGAATCGCCCACCCGATAACCAGCCCCAGGCTCAGCATGACTGCCAGCTTCACCCGCTCTCTGCGCTTACGCCGTGCTTTGGTCGCGCGCTCTTCTGATGTCGACACATGCAAGCCAAAGCCAGTGTGCAACACCGCATCGCCTTCCAGGGTAACGGCAGGCAGATTCAACTGGGCGTACCGCCTGGAAAGCCCCTTCTCACCCTCGAACCCGGCGTAAGGTGCGCACAACCAGTATTCCTTGATACGCCGCAGGCCGGGGTTAAGAGAAAACCCCTGCCATTCAGGTTTCTCAGACAACAACGGATAACACGGTACGCCACCAATCACCTCGCGTGGCCCACGGTGGATATAGGGGCTGTGCACCTGCAAATCGTAGACAAAGTTACGCAACCAGACTTGCAGGATATCGGGACGCTGCTCCAGCACCACCTTGGAATCTTCGACAAACCCAGGCCGGTAAAACGCCCAGTCATCTTCGCAATGGAAGATGTAGGGGGTTTTGACCGATCCATAGGCCAGGTCGATGGAAGCCAGTTGCCCAAGCTTCGGACGGTTGATCAAAAAAGTGCAATGACTGTGCCAGTGCTCGGGAATCGCGAGACGTACCGCTTCATCGCCAGAGTCTTCAGTAATGAAGACTTCGCGTATGTCTGCGGTATTGAACAGGTCGAAGCTCTCAAGCGTACGCTTCAACAAATCGAAGCGGCCGCAACTGGTCACGACGAGGGTTATGTCGCTCTGATCGGAGAATTGCATTCAAGTCTCGATAGGTTGTTTAGCCATCATTGGCTGCCATGCGTCCGATGTCACACGCCCAGTTTCAGGCGCAGCGTTTCCAGCAAACTCAGTGGAGCACGCGGCCGCAACGGCGGCTTCAGGGCTTCAACAATACGCTGCCCGATGCGCGCAAAGCTGAACTGGCTGACGGCGAGGTCTTGCCCGTTGCGCGCAATCTCTGCAGCCAGTTGCGGGTTGGCGCGCAGTTGCGAGAGCTTTTGCTGCAACTGTGGAATGTCCTTGTAGAACACCACATTGACCATGTCCTTGAAGCCAAGGGCCTCGTTCTCCGCAGCCCCTTGGTCAAACGCCAGCAGCACACACCCGCAGGCCATGGCTTCGAAGTTCTTGATCATGTACTCGCCCATGCCCACGTCGGCGCTGACGAAAAAGCGAATCCGGTTGAGGGTCGCGCAGTACTCCTCACCCGACTTGGTGCGCGTGACCACCAAAGGCTCAACCCGTGCCAACTCATCGAGCAGTGCTTTGCGTCCGCTATAGGCCACGCTGTTGGTGCTGCCGACAAATGCCAGCTCGATGTCGCGCTCAAGTCCCTGGGGCTGCAACAGCGCCTGGTCGTAACCCTTGGGCACAAACACCGCATCAAAGCCTTCGGCACGCAGGCGCTCGGTCACCATGTGGCCCGAGCTGATCACCCGTGCCCAGGGCAAACGACGGTAGTGGGCACTGAATTTACCGGTGTACTTGCAGGGAATGTAGTTCTGGTAGGCATCGTGTTCGAGGATCACCAGATTCGGGATCGTACGGATGAACCCGGCCTGGCGGATTTCCTGCTTGAAGCGCAGGAAGAACACGATGCGGTCATAGCGCGTCACGTCGACTTCGCGCTTGAAGTAACCGCGCAGGTTGCGCTGCTCATCACTGCTCAGCCAGCGGGTATCACACTCGCAGTGCTCGGCAATGCCTTCGTACAAGCGATCCAGAATCGCACGCTGCTCTTTCTGCACCAGAAATAAAACTTTCATGACTTTCCCTTTCACAAATGCCTTCACAAACGCCAGAACAACTCATGCCGTCGTACGGCCTTGCGGAAAAATTCGTTCTCACCATAAGGCGACCGCGCCCGGCCCGCCAACACCCGCTGCAGCCAGCGGCGCATACGCCGCTTGAACGGCGGAGCGGGCTGCAGGTCATGCATCATGCCCAGCGCCATGGCTTTGTCACGCTGCTGCGCCAACGACAGTGGCAGGCTGCACGGGCGTAGCTCAAGCGTATCGTCGAACAGCGGCGGCAAGGCAATACCGGCGCCCGCGTCACCCATGGGCCAGCGGTCGTTGTCATGCAGATGGTTGGCGTAACCCAGTACGACGGTCGGCTGCCATTCCAACCCTTGCAACGCCTCGACCACCGCTTGCTGCGCGCAGATATGGTCTGGGTGAGGGTCGAGCACTGGATGCGGCAATACGATCACTTCGGGACGTGCCGTCAGCAGCAACTGGCGCAGATCGGCCAGCAGGTTGTTCCAAGTCGGCAGGCCGTCAACATCCGCCGGCAACGGGAACGGATTGAACTGGCGAAACAGGCGGATATCCGACAGCTCAGCTTCGCGCGAGGCCACTGGCTGATCAGGCGTTGCGCGCATCGCCGGCAGTTGCAGGCAGAAGTAGCCCAACTGCACGCAATGCGCCTGCGGCACACCGGCCCAAAGCGGCACGGCAATGCTGTCCCAGGCGCGCAGTCGGCCCTTGATGCGCGAGGCTTCGACCGGGTCCAGACCCATTTGCTGATAATGCTCGGCTTCGATTTCACCGGCGGTGAGGGTCACGATCCACGGTTTTTCAGCCTGGCTGTATAAGCCAAAAGCGGCCAGCTCGGCGTCGTCGGCATGGGGCGCGATGACCATCACCCGCTGTTTTGAATACTCCGGATTGCCCCAGGCCCACAACCGGGGCGCGCCGTGCAACGTGCAAAAGCGCCCGCGCAAACGCAGCTCGCCCGCCGCCAGGGCGGGCGCCAGACCACTGAGATTGAGATAACGAATGCCGTTCACACCGCGCTCGAAAGCCTGGCGATCAGTGCTGTCACCGCCTGTAATCTCAACGGCCGGATCCAGAAAGCGACCTAACCAACCGCTCTTGATCTTGATGGCCAATACCAAGGTCGCATCGGCTTGCAGGGGTGAATCAACCCGCAGCTGCCCGCCTTCGAAGCGAACCCCAGCCACTTCGGCTTCCGCCGAAAAACGGTATTGATAGTCTTCGCTGGGGGCATAAAACAGATGGTCGGCAAACCACGCCTCATGGGCGATCCAGGCCAGCACTCCGAGTACCAGCGGCAGCCACCAGGCAACCCAGACACCGATCACCACCAGCAGCAACAGGCCGATCAATACGGCGACACGTTTGTTGCGCCGATGGCGCTTGAGCAATTGTTGTTTGCGGCTCATACGGTCAGCACCGGCACGGGGTTGCACCAACGGTCCTTGTACTCACGGTCGGCACGCCCGAAGGAAAAGCGCAGCGGCTTGCCGACTTCACGCGCCTGTTCCCAAGCGCTTTGGGTGTTGAGGAAACTCAGGACGCTGCCCGGGCTGAACGCGCGGGTTTCAGGGTCGACACCGCCGTTGACGTACTCCACGCTGATCCACTCGGGCGATTCGACCCGGTACACCAACTGGACAGCGATGGGCGCATCGTTGAGAAAAATAACCGAGCCGATCAGCCACTCGCGCAGCAGCTCGATTACTTCAGCCATGCGCTCGGCCCCCGTGGCGACAAATCCCCAGCGGCGTAGGAACAGATCGCAGTAGATAGCAGCCAATTCCTGACTGGAAAACTCACTGACCGGGCGCACGACACCGCCTGCCTCTTCGAGCAAACGCAGTTCGCGGCGCTGGTTATAGCGGAATTTCTTCGACAGTTCTTCCGGGGTGCGGGCCATGGCCAGTTGCTCGGCCTGGGGCTTGAGGCCGCTGAAACGGCCTTCGTTCAGGACCGACAGGTAGCGTGCGCGGTGGCGCAACGGCGCCTGGGTGTTCGCGGCGGCCGGCAGGATCAACTCGGCGTTACCCAAATCAAACAGGCCTTTCTTGCCCTTTTGTTTGAGCACGTCCTTGGACAACGCAAGGTCGCGGCCCCAGGTGGCGATGCACGCCTGCAGTTCACCGCCCTGCTCCCAGGCCAGGTAACGCACCGGGATATCGGCCAACCCGGCCAGACGTTCGATCACTTGAGGATGGGTCGCGACACTGCCGCCAAAACGTTGCCAGGCGTCGTTGTACGCACGCGCGTCGACGACGGACCAGCCGCGCTCGCGCCAGCCTTGAAATCGATTGAGCATCAAGCCCCCGCGGTCAGTTCAATAACGTGCGGCAGTTGCCAGAAGGTATCGCGTACCGCCTGATCCGAGAAACGCGTATGCAGGCGTTCCAGCATCATCTCGGCACACTGCCGTTGCTGGTGCTGATCCATCCCGGCCAGGTGCCGCAGCCCCTGCGCGAGATGTTCGGCGTCGCCGAAGGGAAACAGAATACCGACGCCTTCGACCACTTCCTTCGCGCCGCCACAGGCCGTGGCCAGCAACGGTACGCCGGCCGCCATGGCCTCCAGCAGCACCATGCCGAACGGTTCGTGATCGGAGCTCAGGGCAAACACATCGAATGCGCGGAAATACCGACGCGCATCCGGCACCTGGCCGAGGAACAGCACCTTGTCGGCAATCCCCAGCTCACGAGCCTGATCCTTGAGCGCTTGTTCAAGGCGTCCGGTACCAAGGATCGCCAAGCGACTCTCGGCCGGTAAGTGCGGCAATGCCAGGGCAAAACCCTTGAGCAGCGTGGCCTGGTCTTTATCCGGGTGCAGGCGGCCGACATTGCCGACCACCCACTCATCCGGCGACAGGCCCAAGGCATCGCGCGCCTCATCCACAGCCACCTGGATGGCCTGCAACGCGTCGACATCAATGCGGTTATACAACGTCTGGATGCGCGCAGCGGGCCAGGCCGGCAGGCAGCGGCGCATGTCATCACGCACAGCGTCGGAAACCCCCAGCAAGCTCAGGCGCTTGCGAAAGATCCCAGCAAACAGCTTACGGCTGCCGCGCAGGTAATCACCGAACGCGTGATGCACGCCGATGACCGGCAACCGCGTGCCAAGCAAGGCGATATAGATCGGCTTGAACCGGTGGGCGATACAAAAGCTGAAATTGCGCGACGCGGCGATCTTGCGCAGTTCACGGATGGCACCCAGCTTCAAGCCACGAATGGCTTTGGAGCTGAATTCCATGAACAACACTTCATCGGACGCACACCCGGCCGCTACAGCAGGGTCAGCGACCCCGGTGAGAAACACCGTGGTCACTTTGTAGCCAGAGCCTGCGAACAGACTCGCGTACTGCCGTGCGCAGTCCAGGAACGGCCCGTCATAGCCATGGCAGAACTGCAGGACGTGGCGGTCAGCCGAGCGCGTCATAAGGGTCCACGCCGTCTTTGACGACCAGGATGTCTTCCATGATCAGGTACTGCAGGTCGGAGCCGAAGAACATGTCCAGCGCGTCTTTCGGCGAGCAGATCATTGCTTCGCCACGACGGTTGAGCGAGGTGTTCAGCGACACGCCGTTGCCGGTCAGCACTTCGAGCTCTTTCATCATGTCGTAGTAGCGCGGGTTGTATTCGCGCTTGAGGACCTGGGCGCGGGAGGTGCCATCTTCATGGACCACTTCCGGCACGCGGGTCTTCCATTCTTCCGACACTTCAAAGGTGAAGGTCATGAACGGCGCCGGGTGATCGACCTTGATCATCTGTGGGGCCACGGTGTCGAGCATCGACGGGCAGAAAGGCCTCCAGCGCTCGCGGAACTTGATCTGGTGGTTGATGCGGTCAGCCACGCCGGTCGCGCTTGGGCAACCGATGATCGAACGACCACCCAACGCACGCGGGCCAAACTCCATGCGGCCCTGGAACCAGGCCACGGGGTTGCCATCGACCATGATCTTGGCAATGCGCTTGGGCATGTTTTCGATTTTGCGCCACACCGGTTTGCTCTCGTGCTTGGCGCACGCAGCAATCACCTCTTCGTTGCTGTAGGACGGGCCGAGGTAGACGTGCTCCATCTTCTCCACCGGCACACCACGGGCGTGGGACACATAGGCCGCCGCGCCAACCGCAGTGCCGGCATCGCCGGACGCAGGCTGCACGAACAGCTCTTTCACGTCGTCGCGGGCAATGATCTTCTGGTTCAGCTTGACGTTCAGTGCACAGCCGCCGGCGAAGGCCAGCTTGCCGGTGTCCTTGAGGATGTCGCCCAGATAGTGGTCGATCATCTGCAAGGCCAGTTTCTCGAACAGCGCTTGCATGCTCGCGGCGTAGTGGATGTAAGGCTCGTCGGCGATGTCGCCTTCGCGCTTCGGACCCAGCCACTCGATCAGTTTTGGCGAGAAGTAGAAGCCCTTGCCCTTCTCTTTATACCGGCGCAGGCCGATGACGTTGGCGTAGTCGGTGTTGATCACCAGCTCGCCGTTCTCAAAGGAGGCCAGGCGCGAGAAGTCGTACTTGCTGGCGTCGCCGTACGGCGCCATGCCCATGACCTTGAACTCGCCGTCGAGCATCTCGAAACCGAGGAACTCGGTGATCGCGCCGTACAGGCCGCCGAGGGAGTCCGGATCGTAGAACTCCTTGATCTTGTGGATCTTGCCGTTTTCGCCGTAGCCGAAGAACGTGGTGGCGTACTCACCCTTGCCGTCGATCCCGAGGATCGCGGTCTTCTCCTGGAAGCCGGAGCAGTGGTAGGCGCTGGAAGCGTGGGCCAGGTGGTGTTCAACCGGTTCGATCTTGATTTTCTTCGGATCGAAGCCCAGTTGCTCCAGGCACCAGACGATCTTGTTGCGATAGCGTTTGTAGCGACGGTTGCCCATCAGGATCGCGTCGAGGGCGCGGTCCGGGGCGTACCAGTAACGCTTGGCGTAGTGCCAACGTGCCTCGCCGAACAGGCTGATCGGGGCGAACGGGATCGCTACCACGTCAACGTCGGAAGGCTTGATACCGGCCTGTTCCAAGCAGAACTTCGCCGATTCGTAGGGCATGCGGTTCTTTGCATGTTTGTCGCGTACGAAGCGCTCTTCTTCGGCGGCCGCGATCAGCTTGCCGTCGATATACAAGGCTGCGGAAGGATCATGGCTAAGGGCGCCGGACAGGCCAAGAATCGTCAATGCCACTGGGGTCTAGCCTCTTTTAGTCTGCATGCAGGCGGGTTGCGCCTGAAAAAAGTGTGCTTCCCACCTGGGCAGGAAACAGCTAAAGGGCGGGATTATAGCTTAAAAATGATGGGAAACTGCTAGCCGCAAGGGGTTAGCGAAGCTCAACACTCCCGTCAGCACGTTGCCGGTAGATCGTGTAGGGCAGGATGAGCGTATCGAGAACACCGGATACCGGCACATCGAGAACAGCCCAGGGAATTCCGTTCAGCGAAAGCCCATCGGCAGAATTCGCCGGCCCATGCAGCACGCACAAGTCATACGCCACGCCGCTGTAGACACGAGGGACAGACTGACAATAGGTTTTTTTCCCCTTGAGTTCCCGCACGGTGACGTCATCACCGCGAAACACCGTGGTGACCGTTCCGCAGCCGCCCACGATTAACGTCATGCCCACCAACACCAACAACCGCACGATAGGGGTCCGCATATCTAATTCTTCTTTTAAATTCAGGGAGCGAAAAGCTAGCACTGCGAAACCCGCGGCTCAGGCATCCGGAACCGACGCCTAGCGTAGGACGCTTCCGGTTCTGACCAGTTGCAACGAATTCGGCAAAACAAGGGTTGAATCGTTAAACTCGCACTTTTTACGCCTACGCCAATCACTCGCGTTGCGCCATAGACCCGGCCTCATCATGACCCCAATTATCCCCACTCGCCTTGCCGTTCTGCTGCTAGGCCTGTGCACCACCGCCCTGGCCGACGATGCGCCCCTGGTCCTCGATCCCAGCGTGGTCACCGGCTCGCGCAGCGCCAGCCCGACGTTCGACCTGCCGTATTCGGTGGACAGTGTCAGCCGCGAACAAATCAGCGACGGCCAATTGGGTATCAACGCTTCCGAAGCCCTGTCCCGCGTGCCCGGCCTGGTGGTGCAGAACCGCCAAAACTACGCCCAGGACCTGCAGATTTCCTCACGCGGCTTTGGCGCCCGGTCGGCCTTTGGCGTGCGCGGCATCAAGTTGATCGCCGACGGCATCCCCGCCAGCACCCCGGATGGCCAGGGCCAGGCGGCCACATTCAACCTCGACACCGCCGAACGCATCGAAGTGCTGCGTGGGCCGGCCGCCACCTTGTACGGCAGCAACGCCGGCGGCGTGATCCAGATGTTCTCCCGCGACGGCGAAGGCCCGCCACGTATCGGCGCCGAAACCCTGATCGGCAGCGACGGCCTGAACAAAAACCACCTGAGCGCCGAAGGCGCGACCAACGGCGCAGGTTTTGTGCTCGACGCGTCGCGCATGGACACCAACGGCTACCGCGACCACAGCAGCGCACGCCGGGACCAGACCTTTGCCAAGCTCAATGTCCAGCCCGATGACGACAGCAAACTGGCGCTGATCTACAGCAGCCTGGAACAGAACGGCACTCAGGACCCGCTGGGGCAAACGTGGGAAGCGTACAAAGCGGACCCGCGCTCGGTGAGCAGTAATGCGCTGACGTACAACACGCGCAAAAGCATCGATCACCAGCAATTGGGGATGAATTACGAGCGCTACATCGGCGATGCGACGTTGCAGGTAAATGCCTACACGGGGCGTAGGAGTGTGATTCAGTACTTGTCGATTCCAGGCACTATCCCCGCGGGCAAACGCGGCGGCGTAGTAGCATTCGACCGCAAGTTCTACGGCGGCTCTGTCCACTGGCTGCAACCTATCAACAGCGCGCCCGGCGACCTGACCCTGATCGCCGGCCTGGACTACGATCGCAGCCAGGATGATCGCCAAGGTTATTCCAACACCGTCAACGGGGTGCAAGGCGTCAAAGGCGCCTTGGGCCGCGATGAAATCGACACCGCCACCAGCCTCGACCCGTTCGTGCAAGCCAACTGGTTGCTGGGCGACTGGACTCTGCAAGCCGGTTTGCGTCACAACACTATGAAAATGGACGTGGAGGACCGCTTCGTCAGCGGTACCGACGGCGACGACAGCGGCAGCAAGACCTACCAGAAGAACACCCCATCGGTCAGCGTGATGTACGCTTTCACGCCCGACCTGCACGGCTATGTGAGCGCGGGCAAAGGTTTTGAAACGCCGACACAAGCCGAGTCGGCCTACTCCAGCAGCTCAAACGGTTTCAACTTCGCGCTCAAACCGTCGGTCAGCACGCAGTACGAAGTCGGTTTGAAAGCACGACTTGGCCAAGACACACGCATCAACGCTGCCGTCTTCCAGATCACGACCGAAGATGAACTGGTGATACAGCAATCCTTTGGAGGGCGTTCCACCTATCAAAACGCCGGCCGCACCCTGCGCCGCGGCTTCGAACTGGGCCTCGAAAGCCAACTCGCCGAACACTGGACCACCAGCCTCGCCTATACCCGCCTGCAAGCCACCTACGACAGCGACTTCGTCAGCGGCACCAGTACCGCCGTCGATAAGGGCAACTACCTCCCTGGCGTCCCGCAAACCACGCTGTTCGCCGAACTCAACTGGAAACCCCGCGACTGGGTGAGCACCGCCATCGAGGGCATGTACCGCAGCAAGGTCTACGTCGAAGACACCAACAGCCAGCACGCCGCGCCGGGCTACAGCGTGTTCAACTGGCGCGCGCGCTTCGAACAGAAAGTCGAGCACTGGACCTTCCACCAGACCCTGCGCCTGGACAACCTGCTGGACCGCCAGTACGTCGGTTCAGTCATCGTCGGCGACAGCAACGGTCGCTACTACGAAGCGGGACCGGGCCGCTCGTGGTACGCCGGCGCAGGTGCCGAGTACCAGTTCTGATCAGCGGGATTCCAGCAACCGGCGACTGGCAAAGCTGAACGCCAGCACCACAAAAATCAGCACACCGGTCGCCACTTGCTGCCAGTAGAAATTCCAGCCGATCAGCAGCAAGCCGTTGGCGATCACGTTGATAAACAACACCCCCAGCAGGGTTCCGGGAACATTCGCCCGCCCCTGCCGGCTCAAGGTGGTGCCGATAAAGACCGCGCCGATGGCATTGAGCAAAAACGCATTGCCCGACAGCGGCACATAGGCGCTGACCGTCGAACTGAGCAACACCCCCGCCACGCCACAGGCCAAGGCAGTCGCCAAGGCCACGACGGTGACGATTCGCTGCACCGATAAGCCTGAGTAATACGCCAGCAGCGGCTGGGTGCCCTGGGCCAGGAGTTCGCGGCCCAGTCGTCCGCGCGCCAATACCAGGCCATAGAACAACGCCAGTCCCAGCACGATCAGCAAAGGCGTAAGGCCGATCAGTTCAGGCTTCACACCCTGGCTGATGTAGATAGGCTGGCCGCCGTCCGAGAGCAATTGCTGGGCACTGGTGCCGATAAACAGCGTGCCCAGGGTGGCAAGGAATGGACTGATCCGCAGGCCGGCGATCAACCCAGCATTCACCACACCGACCAACAGGGCCGCGACCAACGCCCCGGTCGCGGCAACTGCCCAGCCATGCCCACCATTGAGCAACACCACAAAACTGAAACTGGCGAAATCCAGTGCCGTGCCCACTGACAGGTCGATGCCACCCGCCGCCACGGCGTATGTCATGCCGATGGCGACAATCGCCAGCAGCACGAAGTTATTCAGCACCAGGCTTTTGAGGTTGCCGCCGCTCAGGAAGCCCGGCGCCTGCAAGGCAAACACCAACACGATCACCCCAAACACCAGCGGCAACGTCAACGGCAGTAAGACGCGTGGGTTCATGAGCCGGCTCCCCGATTCAATGCGCTGGACGCGGCCACCACCAGCAGGATCAGCACGCCCTGCACACCGTTGACCCAGAAATTCGACAAGTTGAGCAGTTGAAATCCATTGATCAGAAAACCGATCAGCAACGCCGCCAACAACGTCCCAGGAATACTTGCCACCAGCCGCCGCGAAAACACCACGCCCAGAAAGGCAATCGCCACCACCGACAGCAACATGTCACCGGAGCCCGTGGTGCTGCCGCTGAAAAACGCTGCCGAACATAACGCCGCCACACCAGCGCACAGGCCAGACAGCGCGTAACTCGACACCCCATAAGCCCGTACGCGAATGCCCGCCGCTTGCGCCGCCTGGGGATATTCACCCACCGCATGCAGGCGCAGGCCGTAGGCCGAATGCTGGACCAACAGGGTCAGCAACCCGGCCGTCAGCAGCAACACCCAGGCCAGTGCCGGCACCGCCAGCCAACTGCCGCCGCTGAGCACGTCCAGCAACGGCGAGTCGGTGGAAACCACGGTATTTTCCGTCAGCACCAATTCCAGTCCCGCCAGCACATTCATGCTCGCCAGTGTGGCCAACAGCGGCGGCAAGCGCAGCAACACCACGGCCAAGCCGTTGACCAGACCGACTGCCAGGCCGCAGCCCAAGGTCAGCAGCAGGGTGAGCCAAAGCTCCAGCCCGGCATTGTTAAGGCGGCTGAACACCGCCGCGCACAACCCCAGATTGGCCGCCAGCGACAGGTCGAGCCCACCGGCCAGCACATTCGAGCCGCCGCCGATAATCACGCAGGTCAACCCGAAGGCCAGCACGCCGAGAATCGCTGATTGGCTGAACACATTGGCCACGTTGCCCAGCGACAGAAACCCCGGCGCCGCCAGGGCAAACCCCAGCAAAATCGCCAGGAATACACCCACCGAACCCCGTCTCAGTAGTACCTCAAGCATGCTCGACCTCCCGCACCGGCACAGCAGCAGCGGGCACGGCGCCTGTAGCACAGGCGAGCAACTGATCGCTGTCAGCCTCCCCCGCACGAAATTCACCCGCAATCTCGCCGCGATGCAGCACCAGTATTCGATCACTGATCCCCAGCAACTCCTGCAAATCCGATGACAGCACCAACACCGCTGCGCCCTCTTCTACCAGGCGTCCAATCAGGCGATAGATTTCCACCTTGGCGCCCACGTCCACGCCCACACAGGGCTCATCCAGCAGGTACACCGCCGAGCGGCGGCTGAGCCATTTACCCAGGGCGACTTTCTGCTGATTACCCCCACTCAGTTGGCTAACGGCGGCGTGAGGCCCAGGCGTCTTTATCGCCAGCTCTTCAATCAACCGCGCGGTTTCCGTCTGCTCGCTGCGCCGGCTCAGCAAGCCCCAGCGGCTGAACCGCGAGAGCCCCGCCAGTGTCAGGTTTTCCAGCACCGACAACACCGGCGAGATGCCCTGACTACGCCGTTCCTCGGGCACCAGCGCGATGCCGTCGGCAATCGCCTGGCCCGGTGAACGCAGGCGCAGCAAGCGCCCGTCCAGATGCACACTGCCGCTGTCGGCCCGCTCGACACCAAACAGCGTCTTGAACAATTCCTTCGCGCCGGAACCGACCAATCCGGTGAGGCCGACGATTTCTCCGCGCCGCACCTCCAGGTCAATTTGCCGATAACGCCGTGCCAGACTCAGCCCGCGCACCTGCAACAGCGGCGCCCCCAACTCGACCTTGGCCTTGGGGTACATCTCCTGCACGTCGCGGTTGACCATCAGCCGTGCAATCTCTGCGCTCGACGTGTGCCGTGGCTGCACCACCGCCACATCCCGACCGTTGCGCAGCACCGTGACGTCATCGCACAGGCTGTCGATTTCCTGCAGGTAGTGGGAGATGTAGAGGATCGACAGCCCCTGGTCGCGCAGGCGCTTGACGATGCGCAGCAACTGGTCGACCTCGCGCTTGACCAGCGCCACGCTGGGCTCGTCGAACACCAGGATCTTCGGCTGGCGAATCAGCGCCCGGGTGATTTGCAGTACCTGGCGCTCGGCGCTGTTCAACTCGCCGACCAAGGCACCGGGCGGCAGTTGCAGGTCAAAGTATTCCGTCAGCAGGCGCTGCGCTTCACGCTGTTGCCGCCGCCGGTCCACAAACGGCCCCCGGCGCAACTCATGCCCAAAAAACAGCGCTTCGCCCACGGTAAAACTGGCGGGCAGCAGGCGTTCTTGATGGATGAACTGCACGCCCAATGCGTCCACTTGACGCGGCGACAGCGTTGCATAGGCCTGGCCGTCGATACTCAGCTGCCCGGCGTCGGCCGTGTGGATACCGGCGAGTATCTTGATCAACGTCGACTTGCCCGCGCCGTTCTCGCCCACCAGCCCATGGATGCTGCCGCGCTCGACCTTAAGGCTCGCATCATCCAGCGCCTGGGTGGCGCCAAAGCGCTTACGCAGGTGTTGCAGGTGCAATGCCGCCATCAGTCACCCCGCAACTGTTGAACCTGTGCCAGGTTGCCGGCGGTGGTCAGCAAGGTGGCGACATGGGTTTCCTTAGGCAGGTCACGTTGCCCGGCCAGGTAGCGCGCCACGTTTTGCACCGCCGTCTTGCCGATCAGCGCCGGTTGCTGCGCGACCACTGCGCCCACCGGCGAGTTCGCCTGACCGAGCAGCGCCAGCACTTCGGGGGTGCCATCGACGCCGTAGGTCTTGATCTCGGTGCGCTTGGCATCGATCAACGCTTTGCTCGCGCCCAACTGCGGAATGTCCCAGGCCGACCAGATCGCCGACACGCTGCCCGCCGGGTACTTGTTGAGCAACGCCGACACTTGGGAGTAGGCGTCCTGCACGGTATTGGGGATCACATCGCGCAGCTCGGGCTGGATGATTTCCAGCTGCGGATAATCCTTGAGCGCCAGCTTCAACTGGTCATAACGAATCGCACACACCGGCACACCGTAGAAGCCGTTGAACACCAGAATCTTGCCCTTGCCGCCAGCGTCCTTGATCAGTTGATCGGCCAGGGCTTTGCCGGTGGCGACGTTGTCCGAAGTGGTGTTATTGAGGCTGTACTGCGACGGCGCATCGATGGTGAACAGCGGAATCCCGGCCTTGCTGATGCGCTTGAGCCACGGGTCGATCACGCTGAGGGTGCCGAGGGTCTGGATCACCGCGTCGGGCTTCTGGGTGACCACGGTTTGCAGTTGGGTCACCAGGTTCTTGTCATTGCGCCCGGCGTCGAGGGTGATCGGCGTACCACCCAGGCGCTTGATCTCATCCACCTGGGCCTGGAACGCCTTGATATCAAAATAATGACTGGTGCCGGTCATGCTCACCGCAATGCGCTTACCGGCCAGGGACGGCACGGCATCATCGCCTTCGGCAGCGTGGACGACGGCAGCGTGGCCCAGCAGCACAGCAACGCCGAGGCAAATCAAACGGGTAAGCGAGGAAAGGCTGGAAGGCATACAAGGCTCCGCGGGCGGCTGGTGAAAGGGTTCACCAGGAGACTTTGCAGAGGCCATGCCAGATTTTTTATCTATAAAAATCAGTCGGATAGAAAATACTGAGTGCGTAAGCGCTGTCGTTCTTCACTCACAAATGCCCAAGCACTGTTGCTGACACAACACTTAAGAAGAGCACCATAACTGTGGTGAGCGGGCTTGCCCCGCGCTGGGCTGCGCAGCGGCCCCAAAACCAGCCGCTGCGATTTACCTGAAGCATTGCGGTGCTTCTAGTGGGGCTGCTACGCAGCCCAGCGCGGGGCAAGCCCGCTCACCACAGGAAGACCGCTCACGACGTGTAAGCGCTGTCGCTCTTCACTCACAAATGCCCAAGCACTTTTGCTGACACAACACTTAAGGAGAACACCATAACTGTGGTGAGCGGGCTTGCCCCGCGCTGGGCTGCGCAGCGGCCCCAAAACCAGCCGCTGCGATTTACCTGAAGCATTGCGGTGCTTCTAGTGGGCCTGCTACGCAGCCCAGCGCGGGGCAAGCCCGCTCACCACAAGAAGACCGCTCACCACGTGTAAGCGCTGTCGTTCTTCACTCACAAATGCCCAAGCACCGTTGCTGACACAACACTTAAGGAGAGCACCATAACTGTGGTGAGCGGGCTTGCCCCGCGCTGGGCTGCGCAGCGGCCCCAAAACCAGCCGCTGCGATTTACCTGAAGCATTGCGGTGCGTCTAGTGGGGCTGCTGCGCAGCCCAGCGCGGGGCAAGCCCGCTCACCACAGGAAGACCGCTCACCACGTGTAAAGCGCTGTCGTTCTTCACTCACAAATGCCCAAGCACTTTTGCTGACACAACACTTAAGGAGAGCACCATAACTGTGGTGAGCGGGCTTGCCCCGCGCTGGGCTGCGCAGCGGCCCCAAAACCAGCCGCTGCGATTTACCTGAAGCATTGCGGTGCTTCTAGTGGGCCTGCTGCGCAGCCCAGCGCGGGGCAAGCCCGCTCACCACAGGAAGACAGCTCACCACAAGAAGCACACTCACCACAGGAAGACAGCTCACCACAGGAAGCCCATTCACCGCAGGAAGACAGCTCACCACAGGAAGCACGTGTTCAGTCGATGGTTTTAGGCAGTCGCTGATCAATCAGTTTGTACAACGCACTGTCCTGCGGCCAATTACGCATAAAGCGCGCACGATCCTTCGCGTATGCCGTGGCGAAGCTGGCGGCGGAGGTGTGTTGGCACATTGCATCGAGGTCTATCAGCGACCAGCGGTCCTTGTCCCAGAACAGGTTATGGCCCTTGAAATCGCCATGACTGATGCGTTCGCGGATCAGTTCGGCAAACAGCTTGTCGAGTGCCAGCAGCTCACCTTCCGGTGCATCACCGTGTTCAATATAGGGCGCAAAACGCTCGATGATGTCCGGGCCCGGCAGGTATTCGGTGATCAGATAAGCCCGACTGCGCAGCCACAAAAAGCGCTTTTCCAACACAGCCAAAGGCTTCGGCGTGGCGATACCAAGGAACGCCAGGCGATTGCCTTCGCGCCAGGAATGCCAGGCGCGACTTGGGCGCCAGAAGCGCTTGAGCCAGTGGGCAAAGCCCTTGATGTTGTAGCGCTTGATAACCAGCGGGCGACCGGCTACCTCGACCTTGGCCACGCTCGCGGCGCCACCGGTCTTGTACAAGTGGCCCTGGTCGAGCAGCGCATCGGCCTGTTCCAGCACCGGCAGCATCGCGGCCTCTTCTTCGCGACGAATCGCGCGCAAACCAAAGGCGCCGCGTACCACGCTGAACAACGTGCATTCGCGGCCGACCTTGTTCAAAAAGTCCTTCAAGCGCCAAGCGCTGACCTTGCGCACCTGCTTCTCCAGGGCTTCCAGCGGCAAGGCGTGTTCGCCGTTGCTCAGCAGGTAATACACAAGCAACTCTTCGGTAAACGGCTCAAGGTTTTTCGGCAACTGGGCGAAAAACACGCCGAGGTTTTCCAGCACGCGGTTACGCGACAGCGGCTTGCCGGCCTCTTCGACGCGGATACCGGCACCGTCGATCAGGTACAGCTTGCCGTCCTGGCGCAGCAGGTTGTCCAGGTGCAGGTCTTCCTGCCACAAGCCTTTGGTGTGCATCTGGGCAATCGCGCCCAGTGCTTCGGCGAGCACGGCGGTTTGCTCGTCAGCCAACGGTGGCAGGCCTTCGACGGCATGCCAGGCATCGGCCAGGCTTTCGGCGCCTTCGATAAACTCAAACAGCAGCCAGCCGCCTTCGCCTTCCTGCAGGCCATCGGCGAGCAACAGCGGCGTGGTCAGGCCTTGTTCGGCCAGTAGTCGTACGCCACTCAGTTCACGCTGAAAGTGCCGCGCGGCCTTGCTGCCCACCAACAACTTGGCCAGCACCGGACGCCCGCGCCAGACTGCCGCGCCCACGTAACGCTCGCCCGGTAACACGCGCAAAAGGCTCAGCAGTTGCAGTTGGCCGGGGCCAGCGGCATCCGCCAGGTCAAGGGTCAGGGGCAGGCTCGGTGTGCGGCCGGCGCTTTTCAGCTCGGACAGGCGCATCAGCGGTTCTCCTTGTGGCTACGCCGAACCGTCAGGCGTTGCAGCCAGGTCGCGACCAGCGCGCTGTCTTCGGGCTGATCGAGGTAGGCCGCCAGCAGTTGACGCACCTGCACGTCCGACCACTGCCGTGCACGACGCAACAACGGTTCCAGGTCCTTGACCCGATCACGCCAGCCGAACAGCAGCGGGCGGGTTTTTTCCAGGTCGATCAACTGCGCGGCATAACCGTCGCCGGTCGCCTGCAGGAAAATATGCTTGGGGTAAAAGCAGCCATGGACCTGGCCGAGGCTGTGCAACCGGCGCGCCAATTGGCCGCACGCCAACAGGATCGCGCGGTGCTGGGCGTCGCTCAGTTGCGGCCACTGCTCCAGCAATGAATCCAAGTCATTCCAGCCGTCGAGGGCGCGGGTCAGCAGCATTGCGCGGTGTTCACCGGCGACCTTGCGCTCCCCGTAAAACGCCGCCTGCAAGGCCGGGATACCCAGCGAGCGGTAACGACTGATATTGCGAAACTCACGGGAGAAACTCGGCTCGCCCAGCGGTCGGTGCAAGCTGCGCGTGAGGTAGTTGCTCTGGCGCTTTAGGTAATACCCGTGGCCATCGAGCTCCAGACGAAACACGCTACTCCAGCCGCCACGGCTGGTGTTGGGCTCGTCCACCGCGTCCAGTTGCTTGGCCCACAGCGCGTCGAATGTCGCGAGGCCGTGGCGCTCCAGCAAGGCACGGTCTTCAGCCGCCAGAAAATCACTCATTCGCGTCCCTCGAAAAACTTCACTACGTGGCGGATCCGCCGCTTGTCCGAATCGCTCAGGTGCCGACACCCACGGTACTGCATGTAGAAACGCAGACGCTGGGTAGCCGACAGGTGATACTTGGCCACCTTGTCGAGGCAGGCCAAGTCCTTGGTGATGCGGTACTTGAGCCAGAAACCGCGCCAGAAATCGCCGTTGGGGCAATCGATCAGGTACAGGGTCTGCTGGTCGTCGATCAGCAGGTTGCGCCACTTCAAATCGTTATGGGTAAAGCGCTGGTCGTGCATCGTGCGCGTGTACTCGGCGAGTTGGCGGCTGACGACATCGACCCACTTGGGGTCGCGCAGGCGCGCATCTTTACGCTCGGCCACCACCGAAAGATCTTCGGTATTAGGCAACTCACGAGTGATCATCGCACCACGGTCGTAGGCCAGGCCATTGCGCTCCAGGCCCCAAGCCACCACATCGGCGGTGGGAATGCCCCACTTGGCGAAGCGCTTGAGGTTCTGCCATTCGGACTTTACCCGCGGCTTGCCCAGATAACGCCGCAGGCCCTTGCCGGCGCCGGTGTAGCGCTTGACGTAGTAATTGACCCCGCCGCGCTGCACCCGGATCACTTCCGATAACGGATCGCGGGTCAGCCGCTCGCCTTGCAGGGCGAACACCGCGTCGAGGCTTCCAAAATCATCCGCCAGGGCGGCATAAGCAGGTTCCAGGTTCCAACCCGCCATCAGATCGCATCCCCGTAGCGTTGCTTGCGTGCGTACAGCTTGTCGGCCTTGCGCTGCATCAGGCTCAGGGACGCCGATTGCTCGGTCAGGATCTGGCGCAGCGGCTGGCGGAAATAGCCCTTGAGGAAGCGCAGTTTGTCGCGACGGGTCAGGCCGATGTCCAGCGCTGAGTAATACAGTGCCGACAGGTCCTTGTCGCGCCAGCGCAGCGGCAAATGGGCCCGCATTTGGGCGCGGTGCAGGTCGATCACCGAGAGTTTGATGTCACGCGCGTCGATCGGCTTGGACGTGTCCAGCAGGAAGTGGCACAGGTAGCAGTCGCGATGGTTTACGCCGCCCCGGTGCATGTCGCCGACCATGCGCGCCAGCTCTGCGGTGAGGGCATGACGCAAGGCAGGTGCGGGCGGCTCGGCGGCCCAGTTGAGGGTCACGTCTTCAAGGCTGAGGGTCGGCGCCAGTTCTTCGGTGATGATGAACGAGTGTTGGTCCGCCGGGTTGCTGCCTTTTTCGCCGAAGGCCACGCCGGTCATGGTCGGTACGCCGATCTCCTGCAAGCGGTGAATGGCATCCCATTCCAGACCGGCGCCCAGTACCGGCAACTTGGCGGTGATCAGGTTCTTGAAGATTTCTGCCCAGCCAATACCGCGATGAATCTTCACGAAATACGGGCGGCCATCCACCTCGGTGCGCAGCGTGCGACGCGCTGCCAGTTCACGGAATACCTGGCCTTGCAGTTTCTCGACTTCGGCGAAAGCATCACGCCCGGCCCATAACGTCTTGAACGGTTCGGCAAGAATCAACTTCATCGTTTTGGCTCCGCCAGAATCACATCCGCAGCGTGCTGCGGCATGCTGTAGAGGTCGGCCGTCTCGGCGAAGGCCAACCCATTGCGGCCCCAGGCCGCGCGCTGTGCAGAATCGGTCAACATTTGCGCCAGGTACTGGTTCAACTGAGCCTGTTCAAAGGGCTCGTCCAGCACCAGCCCACTGTCGGCTTCGGCGATGTAGTGCGCATAGCCACACACGGCGGAAACCAACACCGGCAACCCAGCCACCAGGGCTTCGAGCAACACGGTGCCGGTGTTTTCGTTGTACGCCGGATGGATCAGCAGGTCTGCGCCCAGCAGGAAACGCGGGATATCGCTGCGCCCCTTGAGGAACTGCACGTTGTCGCCCAGCCCAAGAGTGGCGCTTTGCAGTTGGAATACTTTGGGGTCGTCCTGGCCGATTACAAACAGGCGCGTACGTTTTTTCAGTTCAGAGGGCAACGCGGCCAAGGCTTTCAGGCTGCGGTCGACGCCCTTGGTCTTGAATCCAGAGCCGATCTGCACCAGCAGCAGGTCGTCATCGCCGAGGTTGAATTCCTTGCGGAAACCTTCGCGGATTTCAGCCGCGTTCGGCGGCGCGCGACGGTCCTGGGCAATGCCCGGCGGCAGCAGATGGAAGCGTTCCAGCGGGGTGTCGTAATGCTTGATGAACAGCGGCTGCTGCACCTCGGAGATCATCAGGACTTCAGTCTTGGCGTCCTTGGCGAACACCGCACGCTCGTATTCGGCAAAGTGCTTGTAGCGGCCAAAGCTGCGGTACAGCGAATGGCGCAGGTTTTGCGCCTTGTCTTCAAAGCAGCCATCGGCGGCGTAGTACACGTCCAGGCCTGGCATCTTGTTAAAGCCGATCAGGCGGTCCACCGGGCGCTTGGCGAGGTCGGCCTCCATCCACGCACTGAGCTTCTCGTTGCGCTTATGGTTGAAGAACGCTTTGACTGGCGCCACCAGCACTTCGAAGCCGGGCGGGATGTCGCCTTCCCAGATCAGCGTGTAGACACGAATCTGATGGCCGCGCTGCTGGCACTCCAGGGCGATGCGCATGAAGTCGCGCTGCAGGCCACCGAAGGGGAAGTATTTGTACAGAACAAAAGCCAGTTGCATCAGTGCAGCTCCTCAGCCAATAACAACGTGCTCAGCCGGCTTGCCACACGCTCAGGGTTCAGGCGCGTGAAGCACAGGGGCGACTCGCGCTTGATGTCGAACCGACGCAGGTCGTCGGCCGTGGGTTGATAGGTACATTGCTTTTGCAGACACGGTGCGCACGACCAGTCGCTGCCCAAGTGAATCTGGCCCTTGCCGTAAGCGCCGGTCAGGCCGGGGTTGGTGGGGCCGAACAGGGAAATGGTCGGCACGTCCAACGCGGCAGCCAAGTGGCCGAGACCGGTGTCCACCGCGACGCAGGCACGGGCGCCAGCCAATACCCGAGCGACGCCGGCCAGGTTGAGTTTGGGCAGCACTTCGGCGTTGCCCAGGCCTTGGGCCAGGCGTTCGGCGCGGGCTTTTTCGGCGGCATTGCCCCAAGGTAATTTCACGTCCACACCCAAGCGGCCCATGCGCTCAGCCAGCTCGCGCCAATAGGCTTCGGGCCAGTGTTTAGTGTCCCAGGTGGTGCCGTGCAACAGCAGCACAAACGGTTTTTTCGGCGGCAGGCCGAGCAGTTTTTCGGTGCTCAGGCCGTAGTCGCCCAAGCCTTTGGGTAAGTCATAACCCAGCGCCACGGCGAACAGCTGGCGCAGACGCTCCACCGCGTGTTGCCCACGGGCCACGGCCAAGCGTCGCGAGTAGAAGCGCGCCGCAATGGGTTCACGGGCGGAGTTCTTATCGAAGCCCGCTACCGGAGCACGCACATAGCGGGTCAACCAAGCACTTTTGAGCAGGCCTTGGGCGTCGATCACCAGGTCGTATTTGGTCGACTGGATCTGCTGCTTGAAACGCCGCCACTCGCCGCTTTTGATGGTCTGCCAGAGGTTCTTGCGCCAGCGGCGGATCGCCACCGGGATCACTTTGTCTACGGCCGGGTGCCAGGTCGGGATCTCGGCGAAGCCTTCTTCCACCACCCAGTCGAATTGAATGCCGGGGATCGCGCGCGCCGCGTCGGTGAGTGCCGGCAACGCATGAATCACGTCGCCCAGGGATGAGGTCTTGATTACCAGTACCCGCAACTCAGTGAACCTCGACCGCAGTGCCCTGCAACCGCTGCAAAGCCTCGTTCACCGGCTGTGGCAGCAACTGGCGCATGCAGTTGTAGTGGCCGAAACGGCAAGTACGGTCAAAGCAAGGGCTGCATTCAAGGCCCAGGCGCACCACTTCAACCTTGTCGGCCAGGGGCGGGGTAAACCCTGGAGACGTCGAACCGTACACGGCCACCAATGGGCGGTTCAGCGCTGCAGCCACGTGCATCAGGCCGGAGTCGTTGGACACCACCGAATCCGCGCAAGACAGCAGGTCAATCGCCTCGGCCAGCGATGTGTCGCCACTCAGGTTCACCGACTCTTCGCGCAGGCCAGGAATCAGGCGCTGGCGAATCTCTTCACCCACCGGATGATCTTTTTTCGAGCCGAACAACCACACCTGCCAGCCTTCGCGAATCTTCATCTCGGCGACTTTGGCGTAGTGCTCCGCCGGCCAGCGCTTGGACTCGCCAAACTCGGCGCCAGGGCACAGGGCAAGCACCGGGCGATCCAGCGTCAGGCCGAACTTGGCCAGGGCGGCGTCGCGGGTTACTGGGTCGATCTGCAGGCTCGGGCGCGGGTACGGCTTGGGCAGCTCCGCGCCTGGCTCATATGCCAACGCCATGAAGCGTTCGATCATCAGCGGATAGCGCGCCTTATCCAACGTGCGCACATCGTTAAGCAATACGTAGCGAAACTCGCCGCGCCAGCCGGTGCGCTTGGGGATGCCAGCAAAAAACGGCACCAGCGCCGACTTCAGCGAGTTGGGCAACAGGATCGCCTGGTCATACTGGCCGGCCAGGGATTTGCCGATGCGACGGCGGGTTGCCAGCTCCAGGGCGCCGTGGCCGAGCGGGAAGCTCAAGGCGTTGCGCACTTCGGGCATGCGCTCAAGGATCGGCCGGCTCCACTCAGGAGCGAGCACGTCGATCTGGCAGTCTGGGTGGCGCTGGCGCAAGCACTGGAACAGTGTCTGTGCCATCACCATGTCACCGACCCAACTGGGCCCAACGATCAGAATATTCATGTAGTTTCCACAAACGATGCGGGGAGGCTTATGCCTCCCCGCCCTAATAGTGTTTCAGCTCAACCCCAGCTCCTGCCAGATGCGCATCACCTGTCGCCGTTCGTCGGCGAACTGATCCCCCGCCACCGTACCGGCCTCGTTTTGCAAGGCCTGGCGATGCGCAGCGGAACGGTAGGCCTTATACACCTCGCGCAGCAGGTGGGCATCGGCGGCGGGCATCAACCCCACCTGCTCCAGGCCTTCCAGAATGCGGATATTGTCGGTGTAGCGCAGCAACGATGGGTGCTGGGCAGACCACGCCAAAGCCGCGTATTGCACCATAAATTCAATATCGACGATACCTCCGGCGTCCTGCTTGAGGTCGAACACGGCCGCGGCGTCGAAGGCATTGGCGCCGGTACCGGCTGTGGTGGCCTTGGTGCCCAGGTTGTCACGCATCTTGGTGCGCATCTCGCTGACCTCCTGGCGCAGTTTCGCCAGATCCCGCTCACGCCCCAACACTTTAGCCCGTACCTGCTCGAACGCACGGCCCACATCCTGACTGCCAACCAGCACCCGCGCGCGGATCAGGGCCTGATGCTCCCAGGTCCACGCTTCATTTTGTTGATAGCGATCAAATGCACCCAGCGAACTGACCAGCAAACCGGACGCACCGGAAGGTCGCAGGCGCATATCCACTTCGTACAACTGACCGGAGTTGGTCTGGGTGGTCAGCAGGTGAATGATGCGCTGGCCCAGGCGCGTGAAGAACTGCGCGCCGTCAATCGGCTTGGCGCCATCGGTTTCGGCCTGCGGATCGCCATCATGGATAAACACCAGATCCAGGTCCGAACCATGCCCCAGTTCGATCCCGCCGACTTTCCCATAACCGACAATAATGAACCCAGGATCGCACAGGGTGCCGTCCAGACGCTGCGGCGAGCCGTGGCGCGCCACGGTCTGGCGCCAGGCCAGGGCCAGCACTTGTTCGAGGATGGCTTCGGCGAGCCAGGTCAGGTAGTCGCTGACTTTCATCAACGGCAGGCTGCCGGCGATTTCCGAAGCGGCCACGCGTAGGCGGTGGGCGAGCTTGAAGTGACGCAGCGCTTCCATCTGCTGCTCAAGGTCGTCCTCGGGGATACGCGTAAGGCGCTCGCGCAATTCGGCGGCCAACTCCGGCGCCAGCGGCGGCTTGAACAGGCGGCCTTCGTTGAGCAACTCGTCCAGCAACAGCGGGAAACGGGTGATCTGCTCAGCAATCCACGGGCTGGCGGCGCACAGGGTCAACAGGCGGCGCAGGGCGTCGGGGTTTTCCGTGAGCAGCACCAGGTAAGCGGAGCGACGGGCGACGGCCTCCACCAGCGGCAGCACGCGCTCCAACACCAGGTCCGGGTTGGCGTGTTCGACCGCCTGGGCCAACAGGCGCGGGATAAACGCATCCAGCCGTTCGCGACCGAGGCGCTGCATCGCACGTAACTGCGGGCTGCCGCGCAAACCAGCCAGAGCCTTGAGCGCCCTGGGCGCGTCAGTGAAGCCACCTTCGGTCAATTGGCGGCAGGCGGCGTCTTCATCCTGGGACTCTTCCCAGAGCGGCAACCACTCACCGCCCACTACCAACTCGCTTTCTTCGCCCTCTTCTTCATCGGGGTCGGCAATCACTTGGCGGAAGTGCCAGTCCACCCGGCCACGCCAGTGCATCAGGCGCTCATGGAACGCGGACCAGTCGGCAAAGCCCAGCATAAAGGCAATGCGCGCCTGATCTTCCGGAGTGCTCGGAAGCATTTGGGTCTGGCGGTCAGCTATTGCCTGGATGGCATGCTCGGTGTAGCGCAGGAACTCGTAGCCATTGCGCAACTCGGCGATCACCGCCGGCGGCAGGTAACCCTGGCCCTCCAGGGTACCGAGCACTTTGAGCAGCGGGCGTTGTTGCAGGCTGAGGTCGCGACCGCCGTGAATCAACTGGAAGGCCTGAGCGATGAATTCCACCTCGCGGATACCGCCCGAGCCGAGCTTGATATTGTCGGCCATGCCTTTGCGCCGCACTTCCTGCTGGATCAACTGCTTCATGGTGCGCAGCGCTTCGATGGCGGAGAAGTCCAGGTAGCGGCGGTACACAAACGGTCGCAGCATATCGAGCAATTGCGCACCGGCCACCTGGTCGCCTGCCACTACGCGCGCCTTGATCATGGCGTAGCGTTCCCAGTCGCGGCCCTGATCCTGGTAGTACTGCTCCAGCGCATTGAAGCTGAGCACCAGCGCTCCGGCCGAACCGTAGGGACGCAGGCGCATATCAACGCGGAACACAAAACCGTCGACGGTCATGGGGTCGAGGGCCTTGATCAGTTTTTGACCAAGGCGAATGAAGAACTCCTGGTTATCCAGTGAACGCTTCACGCCCACTGTTTCGCCGCCTTCGGGGTAGGCGAAGATCAGGTCGATATCCGACGAGAGGTTCAGCTCCACCGCGCCGAGCTTGCCCATGCCAAGGATGACCATGTGCTGCGGCTCGCCGCTGCGCCGGCCGGTGGGCGTGCCGAACTGCACGCAGTGGCGTTGGTACAGCCATTGGTAGGCTTGGTCGATGCAGGCGTCAGCCATGTCGGACAGATCTCGACAGGTCTGCACCAGATCAGCCTGACGGGTCAGGTCGCGCCAAATAATCCGTACTTGCTGGCGCGTGCGCTGGCGACGCAATACGCGGCCCAGTTCGTCTTCGGTTTCGGCCTGTTGCACAGCGCCTGCAATTTGCCCGCACAGCTCGCCCGGCGCAAAGCCGCGGTCCAGCTCGCCCCAGGCCACCAGCTCCAGCAACATCAAAGGGTCACGAACACTCTGTTCAATGACGAAATCACTGGCGGCGCACACCCGGGTGAAGTCGGCCCAGCGTTGCGGCGTCCACGTACAAAGTCCATGATCGTCGTCCAGCGCGGCCACTGCGTCACGAAATGACTGCTCGGCCCGCTGGGCAATTGGGAGGAGAATGGCCGGCAATTCGGCCAGCATTGGAAGGCTCATGGTCTATCCTTGATCGGCGCGTAATGGGCTTGTTGCTGCGAACGCAAGAAGCACGCTCGATGAAGGACTGTCGAACAAAGGTTATAAATAGCTGAAAATTGATAGTTTTTGGCAGACAACATTAAACTTCTACCTTTTCTTGTTCGCAAAAGATCAACAATAACGATTATGCTCACCAGCCAGACCGAGCCATACGCTCGGTCTTGTGTAGTTTTACTACTCGTATATACATTCGAAAGGCTGAAATGGCCGACGATTTGTAGTAAAACTACAGGACGCCGAAGCAACCTTCGGCCATCCAAGAATTTATGTCGTCTGCCCACAAGGCCAGTCGCAAACTTCAGGCAACCGATTCTGGTAGCCTTTCCGCCCTGGAGCAAGCCATGCAAGACCTCGATCCCGTCGAAACCCAGGAATGGCTGGACGCCCTGGAATCGGTTCTCGACAAAGAAGGCGAAGACCGTGCTCACTACCTGATGACCCGTATGGGCGAACTCGCGACCCGCAGCGGCTCGCAACTGCCCTACGCCATCACCACGCCATACCGCAACACCATCCCCGTTACCCACGAAGCACGCATGCCTGGCGACCTGTTCATGGAACGCCGCATTCGCTCGCTGGTACGTTGGAACGCCATGGCGATGGTAATGCGCACGAACTTGAAAGATTCGGACCTGGGCGGTCACATCTCCAGCTTCGCTTCCAGCGCAACCCTGTATGACATCGGCTTCAACTACTTCTTCCAGGCCCCGACCGACGAACACGGCGGCGACCTGATCTACTTCCAGGGTCACACTTCGCCAGGCGTTTATGCTCGCGCGTTCATGGAAGGTCGTATCACCGAAGACCAGATGAACAACTTCCGCCAGGAAGTCGACGGTGGCGGCTTGTCGTCCTACCCGCACCCTTGGCTGATGCCTGATTTCTGGCAGTTCCCGACCGTTTCCATGGGTCTGGGTCCAATTCAAGCGATCTACCAGGCACGTTTCATGAAGTACCTGGAAGCCCGTGGCTTCATCCCTGAAGGCAAGCAGAAAGTCTGGTGCTTCCTGGGCGACGGCGAGTGCGACGAGCCGGAATCCCTGGGCGCCATCTCCCTGGCCGGCCGCGAGAAGCTGGACAACCTGATCTTCGTCATCAACTGCAACCTGCAGCGCCTCGACGGCCCGGTTCGCGGCAACGGCAAGATCATCCAGGAACTCGAAGGCGTGTTCCGCGGTGCTCAGTGGAACGTGACCAAAGTCATCTGGGGCCGTTTCTGGGACCCACTGCTGGCCAAGGACGTTGACGGTATCCTGCAACGTCGCATGGACGAAGTCATCGACGGCGAGTACCAGAACTACAAAGCCAAAGACGGCGCGTTCGTACGTGAACACTTCTTCAACACGCCTGAACTCAAGGCAATGGTTGCAGACCTGTCCGACGACGAGATCTGGAAACTCAACCGTGGCGGCCACGACCCGTACAAGGTCTACGCGGCGTACCACGAAGCGGTCAACCACAAAGAACAACCAACCGTCATCCTGGCCAAGACCATCAAGGGTTATGGCACCGGTGCTGGCGAAGCGAAGAACACTGCGCACAACACCAAGAAAGTCGACGTCGACAGCCTGAAGTTGTTCCGCGACCGCTTCGACATCCCGGTCAAGGACGAAGAGCTGGAAAACCTGCCGTTCTTCAAGCCAGAGCCAAACAGCGCCGAAGCCCGCTACCTGAGCGAGCGCCGCACTGCACTGGGCGGTTTCGTACCACAGCGCCGCGCCAACAGTTTCTCCGTACCGACCCCGGACCTGAGCACCCTCAAGGCCATCCTGGACGGTTCGGGCGACCGTGAGATTTCCACCACCATGGCCTTCGTGCGGATCCTCGCGCAGTTGGTCAAGGACAAGGAAATCGGTCCACGCATCGTTCCGATTATCCCGGACGAAGCCCGTACCTTCGGTATGGAAGGCATGTTCCGTCAGTTGGGCATCTACTCCTCCGTCGGCCAGCTCTATGAGCCAGTCGATAAAGACCAGGTGATGTTCTACAAGGAAGACAAGAAGGGCCAGATCCTCGAAGAAGGCATCAACGAAGCGGGCGCCATGAGCTCCTTCATCGCTGCCGGTACTTCGTACTCCAGCCACAACCAGCCGATGCTGCCGTTCTACATCTTCTACTCGATGTTCGGCTTCCAGCGTATCGGCGACCTGGCTTGGGCAGCAGGCGACAGCCGTACCCGTGGTTTCCTGATCGGCGGCACCGCCGGCCGGACCACGCTGAACGGCGAAGGCCTGCAACACGAAGACGGTCACAGCCACATCCTGGCTGCCACCATCCCGAACTGCCGCACCTTTGATCCAACCTACGGCTATGAGCTGGCGGTGATCATCCAGGACGGCATGAAGAAGATGACCGAAGAGCAGCAGGACGTTTTCTACTACATCACCGTGATGAACGAGTCCTACCAGCAGCCAGCCATGCCGGCCGGTGTCGAGGAAGGCATCATCAAGGGCATGTACCTGCTCGAAGAAGACACCAAGGAAGCAGCGCACCACGTACAGCTGATGGGCTCCGGCACCATCCTGCGTGAAGTGCGTGAAGCAGCGAAGATCCTGCGTGACGAATTCAACGTCGGCGCCGACGTGTGGAGCGTTACCAGCTTCAACGAACTGCGTCGCGACGGCCTGGCCGTAGAGCGCAGCAACCGCCTGCATCCTGGTCAGAAACCCGCGAAGAGCTACGTCGAAGAGTGCCTGGCCGGCCGTAAAGGTCCAGTCATTGCCTCTACCGACTACATGAAGCTGTTCGCTGAACAAATTCGCCAGTGGGTCCCATCCAAGGAATTCAAAGTCCTGGGTACCGACGGTTTCGGCCGCAGTGACAGCCGTAAGAAGCTGCGTCACTTCTTCGAAGTCGACCGTCACTTCGTGGTGTTGGCAGCCCTGGAAGCCTTGGCTGACCGTGGTGAGATCGAACCTAAGGTGGTGGCTGACGCTATCGTCAAGTTCGGGATCAACCCGGAAAAACGCAACCCACTGGACTGCTGAGGAGATTTTTTGTGAGCGAACTCATTCGCGTACCTGACATCGGCAGCGGTGAAGGTGAAGTAATCGAGCTGTTTGTGAAGGTCGGCGACAAAGTCGAAGCCGACCAGAGCATCCTGACCCTGGAGTCGGACAAGGCGAGCATGGAAATCCCTGCTCCCAAGGCCGGCGTGGTCAAGAGCCTGAAAGTGAAGCTGGGCGACCGCCTGAAAGAAGGCGACGAACTGCTGGAGCTGGAAATCGAAGGTGCCGCTGATGCTGCACCTGCGGCGGCTCCTGCTGCCGCTGCTGCACCAGCGCCTGCCGCTGAAAAGCCTGCCGCTGCAGCCGAGGCCCCTGCGGCCCCGGCTGCTGCACCGGCCGCCGCCTCTGTTCAGGACATTCATGTTCCGGACATCGGTTCGTCGGGCAAGGCCAAGATCATCGAGCTGTTGGTCAAGGTTGGCGACACCGTCGAAGCCGACCAATCCCTGATCACCCTGGAATCCGACAAGGCTTCCATGGAAATTCCTTCGCCGGCTGCCGGCGTGGTGGAAAGCATCGCAGTCAAGCTGGAAGACGAAGTCGGCACCGGTGACTTCATCCTCAAGCTGAAAGTACAAGGCGCCGCACCGGCTGCCGCTCCAGCCCCCGCCGCTCCGGCTGCTGCCAAAGCTGAAGCTGCACCGGCCGCTGCACCCGCACCTGCTGCAAAAGCCGAGGCCGCACCTGCTCCAGCTGCTGCTGCACCTGCGCCAAGCGGTGCCAAGGTTCACGCTGGCCCGGCGGTACGCCAACTGGCCCGTGAATTCGGCGTCGAGCTGAACGCTGTGTCGGCCACTGGCCCACATGGCCGCGTGCTGAAGGAAGATGTGCAGGTTTACGTCAAAGCCATGATGCAGAAAGCCAAGGAAGCTCCGGCTGCCGGCGCTGCTACCGGCGGCTCAGGCATTCCACCGATCCCGGTCGTGGACTTCAGCCGCTTCGGCGAGACCGAAGAAGTGCCAATGACTCGCCTGATGCAAATCGGCGCGTCGAGCCTGCACCGCAGCTGGCTGAACATTCCGCACGTTACCCAGTTCGACCAGGCCGACATCACCGACCTGGAAGCTTTCCGCGTTGCGCAGAAAGCCGTGGCCGAGAAGGCTGGCGTGAAACTGACCGTGCTGCCACTGCTGCTCAAGGCGTGTGCACACCTGCTCAAGGAGCTGCCGGACTTCAACAGCTCACTGGCGCCAAGCGGCAAAGCGATCATTCGCAAGAAATACGTCAACGTGGGCTTCGCTGTAGACACCCCTGACGGCCTGCTGGTACCGGTCATCAAGAACGTCGACCAGAAGAGCCTGCTGCAACTCGCTGCCGAAGCGGCTGCGTTGGCTGCCAAGGCCCGCGACAAGAAGCTGACCGCAGACGACATGCAAGGCGCCTGCTTCACGATCTCCAGCCTCGGTCACATTGGCGGCACTGGCTTCACGCCAATCGTCAACGCGCCGGAAGTGGCGATCCTGGGTGTTTCCAAGGCAACCATCCAGCCGGTCTGGGACGGTAAAGCGTTCCAGCCGAAGCTGATGCTGCCACTGTCGCTGTCCTACGATCACCGTGTGATCAACGGCGCGGCCGCTGCACGCTTTACCCAGCGTCTGAGCCAGCTGCTGAACGACATCCGCACCATCTTGCTGTAAGCCAGATCAGGTCTCCCCTTCACCGGGGAGACTTGGTTGCACCGATTTCCGAGCGCCACGCTCGTACCTCAACCCCGTCAATTTGGCGGGGCTTTTTTTGCTTTTCGATACAGACAGAACAGGTTTGTACACCTTCTGTCATCTCGATTGAAGAAATCCCTCGCCCGGCCGATAACCCCCTTATAGCACTTAGCCTTCATCCTCTCTTGTCAGTCTGTGCCGCATGATGCAACCTTGCCACAGGCAACAAAAAAAGAGGGCGTGAGCCCTGCGCCGTGCGCGTTTTTTGAAGTGAGTCTCCCCATGAAAAGCCAACCCGATGTCGCCCGTATGGCGGCCGAGGTAGTGACGCAGTTACCGGTGCCTTCGCGCCTCGGTATGCTGCGTTTCGAGCGGCTTAATGAGGCAAGCTGGGCTCTCCTGTACCTTGACCCCAATTGCGAGCGCCAATTCGGCCTGCCAGCGGTCGAGTTGTGTGCCCTGCTCGGCACGCCCTACGCCAGCCTGATGGAACCCCAGGCCCGCTATCAACTACACGACATCATCCAGCAGCAATTGACCCAGAGCCCTCATTACCTGGTGCGCTACACCCTGCACACCAGTGACGGCCCTCTGAGCCTGCTGGAAATGGGCGAAGCCTACAAACAACACAATCGCCATCTGCTGCGCGGCTACCTGATGGTGGTTGATGGTCTGTTCAGCGAGCTTCCCTTACCCGTCCCGACCGAGGATCTGGAAAGCCAGAACAGCCGCCTGCAAATCGCCCTGGAGCTGAACCAGCGCGCCCAGCAGGAGCAATTGCAGCACCTGGAGCGAGTGCGCGCCCAGCAGGAACTGATCCTGTTGCTGGCCCGCCAGCGCTACACCGCCAACAATTCGCTTCAGGAAGCCGCCGAGCTGATCACGCGCAGCGCCTGCGATATCTACCAGATCGACTGCGCCAGCATCTGGAACCTCGAAGACCAGCGCCTGGTGCCAATCTCGGCTTACCACCGCGACAACCAACAGCACCATCTGCCCGAACCCATCGATGCCAGCCGCTTCCCGGATTATCTGGAAGCCTTGCAAAGCAGCCGCGCCATCGACGCCACCAACGCCATGCGCGATCCGCGCACCCGCGAAATGGCCGAGAATCTACGCAACAGAGACATCCACGCCATGCTCGATGCGAGCATCCGCGTCGACGGCCAAGTGGTCGGCGTATTGTGCCTGGAGCAGTGCGGCAGCCCGCGTGACTGGCAGGCTGACGAGATAGCGTTCGCCGGCGAGCTCGCTGACCAGTTCGCGCAAGTGATCAACAACCACAACCGCCGTACTGCCACCAGCGCCCTGCATTTGTTCCAGCGTGCGGTGGAGCAAAGCGCCAACGCCTTTCTGCTGGTCAATTGCGACGGCGTGGTGGAGTACGTCAACCCCAGCTTCACCGCGATCACCCAGTACAGCGCCGAAGAAGTCCACGGCCACCGCCTGGCGCAATTGCCCGCCCTGGAAAACCTCAGCGAATTGCTGTTCGACGCCCCATCGAGCCTGGCCAAGAGCAACAGCTGGCAGGGCGAGTTCAAGAGCCGGCGCAAGAACCTCGAACCCTATTGGGGCCAGTTGTCGATTTCCAAGGTGTATGGCGACAACCGTGAGCTGACGCACTACATCGGCATCTACGAAGACATCACCCAGACCAAGCTCGCCCAGCAGCGCATCGAGCGTCTGGCGTATACCGACAACCTGACCAACCTGGGCAACCGCCCGGCGTTTATCCGCAACCTCGATGAACGCTTTGCACGCGACAGCGATAGCCCGATCAGCCTGTTGCTGGTAGACATCGACAACTTCAAACGCATCAACGACAGCCTTGGCCACCAGACCGGCGACAAGCTGTTGATCAGCCTGGCCCGCCGCCTGCGCAACAGCCTGAGTGCCAGCGGCAGCCTGGCGCGCTTTGCCAGTAACGAATTTGCGGTGTTGCTGGACGACACCGACCTGGAAAGCGGCCAGCAGGTCGCCAGCCAATTGCTGGCGACGCTCGACAAACCGATGTTCGTCGACAACCAATTGATCAGCGTCACCGGTTCCGTGGGCCTGGCCTGCGCGCCGCTGCACGGGCGCGACCCGCAGACCCTGATGCGCAACGCCGGCCTGGCCCTGCACAAGGCCAAGGCCAACGGCAAACACCAAGTTCAGGTGTTTACAGAGGCGCTGAACGCCGAGGCCAGCTACAAGCTGTTCGTGGAAAATAACCTGCGGCGCGCCCTGACCCAGAACGAACTGGACGTGTTCTACCAGCCCAAGCTGTGCCTGCGCAGCGGCCGGTTGCTGGGCATGGAAGCGCTGCTGCGCTGGAATCATCCGGAAAAGGGCATGATCCGTCCCGATCAGTTCATCAGCGTGGCCGAAGAGACGGGTCTGATTATTCCCATCGGCAAATGGATCGCCCGCCAGGCCTGCCGCATGAGCAAGCAACTGAGCGCCGCCGGCATGGGCAACCTGCAGGTGGCGATCAACCTGTCACCCAAGCAGTTCTCCGACCCGGACCTGGTGGCCTCGATTGCCACAATCCTCAAGGAAGAAGAGCTGCCGGCCAACCTGCTGGAGCTGGAGCTGACCGAAGGCCTGCTGCTGGAAGCCACTGAAGACACGCGCCTGCAACTGGATCAGTTGAAGAGTTTTGGCCTGACCCTGGCCATGGACGACTTCGGTACCGGTTACTCGTCGCTGAGCTACCTGAAAAAATTCCCCATCGACATCATTAAGATCGATCGCAGCTTTATCCATGAAATTCCGGACAACCAGGACGACATGGAAATCACCTCGGCCGTGATCGCCATGGCTCACAACCTCAAGCTCAAGGTCGTGGCCGAAGGCATCGAGACCGCCGAGCAACTGGCGTTCCTGCGTCGGCATCGCTGCGACGTGGGCCAGGGCTACCTGTTCGACCGGCCAATCCCCGGCGCAGAGCTGCTTGAGAAGCTCAAACGCTACCCGCGCGGGCCAATCGCCTGACAGCGCGGTAACACTCGGGCACACTGGCTGTCTGAATTCTTACCTTACTCAATCTGACTGAGAGGACTGATCATGGTCTTGCGCTCGGAAATTCTGGTGAACAAAAACGTGTTGCCTACTCAAGAACAAGCGTTGCCTGGTCGTGAAACCCCGATGAACCTGCCGGAGACGCACTTCGTCAACGGCAACCCACTGCTCGGCCCGTTCGTCGATGACGTGGGTTTTGCCATCTTCGGCCTGGGCTGCTTTTGGGGTGCGGAGCGCAGGTTCTGGCAGCTCGATGGCGTGGTCAGCACCGTGGTCGGCTACGCGGGCGGCTACACGCCGAACCCGACTTACGAAGAAGTTTGCTCCGGCCTGACCGGTCACAGTGAAGTGGTGCTGGTGGTTTATGACCAGGCCAAAGTGAAATACGAAGACCTGTTGAAGATGTTCTGGGAATTGCACAACCCAACTCAGGGCATGCGCCAGGGCAACGATATCGGCAGCCAGTACCGTTCGGTGGTCTATGCGACCACGCCTGAGCAATTGGCGGCGGCGAAGGCCAGTGCCGAGACTTATCAGCAAGAGCTGACCAAATCCGGCCTGGGTGCTATCACCACGGAAATCGAAGAAGCCCCAACGGTGTACTTCGCCGAGGCGTATCACCAGCAGTACTTGGCGAAGAACCCGCAGGGCTACTGTGGGATCGGCGGTACCGGCGTGACCTGCCCGATCTAAAGCCGACGTAGATCAAAATGTGGGAGGGGGCTTGCCCCCGATAGCTGAATGTCAGTCAGTACATCTGTAGCTGACCCACCGCTATCGGAGGCAAGCCCCCTCCCACACTTGATCAGCGCCGAGGATTATTCGGCAATAAGCCAATCCATCTGCCACCCACCCTGGGTCTGGCCAAGCTTCTTGGACAGCCACGGCAGCAGTTCACGCAACTCCTCTTCCAGACCCCAAGGCGGGTTGGCAATCGCCAGGCCCGAGCCCGTCAAGGTGTTGGGCGTGTCCAGCGGATGCACCAGCAATTCCACACGCAGCAACTTCGGCGCACCGGTGCCGGCCAGGTCCTGGTAGAAGCGACGCAGCATGCGTTGATCCTTCACCGGGTACCAGATCGCCGCGACGGTTTGGCGCATGCGGCTGACGGCTTCCTTGAGGGAGGCGGCGCAGCGTTGCATCTCGTCGAGCTTTTCAAACGGCGGGTCGATCAGCATCAGCGCGCGTTTTTCCGGCACCGGCAGCAAGGCACGCGGCACATGCCAGCCTTCGCCTAAGTGCACTTTGACGCGGCGATCACCCTTCATATTGTCTTTGAGCAGCACGCCGTCCTCCGGGTGCTTTTCATTGAGCAACACGCGGTCCTGTGGGCGCGTGAGGCGCCGCGCCAATTCCGGCGAGCCAGGGTAGTAGCGTAACTGACCGTCAGGATTCATCTCGTGCAGCACGCGCATGTAATCGGCAGTCAGCGGCGGCAGGTCGCTTTCGCCCCATAGGCGCGCGATGCCTTCCAGATACTCACCCGTGCGATTGGCCTGGTCGCCTTGCAGGTCGTACAGACCAATCCCTGCGTGGGTGTCGAGGTAGGCGAACGGCTGCTCCTTGCGCGACATCAGGGCGATGAGGCGGGTCAAGGTCAGGTGTTTGAAGACATCGGCGTGGTTGCCGGCGTGAAAGGCGTGACGATAATTCATGGTTGCTCCTGCGCAGGGGGCGAAGTTTACCTTCTACGGGCGCAAAGGTGCAGGGCTGCATGCCGGGCGGTGCTTATGTCGTAAAAGCAGGACGGGGACTGAAAAAAATCTAAATGCTGGCGCCAAGGCGGATTTATTGTGGCCATCCACCAACCAGGGAGGTCAATAACAATCATGAAAGACGCCACCATCGCACTGCACCACGCCTTCAAGTCGGACCCGACCACCAAAGCCGTGGCCGTGCCGATCTACCAGAACGTCGCTTTCGAATTCGATAACGCCCAGCACGGTGCCGACCTGTTCAACCTCGACGTGCCCGGCAATATCTACACGCGCATCATGAACCCCACCAATGATGTGTTGGAGCAACGCATCGCCGCCCTCGAAGGCGGTATTGCGGCACTGGCCGTGTCGGCCGGCAGCGCGGCCATTCACTATGCGATCCAGACCCTCACTCGCGCCGGCGACAATATCGTCACCACGCCACAGCTCTACGGCGGCACCTACACCCTGTTCGCCCACTTGCTGCCCAGCTTTGGCGTCGACGTACGCTTCGCCCGCGACGACAGTGCCGCGGCCATTGCCGAACTGATCGACGACAACACCAAGCTGGTGTATTGCGAAAGCATCGGCAACCCGGCGGGCAATATCATCGACATCGAAGCCCTGGCAGAGGTCGCCCATGCCCGCGGCGTGCCGCTGATGGTGGACAACACCGTGGCCACACCGATCCTGTGCAAGCCGATCCAGTTCGGCGCCGACATTGTGGTGCACTCGCTGACCAAATACATCGGCGGCCATGGCAACTCCCTGGGCGGTGCGATCGTCGACAGCGGCACCTTCCCCTGGACCCAATACCCGGAAAAATTCCCCGGCCTCAACCAGCCCGAGCCGGCTTACCACGGCGTGGTCTACACCGAAAAGTTCGGCCCCGCCGCCTTCATCGCTCGCGCGCGCACCGTACCGTTGCGTAACACCGGCGCAGCACTGGCGCCCATGAACGCCTTCCTGCTGCTCCAGGGCCTGGAAACCCTGGCCCTGCGCATGGAGCGCCATACGGAAAATGCCCTCAAGGTCGCGCAATTCCTCCAAGGCCATGCCGATGTGGAATGGGTCAGCTATGCGGGGCTGCCTGATCACCCCCATCACGCATTGGCGCAGAAATACCTGCAAGGCAAACCCTCGGCGATCCTTTCATTCGGCCTGAAGGGCGGGTACGCGGCAGGTGTGCGCTTCTACGACGCCCTGCAAATCTTCAAACGCTTGGTGAATATCGGCGACGCCAAGTCCCTGGCCTGCCACCCCGCGTCCACTACCCATCGACAAATGAACGAACAGGAACAGGCCAAGGCCGGCGTGAAGCCGGAGATGATTCGCCTGTCGGTGGGCATCGAGGCGATTGAAGATTTGATCGAGGACCTGCAACAGGCGCTGGGCTCAACTCAACTCTAAGGCCAGATATTCGGCCAACGCCCCATGGGTGAAATCCGGCCGACGAGCGAAATAAGCGACCTTGTGCTGCAAGGTCGCCAACGTGAAGGCGGTGTACAGGTCGGGCCGCTGCTCTTGCAGCCACTGCAAGAGGTTGTCGATCAAGGTTTGCGGTGCTTGCTCTGCCAGGTGTGCCAAGAGCGATGCGGGGACTCGCCACCAAGGGCTGGTGTTGGCCTCGGTCGCAGGCCCCGTCGCGACCGTCAGCGGCTGGCCGTTGATCAAGTAGCGCTGGAACACCGGCAATACTTTTGCCGCCTCATCGCCTAGCCCCTGCAACATCGGCAGACACTGGGTGCCATCCCAGAATCGCAAAAACACTTCCTGGCCATCCGGCAGATAGACCTTGGTCAAACTTTGGAGGTGCGCGATGACGACGTCTAACGGACTGGAAGATACCGCCAGCCACCCCCAATCCATTGTTTCAGTGGTTGCAGCCCATTCAAGAAAGGCGCTGTCAGGTTCGACGATGCCCAAGTAAGGCATGACCTCCTCCCATTCGGCGTAAGCCGTGCCTGTCCAAATTGATTGGGGCAGCGATGCGGCTGAGGTGGCTCGCCAGGCAGCAAGCGGATTGGCGTCGCTGGCAGCGCCCAACACCACGAAGAGCTGCTCATTGGGAAGCAGAGGGAATTGTGTAAGCCAAGCGCTGGGGATCAACCGTTCAGACATGGGGATAACTTCCTTTTAAGGCTGAGCTGAATGAGCGATATCGCACTGCCCTCTCTTGCAGCGCTCACACTCTTCGCAAAAGGGAGCGCTACGCTTGAGGCTAGCCACCTGCACCAGGCTCAGGGGCGCGGGGATAACCGCCAACAGCTTCTCCTTCACTCCAGGCATCAACGGCGCTGCCACAGGAGCAGGACCACTTCCCAACTGAATCGGCACACTGCTGAAAATACCGCCCGCAGACAACGTGATCGACTGCCCTCCCGCCTGGATCGTCACGATGGCCCCCGCATCAATAACAACGCTTTGGCCTGCACCGATCTGAATGGTCAGCCCAGCCTTTACCTGCTGCGAGCCGCCGATCACCAGGTGATCATCCTGCTTGAGTTCGGTGAGCCGATTGCCGTGAGTGATGCGCAGCTCTTCGCCTTGAAGCTCATGGTGCGACTCGCCCGCCACCCTGATACGACGTTGATTGTCGACCTCCACCCGCTGGTCATGCAGCACGTGCTGGGTCCAATCTCGCTGGGCGCGCAGGTAAATTTCCTCGGCGCCCTTGCGGTCTTCGATGCGCAGTTCGTTGTAGCCACCGCCACCGGGGCTGCTCCGACTGCGCAAGATGCTGCGGGTTTTGTCGGCCGGCAGGTCGAGGGGCAGCGATGTCGCAGCGTTGGGCAGGCAACCCACCACCAGCGGCATGTCCATATCACCATTGACGAACCCCACCAGCACTTCCATACCCACTCGCGGAATAAGCACCGCACCATAGCGGTCATGGGCCCAACCGCTGGCGACACGCAGCCAGCAGCTGGAATGATCGTTGTGCTCCCCGGCTCGATCCCAGGCCAGTTGCACCTTGACCCGCCCGTATTCATCGCAGTGGATTTCACTGTCGGCGGGGCCAGTCACCACTGCGTTTTGATAACCCGCCAATGTCGGCCGCGGTTGCTCGGGCAAAGGCGGTCGGAAAATCACGTCCCACGGCGCAGCAACAAACTCGTTGCGATAACCCTGACGAAAATCGCCACCGGCGACCTCGGTCACCGCCTCCTCCAACACCTGGGGTTGCTTGCCTTCGTGAGTGACGTGAGTCACCAACCACAAGTCATTCCATGGATCACGCGGGTGACCGGTCAACGTAAGGAAATGGCCGCTGACCAATGTCGGCTCATCACCGCTGCCGCGGGCAATTCGATAGTCGCTACGGTGGCGCTCCAACCCCCGTTGCGCGAGGTACTTGCCGTGGGACCGGTCGCAAAAGTGGCCGGGATAGCCCTGCGCCTCAAGACGTGGCAGCTGTTCGCTGGCCACGTCACTCTCCAGCACCAGGCTAGGTTTACGGAAATCGTAGTCACGCAGGTTGACCGCCGTAGTGCGGGTTTCCAGTTGCACGGCAAAGCGCTTGATCGCGGGTGTATCCGCCACCATCCCTGAGCCTGGCATGTAGGGCGTTGGCTGATTGGGCTGGGCGAATACTGTTTGATCATCGCCAAATACCAGCAAGTGTCGTTCAGGCGAGTGCTGGAAGTGATAGTGAATCCCCTCCTCAGCACACAGCCGCTGAATGAACGACAAGTCGCTTTCAGCAAACTGCACGCAATACTCGCGCTCGGGGTAAACACCGCTCAGGTGAAATTCGAATTGATCGGCATGGACCCCCTGCTCCACCAGCACCTGCGTAACAATCTGCGGCACTGTTTGATGCTGGAAAATGCGCTGGTGACTGCTGTGGGCCAGGTAGGCCAATTGCGGCACGAGCTTGATCTGATAACGCGTCAGGCGCCGCCCGGAGTCGCCCTGCGCCACCCGATAGACCAGGCCGTGGACGCCATGGCCGAGCTCATCGAAACGCAGAAAAACCTGGCGATGCAGCAAACTTTCCAGGTCGAGGTCAGGCTGCTCACTGACCAGTTCAAGGTCAAAACAATACGGCTGGCTGATGGCTTCCGCACCGTGAAACTCAAAGACGTTGAGTTCACTGGGCTCCCCGTCGAGGGTCAGGGTAAAAGCACTTTGATTGGCAGGAGCGAACATCCGGTGTTTCTCTGCGAGGAGTAGGCGGTGGATTCTGCACCACTGTTTTGCACGGCAGAGCGCACGCCCGATAAATCAGCAACTCCCTACACACACGCGCAAAAAAAGGCCCGCCATCCGTAGGACGCGGGCCTTTTTTCAATTCGTAGAGCGCCTAACGCCCGGCGAATTACTTGTTGAGGTTGTAGTCTTTTTCCGCCGCATCAAAGCGCTCGACCATACCGGCGGTCGGGGCGCCCATCTTGCTCACGAAGAAGATCGCGAGGCTGGCGAAGATGAAGCCTGGGATGATTTCGTACAGGCCCAGCAGTTCGAAGTGCTTCCACACGATCACGGTGATCGCGCCGACCAGGATGCCGGCCAGTGCGCCGTTGCGGGTCATGTTTTTCCAGATCACCGAGATCAGTACCACAGGACCAAACGCCGCGCCGAAACCGGCCCAGGCGTAGCTGACCAGGCCAAGAACGCGGTTGTTTGGATTGGCAGCCATGGCGATGGCGATCAGCGCCACCAGCAGCACCATCAGACGGCCGACCCAGACCAGTTCAACCTGGGAGGCGGTCTTGCGCAGGAAGGTTTTGTAGAAGTCTTCGGTCAGGGCGCTGGAGCACACCAGCAGTTGGCAGCTCAGGGTACTCATCACGGCCGCGAGGATGGCCGACAGCAGTACGCCCGCGATCCATGGGTTGAACAGCAGCTTGGCCAGTTCGATGAACACACGTTCGTGGTTCTCGTTGACCGGGCCAGCCACTTCCGGGTGCGCCGAGAAGTAAGCGATACCGAAGAAGCCCACGGCCACAGTGCCGCCCAGGCACAGGATCATCCAGGTCATGGAGATACGGCGTGCGTTGGCAATCGACTTCACCGAATCCGCCGCCATGAAACGCGCGAGGATGTGCGGCTGGCCGAAGTAGCCCAGGCCCCAGCCCATCAGCGAAATGATGCCGATGAAGGTGGTGTTTTTCAGCATGTTGAAGTTGTCAGGGTTCTTCGCTTCGATCGCCAGGAAGGTCGTATCGACACCACCGGTGGCCAGCAGCACGATGATCGGCGTGAGGATCAGCGCGAAGATCATCAGCGTGGCTTGTACGGTGTCAGTCCAGCTCACTGCCAGGAAACCACCGACGAAGGTGTAGGCAATTGTCGCCGCAGCGCCGGCCCACAGAGCGGTCTCGTAGGACATGCCGAAGGTGCTTTCGAACAGACGGGCACCTGCCACGATCCCGGAGGCGCAGTAGATGGTGAAGAACACCAGGATGACCACGGCGGAGATGATCCGCAGCAGGCCGCTTTTATCTTCGAAACGGCTGGAGAAGTAATCCGGCAGCGTCAGGGCGTCGCCGTTGTGTTCGGTCTGTACCCGCAGGCGACCGGCCACGAACAGCCAGTTGAGGTAGGCACCGACAATCAGGCCAATGGCGATCCAGCTTTCCGACAGACCGGACATGTAGATTGCGCCCGGCAGGCCCATCAACAACCAGCCGCTCATATCGGAAGCACCGGCGGACAACGCTGTCACCACGCTACCGAGGCTGCGACCGCCAAGGATGTAATCGGAAAGGTTGTTGGTGGAGCGATAGGCCATGAAGCCGATCAGCACCATTGCTGCGATGTAGATCACGAATGTGATCAGAGTTGGATTACTTACGCTCATTTGAGTGACGCCCTGGCTTTGTTTTTATGTAGCGGCGGTCTGTCAGACGGCCACCCACTGGTCAGTGGGTAAACGTAGCTGCATGCCGCGCATTTATGACTGACGTTTCCCCAGGAAAGCCGTCAGCCGATGAACCCCGGTTTACGGATGGTTGCACCTTGGCCGCGAATGCTATTCAACAAAGCAAATAAGGTGCAACCAGTTTCTGGGGAATAAGTTGCACCTGAGTACAAAATCCGCAAAACACCCTGTTTTTGCTCCCTTTCGGAGCAAGAACAGCCGATCTAAGAAGTAAAAGCACCAAGACAAAGCGCATTCTGCTGGCGTCAAAATTAATTCGGATGAAGCGTCGAAAATTTCATGGATAAAAAGGGTTGCACCCGGTTGCACCTCTGCATGCGCAAAGCTAATCTTGCCGCCAGCTAATGCCACTCGGTAGTGGCACCCATGAGGATAAGAAAATGGCGACGACCACCCTTGGGGTCAAACTTGACGACCCGACCCGCGAACGCCTGAAGGCAGCCGCGACCTCCATTGATCGCACGCCGCACTGGCTGATCAAGCAGGCGATTTTCAATTACCTGGAGAAACTGGAGGGTGGTGCAACCCTGACCGAACTCAACGGTTTGAGCAGCAAGGATGCCGATGACGCGGGTGAGGTCCAGGCCGACCATGCGCACCAGTGCTTCCTTGAATTCGCCGAGAGCATCCTGCCGCAGTCCGTACTGCGCGCGTCCATCACTGCCGCTTACCGTCGCCCAGAGCCGGAAGTGGTGCCGATGCTGATCGAGCAGGCGCGTCTGCCGGCTCCAATGGCTGAAGCCACCAACAAGCTCGCCGCCTCGATTGCCGAAAAACTGCGCAATCAGAAAAGTGCTGGTGGTCGTGCCGGCATTGTTCAGGGCCTGCTGCAGGAATTTTCCCTGTCATCCCAGGAAGGCGTGGCCCTGATGTGCCTGGCCGAGGCGCTGCTGCGCATCCCGGACAAGGGCACCCGTGACGCGCTGATCCGCGACAAGATCAGCACCGGCAACTGGCATCCGCACCTGGGCAACAGCCCGTCGCTGTTCGTCAACGCTGCCACCTGGGGTCTGCTGCTGACCGGCAAACTGGTCGCCACCCATAATGAGGCCGGCTTGACCTCGTCCCTGAGCCGCATCATCGGCAAAAGCGGCGAGCCGATGATCCGCAAGGGCGTCGACATGGCCATGCGCCTGATGGGCGAGCAGTTCGTCACCGGCGAAACCATCGCCGAAGCCTTGGCCAACGCCAGCAAGTTCGAAGCCAAAGGTTTCCGCTATTCCTACGATATGCTCGGTGAAGCCGCACTCACCGAACACGATGCCCAGAAATACCTGGCGTCATACGAACAAGCGATTCATTCCATCGGCAAAGCGTCTCACGGCCGTGGGATTTATGAAGGCCCGGGCATTTCCATCAAGCTGTCGGCACTTCACCCGCGTTACAGCCGTGCGCAGTACGAGCGCGTGATGGACGAGCTGTACCCGCGCCTGCTGTCCCTGACCTTGCTGGCCAAGCAATACGACATCGGCCTGAACATCGACGCCGAAGAGGCCGACCGCCTTGAGCTGTCCCTCGACCTGCTGGAGCGCCTGTGCTTCGAGCCGCAACTGACCGGCTGGAACGGCATCGGTTTCGTGATCCAGGCCTACCAAAAGCGTTGCCCCTATGTAATCGACTACGTCATCGACCTGGCGCGCCGCAGCCGCCATCGCCTGATGATCCGCCTGGTAAAAGGCGCGTACTGGGACAGCGAGATCAAACGCGCCCAAGTCGAAGGCCTGGAAGGCTACCCTGTGTATACCCGCAAGGTGTACACCGACGTTTCCTACATTGCCTGTGCACGCAAGCTGCTGTCGGTGCCGGAAGTCATCTACCCGCAGTTCGCCACGCACAACGCCCACACCCTGTCCGCCATTTACCATATCGCCGGTCAGAACTATTACCCCGGCCAGTACGAGTTCCAATGCCTGCACGGCATGGGTGAGCCGCTGTACGAGCAGGTCGTAGGCAAGGTTTCCGAAGGCAAACTGAACCGTCCGTGCCGCGTGTACGCACCGGTCGGCACCCACGAAACGTTACTGGCTTACCTGGTGCGTCGCCTGCTGGAAAACGGCGCCAACACCTCGTTCGTTAACCGCATCGCCGACCAGTCCATCTCCATTCAGGAGCTGGTGGCTGATCCAGTGGCCAGCATCGAGCAAATGGCCACGCAGGAAGGCGGCTTCGGCTTGCCGCACCCGCGTATTCCATTGCCGCGCGACCTGTACGGCAGCGACCGCGCCAACTCGGCCGGTATCGACTTGGCCAACGAACACCGCCTGGCGTCGCTGTCCTGCGCCTTGCTGGCAACCGCACACAACAACTGGAAAGCCGCGCCGATGCTGGGTTGCGCCACCAGTGATCAACCGGCTGCGCCAGTACTGAACCCGTCTGACCTGCGTGATGTGGTTGGTCAGGTTCAAGAAGCTACCGTCGAAGACGTCGACAACGCGATTCAATGTGCCATCAACGCTGGCCCGATCTGGCAGGCCACCCCGCCCGCCGAGCGCGCCGCGATTCTGGAACGTGCCGCCGACCTGATGGAAGGCGAGATCCAACCGCTGATGGGACTGCTGGCTCGCGAAGCCGGCAAAACCTTCGCCAACGCCATCGCCGAAGTGCGTGAAGCCGTGGACTTCCTGCGTTACTACGCCGTACAGGCCCGTAACGACTTCACCAATGATGCCCACCGCCCGCTGGGCCCAGTGGTCTGCATCAGCCCTTGGAACTTCCCGCTGGCGATTTTCAGTGGTCAAGTCGCAGCCGCATTGGCCGCCGGCAACCCGGTATTGGCCAAACCTGCCGAGCAAACCCCGCTCGTGGCCGCACAAGCCGTGCGCATCCTGCTGGAAGCCGGTATTCCGGAAGGCGTGCTGCAACTGCTGCCGGGCCAGGGCGAAAGCGTGGGTGCCCGCCTGGTCGGTGATGATCGCGTCAAAGGCGTGATGTTCACCGGTTCCACCGAAGTCGCGCGCCTGCTGCAACGCAATGTCGCCGGCCGCCTGGATGCCCAGGGCCGTCCGATCCCGCTGATCGCCGAAACTGGTGGCCAGAACGCGATGATCGTGGATTCTTCGGCACTGACCGAACAAGTGGTCATCGACGTGGCGTCCTCGGCCTTCGACAGCGCCGGCCAGCGTTGCTCGGCCCTGCGGGTACTGTGCCTGCAGGAAGATTCGGCAGACCGCGTCATCGAAATGCTTAAGGGCGCCATGGCTGAATGCCGCCTTGGCAACCCGGAGCGCCTGTCGGTAGACATCGGCCCGGTGATCGACGCCGAAGCCAAGGCCGGCATCGAGAAACACATCCAGGCCATGCGCGACAAAGGCCGCAATGTGTACCAGGTGGCAATTGCCGACGGTGAAGAAATCAAGCGCGGCACCTTCGTGATGCCAACCCTGATCGAACTGGAAAGCTTTGACGAACTGCAACGCGAGATCTTCGGGCCGGTACTGCACGTGGTGCGCTACAAGCGCAAAGAGATCGACCAGCTCATCGGCCAGATCAACGCCTCCGGCTACGGCCTGACCCTGGGCGTGCACACCCGTATCGACGAGACCATCGCCAAGGTGATCGACAACGTCAATGCCGGTAACGTCTACGTGAACCGCAACATCGTGGGTGCCGTGGTCGGCGTGCAGCCGTTCGGCGGCGAAGGCCTGTCGGGCACAGGCCCGAAAGCCGGTGGTCCGCTGTACCTGTACCGCTTGCTGTCGACCCGTCCTACCGATGCGATCGAGCAATCCTTCGTACGTGGCGACACGTTGACTGCACCGGATGTGCGTCTGCGCGACGCGATGAGCCAACCGCTGACCGCCCTGAAAACCTGGGCCGACAGCAATTCGTTCAGCGAGCTGAGTGCTCTGTGCAGCCAGTTCGCCGCGCAATCCCAAAGCGGTATCACCCGTCAGTTGGCCGGTCCGACCGGCGAGCGCAACAGCTACGCCATCCTGCCCCGCGAGCACGTACTGTGCCTGGCGGAAGTGGAAGGCGATCTGTTGACTCAACTGGCGGCGGTATTGGCCGTCGGCGGTTCGGCGGTATGGCCGGAAACTGACCTGACCAAGGCCGTGTTCCTACGCTTGCCGAAGGAAATTCAAGCGAAGATCAAGCGCGTGGCGGATTGGACCAAGGACGAGGTGGTGTTTGACGCCGTCCTGCATCACGGTGATTCAGACCAACTGCGTGCGGTGTGCCAGCAAGTGGCGCAGCGCGGTGGGGCGATTGTCGGGGTGCATGGCTTGTCTCAGGGCGAAACATCCATTGCCTTGGAGCGCCTGGTGATCGAACGGGCGTTGAGCGTTAACACCGCTGCAGCGGGCGGTAACGCCAGCCTGATGACCATCGGCTAACTGACGAAACGCGGTAAACATGTGGGAGGGGGCTTGCCCCCTCCCACATTTGATCGCACTTCAAATGATCATCTGTGTTTTGCCACTCCATCACTTAGATCAATCTTGCTGTTCACCCTTAATTCGCGCACTTAGACTCAGGCCAATTCCTCCAAAGGTAAGCCGCCATGTCCGAGATGCTGCTCAGTTCCCGCAATCTGGCTTTCGAGCTGTACGAAGTCCTCGATGCCGAGGGCCTGACCCAGCGCGAGCGGTTTGCCGAGCACAATCGCGAAACCTTCGATGCGGCCATCAGCACCGCGCGCTCCATCGCCGAAAAATATTTCGCGCCGCATAACCGCAAAAACGACGAGAACGAACCGCGCTACGAAGACGGCAAGGCGATCCTGATTCCGGAAGTCAAACCGGCCGTGGATGCGTTCCTGGAAGCCGGCTTCCTCAATGCCGCCCGCAGTTTCGAAGCCGGTGGCATGCAGTTGCCGACCTTGCTGTCCCAGGCCTGCTTTGCGCACTTCCAGTCCGCCAACGCGGCATCCACTTCCTACCCGTTCCTGACCATGGGCGCGGCCAACCTGATCGAAAGCTTCGGCACCGAGGAGCAAAAACAGCGCTTCCTGCAACCGATGATCGACGGGCGTTTCTTCGGCACCATGGCCCTGACAGAACCCCACGCGGGCTCATCGCTGTCGGATATTCGTACCCGCGCCGAACCCGCGGCTGACGGCAGCTATCGACTCAAGGGCAACAAGATCTTTATCTCCGGAGGCGACCACCCGCTGTCGGAAAACATCGTGCATATGGTGCTGGCCAAGCTGCCGGATGCGCCGGCCGGGGTGAAGGGCATTTCGCTGTTCATCGTGCCCAAATTCCTGGTTAACGATGACGGCAGTCTCGGTGCACGCAACGACGTGCTGTTGGCCGGGCTGTTTCACAAGATGGGCTGGCGCGGCACCACGTCGACCGCGCTTAACTTCGGCGATAACGGCAACTGCGTCGGCTATCTGGTGGGCAAACCACACCAGGGCTTGAGCTGCATGTTTCAGATGATGAACGAGGCACGCATCGGCGTCGGCATGGGCGCGGTCATGCTCGGTTACGCCGGCTACCTGTATTCCCTGGAATACGCCCGCGAACGCCCGCAAGGTCGTCTGCCCGACAGCAAAGACCCAAGCACCGCGCCGGTTTCGATCATCCAGCACGCAGATATCAAGCGCATGCTGCTGACCCAAAAAGCTTACGTAGAAGGCGCGTTCGACCTGGGCCTGTACGCCGCGCGCCTGTTCGATAACACCACGACGCTGGAAACCGAGAGCGAACGCAAACAGGCCCACGAACTGCTGGACCTGCTCACGCCCATCGTTAAATCCTGGCCGTCGGAGTTTTGCCTCAAGGCCAACGAACTGGCGATCCAGATCCTCGGCGGCCACGGCTACACCCGTGAATACCCGGTGGAGCAGTACTACCGCGACAACCGCCTGAACCCGATCCATGAAGGCACCCATGGCATCCAGTCTCTGGATTTGCTGGGCCGCAAGCTGGCACAGAACGGCGGCGCGGGGCTCAAGCAACTGATCCGCCTGATCGCCGACACGGGCTCGCGGGCGCAGGAATATCCAGGCCTGACGGCATTAAGAGAGCCGCTGGAACACCTGGTCACCCGCCTGCAAAGCGTGACCATCGGCCTGCTGACGGATCTCGCCCACGGCAAGGTCAACAGCAGCCTGGCGAACTCGGCGCTGTACCTGAAGGTATTCGGGCATACGGTAATTGGCTGGCGCTGGCTGGAACAGGCGATTCGCGCCGAAGAAGGGCTGGCCAAGGGTAATGCGGCGGATGCTGCCTTCTATAAAGGCAAGCTCCAGGCCGCCCGTTACTTCCTGACCTGGGAAGTACCGGGCTGCCATCATGAACTGGCGATTCTGGAGGCGCGGGATGATACGTGCCTGGGGATGCAGGATGCGTGGTTCTAAGGCTGGATCGCCTTGGAAATCACCTCGACCGTGGCGCTGACTTGCTCTTGGTAACGGTCGAGTTCCTGCTGATGAGCCTGCTGCAGTTCAATCTGCTCGGCGCACAGGTTCAGCGCCGCCAGCACCAGTAATTTGTCACCGATCAGGGTCGGGTACTTTTTCTTGGTGGTGGCCAGGGAGGCCTTGAGCATGGTCACGGCGTGCATCAGGGTCTTGTCTTCCCCGGCTGGCGCCTTGATCGAGTAATCCTCTCCGAGAATCGAAACGACCTTTATCCCTTCATTCATGCGCCGACAGGCCCTGCGCTCACACGCTCAACCAACGCCTGGATACGGGCAGCGGTGGCGCCGTGTTTTTCTTCCTGCTCCATCAAGCTCAGTTGCAGGCTGTCGTTCTCATCCTTGGCGTTGGCCAGTTCGGCCTTGAGGGATTCGTTGCTGCTCAGCAGGTCTTGATTCTGCTGTACGAGGTCGTTGACCAGTTGTTCCAATTGGCTGAGGGATGCTTCTAACATTTTGATTTCTCGGGCTTTTTCAAAGGGCGGTGACGATAAAGAAAATTCACCTCGGATGCCAGGGTTATCCCCGGCGCGCAGCCCGATTTTTAGGGGCCGGGCCGCACTTTCGAGCCTTAGTGACTGCATTTACCCGATCTGGTTCCTGAATCGGCCAAACCCCTCGTCAGATGCGACAAAAACGCACACGCCCCTTTAGACTTTAGTCGTACGACCGATAGAGATGCACACCCCGTCTCACCCCTCGCACGGATCGCGCTTCTCCCCAGGATTCCCGCATGTCGCTTCGTAATATGAATATCGCTCCGAGGGCCTTCCTCGGTTTTGCGTTGATTGGTGCACTCATGCTGTTTCTCGGTGTATTCGCCCTCAACCAGATGAGCAAAATCCGTGCTGCCACCGAAGACATCACCTTGTCCAGCGTGCCAAGCATTCGCGCCCTCGATGAGTTCACCCAACTGACCTTGCGCCTGCGAGTGCTGTCATACCGCTTGCTGACCAACCGCGAGCCGGACGTGCAGCAAAAGACCCTGGAAGCCTTCGAACTGCGTAACCAGCAGATCCGCACAGCCCAGGGCATTTACGAAAAACTGATTGAAGGCAGCGAGGAGCGCGCCACCTACAACGAGTACGTGCGCTTGCTTGGCCAGTACCATCAAATTGAAGAACGCATGAAGAGCCTGTCACGGGCCAACCAGGTGGACGAGCTGCGCAGCCTGCTCAACACCGAGTTGCTGAGCAACTCCGAGCAGGTCAACGCCGTGCTGACGCGCCTGCTGGACCTCAATAACAAGATGGCCCTGGCCACAAATCAGGAGGCCGAAGACCAATACAACTTGGCGTTCAATCTGGTCGTGGGCCTGCTGGTGATCGCCACGGCGCTGACGATGTTGTTCGCCTGGCTGCTGACCCGCAGCATCACCCTGCCGATTTCCCAAGCGCTCGAAGCGGCGGAAGAAGTCGCCGAAGGCAACCTGACCCGGCCGATCAAGGTCGACGGCAACGACGAAGCCGGACGCTTGCTGGCCGCCATGGCCAAGATGCAGGACAAGCTGCGCGACACCCTGCAACGCATCGCCGGTTCTGCCACCCAGTTGGCTTCCGCCGCCGAAGAGCTGAATGCCGTCACCGACGAAAGCGCCCGTGGCCTGACCCAGCAGAACAACGAGATCGAGCAAGCCGCCACCGCCGTCAACGAGATGACCAGCGCCGTCGAAGAAGTCGCGCGCAATGCGGTGAGCACCTCTGAAGCCTCGCGCAACGCCACCACCTCAGCCGGTGACGGCCGTGACTTGGTGCAGGAAACCGTCAGCGCCATCGAGCGCATGAGCGGCGATGTGCAAGCGACCGCCACGCTGATTGGCGAACTGGCCAATGAGTCGCGCGATATTGGCAAAGTGCTGGACGTGATTCGCGGCCTGGCTGACCAGACCAATCTGCTGGCCCTGAACGCGGCGATTGAAGCCGCGCGTGCCGGCGAAGCCGGGCGTGGTTTCGCGGTGGTTGCCGATGAAGTACGGGCGTTGGCCCATCGCACCCAGCAGTCCACCAGCGAGATCGAGCGGATGATCGGCAGTATCCAGGCCGGCACCGAGCACGCGGTGGATTCGATGCGCAACAGCACCGAGCGCGCTGAGTCGACGCTGAACATCGCCAAAGGTGCCGGGATGTCGCTGGACACCATCAACACGGCGATTGTCGAGATCAACGAGCGCAACCTGGTGATCGCCAGCGCGGCGGAAGAGCAGGCGCAGGTGGCGCGGGAAGTGGACCGCAACCTGGTGAACATTCGTGACCTGTCGGTGCAGTCGGCGACCGGCGCCAGCCAGACCAGTGCGGCCAGCAGTGAGCTGTCGCGCCTGGCGGTGGATTTGAATGGGATGGTCGGCCGCTTTCGCCTCTAAAAATGTGGGAGGGGGCTTGCCCCCGATAGCGGTGGGTCAGTTACAGATAAGCTGACTGACATACCGCCATCGGGGGCAAGCCCCCTCCCACATTCAGATCTGCGCCCGGCGTTAAAAGCTTTTTGACAGCACAGCAATTCAACAGGTTAGAATCCCTGGCACGCAGACTGCATGGTCAGTTTGCGTCCCGTCTTATTTGCTCATGGAGTACTGCCTTTGAATGCGACGACCATCAACAGCCTGTTCTTGATCGGCGCGTTGCTGGTGAGTGCGAGCATTCTGGTGAGTTCTCTTTCGTCGCGCCTGGGCATCCCGATCCTGGTGATCATCCTGGCCGTGGGCATGGTTGCTGGCGTCGATGGCGGCGGCATCATTTTCGATAACTACCCAACCGCCTACCTGGTGGGCAACCTCGCACTGGCCGTAATCCTGCTTGACGGCGGGTTGCGCACGCGGGTGGCGAGTTTCCGAGTGGCGCTTTGGCCAGCACTGTCCCTGGCCACGGTGGGGGTGTTGATTACCACCGGCCTCACGGGCATGGCGGCGGCCTGGTTGTTTGACCTCAATATTATTCAAGGCTTGCTGATTGGCGCGATTGTCGGCTCCACAGACGCTGCGGCGGTGTTCTCGCTGCTCGGCGGCAAGGGCCTGAACGAACGGGTCACCGCCACTCTGGAAATCGAATCCGGCAGCAACGACCCAATGGCGGTGTTCCTCACCGTCACCCTGATTGACATGCTCGCCAGCGGTCAGACTGGCCTGCACTGGAGCCTGCTGACTCATCTGGTACGCGAATTTGGCATCGGCGGCATCGTCGGCCTGGGCGGCGGTTGGCTGATGCTGCAGATGGTCAACCGTATCAATCTGGCGACCGGCCTTTATCCGATCCTGGTGATCGCCGGCGGCCTGTTCGTCTTCGCCCTGACCAACGCCTTGCACGGCAGCGGCTTCCTTGCCGTGTACCTGTGCGGCCTGGTAATCGGCAACCGCCCGGTGCGCAGTCGGCATGGCATTTTGCACATGCTCGACGGCATGGCCTGGCTGGCGCAAATCGGCATGTTCCTGGTGCTTGGCCTGCTGGTCACGCCCCATGATTTGCTGCCAATCGCTCTGCCGGCCCTGGGCCTGGCGCTGTGGATGATCCTGTTTGCGCGTCCCCTGTCGGTGATCGTCGGCCTACTGCCGTTCAAAGCGTTCCACGGTCGCGAAAAAGGCTTTATCGCCTGGGTCGGTCTGCGCGGCGCAGTCCCGATCATTCTCGCGGTATTCCCGCTGATGGCCGGACTGCCCCACGCACAGCTGTACTTCAACTTGGCGTTCTTTATCGTGCTGGTCTCGCTGCTGGTGCAGGGCACGAGCCTGCCGTGGGTGGCCAAGTTGCTGAAAGTGACCGTACCGCCAGACCCCGCGCCGATCTCTCGCGCCGCCCTGGAAGTACACGTCACCAGCGAGTGGGAGCTTTTCGTCTACCGCCTGGGCGCCGAAAAATGGTGCATCGGGGCAGCGCTGCGCGAATTGAAAATGCCTGAAGGCACGCGGATTGCTGCGCTGTTCCGGGGCCAGCTACTGCTCCATCCGTCGGGTAGTACGGTGCTGGAAGTCGACGATCTGCTCTGTGTGATCGGCCATGAACACAACCTGCCAGCCCTCGGAAAACTGTTCAGCCAGGCACCGCAACGCGGCCTCGATCTGCGCTTCTTCGGCGACTTCGTGCTGGAAGGCGACGCCCAACTGGGCGCGGTTTCGGCCCTTTACGGCCTGAAGCTGGAAGGTATCGACCCGGACATGCCACTGAGCAGCTTCATCAACCAGAAAGTCGGCGGCGCCCCTATCGTCGGCGACCAGGTGGAGTGGAACAACACCATCTGGACCGTCGCGGTCATGGACGGGAACAAGATCGGCAAAGTGGGCGTCAGATTCCCCGAAGGAAGTCGCCCGGGCCCCGGACTCTTCCTCTAAACTGCGGAGCGACAGCACGCTCCCGATTCTTCACCTTGCAAGACCGGTCTCTATGCCAACCCTGCGCACTTTTCTCGCCACTGCCCTGCTGGGCCTGACCCTTTGTGTCGGCAGCGTCTACGCCGCCGAGCCGCCCAGCGCCGACGCCATTCAGCAAACCCTGGACAAGCTGCCTGATCGCAAACTGCCCGACGCCGACATGAAGGCGCTGCAGTCGATCCTGCAACAGACCCTGACCTACCTGGGCAACCAGCAGGATTATGAGCAGCGCCTCACTGACCTCAAGCGCCAGCTGGAAGACGCGCCGCGCCAGACCAGCGAAAACCAGCGCGAGCTGACCCGGCTCAAGGCCACCAAAATCATCCCGGTGGCCCAACGCTATGCCACGCTGCCCGTGCCACAGCTTGAGCAATTGCTGGTGCAACGCACCACCCAGCAAGGCGACCTGCAAAAAGACCTGGCCGAAGCCAACAGCCTGACCATCGCTGCCCAAACACGCCCCGAACGCGCGCAGACCGAAATCAGCAGCAGCCAGACGCGCATCCAGCAGATCAACGCGACCCTCAAGGCCGGTAAAGACAATGGCAAAGCCCTCAGCGGCGACCAGCGCAACCAACTGAATGCCGAACTCGCTGCGCTCAATGCCCTGATCCCCCTGCGCCGCCAGGAACTGGCCGGCAACAGCCAACTGCAAGACCTGGGCAACAGCCAGCACGACCTCGTGGTGGAAAAGACCGCGCGCCTGGAACAAGAAATCCAGGACCTGCAAACCCTGATCAACCAGAAACGCCTGGCCCAGTCCCAACAGACCGTCACCCAGCAGTCCATCGAAGCGCAAAAGGCCGGTGGCAGCAGCCTGTTGGCCACCGAAAGCGCGGCCAACCTGAAGCTGTCCGACTACCTGCTCAAAAGCACCGACCGCCTCAACGACCTGACCCAGAAGAACCTGCAGACCAAGCAGCAACTGGACACCGTGACCCAGAGCGACTCGGCACTGGACGAGCAGATCAACGTGCTCAAGGGCAGCCTGCTGCTGTCGAAGATTCTGTATAAGCAAAAACAAGCGCTGCCACGCCTGACGGTGGACCGCGACCTGGCGGACGACATCGCCAACATTCGCCTGTACCAGTTTGAGGTCAACCAACAGCGTGAGCTGATCAGTTCCCCCAGCACCTATGTGGACAATCTGCTGGCCAACCAGCCACCGGATGACATCACCCCGCAACTGCGCCGAACCCTGCTGGAGCTTGCGATTACCCGCAGCGACCTGCTGGAGCGCCTGAGTCGTGAGTTGAGCGCGCTGCTCAATGAGTCCATCACCCTGCAACTGAACCAGAAACAACTGCTCAGCACCGCCACCACCCTGCGCGCGACGCTGGATGAACAGATGTTCTGGATCCCCAGTAACAAGCCGCTGGACACCGAGTGGCTGGAAACCGTGCCGGCGCACTTGAGCAAGCAAGTCACCACCCTGCCCTGGGCCTCCAGCGTCAGTGAGTTGTACGACGGCCTGACCCAGCGCCCGCTACTGTTCCTGCCATTGCTGCTATTGATCGGCGCACTGCTGTGGCGACGCAAGGCCCTGTACCAACGCCTGAACAAGGTCCATCTGGACATCGGGCACTTCAAGCGCGACAGCCAGTGGCACACGCCGCAAGCCATCTTGATCAATATCCTGCTGGCCATGCCCGTATCGCTGGGACTGGCGCTGTGCGGCTACGCGCTGCAGATCGACGCCCGTGGGCAAAACGCCAACCTGGGTTCAGCCCTGCTTCAACTGGCCCAGGCGTGGCTGGTGTTCTACACCGCCTACCGCATCCTGGCGCCGGGCGGCGTGGCGGAACTGCACTTCCGCTGGGAAAAACCCCAGGTCGAATTCCTCCAGGGTTGGGTGCGCAAACTCGGGCTGGTGGTATTGGCTCTGGTGGCCGTGGTGGCGATTGCCGAGCATCAACCGGCGGCACTGGCCGACGACGTGCTGGGCATCGCCGTGGTCCTGACCTGCTACGCCCTGATGGCCTGGCTGCTCGGGCGCCTGCTGCTGCACAGCCCGACCCACGAAAAAGCCTCGCTGTTCCGCAAATCCGTGGGCCTGGTATTCACCGCGCTGCCGATCGCCCTGTTTATTGCCGTGTGCTTTGGCTACTACTACACCGCCCTCAAGCTCAGCGACCGACTGATCAACACCTTGTACCTGTTGATGTTTTGGCTGGTCATCGAAGCCACCTTCGTCCGCGGCCTAGGCGTTGCCGCCCGGCGCCTGGCTTATTCCCGCGCCTTGGCCAAACGCCAGGCCGCCAAGGAAGCAGGTGACGGCGAAGCGGTAATCGAAGAGCCGACCCTGGACATCGAGCAGGTCAACGAACAGTCCATGCGCCTGATTCGCCTGGCCCTGCTGGGCGGCTTTATCGCCGCGTTGTACTGGGTGTGGTCGGACCTGATCTCGGTGTTTTCGTACCTGGATAACGTCACGCTGTACGAATACACCAGCGGCACCGGTGCCAATATCAGCATGGTGCCCATCAGCATCGGCGACTTGCTCGGCGCGCTGATCATCATCGGTATCACCTTCGCCCTGGCGCGCAACCTGCCCGGTCTGCTGGAGGTGTTGGTGCTGTCCAAACTGGATCTGGCACAGGGCAGCGCCTACGCCACCACCACGCTGCTGTCCTATGTGATTGCCGGCGTCGGCTTCGTGTCCACCCTGTCTACCCTCGGCGTGAGCTGGGACAAGCTGCAGTGGCTGGTCGCCGCGCTGTCGGTGGGCTTGGGCTTCGGCATGCAGGAGATCTTCGCCAACTTTATCTCCGGCATCATGATCCTGTTCGAACGCCCGGTGCGTATCGGCGACACCATCACCATCGGCAACCTGTCGGGCACGGTGAGCAAGATTCGCATCCGCGCCACCACCATCACCGACTTCGACCGCAAGGACATCATTGTCCCGAACAAGACGTTCATTACCGGGCAACTGATTAACTGGTCGCTGACCGACACCATCACCCGCGTCACTCTGAAACTGGGCGTGGACTACGGCTCCGATCTGGACCTGGTGAAGGAATTGCTGCTCAAGGCCGCGAGGGAAAATCCACGGGTGCTGAAGGAACCGGAACCTCACGTGTACTTCCTCAACTTCGGCGAAAGCACCCTCGACCACGAACTGCGTATGCACGTGCGCGACCTGGGTGACCGCAACCCGGTACTCGACGAGGTCAACCGCTACATCAACCGTGAGTTCAAGAAGCAGCACATCAACATCTCGTTCCGGCAGATGGAGGTGTACCTCAAGAACATGCATGGCCAGGAGTACAAACTGGTGCCGGTCGAGGATGATCGCAAGACCATCGCCGGGCCCGCCAACGAACAGGACGCCCCCGAGCCGCCACCCGGCAAAGTCGACGATGCGCCGGAACCGCCGCCCAGCAAACTCGACTAAAGCGTCTATCCCCAGCAGAATGCTCGGACATTCTGCTGGAGATGGCCGGTGAAAGCCCTCGACGAACTGACCTTCGACAACCGCTTCGCACGCCTGGGCGACGCGTTCTCAACCCACGTTTTGCCCGAACCCATCGACGAGCCTCGCCTTGTCGTGGCGAGCAACGCCGCCATGGCCCTGCTCGACCTCGACCCGGCGGTGGCAGAAACGCCGGTATTCGCCGAACTGTTCAGCGGCCACAAGCTGTGGGCCGAAGCAGAACCGCGCGCGATGATCTACTCCGGGCACCAGTTCGGCGGCTATACCCCTCAGCTGGGCGACGGCCGTGGGTTGTTGCTGGGCGAGGTGTACAACGAGGCCGGCGAACATTGGGACCTGCACCTCAAGGGTGCCGGGATGACGCCTTACTCGCGGATGGGCGATGGCCGTGCGGTTTTACGCTCCTCGATTCGTGAGTTCCTCGCCAGCGAAGCCCTCCACGCGTTGGGCATTCCCAGCAGCCGCGCGCTGTGTGTAATCGGCTCCAGCACGCCGGTATGGCGGGAAAAACAGGAGCGGGGTGCCATGGTGTTGCGCCTCGCGCCCAGCCATATCCGCTTTGGGCATTTCGAATACTTCTACTACACCAAGAAGCCCGAGCAGCAAGCCGAACTGGCCGAGCATGTGCTGAACCTGCACTACCCCGAGTGCCGCGAACAGCCCGAACCGTACCTGGCGATGTTCCGTGAAATCGTCGAGCGCAACGCCGAGATGATCGCCAAATGGCAGGCCTATGGCTTCTGCCATGGCGTGATGAACACCGACAACATGTCGATCCTGGGCATCACCTTCGACTTCGGGCCGTTCGCGTTTCTTGATGACTTTGACGCGCACTTCATCTGCAACCATTCGGACCATGAAGGGCGCTACTCCTTCAGCAATCAGGTGCCGATTGGACAGTGGAACCTCAGTGCGCTGGCCCAGGCGCTCACGCCGTTTATCAGCGTCGATGCCTTGAAGGAGGCCCTCGGCCTGTACCTGCCGCTGTACCAGGCGCACTACCTGGACCTGATGCGTCGCCGACTCGGGCTCACCACCGCCGAAGACGACGACCAGCAACTGGTGGAGCGCCTGCTGAAACTGATGCAGAACAGCGGTGTGGATTACACGCTGTTCTTCCGTCGCCTTGGGGATGAGTCAGCGGCGCTGGCCGTAGCGCGGTTGCGCGATGATTTTGTCGACATGGCCGGGTTCGATGCTTGGGCCGAGCAGTACAAGGAACGTGTTGCACGAGACGCAGACTCCAGCGAGGAGCAGCGCCGCGAGCGGATGCACGCCGTGAATCCGCTGTACATCCTGCGCAACTACCTCGCCCAGAACGCCATCACCGCAGCCGAGTCGGGCGACTACAGCGAAGTTCGGCGATTGCATGAGGTGCTTTCCAGGCCGTTCGAGGAGCAAGCGGGGATGGAGCAGTACGCGCAGCGCCCGCCGGATTGGGGAAAGCATTTGGAGATCAGTTGTTCGTCGTGACCACGAGAGCAATGAGCACCCTTTCTACAATCATGTGTTTCGCTTGATAACTATCATTGCTGGCTCCAAATAGAGCCTATTGGCCATTTCCAGGAGCCCTCAATGTCCGAACCTCTCGTCATACCCTGCCCTCATTGCAACGGCCTCAACCGCATCCCCGGCGAACGCCTGGCAGATGCGCCCAAATGCGGGCGTTGCAAACAGCCCGTTTTGTTGAATAAGCCTTTTGAGCTGAAACAAGGCGATTACGCCAGCCAGATCAAAGGCGACCTGCCGCTTCTGGTGGACGTTTGGGCCGACTGGTGCGGACCGTGCAAGTCGTTCGCACCAGTGTTTGAACAGGCTGCCGGGCAGTTGGAGGGCAAGTGCCGGTTGGCCAAGCTGGACAGCGAGGCCAATCAACAGTTGTCGGCGCAGTTGGGGATTCGGTCGATTCCGAGCCTGATTCTGTTCAAGAATGGTCGCGAAGTGGCGCGTCAGAGTGGAGCGTTTCCGTTGCCGCAGTTGATGAGTTGGTTGCGTAGCCAGGGGGTGTAACCGAACCTCAAGGACAATGCTGGGCAGTGTGGGAGGGGGCTTGCTCCCGATGCGGTGGGTCAGCTCCAGATGAGCTAGCTGGCATACCGCTATCGAGGGCAAGCCCCCTCCCACAGGTCAGGCGTTTTCCAGCAAGTTATGCAATTCCACGAACTGTTGGGTCAGCTTGTGCCGTGGATCGAGGTGGATCAGCGGCTTGTTCTCCTGATGGGACTCGCGCATGCGCACCGAACTGGCCAGGTACACCGGAAGCACTGGCAACCCTTCGTTGATCAACTCCTCCAGCATCTGCTGCGGCAGACTCGCTCGGGCCTGGAACTGGTTGACCACGATACCTTCGACTTCGAGGCCTTCGTTGTGGTCTTCCTTCAATTCTTCGATTTCGGCCAGCAGGCCATACAGGGCCTGACGCGAAAAGCTGTCGCAATCGAAGGGGATCAGCACACGATCAGCAGCAATCAGCGCCGAAACCGCATAAAAGTTCAGGGCTGGCGGTGTATCCAGGTAAATCCGGTCGTAATCTTCGCTCAGCTCATCCAGCAGCTTTCGCAGCTTGTTGATCTTGTGCTTGGCTTCAAGCTTGGGCTGCAAGTCCGCGAGTTCGGCCGTCGCGGTGATGACGTGCAGGTTATCGAAGGGCGTTTCGTAGATATCGACCTTGTTCTTCTTCGAAAACGGCCCGGAAGACAGGGTTTGCTTGAAAAAATCCGCGATCCCCATGGGAATGTCGTCGCCGGTCAGCCCGGTGAGGTACTGGGTTGAGTTGGCTTGTGCATCGAGGTCCACCAACAGGGTTCGATAGCCTTCGCTGGCACTGACCGCCGCCAGGTTGCAGGCGATGCTGGACTTGCCAACGCCGCCTTTCTGATTGAACACCACACGCCGCATGGAAAAACCTCCGTGTATCAATGAATGTCCGAGTGTAGAGGGCAAAAGCGCCTGTTAGCTACCTCGTTCATCCATCCATTGCCGCACTCTAGACAGGTCGTCGCACCTCACACACAAAAGAATAGGAACGGTCCGACAATCCAACTCAGCCATCGATAAAGGACAATCTGTAAATCCTTACCAACAAATTGTATTCAGCCGTGAACAAATCTTTACCAAAGTTTGCTAGAACCCCGCGGCACCGGGATAATGCGCGCCATTCGGCTATTGCTCCCTGTCCCGGTATTCGGGGCCAAAAGCCGCACATGGAAGCCCGCAGGGGCGGGATAACTTCTCAGTGATCAACTTCAACATTGCCCAATGGCGTGCCTGGGCCCCAGGGCTGGAAAGTGCGGACGAATGGCGCGCATGGTGCCAGGCGCCGGTGCTGCTGCCCGCCAGCGATGCCTCGCCCGACGTATCCTTCTTGCCCGCCATGCAGCGCCGCCGCCTGAGCCGGCTGGCGCGCATGGCCTTCAGCGTGGGCTGGCCCCTTGCAGAAGGCCTGCAAGACCTTCCGCTGGTGTTTATTTCCCGGCACGGCGAAACCCCACGCACTCTAGACATCCTCAGCGACCTGGCCAACGAGCAGCCGCTGTCCCCGACCCAGTTCAGCCTGTCTGTGCATAACGCAGTGATTGGCCTCTGGTCGATTCTGCGTAATGAAACCAGTGAAATGACCGCCCTCGCCGCCGCCGGCGATGGCCTGGAGCACGGCATGCTCGAAGCCGCCGCGCTGCTCAATGAAGGCGCCCCGGCGGTATTGCTGGTGATCACCGAAGAACAGCCGCCCGAGGCTTACGCCAGTTGGATCGTTGACGTGCCCTTCCCCTACGCCCTCGGCCTGTTGCTCACACCAGGCGACGAGTGGCAACTGGAACTCACACCCGGCACTGTCCAAGCCAATCAAACCCAGTGGCCCCACGCCCTGAACCTGCTGCGCACCCTGCTCACCGAACAGGGCGCCTGCCAACATGCCTGGAAGAACCGTGTATGGAACTGGCAACGCAAGCTCTGACTGACAAGCCACGGGACGCCTACTACTGGCGCCTGTTTGCCACCGCCGCCAGCTTCTTCCTGTTTGGTGTCGGCGGGCTGTGCCTGCGTTTGCTGGTGTTTCCGGTGCTCAGTTGCCTGCCGGGCAGTGCCGACAAGCACCAGCGCCGTGCCCGTCACACCATCAGCAAGCTGTTCTGGTTCTTTATCCGCATGATGCATCGCGCTGGCGTGCTGACCTACAGCGTCGAAGGCGCCGAGAAACTCGGCCGCCCCGGCCAGATGATCGTTGCCAACCACCCGTCGCTGATCGATGTGGTGTTTCTGATCGGCCTGATGCGCCAGACCAACTGCGTGGTCAAGCAAAGCCTGTGGCAGAACCCGTTCACCCGGGGGCCGATACGCGATGCGGGCTATATCAGCAATGACGGCAGCGCGGAGATGCTCGATGCCGCCGCCGACGCCCTGCGCGAAGGCCAGACGCTGATCATCTTTCCTGAAGGCACTCGTACCACACCCGGCGCGGCGCCCGCCTTTCATCGCGGCGCCGCCGCCATTGCGCTGCGGGGTGCGACAATCATCACCCCCGTGGTGATCAAGGTCAGCCCAACCACCTTGACCAAAGCCGAACCCTGGTATCGCATCCCGAAACGCCGCTTTCACTTCAGTTTGCGGGTGGGTGCCGATATAGAACCACAGGCGTTCGCGGCACTGGGGCCCGCGCCTCAGGCTTCACGCAAGCTCAACGATCACCTGCACCACTATTTCATTAAGGAGCTCGCCGAAGATGAGCGACCAACACCGCCTTGAGCACGACATAAAGACGCTGATCATCGAGGCCCTGGGTCTGGAAGACATCAGCGCCGACGACATCGGTAGCGACCAAACCCTGTTCGGCGAAGGCCTGGGCCTGGATTCGGTAGACGCCCTGGAATTGGGTCTGGCGATTCAAAAAAAATACGGCATCAAAATCGATGCCGACGCCAAGGACACCCGTAATCACTTCACCAACGTGGCGAGCCTTGCGGCGTTCGTTACGGCCAGACAGGCAGCTTGAGACCGGACCATGCAAACTCGTGACGATATTTTCAACACCCTGCGCGATGCCTTGGTGGAACTGTTTGAACTCCCCCCAGAGCGCGTCACCCTTGACGCCAACCTGTATCAGGACCTGGAAATCGACAGCATCGATGCCGTGGACCTGATCGACCATATCAAGCGCCAGACCGGCAAGAAGATCGCCGCCGAAGAGTTCAAGGCCGTGCGCACAGTGAACGACGTGGTAGAGGCGGTGTACCGTCTGGTCCAACCCGCCGCATGAGCCGGCTGATCGGCCTTGGCCTGTTGTTGGCGGGGCTGCTGTACCCCTTTGCGGTATATTACGGCACTGAGCATTTTGCGCCTTGGCAATTCGGGCTGCTGCTGGGCAGCCTCTGGCTGTTGCGCGCGTTCATCGGCGCACCACGTCCCGGCAGTCGCTGGATGGCGTTGGCGATGATCGTGTTTTGCCTGTTACTGGCTTGGTTCGACAGCCCGCACTTGCTGCGCTGGTACCCGAGCCTGGTCAGTGCCTTCATGCTCGCGCTGTTTGGCCTGAGCCTGAAATACGGCCCGCCGATGGTGGAGCGCCTGGCACGCATGACCGACCCGGAGTTACCGCCCAACGCGATTGTGTATACCCGCCAGGTCACCGTGGTGTGGAGCGTGTTTTTTCTGTGTAATGGCCTGCTCGCTGCCGCCCTAACCTTGTGGGCGCCACTGAGCTGGTGGACGTTGTACAACGGCCTGATCGCCTACGGGCTGATGGGGCTGTTGTTTGCCGTGGAATGGCTTGTACGACAAAGGGTTCGAGGCCGCATATGAATGGGTTGAAACTTGAGCACTTGCTGCTTGAGCCGCTGCAACAGCGTTTGGTGACCACCGAACCTGCAATGAATCACGCCCAGCTGTGGGAACAATCACTCGGCCTGGCCGCGGGCCTGCAAGCGCGCGGTATTCGGCGTCTGGCGGTGCACCTGGAAGATGCCGGCGTGCTGGCGATCGCCCTGCTGGGCGCCTGGCGCGCAGGGGTAAGCGTACTGCTTCCCGCCGATCTGCAGCCCCAGACCCGCCAACGCTGGGCCGATGCCGTCGACGCCTGGCTGGTCGAACCCGCCGATCTCGACGCGCTGTACCAGGCGCCGTTGCCTGCTGCCGCGCTCGACCTGGACACGTGCCAACTGAGCCTGTGCACCTCCGGCTCCAGCGGCGAGCCCAAGCGTATCGACAAAACCCTGCGCCAATTAGCCAACGAGGTTCAAGCGCTGGAAGCCTTGTGGGGTGCGGACCTTAAAGACGCCTGCATCATCGGCAGCGTCGCCACCCAGCACATTTACGGGTTGCTGTTCCGGGTGCTGTGGCCGTTGTGCGCCGGTCGTACCTTTGTGCGCAAGCAACTGGCCTTTCCCGAAGACTTGCAACGCGCCAGCCGCGAACACCCTCAATTTGCCTGGGTGGCCAGCCCGGCACTGCTCAAACGCATGGGCGACAACCTCGACTGGCCCGCGCTGAGCCAGGTGTCGCGAGTGTTCTCTTCCGGCGGCGCCTTGCCCGTCGAAGCCGCCGCCAGTCTTTACGAGCGTTTGCACCAATGGCCGACGGAAATTCTCGGCAGCTCGGAAACCGGCGGCATCGCCTGGCGCCAGGGCGCGCAACCCTGGCAGCCGTTTGCCGATGTGCAACTGAGCCAGGACGCCGACGGCGCTCTGCGCATCGCCTCGCCTTACCTGCCAGCAGGGCATATTGAACAAACCGCTGACGCTGCACATATCCATGCCGATGGTCGCTTCGAGCTGCTGGGTCGCCTGGACCGCATCGTCAAGCTGGAAGAAAAACGCATCTCCCTGCCGATGCTGGAACAAGCGCTGATGGCCCACCCATGGGTCGCGGAAACGCGCCTGGGCGTGGTGCAAGAAAACCGCGCGTCACTGGGTGCCCTGGTGGTATTGAGCGCCGAAGGCCTACACGCCCTGCGCAACCAAGGCCGCCGCAGCCTCACTCAAACCCTGCGCCAGCATCTGAGCCAGCATTGCGAAGCCCTGGCCCTGCCCCGTCGCTGGCGCCTGCTGCGACAGTTGCCGTTGAACGCCCAGGGCAAACTGCCCCAGGCCGATGTGGCCGCGCTGCTGCTGGCGCCACGGCCAAAGGCGCCGGAGGTGTTGGGGCAGATCGAAGCCGATGGCGAATGGACCGTGCAACTGAGTGTGCCGCCGGACCTGGCCTACTTCAGCGGGCACTTCCCGGTCACCCCCGTGCTGCCGGGCGTGGTGCAAGTGGAATGGGCGTTCAACCTGGGCCAGCAACTGCTCGACCTGCCCGCGACCTTTGCCGGGATGGAAGTGCTCAAGTTCCAGCAACTGATACGCCCCGGCGATCGTATCGAATTGCACCTGCGCTTCGACCTGGAGCGCGGCAAGCTGTATTTCGCCTACCGCAACGGCGTCGCGGCCTGCTCCAGTGGGCGGATTCTGCTGGAGACTGTCGATGCATAACCCCTGCGCCCTAATCCCGGTCTACAACCACGAAGCCGCCGTGCCCGCCGTGGTCCAAAGCCTGTTGAACAGCGGCCTGCCCTGCCTGTTGGTCGACGATGGCAGCAGCCCGGCGTGCGCGGCGGTGTTGGCGCAATTGGCGACCCTCAATAACGTGACTCTGCTGACCCTGCCACACAACCAAGGCAAGGGCGGTGCGGTCATGGCGGGTTTCCGCGAAGCTGCACGCCTTGGCTACTCCCACGCCCTGCAAGTGGACGCCGACGGTCAGCATGATTTGCGCGAAGTCGAGACGTTTGTCGATACCTCGCGCAGGCACCCCGACGCCATTATCTGCGGCTACCCCGAGTACGATGAAAGCGTGCCCAAAGGCCGCTTGTACGCGCGCTACCTGACCCACGTGTGGGTGTGGATCAACACGCTGTCGCTGCAGATCCGCGACTCGATGTGCGGCTTTCGCGTCTACCCGCTGACACCGGTGCTGGCGCTGATGGACTCGACCTACATTGGCACGCGCATGGACTTCGACTCGGACATCCTGGTGCGCCTGGCATGGCGTAATCAGCCGATGCGCTGGCTGCCGACGAAAGTGCATTACCCCACCGACGGCCTGTCGCACTTTCGCCTGTTCCACGACAACGTGCGTATCAGCGCCATGCATACGCGGCTGTTTTTCGGCATGTTGGTGCGCGCGCCGATGATCCTGTGGCGACGGTGCAAGGCATGAGCGACAACACGCAACACTGGGCCGACCGCGAAGAACGCGGCAGCTACTGGCTGATGAAATTCACCGCCTTCGCGGCCAAAGTCCTCGGCCGACGCCTGCTGAGCCCGGTGCTGTACGGCATCGTGCTGTACTTTTTCCTGTTCGGCCGAAGCGCGCGCCAGAGCGCCTGGCAATACCAGCAGCGCCTGGCCGAATGGAGCGGGCGCGATGAGTTGCGCCCCAGCCACCGCAAAGTATTCGGCCAGTTCATGGCCTTCGCCGATTCCCTGCTCGACAAACTCGACGTGTGGAACGGCAAGCTGCGCCTGGAACAAATCGAAATCAACGACCCGGCGAAACTACGCGGGCAACTGCGCGGCGAGCGCGGCCAGATGCTGGTCGGCGCACATTTGGGCAACCTGGAAGTGTGCCGCGCGCTGGCGGAAATCGGCGAAAAGGTCACCATGAACGTGCTGGTGCACACCAAGCACGCCGAACAATTCAACCGCCTGTTGGGCGAAGCCGGGGCGAGTCATCTGCGCCTGATCCAGGTCAGCGAGCTGGACCCGGCGACGATGTTGCTGCTGAGCCAGCGCCTGGACGAGGGAGAGTGGCTGGCGATTGCGGGCGACCGCGTGCCGCTGCACGGCGGACGCACGGTGCGCGTGGATTTCCTCGGCCATGACGCCGCATTCCCCCAAGGCCCGTGGCTGCTGGCCGGCCTGCTCAAATGCCCGGTCAACCTGCTGATGTGCCTTAAGCACACTGGGCGTTATCGCCTGACTATCGAACCGTTCACACCCTTGATCGAATGGAAGCGCAGCACCCGCGAGCAGGTCATCGCTCAGTGGACCTCACGCTACGCCGCACGCCTGGGCCAGTTCTGCCTGGAAGCGCCCCAACAATGGTTCAACTTTTACCCTTTCTGGAAGACCGATGACGACGCATCTTGAGCCGGTAACCTTTGGCGAACGCCCCCTGCGCATCGAAGACGTGCTGGCCCTGGCCAACCGTCAGGCGCCCACCCAGTTGCAGGGCGACGCCGCGTATCGCCAGCGCATCGCCAAAGGCGCGCAGTTCCTCGACTCGCTGCTGGACAAGGAAGGCGTGATCTACGGCGTAACCACCGGCTACGGCGACTCGTGCGTGGTCGCAGTGCCGTTGCAACACGTCGAGGCCCTGCCCCGTCACCTGTACACCTTCCACGGTTGCGGCCTGGGTAAATTGCTCGATGCACAAGCCGCCCGTGCCGTGCTGGCCGCGCGGTTGCAGTCGTTGTGCCACGGCGTTTCAGGCGTGCGCGTGGAGTTACTGGAGCGCCTGCACGCGTTCCTCGAACACGACGTGCTGCCGTTGATCCCGGAAGAAGGTTCGGTGGGTGCCAGCGGTGATCTGACGCCGCTGTCCTACGTGGCCGCGACCCTGTCCGGCGAGCGCGAGGTGATGTTCCGTGGCGAACGTCGCCAGGCCGCCGACGTGCACCGCGAGTTGGGTTGGGACCCGCTGGTTTTACGTCCGAAAGAAGCCCTGGCCCTGATGAACGGCACCGCCGTGATGACCGGCCTCGCCTGCCTCGCCTTCGCCCGCGCCGACTACCTGCTGCAACTCGCCACACGCATCACCGCGCTCAACGTGGTCGCGCTGCAAGGCAACCCGGAACACTTCGACGAGCGCCTGTTCGCCGCCAAGCCGCACCCTGGGCAGATGCAAGTCGCCGCCTGGCTGCGCAAGGACCTGGCGATCGACGCGCCGACCGCGCCGCTGCACCGCCTGCAGGATCGCTACTCGCTGCGCTGCGCGCCCCACGTCCTCGGCGTGCTGGCGGACAGCCTGAACTGGCTGCGTTCGTTTATCGAGATTGAACTGAACAGCGCTAACGACAACCCGATCATCGACGCCGAAGAAGAACGCGTGCTGCACGGTGGGCACTTCTACGGCGGGCATATCGCCTTTGCCATGGACAGCCTCAAGACCCTGGTGGCCAACGTAGCTGACCTGCTCGATCGCCAACTCGCGCTGCTGGTTGACGTGCGCTACAACCACGGCCTGCCGAGCAACCTGTCTGGCGCGCCAGCCGACCGCGCGATGATCAACCATGGCTTCAAGGCCGTGCAGATCGGCACCAGCGCCTGGACCGCCGAAGCGCTGAAAAACACCATGCCGGCCAGCGTGTTCTCGCGCTCCACCGAGTGCCACAACCAGGACAAAGTCAGCATGGGCACCATCGCCGCCCGCGATGCAATTCGCGTGTTGGAGCTGACCGAACAGGTTGCCGCCGCCACCTTGCTCGCCGCCAACCAAGGTGTGTGGCTGCGCGCCCAGGCCGAGGATGCGCGGGCGCTGCCACCGGCGTTGGCCGCCATGCATGAGGAACTGGCCAAGGACTTCCCGCCGGTGATCGAAGACCGCGCCCTGGAAGGCGAACTGCGCCTGTGCCTGCAACGCATCGCCGAGCAACACTGGAGGCTGCATGCGTAGCCCCGGCGTACTGCACTGCGACACCGAAATCCTCGTGCCATTTTTCGACGTCGACACCATGAACGTGGTGTGGCACGGGCACTACGTGAAGTATCTGGAAGTGGCGCGCTGCGCGCTGCTGGACAAGATCGGCCACAACTACACAGCGATGCTCGAAGCCGGCTATGCCTGGCCGGTCATCGACATGCAACTGCGCTACGTGCGCGGGGCAGTGTTCGGCCAGACGATCAACGTGCGCGCCAGCCTGGTGGAATGGGAGAACCGTTTGAAGGTCAATTACCTGATTACGGACCTGGCCAGCGGCGAGCGTTTGACCCGCGCCACTACCGTGCAAGTGGCGGTGGAGATGGCCAGCCGCGAGATGCAGTTGGCCTCACCCAAAGTGTTCACAGATGCGGTCGAGAGGGCCCTGGCATGAGAGCGATCATCCTGTTTGTGGGCCTGCTGCTGAGCGTCAGCGCCCACGCCTTCGACCTGCAACAACTCAGCGATCAGTTGGCAAAACCTTCCGTGATCCACGGCAGCTTCACCCAGGAAAAACACCTGCGCGCCCTGCCACAGCCCTTGGTCAGCAAGGGTACTTTCGTCCTCGCCAAAGACCACGGCCTGCTATGGCTGCTCAAAACCCCATTGCAACAGGACTACCGCATCAGCGCCCAAGGCATCGCCCGGCGTGAAGCCATTGGCTGGCAGACACTGCCAAACAAGAGCGCCGGTGCCGAGCAGAATCGATTGTTCCTCGCCGTACTCCAGGGCGACAGCAGCGGCTTGCAGCGGGATTTCGAGCTGCAACTGCAAGGCGAGGCTACGCAATGGAAGCTGACGCTGATCCCTCGGTCGCTGCTGCTGAAACAAGTGTTCACCCAGATCAATATCGACGGCGGCGCGCTGGTGCAAAAAATCGAACTGCTGGAAACCCAAGGCGACAGCACCGTACTGCGCATGCAGGACAGCACCGCCGAACAACCGTTGAGCGACGCGGAGCAACACGACTTTGCCCAGTGAGCGCCTGTTGCCGCGCCTGTTCCTGATCCTACTGGTGGCGGTGCTGGCCCTGGCCGGCTGGCAGTGGCGCCACGGTGCGCCGCTGTCGGCCAACCTGATGGAACTGGTGCCGGGCAGCACGCCGAACGCCTTGGAACTGCAAGCCGAACAGCGCATGCAGGAACCGCTGAACCGCGAGATGTTGGTACTGGTGGGGCATGCCGACCGCCAGCAAGCGGTGGCTGTGGCGCAACAGTTGGGCGAGCGCTGGCAGGCCAGCGGTCTGTTTGAAAAGGTGCAGTGGAACCTGCAAGCCGACTTGCCGGCACTGCGCGAGCAATTGCTGCGCGGCCGTTTGGCGATGCTCTCGACCAAGGACCGCGAGCAACTGATTGAACACCCCGACGCCTTTATCCAGCAGCGCGTGCAGGCGCTGTTCGACCCGTTCACCGGCTTCAGCCTGGTGCCGAGCCAGGATGACTGGCTGGGCCTGACCGGACGCATCCAGAACAGCCAGCCGCAACGCGGCTCGGTGCAGTTGGATATCGGCAGCGGCGCGTTGATCGCCGATGCCGACGGCAAAAGTTGGGTGTTGCTGCGCGCGCGCACCACCGGCAATGCCTTTGATATGAAACTGCCGCTGCAAGTAGCGGATTTGCTCCAGGCCAGCCGTGAACAGGCCGGCCAGCAAGGCGCGCAACTGCTGGCGGCCAGTGGTTTGTTATACGCCGCCAATGGTCAGCAGCAGGCCACACGGGAAATCACCTGGGTCGGTGGCGGCGCGACCGTGGGCATCCTGCTGTTGCTGTTGCTGGCGTTCCGCCGATGGCGGGTATTGCTGGCTTTCGTGCCGGTACTGGTGGGCATGCTGTTTGGCGCCGTGGCGTGTGTGGCGCTGTTTGGCCATATGCATGTGATGACATTGGTGCTTGGCTCCAGCTTGATTGGCGTCGCGGTGGATTACCCGCTGCACTACCTGTCAAAAAGCTGGAGCCTCAAGCCCTGGCGCAGTTGGCCGGCGTTGCGCCTGACCCTGCCAGGGTTGAGCCTGAGCCTGGCTACCAGTTGCATCGGTTACCTGGCGCTGGCCTGGACGCCGTTCCCGGCGCTGACCCAGATCGCGGTGTTCTCCGCGGCGGGCCTGGTCGGTGCGTATCTGTCGGCCGTGTGCCTGTTGCCGGCATTGCTCAAGGGCGTCGAACTGCGTCCGGCGCAATGGCCGTTGCGTATCGCCGAATGCCTGTGGCAGATTCGCGCCGCGTTGCTCACGCGCGTGCCGAGCCCGGTGCTACTGGCGCTGGTGTTGCTGTTTTGCGCCGGTGGCCTGTGGCAGCTCAATAGCAAAAACGATATCCGCCAGTGGATCGGCGCGCCGCCGCAGTTGCTGCAAGAGGCCCAGGCCGTGGCGCGCATCACAGGTTTCCAACCCACCAGCCAGTTCTTCCTGGTGCGCGCCGAGAATCAACAGCAATTGCTGGAGCGCCTAGCCGCGTTGGGCCAGCGCCTGGATCAATTGGTGAATATGGACAAGCTCCAGGGTTACCTGGCGCTCAATCAACTGGTCAACCTGCCCGCCGAGCAGCAACAACTGCGCGAAGCACTGAACACACTGCCACAGCATTGGCAGCCGCTGCTGGACCTCGGCGTGCCGGCCAGCGCCCTGCAAGCTGAAGTTGCGCAGTTGCAAGCGCTGCCCACCGAAGACATCGACGCGGCACTGGCGGGCCCGATGGCCGAACCCTGGCGCACACTGTGGCTCGGCCCGGTGGACGGGGGTGTTGCAGCGATGGTCAGCCTGCAAGGTCTGAACAACCCAGCGCTGTTGCGGGTACAGGCCGTGGACTTGCCGGGCGTGCAGTTGGTGGATCGCCTCGGTGATCTGAACCGCGTCTTCGCCGCCACGCAGATCAGCGCCGCGGAACTGAAATTGATGTCGTGCGTGCTGATCGTGTTGCTGCTGATCCTGCCGTTTGGTTTCGGCGGCGCCCTGCGCATCGTTGCACTGCCATTACTCGCCGCACTGTGCAGCCTGGCCAGCCTCGGTTGGCTGGGCCAGCCGCTGACGTTGTTCAGCCTGTTCGGCTTGCTGCTGGTGACGGCGATCAGCGTCGACTACGCGATCCTGATGCGCGAGCAGATCGGGGGTGCTGCCGTGAGCCTGCTGGGTACACTGCTGGCGGCGCTGACAACGTGGTTGTCGTTCGGCCTGCTGGCGGTGTCCAGCACGCCCGCAGTGAGTAATTTCGGCTTATCGGTCAGCCTGGGCCTGGCATTCAGCTTTATGCTGGCGCCCTGGGCTGGCCATCAGAAACACGCCTTATGAATCGGATTATCGCCATAGCGGCAAGGAGCCCTCGTGCCCACAGTTGAAATGGAACGTCGCCAGGTTGTCGTGATTGGTGCCGGCCCGTCCGGCGCCATCGCCGCCGCGCTGCTCAAGCGCAAAGGGCATGATGTATTGATCATCGAGCGCCAGCATTTTCCACGGTTCTCGATCGGCGAAAGCCTGCTGTCCCACTGCATCGACTTTATCGAAGAAGCTGGCATGCTCGACGCCGTGCAGGCCGCCGGCTTCCAGGTAAAAACCGGGGCAGCGTTCGCCTGGGGCGAGCGTTACAGCGCCTTTGACTTCAGCGACACCTTCAGCAACGGCAAGCCGACCACCTTCCAGGTGCAGCGAGGCGAGTTCGACAAGTTGCTGGCCGACCAGGCGGCATTGCAGGGCGTGGAGATCCGCTACGGTGAAACCATCGTCGGCGTGGATTTCGCGGGCGATAGCCGCTACCTGCATGTGCGCCGCGAAAACGGCAGCGAGTACCACATCAAAGCCAAGTTCGTGCTCGATGCCAGCGGCTATGGCCGCGTGCTGCCGCGCCTGTTGGATCTGGAAGCACCGTCGAATTTTCCGGTACGCCAGGCGGTGTTCACTCATGTTGAAGACCGCATCGAACACCCAGGTTTCGACCGTACCAAGATCCTGGTAACCACTCACCCGACCAAACGCGACATCTGGTTCTGGACCATTCCGTTCAGCAATGGCCGGTGCTCGGTGGGCGTGGTCGCGGCCAAGGAGCATTTCGACGGCCGCGACGCTGACCTCGACGCCTGCCTGCGCGGCTTTATCGACGAAACTCCAAGCCTGTCCGGCGTGCTGAACAACGCGGTGTGGGACACGCCAGCGCGCACCATCGGCGGCTACTCGGCCAACGTCAAAACCCTGCACGGCCCGGGCTTTGCACTGCTGGGCAATGCGGCGGAATTCCTCGACCCAGTGTTCTCCTCCGGTGTGACCATCGCCATGCGCTCAGCGAGCATGGCGGCCGCCCTGCTGGACCGTCAGCTCAAAGGCGAAACCGTGGACTGGCAAACCGAATTTGCCGCACCGTTGAAGCGCGGCGTCGACACCTTCCGCTGCTACGTCGAAGGCTGGTACGCAGGGACATTCCAGGATGTGATTTTCCACCCTGAAAGCTCGCCGGAGATTCGCCGCATGATCAGCGCGATTCTCGCAGGCTACGCGTGGGACGAGCGTAATCCGTTTGTCAGCGAGCCCAAGCGGCGGTTGCGGATGTTGTCGGAGATTTGCGCGAGTGAACCGACATGACATCTCAATACCTGAGTAAAAACTACGTCGAAGAAACCAAATTCGGTTTGTGGTTCCTGCGCAGCCACACTTGGCAGCACCATGTGCTGCGCGTGGCGATCAACGACCTGCGCAGCCTGTTCACTGACCCACTGCCCGAAGCGCCGGTATTGCTCGACGCCGGCTGCGGCCAGGGCAAGTCCTTCCAGTATTTGCAGCAGGTGTTCGCCCCCGAGCGCCTGATCGGGCTGGACGCAGACCCTCATAGCCTGGAATTGAGCAAGGCTGAAGCCACGCGCCAGGGCCTGGCCATCGAGCTGATCGGCAGCGACTGCGCCACCCTCGATGTGCCGGACGAGAGCGTCGATATCCTGTTCTGCCACCAGACCTTCCATCATCTGGTCGAACAGCATCGCGCACTCAAAGAGTTCTACCGAGTGCTCAAGCCGGGAGGCTATTTGCTGTTTGCCGAATCCACCGAAGCCTATATCGACACTTGGGTGATCCGCTGGCTGTTCCGCCACCCCATGCATGTGCAGAAAAGCGCCGAAGAATACCTGGAGATGCTCCGCGAGCAGGGCTTTGAATTCGGCCCACAGAACGTTTCATACCCGTACCTGTGGTGGAGCCGTTCCAGCGACTTCGGCCTGCTGGAGCGCTGGGGCCTGCGCAACCCGCCGCCGGTGGGCCAGCGCGAAGAAACCCTGGTCAACTGTGTGGCGCGCAAGCCTCTGGCGAGCTGCGCACCATGATGCGCAGCCTGTTGATCGGTTGCCTGCTATTGCTGAGCGCCTGCGCCAGCCAGCCGCCGTTGCCGGAAAAAACGCCCGCGCTGGCGTTGCCGATGCAACTGCATGTGCAGCGCCATGCAGATGGACAGAGCCAGGACTGGTTCCTGGTGGTCCAGCGCGAAGGCAGCGCAATCCGCTGGTCGATGATGGACCCGCTGGGCATCCCGCTGGCCCGGCAAAAACTGATCGATGGCGCCTGGCAGGCCGACGGCTTGCTGCCGCCCAATCCCCAGGCGCGGGAGCTGTTCGCCGCCCTGCTGTTTGCCCTGGCCTCAGCCGATGACGTGCGCGCGCTTTACCCCAGCGCCCAGGCAAGGGGCCTCACACGTACCCTGCCGGGGCATTGGCAAATCGTCTACCAATCCTCAGAAGTCTTCAGTGTGACCATGACCGGCCAACCCTTGAGCTACCGCATTACACCGCTCGGTGCCGCCCAATGACCGCCTACCTCAACGCCCTCGGCGTGATTTGCGCCCTTGGTCGCGGTCAGGAGCACGTCAGCCGCAGCCTGTTTGCCGGTGACTGTTCAGGCATGCGCGCCGAAAGCGGTTGGGTGCCGGAGCGCGTGTTGCCGGTCGGCAGTGTGCACGGCGAGCTTGCAACCATCCCGGTGGAACTCGGCCAGCAGAGCAGCCGCAATAACCAACTGTTGCTGGAAGCGGCGTTGCAGATCGAGAACGAGATTCGTCAGGCGATCCACACCTACGGCGCCTCGCGCGTTGGCGTCGTGTTGGGCACCAGCACCTCGGGCATCGACGAAGCCAGCCGCGGCATCGCCCTGTACCTGCGCGACAAGCACTTCCCCTGCGACTACGACTACCAGCAACAGGAACTCAGCGCCCCGGCGAACTTCCTCGCCGACTGGCTGCAACTGAGCGGCCCTGCCTACGTGATTTCTACCGCGTGCACCTCCAGCGCCCGCGCCCTGATGAGCGCCCAGCGCTTGCTTGATCTGGGGGTGTGCGATGCGGTGATCTGCGGCGGCGTGGACAGCTTGTGCAAGCTGACCCTCAATGGTTTCAGCGCGCTGGAAGCCGTCTCGAATGAGCGTTGCAACCCTTTTTCGGCGAACCGCAACGGCATCAATATCGGCGAAGCGGCCGTGCTGTTTTTGATGAGTAAAGCGCCGGCACCGATTGCCTTGCTGGGCAGCGGCGCCAGCTGCGACGCACACCATATCTCCGCGCCCGAACCTACCGGCAAAGGCGCGTTGCAGGCGATGCGCAAGGCCTTGGCCAGTGCAAAACTGGCGCCGGAGCAGATCGGCTACCTGAACCTGCATGGCACCGCCACCCAGCACAACGACGCCATGGAAAGCCTGGCCGTCGCCAGCCTGTTCCCCGAAGGCGTGGCCTGCTCATCCACCAAACCCATGAGCGGCCACACCCTCGGCGCCGCCGGTGCGCTGGAAGCGGCCTTCTGCTGGCTGAGCCTGACTCACGGCCGCGTCCCACCCCACATATGGGACGGCCAGGCCGACCCCGCGTTGCCCGCCTTGCAATGGGCACGCAGCGACGAAACCTTGGGAAAAACCTGCCTGATGAGCAACTCGTTTGCCTTCGGCGGTAATAACGTCAGCCTGATTATCGGAGAGGCCCCATGACCAACTGGCCACTCGCCGAGCTGCTGCCTCACGCGGGCGACATGATCCTGATCGAACACGTGCTGTCGTTCGACGAAGAGCAGATCCACACCCGTCTCACCGTCAAGCCTGGCGGCCTGTTCAACCGCCCTGACGGCAGCTTGCCGGCCTGGGTCGGCATCGAGTTGATGGCGCAGAGCGTCGCCGCCTACGCCGGTTGCCGCGCACGCCAAAGGGGCGAGGCGGTGGAACTGGGCTTCCTGCTCGGCACACGTAAGTTCGAATGCAACGTGGAACACTTCCCGATGGGCGCCGAGCTGAACATCCACGGCCTGCGCTCCCTGGAAGACGACAACGGCATGGGTGTGTTCGAATGCCACCTGACCGGCGACGGTATCCAGGCCAGCGCCCGCTTGAACGTATTTCGACCGCCCCAGGCGGCCAATTATTTAGAAGAATCGAAGGACGAAACGCCATGACTGAATCCGTACTGGTCACCGGCTCCAGCCGTGGCATCGGCCGCGCCATTGCCCTGCGCCTGGCCCAGGCCGGCCATGACATCGTGCTGCATTGCCGCAGCGGCCGTGCCGAAGCCGATGCAGTGCAAGTCGAAATCGAAGCCCTTGGCCGCAAGGCACGGGTGCTGCAATTCGATGTGGCGGATCGTGCGACCTGCAAGGAAATCCTTGAGGCCGACGTCGAGCAACATGGCGCCTACTACGGCGTGGTGCTCAATGCCGGGCTGACCCGCGACGGAGCGTTCCCGGCCTTGTCGGAAGACGATTGGGACGTGGTGATGCGCACCAACCTGGATGGTTTCTACAACGTGCTGCACCCGGTGATGATGCCGATGATTCGCCGTCGTGCAGCCGGGCGTATCGTGTGCATTACCTCGGTGTCGGGGCTGATCGGCAATCGCGGCCAGGTCAATTACAGCGCCTCGAAAGCCGGCTTGATCGGCGCGGCAAAAGCCCTGGCCATCGAGCTGGGCAAGCGCAAGATCACTGTCAACTGCGTAGCCCCCGGCTTGATCGACACCGCGATGCTGGATGAAAACGTACCGGTGGAAGAGCTGATGAAAATGATCCCGGCACAGCGCATGGGCACTCCCGAAGAAGTCGCCGGCGCGGTGAATTTCCTGATGTCGGCCGAAGCCGCCTATATCACCCGCCAGGTGTTGGCCGTCAATGGAGGCTTGTGCTGATGAAGCGTGTAGTCGTCACCGGCATGGCCGGCATGACCTCCCTGGGCGGAGATTGGGCGACCATCTCCGCCAACTTTCGCGCCAACCGCAGCGGCATTCGGCGCATGGATGAGTGGGACCGTTTTACCGAACTGAACACGCGCCTGGCCGGCCCTATCGACGATTTCGTCGTGCCGGCCCACTGGACCCGCAAGCAGCTGCGCAGCATGGGCCGTGTCTCGCGCCTGGCGGTATGGGCGGCGGAGCAGGCATTGCAGGACGCCGGGTTGCTCGGTGATGAGTCGATCAAGGATGGGCGCATGGGGGTGGCGTGTGGTTCGTCCACCGGCAGCACCGATGAGATCAAGGCGTTCGGCAATATGCTGCTCAATTCGGTGGCCGAGGGGCTGAACGCCAACTCCTATGTACGGATGATGCCGCACACCACGGCGGCGAATATCAGCATCTTTTTTGGCCTGACCGGGCGGCTGATCCCAACGTCCAGCGCCTGCACCAGCGGCAGCCAGGGCATCGGTTATGCCTATGAGGCGATCAAGTTCGGCCGCCTGCCCTTGATGCTCGCCGGCGGCGCCGAGGAGCTGTGCCCCACCGAAGCCATGGTGTTCGACGCGCTCTACGCCACCAGCCTGAAAAACGACGCCCCGCAAACCAGCCCACGCCCCTACGACAGCGGCCGCGACGGCCTGGTGATCGGCGAAGGCGGCGGCATGCTGGTACTTGAGGAGCTGGAACACGCCCTGGCGCGGGGTGCACATATTCACGCGGAACTGGTCGGATTCGGCAGCAACGCTGACGGCCAGCACACCACCCGCCCGGAACAGAAAACCATGCGCCGCGCCATGGAGCTTGCCCTTGAGGACGCTGGGCTCACACCAGACGCGATTGGCTACGTGAACGGACACGGCACCGCCACCGATCAAGGCGACATCGCCGAGACCCTGGCCACCAGCAGCCTGTTCGGCAAGCGCATGCCCATCAGCTCGCAGAAAAGCTTCCTCGGCCACACCCTCGGGGCGTGCGGGGCGCTGGAGTCGTGGTTCAGCATCGAGATGATGAACCGCAACCAATACGTGCACACCTTCAATCTGGACTCCGTCGACCCGCAGTGCGGGGAGCTGGACTACCTGCAAGGTGAATTCCGCGAGATGCATCACGACTACGTGATGAACAACAATTTTGCGTTTGGTGGCGTGAATACGTCGCTGATCTTCCGCCGCTGGTCCTGACTTTTTAAACGATTGGAGAATACGGAATGTCTTCCTTGCTACGCGTCACCCTGATCACCCTGGCGCTGTTGACCACTGCTGGCTGCACCAGCAAACCGGTCCTCAACACCCAGCACGACCTGCCGGCGAACACCCAGGTCAGCGAAGAAAAAATGAAGACGGTTATCGTCAACGCCCTGCAAAAACGCGAGTGGAACGTGCAACGCCTGAGCCCGCAACTGGTGCAGGCCGAGATCACCGTGCGTAACCAGTACTACGCCGCCATCGACATCCGTTACACCCGCAACAGTTACGCCATCACCTACCGCGACAGCCGCGAGCTGGGCTACAAGGACGGCAAGATTCATCGCAACTACAACCGCTGGGTGAACAACTTGGACAGCGACATCATGGCGGGCTTGCGCAGCAATGGTGTGAGTAGTGAGGCAGGGTCGGCGGCGCAGTTGTTTGAGCAAACCGGGACCACCAAGTAAAACCGAGGCTCCGTGGGGAGCGGGCGGTGCGAGGCAGCCCAATAAAGACGCGGGTATTTTTCTGTTAGAACTCAACGTCTGGTTTTGGGGCTGCTGCGCGGCCCAGCGCGGGACAAGCCCGCTCACCACAAGCGTCTCGTTTTCTCAGGTTATGTTTTAGATACCTATCGGGAGCGAGCCTCCTCCCGCACTTGAACCGAGCACGCCCGGCAACGCTTGGCCGTCAAGGGAACAAGCTCCCTCACCACATTTTCGATGAAGCATTGCAACTCAGTGGGTGGCCTTAAGCGTCAACAACTCCACAAACGCCTTCGCCATCGGCGCCTGCGCGCCCTTGCGCTGTACCAGCCATACCGAGGTCACCGCCTCCGGGTCCAGTAAGGTGCGATACACCACTCCATCAATGCGGATGCGCTGGTAAGACGCCGGCAGCACCGACACGCCCAACCCCGCCGCCACCAGGCCGATGATGGTCATCGCCTCGCCCGCTTCCTGGGCGAAGTGCGGGCTGAAGCCAGCGTCGCGGCACAGGCTGAGCAGTTGGGCATACAGGCCGCTCCCATAGCTGCGTGGGAAAAACACAAACGGCTCGTCAGCCAACTGTGCCAGGTGCAAGCCACGCTCACTGCCTTCCACCAACGGGTGACCGGCACTCAAGACAGCAACCAGGGGTTCGCGCATCAGCTCGATCACATTCAACGAATCCGGCAATGGCAAGGGACGCATCAACCCCACCTGAATCGACTCATCCACCAGCGACTCGGCCACTTCGGTGCTGCTCATTTCCTGCAGGTTCAAGTGCACCGCCGGGAAGGCCTGGCGAAACGCGAAGATCGCTTGGGGAATGCTCGCGTTGAAGGGCGCTGACGAGGTGAAGCCTATCTTCAACTCCCCCAGCTCACCCAACTGTGCCCGCCGCGCGACGTCCGCCGCCTTGTCCACCTGGGCCAGCACCAACCGCGCTTCGTGCAGGAACAAGCGCCCCGCCTCGCTCAGCTCAACCCGACGATTGGTACGCTCAAATAACCGCGCGCCCACCTCCTGCTCCAGCGCCTGAATCTGCTGGCTCAGGGGCGGTTGCGAGATGCCCAGCACCTGCGCGGCCCGGCCAAAGTGCAGCTCTTCGGCAACAGCGATGAAGTACCGCAGATGACGCAATTCCATGCAAACCCCATTAGGTCGTTAAAGCTATCAAACAGGTCGAACAATATATTGGAAAGAATCATTAGCCAGCTATATTCTTTTTTGCATTGCCAGCCCTGACAGGCTTTTGCTCCCCGAGGTCCCCGTGAAATCTGCTGTCGCTCCACTCGCTCAAGACGTCCCGCCCACCGCCCTCGATGAGGTAGTGGCTCAGCTCAATGACGCGTTCATCGAGAAAGGCACGCCGATGTTCATGCGCACGGTGCTGGCGTTGTTCTCCGGCGGTTTTGCCACGTTTGCCCTGCTGTATTGCGTGCAACCGATGATGCCGGCACTGTCCCACGAGTTTTCCATCAATGCCGCGCAAAGCAGCCTGATTCTCTCGGTGTCCACGGCGATGCTTGCGCTGGGTTTGCTGATCACCGGACCGATTTCCGACACCCTGGGGCGTAAGCCGGTGATGGTCGCCGCGCTGTTCTGCGCGGCGCTGGCCACGATTGCCAGCGGCCTGATGCCGTCCTGGGAAGGGATCCTGCTGATGCGTGCGCTGGTGGGCCTGTCACTCAGCGGCGTGGCCGCCGTCGCAATGACCTACCTGAGCGAAGAGATCCACCCCCAGCACATCGGTTTGGCCATGGGCCTGTACATCGGTGGCAATGCCATTGGCGGCATGAGCGGACGCCTGATCATCGGCGTGTTGATCGACTTCGTCAGCTGGCACACCGCAATGCTGATCATCGGTGCCCTGGCGCTGATCGCGGCCACGGTGTTCTGGAAAATCCTCCCGGAATCGCGCAACTTCCGCGCCAGCAGCCTCAAGCCACGCAGCCTGATGGACGGTTTTGTCATGCACTTCAAGGACGCGGGCCTGCCGTGGCTGTTTCTTGAAGCCTTCCTGCTGATGGGCGCGTTCGTGACGATGTTCAACTACATCGGCTATCGCCTGCTGGCCGACCCGTACGACCTGAGCCAGGCCGTGGTCGGCCTGCTGTCGTTGGTCTACCTCTCGGGCATCTACAGCTCGGCGAAAATCGGCTCCCTCGCCGACCGCCTCGGCCGCCGCCGTGTGCTGTGGGCCACCATCGTACTGATGCTCGCCGGCATGCTGCTGACCCTGTTCTCGCCGTTGTGGCTGGTGGTGCCGGGCATGCTGATCTTCACCTTCGGGTTCTTCGGCGCACACTCGGTGGCCAGCAGCTGGATCGGTCGCCGAGCAGTCAAGGCCAAGGGGCAGGCGTCGTCGTTGTACCTGTTCTGCTACTACGCTGGCTCAAGCGTCGCCGGCACCACGGGTGGATTCTTCTGGCACCTCGCCGGATGGAACGGCATTGGTGCATTCATCGTGGCACTGTTGATCGGCGCGTTGCTGGTCGCGTTGAAGTTGGCGAAGTTGCCGCCGCTGGCCTCGGCCTGAAAAGCACCACACTTAAGAAGCAACACTCCCACATAACAAAAAGATTTAAACGCACTATGGCCAAGCGATAAAAAATCCGCCTAGCCATGCACAGTTCATTCAGGTTGTTAGCGACAACATCACCCTCTTAATTGGAAGAGGGTGATGAAGTAAAGCAGGGGAACTACACGTGATATTGCGCGGACAACTCATGCACCGCTTGCAGGAAAGCGCCAGCGTGTTCCGGGTTCACTTCCGGCGTAATGCCATGACCCAGGTTAAACACGTGCCCGGGACCCTTGCCATAGCTGGCCAGGATGCGGCCGACTTCGGCGCGGATCGCTTCCGGCTTGGCGTACAGCACGGTCGGGTCCATGTTGCCTTGCAGCGCGACGCGGTTGCCCACGCGCTGGCGGGCTTCACCGATGTCGCACGTCCAGTCCAGGCCTAACGCATCAGCGCCGGCGTCGGCGATGCTTTCCAGCCACAGGCCACCGCCCTTGGTGAACATGATGACCGGCACTTTGCGGCCCTCGTGCTCACGGATCAGGCCGCTGACGATCTTGCGCATGTAGGCCAGGGAGAATTCCTGGTACGCCGCCGCCGACAGGTTGCCGCCCCAGGTATCGAAAATCTGTACCGCTTGCGCACCGGCCATGATCTGGCCGTTGAGGTAGGACGTGACCGACTGAGCCAGCTTGTCCAGCAGCAGGTGCATGGCTTGAGGGTTGTCGTAGAGCATCGCCTTAGTCTTGCGGAAGTCTTTCGACGAGCCGCCTTCGACCATGTAGGTGGCCAGGGTCCAAGGGCTGCCCGAGAAGCCGATCAGTGGCACACGGCCGTTCAGCTCGCGGCGGATGGTGCTGACGGCGTCCATCACGTAGCCGAGGTCTTTGTGCGGATCAGGGATCGGCAACGCTTCGATATCGGCCAGGGTGCTAACGACTTTCTTGAAACGCGGGCCTTCGCCGGTCTCGAAGTACAGGCCTTGGCCCATTGCATCAGGGATGGTGAGGATGTCGGAAAAGAGGATGGCCGCGTCCAGTTGAGGGTAGCGGTCCAGCGGCTGCAGGGTGACTTCGCAGGCGAACTCCGGGTTCATGCACAGGCTCATGAAATCGCCGGCGTGGGCGCGACTGGCGCGGTATTCCGGCAGGTAGCGACCGGCTTGACGCATCATCCACACAGGGGTGACGTCCACGGGTTGCTTGAGCAGGGCACGAAGAAAACGGTCGTTCTTGAGGGCAGTCATGTCGGCATCCGCAAAAAAAGTGCGGGCATTTTCTCAGAGCGCGACGCAAAAGGCACGGCAAGAGCGGTGCCTTTTGTCTATCGGGTCAATTTGTCGCGGACATGGAAGCGCTGCAAAACCAATGTGGGAGGGGGCTTGCCCCCGATAGCGGTGTGTCAGTCTCAGTATCTGTCACTGAACCAGCGCTATCGGGGGCAAGCCCCCTCCCACATTTTTGACCGCATTTCAGCCTGAAATGGGTTAGACGTTCAGGTAGTCCAGGATCCCTTCGGCGGCATTGCGGCCTTCGAAGATCGCGGTCACCACCAGGTCAGACCCGCGCACCATGTCGCCACCGGCAAAGATTTTCGGGTTGCTGGTCTGGTGCTTGTACTGGCCTTGTTCCGGGGCTACCACACGGCCCTGGCTGTCGGTCTGGATCTCGAACTGCTCGAACCACGGCGCCGGGCTTGGGCGGAAACCGAAGGCGATAACCACGGCATCGGCCGGAATGATCTCTTCGGAGCCCGGGATCGGCTCGGGGCTGCGACGGCCACGGGCGTCCGGTTCGCCGAGACGGGTCTCGACCACCTTCACACCTTCGACACGGTCTTCACCGACGATCGCAATCGGCTGACGGTTATAGAGGAATTTCACGCCCTCTTCCTTGGCGTTCTTCACCTCTTTGCGCGACCCCGGCATGTTGGCTTCGTCACGGCGATACGCACAGGTCACCGACTTGGCGCCCTGACGAATCGAGGTACGGTTGCAGTCCATCGCGGTGTCGCCACCGCCGAGTACCACGACCTTCTTGCCTTTCATGTCGACGAAATCTTCCGGCGACTTTTCAAAGCCCAGGTTGCGGTTGACGTTTGCGATCAGGAAGTCGAGCGCGTCATACACGCCAGGCAGATCCTCACCGGCAAAGCCGCCCTTCATGTAGGTGTAAGTACCCATGCCCATGAACACGGCATCGTATTCGGCGAGCAGTTGCTCCATGGTGATGTCTTTGCCGATTTCGGTATTGAGGCGGAACTCGATACCCATGCCGGTGAACACTTCACGACGGTGGCTCAGTACGGTTTTTTCCAGCTTGAACTCGGGGATACCGAAGGTCAGCAGGCCACCGATTTCCGGGTTCTTGTCGAACACCACCGGGGTCACGCCGCCACGCACCAGCACGTCGGCACAGCCAAGGCCCGCCGGGCCCGCACCGATGATCGCCACGCGCTTGCCGGTCGGCTTGACCTTGGACATGTCCGGGCGCCAGCCCATGGCGAACGCGGTGTCGGTGATGTACTTCTCCACCGAACCGATGGTCACCGCGCCGAAGCCGTCGTTCAGGGTGCAGGCACCCTCACACAGACGGTCCTGCGGGCACACCCGGCCGCAGACTTCCGGCAGGGTGTTGGTCTGGTGCGACAGCTCGGCGGCGGCGAGGATGTTGCCCTCGGCCACCAATTTCAGCCAGTTGGGAATGAAGTTGTGCACCGGGCACTTCCATTCGCAATACGGGTTACCGCACCCCAGGCAGCGATGGGCCTGATCGGCCGAGTGCTGGGGTTTGAAGGGCTCGTAGATTTCCACGAACTCTTTCTTGCGTTGACGCAACAGTTTCTTCTTCGGATCTTTGCGCCCGACATCGATGAACTGGAAGTCGTTATTCAGACGTTCAGCCATGTTAAAACCTCATCAAACTCTTCAGGCGCATATCACTGCGGGTTGGCACGGATGCTGGAAAGCAACGATTTCAGGTTGGCAGCCTTGGGCTTGACCAGCCAGAAACGACGCAGGTAATCATCGAGGTTTTCGGCGAGGTTACGACCCCATTCGCTGCCGGTCTCCTCGACGTACTCGTCCAGCACGTGCTGCAAGTGGTTCCGGTAGGATTCCATGGCTTCGCCGCTGATCCGCTGGATCTCGACCAACTCGTGGTTGACCTTGTCGACGAAGGTGTTGTCCTGGTCGAGCACGTAGGCGAAACCGCCAGTCATGCCCGAACCGAAGTTGTAACCGGTCTTGCCCAGTACCGCGACAAAGCCCCCGGTCATGTACTCGCAGCAGTGATCGCCAGTGCCTTCCACCACGGTGTGGGCACCGGAGTTACGCACGGCGAAACGCTCACCGGCGGTACCCGCGGCGAACAGCTTGCCACCGGTAGCGCCGTACAGGCAGGTGTTACCGATGATGGCACTCTCCTGGCTCTTGTAGACGCTGCCTTTAGGCGGAACGATCACCAGCTTGCCGCCGGTCATGCCCTTGCCCACGTAGTCGTTGGCGTCGCCTTCCAGATACATGTGCAGGCCGCCGGCGTTCCACACGCCAAAGCTCTGGCCAGCGGTACCCTTGAAGCGGAAGGTGATTGGCGCTTTCGCCATCCCTTGGTTGCCATGCTTGCGCGCGATTTCACCGGAGATGCGTGCGCCGATGGAACGGTCGCAGTTGCAGATATCCAGGGCGAATTCGCCACCACTGGCGTCATTGATCGAGGAACCGGCCATTTCGACCATCTTCTCGGCCAACAGGCCTTTGTCGAACGGCGGGTTGCGATCCACCTGGCAAAATTGTGGCTTGTCTGCCGGGATGTGATCGCTCCCCAACAACGGCGTCAGGTCCAGGTGCTGTTGCTTGGCGGTCTGGCCTTCGAGGATGTCCAGCAGATCGGTGCGACCGATCAGCTCTTCCAGCGAACGCACGCCCAGCTTGGCCAGCCACTCACGGGTTTCTTCGGCGACGTAGGTGAAGAAGTTCACCACCATGTCGACGGTGCCGATGTAGTGATCCTTGCGCAGCTTCTCGTTCTGAGTGGCGACGCCGGTGGCGCAGTTGTTCAGGTGGCAGATGCGCAGGTATTTGCAGCCCAGGGCGATCATCGGCGCGGTGCCGAAACCGAAACTCTCGGCGCCGAGGATCGCGGCCTTGATCACGTCGAGGCCGGTTTTCAGGCCGCCGTCAGTCTGCACACGGACCTTGCCGCGCAGGTCGTTGCCGCGCAGGGTCTGGTGAGTTTCGGCCAGGCCGAGTTCCCAAGGTGCGCCGGCGTACTTGATGGAGGTCAGCGGGGATGCACCGGTACCGCCGTCGTAGCCGGAGATGGTGATCAGGTCGGCATAGGCCTTGGCCACACCGGCGGCAATGGTGCCCACGCCCGCTTCCGCTACCAGTTTCACCGAGACCAGCGCCTGCGGATTGACTTGTTTCAGGTCGAAAATCAGCTGCGACAAGTCTTCAATCGAGTAGATGTCGTGGTGCGGCGGTGGCGAAATCAGGGTCACACCAGGCACTGCATAACGCAGCTTGGCGATCAGACCGTTGACCTTGCCGCCTGGCAGCTGGCCGCCTTCACCGGGCTTGGCGCCCTGGGCAACCTTGATCTGCAGCACTTCGGCATTAACCAGGTATTCCGGGGTCACGCCGAAACGGCCAGTGGCAACCTGCTTGATTTTCGAGCTCTTGATGGTGCCGTAGCGCGCCGGGTCTTCACCGCCTTCACCGGAGTTGGAACGCGCGCCCAGGCGGTTCATGGCTTCGGCCAGTGCTTCGTGAGCCTCAGGCGACAGAGCGCCGAGGGAAATACCGGCGGAGTCGAAGCGCTTGAGGATCGATTCCAGCGGCTCAACTTCGCTGATGTTCATCGGCGTGTCCAAGGTCTTCACCTTGAACAGGTCGCGGATCATGGACACCGGGCGGTTATCCACCAGCGAGGTGTATTCCTTGAACTTGGCGTAGTCGCCCTGCTGCACGGCGGCTTGCAGAGTGCTCACCACGTCCGGGTTGTACGCGTGGTATTCGCCACCGTGCACGAACTTGAGCAGGCCGCCTTGCTGGATCGGCTTGCGCGCGCTCCAGGCTTCGGCGGCCAGGGCTTTCTGTTCGGCTTCGATGTCGACGAAACGCGCGCCTTTGATACGGCTCGGCACACCACGGAAGCTCAGGTCGCAGACTTCTTCGGACAGGCCGATGGCTTCGAACAATTGAGCACCGCGATAAGACGTGACGGTGGAGATGCCCATCTTGGACAGGATCTTCAACAGGCCTTTGGTGATGCCTTTACGGTAGTTCTTGAACACCTCATAGAGGTCGCCCAGCACTTCACCGGTACGGATCAGGTCGCCCAGCACTTCGTACGCGAGGAACGGGTACACCGCCGAGGCGCCGAAGCCGATCAACACCGCGAAATGATGCGGGTCGCGGGCGGTGGCGGTTTCGACAAGGATGTTGGAGTCGCAGCGCAGGCCTTTTTCGGTCAGGCGGTGGTGCACCGCGCCGGTGGCGAGCGAAGCGTGGATCGGCAGCTTGCCTGGGGCAATATGGCGGTCGGTCAGCACGATCTGGGTACGACCGGCGCGCACAGCTTCTTCGGCCTGGTCGGCGACGTTGCGCACAGCGGCTTCAAGGCCGAGGCTCTCGTCGTAGTTCAGGTCGATGATCTGGCGGTCGAAACCTGGACGCTCCAGGGTCATCAACGAACGCCACTTGGCCGGGGAAATAACCGGCGAGCTGAGGATCACGCGGGAAGCATGCTCAGGCGATTCCTGGAAGATGTTGCGCTCGGCACCGAGGCACACTTCCAGGGACATCACGATGGCTTCGCGCAGCGGGTCGATCGGTGGGTTGGTCACCTGGGCGAACTGCTGGCGGAAATAGTCGTACGGCGTGCGCACGCGCTGGGACAGTACAGCCATCGGCGTGTCATCGCCCATGGAGCCGACGGCCTCGTAGCCTTGCTCGCCGAGCGGACGCAGCACTTGGTCGCGCTCCTCGAACGTGACCTGGTACATCTTCATGTACTGCTTGAGCTGGTCAACGTCATAGAAAGCCGAGCCGTGGTCGTTGTCTTCCATGGTCGCCTGGATGCGCAGGGCGTTCTTGCGCAGCCATTGCTTGTACGGGTGACGGGACTTCAAGCGGTTGTCGATGGCGTCGGTGTCGAGGATCTGCCCGGTTTCGGTGTCCACGGCCAGGATCTGGCCAGGGCCAACGCGACCTTTGGCGATGACGTCTTCAGGCTTGTAGTTCCACACGCCGATTTCCGACGCGAGGGTGATGAAACCGTTGGTGGTGGTGACCCAGCGCGCCGGGCGCAGACCGTTACGGTCGAGCAGGCACACCGCATAGCGGCCGTCGGTCATGACCACGCCAGCCGGGCCGTCCCACGGCTCCATGTGCATCGAGTTGTACTCGTAGAATGCACGCAGGTCCGGGTCCATGGTCTCGACGTTCTGCCACGCAGGCGGAATGATCATGCGCACGCCGCGGAACAGGTCGATGCCACCGGTGACCATCAGTTCGAGCATGTTGTCCATGCTGGAGGAGTCGGAACCGACGCGGTTAACCAGCGGGCCGAGCTCTTCCAGGTCCATCAGATCGTTGGCGAACTTGGTGCGACGGGCCACGGCCCAGTTGCGGTTGCCGGTGATGGTGTTGATCTCGCCGTTATGGGCGAGGAAGCGGAATGGCTGGGCCAGCGGCCATTTCGGCAGGGTGTTGGTGGAGAAGCGCTGGTGGAACACGCAGATCGCGGTTTGCAGGCGCTCATCGCTCAGGTCTGGATAGAAGGCGGTCAAGTCCGCCGGCATCATCAGGCCTTTATAGATGATGGTCTTGTGGGAAAAGCTGCAGATGTAGTGGTCGGCATCGGCGGCGTTGGCCACGGACGAGCGACGACGGGACGTGAACAGCTTGATTGCCATGTCCTGGTCGCTCAGGCCGTCACCGGCGATGAACACTTGTTCGATCTGCGGCAGGCGCTCCAGGGCCAGGCGGCCGAGCACGCTGGTGTCGATTGGCACTTTGCGCCAGCCGACCAGTTGCAGGCCGGCAGCGACGATCTCGCGGTTCATGTTCTCGCGAGCGGCTTCGGCTTTGACCGGGTCCTGGTTGAAAAACACCATGCCCACGGCGTACTGCTTGGGCAGGTCGACAGCGAAATGCTCTTTGGCGACCGCGCGCAGAAATTGGTCGGGCTTTTGAATCAGCAAGCCACAACCGTCACCGGTCTTGCCGTCGGCGTTGATCCCACCGCGGTGGGTCATGCAGGTCAGGGCCTCGATGGCCGTTTGCAAAAGGGTATGACTGGGCTCGCCCTGCATATGGGCTATCAGGCCGAAACCGCAGTTATCCTTGAATTCATCGGGTTGGTACAGACCTGCTTTCATAGACACTTTCTCACCAGGCTGCCTCTTATACCGAGGCAAATTTCTTTTCAATTCAACCGGTTACCTTCCACGCCGAACGTACGCCGGCTTAGCGGGGGCAAAAGGGAGGTCATTGTACACACCGACACAGACGCTCACAAATTTAGCGACGAAATGTCGCAAATCTATGTCGCATTTATGAAAGGTTTAAAGCGATATGCTGTGCTAGTCAAAACTTTTTTAATTCTGACCGCTACGACTCAAAAGCTACTGTGACGCAGACACCACAAAGCGCGCGGCTTCTGGGAAGCTGCACGCACTTGAGGATTTTTTTGAGGTGCCGGGAGGGCGGCTTGGGTAAAGCCGCCGGATCTTCAGCGAGTTGCTGCCAGTTCTTGTTGAACGCTGGCAACAGTGCGAGGCCAAGGTTTACCAGCCTGAACCTTCGCTGGCAAGGATTTGATCGCAGAATCAGCTGCTGCACGGCTGGAGAAGTTGCCGTAGGTGATCACGTAAAGAGGCTTGCCGTTGAGCACTTTCTTGAAATAACGGTACTCGCCGCCTTGCTCTTTCACGAAGGCCTGAGCGTTGGCTTCGGAGCTGGTGCCGAGGATCTGCACCACGAAGTTACCGGTCGGCTGGCTGGCGTACCAGCTGCTGCCGGCGGCGCCTGCTTTGGCGACAGTGGCAGGTTTTTCCGCAGGCTTGGTCACCGGCGCGGGTTTGGCTGCTGGAGCAGGCGCTACGGGCTTGGTGACAGGTGCAGGCTTGGCAGTCGCGATAGTTGGCGCTGGCGTGGGCACTGCGGCTGGCTTGGCGGCCGGCTGACCCGCTGGCACGCCCGCAGGTGGCGCGGTGGTAGTCACGGTCGGCGGTGTAGCGCTGGAGCCCTCTACGGGCACGCCGTCGTCGCCTTCGGAGATGCCACCGGCTTCTTCGGCGAGTGGGCCGCGCATCACAGGCTGACCAACCATTGGCAGGTTGGTCGGTTGGCCGGAATTGGCGAACTCGACATTCGGCGTGGGTTTACCCAGTGGCAACTGCGCCTGTTCGGTTGGCGCGCTGGCGGTGGTCGGCGCCTTGTTGCGACCCGGGATCAACCAGGCGGCGGCAACAGCGACCACGACAACGGCAGAAATCGCCAGTACGTGCTTCTTAGGCATAGTGAACCCCATCTTTGGACGCTTGACCGCAGAGCGGCTGGCAATCATGGCTTCGATCATTGCATCGCGGGCAACCTGGTTGATGGTGCCAGGCCAGCCGTCGGAGCTTTCGTGAATATCAGAGATCTGATTTGCCGTGAAAAGTTCGATACCGGCCCCGGCGCCTTCGAGGCGTTGAGCCAGGTATTCACGGGTTTCTTCCTCTTCGTACGGCTGCAGTTCGATGACGTGGAACAGCTCCTGATCACCGCTGATCTGCTCCAGATCGGCGATCAGCGACGACTCACCGAACAGGAACACATGGGGACGACCTTCCGGCGTACCCGCCGCCAGCGCCAACAGCGCTTCCAGTGCGGATTCGTCGAGCTGCTCGGCGTCATCCACCAGCAGGTAGACTTCCTGGCCGGTCAGGCCAAGTTGCACGATTTGTTTGAGAATCGCGCTCGGCTCAGCAGTGGATACGTCCAGGGCCTGGGCAACCTGGCGCAGCACGCCGGCCGCATCACCGGCACCACGGGCAGACACCACCACGCTCTGTACCGATTGTTTGTTGGTGCTGGCAACCAGGGCCTGGCGCAGCAAAGTCTTGCCGCTGCCCAACGGACCGGTCACGACCAGCAGTAGCTGGCTGTAGCGCGCCAAGTGGTGCAACTGCCCGAGCACCGGCTTGCGCTGGGCCGGGAAAAATTTGAAACCAGGCACCCGTGGAGCAAAAGGGTCGTGGCTTAACTGGTAATGGCCGAGGAACGCCTCGTCGGCATGCAAACTAGTCATCGGGATCTTATTAACCTTTAAGCTGGGCCAGGGCGCGGTAATCCGCTCCCAGCGTGGCCTGTAAAATCTCTTTCGGATAATCGTCGGTCACTAACGCTTCGCCCATGCGGCGCAGCAGCACCAGTCGTAGTCGACCGTCGATCACTTTCTTATCTATCGCCATGTGTTCGAGAAAGTCGGCCTCGGTCATCTCCTCAGGCGGAATGACCGGCAAACCGGCGCGCTGGAACAGGCGGATACCGCGATCACGCTCCTGGGCGCTGATCCAACCCAGGCGTTGCGACATCTCAAGTGCCATCACCGTGCCAGCCGCTACAGCCTCCCCGTGCAACCACACACCATAGCCCATGTGCGTTTCGATCGCATGGCCGAAGGTGTGGCCGAGGTTCAAAGTGGCCCGTACACCGGACTCCCGTTCGTCGGCATTCACCACCAGCGCCTTCGCGGCACAGGAACGGGAAATCGCTTCGGTGAGCGCCACCTGGTCGAGGCCGCGCAAGGCGTCCACGTGTTCTTCCAGCCAGGTCAGGAACGGCTCGTCGCAAATCAGCCCGTACTTGATGACTTCCGCCAGGCCCGCCGACAGCTCGCGTGGTGGCAGGGTGTTGAGGGTCGCGGTATCGATCAGCACGGCTTGGGGCTGATAAAACGCGCCGACCATGTTCTTGCCAAGCGGATGGTTGATACCTGTCTTGCCGCCCACCGACGAATCGACCTGGGACAGCAGGGTGGTCGGCACCTGAATAAAGTCCACGCCACGCTGGTAGCAGGCCGCCGCAAAACCGGCCATGTCGCCGATCACACCGCCGCCCAAGGCAATCACGGTGGTGCGACGGTCATGGCGCGCGGTCAGCAGGCCATCAAAGATCAGTTGCAGGGTTTCCCAGTTCTTGTGGGCTTCGCCGTCGGGCAAAACCACGGAAATCACTGAGTACGCCGCCAGGCTGCGGCTCAGACGCTCAAGATACAGCGGCGCGACCGTTTCGTTGGAGATGATCGCCACTTGCCGCCCGGCAATATGCGGTGCGAGCAACTCGGGCTGGTCCAACAGACCTTCGCCAATATGGATCGGGTAGCTGCGCTCGCCTAGATCGACCTTAAGTGTCTGCATGTGTCCCCGCGTTGAAGATGTGTTGACGACCGGCAACGTCGAGACCCGACGTCGCCTGATGGCTCTACGCCACACCCTGCAGGGTGATAGCGCGCCGCCGAGAATAGCGCATTTCGGGCCTGGCTTTAACGGGGTGGCAGCCGTTGCAGGCGCTCAAGAATGTCGAGGACCACCATGCGAGGCGGCCGCTCATCGGTTTCCACCACCAGATCGGCGATTTCCCGATACAGCGGATCGCGCAGCGTGAGTAGGTCCCGCAAGGTTTTCTCCGGGTTGGCTGTGCGCAGCAACGGGCGATTACGATCACGGGCGGTGCGGCCCACCTGCTGCTCGACCGACGCATGCAGATAGACCACCCGACCACCGGCATGCAGCGCCCGACGATTTTCATCGCGCATCACCGCGCCACCGCCGGTGGCCAATACCACGCCGTCGCAGCCGCACAGCTCAGCGATCATCGCCTGCTCGCGGTCACGAAAGCCCAGCTCGCCTTCTTTATCGAAGATCCATGGGATATTGGCACCCGTGCGCAATTCAATTTCCTTGTCGGAATCTTTGAATGGCAGGCGCAGCTCTTTGGCCAGCAAACGGCCGATGGTGCTTTTTCCAGCCCCCATCGGTCCTACAAGAATCAAATTTCGCACAGAATCAACGACTCACAGCAATCGCCTGGTTATTCATAATACGCGGAGTCAGGAATACCAGCAGCTCGGATTTTTTATCCGCCACCACATCGCGCCGGAAAAGGCGGCCAAGATACGGCACATCGCCCAAAAATGGCACTTTATCTACCACTTTGCTTTGGGTATTGGAGAAAACACCGCCAATGACGATCGTCTCTCCATCCTTGACCAACACCTTGGCGTTGACCTCGTTTTTCTTGATCGGCGGTACGTCGTTGAGTTTATTGAGGTAGTCGGGCTCATCCTTGGTGACTTTGACCACCATGATCACATGGTCATCGGGGGTGATTTGCGGGGTAACCTCCAATGAAAGGGAGGCCTCCTTGAACGACACCGACGTCGCACCTTGGGAGGTGGATTCCTGGTAGGGAATTTCCGTGCCCTTCAGAATGCGCGCGGTTTCCTTGTCGGAGGTGACCACCTTGGGCTGTGAGACGATTTCTCCATTGCCGGTTTTCTCCATGGCGGTCAGTTCCAGGTCGAGCAGCAGGTTGTCGGTGATATACGCAATGCCCAGGCCGGAGGTACCAGTAAGCGAACCCAGATCTACGAACGGCGAGCTGGGTGCATTTTCAGGAGTTTGGGCACCGTCCGACTGAGGCTTCTGAATACCTCCGGCGGCCCAATTCCCTCGATTGAGGCGACCTCCCCAGCGCGCACCCAGGCTTTTGTCGTAGTCGACGTTGGCCTCGACAATCCGCGCCTCGATCATCACCTGGCGCACCGGGATATCCAACTGCGCCACGATCCGGCGCAGCTCTTCCAAACGCTCGCCGGTCTGGTAGGCAATGATGTTGTTGGTGCGGTCATCTACGGCCACCGAACCGCGCTCATCCGTCGTTCCTTCAAAGCCGTTCACCGACTGGAACAGCTTGGCCAGGTCCGCCGCCTTAGCGTAGTTGACCTGCAATAATTCACGCCGCAGGGGCGCCAGGTCGGCCATCTGCTTGCGCGATTCCAGCGTGAGCAATTCACGAGCGGCCAACTCCTCGGCGGGCGCCACCAGTAGCACTCCGGCCTTTATCCGTTTATCCAAACCTTTAGTTTGCAGCACAAGATCCAGCGCTTGATCCCAGGGCACATGCTTGAGGCGTAGGGTGATGGAGCCCTGCACATCGTCGCTGACCACCAAGTTGAGGCCGGCCACATCGGCGATTTGCTGCAATACGGCGCGCAGACCAATGTCCTGGAAGTTGAGGCTCAGCTTTTCACCTGTATAGGCGCCCGACACCGCATTCCCGGGAGGCGGTAGCTGGATAAGATCCACACGATTGGGTACAGCAACAGCCATCGGTGCCGTGAACGCTATCCATAGCGCCACACCGAAGGACGAGAAAGTCCTTTTCATTGTTTGATTCCGTTATGAGTGGAGGTTTAATACGAGGGTTCGCGGGCGCTCCAGCCATGCGCCCTGTTCATCGGGAAACAACTCGACCAGCTCGATATGGCCGTCATGAATCGCTGTGATTCGACCATGATCCGGCCCGAGGTAATCGCCGACCGCCAGGCGATGCAACGTAGAGGCCTGGCGCAGCAGGACGAAAGTCTGCGCCCCGCGGGACAACGTGCCGACCATGTCGAACTGATCCACAGAGAGACCTTCCAAGGCTCCACGCGAACGAGCCAGGTCTGGGGCAACAGCCGCCCGTCCACGCGAGTGATCGACGTGCAAGGCAAGGAGCTGGAACGGATCACGTAGACCGGAGGCGTCGTAGACAAAGGGTTGTTCTTGCAGGGCTGGCGCGCCCCGTTTAACGCCTTTCTGGCTACGCCAATAGCTCTTGGCCAGCAGATCAAGCCGCAGTAGCTTGCCATCACTTCGGAGAGCAACGTCATGCACCGTAGCGATGCGCGAGAGGCCACCCAGGGCACTCACAAACGTCGCCAGGTCGTGATAGGCGCCGGTGACGCCGACCTGGACAGGCTGTTCGTTATAGAGTGGCCGAGACAGCTCATCCAACGGCGTGACGCTCTCTATCACCAACCTATTAGCCAGTGCTAACCGAGCGATGTCCTCCAGCAAGCCGGGCATCTCGGACTCACCAGGCAATTGCTGAAGAAGGCCGCTGACCTTTTCCTGCATCAGTTGGAACTGGCGAGCCTGGTCTTCAAGATCCGCGGCCACGTCAGTTTTTTCCGCGCGTTGCTGCTGCAGGGCAACACCTTGAACCTCGACCTGTCGCAATCGCTCCCGTGATGAGCTCAGGTATAGAAGGTCACCCACCACCAGCACTATGCCGGCCAGCGCACAGCCCAGCAGGACTTTGCCAGGTAAGGGCCATTTTGCAGCGTTGTGAGTCAGCGCGGAAAATTCGAGCCTGGGCAGGCTCATGGCTGGGCCTCGGAGGATTCTCCCTGGCGTACCATCAACTGGAATTCGTTGGTGCCGCGAGCGCCGTCGGCTCGCACATGTTGCAGGCGCGTAGAGTGTGCACCTTCGGAGGCTTCCAGGCGGCGCATCAACTGGGCAATGTCCTGGCTGGATTCAGCGCTGCCACTGATACTCACCGTATCGCCTTTGGCGACGACCTCATGCAAATGCACGCCATCAGGGACCGCACGGGCCAACTGATCGAGCAGTTGTGCGCCGGCGGAGCGATTATCGTGCAAGTCTTGTACGACCTTCATGCGTTCCGCCAGTTGCTGGCTTTGCACCTGAAGGTCATCAATGGTCTTGATACGCGAGTCCAGCACGGCGACGTCCTTGCTCGCATGATTATTGCGCGTCACCTGCCGGTCGATCGCCTGGTCGATCACCTGATCCGCCAGCCACACCGCCGCAAGCGCCACGCAGGCAAACGCCGCCAGCAGCATCAGGAAATATTTACGCCGCCGTTCCGCCAGCGCCTGGCGCCAAGGCAAAAAATTGATTCGTGTCATCCAGCGAAACTCCTCAGGGCCAACCCGCAAGCGACTCCCATCCCAGGGGCATCGACGACCCACTGTGTACCATCAACTCGATGGCCAAGTGTGAAGCTGGCGAAATCCTGACTGCAAGCGTGCGCCAATGCAAACTCTTCGATGTCCACGACACTGGTCGCCAACCCAGCCAGCGCCAAAACGGCTTCACGGGCCTCGACGTGCTCCTTGAGACAGGCTGCCAGCAATACCTCGACCCGCGCTGCCCCCTGCACCGAAATGCCCTGAACCTGAAAATCCAGTGCCACTTCATCCAGCGGATAAGGAATGTATTGATCTGCTTCCATCTGAATCCTCCAGGCCATTTCGTCATCACTCAGCCCTGCAGGCATTTCAATTACCCGAGTAATCACCGAAGGCCCCGCAACGGCAGCAGCCGCCCGCTTGGCCGACGTGCCAAGCCGAGACAGCGCGATGTAAAGCGCCTGCCCAATACCTTCCAGGTCCAGCAGGGTGCCATCGACTACCGAATGGGCAGACAGCGCCTGTGTGGCGTACCTTTGCACGGTGTAACCGCTGGCTGAACGACTGATTTCAACCAGCTTGATCCCCGCTTCATTGATGTCGACGCCCAGGACGGTGTCGTCTTTTCGCCTGAAAAATCCCTTTTCCATAAAACTCCCCAAAACTTTCCCTGTCATAACGCCTGATTGCGGCTGGGCGCCACGCATTCGGTCGGTATGTTGAAGTGGCGCGAATGACGCCCCAACCCGAAAAATGCTTTAATGCCCAGCGTTTTTTCCCGCTTTTTCTCTGCTGCCCGGGTCGATCCATCGTTTGCCATGCATGCCCCGACGCCTAACTCATTCTTTTCTCTGGAAATCCAAAAGCCTTGATTCGTCTGCTGAAGTTTTTCGGGTACTCCATTGTCGCGATCGTCTGCGGGCTACTGCTCGTACTCAGCGGGGCCTACCTCTACCTTAGTCCGGGTTTACCCTCCGTAGAGGCACTCAGAAGTATCCAGTTGCAGATTCCTTTGCGGGTCTACAGCAGCGATGAAAAACTGATCGCGGAGTTCGGCGAAATGCGCCGCACACCGATCCGTTTTGCCGACATTCCGCCCAATTTCATCAGCGCCCTGCTGTCAGCCGAAGATGATAATTTTGCCAACCACTATGGCGTCGACCCCAGCAGCCTGGTTCGCGCCGCCACACAATTGGTAAAAAGCGGACACATTCAATCCGGCGGCAGCACCATCACCATGCAGGTGGCGAAGAACTTCTTCCTCACAAGCGAACGCAGCTTTTCGCGTAAAGCCACCGAGATCCTGCTGGCATTGCAGATCGAGCGTCAGCTGACCAAGGACGAGATCCTTGAGCTTTACGTTAACAAGATCTACTTGGGCAACCGCGCCTACGGCATCGAAGCCGCGTCCCAGGTGTACTACGGCAAGTCCATTCGCGACGCCAGCCTGGCGCAGATGGCGATGATTGCCGGCCTTCCAAAGGCGCCTTCGCGCTTCAACCCACTGGCCAACCCGGCGCGCAGTAAAGAGCGCCGCGACTGGATCCTTGGGCGCATGTACAAACTGGGCAAGATCGACCAAGCCGCTTATGAAAGCGCGATAGCCGAACCACTGAACGCCAGCTATCACGTACCGACGCCGGAAGTGAACGCACCTTATATCGCTGAAATGGCACGTGCGGAGATGGTCGGCCGTTATGGCAGCGAGGCCTACACTGAAGGCTTCCGCGTGACGACGACGGTTCCGAGCAACTTGCAGGACATCGCCAATGACGCAGTGCATTCCGGCCTGATCACTTACGACCAGCGCCACGGCTACCGAGGCCCTGAATCGCGCTTGCCGGGCAAAACCCTGAGCGCCTGGACGACCGAGCTGGGTAAACAGCGCGCGATCAGCGGGCTGGAGCCGGCCATCGTCACCCAGGTGAAGAAAGATGGCCTGCAGGTACTGACACGCACCGGCGAAGCCCACGTAGCCTGGGACAGCATGAAGTGGGCACGCCCGTTCCTGAACACCAACAGCATGGGCCCGATGCCCAAGCAGCCGTCAGACGTCGCGCAAGTGGGCGACCTGATCCGCGTGCTACGTCAGAAAGACGACAGTCTTAAATTCAGCCAAGTACCGCTGGCCCAAGGTGCGCTGGTCTCGTTGGACCCGCAGAACGGTGCAATCCGCGCCCTGGTGGGTGGCTTCGCCTTTGAGCAGAGCAACTACAACCGTGCCACCCAGGCCAAGCGCCAGCCGGGCTCAAGCTTCAAGCCGTTTATCTATAGTGCCGCACTGGATAACGGCTACACCGCCGCCAGTCTGGTCAACGATGCACCGATCGTGTTTGTCGACGAGTACCTGGACAAGGTCTGGCGCCCGAAAAACGACACCAACACGTTCCTTGGCCCTATCCGTATCCGCGAGGCGTTGTACAAGTCGCGCAACCTGGTGTCGATCCGCTTGCTGCAGGCGATGGGCGTCGGCAAGACCATCGATTACATGACGCGTTTTGGCTTCAGCAAGTCAGACCTGCCTCCTAACCTGTCCCTGGCGCTCGGCACCGCAACCCTCACGCCGATGGAAATCGCCACCGGCTGGAGCACGTTTGCCAACGGCGGCTACAAAATCGCGCCGTACCTGATCGACAAGATCGAAAGCCGCAATGGCGACACCCTGTTCACCGCCAACCCACCGCGCGTGCCGGGTGATGTGGTCAACGGCGTGGCGGCCACTGACGGGTTGGCAGCGCCGAGCAACGGCGGTATTACCATCGAGCCGACACCAGGCGCCTCGCCAGCCGTAAACACCGCTGCAACCGAACCACAGGCACCTGCCGTGGCCGAGCGCATCGTGGATGGCCGCACGACGTATATCCTCAACAGCATCCTCGAAGACGTGATCAAGAAAGGCACCGGACGCCGCGCACTGGCCTTGGGCCGTGCGGACATCGCGGGCAAGACCGGTACCACCAACGAATCCAAGGACGCCTGGTTCTCCGGCTATAACGCCGACTACGTGACTACCGTGTGGACCGGCTATGACCAGCCCGAAAGCCTCGGTCGTCGAGAGTTCGGTGGCACCGTCGCACTGCCGATCTGGATGAGCTACATGGGCGCAGCCTTGAAAGACAAGCCGCTGCATACCCAGCCGGAGCCGGAAGGCATCCTTAGCCTGCGGATCGACCCGGTGAGTGGCCGTGCGGCATCGCCAAGCACGCCGAATGCGTACTTCGAACTGTTCAAGAGCGAAGACACGCCGCCGTCGGTCAATGAACTGGGTAACGGCGTTGCACCGGGCAGCCCGCTGCCGGCAGATGAGGCGGCGCCGATCGACTTGTTCTAACGGAGTCTGTGTTTGAACACAGATCCAATGTGGGAGGGGGCTTGCCCCCGATACCAGTGGAGCAGCCAACTCATCAAGTGGCTGACACTCCGCCATCGGGAGCAAGCCCCCTCCCGCCTTTGGTTCTGCGCAGGCCGTGGTTTTTATAGCCACACAGCAAAAAGCCCCGACTCGCGAGAGCCGGGGCTTTTTGTTGGTGCGCTACAACGGCTTAGCCGTTGAACACATCATCCACGCTTTGCAGCGGGTAGTTTTTCGGATACGGCAGGGTGGCCACGCCGGTCTCGATGGCGGCTTTGGCCACGGCATCGGAGATCAGGGTGATCAGGCGCTTATCCATTGGTTTCGGAATGATGTACTCACGACCGAATTCCAGCTTGGCACCACCGTAGGCATCGCACACGTCCTGAGGCACCGGCAGCTTGGCCAGTTCACGCAGGGCATTGGCGGCAGCTACTTTCATCTCTTCGTTGATGCGCTTGGCGCGAACGTCCAGGGCACCACGGAAGATGAACGGGAAGCCCAGAACGTTGTTGACCTGGTTCGGGTAGTCCGAACGACCGGTGGCCATGATCACGTCGTTACGAGTGGCGTGAGCCAGTTCCGGCGAGATCTCTGGGTCCGGGTTGGAGCAGGCGAATACGATCGGGTTGGCCGCCATGGACTTCAGACCTTCGGCGCTCAGCAGGTTCGGGCCGGACAGGCCGACGAACACGTCTGCACCGTCAAGGGCGTCAGCCAGGGTGCGCTTGGAGGACGGGTGGGCAAACATCGCCTTGTACTGGTTCAGATCGGTACGCTCGGACTGGATCACGCCCTTGCTGTCGACCATGTAGATGTTTTCGAGCTTGGCGCCCATGCTCACGATCAGCTTCATGCAGGAGATAGCCGCAGCACCGGCGCCCAGGCAGACGATTTTGGCGTCAGACAGGGTTTTACCAGCGATTTCCAGGGCGTTGATCATGCCGGCCGCGGTAACGATCGCGGTACCGTGCTGGTCATCGTGGAATACCGGAATGTCGCACTGTTCGATCAGGGCCTTTTCGATCTCGAAGCACTCAGGTGCCTTGATGTCTTCCAGGTTGATGCCACCGAAGGTGATGGAGATACGCTTGACGGTGTCGATGAAGGCCTGCGGGCTCTCGGAATCGACTTCGATGTCGAAAACGTCGATGCCGGCGAAGCGCTTGAACAGCACGCCTTTACCTTCCATGACTGGCTTGGAAGCCAATGGGCCGAGGTTGCCCAGGCCAAGAATCGCGGTGCCATCGGAAATCACTGCAACCAGGTTGCCCTTGCCTGTGTACTTGTACGCCAGCTCGGGATCACGAGCGATTTCACGTACGGGCTCAGCCACGCCGGGGCTGTAGGCCAACGACAGATCGCGGGCAGTGGCAGTGGCTTTGGTGAGCTCTACACTCAGCTTTCCTGGACGAGGATGGGCATGATATTCGAGAGCGGCAGTTTTCAAATCAGACATATCGGCATTCCGCTTTTACTGTTGGTCGACGGACCGCCGAGGATACTCGTGTCGTAAAGCCCCTACAAGACTGGGCAGTCACAGGTGTCAAGGCCCCGAAACGACGTACTTTAGTCTAAAGCCACGGTATACAAGGGCTAGACTGTTCACAATCGACATAAAAAATGTCTACAATTTTTTATTAAAACGTCAATTTGATCATGCTGGAGTCGGTCAGCGGCAACAGCCAACGCGCATGATCGTGTTTCAGGCCGCCGCGCTTGGAGCGATCCTGCACCCAACCCCGAGCCTCGACTACCTTGCCTTGCAGACCATTAAGCAGACCGACATCGAATGTGTGGGCCAGATCGGGTGCAATGCGTAATACCAGTGAACGCTCCAATTCTATCCAGATGCCACCTCGATTGCGTTCGATCTTGCTTACGCGGCCGCTGACCAAGGCAAAGCCGGCTTGCTTGAGCTGCGCCACGGGCTGTATTGGCGATTGCCGCCAGAGGCCCAGACTCGCCTGACGGGCGCGGTTTTCAGCGGCTTGCTGGCAGGCGACGAGATCCACATTGGGCGCGACGCCCACCTGGAATCCAAGGCCCTCAGCCAGCAATTGCGCCTCCAGGTTCTCGCCATTGCCACCGTAAAGGTGGGCCAGGGTACGACCGTAATGATCTTTAGGCTCGCGCCCCGGCACCAGGCCGACGCGACCGCCGCTGGCCGCCACCAACGCCTGCAAACGCTGGCGAGCAGCGACAGAATAGGGCTCATCGGTTCGGCCCTTTTTGCCGGTCTCCGGCGCATTAAGGCCGATCATCCGCACGCTGCGGCCATCCTTGAGACGTACGGTATCGCCATCAACCACACGCTGCACCTCGACCTGGGACACAGACGTCGGTGCAGGGCAAAACACCTCGGCCTGAACAGCCGACAGCCAAATCCCAGGCACAAAAAAGGCGCCCGCAAGGGACGCCTTTTTCAACAGCTGGCAAAAGCCCATAAGGCCTTTGAGCCTTACTCTGCTGGAGTAGCAGGCTTCTTGCCGAAAGCACCAAAGCGATCTGCGAAGCGCTGTACGCGGCCGCCGGTGTCCAGAGTCTTCTGCTTACCGGTGTAGAACGGGTGGCACTCGTTGCATACGTCAGTACCCAGTGGCTTGCACAGGTTCGAGCGAGTTTCGAACTTGTTGCCGCAGCTGCAGGTTACTTCGATGGTTTCGTACGCTGGATGGATATCGGCTTTCATGGCACTTCCTCGGGCTAGCGTGCCGCCACTCGACACTATTGTCGAATACCGCACGTAATTAGGCCGCGGATTCTACCAGACCTTTTTAAACGCGCAAGCGGCCCTTGCGGCCGATTCCCAACATAAAAGCTCCTTTCATCAGAAAACCATGGCATACCCAAGCCTTGCCCTGTCTGCTAGGCTCCCGCCCTTCCTCATCACCCTCCTTATATGGAACCCCGCGTGCCCGACGCCATTTTGCGCCTAGCCCTGCCCTCGCCCCTGCGCCGCCTGTTCGACTACCGGGCCCCGGCCGGCGTGCTGCGAGCGCAATTGCAGCCAGGCATGCGCGTGCGCGTACCCTTTGGCCGACGGGAAATGATCGGCGTTCTGATAGAAGTCGCCGATCACAGCGAAGTCCCGGCCGAAAAGCTCAAACCGGCCCTGGCCATCCTGGACGCCACCGCACCATTGCCGCCAGCACTGTTCAAGCTGTGCCTATGGACCGCCCAGTATTACCAGCACAGCCTGGGTGACACCTTGAGCTGGGCGCTGCCGGTGCTGTTGCGTCAGGGCGAGTTGGCCGAAGCACGCCAGGAGCGTTTCTGGTCGACGGTGCCCGGTGCCCGTCTCGATGACCCGCGCATCGCCCGTGCCCCGCGCCAACGTGAAGCCCTGGCAACCCTGGCCCAGCATCCACACGGCGTAGCGCATCAGCTATTGAGCAAGCTGATGCTGAGCAAGGACAGCCTCGACCTGCTGCTAGCCAAAGGCCTGGTGCAGGTGGAAATCCGCAAGCACGCCCCCGACCCGCGCCACGAACATTGGCTGGCCCAGCCGGAATTACCGCTGAACCCCGAGCAACGCGCGGCGTATGAAGCGATTCGCGCAGGTTTCGACAGTTTCCATGCGTTCCTGCTGGCCGGCGTCACCGGCAGCGGCAAGACCGAAGTCTATTTGCAGTTGATCCGTGAAACCCTGCAGGCCGGCAAGCAGGCACTGGTGTTGATCCCTGAGATCAACCTCGGCCCGCAAACCCTGGCGCGTTTCGAACAGCGCTTCAACGCTCGCATCGCGCTGGTGCACTCGGCGGTCAACGACCGTGAACGTCTCGAGTCGTGGCTGGCCGCGCGAGATGGCGAAGCTGACATTATTATCGGCACCCGTTCGGCGCTGTTTACGCCGATGAAAAACCCCGGCCTGATCATCATCGACGAGGAGCACGACGGCTCCTATAAACAGCAGGAAGGCCTGCGTTACCACGCCCGCGACCTCGCACTGGTGCGCGCGCGCCAGGAAGACATTCCGATTGTGCTCGGTTCGGCCACCCCATCCCTGGAAAGCCTGCACAACGCCTACACCGGCCGTTATGGGCTCCTACGCTTGAATGAGCGCGCCGGCGGCGCCAAGCAGCCTCGCTTCATGCGCCTGGACGTCAAAAGCCGTCCACTGGACAGCGGCATTTCCGGGCCGATGCAGCAAGCCATCGGCCAGACCCTTGCCGCTGGTCAGCAAGTATTGGTGTTTCTCAACCGCCGCGGCTTTGCGCCGACACTGCTGTGCCATGACTGCGGCTGGATGTCTGAGTGCGAGCGCTGCGATGCGCGCATGACCGTGCACCAACGCCACGGCGAGCTGCGCTGCCACCACTGCGGCCATGTGGAACGTGTGCCTCGCCATTGCCCACAGTGCGGCAAGGTGGACCTGCGTCCGGTGGGCGCGGGCACCGAACGTGCCGAAGAGCGCTTGGGCATTCTGTTTCCGGATTACCCGGTACTGCGAGTCGACCGCGATAGCACGTCGCGCAAAGACGCGATGAATCAGCTGTTCGCCACTATTCAGAAAGGCCAGCCGTGCATCTTGGTGGGCACGCAGATGCTCGCCAAAGGGCACCACTTTCCACGGGTGACACTGGTGTCGATCCTGGATGCCGACGGTGGTTTGTTCTCCGGGGACTTCCGCGCCAGCGAGCGCATGGCGCAGTTGATCGTGCAGGTCGCGGGTCGTGCCGGGCGCGCGGAGGAACCGGGCAAGGTGATTATTCAGACGCACCTCGCTGACCACCCTTTGCTGATCCAACTGACCGAACAAGGCTATTTTGCCTTCGCCGAACAAGCACTGAGCGAGCGCCGTTCCGCCGGCCTGCCGCCGTTTGCGCACCTGGCATTGCTGCGAGCAGAAGCGCACAAGCTCGGCCAGGCCGAAGGTTTTCTTGATGAAGCATGCAGCGTCGCCGAAGGTTTACTGGGCGAACTGCGCCTGACCGGCATCGAACTGCTCGGCCCGGTGCCCGCGCCCATGGAGCGCCGCGCCGGACGCTATCGCGCTCAGCTACTCTTGCAGGCAACCTCACGCGCACCGCTGCATCGACTATTAAGTAGCTGGCTGCTTGCCCTGGAGCAAATGCCCAGCGGCCGACAAGTGCGATGGTCGTTGGATGTAGACCCGGTAGATTTGTATTAACCCAGGCCACAGGTCCCACGAAGGTTGGCAAGCCCGCCCTCGCCACGGATAATGCCCAGTTTTTCCACCTGCGCATCGCGCGCCGCCGCTTGCGGTCGAAAGAGAACACCATGAAAGACACCATTCGCCAGCTGATCCAACAAGCCCTCACCCAACTCGTCAACGAAGGTGTGTTGCCTGAAGGCCTGACGCCGGCGATCCAGGTGGAAAACACCCGAGACAAGACCCACGGCGACTTCGCCAGCAACATCGCGATGATGCTGTCCAAGCCGGCTGGCATGAAGCCGCGCGACCTGGCGGAAAAAATCATCGCCGCGCTGCCGGCTGATGAGAGTGTGACCAAGGCCGAAATCGCCGGCCCTGGCTTTATCAACTTCTTCCAAAACACCCAGGCCCTGGCTTCGCGCCTCGATGCAGCCCTCGCCGATGCCAAGATCGGCGTACGTAAGGCCGGCCCGGCTCAGCGCGTGGCCATTGACCTGTCGGCACCTAACCTCGCCAAAGAGATGCACGTCGGCCACCTGCGCTCGACCATCATTGGCGATGGCGTGGCGCGGGTGCTGGAGTTCCTGGGCGACACCGTGATCCGCCAGAACCACGTGGGCGACTGGGGCACCCAGTTCGGCATGCTGATGGCTTATCTGCAGGAAAACCCGATCACCAGCAACGAGCTGTCGGACCTGGAGAACTTCTACCGCGCCGCCAAAAAGCGTTTCGATGAATCCGAAGAGTTCGCCGACCGGGCCCGTGGCCTGGTGGTGAAACTGCAGGCCGGCGACAAGGAATGCCTGGATCTGTGGGGCCGCTTCCGTGATATCTCGCTGTCCCACTGCCAGGAAATCTACGAGCTGCTCAACGTCAAGTTGACCATGACCGACGTGATGGGTGAAAGCGCCTACAACGACGACCTGATCAATGTGGTCAACGACCTCAAGGCCAAGGGCCTGCTGGTCGAGAGCAACGGCGCGCAGTGCGTGTTCCTCGAAGAATTCAAGACCGCCGACGGCGAGCCGCTGCCGGTGATCATCGTCAAGGCCGATGGTGGCTACCTCTACGCCACCACCGACCTGGCCGCCGTGCGCTACCGCAGTGGCGTGCTCAAGGCGGATCGCGCGCTGTATTTCGTCGACCAGCGCCAGGCCCTGCACTTCCAGCAGGTGTTCGAAGTGGCGCGCCGTGCGGGCTTCATCACCCACCCGATGCACATGGAACACATGGGCTTCGGCACCATGAACGGGGCCGATGGCCGTCCGTTCAAGACCCGCGACGGCGGTACCGTGAAGCTGATCGACCTGCTGAACGAAGCCCAGGAGCGTGCCTACAACCTGGTGAAGGAAAAGAACCCGGAGCTGGCCGAAGCCGACCTGCGCAACATCGCCCGCGTAGTGGGGATTGGCGCGGTGAAATACGCCGACCTGTCCAAGCACCGCACCAGCGACTACAGCTTCAACTTCGAACTGATGCTCAACTTCGAAGGCAACACCGCGCCGTACCTGCTGTACGCCTACACCCGCGTGGCCGGTGTGTTCCGCAAGCTGGGCAAGGACTTCAGCGAAGTCGAAGGCCAGATCGTGCTGGACGCGCCTCATGAGCAGGAACTGGCCGCCAAACTGGCGCAATTCGGCGAAGTGCTGAACAGCGTCGGCGAGAAAGGCACGCCGCATATCCTCTGCACCTACCTGTATGAAGTCGCCGGATTGTTCTCCAGCTTCTACGAGAACTGCCCGATCCTCACCGCCGACGACGAAGCCCAGAAGCAAAGCCGCCTGCGCCTCGCCGCACTGGCTGGACGGACCCTCAAGCAAGGCCTGGAACTGTTGGGCCTGGAAACTCTGGAGCGTATGTAAGTTGGCTGCCAAGAAAAAACCTGCACCCAAGCGCGGCGCCAGCCGCTACCAGGCCCCGGCGAAGAAGCCGATTGCGGGCTGGTTGTGGATGGCCATCGGCCTCACGGTTGGCGCGTTTATCGTGTTCCTGATGAAGCTGGATCCCGGCCAGGGCGATGACGTCAAACGGGTCAAACAGGAACAGCAGAAAGCCACGAAAATGGCCGAAGCCAATAAGACAGCGCCTAGCCCGACGGCACCAGTGAAGCCGAAATACGACTTCTACACGTTGCTGCCGGAATCGGAAGTGATCGTGCCGCCTGACGCCGTGCCGGAGAAAACCCTGCCGACGCCGCAAGTGCCGACCACCCCGGTGACCCCAGCGGAAGCCGCGAAAATCGACACTGCGCGGGCCCAGGCAGCGCTGGCCGGGATTACTCCGCCGCCCGCACCACCGGTTGCGGAGACCAAAGCCGCGCCTGTGACCAAGTTCTTCCTGCAAGCGGGCTCCTTCCCGAAACAGGCGGATGCGGATCGTGTGCGTGCGCAGATTATTCTGCTGGGCCAGACGGTGACGGTGGAGTCCGGCACTGTAAAGGACGCGACCTGGTATCGCGTCCTGGTGGGGCCGTTCAGCAACCGCGAACAGCTGACCGTGGCACAGAAACAATTGGCCGGCGCAGGGTTTAGCAACCTGTTGTTACAACAACGCCAGAGCCGCTGATTTCGAAGACACAACAGCATTAATGTGGGAGGGGGCTTGCCCCCGATGGCGGTGTATCAGTCACCAGATTCATTGACTGACACTCCGCCATCGGGGGCAAGCCCCCTCCCACATTTGGTTTTGCAGCGCTCTGAAATGTGTGTCAGACCGATAAACACCACTCGTCCGCCATAAACCCCTACGGTTGAAATCCCCCCCGCCACCCCCATATGAGTTTCCATCAGGGCATTTTCGCCCCGCTGCGTGGAGACTCTCCCCTTGACCACCATCGTTTCAGTACGTCGCCACGGCAAAGTCGTCATGGGCGGCGACGGCCAGGTTTCCCTGGGTAATACCGTGATGAAAGGCAACGCGAAGAAAGTCCGTCGCCTGTACCACGGCCAGGTGCTCGCCGGCTTTGCTGGCGCTACCGCCGACGCTTTTACCCTCTTCGAGCGTTTCGAAGGCCAGCTTGAGAAACATCAGGGCCACCTTGTGCGCGCCGCTGTGGAGCTCGCTAAAGAATGGCGCACCGACCGCTCCCTCAGCCGCCTGGAAGCCATGCTGGCTGTAGCAAACAAAGACGCTTCGCTGATCATCACCGGCAACGGCGATGTGGTTGAACCCGAGCACGGCTTGATCGCCATGGGCTCCGGTGGCGGTTACGCCCAGGCCGCGGCGAGCGCACTGTTGAAGAAAACCGACCTGTCGGCCCGCGAAATCGTCGAAACCGCCCTGGGTATCGCCGGCGACATTTGCGTGTTCACCAACCACAACTTCACCATTGAGGAGCAGGACCTCGCCGAGTAAGCCGTAGGCTTATTCCCGCTTGAGGCCGCCAAAAACTATGTCCATGACTCCCCGCGAAATCGTCCATGAACTCAACCGCCATATCATCGGCCAGGACGATGCCAAGCGCGCCGTTGCCATCGCGCTGCGTAACCGCTGGCGCCGGATGCAACTGCCCGAAGAATTACGCGTTGAAGTAACACCGAAGAACATCCTGATGATCGGCCCGACCGGTGTCGGTAAAACCGAAATCGCCCGGCGCCTGGCCAAGTTGGCCAATGCCCCGTTCATCAAGGTCGAAGCGACCAAGTTCACCGAAGTCGGCTATGTGGGCCGTGACGTCGAGTCGATCATCCGTGATCTGGCCGACGCCGCCCTGAAGATGCTGCGCGAACAGGAAGTGACCAAGGTCAGCCACCGCGCCGAAGACGCCGCCGAAGAACGCATCCTCGATGCCCTGTTGCCACCGGCACGCATGGGTTTCAACGAAGACGCAGCGCCGTCGTCCGATTCCAACACCCGCCAACTGTTCCGCAAACGCCTGCGTGAAGGCCAGTTGGATGACAAGGAAATCGAGATTGAAGTCGCCGAGGTCTCCGGCGTCGATATTTCCGCACCGCCTGGCATGGAAGAAATGACCAGCCAGTTGCAGAACCTGTTCGCCAACATGGGCAAGGGCAAGAAGAAAAGCCGCAAGCTCAAGGTGAAAGAGGCGCTCAAGCTGGTACGCGACGAAGAAGCCGGGCGCCTGGTGAACGAGGAAGAGCTCAAGGCCAAAGCTCTGGAAGCTGTCGAGCAGCATGGCATCGTGTTTATCGACGAGATCGACAAGGTGGCCAAGCGCGGCAATTCCGGCGGCGTCGATGTGTCCCGCGAAGGCGTACAGCGCGACCTGCTGCCGCTGATCGAAGGCTGCACCGTGAACACCAAGCTGGGCATGGTCAAGACCGACCACATCCTGTTTATCGCTTCCGGTGCGTTCCACCTGAGCAAGCCAAGCGACCTGGTGCCGGAGTTGCAAGGTCGTCTGCCGATTCGCGTAGAGCTGAAGGCACTGACCCCTGGCGACTTCGAACGCATCCTCAGCGAACCGCATGCGTCGCTCACAGAGCAGTATCGCGAGCTGTTGAAAACCGAAGGCCTGGGCATTGAGTTCCTGCCGGACGGTATCAAGCGCTTGGCTGAGATCGCGTGGCAGGTCAACGAGAAGACCGAAAACATCGGCGCGCGTCGCCTGCACACGTTGCTTGAGCGCTTGCTTGAGGAAGTGTCTTTCAGCGCCGGCGACATGGCCGGTGCGCAGAATGGCGAGGCGATCAAGATCGACGCCGATTACGTCAACAGCCACTTGGGCGAATTGGCACAGAACGAGGACTTGTCGCGGTATATTCTGTAAGCCTCACACAGAACTGCTTTGCTTCAAATGTGGGAGGGGGCTTGCCCCCGATAGCGGTGGATCAGTCAGCTTATCTATAGCTGACCCACTGCAATCGGGGGCAAGCCCCCTCCCACATTTTTAAGCCGGTTTATTCAAGAGCACCTCATATGGCCAAGTTTCCTACTGCTGTAAACCTGCACAAAACCTCAAATACCCTCGGCCTCACCTACGGGCCCGACGAGGTATACCAACTTCCCGCCGAACTGCTGCGCACCCACTCGCCTTCCGCCGAGGTCCAGGGCCACGGCAAACCCATCCTGCAATTCGGCAAGCTCAACGTTAAGTTGATCAAAGTAGAACCGGCCGGTCAGTACGCACTGAAATTGACCTTCGACGATGGGCATGACAGCGGACTGTTCACTTGGGACTACCTCTATCAATTGGCCGTGCGTCAGGACGCGTTGTGGACCGATTATCTCGCCGAGCTCAAAGCCGCCGGCAAAACCCGCGACCCGAGTCAGTCGGTTGTGCGGCTGATGCTCTAGTCCAGGCTTCTCGCTCATTAGAGGGCATTTTCTAATTTCATCTGTTTGAATGCCCTGTCGCGTGGTCAACGATTGGCCCGCTTGCGAAAAAAATTAAACTCGGGTAACCAATGGAACTGGCAAGTTCCCTGCATTTGACGATGCGGTATCAACGGTCACCCGAGTCGCAGTACCAGGCTTGTGTTGTGTATCGAAACTTGGTGCACGGCGGTACCCGGTACTCGTCTTTCGGACAATGGAGCGTCGTAGATGAGTAACAAGAACAACGATGACTTGAAACGCCAGGCCTCGGAAAACACCCTGGGGCTCAACCCGATCATCGCGTTACGCAAAAAGGATTTACTGGCCTCGGCCAAGATGGTGCTGACCCAAGCCATCAAGCAACCGTTGCACAGCGTCAAGCACGTCGCCCACTTTGGCGTTGAATTGAAGAATGTGATGTTCGGCAAATCGGAGCTGGTGCCTGAGAGCGACGACCGTCGCTTCCACGACCCGGCCTGGAGCCAGAACCCGCTCTACAAGCGCTACCTGCAAACCTACCTGGCGTGGCGCAAGGAACTGCATGACTGGATTGGCGACAGCGACCTGTCGGACCAGGACATCAGCCGCGGCCACTTCGTAATCAACCTGATGACCGAAGCCATGGCCCCCACCAACAGCGCAGCCAACCCGGCGGCGGTCAAACGCTTCTTTGAAACCGGCGGTAAAAGCCTGCTCGACGGCCTGTCACATTTGGCCAAGGACATGGTGCACAACGGCGGCATGCCGAGCCAGGTCAACATGGGCGCCTTTGAAGTGGGCAAGTCCCTTGGCACCACTGAAGGCGCGGTGGTGTTTCGCAACGACGTGCTGGAGCTGATCCAGTACAAGCCAATCACCGAGCAGGTGCATGAGCGCCCGCTGCTGGTCGTACCGCCGCAGATCAACAAATTCTACGTATTCGACCTGAGCCCGGAAAAGAGCCTGGCGCGCTTCTGCCTGCGCAACGGCCAGCAAACCTTTATCGTCAGTTGGCGAAACCCGACCAAGGCCCAGCGTGAATGGGGCCTGTCGACCTATATCGAGGCGCTCAAGGAAGCGGTCGATGTGGTCACGGCGATCACCGGCAGCAAAGACATCAACATGCTCGGCGCCTGCTCCGGAGGCATTACCTGCACCGCTCTGCTCGGCCACTACGCGGCGCTGGGTGAGAAGAAGGTCAACGCCCTGACCTTGCTGGTGAGTGTGCTGGACACCACCCTGGACACCCAGGTGGCGCTGTTTGTGGATGAACAGACCCTGGAAGCGGCCAAGCGTCATTCCTACCAGGCCGGCGTGCTGGAAGGCCGCGACATGGCCAAGGTATTCGCCTGGATGCGCCCCAACGACCTGATCTGGAACTACTGGGTCAATAACTACCTGCTTGGCAACGAGCCGCCGGTGTTCGACATCCTGTTCTGGAACAACGACACCACCCGTTTGCCGGCCGCCTTCCATGGCGACCTGATCGAACTGTTCAAAAACAACCCGCTGGTACGCGCCAACGCACTGGAAGTGTGCGGCACGCCCATCGACCTCAAGCAGGTCACGGCGGATATTTATTCACTGGCCGGTACCAACGATCACATCACACCCTGGCAGTCTTGCTACAAGTCGGCGCAGTTGTTTGGCGGCAAAGTGGAATTTGTGCTGTCCAGCAGCGGGCATATCCAGAGCATTCTCAACCCACCGGGCAACCCCAAGGCGCGCTACCAGACCAGCGACAGCCTCGCGGGCAAGCCTCTGGAATGGCAGGAGAACGCAACCAAGCACACCGATTCCTGGTGGTTGCACTGGCAGGTATGGCAGGCAGAGCGCGCCGGGAAGCTGAAGAAGGCGCCGACGACATTAGGCAACAAAACCTACGCCGCAGCCGAAGCGGCACCTGGAACCTACGTACACGAGCGTTAGATTGAAATGGGATCAAATGTGGGAGGGGGCTTGCTCCCGATGCAGGCGACACGGAGCGCCTGCTACACCGCGTTGATGCTATCGGGAGCAAGCCCCCTCCCACGTTGACCCAATACCTACCGGACTACCTCACAGGGCTTGAGCATGCCGCAACCGTTCATCTTCCGCACCATCGACCTGGATGGCCAGACCATCCGCACGGCGGTGCGCCCGGGCAAGCCTCACTTGACGCCGCTGCTGATCTTCAACGGCATCGGCGCCAACCTTGAGTTGGTGTTTCCGTTCGTCCAGGCCCTGGACCCGGACCTGGAGGTGATTGCATTCGATGTGCCAGGCGTCGGCGGCTCATCTACCCCCAAGCGGCCCTATCGTTTTCCCGGCCTGGCCAAGCTCACCGCGCGCATGCTCGACTATCTCGACTACGGCCAGGTCAACGCCGTAGGCGTGTCCTGGGGTGGTGCGCTGGCGCAACAGTTTGCCTATGACTACCCGGAGCGCTGCAAGAAACTGATCCTGGCAGCCACGGCGGCTGGCGCAGTGATGGTGCCGGGTAAGCCCAAGGTTTTGTGGCTGATGGCAAGCCCACGCCGCTACATCCAACCGTCCCATGTGGTGCGTATCGCGCCGATGATTTACGGCGGTTCTTTCCGCCGCGACTCGAACCTCGCCGCCGAACATGCGAGCAAGGTGCGATCTGCCGGCAAACTCGGTTACTACTGGCAGCTGTTCGCCGGGCTGGGCTGGACCAGCATCCATTGGCTGCACAAGATCCGCCAGCCCACCCTGGTGCTGGCGGGGGACGACGACCCGCTGATCCCCTTGATCAATATGCGCATGCTGGCTTGGCGCATCCCCAATGCGCAATTGCACATCATCGATGACGGCCACCTGTTCTTGATCACCCGGGCCGAAGCCGTGGCGCCGATCATCATGAAGTTCTTGGAAGAGGAGCGAATGCGTGCAGTGATTCATCCACGCCCGGCGGTGTAAGGACGCAACGCCGCGCAACTTGCCAGGAACCGACTATGGTTCTGAATTGGCGTGCCTGTTTGATGGCTAGACGAAGGAGTGTTGGCTCATGCGAGAAAGACCCGTGACGAACCCGGCGCCTACCCCTGCTGCGTTCATCAATGCGCAAAATGCGATCACCGGCCTCAGGGGCAGGGACTTGCTCTCGACCTTGCGCAGCGTCGCCGCCCACAGCTTGCGCAACCCGGTGCACACCGCCCGGCATGCCTGGGCCTTGAGCGGCCAGTTGGGTCGGGTGCTGTTGGGCGAGACCGTGCACGAGCCCAACCCCCATGACAGCCGCTTCAGCGATCCCACCTGGAAGCTCAACCCGCTCTACCGCCGAAGTCTGCAAGCCTATTTGAGCTGGCAGAAGCAGACACGTCACTTCATCGACGACAGCGCCCTGAGCGCCGATGACCGGGCCCGCGCACACTTCGCCTTCTCCCTGCTCAACGATGCCGTCTCACCCTCCAACACCCTGCTCAACCCGCTGGCCGTCAAAGAGTTGCTCAACTCCGGCGGCAACAGCGTGGTGCGCGGTGTGGCCAATTTGTTCGAAGACCTGCTGCACAACAACGGCTTGCCACGCCAAGTGAGCAAGCACGCGTTCGAAGTTGGCAAGACGGTTGCCACCACCCCTGGCTCGGTGGTGTTTCGCAATGAGCTGCTGGAGCTGATCCAGTACAAGCCCATGAGCGAAAAACAGTACGCCAAGCCACTGCTGATCGTGCCGCCGCAGATCAACAAGTACTACATTTTCGACTTGAGCCCGGCCAACAGCTTTGTGCAGTACGCGCTCAAAAACGGACTGCAGACCTTTATGGTCAGCTGGCGCAACCCGGATGTGCGCCACCGCGAGTGGGGCCTGTCCACCTACGTTGCGGCACTGGAGGAAGCGCTTAACGTATGCCGGGCAATCACCGGCGCCCGAGAAGTCAACCTGATGGGTGCCTGCGCCGGCGGCCTGACCATCGCCGCCTTGCAAGGCCACTTGCAGGCCAAGCGTCAGCTACGCCGCATCTCCAGCGCCAGCTACCTGGTGAGCCTGCTGGACAGCCAGATCGACAGCCCCGCCACCCTGTTCGCCGACGAGCAAACCCTGGAAGCCGCCAAACGCCGCTCCTATCAAGAGGGAGTGCTGGATGGGCGCGACATGGCCAAGGTCTTCGCCTGGATGCGCCCCAATGACCTGATCTGGAATTACTGGATCAACAACTACCTGTTGGGCAAGGAACCGCCGGCCTTCGACATCCTGTACTGGAACAACGACAACACGCGCCTGCCCGCCGCGCTGCATGGCGACCTGCTGGACTTCTTCAAGCACAACCCGCTGAGCCATCCCGGCGGCCTGGAGGTATGCGGCACGCCCATTGACTTGCAAAAGGTCACCGTGGACAGCTTCAGCGTGGCCGGCATCAACGACCACATTACGCCGTGGGACGCGGTGTATCGCTCCACACAATTGCTGGGCGGCGAGCGGCGCTTCGTACTGTCCAACAGCGGGCATATCCAGAGCATCCTCAACCCTCCGGGCAACCCCAAGGCCAACTACGTCGAGAACCCAAAGCTGAGCAGCGACCCACGCGCCTGGTACTACGACGCCAACCATGTCGAAGGCAGTTGGTGGCCGCAATGGCTGGAGTGGATCCAGCAGCGCTCGGGCGTGCAACGCGAAACCCTCACGGCTCTGGGCAACCAGAATTACCCACCGATGGAAGCGGCGCCGGGCACCTATGTGCGAGTGCGCTGAGCTCAACGATCACATTAAGAAGACTGGATGAAGACCCGCGACCGTATCCTTGAATGCGCCCTGCAGTTGTTCAACCAAAAGGGCGAGCCGAATGTATCAACCATGGAGGTGGCCAATGAAATGGGGATCAGTCCCGGCAACCTCTACTACCACTTCCATGGCAAGGAGCCGCTGATCATTGGGCTTTTTGAGCGTTTTCAAGGTGAGCTGGCGCCGTTGCTTGATCCGCCCGCAGACGCACAATTGAAGGCTGAGGATTACTGGCTGTTCCTGCACCTGATTGTCGAGCGAATGGCCCACTACCGGTTTCTGTTCCAGGACTTGTCCAACTTGGCCGGACGCCTACCGAAGCTTGCCAAAGGCATTCGCAACCTGCTTACAGCGCTCAAACGTACCCTGGCATCATTGCTGGCGCGATTGAAGGCAGCGGGGCAAGTGGTCAGTGACACGCAGGCACTGGGGCAATTGGTGGAACAGATCACCATGACCTTGCTGTTTTCCCTGGATTACCAGCGGATACTTGATCGCGAAGGCGAGATACGGGTCGTGGTGTACCAGATCATGATGCTGGTAGCGCCGCACCTGCTATTGCCGACACGGCTGACGACGGAGCGGTTGGCGCTGCGTTATTTGGATGAGCCCGTTTGACGGGCCGTCATCCCGGCTCGCCGAACTGGTAACTGAACTTGAAGAGTTCGCTGTCACTGCTAATGCCCAACTTGCGATAAGCCGATTGCTTCTGCGTGCTGATGGTACTTGCACTACGCGAAAACTTCGCAGCAATTGAATTTACCGTCATACCATCGAGAAAACACCGCAACACTTCCTGCTCTTTAGGTGTTAGGCAGGCGTTCATTTGCAACGAAGTTGAAGGCTCCACTCTCGATTTCATATTTAGAACATCAAGTATTGATTGCATACCCTGCAGTGCGGGCACCATACACGGCTTTAAGTAAATTCGGCCTTGAGCAACCGTTCGAATGGCCGTCACCAGTTCGGTCAAGTTCTGGGTCTTGCCCAGTATCCCCCAACATCCAGCCTTCAAAGATAATGAAACCGTGGCAGGCGTGTAATGCGAACACACGATCAGTGGCCTGCACTGGCTGAAGCGCCTGCTCAGGGCCTGGATCAGGCTGAGGCCGTCGCTGTCCGATGGCGCCAGGACAAAGTCCATGACCACAACGTTCGGAGGTCGCCGAGTAAGCGCTTCCAGCAGTTCCCCAGCCGTGCCGAAAGAGCCGATCACATCAAGGTCAGGCGCAGCGCTCAAGCCCAGCTCAATTCCCTGCCGAACCATCTCATGGTCATCTAAAAGCATGACGGTGTACGTAGTGGGCATAGAAGTAGGCATACAAAAAACCCGCATAAGTAAATACAACACCGCACCTTTGAATACGCGTGCTGCAATTACGGTATACCCAGTTACAGGCAGGCATCAATACTACGGGGCAATAAGCGCAAGTCCTTCAGCACGCTCCTACAGAAAAACATTAGTCCTACAGAAAAGTCTTAAGCCAAAAAGTTTTCGAATAATTACGAAATAAAACTCAGCACTTTTCTATAGATGAAGTTCGCACTCCCAGACAAATTATGCCTTCCGCCATTCGAGTAGAACTCGAAACACACTTCAGGCGTCACGCCTTAACCTGCGGCGGGCTTCTTTTACAAAATCACGACTGGGATGACCATGAAAATCACCGCTCTTTCCCCTGTTGCGGCAGTACTCGCTCTGACTGCGGCACTGTCACAGCCGGCATTCGCCGCCAACGATGGCGTTATCAATTTCACCGGCCTAGTGACCGATGTGACCTGCACCGTCGAGGGCGCAGCACCGGGCACAGGCGCCGTCGTCAAAGACGTTAACCTGGGTGGCGTCTCTGCCTCTCGCTTGGCGACGGCGGGTAGTCGCGCCAACCTGACGGGTTTCACCATTCGCATTGGCGGGCCTGGCGAAGGCAGTTGCACCAATGGCCGTACCGCCATGGTGGCTTTCGACCCAACCAGCCCGGCCATTGACGTGGCCACCGGCCGCTTGAACATCGACGGCCACGATGATCCCTCCGACACCACCAATGCCAAGAACGTACAGGTAGAAGTAACCAATCGTGATGGCTCCCCGATCAATGTCTACACCGAGAAATCGGAGGGCGTGGTGATCGTCGACAACCAGGCGATTATTCCACTGGCAGCGCAGCTGTATGCCAGCGGTGCCGCCACCGAAGGCACGGTTAAAACCCGCGTCGGCTTCCTGATCGAATACGCCGAGTAAGAGGTGGACACGTCTGTACCCACAGACCTTGTACGCCCAGGACCTGCCATCGCCGCGCAGGTCCACTTCCAGCCTCGAAGAGACTTCAGATGATTAAACGAATGGCTCGCCGCGCCCTCGCCACCTGCGCTTTTGGGCTGATATCGCTTCACGCGCTCAGCACACAGGCGGGCGTGATTGTCCATGGCACGCGCGTGATCTACCCCGCAGAACAACAGGAAGTCGTTGTGCGGCTGGAAAACAAGGGCAGCCGCCCGGCGCTGGTGCAGGCCTGGCTGGATACCGGTGATCGACATTCGACGCCGGCGACTGCGCAGACCCCGTTCACCCTGACGCCGCCATTGTTTCGTATCGAGCCATATCAACAGCATGCCTTGCGCCTGCGCTATTCCGGTGAGCCGCTACCCGAGGATCGCGAAAGTCTGTTCTGGTTGAACGTACTGGAAGTACCACCGCTTTCCGCCGATGCCGCGCAAAACAACCAGATCGAATTGTCGTTCCGTACTCGCCTGCGGGTGTTCCTGCGCCCACAAGGGCTGGCATATCCCATCGCCAGCGCCGCGTCAAAACTGCAATGGAAACTGGTACCCCATGACAATGGCTTTGCCCTGCAAGCCACCAATCCCACGCCGTACCATATTTCAATCGCCTCGGTTGACTTGCTGAGCGAGGGCAAGCGCTTCAGTAAAGCCGCAAGCAAAGCGGCCAACGACGGACTGTTACTGCCCGCCGGTGACGTAAAACTGTTTGCGCTGCCGCTGCTGCGTAATCGCCCCCACGACAAGCCCGAAGTCGAATTCACCACCGTCAGCGATTTCGGAGCCCGGGTGCGTCACTCCGCTGGCGTCGCACTGTCGTCCGCAGGATAACCCGTCGTATGAAAGCAACTTCGATTTCGCGCTGGTTAACCAGGTTCGCAGTGGCGCTCGCACTGCTCAGTCCGCCCATGGCGCAGGCGAGTGTCGTGATCAATAGCACACGGATTGTTTATCCGCAGCAGGACAAGGAAGTCACGGTAAGGCTCGAGAGCAAGAATCAGGCGCCCGTCCTGATGCAGGTGTGGCTGGACAAAGGCGACGAGTACTCGACACCGGATGTAGACGACATACCGTTCGTTGTCACACCGCCGATCTTTCGAATTGAGCCGGGCAAGCAACACGTGGTGCGCCTGGCATACACCGGCGAAACGCTGCCATCGGTACAGGAAAGCCTGTACTGGTTCAACGTGCTGGAAGTGCCTTCTCAGGCCCCGAGCGCTGGGCAGAACAACCAGTTGCAACTCGCCTTCCGCACCCGGATCAAGGTTTTTTTCCGGCCACCCGACCTGCCCTCCGCGGTTGAGGCTGCGCCCGCAAAGCTGCAGTGGCGCAGCGTGACAACCGAGCGCGGCGTGACGCTGGAAGTGTATAACCCGACGCCCTATTACGTGAGCTTCGACAAGATCGAGGTCGTCGCGAAGGGGCAGCGCCATGCCCGAGAACCCGCGGCATCGAGCGCCGACAACATGGTGGCGCCCCACGGCCGCAACCACTTCCAACTGACAGGGTTCAAGGCATTACCCGCGAGCGAGACGACCGTCGAATTCCAGACCCTCGACGACTTCGGTCTCACGATTTCGCACAGCGCCAAGGTGTCGTCATGACCGCCACGCCATAGCGACGCCAGGGCCTGCTCAGCGTCTCTTCAGTCCGCCCCTTCGGCCTTCTTGAGAATCAAACATGTCCGTTCAGTGCCCGTCCGTCGGGGCAGGGACGCGCTTTGCCGCAATTCGGACAACACCTATTCCTGTGGACGGTATCCATGCGTTCGAAAAAACCCGCCAGGACCAAAAACTGGCCCCTGTGTCCTCATCGATTGACGTTGATAACCCGTAGCCTCTTGTTGCTTGGAGGTGCCCACGCCGCAGGTGCACAGGGTGCCGAGCAGGTGATATTCAACCCGGCCTTTTTCCCCGACGGGGCGAACGGCTTGCAGATCGATCTTGCAAAGTTCAGTCAAGGCAACGTCGTCCTGCCCGGCACCTACCGCTCGGACGTTTACCTCAATGGCCAGTGGAGCGGACGCGAGTCCCTGACATTCAGCGCCATAGAAGGGCAAGACACGGCGCAACTGTGCCTGGAGCGGGAGGCGCTCATGAGGGTCGGCGTCGACATGGACGCCATCGAACAGGAAGCCGCCGAGTCGGCATTGTCCAGCTGTGCCGATATCTCCAGCTACCTGCCCGGCGCCAGCAGCCGGTTCGACGCGGGTGAAAACCGCCTGGACCTGCAGATTCCACAGATCTACCTGGCGCGCAAGGCCCGTGGTTATGTCGACCCCAACCATTGGGACGGCGGTATCAACGCCGCCTTCGTGCGCTACAACGCCAACACCTTCCTGACCCAGGCTAACGGCAGGTCGGTCAGCTCCAATTACCTGGGTCTGAACACCGGGCTCAACCTGGGTGCATGGCACTGGCGTCACAACGGCAGTTACAGCCAGTCGACGGTGGGCTCCGGCTACCAGAGCAGCAGCACCTACGTGCAGCGTGAAGTGAGCGCACTGCAGTCTCAATTGATGGTGGGCGAAATCTACACGCCGGGTGAGCTGTTCGACAGCGTACGTCTGCGCGGCGCCAGCCTGTTCAGCGATGATCGGATGCTACCGGACTCCCAGACCGGTTTTGCACCGGTGGTGCGCGGCGTTGCCGAGACCAATGCACGGGTCACCGTGCGCCAGCGCGGCGTGCTGCTGGACGAGGTGACGGTCGCGCCCGGTCCTTTTGTGCTCAACGATTTGTTCCCCACCGGATACGGCGGCGACCTGACCGTTACCATCACTGAGGCGGACGGCCGCAAGCGGGAGTTCATTGTGCCCTTCGCCGCCAACGCCAACCTGTTGCGCCCCGGTTATAGCCGCTACGCGCTGAGCATCGGCCAGCTTGATGAAATCGGCCTTCGGCACCCGCCCAACGTCATGCAGGCGACCTACCAGCACGGTCTCAGCAATGTGCTGACCGGCTACACCGGGACGATAGTGGGCCAGGATTACAACTCCCAGCTACTAGGCGCTGCGTTCAACACCCCAGTGGGCGCGCTGTCCGTTGACGTGACCCACTCGAATGCCGACCTGCCCGGGCATAGCTCGCGGGAAGGGCAAAGCCTGCAGTTGCGCTACAGCAAGAACTTCGCCTCCACCGGCACTCACTTCGCACTCGGTGCCTACCGTTACTCCACCGAAGGCTTCCTCAGCCTGGGCGACGCGGCACGGGTTCGCGATCTTGCCATCGACGGACTCAACCTAGAAAACGTATCGCGCCTGCGCGACAGGATGGACATCAGCCTTAACCAGAACCTGGGCAACGGTTCGGTCTACCTCACCGGCTCCTCGCAAAACTATTGGAATCGCACAAGCGGCAACCTGACCTTAACCGCCGGGTACAGCGGGTCCTGGAAGGGCCTTCATTACACAGTCAGCGCACAACGCACCCGGGACTTGCTCAGTGACCGTGTCGACAAGCAAGTGGACCTGACCTTGAGCCTGCCACTGGGCAGCGGCGCAAGGTCCCCGACCCTGACCACCACGGCCTATCGCGGCGACCACAGCAGTGGGGAACGTGTGACCGTCGGCGGCAACCTGGGCGAACGCAACGAACTCAGCTACGGGCTGGCTGCCAGTCGGACTCACGGCAGCGGCAACAGCACGAGCACCGACGTGAAATACCAGGCCAGTCACGGCGTGCTGTCGGCCGGTTATGGCCAGAGCAGCGACTACCGCGCCACTTCATTCGGCATGACCGGTGGCATCGTCGCCCACGCGGGCGGCGTGACCTTTGCCCCGGAACTGGGCGACACCATTGGCATCGTCCAGGCACCTGACGCACAGGGTGCACGGATCAACGGTAACCACAGCGCGCAGGTCGGCAAGAGCGGTTATGCCGTGGTGCCAAACCTCACTCCTTACCGCCAGAACGTGGTGGAGCTGGACCCCAAAGACCTTTCCGTAGACGTGGAACTCAAGACCGCCGCCCAGAACGTCGCTCCCCGTGCCGGTTCGGTGGTGAAGCTGGAGTTCGAGACGGTCAGCGGCCAGGCCTTGCTGATCACGGCAGTGCGCGAAGATGGCAGCCCATTACCGTTCGGTGCCGATGTCTTCGATGAAGACGGCGCCAGCGTAGGGGTGGTCGGGCAAGGCGGTAAGGCATTTGTTCGCGTGTCTCGTACCCACGGGGAGTTGACGGTCAAGTGGGGGAAAGCAGCATCGGCGGCGTGCCACCTTCGCTACGAACTGCCAGCAGATATGTCCAGCAGGGAGACTTCACGCTTGACGCAATTGGGCGCCGGCACGTGTGAAACGATCGCGGACCTCGTCGTGCAGCCACCCGCCAATGTACTCGCCCACTCCCTCTCATCGCGGAGTTGAAGATGAAGCACTCAGTTAAATTGATGTCCACACTACTGTTGTTCAGCGTGCCAATCGTGGCTCATGCGGCATGTGACAGGTACATGAACAGCACACTCACCCTTAACCTCCCTGCCACTATCACCGTTCCGGACAGCCTCCCTCTGGGCGGGGAAATCATCAGTCGTGCATTCAGTGGCACAGCACCCGCTTTTTTCGCCAACTGCTACTCGCTGTTTACAGCGGTCACGGGACGATACCAGACACTAGATCCGACGTACTCACCCATCTATCGCACCGAAGTAGCGGGGGTAGGGGTGCGCCTGCGCATCACGGATGCCAGGAGAATCACCAATTTCTATGCACTGCATAATCAGCAAGGAACAGCACACCCATCCATCGTGAGCCCCAGCTTCACAGCTGCAGAGTTGAAGTTCTACAAAATCGGGCCTGTAACAGACGGGCTGGTGCCAGCCGGAAACATTTGGGTAGAAAGAAGAGATAGACGTCCAGAAATGTTTACCCTGCGGCTCGGCAATGCGGTGCGTTTTATAAGACCCGCCGCCACCTGCGACCTCGCGACCGGCGACGTCAACCGCACGATCGCGCTCGACCCCATCAAAGTGAGCGCACTTCAAAACGCGACCTACACCGGCGAACGTAATTTCGAGCTCACCGCCACCTGCACCAACGCATCCAATGTGACCTTTCGGTTTTCCGGCACACCCGCGCCCGGCAACGACCGACTGTTCGCCAATACAGGCACTGCGCGTGGCGTGGCGGTGTGGCTGTATTCACGCCTCAACGGAGGCGTCCAGAACATCATCCCCAATGGGGCCGACGGTGCTCGCACGGTGACGGTTTCCGGCAACCGAGCAGTCCTGCCGCTCGGCGCTGCGTACCACAAAAACGGCACGGTCAGCCAAGGCACGCTCGACAGCACGGCCATCGTCAACATCACTTATAACTAAAACCCTGAGGACTATGAAATGAGCATTCGAGCCCTACCCTTGCTGCTGGCGATCTCCGCCAGCCTGGCCGCGAACGCGGTTCAGGCTGCGACCACCGGCACGTTGCGCTTCACCGGCCAGGTCAACGCCGGCACCTGCAACCTGGCCGCTGGCGATGTGACACGCACCATCACCCTGCCAGCCATCAAAGTGTCTGACTTTGATTTATCTGAAGAAACGGGCACAGCGGAGTTCGAGATCACCGCCGAGTGTGAGTCGGACATTAAAAATGTGTTCTTTCTGTTCGCGGGCACTCCGTCCACCGGCAACGGCGTACTTTTCGCCAACACGGGAACCTCAGGCGGAACAGCACTCTCGCTGTCCCACCGAAACGTCGCGTACATCCCCGCCAACGGCACTGTCGCCCAGCGCACGCGACAGATCGCCACAAGTGGCGGAAAAGCGCTGCTACCGATGAATGCGTCGTACCGCAAAACAGGAGCCGCCATTTCAGCAGGCACCCTGGAAAGTGCTGTCACCGTTTCCATCACTTACAACTGATGAAGGCGTAAACACACGCAAAAAAAACCCGACCTTCTCAGGCCGGGCATTTTTATGAGTCCCGGAAAAGTCAGGACTGACTGGATGGCGTCGGGGTAACCGGCGTTGCAGTCGGGCTCACGGCAGCGGGCGTCGGTGCAGCAACCGAGTTGGCTGATGAAGCGGTTGGCGTCGTCGCGGTAGCAGGTTTGGCCGCAACGGCTGGCTTGGTCGCTGCTGGTTTTTTGGCAGCGGCGGGCTTCTTCGCCGCAGCAGGTTTGGCCGCTGTTTTTGCCGCAACAGGCTTGGCTGCGGGTTTGGCCGCAGCGGTTTTAGCCGCTGGCTTGGTCGCAGGTTTGGCAGCGGCCTTGGCGGCCGGTTTGGCGGCTGCTTTCGCTGCTGGCTTGGCAGCGGCTTTGGCGGCCACTGGTTTAGCGGCTGGTTTGGCGGCGGCGGTTTTGGCGGCAGGTTTGGCAGTCGTTTTTGCGGTAGCTTTTGCCGGCGCCTTGGCAGCAGGTTTGGCGGCGGCTTTAACCAGCGGCTTGGCAGCGCTTTTCGCGGCCGGTTTGGCAGCAGCGGTTTTAGCCGCTGGCTTGGCAGCCGGTTTCGCGGCTGCGGTTTTCACCGGAGTTACTTTGGCGCCGGTGAGTTTCTCGATCTGCCGGGTCAGGGTATCGACCTTGGTGTGCAGTGCCTTGACTTCAGTACGGCTCGGCACGCCCAGTCGCGAAATCGCCTTGTTAAGACGTGTATCCAGCGCCCCTTCAAGTTCACTCCAGGTACCCAGCACCTGCTTCTTCGCATCACTGATGCGCGAACCGGCAGTCGCCTTAGCGGCATTAACTTGTTTGCCAACGGTGCTCTTGGTCAACTTCTCGGCCTTCTCGCCGTCTTTAACCAGGGTCTCGAAGAGTTTGTTGCCGTCAATGTCGATCTTCGAGTACACACCTAAACCAGCGAGCCAGATTTTGCGGGAATATTCTTCAACTTTCCCGACCCACGAGCTGCCTTCTTTCTGAGTAGTCTTTTTAACAGCCATCCCGATGTCTCCTTAGTGTTTACGCGCGACACGTTCGAGCAATGCCGTCAGCTCTTCGAGCTTAGCAGAGAGTGTCTCCACGTCATGTTTAGACGCAATGCCGATTCGATTCAAGGCACTTGCAACACGAGTGTCAAAAGCTTTTTCAACTTTATCCAGCTGAACTTCTACCAGACCTTTGACAGCGGAGACATTGTTCTTTACTTGGTCAATCTGACTGTTGGCGGCATCAAGTTGTTCAACTGCAACTTTTTTACCTTTACTTTCAACATGTTGACCGCTCTTTACGAGCTCTTTGAAGTACTCGCTGCCCTCGCTGCCGACCTTGGCATAAGCACCGAGTCCTGCAAGCCAGATCTTGCGGGCGTAGGTTTTAACGTCAGTCAGGGCGCCGGTCTGTACGTCGATTTTTTTCTTCAAGATAACTTTGGCCATGGTGCACCTCACGCAGAATAGGGTGGAGGAACGGCCCGCAGGAGTTGAGGGCTTGGGCACAAAGTAGGAGGAAAAATTAGAATCGGCACCCTAAGAACAATCGATCAGGCCAATGCCTTATCCAAGGCTTTCTCGATTTCAGACTTGATCGTGCCACTCATGGCCGACATCAACAGCCCCAACTCCACATCAATACGCAGCGAATCATCCGCCACTAATACTGTTCCTTTAACCCCAGAGCGCTTGAGGTTCAAGGTATCGCCGGACCACGACGGCTCAAGCCCATATTGCTCCTTGAGTTTGTGCGCCAACTTCTCGGCCTTTGCCCGTGCGCCTTCTTTACCCAGGGAATGTGCACGCTCAACGGTTATACGGGCCATTGCAATGACTCCTCTTTATAGGGATTTGAATACCTTCGCTGCGGCAAAAGGCCTCGGTGACCACCTATCTTACCTGCAGCCTTGCCAAGACAAAGCAAGCCTTGGGGATTATCATGTCCCGCATTCTCTTTTGGTGACAGCGATATGACTGATCAGCGCAAAGGCAGCGATGCCGAACCCACCACTCACTTCGGCTTCAAGAACGTTCCGGAAAGCCAAAAAGCGGAAAAAGTCGCTGAGGTGTTCCACTCCGTCGCCGCCAAGTACGACCTGATGAATGACGTGCTCTCCGGCGGTATGCACCGCCTGTGGAAGCGCTTCACTATCGAGTTGTCGGGTGTGCGCACCGGCAACCGTGTGCTGGACATAGCCGGTGGCACCGGCGACCTGGCCGCCAAGTTCTCCAAGCTCGTCGGGCCGACCGGTCAGGTCGTGCTGGCAGACATCAACGGTTCGATGCTCAAGGTTGGCCGTGACCGCCTGCTCGACAAGGGTGTGGCCGGCAATATCGAATTCGTCCAGGCCGACGCTGAAAAGCTGCCGTTTCCCGACAACCATTTCGACTGCGTGACCATCGCCTTCGGCCTGCGCAACGTGACCCACAAGGAAGACGCGATCCGCTCGATGCTGCGCGTCCTCAAACCGGGCGGCCGCCTGTTGGTGCTGGAGTTCTCCAAGCCGACCAATGCGCTGATGTCCAAGGTCTACGACACCTACTCCTTCGCCTTCATGCCATTGATGGGCAAGCTGATCACCAATGACGCCGAAAGCTACCGCTACCTGGCCGAATCGATCCGCATGCACCCTGACCAGGAAACCCTGAAGTCGATGATGGTAGAAGCCGGTTTCGACCGTGTGACCTACCACAACATGACCTCGGGTATCGTCGCCCTGCACCGCGGCATCAAGCCCTGATGCTGCTCGCAGGCCTGCTCGCCAGCGTCGAACACGGCCTCAACCGTGTGCTGCGCCTGGACAGTACCGCCTTGGCGCGGCTCGCGCATTTAGACGGCAAGGTCATTGCCGTCGACTGCACCAGCCCCGCCTTGCAGCTTTTTATCCTGCCCAGCGACGAAGGCCTGCTGCTGGCCAGCCAATGGGCCGCCGAAGCCGACTGCACTCTGCGCGCGCCGGCGTCGAGCCTGTTGCACCTGGCCCTGAGCCGCAACAAGACCGCCATCCTGCACAGCCCTGAAGTGGCGCTGGAAGGCGACAGCGCGGTGCTGATGGACTTGGCCGCCGTGCTGCAAGACCTGGAGCTGGACTGGGAATACGAGCTGTCCCGCTGGATCGGCCCCGTGGCCACCCAGTTGATAAGCGGGCACCTGCGCAGCCGCACGCGCTGGTACCAGCAAGGGTTTGCCAGCCTCAACCAGAACCTCGCCGAATACCTGAGCGAAGAATCGCGCACCCTGGTCGGGCAGCAGGAAGCGCAAGCGCGCTTTCGCGAACTCGACAAGGCCAAAATCGACCTGGAACGCCTTGAGGCGCGCTTCGAGCGCCTGAGCCGTTCCCTTGATCCAAGCGATAACGCATGAAGCTGCTCGCCGTCCGCCGTTTGTTTCGTATCCAGCGCGTCGTAATCCGCTACCGCCTCGATGACTTGCTGTTCGCCCTACCCTTGCCGTGGTTTCTGCTGGCGGTGCGCTATGTGCTGCCGTGGCGCTGGTTTCCGCGCAAGCAACTGGAGCTGAACCGCGGTGCGCGTCTGCGTCTGGCGCTTCAGGATTTGGGGCCGATCTTCATCAAGTTCGGGCAGATCCTCTCGACGCGCCGCGATCTGCTGCCCGAAGACATCGCCGACGAATTGATGCTGTTGCAGGACCGCGTACCGCCGTTCGATTCACAGCAGTCGATGAAACTGATCGAAGAACAGTTGGGCAAGAAGATCAGCGAGGTCTTCACCCGCTTCGACGTCGAGCCGCTGGCCTCGGCCTCCGTGGCACAAGTCCACGCGGCGCAGCTCAAGACTGGCGAAGAAGTGGTCGTGAAGGTCATTCGCCCAGGCCTGAAGCCGATCATCGGTCAGGACCTCGCGTGGTTGTTCATCCTCGCCCGCGCTGCCGAACGTTTCTCTGCCGATGCGCGCCTGCTGCACCCGGTGGACGTGGTCGCCGACTACGAAAAAACCATCTACGACGAACTCGACCTGCTGCGCGAAGCCGCCAACGCCAGCCAACTCAAGCGCAACTTCGAGGGCTCGCAGCTGCTGTACGTGCCGCAAGTGTATTGGGACTGGTGCCGCCCGAAAGTGCTGGTGATGGAGCGCATCTACGGCGTGCAGGTCACCGACCTCGCCACCCTGGCCGACCAGCGCACCGATATGAAGATGCTCGCCGAACGCGGTGTGGAGATCTTCTTCACCCAAGTGTTCCGCGATAGCTTCTTCCACGCCGACATGCACCCGGGTAACATCTTCGTCAGCACCGTCAACCCGTGGAGCCCGCAGTACATCGCGATCGACTGCGGCATCGTCGGCAGCCTTACCCCGGAAGACCAGGACTACCTGGCGCGCAACCTGTTCGCCTTCTTCAAGCGTGACTACCGCCGCGTGGCGCAGTTGCACATCGACTCAGGCTGGGTGCCGGCGGAAACCAAACTCAACGAATTCGAAGCAGCGATCCGCACCGTGTGCGAACCGATCTTTGAGAAACCGTTAAAAGACATCTCCTTTGGTCAGGTGCTGATGCGCCTGTTCCAGACCGCGCGGCGCTTCAATATGGAAGTGCAGCCGCAGTTGGTACTGCTGCAAAAAACCTTGCTCAACATCGAAGGCCTGGGCCGTCAGTTGTACCCGGACCTCGACCTGTGGAACACCGCCCAGCCGTTCCTCGAACGCTGGATGCGCGAGCGCATGAGCCCGAAAACCGTGTTGGGTAACCTGCACAGCCAAATGGAACAACTGCCGCACCTGGCCAACATGACTCGCGACTTGCTTGAGCGCATGTCCCAGCCCCACGCCAAGGACCCGGAACCGCCGTGGCGCAAGCGCAAGGATGACTGGTTCCTGCGCCTGCTCGGCGCCGCGCACCTGGTGGGCGGTGTGATGCTGGCCATTGGTGGGCCGTTGAATCAACTGGGCCACTGGCCTGCGGGGATCATGGTCGCCGTGGGTGTTTATCTGATCGTGCGTCGATAGCCAATCCGGTTATACACTGTCGCAAATTGCCGGAGCCGAACATGAAAGACTGGCTGGACGAGATCAAGTGGGACAGTGACGGCCTGGTGCCGGCCATTGCCCAGGACTACAAGACCGGGCGCGTGCTGATGATGGCCTGGATGAACCGCGAGGCCCTGAGCCTCACCGCCACTGAGCAGCGTGCCATTTACTGGTCACGTTCCCGTGGCAAACTGTGGCGCAAGGGCGAAGAGTCCGGGCACGTGCAGACCCTGCACGAGATGCGCATCGACTGCGACGCCGACGTGGTGATCCTCAAGGTCGAGCAGATCGGCGATATCGCCTGCCACACCGGCCGTCACAGTTGCTTCTATCGCGTGTTCGAGAACGGCGAGTGGAAAACCGTCGAACCGGTGCTCAAAGACCCGCACGCCATTTATTCCGCAGGACACTGACCATGAGCGATACCCTGAACCGCGTGGCCCAGGTGCTGGAAGACCGCAAAGGTGCGGACGCCGACAGCTCCTACGTCGCCAGCCTGTACCACAAGGGGCTGAACAAAATTCTGGAAAAGCTCGGCGAAGAATCCGTCGAGACCATCATCGCCGCCAAGGATGCGCAAATCAGCGGCGACTGCAGCGATGTCATCTATGAGACCGCCGACTTGTGGTTCCATAGCCTGGTCATGCTCGCCCAACTGGGGCAGCATCCACAGGCAGTGCTGGACGAACTGGACCGTCGCTTCGGCTTGTCCGGGCATGCCGAAAAGGCCTCGCGCCCGTCCGCTTGAATAACTAAGACTAGAGGATTTGCAGCATGGGCATTTTTGACTGGAAACACTGGATCGTCATTCTGGTGGTCGTGGTACTGGTGTTCGGCACCAAGAAACTCAAGAACCTGGGCACCGACGTGGGCGAGTCGATCAAGGGCTTTCGTAAAGCCATGAACGACGACGAAAAGCCTGCCGACCCCGCCGCCAATCCCGTACCGCCGGTCCAGCCTGTGCACCCGCAGGCCGCCCAGCCGATCACCGAGCGTCGCACCTTCGACGTGCAGGCTGAGAAAGTCGAAGAGCCGACCCGCAAAGACTCGTGAGCACTGAATAATGTTTGGTATCAGCTTCTCTGAACTGCTGCTCGTCGGCCTCGTGGCCCTGTTGGTACTGGGGCCGGAACGCCTGCCCGGTGCCGCGCGCACGGCCGGCCTGTGGATCGGGCGCCTGAAACGCAGTTTCAACGCGATCAAACAGGAAGTTGAACGGGAAATCGGCGCCGACGAGATCCGCCGCCAACTGCACAACGAGCACATTCTGTCGTTGGAGCAGGAAGCACGGAAGATTTTGTCCCCTGTCCAGGAGCCCGCCAAGCCGGTGGAGCCTGTGGCCGAGCACAGCATTGCGCCAGCGGTTGAGCCTACGCCCGCCGCCCCGACGCCTACCGCGCCAACCGAGCCTGCGCCGACGCCCGTTGCGTCGCCCGCGCCCCATGACCCTACATTGCCGCCGCGAGCCCCATGAGCGCTGATAAACCGGAAAACGACCAGCACATGCCGCTGGTCTCGCACCTCACCGAGCTGCGTACGCGCCTGCTGCGTTGCGTAGCGGCCATCTTCATCATCTTTGCTGGGCTGTTCGCCTTTACCCAGCAGATCTATACCTTCGTCTCCACGCCGCTGCGCCAGTACCTGCCGGCCGGCGCGACGATGATCGCCACTGACGTTTCATCGCCGTTCCTCACGCCGTTGAAACTGACGATGATGGTTTCGCTGTTCCTGGCGATCCCGGTGATCCTGCATCAGATCTGGGGCTTTATCGCGCCGGGCCTGTACAAGCACGAGAAGCGCATCGCGGTGCCGTTGCTGGTATCGAGCATCCTGCTGTTCTACACCGGCATGGCGTTCGCGTACTTCCTGGTATTCCCGTTGATCTTCAAGTTCTTCGCCGCTGCCACTCCGGCCGGCGTGGAGATGATGACCGACATCACCAGCTACCTCGACTTCGTGATGACGCTGTTCTTCGCCTTTGGCGTGGCCTTCGAAATCCCGGTGGCCGTGGTGCTGCTGGTGTGGATCGGCGTGGTCAACGTGGCCTACCTGAAGAAGATCCGCCCGTACGTGATCATCGGTTGCTTCGTGGTCGGCATGATCCTGACGCCGCCGGACATCTTCTCCCAGACCCTGCTGGCCGTGCCGATGTGGATGCTGTTCGAGATCGGCATCCTGTTCAGCGGTTTGATCAGCAAGCGTGGCGATCACCCGGATGACCAACCCGTCGACGACGAACAGCCGCCAGCGACCCAGTCGTGAACCTGCTGCTGCTTGAAGAGGCCGACTTTATTGCGGCCGACCGGGTGATCCTGCGCGATCGACGCCTGGTGCATATGCAGGAGGTCCACCGCGCCGCCGTAGGCGACAGCCTACGCGTGGGGCGCATCGGCGGGTTGATGGGCGTCGCGCAATTGTTGCGTCTGGAAGCCAGCGAAGCCGAGCTGCAAGTGAGCTTCGACCAACCGCCTCCAGCCAAGCTGCCCCTGACCCTGCTACTGGCCCTTCCCCGCCCGAAAATGCTGCGCCGGGTGCTGCAAACCGTTGCTGCCATGGGCGTGCCGAAGGTGGTGCTGGTCAACAGTTACCGAGTGGAAAAGAGCTTCTGGCAGACCCCGTTCCTGGAGCCCGAGGCGATACGCGAGCAACTGATCCTTGGCCTGGAACAGGCGCGGGACACGGTGCTGCCCGAGATCATCATCGAAAAGCGCTTCAAGCCATTCGTCGAAGACCGCCTGCCGGCCATGACCGAAGGCACCCTTGGCCTCATCGGCCATCCAGGCGATTACCCAGCTTGCCCCCGTGGGCTGGATGAGCCGGTTACCCTGGCCATCGGCCCGGAAGGCGGCTGGATCCCCTACGAAGTGGACCTATTGGCCAAGGCTGGCTTGCAGCCGGTACAACTCGGCGCACGGATCCTACGGGTTGAAACCGCCGTCACCGCCCTGCTCGCCCGCCTCTTCTAACAACAGCGCTGTCCCCCTGTGAGAGGGGCTCGCCCCCGATGACGGTTTGTCAGCTGATAAATATATCGACCGATCCCCCCTATCGGGCGCAAGCCCCCGCCATTAGAGCTGCGTCGCTACAGAATCCCGGGCGCAGGCCGATAACTCCTGAATAAGTCCAAGCCTTGTTCCAGGGGAGTTCGCAGCATGTATCGTTGGTTAGCCGAAAAGCTGGGGAATGTCAGCGTCAAAACCAAGTTGGGCGTAGGTTTCGGCCTGGTGTTACTACTCACACTGATGATCACCTTCACTGGCTGGACCGGCCTGGGCGATGTGATCAGTCGCGGTGACAAGCTGGGCTTTATCTCCAGCCTCAATGGATTGACCAAGGACCTGCGCCTGGCTCGCCGGGACTATGAATTGCGCCATGGCGAACAAGGCCCAGGCGCGGTCAGCGAATTGCTGGACAAGCTCAATAGCGGCCTGAATAAAGCCCGCAACCTGATTGAACAACCCGCCGACGCGGCCCTGGTCGATGAACAGTTGGCCGCCGTGGACCAGTACAAGCGCGCATTCAGCGACATGGTGCAAGCCAGCGCCAACCGTGAAAACGCCCGCAGCAAGCTGGGAGATACCGCTGACAACGCGGTGCTCAAGATCAATGAGATCGAGAAGGCCCTGCTGCAAGGCGACAGCGTCACCCAGTTCAACACTGTGGTGGAAGCGAGCAAACTGATACAGCAGGCGCGCTTCCAAGTGCGCGGCTATACCTACAGCGGCAAGGTCGAAGCCGAGCAACCCGCACTGGATGCCATCGACAATGCCCTGAAGAAAATCACCAGCCTCAACGGCCAACTGCCTGAGCAATATTCGACCAACCTGCAACAGGTCAGCGTCTCGCTGCAAGCCTACCGCGCCGCTGTCAGCCAGTACCGCGACTCGCAGGTGGCCAGCGCTGCAGCCCTTAAAACCATGAGCGATCAAGGCGATCTGTTGCTCGGCCACAGCGACAAACTGACCCTCTCCCAAACCGTGGTGCGCGACACCGATGCCGCGCAAGCCAAGTCTCTGTTGCTGCTGGCAACTGTGCTGGCGTTGATCTTTGGCCTGGTGGCGGCCTGGGCGATCACCCGCCAAATCATTATCCCGCTGGACCAAACACTCAAGGTCGCCGAGCGCGTCGCCTCGGGTGACCTGAGCCACAACCTGACATCTTTGCGCCAGGACGAGCTGGGGCAGTTGCAGAGGGCTATGCAGAGCATGACCGTGGGCTTGCGCGAGTTGATCGGCGGCATCAGCGAGGGCGTGACCCAGATCGCCAGCGCTGCCGAGCAACTGTCGGCTGTCACCGAACAGACCAGCGCCGGGGTCAACAGCCAGAAGGTCGAGACCGACCAAGTAGCCACCGCCATGAACGAGATGGCCGCGACCGTGCAGGAAGTCGCGCGCAATGCCGAAGAAGCCTCCGAGGCCGCCGCAGCGGCTGACCAGCAGGCCCGCGAAGGCGACAAGGTGGTCGGTGAAGCCATCGCCCAGATCGAGCGCCTGGCCACTGAGGTCGGCAATTCCACAGTCGCCATGGGCGACCTTAAACGGGAAAGCGACAAGATCGGCAGCGTGCTCGACGTGATCAAATCCGTGGCCCAGCAAACCAACCTGCTGGCCCTCAACGCCGCAATCGAAGCCGCCCGCGCCGGTGAAGCCGGACGTGGCTTCGCGGTGGTGGCCGATGAAGTGCGTAGCCTGGCCCAGCGCACGCAGAAGTCCACCGAAGAGATCGAAGAGCTGATTGCCGGCCTGCAGAGCGGCACTCAACAGGTGGCGACCATCATGGACAACAGTCGCAGCCTCACCGACAGCAGCGTCGAGCTGACCCGCCGTGCCGGCAGCGCATTGGAGAACATCACCCGCACGGTCTCGACTATCCAGACGATGAACTCCCAGATCGCTACCGCCGCCGAACAGCAAAGCGCTGTGGCGGAAGAGATCAACCGCAGCGTGCTGAACGTGCGCGATGTCTCGGAGCAGACGGCTGCGGCCAGTGAAGAAACCGCCGCGTCGAGCACCGAACTGGCGCGCCTGGGCACGCATCTGCAAGCACTGGTGGGTCGCTTCCGAGTCTGACCTCCCTCCCCGCGCGGCGACCTGTCCTGGGTCGCCGCCTGCAATCTATGAAACTTCCTACACGTTTATCAGCCCCTCCCGATCTTCAAAGACACTAGCGTTCAGGTCAGTTCAGTGTGCTCACGCACTTGTCGGAGGTTAATCATGCTTCGTCGAATGACTCACCTGCTGGGTAACGCCAGTGTCACCCTCAAATTGGCCCTGGGCTTTGCCCTGGTACTGGCCCTGAGCCTTGTCATTGCCGTGACCGGCTGGCAAGCATTAGCGGCGTCCCTTTACCGATCACAAACGCTGAGCGTGCTGGCACAACTGGCGGTGGCCGGCGAAGAACTGCGCACCGACAGAATCCTCTATCGCACCCTGGACGACGCCGAAAGCCTCAGTCGATTGAGCGCGAGCATGGAGAAAGTCGACAAGGCCCTGGCGGAGCTGTCCAACCGACTTAAGGTGCCGAAAGCCATTCAATATCTGCAGGAGATGACGCGGATGTCTGCCACGTTCAAATCCACACTCAAGGGCGTGCCCGCGCTGGTGGAAAAACGCGAAAGTGCCCGGGAACAGCTGACACAGAGCACCACGCGGGCCGGCGATGTTCTGGCACAACTGGCTAGCGACTTGCCTGATCAGGAAGATGAAAAAGCCCTGGATGCCGTCGAAAACCTGCGCCAGGCCATGGAACAGGCCGAGGACCGTGCCAAGAGCCCGGCTTGGGCTTCAAGTTCGCTGGATGCGTATGGACAAGCCGTGGTTGACGCAGAACGCAGCCTCGAACTCGCCCAGGCTGAAGTGGCCAAACTGGCGGTCGACAGTGACGCGATGAAAAACGCCGTGCTCAGTATCCGCACCCAGCTGACCCGCCTTAAAGACACCCAACTCACGACCGAAAGTAGCCAGAACCAGTTGGAGCAGCAGTTGGATCAGTTGCTCGCGCAGAGTGACCTCTTGAGCCAGGATCAGACCCAACGACGCGACAGAGAAGCCGACCAAGCCCGCACCCAGACCTTGGGTATTGCGGCTGCCGCGGTGCTCTTCGGCGCCTTGGCCGCCTGGGTGATTGCCGGACAAATCGTGCACCCGCTGCGCAAGGCGCTCATGGTGGCCAACCGCATTGCCGAGGGTGATCTGAGCAACGAAGTGCAGTCACAGCGCCGCGATGAGCTGGGCCAGTTGCAACGCAGCATGAGCCAAATGACGCTGAACCTACGGGGGTTGGTTGGCAACATCAGCGACAACGCACGGCAAATCGCCAGCGCCGCCGAAGAGCTCTCTGCCGTCACTGAGCAAACCCGCGCCGGGGTGAATAATCAGCGCGATGAAACCGAGCAGGTGGCGACGGCCATGAACCAGATGCTGGCCACCGCCCAGGAAGTGGCGCGCCACGCCGAGCAAGCATCGATTGCCGCCGGCCAGGCCAATCAGCAGGCTGAACTGGGCGATCAGGTGGTCACGGATGCCGTGGCACAAATTGAACACCTGGCCCATGAGATGGCTCGCTCAAGCGAAGCCATGTTGGGGCTGCAACGGGAAAGCCAGAAAATCGGCAGCGTGCTGGACGTAATCAAGTCCGTGTCGCAGCAGACCAACCTGCTGGCGCTCAATGCCGCGATTGAAGCCGCACGGGCCGGTGAGGCAGGCCAGGGCTTCGCCGTGGTCGCCGATGAAGTGCGCAGCCTCGCCCGGCGGACCCAGCAGTCCGCCGAAGAAATCGAAGAATTGATTGGTGGCCTGCACAGGGGCACCCAACAGGCGGCCGACATCATGGACTACAGCCGCACCCTGACCGACAACAGCGTCGGCCTGACTCGCAACGCCGGGGACGCCCTGACGGAGATCGCCCGCACCGTGGCCATCATCCAGGAAATGAACCCGCAGATTGCCGCAGCGGCCGAGGAGCAAAGCGCGGTGGCCGAAGAGATCAATCGCAGCGTCTTGAAGGTCCGCGATGCCTCGGAGCAAACCGCTGCCGCCAGCGAACAGACGGCGGCGGCGAGTATCGAGTTGGCGCGACTGGGAACGGATCTGCAGCAATGCGTAGGGAGGTTCAAGATATGAACCTCCCGGTTTCAGTGGCCTTGGGCTTACAGAACCTGACGCAGGAACGCTTGGGCACGCGGGTCTTTTGGCGAATCAAAAAACTCGGCCGGTGCCGCATCTTCCAACAACTTGCCATGATCGAAGAACAACACACGGTCCGCCACTTCGCGGGCGAAGCCCATTTCGTGGGTAACGCAGACCATCGTCATGCCTTCCAGGGCCAAGGTCTTCATCACGTCCAGCACTTCGCCGACCATTTCCGGGTCGAGGGCCGAGGTGGGCTCGTCGAACAGCATCACCTTGGGCTCCATCGCCAGCGCCCGGGCGATCGCCACCCGTTGTTGCTGGCCGCCGGACAGGCGTGATGGGAACTCGTTGGCCTTCTGTGCAATGCCGACCTTTTCCAGCAGGGCCAAGGACTTGGCTTCGCGCTCTTGCTTGCCGCGCTTGCGCACGACTTTTTGCGCCAGGCACAGGTTCTCCAACACGGTCATGTGGGGGAACAGGTTGAAGTGCTGGAACACCATGCCGACTTCACGACGATAGGCGTTCACGTCGGTTTTCGGGTCGGCCAGTTGCAGGCCGTCGATGCTCACCGAGCCCGAGTCGAACTCTTCCAGGCCATTGAGGCAACGCAGGAAAGTCGACTTGCCGGAGCCGGACGGGCCGATCACCACCAGCACTTCGCCCTTGGCCACCTGGGTGGTCACATGGTCTACCGCACGCACTACATGACCACGGGTGTCGAAGACTTTTACCAGATCGCGGACTTCAATCACTTTGGGCGAGCCTCCGCTCAAGCCGGCTGGCCATTTTCGACAGCGGCAGGTTGATCAGCAGGTACAGGCCTGCGACGCAGAACAGGATTTCAAACGGCGAGAACGAGGTCGTGATGACTTCGCGACCGCTCTTGAGCAGTTCGGTAATGGCGATCACCGAGACCAGGGACGTGTCTTTCACCAAGCTGATGAATTGCCCTGCCAAGGGCGGCAGTACGCGCTTGAAGGCTTGCGGCAGCACCACATGGCGCATCGACTGGCTGGCACTCAGGCCCAAGGAGCGCGCGGCTTCGTTCTGCCCGCGGGTGATGGACTGCACGCCGGCGCGAACGATTTCGGCCACATAGGCGCCGGTGAACAGCGACAGCGCGGCGATCCCGGCAAATTCCCGTGACAGGTTGAGCACCGTGCCAATGAAGAAATAGAAAATGAAGATTTGCACCAGCAGCGGGGTGCCACGTACCAGTTCGACGTAGATCGTCGACAGATCACGCAAGGTCGGGTTATTGGAAAGTCGGCACAAACCGGTGGCAAGGCCAATCGCCAGGCCCAAAATCCCGGAAACCACCGACAGCCACAGTGTGGTCCACAACCCCCACATCAGCGGGCCCAACGCCCAATGACGATTCACACCAATGACATCGCCTTCGGCCACGTCATCACCGCGCGCCACTTGCAGACTGTTGTCGGCAACCGTCACCTTTTGCTCGTTGCCAGCGTCGTTGCGCAGGGTCACTTCGGCGACGTCGCCGTTACGAACCAGCTCAATGACGGTGGAGATGTCCGCTGCACGCTGTGCTTCTTCGGCCTGGTAGGCGAAGTATTGCGGCACGCGGTTCCAGCGCCATTCGTAGGACATCAGCGAGGTAGCGTAGTACAAGGCGCCGGCCAGGCCGACCAGCACGACCACGGTCAGCAGGTGCCAGGGCCATTGGGCTTTTTTCTGTTTCATTACTCGACATCCAAAAAATTCGAAGGCATGCGCCTTTGTGTAGTGAGCGGGCTTGCCCCGCGCTGGGGGGGCAAGTAGCCCCAAAATCATGCGCCTCGGTCTTTCTGAAACACCGCTGCGTCTGGATTTAGGGCGGCTTCGCCCCCCAGCGCAGGGCAAGCCCGCTCACTACAGGACAGCCTTTATTCCATGTCCTTGAGCCACTCTGAGCTCTTGAACCACTTGTCATGAATGCGATCGTAGGTGCCGTCGTTCTTGATCTGGTGCAGGAAGTTGTTGATGAAGTTGATGCTGTCGTAATCACCTTTCTTCAGGCCAAACGCCAATGGCTCGAAGGTGAAGGGTTCGTCCAGGAACACCAGCTTGCCGTTGCCGACTTTCTTCTCGGCAACCACGTTGTACGGTGCGTCATACACAAAGGCATCGGCCTTGCCGTTGACTACGTCCAGTACGCCTTCCTGCTCGTTGTCATAGCCGTGGTACTTGGCTTTGGAGATCAGCTTCTTGGCGACCATTTCACCGGTGGTGCCAAGCTTGGAGGTCAGGCGGTATTTCTCGTCGTTCAGGTCTTTGTAGGACTTGATGGTGCCTTCCAGGTCCTTGCGAATCAGCAGAGTCTGGCCGACCACGATGAAGGGTTCGCTGAAGTTCAGGCGCAGGTTGCGTTCCTGGGTCAGGGTCATGCCGCTGCCGATCATGTCGAATTTGCCGGTCAGGAAGGCTGGGATGATGCCGTCATAACCCGTGGAAACCAGCTCCAGCTTGACGCCCATGGACTTGGCCATGGCCTTGAGGATGTCAACTTCGAAGCCGATGATCTCACCGCGCTTGTCTGTCATCTCGAACGGCATGTAGGTCGGATCCATGCCGACTTTCAGCGTGCCGCGCTTGACCGCATCGTCGATGGCGCCAGCCTGGGCCGCATTGGCTGCGACCAGCGCGGTGACGCCAAGCAGCAGCATCGAAAGATACTTTTTCATCATCAAGTCCCCTGAACGATTCTTATAAGGTCGGCGCGCAAAAAGGGCTGCACCATTTCGGGGTGCGATCCTAACCCACTCGTTGCCCGTCACAAAGGTTTCACGGGCAATTGTTATCAGGGTATGTAGGAAAAGACCCACGACGCTGCGGTCAACCGCAGGGGTAGACACTTGCGCAACCTGACACGGCAATGGGTTGATATGTAAGCAGTTATGACTTTCAGTCGAGTTCTGCCAGCCAGGTGGTGTCTTTGAACCACTTGTCATGCAGCCGATCATAGGTCCCATCCTGGGCCACCTGGTTCAAGAAATGGTTGATCCAGTTAATGCTGTCGAAATCGCCCTTTTTTACGCCAAACGCCAAGGGTTCGAATGTAAACGGTTGTTCCAGCGCCAGCAGCGTGCCGTTCTCCGCCCGGCTCACCGCGATCAGGTTGTAGGGTGCGTCATGGATAAAGGCATCGGCCTCCCCCGCCACCACCTGGCGAACCCCTTCCTCCGGCGTGGCGAAACTACTCAGTCGGGCCGCCCCCAAAAACCGTTGAGCCGCTGCTTTGCCGGTGGTGCCCTCAGTGACAGCGATTCTGTAACCGGCATCGTCCAGGTCTTCAATACTGCTGACCTTACCCGCCAGACGGGGGTGCAGCAGTACGCTCTGGCCCACCACGATGAAAGCGTCACTAAAGTTCAGCCTTAAGTTGCGCTCCTGAGTGACAGTCATACCACTGCCGATCAAGTCGAATTTTTTCGCCAGCAAGCCCGGCAACAGTTCGGTGTAGGGCATCACGACCAGTTCAAGTTCCACCCCCAGCGCCTGGCTCATCACGTTGAGCAGGTCAATTTCAAAGCCGACAATGCGCCCCTGTTTATCGGTCATTTCGAAAGGGATATAGGTGGGGGTGGTGCCAACCTTGAGCACACCACGCCGGACGGCGTCGTCAATCGCACCCGCGTGCACCTGGCTGATTTGAATCAATGCAGCAGCGCTGATAAGCAATGCCGAACAATACCTTTTGAGCATGAATCCCTCGCAGCCAAGAAAATTGGGGGGCGATCCTAACCTAGTCGCGGGCACGCAAATACGCCTCGGACGAGGGTCTTTTGTTTCGAAATAACAGGGCGTCAGGAAGACAAAGAAGAGGCGGGAAACGCTGTAGGACCAGCGCTTCGAACACCCCCGAGGTGAGCCCTCGGGGGTGTCTGAATCAGGCCGGTTGGGCCTGGGAGGACAGCGGTTGCAGCGGTAGCAACGGCGCGTGCGGGTCGGCCTTGATCGAATCACGCCAAGCGGCGAGCCACTCGGCATGTCCTTCGCTCCAGACCTGCTCGTGCAGGCGGGCAAGGGCCACCGGATCACTGAGCAAAGCCAGACGCTCACCGTTGTTGAGGCCGGCCGGGCCGACTTTCAACGCGTGACGAACACGTTCGATACGCAGGTACTCGATAGGCTCAGCCTCACGGTGACGCGAGGTCGCCAGGGCGCAGGCCAGGGCGTTCTGCTGCGGATCAACCACCGAACGCACGAACCCGTCATTGAGGGCGTGCCAACGGTTTTCATGGGTGTACTTCTCCGTCGACAGCAGGGCTTGCGGCGGGTTGTACTCCTCAGGAATCAGGAACAGGCTCTCGTCACGGGACTTGAGGCCCAGCTTGACCCGGCTGGAGATCACCGACACCGGGATCGACAGCATCAGCGAACCCACGATCGGCACCAGCCACCACAGGAAGCTTGGGTTCAGCCACACCACCAGCAGCGCCCACAGGAAGCCCAGCACGGTTTGCGGACCGTGCCGCTTGACCGCTTCACTCCACGGCGTGGAATCGTCGTCACGCTGTGGCGAGTTCCAGGTCGCGGCCCAGCCGAGGAACGCGGCAAGAACGAAACGGGTGTGGAAGATCATGCGCACAGGCGCCAGCAGCATGGAAAACAGCATCTCCAGCAGCATCGACAAGGTCACCTTGAACTTGCCACCGAACTCTTTCGCGCCCTTGGCCCAGATCAGGATGATGCTCAGCAACTTAGGCAGGAACAGCAACACGATGGTGGTGGAGAACAGCGCCACCGCCTTGTCCGGATGCCATTGCGGCCACAGTGGGTACAGCTGGCGGGGAGCCATGAAGTACTGCGGCTCCATCAGCGTGTTCACCGCCAGCAAGGCTGTGGACAACACCAGGAACAGAAACCACAACGGTGCCGACAGGTAGGACATCACGCCGGTCAGGAACACCGCGCGGTGCACCGGGTGCATGCCTTTAACCAGGAACAGGCGGAAGTTCATCAGGTTACCGTGGCACCAGCGACGGTCACGCTTGAGTTCGTCCAGCAGGTTCGGCGGCAGTTCTTCGTAGCTGCCAGGCAGGTCGTAGGCAATCCACACGCCCCAGCCGGCACGGCGCATCAGCGCAGCTTCAACGAAGTCGTGGGACAGGATGGAGCCGGCGAACGCGCCTTTACCCGGCAACGGCGCCAGGGCGCAGTGCTCGATGAACGGCTTCATGCGGATGATCGCGTTGTGGCCCCAGTAGTGGGATTCGCCCAACTGCCAGAAGTGCAGGCCGGCGGTAAACAGCGGGCCGTACACACGAGTGGCGAATTGCTGCATGCGCGCATACAGGGTGTCCATGCCCGACGCACGGGGCGCGGTCTGGATAATCCCGGCATCCGGCGTGGCTTCCATCAAGCGCACCAGGCTGGTCAGGCATTCGCCGCTCATCACGGAGTCGGCGTCGAGCACGACCATGTACTTATAGTCACCGCCCCAGCGACGGCAGAAGTCGTCGAGGTTGCCGCTCTTGCGCTTTACGCGACGGCGACGGCGGCGATAGAAGATCTTGCCGAAACCACCGGCCTCGCGGCACACGTCGAGCCAGGCTTGCTGTTCGGCGATGCAGATGTCGGCGTCATTACTGTCACTGAGCACGAAAAAGTCGAAGCGGTCCAGGTCACCGGTAGCGGCCACAGACTCAAACGTCGCACGCAAACCGGCGAATACACGCGGCACGTCTTCGTTGCAAATCGGCATCACCAGCGCGGTACGGGCGTCTTTCGGAATCGGCTCGTCGCCGGCACTTTTACCGGAGATACGGTATTTATCGTGTCCGGTAAGCAGTTCCAGAAAGCCCATCAAGGCGGTCCAGAAACCGGCCGACACCCAGCAGAACAAGATCCCGAACATGATCAGGATGCTGGTTTGCAGCGCGTAAGGCAGTACCTGAGTAGCGGTTTGCAGCAGGGTCTGGTTGCGGATCTCGTCGAAGTCAACCAGCGACCAGCCCTGGTACGGCATGATGCCTTTCATGTACCAGCCAGCAACGATGGTCTGGCCAAGCATCAGCACCAGCAAGATGTAGCGACGGATCGAACCCACGGTACGCCAGCGCGCGGCCGGCAATACGCGCTCATCTTTCGGCGGTGCCGGCGGATTGCTGCGGCCGGTGAGGCGGCGCCAGCCGCGCACTAGGATATTGGTACGCCAAGGCTCCGGCACCACACGGGTGCGCCGAATCGGTGGCGTGGCCTTGAGGCACACGCGACCGCTGGCGTCGAGCGCCAGCATTTCGGCGTCTTGCAGCTCCTCGGCGGTGCTAAGGGTCAAGCGGCGGCCAACCGACGCCTGGGCGGCGTCGACGGGCGCGTCAAAGGTTGCGGACGACAAACGCTCGTGCAACTCGGTGAAGGATGTGCAGCCCGCCAGTTCGGCGCGCTGCTCAGCGGTCATCGGGAGATGCGCCAGATACTCGGACAGAGTTTCTGGCTGGACTTGAGAATTACTCATCGGCAGGCAACTGATAGCTCCAGGTTTCGGTCAGGACTTGCTCGGTCTTGATCGGCTCCGGTGTGGCTGGGGCAGCTTCTGGCTGCTTGGCTTCCTTGTCTTTCGCGTCTTTCTTGGCCTGTTTCTCGTGTTGCTTGGCCAGGACCTTGTCAGCCTTGAGCACCTGGGTCGAAACCTTCTCCGGCTCTGGCTGCGGGATATCCTGAACCAGGGCAGCACGCATTTCGGTCGGTTTGCCTGCGTCTTTGATCTTCATGCGCAGGGTCAAACGCCAGCCTTTGGTGTGTTCGTTGTAACGCACGCTGTTTTCTACCACTTCAGCGTTGTCACCCACGCTCACCTGGCTGCGCACCGGGGCGTCCGGCAGGAGTTTCTTCAGGGACGGGCCTTCAAAGTCCACCAGGTAGGCGACGCTGCCATCAGGCTGACGGATCAGGTTGGACTGTTTCACATCACCCGTGGAACGCAGGGTCTGCTTGACCCAAGCGCTGTCCGGCGAGTGGAACGCGGCGTCGTCCAGAGTCCAGTGCAGGCGGTAGGCGACTTCCAGCGGCTCGCCGACTTTCGGCAGTACAGCCGGGCTCCAGAAGGCAACGATGTTGTCGTTGGTTTCGTCGGCGGTCGGGATCTCGACCAGATCGACGGAACCCTTGCCCCAATCACCTTCAGGCTCGATCCAGGCGCTTGGGCGCTTGTCGTAGTTGTCGTCCAGGTCTTCGTAGTGGCTGAAGTTGCGGCCGCGTTGCAGCAGGCCGAAACCACGCGGGTTTTCTACGGTGAAGTTGCTGACCGACAGGTGTTTAGGATTGTTCAGTGGGCGCCAGATCCACTCACCGTTACCGGCATGGATCGACAGACCGCTGGAGTCGTGCAGTTCGCGACGGTAGTTGAGCACCTTGGACGGCTGGTTTGCGCCGAACAGGAACATGCTCGTCAGCGGTGCAACGCCCAACTTGCTGACGTTGTCGCGCAGGAACATCTGGGATTTCACATCGACAACGGTGTCGGTGCCCGGACGCAGGATCAGGCGATAGGCGCCGGTCGCACGAGGGGAATCGAGCAGGGCAAAGATCACCAGGTGCTTGTCACCCGGTTTTGGACGTTCGATCCAAAACTCGGTAAAACGCGGGAACTCTTCACCAGACGGCAACGCAGTATCGATCGCCATGCCACGGGCGGACAGGCCATACACCTGGTCCTTGCCGACGACACGGAAATAGCTCGCGCCGAGCATGGTCATGATTTCGTCTTGCTTGTCGCTCTTGTTGATCGGGAACAAGACACGGAAACCGGCATAACCCAGTTGCTCGGTTGCTTTCGGATCAAACTTCACATCGCCGAAATCGAAACGCGACGGGTCGTATTTGATTTCCTGCACGCTGTCAGCGGTGACTTCGTTGATTTTCACCGGTGTATCGAAATGCATACCCTGGTGATAGAAGGACAGCTTGAACGGGGTGTTCTGATCGGCCCATTCGGCTTTTTCGTTGCGGAAACGAATCTTCTGGTAGTCCGCGAACTTCATTTCGCGAAATTCGTTCGGCAGATTGCTGCGCGGAGCTTCGTATTTCTGCCCAGCCAGCTCTTTTGCCTTGGCCGACACATCATCCAGACTGAATGCCCACAGCTGACCCGCGCCGAACAGGCAAAACAGGGCTGAGCCCGTTACCAGTGCGTTTCGTAACCGTTTGGCAGACAATTTTGGTGCATTACAGGGACTAACAATCACGAGCAACCCTCGCCGAAAACAGATCAAAAAACCAACGGCCAGCTATCTATATGCCAGGTTGGCGAGCATTGTTCCGACTCCCCTGGGTCAAAATGATTCCCCAATGGATGTCGGACAAGTCTCTACCTAAATCAAAAATGGACCAAACAACGCTGATCCCCGTAGCGCGCGATTATCTAGTAGCCCGCGAGACAACGCATCAGGGGCAGCGAAGTATTTGTAGCGAAATCCTGCGTTTTTAGGCATTAAAAGTCGTTTTTAATACATTCAGGTCTGTAACAGAAAGGTCACAGGGCCATCATTGACCAAATGCACCTGCATATCGGCACCAAAACGCCCCGACGCCACCTTGCCATGCAATTGTTGCGCTTGTACCAGCAGGTGATCAAAAAGCGCCGCTCCCAGGGCCGGCGGGGCCGCTGTGGAGAAGCTTGGCCGCAGCCCGCTCTTGGTATCCGCCGCCAACGTAAACTGCGACACCAGCAGCAAACCACCGCCGATGTCCTTGAGCGACAGGTTCATCTTGCCCTCGTCGTCGCTGAACACACGGTAGTTGAGCAATTTGTGCAGCAACTTATCGGCGCTCTCCGGCGTATCTGAAGGCTCAACGGCCACCAGTACCAGCAATCCCTGGTCGATGGCACCGACGACTTCACCCTCGACCTCGACACGGGCGCCACACACCCGTTGCAACAGGCCCTTCATGCTTCTTCTGGCGGTAGATCAAGCAGGCGCCGTGCCATCTCACCGGTCGCGCGCACCAATGCATCGGTAATGCCGGGCTCGGACGCCGCATGGCCCGCCTCGCGGATCACCTGCAGTTCGCTGTTCGGCCAAGCCTGATGCAGCTCCCACGCGTTATCCAGCGGACAGATCATATCGTAGCGGCCGTGGATGATTACGCCAGGCAGATGGGCGATCTTGTGCATATCGCGAATCAGCTGGTTGGGTTCCAGAAAGGAGTTATTGGTGAAGTAGTGGCATTCAATCCGCGCGATGGACAGGGCGCGCTGCGGCTCGGAAAAACGCTCCACATGCTGTGGGCTTGGGCACAGGCCCAGCATGCGACCTTCCCAGCCGGACCAGGCTTTGGCCGCGTGCATCTGGGCGATCTGGTCGTTACCGGTCAGGCGCTTGTGGTAGGCGGCAATCATATCGTGACGCTCGTCCGCAGGAATCGGCGCTAGGTAGTCCTGCCAGTAATCCGGGAACAAGCGGCTGGCGCCGGTTTGGTAAAACCATTCGATGTCCTGCGGTCGGGCCAGGAAAATGCCGCGCACGATCAGGCCATGCACACGCTCAGGGTGGGTTTGCGCGTAGGCCAGAGCCAGGGTCGAGCCCCAAGAGCCGCCGAACAACACCCATTTGTCGATGCCCAGGTGCTCGCGGATACGCTCAAGGTCGGCGACCAAGTCCCAGGTGGTGTTGTTTTCCAGACTGGCGCGGGGCGTGGAGCGCCCGCAACCACGCTGGTCGAAGGTGACAATGCGGTACAGATTAGGATCGAAATAGCAGCGACTCTGGGCGTCGCAACCGGAACCAGGGCCCCCGTGGATAAAGACGACAGGCAAGCCTTCGGGGGAGCCACTTTCATCGACATACAGGGTGTGGGTGTCATCGACTGCCAGATCGTGCCGGGCGTAGGGTTTGATCTGCGGGTACCAAGTCTGCATTGCGCGCTCCGTAGGGGGTCGGGTTCATCCCTGAGGGGACGTCTTTTATTTTGCCGTCTGGCACTATAAACCCGAATTGTGCAATGAGCATGTCCTTGAGCGCTTAGACCTGTGTCAGCCCTTCGCCCCTCCACGCCACCTGGAGATCAAATGTGGGAAGGGCTTGCTTCCGATAGCTGTTTCAGCAACACCTAGACTCACCGATAGCGCACTTGCCCCCAAGCCAACAAACCTTCCAGCAACTGCTTCAACACCACCCGCGTCGGCTCAGCCAAATCCGCGCGATAACGGAACGGCTCGAACTCCTCCATATAAGTGCTCTGGCACAACTCCAACTGCACCGCATGAATATCCTGCGCCGGGTCGCCGTAATGCCGGGTGATATGGCCGCCCTTGAAGCGCCCGTTCAGCACATGGGTGTACTGCGGATGGACGGCGCAGATGGCTTCCAGCTGGCTGGCCAGTTCGGGATCGCAGGCGGCCCCGTTAAAGGTGCCGAGGTTGAAGTCCGGTAGTTTGCCGTCGAACAGGTGCGGGATCACAGAGCGGATCGAGTGTGCGTCGAACAGCAGCGCGTAGCCGAACTCGGCCTTGAGCCGCGCCAGTTCCTCTTGCAGCGCGCGGTGATACGGGCCCCAGATCTTTTGCAGGTAAGTGGCGCGTTCTGCTTCGCTGGGCTCCAGGCCTTCACGAAACAACGGCACACCCTCAAATAGCGTGGCCGGGTACAAGCCGGTGGTGGCGCCGGCGTACAGCGGCTTGTCGTCGGACGGCCGGTTGAGGTCGATGACAAAGCGCGAGTACTCCGCCGAGAGCGTGCTGGCGCCGAGCTCTTCGGCAAAGTCATACAGCGTGGGGATATGCCAATCGGTGTCCGGCAGGCTTTGCGCCTCGGGGATCAACCCGGCTTCGACCGCAGGTGTCAAACGCACGCCGGCGTGGGGCATGCTGATCAGCAGTGGGGTGCGACCTTGTTTGAAATTCAGAACCTTATCCACAACAGCACTCCTTACACAGTGACATCGACGCCATGGCGCACGACGCGCTTATCCAGCTCGCCGCCCAGCCAGTAGGCGAGGTCGGCGGGACGATCAATCTGCCACGCTACAAAATCCGCCACTTTGCCCACTTCCAGTGAGCCATGGGTAGCGCCCATGCCCAATGCGGTGGCCGCATGTTGCGTGACGCCGGCCAGGGCCTCTTCCGGGGTCATGCGGAACAGGGTGCAGGCCATGTTAAGCATCAGGCGCACCGACAGTGCCGGCGAGGTGCCGGGGTTGAGGTCACTGGCGATGGCGATTTTCACGCCGTGTTTGCGCAGGGCCTCCATCGGTGGCAACTGGGTTTCGCGCAGGAAGTAGAACGCCCCTGGCAGCAGCACGGCGACGGTGCCGGATGCAGCCATGGCAATGGCGTCTTCTTCGGTCATGAATTCCAGGTGGTCCGCCGACAACGCGCGATAACGCGCCGCCAGGCTGGAGCCGTGCAACGACGAGAGTTGCTCGGCGTGCAGTTTTACCGGCAGGCCCAACTGCTGGGCGACCTTGAACACGCGCTCCACTTGCTCAGTGGAAAACGCCAGGTATTCGCAGAAGGCATCCACGGCGTCCACCAGCCCTTCCGCCGCCAGGGCCGGTAGCATCTCGCTGCAGATATGCTCGATGTAGTCGTCGGCGCGGTCCTTGTACTCCGGCGGTAACGCATGGGCCGCCAGGCAGGTGGCGCGCACGCTGACCGGCAGCTCATCGCCGAGACGCCGGGCCACGCGCAACATCTTGCGTTCGTTGGCCAGGTCCAGGCCGTAGCCGGATTTGATCTCCACTGTGGTCACGCCGTCGCGCAGCAGACTGCGTAGGCGCTTGCGGGCGCTGTCGAACAGTTCATCCTCGCTGGCGGCGCGGGTGGCGCGCACGGTGCTGGCGATACCGCCGCCCTTGGCCGCGATCTCGGCATAGCTAACGCCCTCAAGGCGCTGCTCAAATTCGCCACTGCGATTGCCACCAAACACCGTGTGGGTGTGGCAGTCGATCAGCCCCGGAGTGACCCACGCGCCTTGCAGGTCATGCACCTGGGCGTAGTCCGCCGTCGGCACTTGGCTGCGCGGGCCGATCCACTCGATGAGTGAGCCGGCAGTGACCATGGCAGCATCCTCGATGATCGAGTAGTTACCTTGAGCCATGGTTGCAACGTGGCAGTGTTGCCAAAGGGTTTTCATCAACGCCTCCCTAAGTTATCGATGAGACACAGCCGGGTCGTATTGGACGTTGGCCGTTTGCCCGGCGGCGGGTTTGACCCACAGCAGGTAGGCAACGACCAACAGCACGATCCACACGGCGCCGACCAGCAAGGCCGCCTGGGTGTCCGGGAAGTAACCCAGCACACCAAACACAAACAGCATGAATACGATGGCCGCCGCCGGCGCATAGGGCCAGAACGGCACCGGGAATTTCAGCTCAGCGACCTGTTCTTTAGTCATCGAGCGACGCATGGCGACCTGGGTGAACAGAATCATCAGCCATACCCACACGGTGGCGAAGGTGGCAATCGAGGCAATCACCAGGAACACGTTCTCCGGGATCAGGTAGTTGAGCAGCACGCCGCCGAGCAGCGCTGCGCCCATCACCACCACGGTCATCCATGGCACGCCCTGTTTGGACAACTGGGCAAAACCCTTGGGCGCCTGCCCTTGTTGAGCGAGGCCGTACATCATGCGCCCCGCACCGAAGATGTCGCTGTTGATCGCCGAGACTGCCGCCGAGATCACCACAATATTGAGAATGGTCGCCGCCGAGCCTATGCCGAGGTTACTGAATATCTGCACGAACGGGCTGCCCTGGCTTCCGATCTGGGGCCACGGGTAGATAGCCATCAGCACAAACAGGGTCAGCACGTAGAACAATAGGATGCGCAGCGGCACGGCGTTGATCGCCTTGGGAATTACGCGCTGCGGGTCTTTGGCTTCGCCAGCGGTGATGCCGATGATTTCGATACCGCCGAAGGCGAACATCACCACCGCGAACGAGGCGATCAGGCCGCCAACACCGTTAGGCATAAAGCCGCCGTGGGCCCACAGGTTGCTCAGGCCGCTGGCCTGGGTCTCGCCCGCCGAATGGATACCGAACAGCATGATGCCGAAGCCGCCGAGGATCATCGCGACAATCGCGCCGACCTTGAGCAGCGACAGCCAGAACTCCATCTCGCCAAAGACTTTGACGTTGCACAGGTTCAGGCCGCCGATCAGAAACACAATGCCGAGCACCCAGACCCAGCGCGCGACGTCGGGAAACCAGAAGCCCATATAGATGCCGAACGCGGTGACGTCGGCGAGGCAGACGATGATCATTTCAAACGCGTAGGTCCAGCCGAGAGTAAACCCGGCCATGGGCCCCAGATAGGTGCTGGCGTACTGGCCGAAGGAACCGGACACCGGGTTGTGCACGGCCATTTCACCGAGGGCGCGCATCACCATGAAAACCGCGGCGCCGCCGATCAGGTAGGCCAGCAGCACGGCAGGGCCGGCCATCTGGATAGCCGAGGCGGAGCCGTAGAACAGCCCGGTGCCGATGGCCGACCCCAGTGCCATGAAGCGAATATGTCGGGCACTTAGGCCACGTTTCAAACCCTTTTCTTGCTGGTGCATTTCTCGTCCTTAATTATTTTTATCCTGAGAAAATTAAAAGCCGCGCTCATGACAACTGCTTTTTTTGTGGTGAGCGGGCTTGCCCCGCGCGGGGGTGCGAAGCAACCCCAAATCCGGCTACCGCATTTCACTTGGAGAAATGCGGTGACTGCAGGAGGGGCTGCTACGCAGCCCAGCGCGGGGCAAGCTCGCTCACTACAGAGAGCGAGTGTCGCTTACAGGCTCGGCAGCAACTTCGCCGGCACCAGGTCATTCAGGCAGCGGCTGGCGAGCAGTTCGCTCGCGGCGATGATGTCCGGGGCGAAGAAGCGATCCTTGTCGTAGAACCCCACTTTGGCGCGTAGGACGCCACGGGCTTTTTCCAGTTTCGGCGAGGTTTTCAGGCCTTCGCGCAAGTCCAGGCCCTGGCACGCGGCCAGCCATTCCACGGCGAGGATGCCACGGGTGTTCTCGGCCATTTCCCACAGGCGCTTGCCGGCAGCAGGTGCCATCGACACATGGTCTTCCTGGTTGGCTGAAGTCGGAATGCTGTCGACACTATGGGGATGGGCCAGCGCCTTGTTCTCGCTGGCGAGCGCGGCGGCGGTCACCTGAGCGATCATGAAACCGGAGTTCACCCCGCCATTGCCCACCAGGAACGGCGGCAATTGCGACATGTGTTTGTCCATCATCAACGAGATACGACGCTCACTGAGGGAACCGATTTCGGCGATGGCCAGCGCCATGTTGTCAGCGGCCATAGCCACTGGTTCGGCGTGGAAGTTACCGCCGGAAATCACATCGCCTTCGGCGGCGAACACCAGCGGGTTATCCGATACGGCGTTGGCTTCGACCACCAGCACTTCAGCGGCCTGGCGAAACTGGGTCAGGCACGCGCCCATGACCTGAGGCTGGCAGCGCAGGGAGTACGGGTCTTGCACTTTGTCGCAGTTCTGGTGCGACTGGGAGACCTCGCTGCTTTCGCCGAGCAGGTCGCGGTAAGCGGCAGCCGAATCGATTTGCCCACGCTGGCCGCGTGCGGCATGAATACGCGCGTCGAACGGCGAGCGCGAGCCCAGCACTGCTTCGACGGTAAGGCCGCCACAGGCCAGGGCGCCAGCGAACAGGTCTTCGCCTTCGAACAGGCCGCGCAGGGCATAAGCGGTGGACACCTGGGTACCGTTGAGCAACGCCAGGCCTTCTTTAGCCGCGAGGGTCAGCGGCGTGAGGCCGGCGACTTTCAGCGCTTCAGTCGCTTCCAGCCATTCACCTTTATAGCGCGCCTTGCCTTCGCCCAGCAGCACCAGGGACATATGGGCCAGCGGCGCCAAGTCACCGGACGCACCGACCGAGCCTTTCAACGGAATATGCGGGTAAACCTCGGCGTTGATCAGCGCGATCAGCGCGTCGATCACTTGCCGACGAATCCCGGAGAACCCACGGCTCAGGCTATTGACCTTGAGCACCATGACCAGCCGCACCAGCGCATCGCTGATCGGCTCACCGACGCCGGCGGCATGGGACAGCACCAGGGAACGCTGGAGGTTTTCCAGGTCTTCGCTGGCGATACGGGTCGAGGCCAGCAGGCCGAAACCGGTGTTGATGCCGTAGGCGGTGCGGTTCTCAGCGAGAATCTGCTCCACGCAGGCAACGCTGGCTTCGATCTGGGCTGAAGCGCTGTCATCCAGACTGAGGGTCACCGGCTGCTGGTAGATGGCCCGCAGTTGGGCAAGGCTCAGTTGGCCTGGAATCAGATTTAACGCAGTCACATTCATACTCCTTGTGAATTGTTCTTTCGAATATTTCTGTTGAATAAGGGTTCAGTGCACATCGGGTAATGCGGTGTCTTTGAGCAGCTTGGCGGCAGCTGCAATGTCCGGCGCCAGCCAGCGGTCCTGCTCGTATGCGGGGACCACTTCACGTAACAATCGCCAAGCGCGGTCGGTACCCGCGCCGAAACGCTGGGCCTTCAAAAATTCAAAGGCCTGGGCCGCCAGCAAGTACTCGATGGCAAGAATCTGGGTGACGTTGGCCAGCAGTTGATGCAGCTTCAGCGCGGCATTGGTGCCCATGCTCAAGTGGTCTTCCTGCAGCCCCGAGGTGACGAAATTATCGAGCACCGCTGGTTGCGCGAGCTGGCGGTTTTGCCCGCACAGTGATGCAGCGACGTATTGCACGATCATCATTCCGGAGTTGACCCCTGGGTTGCTCACCAGGAACGCCGGCAAGCCACTGACGTGCGGGTTGATCAAACGGTCCAGGCGGCGTTCGGCAACTGAGCCGATTTCGGCCATGGCGATGGCGAGCATATCGGCGGCCAGGGCGACGGACTGGCCGTGCGGATTGGCCTGGGACACTACGCGGTACTCGTCCGGCGTGCCAAGCACCAACGGGTTGTCAGTGGCGCTGTTGAGTTCAGTCTCGATCTGGCGGGTGGCGTGCTCCACCTGGTCGCGCGCCGCGCCGTGGATCTGCGGGATCGAGCGGATGCTCAGGGCGTCCTGTGTGCGGAGGCCTTTGCTGCTGGCGATCACTTCACTGCCGTCGAGCAAGGCACGCAGGTTGACGCCAACGTGCTGCATGCCGGGGTGCGGCTTGAGGGCGATGATTTCTTCATCAAAGGCGTCGATCTGGCCACGCTGGGCTTCGAAACTCATGGCGCCGATCACGTCGGCCCACTGCAGCAAGTGATGGGCGTCGGCCAAGGCCAGGCAGCTCAAACCGGTCATGCACGGCGTGCCGTTGACCAGGCACAGGCCGTCTTTGGCGCCGAGTACCACGGGCTGCAAACCTTCTGCCTGCAAGGCTTCCTGCGCCGTCACGATCTGGCCGCGATAACTCACCGTACCGACACCCAACAAAGCGACACCGACGTGGGCCATGTGAGTCAGGTAACCCACCGAACCTTGGGACGGCACCTGTGGCGTGATGCCGTGGTTAAGCAGCGCCAGCAACGAACGTACGACCTGCGGATGCAGGCCGGATTTTCCGTGACTGTAATTGATGACCGCGGCGCAGATAATCGCCCGGGTCTGCTCATCGCTCAGTACCGGGCCGACGCCACAGGCGTGACTCAACAGGGTATTGCGCGACAGCTGGCTGAGTTGCTCGCCCGCAAGCGACACGTTGCACAGCGCGCCCAGGCCGGTGTTCACGCCATACGCGCGTTCGCCGCTGGTGACGATGCGCTGCACGATGGCTTGGGCATTGTCGATGCGGGCCCAGGCTTGGCCCGAGAGTTCCAGCACCGCGCCGTGGCGGGCCACGGCGACCACGTCCTGCCAGCGCAGAGGGGTGTCGGCGATGGTGATTTTTGTTGCCTGGGGCATTGTTGACCTCTTCATATTCTCTACCGCTTTGCCGGCCTCATCGGGGGCAAGCCCCCTCCCACATGTTGAACGGTGAACATCTTCAAAGGTGGGAGGGAGCTTGCTCCCGATAGGGCCAGCAGCCTCACCACAGAATCTGGATCAGACCACCGCCGCCCGCCGCTGAACAAACCGGTCCACGTACTCATCCGCCGGTGAATGGAGGATCTCCCGAGGCGTGCCGACCTGGATCAACTTGCCGTCCTTGAGGATCGCAATGCGGTTACCAATGCGCACGGCCTCGTCGAGGTCGTGGGTGATGAAGACGATGGTCTTGTGCAGGGTCTTTTGCAGCTCCAGCAATTGGTCCTGCATCTCGGCGCGAATCAGTGGGTCGAGGGCGCTGAAGGCTTCGTCCATCAGGATGATGTCCGTGTCGGCAGCCAACGCACGGGCCAGGCCGACGCGCTGGCGCATGCCGCCGGAGAGCTGGTGCGGGTATTTGTTTTCGTAGCCTTTGAGGCCCACGGTTTCGATCCAGTGCAGCGCGCGTTCGGCGCACACCTGCTTAGTTTCGCCACGCACCTTGAGGCCGTAAGCGACGTTGTCGAGCACGCTCTTGTGGGGCAGCAGGCCGAAGCTCTGGAACACCATGCTGATCTTGTGCCGACGGAATTGTCGCAGGGCGTCCATGTCCAGTTGCAGGATGTCTTCGCCGTCCACGAGGATCGCGCCGCTGGTGGGGTCGATCAGGCGATTGAAGTGACGCACCAGTGTGGATTTACCGGAACCCGACAGGCCCATGATCACGAAGATCTCACCGGTGCCAATGCTCAGGGACAGGTCGTTGACGCCGACCACGCAACCGGTCTCGGCCAACACTTGGTCCTTGGTCTTGCCCTGCCCAATCATCGCCAGCGCTTCCTTGGAACGCGCGCCAAAGATCTTGAAGACGTTTCTGACTTCGATTTTGCTCACAGTCGTCATTTGCTCGCCTCATGCCGTGGGCGGCCATAGGCCTGGGTAATGCGGTCGATGACCACTGCAAGAATCACGATCGCCAGCCCGGCTTCAAGGCCACGGCCAACGTTGAGGGTCTGGATGCCGACGAGCACGTCTTCACCCAAGCCACGGGCGCCGATCATCGAGGCGATCACCACCATCGACAACGCCATCATGGTGGTCTGGTTGATGCCGGCCATGATGCTCGGCAGCGCCAACGGCAGTTGCACGCCAAACAGTTGCTGCCATCGGTTGGCACCGAAGGCGTTGATGGCCTCCATAACTTCGCCATCCACTTGGCGGATGCCCAAATCGGTGAGGCGAATCAGCGGCGGCGCGGCATAGATCACCGTGGCAAAAATCGCCGGCACCTTGCCGAGGCCGAACAGCATCAGCACCGGGATCAGGTACACGAAGCTGGGCATGGTTTGCATGATGTCGAGCAGCGGCATCAGCACCGAACGCAGGCGATTACTGCGCGCCGAGAGGATGCCCAACGGAATGCCGATCAACACCGAAATCACCGTGGCAACCATCATCAAGGCCAGGGTCTGCATCAGCTTGTCCCACAGGCCAACCGCGCCTACCAGGAACAGCAAACCGACGATCACCGCCGTAGTGACTACTTTGCGGGTAGCGTGCCAGGCCACGCCGCCGACGATGGCCAGCATCAGCCACCAAGGGGCGGCGCGCAGCAGGCCTTCCAGGTTGACGATGGCCCACAACAGCGTGTCGGAGATCTGCCGGAACACATCGCCGTAGTTGGTGACCAGTGAATCCACCCAACCGTTAACCCAGTCGGCAATGGAAAACGTAAAACTCTCAGGAAACATAGCGTGCTCTCGATCCAATGGGTTGTGGCCAGGCGCCCGGCCACCCCTCAGGGTAGCCGTGCACACTTGACCTACAAGGCCGCGTCGATTTTCTTGGCTGCGTCTTCGCTCACCCAGGCGTGCCAGACTTCAGGATGTTCCTTGAGGAAGATCTTCGCCAGTTTCGGCGACTCAATGCGCTCCTTGGCCATGCGTCCCAGGTTCTGGTTCAGCAGGTCGATGGGCAGGTTGACCTTTTCCAGCACGGCCACCAATTCAGGGGCTTGTTCGTGGAAGGTCTTGGACAGGCCGACCTTGATGGTCACGGTTTTATCCACACCAGGTTTTTCTTCAAGCTTGACCAGGTCGACCTGACCCATCAGCGGCGTCGGCGACCAGTAGTAGAACAGGATCGGCTCGCCACGCTTGTAGCTCGACAGCACCGCCGCATCCAGCGCCGGGCCGGTGCCTGGACGGAAGTTGGTGTAGGTGCTTTCCAGGCCGTAGCTTTTCAGCATTTCGCTGTTGTCCAGCTCGCAGGTCCAGCCGGCCGGGCAGTTGTAGAAGCGGCCCTTGGATGGTTCTTCCTGGTCCTTGAACACCGAGGCGTACTTGGCCAGGTCGGCGATGGTTTTCAGGTCCGGCGCCTTGGCTTCCAGCTTGCGCTTGGCGTCGCCTTCGATCACGTAGCGCGGCACGTACCAGCCTTCGATTGCGCCCACCACTGGCGCACCAACGCCGACGACTTTGCCGGCCTTCTCAGCCTTGTTCCAGACTTCGCTGCGGCCGACCCATTCTTCGGCGAACACTTGAATGTCGTTACTGCTCAGGGCGTTTTCCATGGTGATGGAGTTGCCCGGCAGGCTGTCGGTTTTGCAGTCGTAGCCTTTTTCCAGCACGGTTTGCAGGATGTCGGTGAGCAACATGCCGCTTTCCCAGTTCAGCCCGGCGAATTTCACCGGTTTACCGGACTCGCACCAACCGGCCGCCTGGGCGCCAGCGCTGGCCAGCAAGCCTGCAGAGAACAACGTGGTCAGCAGGGTCTTATGCATTTTCATTGTGTGACGCTCCCAATCATGAAATGGATTACGGCAGTCAAAAGGCGTCCTGCCTTGTCCACGTCCTGTCAGGCCCGCGCCGCAGCGCGACTGGCCCCGCTTTTTTTAGTGGGTACAACACTGTCCTGCTCGACCGGCAGAATCAGTTGATCGGGCACGCTGCCGTGCCATTTTTTCGCACACAGGTAATACAGAGCAGCGGGCAGCACCAGGCCGATAATCCAGGAGATATCCACACCCCCAAGCGCGCTCACCAGCGGACCGGTGTAGAACTTGGTAGCGATGAACGGCATCTGCACCAACACCCCGAAGACATAGACGCTGATACCCAGAGGGTTCCAACGACCGTACCGCCCGTTAGGATCGGCCAGCGCCGGCACGTCATAGCGCTCGCGGGTGATGAAGTAGTAGTCAACTAGGTTGATCGCGCTCCAGGGCGTGAAGAACGCCAGCAAGAACAGAATGAAAGACTTGAACGCACCGAGGAACGAATGCTGGCCGAGCAATGCGATCAGGGTCGCCGTACCGACGATAAGCAGCACGAACACCAGACGCTGCAGACGCGTCACCTCCAGGCGACCACGAAAGCCGCTGATGATGGTCGCGATGCACATGAAGCTGCCGTAGGAGTTCAGTGTGGAGATGGTGACCTTGCCGAATGCGATGCTGAAATACAGCAGCGCAGCGGTGGCGCCCGTACCACTCAAACCAACGATGTAGGCCACTTCATGACCGGCGAATTGCCCGTTGGCCATGGCGGCGGCGAACACGCCGAGAATCATCGCCACTTGTGCGCCAATCACTGAACCGGCGCCCGCAGCGAGAAAGGTTTTCACCGACGACGTGCTGCTCGGCAAGTAGCGCGAGTAGTCCGCCACATACGGCCCAAACGCGATCTGCCAGGAGGCGGCGAGGGACACCGCGAGCAAGAAACTGCTCCAGCTGAAATGGCGGATTTGCAGCAATGCGCCAATGTCAGCCTGGCCCATCAGGCGACTGAACAGGTAAACGAAGGCAATCACACCAATGACGCTGGCAACGCGCCCTATGAAGTGGATCACCCGATAACCAAGCACCGTGACCAGCACGATGACGCTGGCGAAGATCAGGATACCGACGCTGCTGCTGACACCAAACAACTGGCCCAGCGCCTGGCCGGAAAGCACCGTACCGGTCGCGGTAAAGCCTAGGTACATCAGGCACACCAAGACGATCGGAATGGCCGCGCCATATACGCCGAACTGCACGCGGCTGGAGATCATCTGCGGCAAGCCGAGCTTGGGCCCTTGCGCCGCATGCAACGCCATGACGCCGCCGCCGATCAGTTGACCGATCAACAGACCGATCAACGACCAGAACACATCACCGCCCAGCACCACGGCCAAGGCTCCGGTGACAATGGCCGTAATTTGCAGGTTGGCACCCAGCCACAGGGTGAACTGGCTCAATAGACGACCGTGTCTTTCCGCTTCCGGGATGTAGTCGATCGAACGTTTCTCGATCAACGGGGTGGTGCTTGCACGCGCGTCATTTGCAGCCATGGGTGTTCAACCTCTGATGGATTGTTTTGGGGGTCGCAGCCGCTCAACTGTGGGAGGGGGCTTGCTCCCGATAGCAGTGGGTCAGTCACCAGACCTATTGGCTGATACACCGCCATCGGGAGCAAGCCCCGCCCCACATGGGTTACTTGATCATTGGAAGATTGAGACCCTGCTCTTTGGCGCAATCGATCGCGATCTGGTAACCCGCATCGGCGTGACGCATCACCCCTGTCGCTGGGTCGTTGTGCAGCACACGGGCAATCCGCTCGGCCGCTTCGTCGGTGCCGTCGCAGACGATCACCATGCCGGAGTGCTGGGAGAAGCCCATGCCGACGCCGCCACCGTGGTGCAGCGAGACCCACGTCGCACCGCTGGCGGTGTTGAGCAAGGCATTGAGCAGCGGCCAGTCAGATACGGCGTCGGAACCGTCCTGCATGGATTCTGTTTCGCGGTTCGGGCTTGCTACCGAGCCGGAGTCGAGGTGGTCACGACCAATCACCACCGGCGCCGACAGCTCGCCGCTGCGCACCATTTCGTTGAATGCCAGGCCGAGCTTGGCGCGCTGGCCCAGACCGACCCAGCAGATACGCGCTGGCAGGCCCTGGAAGCTGATGCGTTCGCGAGCCATGTCCAACCAGTTATGCAGGTGGGCGTCGTCGGGGATCAGCTCTTTGACTTTGGCGTCGGTCTTGTAGATATCTTGCGGGTCGCCCGAGAGCGCAGCCCAACGGAACGGGCCGATGCCACGGCAGAACAGTGGGCGGATGTACGCCGGAACGAAACCTGGGAAGTCGAAAGCGTTTTCCACGCCTTCTTCCTGTGCCATTTGGCGGATGTTGTTGCCGTAGTCGAAGGTCGGGATGCCTTGCTTCTGGAATTCCAGCATGGCTTTGACGTGGACTGCCATGGACTGCTTGGCGGCCTTGATCACGGCAGCCGGCTCGGTCTTGGCGCGGGCGCGGTATTCGTCCCAGGTCCAGCCGGCGGGCAGGTAGCCATTGAGCGGGTCATGGGCACTGGTCTGGTCGGTGACCATGTCCGGGCGCACGCCGCGCTTGACCAGTTCCGGCAGGATCTCGGCCGCGTTACCCAGCAGCGCGATGGAAATGGCTTTGCCTTCTTTCGTGTATTTGGCGATACGGGCCAAAGCGTCGTCGAGGTCGGTGGCTTGCTCATCGACATAACGGCTGGCCAGGCGGAAATCGATGCTGACCTGCTGGCACTCGATGTTCAGCGAGCACGCGCCGGCCAATGTCGCGGCCAGCGGCTGTGCGCCGCCCATGCCGCCGAGGCCGGCGGTGAGGACCCAACGGCCTTTCAAATTGCTGTCGTAATGCTGGCGACCGGCTTCAACGAAGGTTTCGTAGGTGCCTTGGACGATGCCCTGGCTGCCGATGTAGATCCAGCTGCCGGCAGTCATCTGGCCGTACATAGCCAGGCCCTTGGCATCCAGTTCGTTGAAGTGTTCCCAACTGGCCCAGTGCGGAACCAGATTAGAGTTGGCGATCAACACGCGCGGGGCGTTGCTATGGGTCTTGAACACGCCGACCGGTTTGCCGGATTGCACCAGCAGGGTTTCGTCGTCGTTCAGATTGGTGAGGCTCTCGACGATCTGGTCGTAGCACTCCCAATTACGTGCGGCGCGACCAATGCCGCCGTACACCACCAACTCTTTCGGGTTCTCGGCCACTTGCGGGTCGAGGTTATTCATCAGCATGCGCAGCGGTGCTTCAGTCAGCCAGCTTTTGGCGGTGAGCTTGTTACCGCGGGCGGCGCGGATTTCGACGTCACGGTATTTTGTAGGCTTGGTCACTGCTAGGACTCCTCGGCGATCGATGCGCGAACATGGATGGTGCGAAGGAGAGTCTTACGCACACATCTTTACTTGTATGTACAAGCATATGCAATCAAGCGGCCAACTTTCTAAGTGAGGTGTTTGGATTTTTTTGGAAAGGGTGTGTGAGCCTTGGAAATTAAGGCTTAGAGAGATGATGAAATTTCTTACAAAGGGGTTTTCTAGCGAGGGCGGTTTGTCACGACAGCATGGTTTTGCGCCACGCTGGGGCGTTCGGTAACAAAATGGTGCGAGGGTTGGAAACAGATCCCAACAACAGTGAGAAACAAATGTGGGAGGGGGCTTGCCCCCGATAGCGGTGGATCAGTCAGCCCATCTGGTACTGACACACCGCAATCGGGGGCAAGCCCCCTCCCACATTTTTTAACCGCGCTGAGTCAGTTCGATGATGCAGCTACGGCCAGTGATAGAGATGTCCAGCAAGCCAGCGTTACCGTCCACTTGCAGGCAATCGTGATGGCCCAGTACCTGGTCCAGCACCTTCACTTCATCCGCCACGCTGAACACCAGCACCGTCTGCGCCGTACTGAAAAACCGCTGCACACCATCCATCCACTGCAACCGCGCGTGGTAGCGCTCGGGCGAATAAATCAGGTTGAAATCGCGAATCGGCCCAGTGATCAATCGGCACGACACCTGACTGTCACCCTTGAACGCGAACGGTTGCAGCGGTAACAGTCCGCGCTGCTCCTCGCCATCCACGGTCAGCACCATGCCTGCGCCCTTGATTACCGTGATCACACGCTGGTAACCGGCGAAGGTGGAAAAGCCGCCCGACTCGGCGATATCGGCAATCGACAAGCGCCAGCCAAAGCCATCCAGGCCATCGCCGGCATCACGGGAGATTTCTTCGGTACTGCCACCGCCGTTTTTCCACGGCATGCGGACGTAATCGGCGGCGCGCCAGACTTTCAAACTCATTTACTGAAGCGTCCTTCGAGGCTGTGACGGGAACCAGGGTGGATCAACCGCGCGGCGGTCACCGGCTGGCGTCCGGACCAGGTGCGTCGGCGAATCAACAGGCACGGTTCGGAGGGCTCGATTTGCAGCAGCTTGCACTCGTCGGCGTCGGCGAGGATCGCTTCCACGACGTGCTCGCCTTCCGTCAGCGGCGCAACCTGGTTGAGATAGGCATAGGGCGTTTGTTGGGTGAAATCCTGCTGCAGGTATTCCGGCGCGACCAGGGCGTTGACGAAACGGTCTTCGATTTGCACGGGAATATCGTTTTCGTAATGCACGATCAGTGAGTGGAACACCCGCCCGCCTTCGCGCATTTCCAGGGCGACGGCACGTTCGGAACCGGCGGCCTCTTCGCCCAGGGTGATGACCTGGCAGGTATGCCGATGACCGCGGGAAGCGATCTCATCGGCAATGTTGTGCACTTCAAACAGCGCCGATTGGCTTTTGGGCTCGGCCACAAAAGTACCGACGCCTTGCATGCGAACCAGCAACCCTTCGGCGGTGAGTTCGCGCAGGGCGCGATTGATCGTCATTCGGCTGAAGCCCAGCTGGCTGACCAGTTCACTCTCCGACGGCACGCGGTAATGGGGTGGCCAGTTGCCGTTGAGGATCTGCTGGCTGATCATCTGTTTGACGCGGGCATACAAGGGCGCCGGACTTTCGTCCATGTGGGCAGCCAGTGAAGACTTGGCGGGCGGAGTCGGCACAGGGAATCCTTGCAGGGGGAAAAGATGCATAGATTGCCGGAGTTTACCGAGCAGGCAAACGTCTGTATATGTATATACAAATAAACACACGACCGGAGTGCTCTGAACATGTCCGCTTTTTTTGCCGAACGCGCACTGCTGCCTAATGGATGGGCCAACGATGTACGTCTTGAAGTCAGCGCCGATGGCCTGCTGGCACAGATTGCGGCCAATGCCAGTGCAGACGGCGCCGAGCGGCTCAAAGGCCCAGTTTTGGCTGGCATGCCCAACCTGCACTCCCACGCATTCCAACGCGCCATGGCGGGTTTGGCCGAAGTCGCCGGCAACCCGAATGACAGCTTCTGGACCTGGCGCGAGATGATGTACCGCATGGTCGGCAAGATCAGTCCGGAACAACTGCAGGTGATCGCGCGCCAGCTGTACATCGAGATGCTCAAGGCCGGTTACACCTCGGTGGCCGAATTTCACTACGTGCATCATGATGTCAGCGGCCAGCCGTACGCCGACCGTACGGAACTGTCGCGGCAGATCAGCCACGCGGCCGCCAGCAGCGGTATTGGCCTGACCTTGGTGCCCGTGCTCTACACCCACTCGGGTTTTGGCGGGCAGGCGCCGAACGAAGGCCAGCGACGGTTTATCAACAGCACCGAAAACTACCTGGACCTGCAGGCGCGCCTCAAACCGATCCTCGCGGCGCAACCGGCGCAGCAACTGGGCTTGTGCTTCCACTCCCTGCGCGCTGTTACGCCACAACAAATCAATGAAGTCCTGGCCGCCAGCGACAAGACGTGCCCGATCCATATCCATATTGCCGAACAACAAAAAGAAGTCGACGACTGCCTGGCCTGGAGCGGCAAGCGTCCGTTGCAATGGCTGTATGACAATGTCGAGGTGGATGAACGCTGGTGCCTGGTGCACGCGACTCACGCCAACCCGGAAGAAGTGACGCGCATGGCAGCGAGCCGGGCGATTGCCGGATTGTGCCTGACCACCGAAGCCAACCTGGGCGACGGGATTTTCCCGGCAGTGGATTTTCTCGCCCAGGGCGGGCGCATGGGCATCGGTTCCGACAGCCATGTGTCATTGAGCGTAGTGGAGGAATTGCGCTGGCTGGAATACGGCCAGCGCCTGCGCGATCAACGGCGCAACCGCTTGTATCGCAGTGACCAACCGATGGTTGGCCGTACGCTGTTCGATGCTGCGCTGGGCGGTGGCGCACAGGCACTGGGGCAGCCAATTGGTCGACTGGAAGTGGGCAAGCGTGCGGATTGGATCGTGCTGGACGGTAATGACCCTTACCTGGCGACAGCAACAGAGGATGGCATTCTCAATCGCTGGCTGTTTGCCGGCGGTGATCGCCAGGTGCGTGATGTGCTGGTCAACGGGAAATGGGTGGTGCGCGAAGGGCGTCATGCAGGCGAAGAAGAAAGCAGCCGGGCATTTACGCAGGTGCTAAGGGACTTACTCGGTTAAAACATGTGGGAGGGGCTTGCCCCCGATTGCAGAGTGTCAGCCAGCAAATCAGATACTGACACACCGCTATCGCGGGCAAGCCCCCTCCCACATTGGATTGAGGGGCTCTCAGGTTATTGCGAAGTCTTGGCCATCTGCTTATCCGATGTCCGGAAGATCAACCGCGTGGTGTCATACCCCTGCTGTCGCGCCCTGCTCAGCAGGTCTTCGCGAGTATCGGCACTGACCGTTGGCGTGCGCGACAGGATCCACATATAGCGCCGGCTCGGGCTGCCGACGATGGCGGTCTTGTAGTCATCGCTGACGTACAGCACCCAGTAATCGCCCTTGGCGACGCCCGGCAGCAGTGACGTGAACCAGTTGTTGAATTCCACCCAGAGCTTGTCAGTCTTGCCAGGCACTTGCGGGGTGGCGGTGCCCTTGGCTTCTTCCCACTTCCATTCGGTGGTCAGGCAGCGGTTAAACACCGACATGTCGCCATCGGGCAACAAGGTGTAGCGTGCTTCGGACTGCGCGCAGTTGCGCTGAAAGTACATCGGCAATCGGGCCAACTCATACCAGGTGCCCTGGTAACGCTTGAGGTTGACGCTGCCGGCAGTCTTGGGTTGCAGATCATCGCCAGAATGGCTGGCACAGCCCGCCAAAAACAGGCTGGCACAAAGGAACAAAACAAAACGCATCATTCTTCTTCTCCCGCAGGCTCTCGCCCCGGTTTACTTCAGGCCTTGCCCGGAAAACATGAGAACTTTGTCACCGGCATATTGAACGCTGATAAAGCTGGTTTTATCGCCCCACGTGCAGCTGGACATGCCCAGTGCGCCGGAACAATCGGTCGGCTTACCCAACAACGACTCCACCTCGGCCTTCGGCATGCCGGCCGACAACTTCGCGTAATTTTCCTGGTTGATCTTGCTGCAAGCGGCCAACAGCACGCAAAAAGCCAGCAAAGCGAGACGGCGTAACGACATGGAATAACTCCTGGAGGGACAAGGCAGCGTGGGTATCTGCCAGAAGCTTAGAAGGGAAAACAGGTGTCTGGTTCCCGACGAGTAAAAACAAAAAAGCCCCGAAAACGCTGAAACGTTTCGGGGCTTCTTTAAGGGTGAACCGGCTCACAACAACGCCGATCACTTATCGCCGCAGCTTACTTCTTGTGATAGGCCGTCACGCGCTCAACTTCTTCCTTCGAACCCAGGAACACCGCTACACGCTGGTGCAGGCCTTCCGGCTGGATGTCGAGGATGCGCTGGTGGCCGTCAGTGGACGCGCCGCCCGCTTGTTCAACCAGGAACGACATCGGGTTGGCTTCATACATCAGGCGCAGTTTGCCCGGCTTGGATGGCTCGCGGCTGTCACGTGGGTACATGAACAAGCCACCACGGGTCAGGATGCGGTGCACGTCAGCTACCATCGCCGCGACCCAACGCATGTTGAAGTTTTTCTTCAGCGGGCCTTCTTCACCGGCCATCAACTCGCCCACGTAGCGGGTAACCGGTTCTTCCCAGTGACGCTGGTTGGACATATTGATCGCGAATTCCTGGGTGGACGCAGGAATGGTGATGTCTTCGTGGGTCAGTACGAAGCTGCCCATTTCGCGGTCCAGGGTGAAACCTTTAACGCCGTCACCCAGGGTCAGCACCAGCATGGTCTGTGGGCCGTAGATCGCGTAACCGGCAGCGACCTGCTCGGTGCCTGGCTGCAGGAAAGCCTTTTCGTTCAGGGCTTCGTTCTGGCTCAGGTATTCGTTCGGGCAGCGCAGCACGGAAAAGATAGTGCCGACCGGTGCGTTGATGTCGATGTTGGACGAACCGTCCAGTGGGTCGAACACCAGCAGGTAGGCACCTTTCGGGTATTTACCCGGGATCTGGTAGGCATTGTCCATTTCTTCGGACGCCATGCCGGCCAGGTGACCGCCCCATTCGTTGGCTTCAAGCAGGATCTCGTTGGAGATTACGTCGAGCTTCTTCTGTACTTCTCCCTGCACGTTTTCAGTGCCCATGCTGCCCAGGACACCACCCAGTGCGCCTTTGGACACGGCATGGCTGATTTCCTTGCAAGCACGCGCGACCACTTCGATAAGGAAGCGCAGATCGGCAGGCGTGTTGTTGCTGCGGGTCTGCTCAATCAAATAGCGACTCAAGGTAACGCGGGACATGTAAGGCTCCGGAGAATGGGGGGCTTGAAAACCCGCGCAGTTTAACGCGAGTCGGGGCGTATTTCCTCCTATCAGAGGATTTAAACCCAATAGAGTTCATGGACTTTATTTAACGCGCCGCCGGTGGCTTGCGCAGCAAACTGTAGGCCATGGCGCCCAGTGCCGCCACGCCGAGCAGCAAGACGGCCCAGAGCCCGAGTTTTTTCCAGTTCGGCCCGCCCTCCACAGCGGCTACGACCACCGGCGACGCGACCGCAACGTCCCCGACAACCTTGGCCTGTCCCAGCGTATTGAGGCGCTCGGCACTGTAATCGGGGATCAGGGTCGACAGTGGCAGGCTTGCGGCTTTCACCGACGCATTGCCCAACGCCAGGCTGAACGGCGGCTCACCCCGCGCCAGGAACACCAACTGGGTAGCGCGCACCGCAAAGCGCAGCGCCGGCGCATCGGCGCCCAAACCGCCACCGCGCTCGTCCACCTGCAACTTGAGTTCGGTCACGACCTGACCCGGCAACTGCAACTCATCCTGCACCACGTCCTGGCCGTTTTGCGTCAGGCGGTACAGCAAGCCATTGTTCAATGGCTGCCACAGTTGTTTGGCATCGCTGCGTCCCGCCAATGTCACCGGTGCCAGCGTGTTGGGCTGCTTCAACTCAATGCGCAAACGCTCGACACTCAGCCCAGTCGGCAACTGCCAGCTGTACTCCCCAGCCTTGAGTCGCGTTCCCGCCAATGGCTGCGACCACACCAACGGCATTGGCAGACTGCTGCGCGTAGCACTCACCAGCTTGGCCGAGGTCAGCAGCGGCGCCGCCTGCCCCTTCCATACCAGACGCAGGTAGCGCGCTGAGCGTCCTGGCAGGCTGACGTCATGCTGTTCGACCCGTTCGTCGGCGAACGACAAGCGTGCCACCTGCCCCTCGCCCCAAGGCTCCCAACGCTGCAAGTCATCACTGGCTTCAATGCTGAAACGCTGGAAGCCCTCTTGCTCACGGCTCCAGTCCAGGCTCAGTTGCTGCAACGGTGCCTTGATCGCGCTGGCGTCCAGCACCCAGCCGCGCAATACCTGCTTACCGGGCTTGGCGGCAGAAGACGGTTTGATTTCCACCAGGGTGCCTTCGGTGGTGGTTTTCATCACCACACCGGGCAGGCTTTCCTGAGTGTCGGCGGCGTACAGCGGGAACCACTTCACATCAGCGACGTTGCGACTTTCGGTGCGCTGGGAAGATTGTCGCGACAGCGCATAGGCCTGGGGCTCACCGGCGGCGTTAAACACGCGAACGTCACTGAGGTCCGCCTGGCGCGCGTTGAGTTGCACAGCCAACGGCAATTCAAGGCGATACCAGGGGCCATTGCCGCTCACACTCAGCGGCACATGGTGGGTGAAATCAGCCGGGGCTTCCTGGGCCGACGCCGCCAGCGCCGCACACATGCCCACCATGGCCACGCTCAACTTACCGATCAAGAGGATGCTCCTTCAGTTTCCATCACAGGTTCGGCCCGCTTAGGTGGCAGCGGTGCGAAATAACCCACCACCAGCAACAGCCCGCCCACGCCGATAAACGACACGATCCGCGCCAGGCCGCCACGGTTACTCAGTTCGACAAAGAACAGTTTGGCCACCACCACCGCAATCAACGCGGCGCCGATCAACCACACTTCGCGACGATGGCGCAGGTGGCCGCCGATCATCAGGCCGAGGGCGATCAGAGTCCACACAATCGACAGGCCGGCTTGCACCAGCATCGACTCCAGCAACGCATCCAGATGGAACGGCACGCCGCCCCAGTGGTGCGCGGTGCGCATGACCAGTGCCGTGAAGAACGCAAACAGCGAGAGACCCGCGATCCCTTGTGCGGCCAATTCGGCACGCGGCCCGCGTTGTGGCGCCACGCTTCGGGACCACAGGTAAACACCCAGCAGCGCGAAGAGCAGGCCCAGTTCCAGAGGGTTGAGCAGAGGCACGTAAGGCAACGGATTGGCGGTGCCATCGCTGAAGGTATTCGCCAGCCAGAACCAGCCGAGAATCAGCACAGCCAATGGCAGCGCGGCCAGGACTCGGTACTCCCTTGGGTACGCCGACACTGGCCACGGCCAGGTGCGCGGTGCGGCGGCCAGCACCAGGTACAGGCTTGGCAGGATGGCCCAGCCCAACCAGCGCCAGGCGTTGTATTCAGCCGACAGGCGCAACAGTCCATAGCGCAATTCCAGTGCCAGCACGCCGATCAGCATCCAGCAGCCTAGGACATGGGCAATACTCAGCATCCTGGCCGGAACCACCGGCGCCAAGCGGCGCAGCGAGATGAAATGCACCACAAACACCGCCAACCAGGCCAGCCATCCGTACTGCGCCGCCGGGTGATAGTAGCTGTGGGCAGACACCAGCAACGCCACGCCCGCCGCCGGCATCAGCAAGGTGCACAGCACACCCAGGGATGCCCAGCGCAGTCGCGCCGCGAGCAACGCCCAGATCGCCACGCTCGCTGCGGCAAGCCCCAGCAGGAAAGAACCAAGCAACGCTTGCGGAACAAAGCGCAACACTTCGCCGCCCAGCGCCAATGTCCACCACGCCGCACCCCACACCAGCAAAAGGTCGGACAAGCGTTGCAGCTTCAGCACCGCAAACACCGGCGCATGGGGCTCACGTTGCAAGCGCCAGGCGCCGATCAAGGCGGCCAGGCCCAACACCATCGGCGTCCAGAAACCACTGTGCGCCAGCGGACGCAGGCCTTCGCCGGTCAACGGCCCGAGCAGTTGCGGCACCGCCAGCAGGAACGAACCACCGCCGACCAGTTGCAGCAGCAACCCAAATACAAAACTGACGCGTTGTTGCAGGTACAAGCTCAGCCAGATGATCAACAACCCACTGGCAGCCCATACGCCGCTGGCGCTTTCCCATGGCAGCACAAACAGCACCGCCAGATTGATCAACACCAGACCGGCGAGCAGCACCACCGACAACCCACGTAACAGCCGCACATCGCTGCGCACCATGTCGTCGCGTGCCGCCAGCAGCATGCCGCCAATCAAGGCCAGGCCGATCAGGGAGGCCGTGAGCAAACCACTCCATCCCGCATTGAATACCGCCGCGCCCTCCCCGCCCTGCAAGCGCACCAGGAATAACGCGCCACCCAGCAATTGCACCGCGAACGCAGTGAACAGGAACGTGCGCGAGCCAATGCGCAGGCCGATAAACAGGGTCGCCAGACCGGCGATGGCCCAACTGATGGCGGTACCTTGGGTCAGCAACAGCAAGGGCGCCAGCAGGTACAAAAAGCTCAAGCCCAGAGACGCCAGGACCGGCAGCCCTTTGCGCTCCCACTCTGCCGTGTGCTGCGCCGATGCCTTGCGCAACTGATCGAAGCTGAACAGCAACGCGGCGCCGAGCAACAACGCACCCAGCGGCGCACCGTCGAGCAGGCTGTGTTCGCCAATGCGCAGTTCGCTGAGGAAGGCCAGCGCTGAGCCCAATTGCAGCAACAAGCCGAACGCACGCGCCAACGGTCGCTGCTGGCGCAAACCGAGCCAGAAGATCCCGGCGCCTTCCACCGCCCACGCCGCAGCCGTCCAACGTGCATCAAGGCCCAGAGGAATCGCCAGGCTGGCAAAGATCACGCCCAGGGCCAGGCACGTTTCCGCCAGCAGCAACGCGCGTCCGCCACTGAGTAACCGCGCCAGGCCCATGTAGATAATGCCCAGGCCCAACGCACTGAACGCCGCGGCGAATTCCAGATGCTGTACCAATGCGAACTGCAAGCCAAAGCCCACCAGCGGCGGGCCGAACAGCATGCCGCCGTCAACGTAATCACCCTTGGCAGCCGACCAGCGCAACAACGCATCGCGGCCTTCGGGCGCGTCGCCCAGCTCCAGCAATTTGCGTCGGGCGAACAACAGGCCGATGGCCAGATACATTAGGAAGAACAGGATCAGGAATGGCTCGGTGCTCCACAGCAATTCCGGCGTGTAGGAACGCATTCCCCAGGCGAAGCCGATGCCGAAGGTACCGACGAACCCGATCAGGTTGAGCAAGCGCCAGGCCTTGAACCAGGCGATGGCGAGAATACCGGCGTTGAGCAGGGCAAAATAACTGAACAGCGCAACATGGTTACCGGCGCCGGTGGACGTAAGGATCGGTGCCGCAAAACCGCCGAGTGCTGCCGCGCAGGCCAGGCCCAATGCGTCCTGGGTGACCGCCAGGATCGCCGAGAACACCGTGACCGCAACCAGCAGGCCCAGCGCCGCGCTCGGGTCGATCAACGGATGCAGGCGCATCGCGGCAAACACCGTCAAGTACAGCACCGCAATCCCGGTGCCTTGCAGCATCAAGCCGTAGTTGCTGTTGCGCAGTCTCAGCCACCAGCCCAGGCCCAGCAGGCCGACGGCGGCAGCAGCCACACCGGCGTAACGCAACTCGATCGGCACCACCATGCCTTCGGTGGCATAACGCAGCAGGAACGCCAGGCCGAGAAACAACAGCACCACGCCGACGCGCAGGACGGTGTTGCCACCAAACAGCCAATTGCGTGCACCAGCGAGGGCACGTTCGAACAGGTTGGGGCCACGGGGGATAGCAGGTTCTTCATGAGGGCGCGGAGCCGGAGCAGGCTTCCAGGCGTCTTCGGGCAATGCAGGGCTTGGTTCGGCGATCATGGCGACGGGCGCCAATTCGCCCGGCAGCTCCCAAACCAGTTCGGGGGCCTTGGCGATGGGTGTCGGTTCAGGGATGGAGGGTTCGACCACCGCGGGGCTGGCCGGCGCGGGCACTTCCAATTGCCGCAGCCGCTCGCCGAGGGCGATCACCGACTTCTGCGAGGTTTCCAACTGACGCGCCTGCTGTCGCACCTGGGCCGCAAGCTTCGACAGGCCAATCGCCTGGCCAATGCCCAACCCCAGCAGTGCGCCGATGCCTGCGTCATAGAACGACTCATCGAGCGTCCAGCCGACAACCAGGCCAATCAGCATGAAAATCCATTGCATGGTCGATATTCCCTAAGCAAACCGGCGCTCAGTATATCGACGCGCAACCAATGTGGGAGGGGGCTTGCCCCCGATAGCGGCGTGTCAGTCGACATATTCGTCAACTGACCATCCACTATCGGGAGCAAGCCCCCTCCCATATTTGGATCCAGGGTGCTTAGTCGAGCGCTTTCCAGATCTCCGTGGCGTACTCGCGGATCGTCCGGTCCGACGAGAACCAACCCATGCGCGCGGTATTGAGCACCGCCGAACGCCACCATGCCTTGGAGTCATGCCAATGCGCTTCGACCCGCGCCTGGGCATCCCAGTAGGAGTCGAAGTCGGCACACACCAGGAAGCGGTCGTAGTCGATCAACCCGTCGATCAAGCCCACATAGCGGCCCGGATCATCGGGCGAGAACACCCCGCCACGGATCGCTTGCAGCACATCGTTGAGGCGATGGGACGCAGCAATATCAGGCCCGGCGTTGAACTCGCCAGCGTGTTTTCGGGCTTCCACCTGCTGTGCACTAAGGCCGAAGATAAACATGTGATCGGCGCCCACGCGCTCGTGCATCTCCACGTTGGCGCCGTCCATGGTGCCGATGGTCAGCGCGCCGTTGAGGCCGAACTTCATGTTGCTGGTGCCCGACGCTTCAAAGCCGGCCGTGGATATCTGCTCCGACAAGTCCGCCGCCGGGATGATGCTTTCTGCCAGGCTGACGTTGTAGTTGGGCAGGAAGACCACTTTGAGCAACCCGCGCACAGTCGGATCGTTGTTGACGGTGCGGGCGATGTCGTTGGTCAACTTGATGATCAACTTGGCCTGGTGATAACTGGCCGCCGCCTTGCCGGAGAAGATCTTCACCCTCGGCACCCAGTCGGTGCCCGGCTCGGCACGGATCGCCTGGTACAGCGCCACGGTGTGCAGCAGGTTGAGCAGTTGGCGCTTGTACTCGTGGATACGTTTGACCTGCACGTCGAACATCGCCGCCGGGTTCACCGAAATGCCCAGGCGCTCGTGGATGATCTCGGCCAGTGCACGCTTACTGTGCAGGCGCTGGTCGGCGAAGGCTTTGCGGAAGGTCTGTTTCTCGGCGAAGGTTTCCAATTCGCCCAAGCGGGTTTCCATGGTGTCGAGAATGTCCGGACCCAAGGCTTCCACCAGCATCTCGGTGAGCTTGGGGTTGGCCTGGTACAGCCAGCGGCGGAAGGTAATGCCGTTGGTTTTGTTGTTGATGCGGTCTGGGTAGAGCTTGTGCAGTTCGGAGAACACCGTGCTGCGCATCAGTTGGGTGTGCAAGCCCGACACGCCATTGACGCTGTGGGAGCCGAGGAACGCCAGGTTTCCCATGCGCACGCGGCGACCATTGTCTTCTTCGATCAGCGACACAGCGCGCAGCACGTCAAAATCGTGGATACCTTTGGCGCGCAGCGAGTCGATGTGCTGGGCATTGATCAGGTAGATGATCTGCATGTGCCGAGGCAACATGCGTTCCATCAGGCCTACCGGCCAGGTTTCCAACGCCTCGGGCAGCAAGGTGTGGTTGGTGTAGGACAAGGTTTCGACCGTGACCTGCCAAGCGGCGTCCCAAGCGATGTCGTGCAAATCCACCAGTTGGCGCATCAACTCGGCCACGGCGATGGACGGGTGGGTGTCGTTGAGCTGGATCGCCGCGTGTTCGCCCAGGCTCAATACCGAGCCATGCATGTTTTTGTGGCGGCGCAGCAGGTCTTGCAGAGAGGCGGAGACGAAGAAGTATTCCTGACGCAGGCGCAGCTCCTGCCCTGCTTCGGTGCTATCCGCCGGGTAAAGCACCCGGGAGATGCTTTCAGCGCGGGCCACTTCGGCAACGGCGCCCAGGTGGTCACCGGCGTTGAAGCGCTCCAGGTGCAAGTCTTCCACCGCCCGTGCACGCCACAGGCGCAGGGTGTTGACGCTTGCACCGCGCCAACCGACCACCGGCGTGTCATAGGCCACGGCGCGCACGGTCTCGCTGGGCGTCCACACTTGGATCAGCTTGCCGGCGGCGTCCGGCAGGGTTTCCACGCTGCCGCCAAAGCCGATCGGGTAGATCACTTCAGCGCGCTCGAACTCCCACGGGTTGCCGAAATCCAGCCAGCGTTCGGTCTGCTCCTGTTGCCAGCCATCGACAATCGCCTGGCGGAAGAGGCCATGTTCATAACGGATGCCATAACCGTGACCGGCAATGCCCAAGGTCGACATGCTTTCCATGAAGCATGCGGCCAGGCGGCCCAAGCCACCGTTGCCGAGCGCCGCGTCAGGCTCCAGCAGGCGGATACGCTCAAGGTCGACGCCAAGTTCGCTGAGCGCTTCGCGGGCAATCTCCAACACACCAAGGTTACTCAGACTGTCGTAGAGCAAACGGCCGATGAGGAATTCGAGGGACAGGTAATACACACGCTTCTGGCCCTTGCGGTAAATACGCCGCGTGTGGTCCATCCAGTGATCGACCATCTGGTCGCGTGCGGCCAGAGCAATGGCTTCGAACCAGTCGTGGTCGAAGGCGTGATCCGGGTCCTTGCCCACCGCGTAGGTGAGTTTGGTCAAGACGGCATCGCGAAATGCGGCTACCTCTGCTTCTCGTGCAAGTGGTTCCTGAGACATCAATTGCGACCTCGGGCGAGATAGAAGGAGTTGCTAGAGCCTAGACGGTCTGACAGACGGTAGACGCTCTGGTTCGGCAGTTTTTTAACGCATTTACCTTTAGCGGGTTTTGATGCATTGGCCGTGCCTGCTTTCGCCCATCGCACCGTTCGAGATGAAATACGCAAAATATTGTTCAAAAAACCACCAATCCCGGTATGATCCCGCGCCCGGATACAGCCCCACCTTTTGGAACCTTGATGAAGCCTCAACTGATCGCCGCCGCGGAACTCGACCGTCTTGAGACCTGGCAGAAATATTCCGCCCACATGTGCGGTGGCTGCGTGTCCAGCTGCTGCACGCTGCCGGTCGAAGTGAAGATCAAGGACCTGATCCGCATTGGCATCGTCGATGAGTTCGAACGCGGCGATCCGCCGAAGAACATCGCCAAGCGGTTGCAGAAGGAAGGCATCGTCGAGCGCTACAACAACAAATCCGAGATTTTTACGCTGCAGCGCATGAGCAACAACGATTGCCTGTACCTGGATCGTAAGACGCGCTTCTGCACTATTTATGACAAGCGCCCCGATACCTGCCGCAATCACCCGAAGATCGGACCGCGGCCGGGGTATTGCGCGTACAAGCCGAAGGAAGTGGTGCGCGAGACCAATTTCAAGACCCTCGACAAGTTCTGATCCGGGTTTTGCAGGGGGCTCAAGGGCTCTATTGGGGGCAAGCCCCCTCCCACACTGACCGCATTCCAGATGGCTGTACTCGGTCAAATGTGGGAGGGGGCTTGCCCCCGATGAGGCCGGTACAACCACCACAAAACCAGCAGGCATAAAAAAACGCCCCCGGCCTTTCGACCGGGGGCGTTTTTCATTCAGCCTGAGTTAACTCAGTTCTTGGCTTTCTTGGCAGCGCGGGTACGCTCGCCTTCGTCCAGGATCTTCTTACGCAGGCGGATCGACTTAGGCGTAACTTCGCACAGCTCGTCGTCCTGGATGAATTCCAGGGCCTGTTCCAGGGTGAAGCGAACAGGTGGGACCAGAGCGATGGTTTCGTCTTTGCCCGAAGCACGCATGTTGTCGAGCTTCTTGCCTTTGGTTGGGTTGACGCCCATGTCGTTGTCACGGCTGTTCAGACCAACGATCTGACCGTTGTAGATCTCTTGACCGTGTTCAACGAACAGCTTGCCACGCGCCTGGAGGGTTTCCAGGGAGTAGGTCAGTGCCTTGCCAGTCTCAACCGATACCAGAACACCGTTCTGACGGCCGGACATGTCGCCGGACTTCATGGTGTCGTAGCGATCGAAGATCGAGGTCAGGATGCCAGCGCCGTTGGTCAGGGTCAGGAACTGGTTACGGAAACCGATCAGACCACGAGCAGGGATGTTGTATTCCAGACGCACACGGCCTTTGCCATCCGGCACCATGTTGGTCAGGTCGCCTTTACGCAGGCCCATCTCTTCCATGACCTTGCCCTGGGATTCTTCAGGGGTGTCGATGGTTACGTTTTCGAACGGTTCCTGCTTCACGCCGTCAACTTGACGGATGATCACTTCTGGACGACCAACGCCCATTTCGAAGCCTTCGCGACGCATGGTTTCGATCAGTACCGAGAGGTGCAGCTCACCACGGCCGGAAACCTTGAACTTGTCAGCCGAGTCGCCTTCTTCAACGCGCAGTGCAACGTTGTACAGCAGCTCTTTGTCCAGACGTTCCTTGATGTTACGGGAAGTCACGAACTTGCCTTCTTTACCGCAGAAAGGCGAGTCGTTTACCTGGAAGGTCATGGAAACGGTTGGTTCGTCAACGGTCAGAGGCTTCATCGCCTCGACGTTGTCCGGCTGGCACAGGGTGTCGGAGATGAACAGGGAGTCCATACCGCTCACGCATACGATGTCGCCAGCGAAAGCTTCTTCAACGTCGATACGGTGCAGACCGTGGTGACCCATCAGCTTCAGGATACGACCGTTACGCTTCTTGCCGTCGGCGCCGATAGCAACAACCGGGGTGTTCGGCTTGACGCTACCACGAGCGATACGGCCAACGCCGATAACACCCAGGAAGCTGTTGTAGTCCAGTGCCGAGATTTGCATCTGGAACGGGCCGTCACGGTCAACTTTTGGAGCCGGTACGTTGTCGACGATCGACTGGTACAGCGGGGTCATGTCTTCAGCCATGTCGGTGTGTTCCAGACCGGCAATGCCGTTCAGGGCCGAGGCGTACACGACTTTGAAGTCCAGCTGTTCTTCGGTAGCACCTAGGTTGTCGAACAGGTCGAAGATCTGGTCCAGAACCCAGTCCGGACGCGCGCCTGGACGGTCAACCTTGTTGATGCACACGATCGGACGCAGGCCGGCTTCGAAAGCCTTCTTGGTCACGAAACGGGTTTGCGGCATAGGGCCGTCTTGGGCATCAACCAGCAGCAGAACGGAGTCAACCATCGACATTACGCGTTCTACTTCGCCGCCGAAGTCGGCGTGGCCCGGGGTGTCCACGATGTTGATGTGGTAGCCGTTCCAGTTGATAGCGGTGTTTTTTGCCAGGATGGTAATACCGCGCTCTTTTTCCTGGTCGTTGGAGTCCATCACGCGCTCGTCGTTGAGCTCGTTGCGCTCCAGGGTGCCGGATTGACGCAGGAGTTTGTCTACCAGGGTGGTTTTACCATGGTCAACGTGAGCAATGATGGCGATGTTACGTAGATTTTCGATCACTTGTGTATCTCGATCAGAGGATTCGGTGTGCTGACAGGTCGTGGCAGCGATTTACAGTAGAGTCAGGCCTTGCCGTTACAGCTTGACGGCAGAGTCGGGGGGCCGGTGACGCAGGCCACAGGCAAACAGCCCCGGGCTCTTAGCTCGGTCGATAAACGCGCACATTGGCATGCCCCTCACTGAGCAAATGGTGGGCATGCAGGCGACTCATCACGCCTTTGTCGCAATACAGCAGGTACTGACGGCTGTCATCCAGTTCCTTGAAACGCGCGTTCAATGCGTAGAACGGCAGCGTTTGTACGTCGACGCCAGGAATTTCCAGCGGCTCATCTTCAGCGGCATCCGGGTGACGGATGTCGACAACAATCTGGCCGGCCAGGGCTTCACTGACTTCTTCGATCTGCACATCCTGGCCCAGTTCGTCGATAACACGATCGATCGGGACCAGCTTGGCGTTCTGAAGCGCACGCTCCAGAATCGCCATATCAAACTGTTGTTCTTCGTACTCCACGCGGTTGCGCTTGGCGTGGGTCTTGGGATTCACCGAGATGACCCCGCAGTATTCAGGCATATGCTTGGCGAAGTCGGCGGTGCCGATTTCTTCTGCCAAATCGATGATGTCCTGCTTGTGGCTGGCGATCAGTGGGCGCAACACCAGCTTCTCGGTCACGCAGTCGATCAGCGACAGGTTCGGCAGCGTCTGGCTGGAAACCTGGGAAATCGCTTCGCCGGTCACCAGGGCGTCGATCTGCAACTGATCGGCAATCCGAGACGCAGCGCGCAACATCATACGCTTCAATACTACGCCCATATGACTGTTATCGACTTTACCGAGAATTTCGCCCAGCACTTCCTCAAACGGTACGCTCACAAATAGCACGCGTTGGGAGCTGCCGTACTTCTTCCAGATAAAGTGCGCGACTTCCATCACGCCCAATTCGTGTGCACGCCCACCCAGATTAAAGAAGCAAAAGTGGCTCATCAGGCCGCGGCGCATGATCTGGTAGGCCGCGACCGTGGAATCGAAACCGCCGGACATCAATACCAGGGTCTGTTCCAGGGCGCCCAACGGGTAGCCGCCGATGCTGTCGTGCTGGCTGTGAATCACAAACAACCGTTGGTCGCGAATTTCCATGCGCACTTCAATTTGTGGCGCTTTTAAGGAAATTCCGGCGGCGCCGCACTCGCGACGCAGCTTGCTGCCGACGTATTTCTCGACGTCCATGGAGCTGAATGGGTGCTTGCCGGCACGCTTGCAGCGTACCGAAAAAATCTTGCCTTCAAGGCTGTCACCGAAGTGCCGTTTGCATTTTTCGGTGATGTCATCGAAGTCGCCCAGCGGGTACTCATCCACCTGGAGGAAATGCGCGATACCCGGCATGCAGCTCAGGCGCTCGGTCATGTCCTTCAAGGCTTTGGCGTCGGTGAGGCGGGTTTCCAGTTCGAGGTTGTCCCACACACCGTTCACCACCACAGCCGGGTCCAGATCGCGGAGCACGGCACGGATGTTCTTGGCCAACTGACGGATGAAACGCATCCGTACCGGTCGGCTCTTGATGGTGATCTCGGGGAAGACTTTAACGATTAATTTCATGGAAACAGCGCGCGCAGGGCCTGCCGAAAAAGGGGGGCGCGGATTATAGCGGAAATCGCTCAAGGTTTAACCAGTTAATATGCACATCACTCGACCCGCACTAAAGCAGTGCATTTGCACGCATCAGCGCCACATTGCAGTGCGCGAATTTCGCGCTTTTGTCGCAACGCACCTTTATAGGGGCGTTTTTGGAGCAAAAAACCCATGTTGGCGCACTGGCATGCAATTTGCTCTCTTGTGAGGCAGGTTGCCATGGCGGACTATCCGCGCCGGCATCACCCACATTCTAAGGGCTAACTCCACTACCCCAGCCCGAAGCCACCCGGAGGACACTATGTCGAAGTCGGTTCAACTCATCAAAGATCATGACGTTAAATGGATTGATCTGCGCTTCACGGACACCAAAGGCACTCAGCACCACGTGACCATGCCGGCTCGCGATGCGCTGGATGATGCGTTCTTCGAAGAAGGCAAAATGTTCGACGGTTCCTCCATCGCTGGCTGGAAAGGCATCGAAGCCTCCGACATGATCCTGATGCCGGACGACAGCACTGCCGTGCTGGACCCGTTCACCGAAGAAGCCACCCTGATCCTGGTGTGCGACGTGATCGAGCCTTCGACCATGCAAGGCTACGACCGCGACCCACGTGCGATCGCCAAGCGTGCCGAGGAATACCTGAAGTCGACCGGTATCGGTGACACCGTATTCGTAGGCCCAGAGCCAGAATTCTTCATCTTTGACCAAGTGAAGTTCAAGTCCGACATCTCCGGCTCCATGTTCAAGATCTACTCTGAACAAGGTTCGTGGATGTCCGATCAGGACGTGGAAGGCGGCAACCATGGCCACCGTCCAGGCATCAAAGGTGGTTACTTCCCAGTTCCGCCATTCGACCACGACCACGAAATCCGTACCTCCATGTGCAACGCCATGGAAGACATGGGCCTGGTCATCGAAGTTCACCACCACGAAGTGGCGACTGCCGGCCAGAACGAAATCGGTGTGAAGTTCAACACCCTGGTTGCCAAGGCTGACGAAGTTCAGACCCTGAAGTACTGCGTACACAACACTGCCGTTGCCTACGGCCGTACCGCGACCTTCATGCCTAAGCCTCTGTACGGCGATAACGGTTCGGGTATGCACGTTCACCTGTCCATCGCCAAAGATGGCAAGAACACTTTCGCTGGCGAAGGTTATGCCGGCCTGTCCGATACCGCGCTGTACTTCATCGGCGGCATCATCAAGCACGGTAAGGCCCTGAACGGCTTCACCAACCCTTCGACCAACTCCTACAAGCGTCTGGTCCCAGGTTTCGAAGCTCCGGTAATGCTGGCCTACTCGGCGCGCAACCGTTCCGCTTCGATCCGTATTCCTTACGTCTCCAGCCCACGCGCTCGCCGTATCGAAGCTCGCTTCCCGGATCCAGCAGCCAACCCTTACCTGGCCTTCGCTGCTCTGGTTATGGCCGGCCTGGACGGTATCCAGAACAAGATCCACCCTGGCGACGCTGCCGACAAAAACTTGTACGACCTGCCGCCTGAAGAGGCCAAAGAGATCCCACAAGTGTGCGGCAGCCTGAAAGAAGCCCTGGAAGAGCTGGACAAGGGCCGTGCGTTCCTGACCAAAGGCGGCGTGTTCAGCGACGACTTCATCGACGCTTACATCGGCCTGAAAAGCGAAGAAGAAATCAAGGTTCGTACCTTCGTACACCCACTGGAATACGAGCTGTACTACAGCTGCTGATCCGGTAGCGCTGCTTAAAGTAGCGTGACAAAAAAGACCTCCTTCGGGAGGTCTTTTTTTGCCCGTGAATTACACAGTTCCACACCTGCAAACCTAATCAAAAAGGTGGGAGGGAGCTTGCTCCCGATAGCGGTGGGTCAGCTGATACAGGTGCTGACTGACACTCTGCTATCGGGGGGCAAGCCCCCTCCCACAAGGAGATCAGCATTGAAACGTCGACTTGTGTTCGCTCTGTTATTCGTCAGCGCCAGTGCATTCGCTGCACCGCCGACACTGGAGCCATTGCTCAACAGCATCGCCGAACGCCTGACCATTGCCGACCAGGTGGCCCTGAGCAAATGGGACAGCAAAAAACCGGTAGAAGACAAAAAGCGCGAGCAAGATGTGCTCGCCAGCGTCATTGCCCAGGCACCGAGCTACAAACTGGAGCCCGCCGCCGCCGAGCAATTTTTCTCGGCGCAGATCGAGGCAAACAAGCTGGTGCAGTACACACACCTGTCCGACTGGCAGTTCCAGGGCAAGGCACCCGACGACCCGCGCCCGGACCTGGTAAAGCAGATTCGCCCGCAACTGGATCAATTGCAAAAACGCCTGCTGCAACAACTGGCGGACTTCACTCCACAACGTACCGACCCGCAGTGCCCTCAATGGCTGGCCGCAGCGGTACATGAGCCGCTGAACGACCCACTGCGGCAATTGGCGATGATCCGCGCTACGGCCGAGCTGTGTATCTACAAAGACTAAAACTGTAACCCCGATCCAAAAATGTGGGAGAGGGGCAACCCCTCCCACATTTGATTTATATGATTTCGGCACTTCCTGAACAACCTTCACAAAACCGCACTATATTGGTGCGACATCCTGCACCCACCCCAACGACTAACACCATTTTGGTTCGAAACTTCCCGTTCAAGCTGGCAGAACGCCACAGTTTCGGGCCCTAACCCCCCATTTCAGGGCTTTCGCGCTTCTTTTCGGAGCCTTGGTTTGGTTTTTGCATTTTCCTTGTATCAGCGTGTGCCTCAAGCCCGCGCCTTGCTCCAAAAGAGGTCCTGATGACCATCAGCGATGCACTGCACCGTTTGCTACTCGACAACCTGACCACCGCGACCATCCTGCTCAATGACGACTTGCGTCTTGAGTACATGAACCCGGCGGCGGAGATGCTTCTGGCCATCAGTGGCCAGCGCAGCCATGGGCAGTTCATCAGCGAGCTGTTCACCGAGTCGGCCGAAGCCTTGAGCTCGTTACGCCAGGCGGTGGAGCAGGCGCATCCATTCACCAAGCGTGAAGCGATGCTCACGGCCCTTACCGGGCAGACATTGACCGTCGACTACGCTGTGACCCCGATCCTGAGCAACGGCGCGACCCTGCTGCTGCTTGAAGTACATCCCCGTGACCGCCTGCTGCGCATCACCAAAGAAGAAGCGCAGTTGTCCAAGCAAGAAACCAGCAAGATGCTGGTACGTGGCCTCGCCCATGAGATCAAGAACCCGTTGGGCGGCATCCGTGGTGCGGCGCAGTTGCTGGCCCGCGAGTTACCGGACGAGAACCTCAAGGACTACACCAACGTCATCATCGAAGAGGCCGACCGCCTGCGTAACCTGGTGGACCGCATGCTCGGCTCCAACAAGCTGCCGTCCCTTGCGATGACCAACGTGCACGAAGTACTTGAGCGCGTCTGTCATCTGGTAGAGGCCGAAAGCCAGGGCTGCATCACCTTGGTGCGCGACTACGACCCGAGCATTCCCGACGTGTTGATCGACCGCGAACAGATGATCCAAGCGGTGCTCAACATCGTGCGCAACGCCATGCAGGCCATCAGCAGCCAGAACGAATTGCGCCTGGGCCGCATCAGCCTGCGCACCCGCGCACTGCGCCAGTTCACCATCGGCCATGTGCGCCATCGCCTGGTAACCAAGGTCGAGATCATCGACAACGGCCCAGGCATTCCTGCGGAACTTCAGGAAACCATCTTCTTTCCCATGGTCAGCGGCCGCCCGGACGGTACCGGGCTGGGCCTGGCCATCACCCAGAACATCATCAGCCAGCACCAGGGTCTGATCGAATGTGAGAGCCATCCCGGCCACACCACGTTCTCGATCTTTCTGCCTCTGGAACAAGGAGCCCCATCGACATGAGCCGTAGTGAAACTGTCTGGATCGTCGATGACGACCGTTCTATCCGCTGGGTCCTTGAGAAAGCCTTGCAACAGGAAGGCATGACCACCCAGAGCTTCGACAGCGCCGACGGGGTGATGAGCCGCCTGGCACGCCAGCAGCCCGACGTGATTATTTCTGACATCCGCATGCCAGGCGCCAGTGGCCTGGACCTGCTGGCACGCATTCGCGAGCAGCACCCGCGCCTGCCGGTGATCATCATGACTGCGCACTCCGACCTGGACAGCGCTGTCGCGTCTTACCAGGGCGGCGCATTCGAATACCTGCCCAAGCCGTTTGACGTGGACGAGGCTGTGGCGCTGGTCAAGCGCGCCAACCAGCACGCCCAGGAACAACAGAATCAGGAAGCCCCGCCGGCCCTGACCCGCACCCCGGAAATCATCGGTGAAGCGCCGGCGATGCAGGAAGTGTTTCGCGCCATCGGGCGCTTGAGCCACTCCAACATCACCGTGCTGATCAACGGCGAGTCGGGTACCGGTAAAGAGCTGGTAGCCCACGCTCTGCACCGTCACAGCCCACGGGCAGCGTCGCCGTTTATCGCACTGAACATGGCAGCGATCCCCAAGGACTTGATGGAATCCGAGCTGTTCGGCCATGAGAAAGGCGCGTTCACCGGCGCCGCCAACCTGCGTCGCGGACGCTTTGAACAGGCGGATGGTGGCACGCTGTTCCTCGATGAGATCGGCGATATGCCGGCCGACACCCAGACTCGCCTACTGCGCGTACTGGCGGACGGCGAGTTCTACCGCGTGGGCGGTCACACACCGGTCAAGGTTGATGTGCGCATCATCGCCGCGACTCACCAGAACCTGGAAACCCTGGTGCATGCGGGCAAGTTCCGTGAGGACTTGTTCCACCGCCTCAACGTAATTCGCATCCACATCCCCCGCATGTCGGACCGCCGCGAAGATATCCCCACCCTCGCCCGCCACTTCCTCAGCCGCGCCGCCCTGGAGCTCGCGGTCGAGCCGAAGCTTTTGAAAAGCGAGACCGAGGAATACCTGAAGAACCTGCCATGGCCAGGCAACGTGCGCCAGCTGGAGAACACCTGCCGCTGGATCACGGTGATGGCGTCCGGGCGCGAAGTGCATATCGGCGACCTGCCGCCGGAGCTTTTGAGCCTGCCGCAGGATTCGGCACCAGTGACCAACTGGGAGCAGGCGCTGCGTCAATGGGCCGACCAGGCACTGGCACGGGGCCAGTCGAACCTGCTGGACAGTGCCGTACCAGCGTTCGAGCGGATCATGATCGAGACCGCCCTCAAGCACACCGCCGGCCGCCGGCGCGATGCTGCGGTGTTGCTGGGCTGGGGTCGCAATACCCTGACGCGCAAGATCAAGGAGCTGGGCATGAAAGTGGACGGTGGTGACGACGATGAGGGCGACGACGCCTGAATCTCGAATCCACTGAGGTGTAATGTGGGAGGGGGCTTGCTCCCGATAGCAGTAGGTCAGTCACAACATCTGTGCCTGATACACCGCCATCGGGGGCAAGCCCCCTCCCACATTTGGACCTCCACACGGACTCAGAACCGTGCACCGCTTCAATGCACCCTGTTCTAGCATCGCGCACACGTTCCACGCCCGAACCAACCATTTTGTTAAGAGAATGCTGAATTCCGAAAACACCAAAGCCCCGTAATCCGGGGCTTTGCGCTTTTTGAAGAATTTTTTTGGCACAACTTAGCCACTCTGGCACGCGCCCTGCAATAACCCAAGTACAACCCAGTTTCGGGGACCTTGGTACAGGCAGGCCGAGAATCCCCTCTTTACACCCGGGGTGCTTGATGCGAACCGCGTCGCGCTCCACACCGCTTTGGGGAACCTCGGTACAGGCAGGCCGGGGACTCCCTCTTTAACACCGAAGCCTTGATGGCTTCACCCCGTTTTGGGAGCCCTGGTACAGGCAGGCCGGGAACTCCCTTCTTTACACCGGGACTTATGTGGCACAGCGCCCATAGCCCCAGCCCGTTTTGGGGACCTTGGTACAGGCAGGCCGGGGATTCCCTCTTTTATTGCTCCTGGAGATGGATCTCCAACCGCCAGCGGTCATCGACCTCTTCTCCCTTCCACTCCCCGCGCAACGGCCGAGCCGCGACCAGGTTCAGCAGCAGGCCGCCATCGGTCTTGCGCACGCGCCAGTTCACGTCCTTGTCGTTGATCTTAAGTTGCCCGGTGCTGGCCTTGCCTTGGGCATCAAACAGCAACGCCACGGTGCCATCGATATGCTCGCCGTGCAGCTTGGGTTCGCTGTTGAACCACACCACTACGCCATCCGTGGTCGTCTCTACCTGTTGCAGTTCGACAGGGTCCGCTGTGGTCAGCCGGCCAATCATCAGGCCCACCATCAAGCCGACAATCGCCAGCGAGCCCATGACCCTTGGCAATAGCTTCGGTCTTGGGTCTTCTTCAGGGGTAGAATGCAGCGCATCTTTGCCTTCGGAGCCGTGCATGTTTCACGTCATCCTTTTTCAACCAGAAATTCCGCCGAATACCGGCAACGTTATCAGGCTGTGCGCCAACAGTGGCTGCCACCTGCATTTGATCGAGCCCCTGGGCTTCGACATGGACGACAAGCGTCTGCGCCGTGCCGGGCTGGACTACCACGAGTACGCCACGCTCCAGCGCCACGCCGACTTGGCCAGCTGCCTGGAAAGCCTGGGGCATCCGCGCTTGTTCGCGTTCACCACCAAGGGTTCGCGACCGTTCCATGATGCCAGTTTTGCCGAGGGCGATGCCTTCCTGTTCGGCCCGGAGAGCCGTGGCCTGCCGGCCGAAGTGCTCGACGCCCTGCCCGATGGGCATCGCCTTCGCCTGCCAATGCGCGAAGGCTGCCGCAGCCTGAACCTGTCCAACACCGTAGCCGTTGCCGTGTACGAAGGTTGGCGCCAACTCGGTTTCAAATAACACACCAAACAAAATGTGGGAGGGGGCTTGCCCCCGATGGCGGAGTGTCAGTCGACATCTATCTGACTGATCCACCGCTATCGGGAGCAAGCCCCCTCCCACATTGGGTTCTGCGTCGGGTTCGAGATTACTGAACCGTCGGTGCGCCTTCCTGTTGCATGCGCTGCAGCTCTTGAGCGTACAGGGCATCGAAGTTCACCGGAGCCAGCATCAGCGCAGGGAACGAACCACGGGTGACCAGGCTGTCCAAGGTCTCACGGGCATACGGGAACAGGATGTTCGGGCAGAACGCGCCCAGGGTGTGGCTCATGGACGCTTCGTCCAGGCCCTGGATCAGGAAGATACCGGCCTGTTGCACTTCAGCAATGAAGGCCACTTCTTCACCGTTCTTGACGGTGACCGACAGGGTCAGCACAACTTCGTGGAAGTCGCCTTCCAGTGCCTTTTGACGGGTGTTCAGGTCCAGCGCAACGCTTGGTGTCCACTCCTGGCGGAAGATGGCCGGGCTTTTCGGCGCTTCGAACGACAAGTCACGCACGTAGATACGCTGCAGCGAGAACTGTGGGCCTTGAGCTTCTGCTGCTTCGGTGTTCTGTTGGTCAGTCATCGCAGATCCTTCTTGATCTTGGGGTCTTTTAGGGTTTAGGAGTCAGACGAGCAGCAGCGCATCGAGTTTACCGGCGCGCTCCAGGGCAAACAGGTCGTCGCAGCCACCGATGTGTTTGGCGCCGATCCAGATCTGCGGCACAGACGTGCGTCCCGCCTTCTGGGCCATTTCGGCGCGCACCTGGGGCTTGCCGTCGACCTTGATCTCTTCGAAGGCAACGCCCTTCTTATCCAGCAGAGCCTTGGCTCGCATGCAATAAGGGCAATAATCGCTGGAGTAGACGACAACCTGGCTCATATCACTTCACCAGCGGCAGGTTATCGGCGCGCCAGCTGCTGATGCCACCGGACAGCTTGGCCGCGGTGAAACCGGTCTTGAGCATTTCGCGGGCGTGAGTGCCAGCGTGCTGGCCTTGGGCGTCGACCAGGATGATGGTCTTGGCCTTGTGTTTTTCCAGCTCGGCCAGGCGCGCGATCAGCTTGTCCTGTGGAATGTTCAGTGCACCGACGATATGGCCGGCAGCGAATTCCTTGGCTGGGCGGATATCCACCACAATGGCCTCATCCTTGTTGACCAGCGCGGTCAGCTCCGACGTGCTCAGGCTGCGACCACCACGGCTCAATTCGTGAGCGATCAGCAGCGCCAGCAGGATGACGAAGGCACCCACGAGCAGATAGTGGGCAGTGGCAAATGCAATCAGGTGATCAACCATCAAGGAGGTTCCAGGGCGTTAAAATGGCGGTAAGTATACACAGCCGTCAGGGGGGGCCAACCCCCGTAAAGCGGTGACGTGGTCGGAACTTCGCTTTAAACTGCCACTCCCTTTTCAATTGCCTTCCTTTATTACCGCCGCGAGAGGATCTATGACTACTACGCCTAAACCTTTGGTCCTGATAATTCTCGATGGCTTCGGACACAGTGAAAGCCACCACGACAACGCGGTATACGCGGCCAAGAAGCCTGTACTGGACCGCTTGACCGCCAGCGTCCCCAACGGCCTGATCTCCGGTTCGGGCATGGACGTGGGCCTGCCCGACGGGCAGATGGGCAACTCGGAAGTCGGCCATATGAACCTCGGCGCCGGACGAGTGGTATATCAAGACTTCACACGCGTGACCAAAGCGATCCGCGACGGCGAGTTCTTCGAGAACCCGACCATCTGCGCAGCGGTAGATAAAGCAGTAGCCGACGGCAAGGCCGTGCACTTCATGGGCCTATTATCCGACGGCGGTGTACACAGCCACCAAGACCATCTGGTTGCCATGGCCGAACTGGCCTTCAAGCGCGGCGCCGAGAAGATCTACCTGCACGCCTTCCTCGACGGTCGCGACACTCCTCCAAAAAGCGCGCAATCGTCCATCGAGCTCCTGGACGCCACATTCGCCGCCCTGGGCAAGGGCCGCATTGCAAGCATCATTGGCCGTTACTTCGCCATGGATCGTGACAACCGTTGGGACCGAGTGTCCCAAGCCTACAACCTGATCGTCGACGGTCAGGCCGAATTCAACGCCGCCACTGCCCAAGAAGGCCTGGAAGCCGCCTACGTCCGTGGCGAAAGCGATGAGTTCGTCAAGGCCACTACCATCGGCGAGCCGGTAAAAGTCGAAGACGGCGACGCCGTGGTGTTCATGAACTTCCGCGCCGACCGCGCCCGCGAGTTGAGCCGCGTGTTCGTCGAAGACGGCTTCAGCGAGTTCGAACGCGCCCGCCAGCCAAAAGTGCACTACGTCGGCCTGACCCAATACGCCGCGAGCATCCCGGCCCCCGCCGCCTTTGCTCCGGGCAGCCTGGACAACGTGCTCGGCGATTACCTGGCGAAAAACGGCAAGACCCAACTGCGCATTGCCGAAACTGAAAAATACGCCCACGTGACCTTCTTCTTCTCCGGCGGCCGTGAAGAACCGTTCCCAGGCGAAGAGCGCATCCTGATCCCGTCGCCAAAAGTCGCCACCTACGACCTGCAGCCGGAAATGAGCGCGCCGGAAGTCACCGACAAAATCGTCGACGCCATCGACCACCAGCGTTACGACGTGATCGTGGTCAACTACGCCAACGGCGACATGGTTGGCCACAGCGGCAACCTGGAAGCCGCGACCAAGGCCGTGGAATGCCTGGACTTGTGCGTCGGTCGCATCGTCGACGCCCTGGAAAAAGTCGGCGGCGAAGCGCTGATCACGGCCGACCACGGCAATTGCGAGCAGATGTCCGACGAGTCCACCGGCCAGGCACACACGGCTCACACCACTGAGCCAGTGCCGTTCATCTACGTAGGCAAGCGCGACTTCAAAGTGCGTGACGGCGGGGTGTTGGCGGATGTGGCGCCAACCATGCTGATGCTGATGGGGCTGGAGAAGCCAGCGGAGATGACCGGGACCTCGATTCTGGTTTGATTTCAACCACACCACTGAACAGTGTGGGAGGGGGCTTGCCCCCGATAGCAATGGGTCAGCTAACACATATTCAGCTGACACACTGCAATCGGGGGCAAACCCTTCCCACATTGGATCTCCCGTGTTTTGAAGATGTCTTTTTGCCATACCACCGCCACTCGGCGCCTATCTTGCCCGCCAGCCCCAATTGGGCGTTTTTTTTGCAGCGCTTGGCGGGCATACTAGGCCGTCCCTTTCCCTGGTGTCGCCCGCCTCTATGCTTCGCGCCTTGATTACCCTTGCTCTTGTCTGCCTGCTCCAACCGGCGTTTGCCGATGAGCGCGCACAAACCCAACAACAGTTGGACGCTACGCGTCAGGACATTACCGAGCTGAAAAAACTGCTCGGCAAGCTCCAGGAAGAAAAATCCGGTGTGCAGAAAGACCTGCGCGGCACGGAAACCGAAATGGGCAAGCTAGAGAAGCAAGTCCAGGAGCTGCAAAAAGAATTAAAGAAGAGCGAGTCGGAACTGGAGCGACTCGACGCTGAGAAAAAAAAACTCCAGAGCGCACGCGTTGAACAGCAACGCCTGATCGCGATCCAGGCCCGCGCCGCCTACCAGAGTGGCCGCCAGGAATACCTCAAGCTGCTGCTCAACCAGCAGAACCCTGAGAAATTCGCGCGCACCCTGACCTACTACGACTACCTGAGCAAAGCCCGCCTGGAGCAATTGAAAAGCTTCAACGAGACTCTGCGCCAGTTGGTCAACGTCGAACAGGAAATCGCCAACCAACAGTCGCAGTTGGAAGACCAGAAAAGCGCCCTCGACACCCAGCGCGATGAGCTGGACAAGGTCCGCAAGGAGCGCCAACTGGCCCTGGCCAAGCTCAATGACGACGTGAAAGCACGCGACGCCAAGCTCCAGGCGCGCGAGCAAGACCAAGCCGACCTGGCCAAAGTGCTCAAGACCATCGAAGAAACCCTGGCGCGCCAGGCACGTGAGGCCGAAGAAGCGCGCCAGAAAGCGCTGATCGCCCAGCAGGAAGCCGAAAAAAAGCGCCAGCGTGAGGCCGAACTGGCAGCCACCACTGACGCTCCGGCGCCACGTAAACCGGCACATGCAGCGCCTGGCCCGTTGGTTTCCAGCGCCGGCGAGTCCTTCGGCGGCCCTTTTGCTTCAGCGCGAGGAAAACTTCCATGGCCTGTTGATGGTCGACTACTGGCACGCTTCGGTGAAACCCGTGGCGACGACACCCGCGCCAAGTGGGATGGAGTGATGATCAGCGCCTCCGCCGGCAGCCAGGTCCACGCCGTTCACGGCGGGCGTGTGGTGTTTGCCGATTGGCTGCGGGGCGCCGGTTTGTTGGTGATTCTTGACCACGGTAATGGCTATTTGAGCCTTTACGGCCACAATCAGACGTTACTCAAGTCGGCAGGTGATGTTGTAAAAGCCGGTGAATCCATCTCCACTGTCGGTAACAGTGGTGGCCAGGACACCCCGGCGCTGTACTTCGCTATTCGTCAGCAGGGTCGCCCGAGCGATCCCGCACAATGGTGCCGTTCCCAAGGATAGGGCCGCATCTACATTAGGAGTTCGTTCGACATGCTGCATTTGTCCCGCCTCACTTCGCTGGCCCTGACGATCGCCTTGGTGATCGGCGCGCCTCTGGCTTTCGCCGACCAGGCCGCTCCGGCTGCACCTGCTGCCACGGCCGCGACCACCAAGGCCCCGTTGCCGCTGGACGAGTTGCGCACCTTTGCCGAGGTCATGGACCGCATCAAGGCAGCCTATGTCGAACCCGTAGACGACAAGACTCTGCTGGAGAATGCCATCAAGGGCATGCTCAGCAACCTCGACCCGCACTCCGCCTATCTGGGCCCTGAAGATTTCGCTGAACTGCAGGAAAGCACCAGCGGTGAATTCGGTGGCCTGGGCATTGAAGTCGGCGCCGAAGACGGCAACATCAAGGTGGTGTCGCCAATCGACGACACCCCGGCGTCCAAGGCCGGCATCCAGGCGGGTGACTTTATCGTCAAGATCAACGGCCAGCCGACCCGTGGCCAGACCATGACCGAAGCCGTGGACAAGATGCGCGGCAAGATCGGCCAGAAAATCACCCTGACCCTGGTACGCGACGGTGGCAACCCGTTCGACGTGACACTCACCCGCGCGACCATCGTGGTCAAGAGCGTGAAGAGTCAGCTGCTGGAGTCGGGCTACGGTTACATCCGCATCACCCAATTCCAGGTCAAGACCGGCGACGAAGTGGCCAAGGCACTGGCCAAGTTGCGCAAGGACAACGGCAAGAAACTCAGCGGCATCGTGCTCGACCTGCGCAACAACCCAGGCGGCGTGCTGCAGTCGGCGGTGGAAGTGGTCGACCACTTCATTACCAAAGGCCTGATCGTCTACACCAAGGGCCGTATCGCCAACTCCGAGCTGCGCTTCTCGGCCACCGGCAACGACCTCAGCGAGAACGTGCCACTGGCCGTGCTGATCAACGGCGGCAGCGCCTCGGCTTCGGAAATCGTCGCCGGCGCCCTGCAGGACCAGAAACGCGGCGTGCTGATGGGCACCACCAGCTTCGGCAAAGGCTCGGTGCAGACCGTGTTACCGCTGAACAACGATCGCGCATTGAAGATCACCACTGCGCTGTACTACACGCCGAACGGCCGCTCCATCCAGGCCCAGGGCATAGTGCCGGACATCGAAGTGCGCAAGGCCAAGATCACTAACGAGATCGACAGCGAGTACTACAAAGAGGCAGACCTGCAAGGCCACCTGGGCAATGGCAACGGCGGTGCCGACCAGCCGACCGGCAGCAGCAAGAAAGCCAAGCCGATGCCACAGGACGACGACTATCAACTGGCTCAGGCGCTGAGCCTGCTCAAGGGGCTGAGCATCACGCGCAGCCGTTGATATGCGATTTGCCCTGATCCTTGCTCTGCTGTGCAGCCTGGTGGGAGTCGCCCAAGCGACTCCCACAGGCGAACCTCACAAAGCCTATCTGACACTGATCATCGACGACCTGGGGCAAAACCTGCCTCGGGATCGCCGCGTGCTGGCCCTGCCTGGGCCGGTGACCACGGCGATCATGCCCGACACCCCCCACGCTGCAGAATTCGCCCGCGAAGCCCACAGGGCCGGCAAGATCGTGATCCTGCACATGCCCATGGACCCGGCCACCGGCCCGTTCGCCTGGCACCCTGAGCTACCTATCGAAGAACTCGCCAAACGCCTGGACGCCGCGTTCAACGCCGTGCCCTACACCGCCGGCATCAACAACCATATGGGCAGCCGCATGACGGCTCAACCTGCGGCAATGGCCTGGTTGATGGCCGAGCTGCAGCGGCGCAACAAGTTCTTTGTCGACAGCCGTACCAGCGCGCAGACAGTGGCAGCCGCCGAGGCACAGAAGATCGGTCTGGCGAGTGTTTCGCGGGACGTGTTCCTGGACGACGAACGCACCGAAGCGGCGATCACCACACAGTTGCAAACCGCGATCAAGCTGGCCCACAAACAAGGCTCGGCCGTGATGATCGGCCACCCTTACCCACAAACCCTGGCAGTGCTGGAGCGCGAGCTGCCCAAGCTCAAGGCACAGGGCATCGAGTGGATTGATATTAAGCTGATGATCAGCGTGCGCAGCAATCAAGCCATGGCTGGACACGGGAAGGACGGGGTTTACCGCTAGAAACGCCGCAACGATCCCAGTAAGAGCTGGCAAGCCAGCGCCTACAGAACTTCGGGTCTTTTACAGATACTTCGCCGTGATCTCGTCGACGACGCCGTCTTTACGCAACTGGTCCAGCGCGGCCTGAAGCTTGTCTACCAAGTCGTCCGGCACATCCTTGTTCAACGCGAGGTAGAGCTGGGCGCTGTTGAATCGCAGCACGGTCTTGAGCCCGGTCACCCCAACTTGGCGTGCCAGGTAACGCCCGGCCGGGTCGCCGGTAGCCCACAAGTCGATCTGGCCATCCACGAGCTTTTGCGCATTGTCCTGGTCACGCAGCACTACGATCGGGTTGAGGCCCTGTTTCTCCAGGGTCTCGGCGATGGCATCGCCTTTATAGGCGCCGATCTTGTAGCGCCGCGCTTGCTCAAGTTCGGCAAGCTGGATCTTGCTGTCCGACTTGGCCAGCAGCACCCAATCATCCGGGCCAATGGGGCCGACCCACTTGAACAGCGCTTCGCGAGCCGGCAAACGTGCCATTACGAATACGCCATAGCCGGGTTTTTCCAGGGCGAGCTTGTAGATTCGCTCCCAAGGAAAACGCAGGGTGAGGTTGTAGGAAATGCCCGCACGCTTGAAGGTTTCGCGCACGATATCCACGGCGATGCCTTCGATGTTTTCTTCCTTGGCGAAGTTCTTGCCGTTTTTCGCCATGTTGTACGGCGGGAAGTTTTCCGTCAGCAACACCAGGGAGGCGTCGGACGGTTCCTCGGCATGGGCCGAACCGACTAACAACAGGGACGAACTGGCGAGGGCAAGTAAGAGGGTCTTGAACATGAAGGCTACCGGAATCCATGGCAAGCGCAGAGAGTGCCGCGCGCCCGCCATGGTGTCCAGCAACGTTTAACGAACGACGATACCGCGCGCCGCCATATAGGCCTTGGCCTCAGGAACGGTGTATTCGCCAAAGTGGAAAATACTCGCCGCCAGCACTGCGCTGGCGTGGCCTTCGATCACGCCGTCGGCCAGATGCTGCAGGTTGCCGACGCCGCCGGAAGCGATCACTGGAATGCCCAGCGCGTCGCTGATGGCACGGGTCACGCCCAGGTCGAAGCCGTTTTTCATGCCGTCCTGGTCCATGCTGGTCAGCAGGATCTCACCAGCGCCCAGGCCTTCCATCTTCATCGCCCATTCCACCGCATCCAGGCCAGTCGGCTTGCGACCGCCGTGGGTGAAGATCTCCCAGCGCGGGGTTTCGCCCGGGCCGGAGACTTTCTTGGCGTCGATAGCCACTACGATGCATTGCGAGCCGAAATGTTGCGCGGCTTCGCCGACGAACTCCGGGTTGAACACCGCTGCGGTGTTGATCGAGACCTTGTCCGCGCCAGCATTGAGCAGGTTGCGGATGTCTTGCACGGTGCGCACGCCGCCGCCCACGGTCAGCGGGATAAACACCTGGCTGGCCATGCGCTCGACGGTGTGCAGCGTGGTGTCGCGGCCATCAACGCTGGCGGTGATGTCGAGAAAAGTAATCTCATCGGCACCTTGCTCATCGTAGCGACGGGCAATTTCCACCGGATCGCCGGCATCACGGATGTTCTCGAACTTGACGCCCTTGACCACGCGACCATTGTCGACGTCCAGGCAAGGGATGATGCGTTTGGCCAGCGCCATGGTCAGTCCTCAGCCGTTGTAGGCATCGCAGTAAGCCTGGGCTTCGGCGACGTCCAGAGTACCTTCATAGATCGCGCGGCCGGTGATGGCGCCGATGATCCCTGGCGCCTTGGCGTCCAACAGCGACTTGATATCGCCCAGGTTGTGAATACCGCCGGAAGCAATCACCGGGATCTTCGTCGCCGCAGCCAGCGCGGCCGTGAACGGTACGTTGCAGCCCTGCATCATGCCGTCTTTGGCGATGTCGGTATAAACGATGGCAGACACGCCGTCAGCTTCGAACTGCTTGGCCAGGTCGATGACTTGCACGGTACTGATTTCAGCCCAGCCGTCGGTGGCGACGAAGCCATCTTTAGCGTCCAGACCCACGATAACTTTGCCTGGGAACGCGCGGCAGGCTTCAGCAACGAAGGCCGGGTCTTTCACAGCCTTGGTGCCGATGATCACGTAGCTCACGCCAGCTTTGACGTAGTGCTCAATGGTTTCCAGGGAGCGGATACCGCCGCCGATCTGGATCGGCAGATTCGGGTAGCGCTTGGCGATGGCGGTAACCACCTCACCGTTGACCGGCTGGCCTTCGAAGGCGCCGTTCAAGTCCACCAGATGCAGACGACGGCAGCCCCCTTCTACCCATTTGGCAGCCATGCTCACCGGGTCATCGGAGAACACGGTGGAGTCTTCCATGCGGCCTTGGCGCAGACGTACGCAGGCGCCGTCCTTGAGATCGATAGCGGGGATAATCAGCATCTGGCAAACCTTATTCGATATTCAGCAATGCTTGGGAAATCAGGGTTTCTCAAGCGACCACAGGTCGCTTTCGATGCTTTCGAACCTTTCTTTAAGGAGCGTCTGCGAATCGAAAATCGCCCTGTTGTAATAGTGCGGAGCCACTTCGGTGGTGAACAGCTCAAGAATCTCGGCGACCTCGAACGAGCCCAGCTTGAGCTCGAAGCGATCTTCCATGAAGCGTTTGATCTTGAGGGTAGCCTCACTCTCCTGCTCAGGCGTGAGGTTCAAGATCGGCAGCTTCGGCTTCCTGGCCATTTACCAGCGCCCGTCCCACGCGGCGAAGTTCTGCAGCAATTGCAGGCCATGGGTATGGCTCTTCTCCGGGTGGAACTGCACAGCAAAACGCGAACCTTCGGCCAACGCTGCGGCGAAGTCGACGCCGTAGTGCCCGCCACCCACCACCTGGCCCGGCTTACCGGCGGCGATGTAGTAGCTGTGCACGAAATAGAAACGCGCCAGGTCCGGGATGTCGTGCCAGAGCGGGTGATCCACCGTCTGACTGACTTCGTTCCAGCCCATATGCGGCACTTTCAGGTGGGCGCCATCTTCGTGCAGGTCCTTGCCGAAGAACTTCACCTGGCCAGGGAACAGGCCGATGCAGTCGACGCCGTCGTTCTCTTCACTGCGGTCGAGCAAGGCTTGCATGCCCACGCAGATGCCGAGGAACGGGCGATCCTGGCTGACTTCGCGCACCAGGCTGTCAAAGCCCAGACGGCGGATCTCGGCCATGCAATCGCGGATCGCGCCGACACCGGGGAATACCACGCGGTCAGCTTCGCGAATCACGTTGGCATCGCTGGTGATCAGCACCTTGCCGGCACCTACGTGTTCGAGGGCCTTGGCCACCGAGTGCAGGTTACCCATGCCGTAATCGATAACCGCGACCGTCTGCATTACAGAACGCCCTTGGTCGAGGGCATTTGCCCGGCCATGCGGTCATCCAACTCTACAGCCATGCGCAGCGCGCGGCCGAAAGCCTTGAACACGGTTTCGATTTGGTGGTGGGTGTTGGTGCCGCGCAAGTTGTCGATATGCAGGCTGACGAGCGCGTGGTTGACGAAACCCTGGAAAAACTCCTGGAACAGGTCGACGTCGAAGCCGCGGCCCACGTTGGCACGGGTGTACGGCACGTGCATCTGCAAGCCTGGGCGGCCGGAGAAGTCGATGACCACTCGCGAAAGCGCTTCGTCCAGCGGGACATAGGCGTGGCCGTAGCGACGGATGCCTTTTTTGTCGCCGATGGCCTTGGCAAATGCCTGGCCGAGGGTGATGCCCACGTCTTCCACCATGTGGTGGTCGTCGATGTGCAGGTCGCCCTTGCCTTCGATATCCAGGTCGATCAGCCCGTGACGGGCGATCTGGTCCAGCATGTGCTCAAGAAAAGGTACACCGATATCAAATCGGGCCTTTCCGGTGCCATCCAGGTTAATCGAGGCTTTGATCTGGGTTTCCAGAGTGTCGCGCTCGACGGACGCCTTACGTTCGGCCATCACCAGCTCCGCAAAATCATTGGGCGAAAAAGGCAGCCATTATAGGGGCGCGGGCGCTAAACAGAAACATCGAAGGGGATAAGACTGACGAGTTGAAGTGGGGGGTGTCGGGGATAGACATGTGCATACAAGTGCGAATCCACTTATGAAAACTCTGCACAGCCAATGTGGAAGGGGGCTTGCTTCCGATGGCGGCGGCTCAGTCGCCTAGTGGCTGACTGATCTGACGCTATCGGGAGCAAGCCCCCTCCCACAATGGTTTTGCGGTGTTAGTGGAACAGTACCGCCGTCTTCTGCAGGGTCACCCACACACCCCACGCCAACGGAATACCCACCACCAGCCAGGCCGCAATGGCCAATGGCACCGTACCGGGGGCCGCTTTCCACTCCAGGGAAGTGGTGGCATCCGCGCCTTTGTCATGGCCCAGCGCCTGTTCGGCAGCCAGTTCGGCGTCGGTCATGAAGTACTTGTCGGCCACCGGCCGTACCAGCATGTTGCAGATAAAGCCCAACACCAGCAGGCCGGCGAGGATGTACAAGGTGATGTCATAGGCCGCAGCGCGTTCAACGCCGATGCTCAGTTGATACTCACGCAGGTAGTTCACCAACACCGGGCCCAATACGCCCGCAGCAGCCCAAGCGGTCAGCAGGCGACCGTGGATCGCGCCCACCATCTGGGTGCCGAACAGGTCGGCCAGGTAAGCCGGAACGGTGGCAAAACCACCGCCGTACATCGACAGGATGATGCAGAACGCGGCCACGAACAGCGCCACGTTGCCCAAGTGCCCCAGGTTCGGGATCAGCGCGTAGAGGGCAAAGCCCAGGGCGAAGAACACGAAGTAGGTATTTTTACGGCCCAGGTAGTCGGAGAACGACGCCCAGAAGAACCGGCCGCCGATGTTGAACAAGCTCAACAGACCAGTGAAACCCGCGGCGATCGCGGCGATCGACGCCAGTTGCCCGGCATCCAGTTGACCGAACGGCACATCAACACCCAGTAGCTTGCCACCGAACACTTCCTGCAGCAGCGGCGAAGCCATGCCGAGGATGCCGATACCGGCCGATACGTTCAGGCACAACACCAGCCATACCAGACGGAATTGCGGGGTTTTCCACGCCACGCTCACATGCACGTGACGGTGGGTGATCATCGCATTGCTGGCTTTTTTCGCCGGCGCGGTCCAGCCCTCAGGCTTCCAGCCGGTCGGTGGCACGCGATAAGACAGCGCACCGCCGATCATGAACACGAAGTAGATCGCGGCCATCACCAAGAAGCTCTGCCAGACGCCCACGCTGGTCGGCGAAGCGAAGTGACCCATCAGCGCTGCCGCCAGGGGTGCACCGACCATCGCGCCCCCACCGAAACCCATGATCGCCATACCGGTGGCCATGCCACGCTTGTCCGGGAACCACTTGATCAAGGTCGACACGGGCGAGATATAGCCCAGGCCCAGGCCGATGCCGCCAATGACGCCGGAACCGATCCACATCAGCCAGATCTGGTGGGTGTAAATACCCAATGCCGAGATCAACAGGCCGCCGCACCAGCACAACGCCGATACAACACCCGCCTTACGCGGCCCGGCATGTTCCAGCCAGCCGCCCCAGATCGCTGCCGAGCAGCCCAGGAAAATGAAGAACAGGGTGTAGATCCAGCCCAGCATGGAGATGGGCCAGTCGCATTGGGACGAGAAGACTTGGGCGATAAAGCTCATGTCTGGCGCGCAGGCAACGGGCTTGGTGATACCCAGCGCCTTGGACAGCGGCAGCCAGAACACCGAAAAACCGTAGGCCATGCCGATGCAAAGATGGATGGCCAGGGCGGCCGGTGGAACCAGCCAGCGGTTGAACCCGGGCTTGGCGATGATGCGCTCCTTGGACAGGAACGCAGGCTGTGCGGCGGTAGAACCGGCCGCAGTGCTAGTGCTCATTGGTGTTTCCCCCAGTTATTAGTATGCGTCCGTCAGGCGCTCTCTCCCTCGGCCTTGCACGCAGAGCGTGGCCGTTTTTGATGAGTGAAGCTCCATTTTGGCGCGACGATACGTCGCAGAAGGCGGACGAACACGCAGAGATTAGCACCTGCGGATGACGGAAAAACCAAACTGATATCACTTTTTTCAGGAAATTCTCTTTTTTTGACGCCAGAATCCCGCTACCTGGCCCGCGGATACAATGTAACGATCGGTGACCTGACGCCGGTCATCGGGCGTTATACTCTGCGGCTAAATTTTAAAATCGACATACAAGGACTCGCCCATGAAAGCGTTCGGCAAAATCCTGGGTCTGGTACTTCTCGGGCTGTTGCTGATCATTGTGGCTCTGGGCTTCGCCCTGACCCATCTTTTCGATCCCAACGACTACAAAGAAGAGATTCGCCAGATTGCCCGCGACAAGGCCCACATCGAGCTGACGCTCAATGGCGATATCGGTTGGAGCCTGTTCCCCTGGCTTGGCCTTGAACTGCACGAAGCCAGCGTAGCGACCCTGACCACCCCGACCCAGCCCTTCGCCGACCTTCAAATGCTCGGCCTGTCAGTACGCGTATTACCGCTGCTGCGCCGCGAAGTGCAGATGAGCGACGTGCGTGTCGAAGGCCTCAACCTGCGCCTCAACCGCGACAAGCAGGGTCACGGCAACTGGGAAGACATCGGCAAGACTGCACCGGTAGCCACCACCGATACGCCCACCACGCCGCCCCCGGCGCAACCGTCACCCGAAGCCAAGCCAGAGAAGCCGGCCCAGCCGATCCGCCTGGATATCGACAGCCTGACGGTCAACAACGCCCGCATCGAATACAACGATGAGCAGACCGGCAAACAGTTCAGCGCCGAGAGCATCCAGTTGAGCGCCGGTGCAGTGCACGAAGGCGCCAGCATTCCGGTGAAGCTCACCGCCTTCTTCGGCAGCAACCAGCCGGTAATGCGCGTCAAGACCGAGCTCAACGGCAATCTGCGCATTCAGCGCGCCCTCAAGCGCTACCAGTTCGAAGACATGCGTATCAGCGGCGAAGCCACTGGCGAGCCGCTGCAAGGCAAGACCGTGACCTTCTCCACCCAGGGTCAGTTGCTGGTGGACCAAGCGGCCAACATTGCCGAATGGACCAACCTGAAACTGTCGGCCAACCAACTGCGCGCCTTGGGCGAGCTGAAGGTCAATGACCTGGATAAGACCCCACAGCTCAGCGGCGCCCTGTCCATCGCCCAGTTCGACTTGGCCAAGTTCCTCGACAGCGTCGGCAGCCCACTGCCACCGATGGCCGAGGGCAGCCTGAGCAAAGTCGAACTGGTCAGCCGCCTCAAGGGCACGCCAACCAGCATGGCCCTGGAAGACCTGAACCTGAAGCTCGACGGCAGCACCTTCACCGGCCGCGTCGCCGTGGACGATTTCGCCAAACAGTCGCTTCGCGTGCAACTCAAGGGCGACAGCTTCAACGCCGACAACTACCTGCCGGCGAAGTCCGAATCTGCCAAGGGCGCAACCGCCGCCCGCCAAGCCGAAGTGCAGAACAGCGAAGCCGGCGCCATGGCTGCCGGCGGCACCACACCGCTCCCGGATGCGCCTACCAAAGGCGCCTGGAGCACCGACAAGCTGCTGCCTCTGGCGCACCTGCGCAAACTGGATGTCGATGCTGATCTCGCCTTCGGCCAACTGACCTTGAGCAAATTGCCGATCCAGAATGCCGTGCTCAAAGCGTCCGGCATCGAAGGCCAACTCAAGCTCGACACCCTGAGTGGCGGCCTCTACAACGGCAGCTTCCAAGCCAACGGCACACTCGATGTGCGCCAGGATATTCCAGTGCTGGCACTGCAAAGCCGGATCAAGCAAGTGCCGGTCGAACGCATCCTGCAGGCCCAGGGGCAAACCCCACCCGTGAAGGGCCAGGTCACCCTCGACAGCAACCTCAGCGGCCGTGGCAATAGCCAAAAGGCGCTGATCGACAGCCTCAACGGCACCGCCAGCTTTGTGATCAACAACGGTGTGCTGCTCAATGCCAACCTTGAACAGCAGCTGTGTACAGGCATCGCCATGCTCAATCGCAAGACCCTGAGCGGCGAACAGCGGGGCAAAGACACGCCTTTCCAAGAGCTGAAGGGCAACCTGACCTTCCGTAATGGCGTGGCCAATAACCCTGACCTGAAAGTGCGCATTCCGGGCCTGGCCGTCAACGGCAACGGTGACATCGACCTGCGCGTGCTGGGCATGGACTACCGCGTCGGCATCATCGTCGAAGGCGACCAACGCGAAGTGCCGGATCCGGCCTGCGAAGTGGGCTCCAACTTCCGCAACATCGAAGTACCGCTGCGCTGCCGCGGCCCGCTGGAATTGGGTGCCAAGGCGTGCCGCCTGGATAAAGATGGCTTGAGCCAAGTCGCGATCAAGGCGGCCGGTAACAAGCTCAGCGAGAAGCTGGAAGAGAAGCTCGACAAGGTAAACCCGCAATTGAAAGATGCATTAAAGGGCCTGTTCAAGCGATGAGAAACGAGCAGTTTTCACAGGCGGTGCTGGACTGGTACGACCGCCACGGTCGCCATGACCTGCCCTGGCAACAGGGCATCACGCCTTACCGGGTATGGGTCTCGGAAATCATGCTGCAACAGACTCAGGTGAGCACCGTGCTCAATTACTTCGACCGTTTTATGGCGTCTTTGCCAACGGTCGAAGCTCTGGCCGCCGCACCGGAAGATGAAGTGCTGCACCTGTGGACTGGCCTTGGCTACTACACCCGGGCGCGCAACCTGCAAAAGACTGCGAAGATCATCGTGGCCCAGTACGGCGGCGAATTTCCCAAGGATGTCGAAAAGCTCACTGACCTGCCCGGCATCGGCCTGTCCACCGCCGGCGCAATCGCCAGCCTGAGCATGGGCCTGCGCGCACCGATCCTCGACGGCAACGTCAAGCGCGTGCTGGCGCGCTTTACTGCACAAGAGGGTTACCCTGGCGAGCCGAAAGTGGCCAAGCAGTTGTGGGCCACTGCAGAGCGCTTCACGCCCCATGATCGCGTTAACGCCTACACCCAGGCGATGATGGACATGGGTGCCACCCTGTGCACGCGCAGCAAGCCCAGCTGCCTGCTATGTCCGCTGGAAAAGGGCTGCGAAGCCCACATGCTCGGCCTTGAAACACGCTACCCGATTCCCAAGCCGCGCAAGGCCGTCCCGCAAAAGCGCACGCTGATGCCGATGCTGGCCAACGCCGAGGGCGCGATCCTGCTTTACCGCCGCCCTTCCACAGGTTTGTGGGGCGGTTTGTGGAGCCTGCCCGAGTTAGACGACCTGCAAGACCTCGAACACTTGGCCACACAACACGCACTCGAACTGGGCAAGCACCAGGAACTGCCAGGGCTGATCCACACGTTCAGCCACTTTCAACTGGCTATCGAACCCTGGCTGGTCCAGGTCGAGGAATCCGCCCATCACGTGGCCGAGGCCGACTGGCTCTGGTATAACCTCGCCACCCCGCCGCGCCTGGGCCTTGCCGCCCCGGTAAAGAAACTGCTGAAGCGCGCGGCTGAAGTATTGAACGCAGGAGTGTCGTCATGACCCGCACCGTAATGTGCCGCAAGTACAAAGAAGAACTGCCAGCCCTGGAGCGCCCTCCGTACCCAGGTGCCAAGGGCCAGGACATCTACGATCACGTCTCTGCCAAAGCCTGGGGCGACTGGCTTAAACACCAGACCCTGCTGATCAACGAAAAACGCCTGAACATGATGAACGCAGAAGATCGTAAATACCTTGCGGGCGAGATGGACAAGTTCTTTTCCGGCGAGGATTACGCCAAGGCCGACGGCTACGTACCACCTGCTCAATAATTGATCAAAAACCGGGGTCGGCACGTAAGCGACGGTAATAATTAAATATTTTTTGAAAACTTGCTTGACGACCCCCTGAAAAACCAGTTTAATGCGCCCCGTTGCCCAGATAGCTCAGTCGGTAGAGCAGGGGATTGAAAATCCCCGTGTCGGCGGTTCGATTCCGTCTCTGGGCACCACTAATTAGTTTCAGGTGGTGCAAACGTCATCTGAAATACACAAGAAACCCGCCAAGTGCGGGTTTTTTGTTGCCCAAGATTTAACCTCCTAACCCGCCTCTTCGTTACGCCGCGCACTAGTAGCGCTATGATATGATTCAAAATGTGCCAAGGTAGGCGATTAACAGTATGCGGATGCATCCCTCCTGTAACCCGTCAGCCAATGCCACCTAGTATCGGAGTAGGCAACGACGGCGGATCCTGTATCCCCACGAGCCTCCCTCTACACGCTGCAGCCTCTCTCCCCCACCTCAACACAGCCCAGGGTCACGCCCAAGCGGTGAGGGAGCGCACGCAAGCGCAGCGGCACAAGGACACATCATCCGGCGATGCGCAGCCCAGCGTATCGCTTACTCATACGGGCACATGGAGAAACAAATGGCATACACATCGATCATTTTCAAAAACCCGAATACGGGCGCGATGAAGGAAGCTCCAGTCGGTTTTTCGTGGACAACCTTCTTTTTCGGTTGCTTCCCGGCACTGTTTCGCGGCGACGTGAAATATGGCGTGATCCAGTTCGTCATTGCGATGGTGACCATGGGCCTTAGCAACATCGTCTTTGCGTTCATCTACAACAAGCTCTACATCAAGGATCTCATCGGCCAAGGCTTCAAGGCTCAATCCATTGCCAGTGGCGATATGAACTTCGCGTCGGCGAAGATCGGCATGCAGATCCCACAGCTGGAAGCCGCGTAATCGAAGGCGGAAACCGTATCCGACAAAAAGCCTGCTGAATGCAGGCTTTTTGCTGACCGGCTGACTCACTGCAACAAGAACACCAGCAACGGATTGTCGTTCAACCGTCCTTCAAAGTCGGGAGGCTGATGCTCCAGCGACGTCCCCGCCAGCAGTGCGACCTCCTTGCGCGCCACGACCACCCAGGCTGGCCGATGCACACGAGCTAATTGTTCAAGCTCATGACCACCAATGAACACCGGTTGCTCGTCGTGATCCAGGTTCATCATGTAACGCACCGCCCAGGTATCCCGACCGAGGTCGATAAACACCAGCGGGCCCGGCCGCGTGGCACGCAGCGCTTCAACCTGGCTGACAAACTGCCGGGTATCGAACTGTAAGTCCTTGGCCGGCTCCACCACGACCACCAGCAGCAACCACTGCGCCACCAATGCAATCAAGCTGAGCGACACCAGCCGCGCAATACGCCGCCAGGCGATCAACGCAGCGACTTGCAGCACCACCAGCACGCCCACCCACAACGGCAGCGAAACGTCTGGCCAGTAACCGTGCTTTTGCCACCCATGCCGACAGACAAATACTACAACCACACACAACGCCGGTAGCGCCGCGACAAGCCCCTCATAGCATCGACGCACGCCGCCAAGCCAGCCTTGCGCCTGGAGGAGCCCATAGGCCGCGACAGCCGCAAACATCGGCACCATGGGCAGAATGTAATAGGCGCGCTTGAAGTGCGGCACCGACAACCCAATCAAAATCATCAGGCCGCAAGCGCCTAGCCGCACAACCAATTGCACGGGCTCATCAAACCGTTCACGCCAGCGATGACGCAACGCAACCAGCGTGGCCAGCGCCAACGGCACCACAGGGAAGTAACGGTACAAACTCAGTTGAAGATAGAAATAGAACGGCTCGCCACTTTCATCCAGGCGCCCGCCCACTTGCATCCTGAACACCTCTTCGGCGAACCCATCACCACCACTGACGCGCGCCAGCTTTATCAGCAGCCACCAACAGACCGCCAACAACGCCAGACCAACCAGGCCGTGAATCAGCACCTGCCTGACCCGTTGCCCCGGATTACCAAGCGCCCAATACACACACACCACGCCGCAGACCTCAATCAACCCCAATGGCCCACGTATGGCGAAGCCGAAGATGAACAGCGGGAACACCGCCAACTGCCTCAATCGCGAGCCCAGGCGCTCGCCACTGTGCAGCAGGTAGAAACTGCCAACGCAGAGCAAAGCCACCATCTGATCCAGGCAAACCGAACGAGACTTTTCCAGCAGTTGAGTGGTGAGCAGGGTCAACAAAACGGAGAGCAGCGCCCACTGCCGACTCGCAGGAACCAGCAGGCGATAGAGCAGCGCAATCACCCCAGCAGACGCCAGTGCGGTGGGCAGTACGTTCGCCAGGTGATTGGGCGCACCGAATAACCGGGCAAACACAAAACTGAAGAAGGTAGCGGTGCCAGGGTAGTCCGCGTAGGGCTGACCGTAGGTCGTGGGAAAAAGGCTCGCACCATGGCGAAACATTTCTTGCAGGAACAGCGCCCAACGTCCGTCAAATCCCTGGGGCTGTTGATCCCAGATCCCCAGGGTAAAGAGCAGCAAGGCAAACAGGAAAATGCCCAGGGATTCCAGGCGAAAACGGTTGCGTTGATCCATCGGTAGGCCTGTCAGGTGAGGAGCGCTGACTTAATGGTGCCGAGCACGCCCCTGAACATCGCCTGAACAGACCTGAACATTCACCCAGCTACCGACCTGCGGGCCACACCGCCCATGGGATCAGGCGCACGTAGATCAACTCAGCCACCAACTCGACCAAGGTCTGCAGGATCACCGCCGTGGCGGCCAACCCCCGTACGTCTTCAGGCAGGGCCAGCGCCAGGGGCAATACCACCAGCGAATTGCGCGTGGATGCGCTGAACGTCACCGCCCGCGCCGTGACCGCCGGCAGCGCGAACAGCCGCGCCGCCAGCATCCCCATCAGTGGCGCCAGCAGCACAAAGCCCAGATAGACCGGAATCACTGGCACCAACAGGCCGATATCGCGCACCACCGAGGTGACTTGCGAGCCGATCACCACGAACAGCACCAGCGCCATGGCGGGTACCGGCAACCATGCCCAGGCGTTATTCCACGCATTGATAATTGCGTAGCGCCGCGCCAGGGACGTCGTGAGCACCGCCAGCACCATCGGCACCACGATCAACTCTACAAAGGCTTGAACAAACGGTCCCACCGCAACCACTACTTCGGACTGCGCGCCCAGCATAAACCCCAGGTACACCGGCAACAGCGCCAGCTGCAGTAACAACAGCACCGGCGTCGCCGCCAGCATCAACCGCGAATCGCCTTTGCCGATATGGGTAAACACCACCACATAATCGATGCACGGCGTCAGCAACACCAACAACGCGCCCACCAGCAACGCCGGGCGCTCCACCAGGCCACGGGTCAATGCCCACACCAGCAGCGGCACCAGAATGAAATTGGCCAACAACAACGCCGACAGGAAGCGCTTGTTGCTCAAGCCCTCGCGCAGGTCCAGAAAGGGGATTTGCAGGAACATCGCGTACATAAGCACTGCGATGACGGGGGTGATCAATACGTTGAGGTTGTGGGCGGATTGGGGCGCGAACAGGCCGACGACGGCAGCCAGCAGGATGGCGACAAAGTAGATTGGGATCTGGTTGTGTTCGAGGGTGTCGCGGGACATGAAGGCGCTCGAGAAAATTGCGAAGGCACCAGCTTATGCGCCTACTCGCACAGGGTCGACCCGCACTACCCGTTCACAACAACCGCAGAAGCCATGAGCGTAACGACGCGCCAACGCCGCCAATTCTGAGGATGCCCTTGGGATTTCCTCCAACCTGCGCTTCAATACCCCACCCAGATCCAGAACCTTAGGATGTCGAGCCCATGGCTTCGCCGAACAAGCAGCAAAAACGTGCCCAGCGGGCAAAGACCAAGGCTAAGCAAAACCGCACTCAGCGCGCCGTAGCGACCAAGCCGGATGCGTTTGCAGGCGATGACAGTCGCATTGACCTAGAGTCGGTCGATTTGACTGAGCTGTTTGAGGAGATGCGCGTCGCTGGCGAGACCAGCCAACAGGCGTTGTGCGCGGCATTCCTGGCCCACCCGCTGCTGGCGCTGGTGCTGGAACAGGAAGGTGAAGAAGAAGCCACCGACTTCATCCTGGCAGCGCTGATCGAATATCGGCAGTGGGCCACGGACAGCGACGATGAAGCCGCCGCACTGGCGTGGGTCGAGTCGCCGCAGTTCCAGGCGGATTACGTCGCCGCATCCCAGGCGCTGGCGACTTCCCAGGACTGATGCAAAACAAAATGTAAGAGGGGGCTTGCCCCCGACAGCGTGTTTTCAGTCAATTAGATGTCGACTGACGCACCGCTATCGGGGGCAAGCCCCCTCCCACATGGGGACTGCGGTTAGTTAAGCACCGCAGCGCCTGCTCTCTGCGCCTTGCGACGGCTCGACACAAACAACCCCGCCGCCACTACCAGCAAGCTTAGAACGCCGGTCGCGATAATCTCGACCCGGTGCGCTTCCTGGAACAGCATGATCGTCAGCGTCCCCACAATAAACACCATCACCGCGTAGGTCAGGCCAGGGAACAGCCACATCTTGAAGACGATTTTCTCGCCCGCCGCCGTACGCTTCTGACGCATGCGCAGTTGCGACACAGCGATGACGAGGTACACCAGCAACGCGATGGCGCCGGAGCTGGCCAGCAGGAATTCGAACACCGCTGCCGGTGCCACATAGTTGGCAAAGACCGCCAGGAACGCAGCACCAGTAGACAGCAACACAGCCCAGTAAGGCGTGCCGCTCTTATTAGTGCGCTTGGCCACTGCCGGGGCGTCACCGCGACGGCCCAGGGAGAACAGCATGCGCGACGCGGTGTACAGCGCCGAGTTCAGGCAGCTCGTCACGGCAACCAGCACCACAAGATCGACGATCAGCTTGGCATTCGGGATGCCCATGCGTTCCAGCACGGTCTGGTAGGAACCTACCGCCGCCAGTGTCGGATCGTTCCACGGCACCAGGGACACGACGATGAAAATCGACAACAGGTAGAACAAACCAATCCGCCAGATCACCGAGTTGGTGGCCTTGGTGATTTGCTGGCCTGGGTTCTTCGATTCCGCCGCGGCGATAGTGACGATCTCGGTACCCATGAACGAGAACATGGTGGTAAGGATGGCCGCCAGTACTGCGCCCATGCCGTTGGGCATAAAGCCTTGGGTGTCGAACAGGTGCGAAACGCCGCTGACCTGGCTGGTCGGCAGGAAGCCGAAAATCGCCGCCAAGCCGAGGATCACAAAACCCACGATCGCTACGACTTTGATCAGCGCAAACCAAAACTCGAACTCACCGTAGTTCTTCACGCTGAACAGATTGGTCGCGGTCAGCAGCAACGTGATGATCAGCGTAAAGGCCCAGATGGCCACATCAGGGAACCAAGCGTGGAGGATGGTCGCAGCAGCGTTGGCTTCCAACGGAATCACCAACACCCAGAACCACCAGTACAGCCAGCCAATGGTGAAACCGGCCCAGTGACCAATCGCACGGTCGGCGTAGGTGGAAAACGAACCGGTGTCCGGCGAGGCAACGGCCATTTCGGCCAGCATGCGCATCACCAATACCACCAGCGTACCCGCAGCGGCATACGCCAGCAGTACGGCCGGGCCGGCGGCAGCAATCGCGTGGCCGGAGCCAACAAACAAACCGGCACCAATAACGCCGGCAATCGACAGCATGGTGACGTGACGCGGTTTGAGCCCCTGTTCGAGGTCATTGGAGCTTTGCGTACTACTCATTGACACACCTTTGCGAGGAATTGCGAAAACGGTCCACCCGGCCTGGTGTCTTCTTCGTGAAAAGAAACCAACAGGGCGTTCTTTATTTTTTACGCAAGATTTGCGCCAAAATGTTACGAAGTCGCAATTGACGCGGGCTGTAGGACGATTCGACAGTCGTCGCAAGTCATTGAGAACAATGGCATTCCGCTATAGCGTTACCGTGCGACTCACATTCAAGACGAACAAGCGCACCAAAAACACACACAAAAAGTACGTGACGCGCCATAAAGGGGCCGATGGGTACCGTTTGCCCGTTTAACCCTTCCAACACCCGGCCAAAGCTGGCACCATCGCGCCCTTTTTTACGCAAAGCCTGCGGTTTATCGGGTTCAAACGGTTGTTCGGTTGTTGAGGGCGCGACACGCTGCTGTGCCGATGCGACACCCTGCCGCACACGCCCCATTTACCGCCGGCCACGCTGTTGGCTGCCATCAAGACGCTATGCTAGCTTGGCGCCTCGCCAGGAAGGCGGCCCAACAGCAGGAATGCAATGAACACAATGAGGACCGCACATGGCCGAGGCCACGCCCGCGCTTGAAATCCGCAACTTGCACAAACGCTATGGTGAGCTGGAGGTACTCAAAGGTATCTCGCTGACCGCTCGCGACGGCGATGTGATCTCGATCCTGGGTTCCTCCGGTTCCGGCAAGTCCACGTTCCTACGCTGCATCAACCTGCTGGAAAACCCACACCAGGGCCAGATCCTGGTGGCCGGCGAAGAACTCAAGCTCAAGGCCGCGAAAAACGGCGAACTGATGGCCGCCGACGGCAAGCAGATCAACCGGTTGCGCAGCGAAATCGGTTTTGTATTTCAAAATTTTAACCTGTGGCCACACATGAGCATCCTCGACAACATCATCGAGGCCCCCCGCCGTGTGCTCGGCCAGAGCAAGGCCGAGGCAATAGAAGTGGCCGAGGCCCTGCTGGACAAGGTCGGCATCGCCGACAAGCGCCACGCCTACCCCGCGCAATTGTCCGGCGGCCAGCAACAACGGGCAGCCATCGCGCGTACCCTGGCGATGCAGCCCAAAGTCATCCTGTTCGACGAACCCACTTCTGCCCTTGACCCGGAAATGGTTCAGGAAGTACTTAATGTGATCCGCGCGCTGGCCGAAGAGGGCCGCACCATGCTGCTGGTCACCCATGAAATGGGCTTCGCCCGCCAAGTGTCCAGTGAAGTGGTGTTCCTCCACCAAGGCCTGATCGAAGAGCAAGGATCGCCACAGCAGGTGTTTGAAAACCCGCTTTCGGCGCGCTGCAAACAATTCATGTCCAGCAACCGCTAACGGAGCAACATGCATGCAGAACTATAAAAAATTCCTTCTGGCCGCGGCCGTCTCGATGGCGTTCAGCGCCACGGCCATGGCAGAAACCTTGAAGATGGGGATCGAAGCGGCTTACCCACCTTTCAACAATAAAGACGCCAGCGGCAACGTCGTCGGCTTCGACAAAGACATCGGCGACGCCCTGTGCGCCAAGATGAAAGTCGAGAAGTGCGAAGTGTATGTGTCCGACTGGGACGGCATTATCCCGGCCCTGAACGCCAAGAAGTTCGACTTCCTGGTGTCCTCACTGTCCATCACCGATGAACGCAAGCAAGCCGTCGACTTCACCGACCCGTACTACTCCAACAAGCTACAGTTCATCGCACCTAAAGCCACTGCGGACTTCAAAACTGACGCCGAGTATCTGAAGGGCAAAGTCATCGGTGCACAGCGTGCAACCCTGGCCGGTACCTATCTGGAAGACAAGCTGCCGGACACCGAAGCCAAGCTGTACGACACCCAGGAAAACGCCTACCTCGACCTGACGTCCGGCCGCCTCGACGGCATCCTCGCCGACAAGTACGTGCAGTACGAATGGCTCAAGAGCAAAGACGGTTCCGCCTACGAGTTCAAGGGCGACCCGGTTGTAGAAAGCGACAAGATCGGTATCGCCGTGCGCAAGGGCGACCCACTGCGCGAGCGCCTGAACAAAGCCCTGACAGAGATCAAGGCAGACGGCACCTACAAGAAAATCAACGACAAGTACTTCCCGTTCAGCATCGAATGACCTGAACGGTCTGCCCGACGCGCTCACTTGAGCGCGTCGGCTTCCAGCAATGCCTGCCGCGATATGAAAACACCATGAATTTCGATCTCTACGGATTCGGCCCCGCGCTCGCCGCCGGCGCGCTGATGACCGTCAAACTGGCGCTCACGGCGTTATGCCTGGGGCTGGTACTCGGCCTCGCCGGTGCCTTGGCCAAGACTTCGCCGTACAAGCCGCTGCAATGGCTGGGCGGTACCTACTCGACAATCGTTCGCGGCGTGCCGGAACTGCTGTGGGTGTTGCTGATTTACTTCGGCACGATCAACGCCATGCGCTCACTGGGTGAGTTGCTCGACATTCCCGACCTGTCCCTCAGCGCCTTTGCCGCCGGCGTCATTGCGCTGGGGCTGTGTTTCGGTGCCTACGCCACCGAAGTACTGCGCGGCGCAATCATCTCCATCCCCAAGGGCCACCGCGAAGCCGGTGTGGCACTGGGCCTGTCGAAGTTTCGGATCTTTACCCGCTTGATCATGCCGCAGATGTGGCGCATCGCCCTGCCGGGGCTGGGCAATCTGTTCCTGATCCTTATGAAGGACACCGCGCTGGTCACGGTCATCGGTCTCGAAGAAATCATGCGCCACGCGCAGATCGCCGTAACCGTCACCAAACAGCCTTTCACCTTCTACCTGGTCGCCGCGTTCATTTACCTGGGCCTGACCTCACTGTCGATGGTGGCTATGCACTTCCTGGAAAAACGCGCCGCCCGCGGCTTCGTGAGGACGACGTAATGGAATGGGAAGTCATCATCAAGTGGCTGCCGAAGTTTATCCAGGGCGCCATCCTGACCCTGGAACTGGTGAGCATTGCCGTGATCCTCGGGTTGATCCTGGCCATCCCGCTGGGTATCGCGCGCTCATCCAAGCGCTGGTATGTGCGCTCACTGCCCTACGCCTACATCTTTTTCTTCCGTGGCACGCCGCTGCTGGTGCAGTTGTTTCTGGTCTATTACGGCCTGGCCCAATTCGACAGCATCCGCTCAAGCTTCATGTGGAAGTACCTGCGCGACCCGTTCTGGTGTGCCACCGCCACCATGACACTGCACACCGCAGCCTATATCGCCGAGATCCTGCGCGGCGCCATCCAGGCCATTCCACCTGGGGAAATTGAAGCAGCCCGAGCGCTGGGCATGTCCAAGCCCAAAACGCTGTTCTATATCATCCTGCCCCGCGCGGCGCGCATCGGTTTGCCGGCCTATAGCAACGAAGTGATCCTGATGCTCAAGGCCAGTTCACTGGCGAGCACCGTGACCCTGCTGGAACTGACCGGCATGGCCCGCACGATCATTGCGCGCAACTACCTGACGGTGGAAATGTTCTTCACCGCCGGTGTGTTCTACCTATTGATCTCGTTCCTGCTGGTACGCGGCTTCAAACTGCTGGAACGCTGGCTGCGCGTCGATGCCTGCCAGGGACGTTGAAGCGCGCTTCCGGGCGCTGGATGCGTTTCTGATCGAGCATCAAGGGCTGTGGCGACCACGGCCCTTTACTCAGCGCCAGTTGCCTTGGGAAAACGAATACCCCGAACTGGCCCAGTGGCTGCGCCAACGCTCGTTGGCCGATGCCGAAGCCAATCACAACCAGCCCCATGGCCTGCTCGCCCCCGCACCTTTTCCACAGTTCGCATCCCAGGCGCTGCAACTCAGCACTGTGGATAAGTTACCAACGCAGCCCTTGCAACCCGCCGCGCACCGCCTGAATGTCGATGTGCCCGGCCGCAAATGGCAACAGATCGAAGCCTTCGGCGCGGCGCTGCAGTTTGCGCAAACACCCCGGCATTGGTTGGACTGGTGCGCCGGCAAAGGCCACCTTGGCCGCCGCCTGCTGCACACAGGCCAGCAGCTGACCTGCCTGGAATACGACCCGGCCTTGATCGCTTCGGGCCAAGCCTTGAGCGAGCACCACGGCCTGCCCGTCACCCATCGTCTGCAAGACGTGATGGCGGATGTAGCCATAAGCGCCGAACACACCCCCGTGGCCCTGCATGCCTGCGGCGACCTGCATGTACGCCTGCTGCAAGTGGCCAGCGCCGCCGGCTGCAAGCAACTGGCACTGGCGCCGTGCTGCTATAACCGCATCCAGGGGAATACCTACCAGCCGCTGTCCGACGCGGGCCGCGCTTCCACCTTGTTGTTGTCGCTCGACGACCTCGGCCTGCCCCTCAGCGAGACCGTCACCGCCGGCAAACGCGTGCGCCTGCAACGGGACACCTCCATGGCCCGGCGCCTCGGCTTCGATCAATTGCAACGCCTGTTACGCGGCTGCGACGAGTACCTGCCTACCCCGTCCCTGCCCACCCACTGGCTGGACAAACCCTTCGCTGACTACTGCCGCGAACTGGCACGCCTCAAAGGGTTATCCACAGGCGAACAAGACTGGGCGGCGTTGGAGGCCCATGGTTGGCAGCGCTTGGCCGAGGTCAGGAACCTGGAGTTGGTGCGTGGTCTGTTTCGGCGCCCGCTGGAGTTATGGCTGGTGCTGGATCGGGCACTGTTTCTCAGCGAACGTGGCTACAGGGTTGAGGTCGGCAGCTTTTGCGACCCGGCGTTAACGCCGCGCAACTTGATGGTGCTCGCCGAGCGCGATTAAAGGGCGAAATTGTCGCACCCCAACCTGTGGATAACTCTGTTGATGAATTCGTTACAGACCCTGTAGCGCTCTACGCTGCGGACCAAAAGCCACGCTGTTCATTTTTTGTTCACACAATAAAACGCACGTAAAACAGGCAGTTGCACTGTGTTGAGAACCGCTCCACAAAATGGCTGTTTCATCACAACTGCATCCAACCGATTGTGCATAAGCATCTGGAGGTAAGCGTATAAACCGCGCTTTAAACGCGTTTTCTGCGAGCGATCAATAACCGGCAAAGGTCGGTGATATCGTCACCGGCCAGGCTCGTCGCCGTGTTGTCCAAAGGGTCCGTAGAAAATGCCAAGCCTTCGCTGATCGCCGGATCACGGTGCACGACTTCCAGCGGGTACTCACCTCGGCGCAACTTGAAGGCGTCGAGCATTTCCAGGTTGAACGTCGAGTTTTCGTCCAGTTGGTTGATCACCAAGTGGCAACGCGGTGGACGCTCACGCTCAAGATGAGGCGCCAGCAACTCATCCAATTGGTCCAGGGTGCCGAGGCAAGCGGCATTCGGTTGGGCGACGACCAGCACGATGTCAGCCACGCTCAGTGCTTGATGGAGATAAACGTTGTCACCTGCGGGGGTATCGACGATGACTGTGTGCCGTTCACTCAGCCCCAATGCCGACAGGCGCTGGGTCAGCCACTTCGGCTCGCGCGTCAACCAGCGTTGCAGGTTTTCCTTTTGCTGGGTGTCGGTGTCGCCAAAGGGAATCACCTGGCAACCGGCAAAACCCGATTGCAGGATGGTCCTCCATGGCGCGTTGAGCAGACTACTGCGACCCACACCGGGTAGCTCATGATCAACACCAAAGTGCTGGCGCAAAGCATTCTGGGGATCCAGGTCCAATGCCACGACCGACTCACCCAGGCGCTGCAAACCGCTGCTCAGTGCCGTGGCCAGCGTACTGCGGCCAACACCACCATTGATGGACACCAGCGCCACTACCGTCGGGCGTAGCGTGGTCAGTGGCTCATTGTGATGATGTTCATTGGCGTGGGACGCATGAGTACTCATGCGCGAGCCATCTTTATGGTTCACCCGAGTGCCATCGTCGAAGGGAACGCTGCCGAAAAAATGCAGGCGAGCGTTTCTTCCCTTGGGATCACGGGAAACGCTCTTGCCGAATAGGGCAAATAGATCATCAGTGCGGCTCATGGCCGGAGCTCCTTCACGGCGCCATATAAAGACGTGAAAAGGTCGGCAAGGTATGGCTTCGCCGCAGGTCTTTTTGTAGGCGTTCTCATGGCTTCATTCTGTGACAGCGTTAAAGAAGTGTCATTATTTTGATGAAATTACCACCGCCCTTTCAGACGAGCGGAAAACAGCCAATTTACTGACGTACTTTTACTACAATTCACTGGCAGTGATTTCATCGTGCCATTGTTTTTTACCCGCTATCACCGCACCATTGCCGCACCTTCAATGCTGCAAGCTTGGGTAATCGCAGTGGCGATACGCTTTAAATTCCCTCGGATTCTGTACGGCCTCGCCATCACGCTGTTGCTGGGTGGCGGCCTGCTGGGCGATTTGCTCGCCGACTGGGATTTCAGCCAAATCAGCCGCCGCGCCGAGTCGCTTTACGGGCCACTGGGCCCCGGGCGTCAGCGCATTGATGCATGGCAGCAATTGCTGTCAACGCAGAAGCAAGTGGGTGAGACCGAGCAGCTCAAAGTGGTGAATCTGTTCTTCAACCGCCAGTTGCGCTACGAGGAAGACATCGACCTGTGGCACGAGATTGATTATTGGGCGACCCCTATTCAGTCCCTGTGGAAAGGCGCAGGCGACTGCGAAGACTACGCCATCGCCAAGTACTTCAGCCTGCGTCACTTGGGCGTCCCCGCCGAAAAACTGCGCATTACCTACGTTAAAGCGTTACGCCAGAATCGCGCGCACATGGTGCTGACGTACTATGCCAGCCCCGAAGCCATGCCCTTGGTACTGGACAGCCTGATGGACGCCATTTTGCCCGCCAGCCAGCGCGCCGATTTGCTGCCGGTGTACGCGTTCAACGGTGAAGGGCTGTGGTTGACCGGCGCGGCGGGCAACAAAAAAGTCGGTGACACCAAGCGCCTGTCACGTTGGCAGGATGTCTTGAAAAAAATGACCGCTGAAGGGTTTCCGGCCAGTTCGGATAATTAACAGGAGCTACGATGTCACTGTTCAAACAATTGCTGATCGCTATCTGCGTGTTCCTGGTGGTCGCGTTCAGCGGTAGCTTCTTCGTCAGCCTTGAGAGTTCGCGTACCCAGTACGTCAACCAACTGCGCTCCCACGCGCAGGACGCGGCCACGGCGCTGGCCCTGTCGTTGACGCCGAACATCGATGACCCGGCGATGACCGAACTGATGGTCAGCTCGATCTTTGACAGTGGCTACTACGCAAGCATTCGTGTGGTGGACCTGAGCAACGACCAGGTACTGGTGGAGCGTGCCGCCGAGCCGGATGCCAGCAGCGTTCCGGCTTGGTTCGTGAAGATGATCGGCCTCGCGCCGGCTGGCGGCGATGCCATTGTCAGCCGTGGCTGGCAGCAGGCGGCGCGGGTTGAGGTGGTCAGTCACCCGATGTTTGCCCTGGCCAAACTCTGGCAAAGCGCGCTCGGCAGCCTGGGTTGGCTGTTGATCTGCGGCGCCGCGAGTGCAGTGCTGGGCGCGCTGTTGCTGCGTCGCCAGCTGAAACCGTTGGACTATATGGTCGAGCAGTCCCACGCCATCGCGCGTCGTGAGTTCCTCAGCTTGCCCGACCTGCCCCGCACCCCGGAATTACGCCGCGTGGTGCAGGCCATGAACCAGATGGTGGAGAAACTCAAGGCACTGTTCCACGAGCAGACCGAACGCAGCGAGAAGCTGCGGGTGGAGTCCTACCAGGACAGCCTGACCGGCCTGGCGAACCGTCGTTATTTCGAGATGCAGTTGCAATCGCGGGTCAGCAACATGGAGGAGTCCAGTTCAGGCTACCTGCTGATGTTGCGGGTCAACGACCTGGGCGGCCTCAATCAGCGTCTGGGCGGGCAACGCACCGACCAGTTGCTGCAAGCCGTCAGCCAACAACTGGTGCGTACCTGTGCCAAATACCCGGAAACCAATAACCTGATCACCCGCAGCCGGGGTGGCGAGTTCGCCGTGCTCGCGCCAGGCTTGGTGCGCGACGAAGCAGTGCAGTTGGCCCAGGAACTGGAAACCACCTTGCAAAGCCTGCACGAAACCGGCGCCACCGACATGCCCACCGTGGCCCACATCGGCCTGGCCCCTTACAACCCCGGCGACGCCTCGGCAGACCTGCTGATGCTGGCTGACCAAGCGCTCACCCAGGCCGAAGCCAACAGCCTGCAAAGCTGGGTCTGCCTGTCACATCAAACCCTCGACACCGTCAGTGACGACCCGCACAGCTGGCACACCTTGCTCGACAATGCGCTGAGCCAGGGTCGCTTCCGCCTGTTCTTCCAGCCGGTGGTGAGCAGCAGCGATACCCGCCAGGTCCTGCATTACAAAGTGCTGTCGCGCTTGCTCGACAATCAGGACCAGACCATCGCCGCCGGGCATTTCCTACCGTGGCTGGAGCGCTTCGGTTGGACCGCGCGGCTCGACCAGGTAATGCTCGATCTGGTGATCAAACACTTGGGCCAGCACAACCAATCGGTCGCACTGAACCTGTCGGCGGCTACCCTGAACGACCCGCAAGCCCTGGAGCACATGTTCGAGCGCCTGTCGCAACACCCGTTGCTGGGCGAGCGCCTGACCCTGGAAATCGGCGAGGAGCAAGTCCCCGAACAGGCACAACTGGAACGCCTGATCCGGCGCATGCGCGGTCTGGGCTACAGCCTTGGCCTGCAACGCTTCGGCGGGCGCTTCAGCATGATCGGTAACCTCGCGCATCTGGGCCTGGCCTACCTCAAGATCGACGGCAGTTACATCCGCGACATTGACCAGGAAAGCCACAAGCGCTTCTTTATCGAGGCCATCCAGCGAGCAGCCCACAGCATTGATCTGCCGCTGATTGCCGAGCGCGTGGAAACCGAGGGTGAGTTGCGGGTGATCCGCGAGATGGGGATTGAAGGGGTGCAAGGCCAACTGGTCGGTGAACCGGCGCCCTGGAAGTGGAGCACAGAATAATCACGCCTCCTTGACGGTTAAGCCGTGAAGGAGGTGCGCGTCAAATCAGGCCGGTTTCATCATCATTGATCAGCTCGCTCAAACCGCCCAGCGCCGCCCGGGCCTGGGTGCGTTCCAGGAACTTGGTCTGCGCCGCCGGCGGCAAGTCGGTGATGCTCATTACGTTCTTGGTGATCAGCACCTGAATCAAGTCGTCCAGTACGCGGATCATCTCAAGGTCACTGCTCTTGAGCTGCTTGAGGCTGGTCTCGATCTCATCGTCGGCAAACCACGCCTGGATCTCGTGATGGTCAGCCGGTAGCGTCTCAGTGGCTTCAGCGAAGGCCTGCGCCTCGACACGCACCAAAGCGTTGTATTGATCGCGTAGCACGTAGAACATCAGCCCTCTCCCAATAAAAAATCCCTGCAGGCGCCGCACACGGCTCCCACAGAGATTACACACATTTCGCCGAAGCGGATGCCATGGGGGCGCCAATCCCTAAAGATTGCCGCCCCCATGGTGATCAGTCGTGGTGCTTGACGGTCAAGTCGCCACCGGCGATCAGGCTATTGATCGCGGCGGAACCCGAGCCCCAACTGGCGCCATCCACTTTGATCGTGACATCAGCCGTGCCGCCACTGGTGCCGGTGAACGACCCGGTGCTGCTCACGCTCAGCGTCGAGTTGCCCGACGCATCCGTGGTCAGCCTCAGGTAGCTCGACAGGTTGGTGTCGTTATTGCCTTGCAGCAGGTCGGACAGGTCCAGCTTGTCGCCTTCACCGTGTTTGAAGTCAGTGATGCGATCAAAGCCACCGTTGGTGTTGGTGTCGCCTTTGAGCCACACAAAGGTATCGGCACCCGCGCCGCCGGTGAGGATGTCGTTGCCCTTGCCGCCCACCAGGATGTCATTGCCTGCGCCGCCGGAGAGCGTGTCGTTACCGCCCTGGCCGAACAGGATGTCATCGCCGGCGTTGCCGATCAGGGTGTCGCCGCCATCGTTGGTGCCGTAGATGTTCGACGCGTTGGCCAAAGCACCGACGTCCTGCACATGCTCAGTGATGTACTGATGCAAGGTGCGGTCGTCGATCTGATCGACCGTGGTCGCCAGCTTCTCGGCAGCGAATGCCTTGAGTGCCGCGCTGCCTTCCTGGCCTTTGTAGCTGATCAGGTCGCCGAAGATGATGTCGTTGCCCGAACCGCCGGAAACGTTGTCGGCACCGGTATCGGCGGTGTGGCCGGTAATGGTGTCCGCCAGCTTCGCGGTGTCGATCGTGCTAACCGTTTTGTCGGTATCGAAGTACTTCTGCAACATGTCCTTGTCGACGCTGTTGCCCAGGCCGATGGCCTGAACCTCAACCCCGCCCTTGACCGCAGTGATCAACGCCGCGTAAGCGTCTTTGGCCGCTTCCAACGGATAGTCGTAGTAGTAGCTGCTGTTGCCGACAGCCCCCGCCACGTCGAAACCACCGCGGCCGTCGGACACGACATAACCTTCAAAAGTCTTGGTGCCGGACGAGTTGTACGAATAGACCTTGCCTTCGCTGTCAACGATGACCTGGGTCTTGCCGTAGATCGTTGCGGTGACCTCAGTGGACTGGCCCAGGGTGTAGTTTTTGCTATTGACCTTGCTGTCGAAGTAAACCGTATCGCCGTAGCGGCTGGTCGCCCCAAGAGTAGGGTTGTTGTACGTGTAGTTGTAGACGTTCGGCGCACCGTCGGTAATGAAGTACGTCAGGTTCTTCGCACTGGCGTTGCTGGTCGCTTCAGAGCTCTTGAACCAGGCCGTCGCAGTGTTGAAGGCGTCCTGGTAGTTGGTCACGTCTGTCGAGTTGGAGCTCATGTTGTTCAACACAGCCTGCAACGCATCCTTGGCAGCCGCCTGGTCAGCCAGGTTGACCGACACTTGCGATTCGACCTTGGTATCGAAGTCCACCAGCAACACTTTCACCACACCCGAACCGGTCAACTTGGCGTTGGCGATCAGGGTATCGAAGATGGTCGACAACTGGGACTTGATCGAAGTCATCGCGCTCGAGCCGATACTGCCCGAGGTGTCAACGATGAACGCGATGTTGTAGTTGGTGCCCGGGGTGGTGATGCCACCTTTGTCGCCAATCACGATGTTGTGGGTCGAGGTGGAGCCCAGGTCGATGGTATCCACCGCAGCGCCGCCTTCCGTAACAGGGGTGTAGACCTGAGGCTTGACCGTGATGGTGGTCGTTGCCGCCAACGAACTCAGGCTGTTGCCACCCTCATTGTCAGTCACCGCGACATCAATGATGCGGTCGCCCAGCGTCGGGTACTTGCTGGTGCTGGAGTACTGGAACGACTCAAGCAGCGTCTTGTAGGTCGCCGCATCCGCCACGCCCGACAGGGTCAGCACGATCTTGCCGCTGACGTCAGTCCCGACGCTGGTCACGGTGATGCCTTTGTAGGTACCACCCACCGCTACCAGACTGGAGCTCAGCACATCGCCTGAACTGGCGTTTTTCAGGGTGATGGTCGCACTTTGCATCTGCGTGCTGTCGACGTCGCCAATGGCCACGCTGCCGGTAATCGCCACACCCGTGGTGCTGCGTTCGGTGTACGCGGTGTTGTAGCCGGTAGCGACAGCACCGTCAGCAGTGCTCAGGTCCAGGGTTGGGGCGTCGTTGACCGCAGTGATCACGATGCTCACTTTGCCGGTCGTTACCGCCGAAGCGCCAGTGCTCAGCTCCGTGGCCGTGGCTTTCACGGTGAGGTCGAAGCTGGCGGTCGAATCCTTGAGCGGCGTAACGGTCAGGGTTTTCAGGTTCCAGGTGCTGACATCGTAGAGCGTGCCGCTGCCGTTCGACGTGATGCTGTGCCCAGTGTTGCCGTCGGTAATCACGGTGCCGGCTGGCAAGCCGCTGATTTCCACCTTGTGCGACTCCGAGCCGTCGTTGTCGACAAACGTGGTAGTGATCGGGCTGACCTTGATCGCGGTGTCTTCCAGACCACGGTTGTAGACGTAGCCAGTGTAATAACCTTCGCCGTTGACGATATGGCTATCGCCGAGCACCGCACCGGCGGCTTTCAACGCGTCCACGCTGGTGTAGGTCTGCAGGCCGCTGTTGCCCAGGGACATCGACACGCCGTTGTTGATCGACACATTGACGTCGTAGTTGCCCGCGCCTGCCTGGTTGTAGTGGTAGATATCCAGGGTGTAGTAGCCCGACTCGGTCGGGGTGTAGCTCGACCCGGTAATCGCGCTGCCCTTGCTCCACGTCTCGGTGGCAACCAACTTGCCGCCCACGGTGATTGCCAGGCTGTCGTCGGCCGTACCAGTGAAGGTGTAGCTCTTGCCGGCTTCCAGGTAAATCAGGCCGGAGACTTTGGTCGCGGTACCGTCTGCCACATTGCTGTTGCTGACGCTGCTGGTCACGCCCGTGGTGACGGCGCTGGCAGCGGTCTTGGCGTCGATCACACGGATCAGATCGCTGGAATTGACCACACCGTTACCGTTGGTCCCCAGATCAGTGCGCAGAGTGCCGCCAGTCCAGGTTTGAATGACCAAGCCTGTAGGAACAGCGCCGAACGCGCCAACCGTCACAACCGGCACATCCGCCACCGGGTGGATATCCACGGTGATGACCTTGGTGTCGCTGTAGGAATTGCCGTCAGTAGCCTGGAATTGCAGCTGGGTGTAATCGGTCTGCTTGTTGCCCACACCTGTGCCCACGAAGGTGTTGTCACCCGATTCGTTGGCTGCCGGGGTGTAACGCACGTTGTGGCCGTCGAAGTCCGCCTGGCTGAACGACTTACCGGCAGAGGTATCGGTTTTCAGATCAGTCGCGCTGAGTTTGACCCACGCGCCGTTGGAGTAGTACTCGATGGAACCGGCAGGCAGGCTGGTGAACACCACTTTCGGGTTTGTGGAGTCCTCATCGCTGACGCCGAAGGTCGCCCAAGTCAATTCGATCGGGGTGTCTTCGTCGCCCTGGATGTAGCCGTTGCTGGCGATCGGAGTGTCGTCGACCAACGTCACGGTCGGCTGACCAGTGCTGTGTGAGTTGGCGCCGTCAGCGTCAGTGACGGTCAGGTCAATCTTCGGCAACTGATGACCGGAGTTGACGTAGTCCGCGCCCTTCTGCGTCAGCACAACGTTGGTGCCGGACAGGCTGTAATAGCCATCCGAATTGGTGCCGGTGGTGAAGGTGACCTTCAGTTGGGCGACCGGTGTTTCTTCGTCGCTTGCCGAGAAAGTACCGGCCACGGTGCCAACTTTGGCGGTGTTCTCCACGATGGTAGTCGCAGCCACGGTGATAACCGGGATGTCGTTGACCAAAGTAACGACCGGCTGAGCGTCGCTGTGCGAAGTGGCGTTGTCAGCATCGGTGACGGTCAGGTCAATTTTCGGCAGTTGATTACCGGCGTTGACGAAGTCCGCGCCCTTCTGCGTCAGCACAACATTAGTGCCAGACAGGGTGTAGTAGCCGTCCGCGTTGGTGCCGGTGGTGAAGGTGACTTTCAGGCTGGCAGTAGGCGTTTCTTCGTCGGTGGCGGTGAAGCTACCGGCGATAGTGCCGACTTTGGCGCTGTTCTCGACAATGGTGGTAGCAGCCACGGTGATAACCGGGATGTCGTTGACCAAAGTAACGACCGGCTGAGCATCGCTGTGCGAAGTGGCGTTGTCAGCATCGGTGACGGTCAGGTCAATTTTCGGCAACTGGTTGCCGGCGTTGACGAAGTCCGCGCCCTTCTGCGTCAGCACAACATTAGTGCCAGACAGGGTGTAGTAACCCTGAGTATTGGTGCCGGTGGTGAAGGTGACTTTCAGGCTGGCAGTAGGCGTTTCTTCGTCGGTAGCAACGAAGCTACCGGCCACGGTGCCAACTTTGGCGGTGTTCTCCACGATGGTAGCCGCAGCCACGGTGATAACCGGGATGTCGTTGACCAAAGTAACGACCGGCTGAGCGTCGCTGTGCGAAGTGGCGTTGTCGGCGTCGGTGACGGTCAGGTCAATTTTCGGCAACTGGTTGCCGGCGTTGACGAAGTCCGCGCCCTTCTGCGTCAGCACAACGTTAGTGCCAGACAGGGTGTAGTAACCCTGAGTATTGGTGCCGGTGGTGAAATCAACTTTCAGGCTGGCCGTCGGGGTTTCTTCGTCAGTTGCTACGAAGCTACCGGCGACGGTGCCGACTTTGGCGCTGTTCTCAACAATGGTGGTAGCAGCCACGGTGATAACCGGGATGTCGTTGACCAAAGTAACGACCGGCTGAGCATCGCTGTGCGAAGTGGCGTTGTCGGCGTCGGTGACGGTCAGGTCAATTTTCGGCAGTTGATTACCGGCGTTGACGAAGTCCGCGCCCTTCTGCGTCAGCACCACGTTGGTACCGGACAGGGTGTAGTAACCCTGAGTATTGGTGCCGGTGGTGAAATCAACTTTCAGGCTGGCTGTCGGGGTTTCTTCGTCAGTGGCTACGAAGCTACCGGCGATAGTGCCGACTTTGGCGCTGTTCTCGACAATGGTGGTAGCAGCCACGGTGATAACCGGGATGTCGTTGACCAAAGTAACGACCGGCTGAGCATCGCTGTGCGAAGTGGCGTTGTCTGCGTCGGTGACGGTCAGGTCAATTTTCGGCAACTGGTTGCCGGCGTTGACGAAGTCCGCGCCCTTCTGCGTCAGCACCACGTTGGTACCGGACAGGGTGTAGTAACCCTGAGTATTGGTGCCGGTGGTGAAATCAACTTTCAGGCTGGCCGTCGGGGTTTCTTCGTCAGTTGCTACGAAGCTACCGGCGATGGTGCCGACTTTGGCGCTGTTCTCAACAATGGTGGTCGCAGCCACGGTGATAACCGGGATGTCGTTTACCAAAGTAACGACCGGCTGAGCGTCGCTGTGCGAAGTGGCGTTGTCGGCGTCGGTGACGGTCAGGTCAATTTTCGGCAACTGGTTGCCGGCGTTGACGAAGTCCGCGCCCTTCTGCGTCAGCACAACGTTGGTACCGGACAGAGTGTAGTAACCCTGAGTATTGGTGCCGGTGGTGAAATCAACTTTCAGGCTGGCCGTCGGGGTTTCTTCGTCAGTTGCTACGAAGCTACCGGCGATAGTGCCGACTTTGGCGCTGTTCTCCACGATAGTGGTCGCAGCCACGGTGATAACCGGGATGTCGTTGACCAGGGTGACATCTGGAGTAGCGGCGGCGTTCGCGCTGCCTTTGTCTGCATCAGTCACGGTCAGATCGAACGCTGGCAATTTGTTGCCCGCGTTAACGAAGTCAGCACCGGCCTGAGTCAGGACAACGTTGTTGCCAACGATGGCGTAGTAACCGTCTTTATTGCTGTCACCGGTGAAGGTGACTTTCAAATCGGCAACTGGGGTTTCTTCGTCACCCACGGTGAACGAGCCCGCCACAGTGTCTTTGCTGACAGCGTCTTCAACCAACGGATTGGCGGTTACTTCGATGGTCGGCAGGTCGTTGACCAAGGTGACATCCGGAGTAGCGGCGGCGGTTGCGCTGCCCTTATCGGCATCAGTCACGGTCAGGTCAAACGCTGGGAGTTTGTTCCCTGAGTTAACGAAGTCAGCACCGGCCTGAGTCAGAACAACGTTGTTGCCAACGATGGCGTAGTAACCGTCTTTATTGCTGTCGCCGGTGAAGGTGACCACCAGGTTTGCAACTGGGGTTTCTTCGTCACCCACGGTGAACGAACCCGCCACAGTGTCTTTGCTGACAGCGTCTTCGACCAACGGATTGGCGGTTACTTCGATGGTCGGCAGGTCGTTGACCAGCGTCACGTCCGGAGTAGCGGCGGCAGTTGCGCTGCCTTTGTCAGCATCAGTCACGGTCAGGTCAAACGCTGGCAATTTGTTGCCCGCGTTAACGAAGTCAGCACCGGCCTGAGTCAGGACAACGTTGTTGCCAACGATGGCGTAGTAACCGTCTTTATTGCTGTCGCCGGTGAAGGTGACCACCAGGTTTGCAACCGGGGTTTCTTCGTCACCCACGGTGAACGAGCCCGCAACAGTGTCTTTGCTGACAGCGTCTTCAACCAACGGATTGGCGGTTACTTCGATGGTCGGCAGGTCGTTGACCAGCGTCACGTCCGGAGTAGCGGCGGCAGTTGCGCTGCCTTTGTCAGCATCAGTCACGGTCAGATCGAACGCTGGGAGTTTGTTCCCAGCATTGACGAAGTCAGCACCGGCCTGAGTCAGGACAACGTTGTTGCCAACGATGGCGTAGTAACCGTCTTTATTGCTGTCACCGGTGAAGGTGACCACCAGGTTTGCAACTGGGGTTTCTTCGTCACCCACGGTGAACGAACCCGCCACGGTGTCTTTGCTGACAGCGTCTTCGACCAACGGATTGGCGGTTACTTCGATGGTCGGCAGGTCGTTGACCAGCGTCACGTCCGGAGTAGCGGCGGCAGTTGCGCTGCCTTTGTCAGCATCAGTCACGGTCAGGTCAAACGCTGGCAATTTGTTGCCCGCGTTAACGAAGTCAGCACCGGCCTGAGTCAGGACAACGTTGTTGCCAACGATGGCGTAGTAACCGTCTTTATTGCTGTCGCCGGTGAAGGTGACCACCAGGTTTGCAACCGGGGTTTCTTCGTCACCCACGGTGAACGAGCCCGCAACAGTGTCTTTGCTGACAGCGTCTTCAACCAACGGATTGGCGGTTACTTCGATGGTCGGCAGGTCGTTGACCAGCGTCACGTCCGGAGTAGCGGCGGCAGTTGCGCTGCCTTTGTCAGCATCAGTCACGGTCAGATCGAACGCTGGGAGTTTGTTCCCAGCATTGACGAAGTCAGCACCGGCCTGAGTCAGGACAACGTTGTTGCCAACGATGGCGTAGTAACCGTCTTTATTGCTGTCACCGGTGAAGGTGACTTTCAAATCGGCAACTGGGGTTTCTTCGTCACCCACGGTGAACGAGCCCGCCACGGTGTCTTTGCTGACAGCGTCTTCAACCAACGGATTGGCGGTTACTTCGATGGTCGGCAGGTCGTTGACCAGCGTCACGTCCGGAGTAGCGGCGGCAGTTGCGCTGCCTTTGTCAGCATCAGTCACAGTTAGGTCAAACGCTGGGAGTTTGTTCCCTGCGTTGACGAAGTCAGCACCGGCCTGAGTCAGGACAACGTTGTTGCCAACGATGGCGTAGTAACCGTCTTTATTGCTGTCGCCGGTGAAGGTGACCACCAGGTTTGCAACTGGGGTTTCTTCGTCACCCACGGTGAACGAGCCCGCCACAGTGTCTTTGCTGACAGCGTCTTCAACCAACGGATTGGCGGTTACTTCGATGGTCGGCAGGTCGTTGACCAGCGTCACGTCCGGAGTAGCGGCGGCGGTTGCGCTGCCCTTATCGGCATCAGTCACAGTCAGGTCAAACGCTGGGAGTTTGTTCCCTGCATTGACGAAGTCAGCACCGGCCTGAGTCAGGACAACGTTGTTGCCAACGATGGCGTAGTAACCGTCTTTATTGCTGTCACCGGTGAAGGTGACTTTCAAATCGGCAACTGGGGTTTCTTCGTCACCCACGGTGAACGAGCCCGCCACGGTGTCTTTGCTGACAGCGTCTTCAACCAACGGATTGGCGGTTACTTCGATGGTCGGCAGGTCGTTGACCAGCGTCACGTCCGGAGTAGCGGCGGCAGTTGCGCTGCCTTTGTCAGCATCAGTCACAGTTAGGTCAAACGCTGGGAGTTTGTTCCCTGCGTTGACGAAGTCAGCACCGGCCTGAGTCAGGACAACGTTGTTGCCAACGATGGCGTAGTAACCGTCTTTATTGCTGTCGCCGGTGAAGGTGACCACCAGGTTTGCAACTGGGGTTTCTTCGTCACCCACGGTGAACGAGCCCGCCACAGTGTCTTTGCTGACAGCGTCTTCAACCAATGGATTGGCGGTTACTTCGATGGTCGGCAGGTCGTTGACCAGCGTCACATCCGGAGTAGCGGCGGCGGTTGCGCTGCCTTTGTCAGCATCAGTCACGGTTAGATCGAACGCTGGCAGTTTATTGCCCGCATTAACAAAGTCAGCACCGGCCTGAGTCAGGACAACGTTGTTGCCAACGATGGCGTAGTAACCGTCTTTATTGCTGTCGCCGGTGAAGGTGACCACCAGGTTTGCAACTGGGGTCTCCTCGTCACCCACGGTGAACGAGCCCGCCACGGTGTCTTTGCTGACAGCGTCTTCAACCAACGGATTGGCGGTTACTTCGATGGTCGGCAGGTCGTTAATCAGCGTCACATCCGGCGTTGCAGCATCGTGCGAGCTGCCCTTATCGGCATCCGTCACGGTCAAGTCAATCGCAGGCAGTTTGTTACCCGCATTGACGAAGTTCGCGCCCGCCAGGGTCAACACCACGGCGTTGCCAAGGAGGGTGTAGTAGCCATCTTTGTTGCTGTCGCCGGTGAAGGTCACTTTCAGATCGGCAATCGGGGTCTCAACGTCGCTGACGGTAAAGGTACCGGCAACGGTGCCTTCGGCCACGGAGCCTTCCACCAGAGGGTTCGCTACGACATCAATCACCGGCAGGTCGTTGACCGCAATCACGTTAATCGGCAGCGTAATCGACTCGGACTTAGGCGCCGCATCACCATCCTGCGCAGTGGCGGTGACGGTGAGGTTCACCAGGCCATTGGCGTTTGGTACCGGGTTATAGACCAGCGTGCCCTTGTTCCAGGTGCTGATATCGATGCTTTGCACGTCAGCCGTGGCCGTGAAGCTGTGGCCCGGCGTGCCGTCAGAAATGGTCGCGCCTTCTGGAATACCGCTGATTTCCAGCTTCAGCGTCTCGGAGCCGTCTTTGTCGGTCGCATAAGCGTCAATCGCAGACAACTTGATCGCGTGGTCTTCCAGGCCAGCGTTCAGCACCTGGGTAACGCTGATGTTGTCCAGCACGCCGCCAAGCGAGTTGTTGGTCTCGCCGGCCGGGGCCTTAAATTCGAGTTTGGCATCGCCGTCAGCGGTGACCGGCACGGTGAAGGTGTAGGTCTTCATGCCAACGACAGTGGTGTCCAGGGTGCCGACTTTGACGCCGCCCCAGAACACGTCGATCACCGAACTGTTCTCAGCGCCCGCACGCGGCGAGTAGTCGACCGAGATGGTGTACGCGGTGCCGCCTTCCGCTTTGATGATGGTGTACAGGCTGGCGTCGTCGCCGGCGTTTTTCTCCAGCTCGATGACCTGGCTATTGCCTGGGGTCTCTACGCCGTAAATGCTGCTTTGGCCGATTTCCACCTTGCCGTCGGCGTTGCCGGTCTGCCATTGGGTATTCGGATTGGTGCCGGCTGCGTTATTGGCATCGCCAACCGCGACGACGCTCCAGGAGCCGCCGATGGGGGCGCTGTCGAAGTTGATCGCGCTGACAACGCCGCCACCGAGCAGGCCCAGGTGCGGGGTATCGGTAACCGGGGCGATTGTCACTGGGGCAGTGGTTTCGACGCTGGCTTTACCAGCATTGTCGACCGCGGTGAAGGTGAGCGCGGTATTGCCGCTCCAGTCCGCGGTTGGGGAGAAGTAAACCGACGCCTTGCCGTCAGCGCCCGCTGGCACCGAATCACCGACCTTGAGATCGGTGGTCAGGCTGGCGTCGCTATACAGCTTGCCGTTTTCCGGCAAGGTGGTGATGACGAACTGGGCAACGGAACCGTCCACATCGGCGCCACTCAGTACGATGGTGGCCGCGTGGTCTTCGTCCGCGCCCGCCGAGGTGGCGGTTGCTGTCGGTGCATCGTTGAATAGCTCGACGGTGACCTTGCCGGTGGCGCTGCTGGTTTCCGGTGGCTCACGGTCAAGGTTGCCGCCACCGATATCGGTGACGTCGATGGTTACTGTGCGATCAGTGCCAACCGGATTGTTGCCCGGGGCCTGGAAGGTAATCGCTTCAACCAGCTTGGTGAAGTCGGCCGCGCTGTTGCCGGCTGGCGAGTTGCTGGTCAGGGTGTAGACGATCTTGCCATCGGCGGCGCTGCCGCTTTCGGTGATGGTGATACCCGCAACAGCGAGGGCCTTGAGCAAGTCGGCGTTGCTGAGCAGGTCGCCGGACACCAGGTGATCAACGGTGACCACTACCTTGCTGAAGGTTTTGTTGTCGACGTCGGTGATGCTCAGGTTTTCGACCAGCGCCACCGCACCTTTCTGCTCGACAAACTTAGTGCTGTCAAAACTGATAACCGGCGCATCGTTAACCGGTACCACGTAGATCACGGAAGTCACAGGCGCGGAGTCCGCCTGGCCGTCGTTCACGGTGATGGTCAGGTTACGGTTGGCCGGGCTTGGGTCTTCGCTTTCGCTGGCGAAGTGCACCGATCGCAGGACTTCCTGGTACTCAGCCTTGGTCGCTTCACCGGACAGGGTCAGTACGCCGGTGTCCTTGTCATAGCTGACGGTGATTTTGGTGTTGCTGACATCGGCGATCAGCACGTCATCGGCCAAGTGGTTGACCAGCGTGACTTTGGCGCTTTGCAAGGTGCTGTTGTCGACGTCGGTGATGGTCAGGTTCGCCGCGACGTAGCCGCCGGGTTTGCCCTCGATGTAGGTGTCGCCGAACGCGTTGGTCGAACCATTGCCCAGTACCGGCGCGTCGTTGACCGCAGTGACCACGACGCTGATCTTGCCGGTCGAGACTTCTTCAACACCGGTGCTCAACTCTTTGGCGGTGGCCTTCACGGTCAAGTCGAAACTGGCCGTAGAGTCCTTGAACGGCGTAACCGTCAGGGTGCTCAGGTTCCAGGTGCTCACGTCGTACAGCGTGTTTGCGCCGGTTGAGATGATGCTATGGCCGGTAGTGCCGTCGGTGAGCACGGAGCCTTCCGGCAAGCCGCTGATTTCCACCTTGTGGGATTCCGAGCCGTCGGTGTCGACAAAAGTGGCGGTGATCGGCGCGATCTTAATCGCGGTGTCTTCCAGACCGTGGTTGTAGACGTTGCCGGTGTAATAGCCTTCGCCATTCACAACGTGGCTGTCGCCCAGGACCATGCCTGCGGCTTCCAACGCGGCGGCACTGGTGTAGGTCTGCAGGCCACTGTTGCCCAGGGACACCGACGAACCGTTGTTGATCGACACATTGACGTCGTAGTTGCCCGGGCCGTTCTGGTTGTAGTGGTAGATGTCGAGGGTGTAGTAACCCGACTCGGTCGGCGTGTAGGACGACCCGTTGATACCGCTGCCCTGGCTCCAGGTTTCGGAAGCGACCAGCTTGCCGCCCACGGTAATAGCCAGACTGTCGTCGGCCGAACCGGTGAAGGTGTAGCTCTTGCCAGCTTCCAGGTAAACCAGACCGGACACTTTGGTCGCGGTGCCTTCGGCCACATTGCCGTTGCTTACATTGCTGGTCACGCCCGTGGAGGCGGCGCTGTCAGCGGTTTGGGCGTTGATCACTTTGATCAGGTTGCTGGACTGGGTGACGCCTTGGCCGTTAGTGCCCAACTCGCCCGGCAGGTTGCTGCCGGTCCAGGTTTGAATGGTCAGACCGGTTGGCACTTGGCCGACGGTCAGCACCGGCACATCCGTCACCGGGTGAATATCCACAGTGATGGTTTTGGTATCGCTGTAGGAGTTGCCGTCGGTGGCTTGGAACTTCAGCTCGGTGTAATCACCTTGCTTGTTGCCCACGCCGGTGTTTCCGAAGCTGTTGTCGCCCGACTCGTTGTCTGCCGGGGTGTAACGCACGTTGTGGGCATCGAAGTCAGCCTGAGTGAAGGCCTTGCCCGCCGAGGTGTCGGTTTTCAGATCGGCCGTGGTGAGCTTGACCCACTCACCGTCGACTTTGTATTCGATGGAGCCGGCCGGCAGGCTGGTGAACACCACTGCCGGGCTCGTGGAATCTTCGTCCTGCACACCGAAAGTCGCCCAAGTGAGCTCGATCGAGGTGTCTTCGTTGCCCTCGATGCGGCCGTCGACGGCGGTTGGGGTGTCATCGACCAGCGTGACAGCCGGCTGGCCAGTGTTGTGGGAATTGAGGCCTTCAGGGTCGGTGACGGTCAGGTCGATTTTTGGCAACTGATTACCGGCATTGACGAAATCGGCGCCTTTTTGGGTCAGCACGACATTGTTGCCGGAGAGGCTGTAGTAGCCGTCAGCGTTGGTGCCAGCGGTGAAGCTGATGGTCAGGCTTTCACGCGGAGACTCTTCGTCACGCGCGTTGAACGTACCGGCGACGGTGCCAACTTCGGCGGTGTTCTCGACGATGGTAGTCGGCGTGATGTCGATCAGCGGTACATCGTTGACCAGGGTTACGGTCGGCTGGCCAGTGCCGGTGGAGTTCAGGCCTTCAACGTCGGTGACGGTGAGGTCGATCTTCGGCAGCTGGTTGCCGGCGTTAACGAAGTCGGCGCCTTTTTCGGTCAGCACGACGTTGTTACCGGAGATGGCGTAGTAGCCGTCAGCGTTGGTGCCTGCGGTGAAGCTGATGGTCAAACCATCGCGTGGTGTTTCTTCGTCTTTAGCGACGAAGGTACCGGCGACGGTGCCTGCTTCAGCGGTGTTTTCAACGATGGTGGTCGGCGTGACAGCAATTACTGGGACGTCGTTAACCAAGGTCACGGTCGGTTGACCGGTGCCGGTGGAATTCAGGCCTTCAACATCGGTAACGGTCAGGTCGATCTTCGGCAGCTGGTTACCCGCGTTAACGAAATCGGCGCCTTTTTGGGTCAGCACGACATTGTTGCCGGAGAGGCTGTAGTAGCCGTCAGCGTTGGTGCCAGCGGTGAAGCTGATGGTCAGGCTTTCACGCGGAGACTCTTCGTCACGCGCGTTGAACGTACCGGCGACGGTGCCAACTTCGGCGGTGTTCTCGACGATGGTAGTCGGCGTGATGTCGATCAGCGGTACATCGTTGACCAGGGTTACGGTCGGCTGGCCAGTGCCGGTGGAGTTCAGGCCTTCAACGTCGGTGACGGTGAGGTCGATCTTCGGCAGCTGGTTGCCGGCGTTAACGAAGTCGGCGCCTTTTTCGGTCAGCACGACGTTGTTACCGGAGATGGCGTAGTAGCCGTCAGCGTTGGTGCCTGCGGTGAAGCTGATGGTCAAACCATCGCGTGGTGTTTCTTCGTCTTTAGCGACGAAGGTACCGGCGACGGTGCCTGCTTCAGCGGTGTTTTCAACGATGGTGGTCGGCGTGACAGCAATTACTGGGACGTCGTTAACCAAGGTCACGGTCGGTTGACCGGTGCCGGTGGAATTCAGGCCTTCAACATCGGTAACGGTCAGGTCGATCTTCGGCAGCTGGTTACCCGCGTTAACGAAATCGGCGCCTTTTTCGGTCAGGACCACGTTGTTGCCGGAGATGGCGTAGTAGCCGTCAGCGTTGGTGCCAGCGGTAAAGCTGATGTTCAGGTTTTCGCGCGGAGTTTCTTCGTCTTTCGCGACGAAGGTACCGGCGACGGTGCCTGCTTCAGCAGTGTTCTCGACGATGGTGGTCGGAGTGACAGCAATCACGGGAACATCGTTAACCAGCGTTACGGTCGGTTGACCGGTGCCAGTGGAGTTCAGGCCTTCAACGTCAGTAACGGTCAGGTCGATCTTAGGCAACTGGTTGCCGGCATTAACGAAGTCAGCACCTTTTTCGGTCAGGACCACGTTGTTGCCGGAGATGGCGTAGTAGCCGTCAGCGTTGGTGCCAGCAGTGAAGCTGATGGTCAAACCATCGCGTGGTGTTTCTTCGTCTTTCGCGACGAAGGTCCCGGCGACGGTGCCTGCTTCGGCGGTGTTCTCGACGATGGTGGTCGGCGTAACAGCAATTACTGGTACGTCGTTGACCAGGGTCACGGTCGGTTGACCAGTGCCGGTGGAATTCAGACCTTCAACGTCAGTAACGGTGAGGTCGATCTTCGGCAGCTGGTTGCCGGCGTTAACGAAATCGGCGCCTTTTTCAGTCAGCACGACGTTGTTGCCGGAGATGGCGTAGTAGCCGTCAGCGTTGGTGCCTGCGGTGAAGCTGATGGTCAAACCATCGCGCGGAGTTTCTTCGTCTTTGGCGACGAAGGTACCGGCGACGGTGCCTGCTTCAGCAGTGTTCTCGATGATGGTGGTCGGCGTGACAGCAATCACCGGAACGTCGTTAACCAGCGTTACGGTCGGTTGACCGGTACCGGTGGAATTCAGGCCTTCAACATCGGTAACAGTCAGGTCGATCTTCGGCAGCTGGTTACCAGCGTTAACGAAGTCAGCACCTTTTTCAGTCAGCACGACGTTGTTGCCGGAGATGGCGTAGTAGCCGTCAGCGTTGGTGCCTGCGGTGAAGCTGATGTTCAGGTTTTCGCGTGGGGTTTCTTCATCTTTCGCGACGAAAGTACCGGCGACGGTGCCTGCTTCAGCAGTGTTCTCGACGATGGTGGTCGGCGTGACAGCAATCACCGGAACATCGTTAACCAGAGTCACGGTCGGCTGGCCGGTGCCAGTGGAGTTCAGGCCCTCAACGTCGGTAACGGTCAGGTCGATCTTCGGCAGCTGGTTGCCAGCGTTAACGAAGTCAGCACCTTTTTCAGTCAGGACTACGTTGTTGCCGGAGATGGCGTAGTAGCCGTCAGCGTTGCTGCCAGCGGTGAAGCTGATGGTCAAACCATCGCGCGGGGTTTCTTCGTCTTTCGCGACGAAGGTACCGGCGACGGTGCCTGCTTCAGCGGTGTTTTCAACGATGGTGGTCGGCGTGACAGCAATTACTGGGACGTCGTTAACCAAGGTCACGGTCGGTTGACCGGTGCCGGTGGAATTCAGGCCTTCAACATCGGTAACAGTCAGGTCGATCTTCGGCAGCTGGTTGCCAGCGTTAACGAAGTCAGCACCTTTTTCAGTCAGGACCACGTTGTTGCCGGAGATGGCGTAGTAGCCGTCAGCGTTGGTGCCAGCGGTGAAGCTGATGTTCAGGTTCTCGCGTGGGGTTTCTTCGTCTTTCGCGACGAAGGTACCGGCGACGGTGCCTGCTTCAGCAGTGTTCTCGACGATGGTAGTCGGCGTGACAGCAATTACCGGAACGTCGTTAACCAGGGTCACGGTCGGTTGACCGGTGCCAGTGGAGTTAAGGCCTTCAACGTCAGTAACGGTCAGGTCGATCTTCGGCAACTGGTTGCCGGCATTAACGAAGTCAGCACCTTTTTCGGTTAGGACTACGTTGTTGCCGGAGATGGCGTAGTAGCCGTCAGCGTTGGTGCCAGCGGTGAAGCTGATGTTCAGGTTTTCGCGCGGGGTTTCTTCGTCTTTGGCAACGAAGGTACCGGCGACGGTGCCTGCTTCGGCAGTGTTTTCAACGATGGTGGTCGGCGTGACAGCAATTACCGGTACGTCGTTAACCAGCGTTACGGTCGGTTGACCGGTGCCAGTGGAGTTCAGGCCTTCAACGTCAGTAACGGTCAGGTCGATCTTCGGCAACTGGTTGCCGGCATTAACGAAGTCAGCACCTTTTTCGGTCAGGACCACGTTGTTGCCGGAGATGGCGTAGTAGCCGTCAGCGTTGGTGCCAGCAGTGAAGCTGATGGTCAAACCATCGCGTGGTGTTTCTTCGTCTTTCGCGACGAAGGTACCGGCGACGGTGCCTGCTTCGGCGGTGTTCTCGACGATGGTGGTCGGCGTGACAGCAATCACCGGAACATCGTTAACCAGCGTTACGGTCGGTTGACCAGTGCCGGTGGAATTCAGACCTTCAACGTCGGTGACGGTGAGGTCGATTTTCGGCAGTTGGTTACCAGCGTTAACGAAGTCAGCACCTTTTTCGGTCAGGACCACGTTGTTGCCGGAGATGGCGTAGTAACCGTCAGCGTTGGTGCCAGCGGTGAAGCTGATGTTCAGGTTTTCGCGTGGGGTTTCTTCGTCTTTGGCGACGAAAGTACCGGCGACGGTGCCTGCTTCAGCGGTGTTTTCAACGATGGTGGTCGGCGTGACAGCAATCACCGGAACGTCGTTAACCAGCGTTACGGTCGGTTGACCGGTGCCAGTGGAGTTCAGGCCTTCAACGTCGGTGACGGTGAGGTCGATTTTCGGCAGTTGGTTACCCGCGTTAACGAAGTCAGCACCTTTTTCGGTCAGGACCACGTTGTTGCCGGAGATGGCGTAGTAACCGTCAGCGTTGGTGCCAGCGGTGAAGCTGATGTTCAGGTTTTCGCGTGGGGTTTCTTCGTCTTTGGCGACGAAAGTACCGGCGACGGTGCCTGCTTCAGCGGTGTTTTCAACGATGGTGGTCGGCGTGACAGCAATCACCGGAACATCGTTAACCAGCGTTACGGTCGGTTGACCGGTGCCAGTGGAATTCAGGCCTTCAACGTCAGTAACGGTCAGGTCGATCTTCGGCAGTTGGTTACCCGCGTTAACGAAGTCAGCACCTTTTTCGGTCAGGACCACGTTGTTGCCGGAGATGGCGTAGTAACCGTCAGCGTTGGTGCCAGCGGTGAAGCTGATGTTCAGGTTTTCGCGTGGGGTTTCTTCGTCTTTAGCAACGAAGGTACCGGCGACGGTGCCTGCTTCGGCGGTGTTCTCGACGATGGTGGTCGGAGTGACAGCAATCACCGGAACATCGTTAACCAGCGTTACGGTCGGTTGACCAGTGCCGGTGGAATTCAGGCCTTCAACATCGGTGACGGTGAGGTCGATCTTCGGCAGCTGGTTACCCGCGTTAACGAAGTCAGCACCTTTTTCAGTCAGCACGACGTTGTTGCCGGAGATGGCGTAGTAGCCGTCAGCGTTGGTGCCAGCGGTGAAGCTGATGGTCAAACCATCGCGCGGAGTTTCTTCGTCTTTGGCGACGAAAGTACCGGCGACGGTGCCTGCTTCGGCGGTGTTTTCAACGATGGTGGTAGGCGTGACAGCAATTACTGGGACGTCGTTAACCAGGGTCACCGTCGGTTGACCGGTACCGGTTGAATTCAGGCCTTCAGGGTCAGTGACGGTCAGGTCGATCTTCGGCAGCTGGTTACCAGCGTTAACGAAGTCGGCGCCTTTTTCAGTCAGCACGACGTTGTTACCGGAGATGGCGTAGTAGCCGTCAGCGTTGGTGCCTGCGGTGAAGCTGATGGTCAAACCATCGCGCGGGGTTTCTTCGTCTTTGGCAACGAAGGTACCAGCGACGGTGCCCGCCGCCGCCGTTTCTTCAACAATGGTGTTAGCCGTGATTTCAATCACGGGCACATCGTTGACCAGGGTCACGGTCGGCTGGCCAGCAGCGTTGGAGTTGAGGCCTTCGGGATCGGTAACCGTCAGGTCGATCTTCGGCAGTTGGTTGCCGGCGTTGACGTAGTCCGCGCCCTTCTGCGTCAACACAACGGTGTTGTCGACGATGGCGTAGTAGCCATCCTTGTTGTTGTCACCCGTAAACGTGACGGTCAGTTGGCCAGCCGGTGTTTCTGCATCGCTGATAACAAACGTGCCCGCCACACTGCCCGCGACTGCGGTGTTTTCGACCAGGGTCGTGCCCGTCACGTCGATCAGCGGCGCATCGTTGACCGGTGTGATCGTGATCGTCAGCGTGCTGCTGGAACCGGTGTTGGTGGTGTATTCGATCTGCGGCACTTCGCCGCTGTAATCCTTGACCGGGGTAAAGACGTATGCGCCATCAGCACCGATGGTGATGGAACCAATGCCTTGGATGTCAGCAGTCTGGCCAGCGTTGTAGGTCGTGTTGCCCACTTTGAAGGTAGCGACAGCCAACTGGTTATCGATGTCGCTGTCGTTGCTCAGCACATTGCCGGTCGCGACGCTATCTTCGACGATGGTGTTGGTATCGGCGACCAACACGCTTGGATCATCCACAGCAACCACAGTGGAAGTGGCCGGCTCAGGATTGATTGCAAGGTTTTCGTAGTTACCGCCAGTCGCTTCGGTGATCGTGACGCTGACGGCCAGGTTCTTGCCATCAGCCAGGTTGGCAGGCGTATCGGCAGTGACCGTGCCGGTGGTTTTACCGGCCTCAATGGTGATGGTCAGGTCGTTGGACAGTTTGATCACAACGTCGGTCTGAGCCGCGTTGGTCACCGTTGCGGTGTAGACGATCTGGCCGCCTTCATTCACCGACGGGGTCGCGGTCAGGGTGACGGTGGTGGTGTCGATGGTGTCAGCGATCTGCGTGACTGCTGGCGCCGGGTCGGTGGTGATGATGAGGTTGCCGCCACCGGAGGTGCCGGCGATGGTGGCGGAGATCGACGAGGCGTCCAGGTAAGGCGTGTCATTACCGGCGAAAGTGACGTTCAGCACGCCCGAGGTCTGGCCCGCGGCGATCACAACGGAGAGGCCGTTGGACAAGGTGACGGTGAGGTCGCTGGTCGGTGCCTGGGTGATGAATACGGTGTAAACGACTACGCCACCGGCTTCGGTGATGCTCGGCGTGGCGGTCAAGGTAATGGTGACGTTGCGCGGATCTACGCCGTTGTTGTCGGCACCGGTTTGGGTCGTGCCTACGGCATCACCGGCATTCAAGCCGGTCGTTGGGTAACCAATGGTGGGGTCAACCACGCCTGCTGTGGCTTCCAGCACAACAAAACTGTGACCGCCACCCGCGGCGCCGTCTGCGCCTGCGGAGGTCGGGCCGGCAGCGGTGGCTTCGAGGTCTTGGGTAGGGTCAGCGCCGGCAGCGATGGCTTGCTGCAGTTCGGCAACGGACGGTGCAGCTTGAGCAGTCGCAGCACTGAGGTCGGTGACCGAGTCAGGAGCGTTCGCGCTCCACTGAGTGTCGCGACCCAGGTCGATGACGCGGCCGTCGGCCAGTTCCAGCGACACGGCACCCGAAGCACCGGTATCGACCTGCTCCCCTGCAAACAGGCGATCCCCTTCTACAAGCAGGCGGCGAATCCCTTCCGGGGAAACTGCGAACACTTGACCGACAATGCTTTTGACGACCGCAACGCTGCTCATAAAAGACTCTCCGTGTATTACCGTCAGGGGGTATCCATCAAGGTGACCGGCCGTCTCATGGGTGCCGATTCAATAGCTGGAGTACGTAGTTTCTAAGTAAGAAATTTGGCGTCAATATTTTGTTGTTCCGTCAGGAGAATTACTTTTCCGTCAAGGTATTGACCTATTGGGCGTCATCCTAAACAATCCGCCCGGTAATGTCACATTGATATTTAAACGGCCTCGCGACTTTCTGTTTGCGCCCTCCGGCGCCCTAGAAAAACGGGCATTTCGAGTTGCCACTCCAATGCAATATTCCAAGTTTGTTGCGGTTTTTCAGGCAACCAATCCCCGGGGAAACATCAGAATGCGTTTGCACCTTCTTAAAGCTGTGCCTTTTGCTCTAGCCGCCAGTTTCGTCCAGGCTCAGACCCTGCCCGAAGCCATGCAAGATGCCGTGAAAAACCACCCGGAGATCCAGGCCGCAATCAATGCGCGCATTGCTGCTGACTATCAGGTCAGAGAGGCCCAGGGCGGTTACCTGCCTAAAGTCGACCTGCTGGGCGGCTATGGCCGTGAAAGCTCGGACAACACCTCGACCCGTGCCGCCAGCAACAGCCACGATTGGAAAACCTTGAACCGCGGCGAATCGACCATCCGCCTGCAACAAAATTTGTTCCAGGGGTTTGGCACCATCAATGAAGTCGGCCGCCAACAAGCCACCGCCAATTCCCGTGGGTATGCGCTGCTCAATACTTCCGAGCGCACCGCACTGACCGTTGCTCAGGTTTATCTGGATGTCTTGACCCGTCGCGAGATGGTGCAGTTGGCAGAAGACAACCTGAAGAGCCACGAACGCATTTTTGACCAGATCAAACTGCGCACCAGCCGTGGCGTCGGAAGAATGGCGGACATGGACCAGGCTGAAGCCCGACTGGCTCAGGCGCAAAACAACCTGATCACCGAGCAGACCAACCTCGCTGACGCCAACACCAACTACCTCAGCGTTGTCGGCAAAGAGCCCGACCAACTGGAACGCCCACTGGGCGTGGTGACCCTGCTGCCAGCCAGCCTGGAAGACGCGCGCCGCCAGATGATTGCTGACAGCCCGGTGCTGCGCTCGGCCGAATCGGACATCGCCGCTGCCGAAAAGCAGTACGAAGCCGCCAAGTCGACCTTCTACCCACGCTTTGATGCAGTGCTGCAACGCTCGGCCAACAACAACATCGGCGGCGAAGAGGGCCATGACAATGGCTACTCCGCGATGCTGAACATGCAGTTCAACCTGTATAACGGCGGCAGCGACAAGGCCAGCCTGCAGTCCAAGGCTTCCCAGGCCACCCAGGCGCTGGATATCCGCAACAACGCCTTGCGCCAGTTGAACGAAGAATTGGGCCTGGCGTGGAACGCTTACAACAACGCCAGCCAGCAAGTGCCAATCGCGCAGCAGTACGTCGACCGCAGCACCAAAGTGCGCACCTCGTACCAGCAGCAGTTCAGCCTCGGTGAGCGTACACTGCTCGACTTGCTCGACAGCGAGAACGAACTGTTCACTGCTCAGCAACGTTTGGCGCAGATCAAAAGCCTCTACGTTTACACCCAGTACCGTATCAAGGCCGACATGGGCCAATTGCTGAGAAGTCAGGGCGTAGTCGCTCCGATGGCATCAGTTGTGCAAAACGATATTAAACCGTCGGTAAACCTGCCAGGGATGAACTGATTCTTGACGGCGTTGGACCACACAACCGTTTAAGAGAGAGTCAGCTTGGATTCCGAAATAGGTTTGGCGCCACTTCACCATGACCCGCGCGCTCAGCATGACGACCCATTGCTAGATGGGTTGTTGGCTCTCTGTTCGCTGCATTACAAGCCTGCCAGTCGGGCCATGCTGACCACCGGCCTGCCCTTGGCGGGGCAGCGCCTGAGCCCGGACTTGCTGCCGCGCGCAGCAGCCAGGGCGGGTTTGCAGGGGCGTTTGCTGCAGCGCAAGCTGGAGCAGATCCCGTCCATCGCATTGCCGGCCTTGTTGCTATTAAAGGAAGGACGCAGTGCGGTGCTGTTGGGATGGGAGGGTGATACCGCCCGCCTGCTGCTCAGCGAAAGCGACGGCGGCGAAGTCCAGGTCACCCGTGAGGCGCTGACTCAGGATTACAGCGGTCGGGTTTTCTTCGCCCAACCGCAGCATAAATTTGACGTCACCAGCGGCACGCTGATCCCCCGCGCACGTTCGTGGTTCAAAGACACCCTCAAACGCTCCCGCTGGCTGTACGCCGACGCTATCGCAGCAAGCCTGGTGATCAACCTGATCGCCCTGGCTGCGCCGTTGTTTGTCATGAACGTGTACGACCGCGTCGTGCCGAACCAGGCCACCGCCACCCTGTGGGTGCTGGCCATCGGTATTTGTGGCGCCTACCTGTTCGACCTGCTGCTCAAGAGCATGCGCAGTCTGTGCCTGGACCTGGCGGGCAAGAAAACCGACCTGATCATTTCCGCGACGCTGTTCGAGCGCATCGTGGGTATGTCGATGAAAATGCGCCCGGCGCGCGTCGGCAGCTACGCCTCCAACATCCACGAGTTTCAGGGGATGCGCGACTTCCTCACCTCCCTGACCCTCGCCAGCCTGATCGATTTGCCCTTTACCCTGATCATCCTCGGCGTGATCGCGCTGCTGGGGGGCCACTTGGTGTGGATTCCCATCGTCGCCTTCCCACTCGCCCTGGGCATCGGCCACTTCCTGCAAAAACCGCTCACGGCAACACTTGAGCGCACCATGGCCCTGGGTGCCGAGCGTCAATCGAGCCTGATCGAGACCCTCGCCGGGCTGGACGCGGTAAAGGTCAACAACGCCGAAAGCGAACGTCAGTACCAGTGGGAACAAACCATTGGCACCCTCAGCCGCCTGGAACTGCGAGTCAAAGTGCTGTCCGGCCTGGCGATGAACATCACCTTGCTGATCCAGCAAGTGGCGGGCGTGGCGATGATTATCTTCGGCGTGTACCAAATCATCGATGGCACCCTCAGCATGGGCGGCCTGGTGGCGTGCTACATGCTCAGCGGCCGTGCGCTTGGCCCGTTGGCCCAGCTGTCGGGCCTGCTGACGCGCTACCAGCAAGCCAAGGTGACGATGGTCTCGGTGGACCAGATGATGGAACTGCCGCAGGAACGCAACTTCGACGAACGCCCGCTTAGCCGCAAAACCCTGCAAGGCGCGATGACGTTCCGCGAAGTCGACTTTACCTACCCGAACCAGCAGACCCTGGCTCTGCGCGGGATCAACCTGAATGTTCGTCCCGGCGAGAAAATCGGCATCATCGGCCGCAGCGGCTCGGGCAAAAGCTCGCTGGCCAAGCTGCTGGTCGGCCTGTATCAGCCGGACTCCGGCTCGTTGCTGGTGGACGGCGTAGACATCCGCCAGATCGACGTCAGCGAATTGCGCCACAACATCGGCTACGTCGCCCAGGACATCCAACTGCTGGCCGGCACCTTGCGTGACAACCTGGTCTCGGGTGCGCGCTACGTGGACGATGAGATGGTGCTGCAAGCCGCAGAACTCGCCGGCGTGCATGAGTTCGCCAGGCTGCACCCACAAGGTTACGAGCTGCAAGTGGGCGAGCGCGGGCAGAACCTCTCCGGCGGTCAACGCCAGAACGTTGCCCTGGCCCGTGCGCTGCTGCTGAACCCGCCGATCCTGCTGCTGGACGAACCCACCAGCGCTATGGACAACACCGGTGAAGAGCGCCTCAAACAGCGCTTGCAGTCGGTGATCGAAAACAAGACGGTGATTCTCGTCACCCACCGTGCTTCGCTGTTGAGCCTGGTAGATCGCCTGCTGGTGATCGACCGTGGCCAGATCCTCGCAGACGGTCCAAAAGCGGCCGTTATGGAAGCGCTGAAAAAGGGGCAGATCAGTGTTGCTTAAGTCCGGCCCAGGCCGTTGGAAAGACGTCATCTTCCGCTACTTCAAGGGCAGCGACTCGCTCGATGATCAACCACTGCCCGAAGTCGAAAAGGCGCTGATCGACGACGCACCACGCATCGTGCGCCTGACCATCTGGGCCGTGATCGGCTTCTTCGTGTTCCTGCTGCTGTGGGCACACTTCGCGATCATCGACGAAGTGACCAAGGGCGAAGGCAAGGCGATCCCCTCGTCGCGCATCCAGAAGATCCAGAACCTGGAGGGCGGCATCGTTGCCCAGATTTACGTGCACGAAGGCCAGATCGTCGAAGCCGGCGCGCCGCTGATTCGCTTGGATGACACCCGATTTGCCTCCAACGTCGGCGAAACCGAAGCCGACCGCGTGGCCATGGAACTGCGCGTGGAGCGTCTCAGCGCGGAAGTCGATAACCGCCCGCTGAACATCACCGATGCCGCACGCAAAGCCGTGCCTAACCAGGCCTCGAACGAAGAATCCCTGTACCTCAGCCGCCGCCAGCAACTGGCTGATGAGATTGGCGGGCTGCAACAGCAACTGCTGCAACGCCAGCAAGAGCTGCGCGAATTCAGCTCCAAGCAGGAGCAATACCGCAACAGCCTGAACCTGCTGCGCCAGGAGATCGGCATGTCCGAGCCACTGGTACAGCAAGGCGCAATCTCGCCGGTAGAAGTGCTGCGCCTCAAACGCTCGGAAGTTGAAACCCGCGGCATGCTCGACGGCACCACCCTGGCCATCCCCCGCGCCCAGGCGGCGATCAACGAAGTGCAGCGCAAGGTCGACGAAACACGCGGCAAATTCCGCAGCGAAGCCCTGGCCCAGCTGAACGAAGCCCGCACCAACCTGAGCAAGGCTCAGGCAACGTCCAAAGGCCTGGAAGACCGCGTCAGCCGCACCATGGTCACCTCGCCCGTGCGCGGTATCGTCAAGCAGATGCTGGTCAACACCGTCGGCGGCGTGATCCAGCCCGGCAGCGACATGGCCGAAGTCGTCCCACTGGACGACACCCTCCTGGTCGAAGCGAAGATCCGCCCACAAGACATCGCCTTCCTGCACCCCGGCCAGGAAGCCATGATCAAATTCACCGCCTACGACTACACCATCTACGGCGGCCTCAAAGGCAAACTCGAAACCATCGGTGCCGACACCGTGATGGATGAAGAGAAGAAAAACACCTTCTACATCATCAAACTGCGCACCGACCGCAGCCACCTGGGCACCGATGAAAAACCGTTGCTGATCATCCCCGGCATGGTGGCGTCGGTGGACATCATCACCGGCAAGAAGAGCATCCTGAGCTACCTGCTCAAACCGATCATCAAATCCCGTGCAGAGGCAATGCACGAGCGTTGATTCTTGGCGGGTGGCGCGCAGAAATGTGGGGAGATTTGCGAAAACTTGGGTTTTCGCAAAAATAGTCAGATTTCAGGGGTTTACAGAACCTTTTCAGTCGCTATAATCGTCGCCCTAACACGCCGGTATAGCTCAGTTGGTAGAGCAACTGACTTGTAATCAGTAGGTCCCGGGTTCGACTCCTGGTGCCGGCACCATACAAGGTTCCTTAGAAGGCTTTCAAAATCTCTGGAACCCCCGAAAAACCCGCCTTCTGGCGGGTTTTTTCGTTTTGGCGTTCCGTGGACTCCGCCAAAACCTTATGGATACCATCGATTTTAGGGGTCAGGTAGTTAGATAAAGAGGGAGTGTTCTTAAAGCGCACACCACTGCCCCGCTCTCCGATTCGGCTTGCCGTTCAGCCAAGTCCACCGCCGCACCTAGCTTTTAGACGACGACGGCCGCGCCATATAAGACAAAGCCCCTGTAGAAATGCAGGGGCTTTGTTGTTTCTGGAGTTCCACCCTATCAGCCCGAACCTGCCATCGGCGGGCAATAGATCAAAATGCCCCTATCCCGTCGTTTCCGCTTTTTCGGTATAACCAATTCCCTCGCGTTGTGAACGGACCTCTATGAACGCTTTGAAGTTGATCTTCCTACTGGTGATTTTCCCGTTGCTGCTGACAGCCCTGGGTGGCTGGGAGCGCGAGCGGGCGGAGTCCGCTACTGCGGCGTCGATTGATTACCAGCGCCACCTCGTTACTTATAAACAACAGTTGCAAGAGGTGGCGGCCATGCAACCTGTGCCCACCGCTGATGCGCCAGAGGGGCTGATCAGCGTTCAGGAAGCCATCGCTCGACTGGAAAGAAACGAAGCTGAATTGCCCACTGCGCAACGCGTCAATCATGCACGGCGCGTCATCGCGCTCTGGGTGATAGGCCTGGGACTGGTCGCCGCTTTGATTGGTGTAACCGCATTGCTTGCTACGCACTGGGCGGGACGACGTGCGCAGCAATCGCGCGAAACATTGTTGCAGGTGTTCTCCATCGGCAGCCGATCGTTGCCCTACGTGCTGGTGAGCCATGTGGTGGCAATGGCGGCGACCGTCGCCTTGGCGTTGAGCTACGAAGGCTTGGCGATGTGGCATATCGGCCGGCTGGGTAGTGGCGAGGTCAAGCTGATGGCGGTGCTAGGGGTCATTGCGGCGTTTTGCTTGTACTCGATCTGGCAGTTGCTTAAACAGTTGCGCCACATGCTGGGGATGTTCACGCCTGAACCGCTGGAGATGTTCGGGCAGGTGGTGACGCCCGAGCAGGCGCCGGGGTTGTGGCGCCATGTGAACGAAGTGGCGGGCAAACTCGGCGCGCTGCCACCGGACCATATTGTGGCGAGCCTGGCTCAGGGCTTTTACGTGACGTCCAGCGAGGCCACTGTGCAACCGGCGAACACTTCGCTGCAGGGGCGCACCTTGCATGTGCCGCTGTTGTTCCTGGGCCTGTTGAGTCGCGAGGAAGTCGGCGCGGTGATCGGCCATGAGCTGGCGCACTTTGCTGGGAAAGACACGGAATACAGCCTGCGTTTTTTGCCGATCTACGACGGGGTCAATCGCAGCCTGGAAGCGCTGTTGAACACGATGCTGGCCAGCGATGTTATCCAGGGATGGCTGATGCGGCCGTCGTTCATGTTCGGTGTGTTTTTCATGCAGCGCTTTGATGACGCAGTTAACCACTGGAGCCGTGAGCGCGAATTGCTGGCGGATGCGGCTGGTGCGCGACTGGTAGGCAGTACAGCTGCGGCGTCAGCGCTGTTGCGGGTGTCGGTGTTGCAACCGCACATAGAGGACTCACTGCTGGCATTGTGTGACGCTGCCTCGGCGACAGATCTGCCCGACGCCGTGCTCGCGACCTTGCGTGAGTGCCAATTGCAACTGCCGCCCGAAGCCTTGGCGATTCATCAACCGCACCCAACTGACTCCCATCCCTCCAACGGCGAACGCCTGCAGGCGCTCAACGTTTCGCTGGACGATGCCCTGCGCAGCGCAACCCGCGCGGTGGATAGCGACGCGGCGAATGCTCAGATAGATGCCTGCTTCAGCGCACCACAGGCCCTGCGCGCGCAGCTGTCTGGCGACGTGATGGAAGTGGCCGAGTCAGAGAACACCGCGCATACCCATCTGCTGGAAACCCTGGCCGCTTCGACCGAAGGTGATCGTAGATTGCATGAAGGAGGAAAGTGGCGCGGGGTACTGATGGCGCTGTCGGGCCTGCCCTTTGTGTTGGCTGCACTGTTTATCTTGAGCCGGGTCTGGCTCGCCCCGGAGCGTTTGAAAGGCACGCCGCTGTCGGCAGTCGGCGCGGGCGCTTGCCTGGGTGTTATTGGGCTGGCCCTGCTGTGGCTGGGGATCCGCCGATTCATGCGTGCGCCGCAGACCGCATTGCGCCTGACGCCGGAACATTTTGAGTTCAATAACCTGGCGCAGCCGCTGCCCATCGAACATATCGAAGAGATTTCGCTGCAATTCGTCCAGGGCATTTGGATAACGCTTCAATTGACGCCCGAGGCGCCATTACCTGCAACGCGCAAGACAGCGTTCGGCGTTCCCGGTGTGCGAATTAATAAAAAGAAACGCCAAGTGCTGCTGCTGATGGCACAGCTCTGTATCGACAATAAAAAGATAGAGCCCTATGAAGGGTTGTCCTTGATGCTCGACTACAAGAATGCAGCGTTGGCGCGCAAGATTTTGCAGAGCCGCCAGGACTGATACGCGCACATAAAAAAACCCCGAACCAGTCGGGGTTTTTTATCGCCTGGAATCAGGCGCGACGTGCGATCAGTTAGAAAACGTTGATCGGGTAGTCGGCGAACAGACGGATTTCGTTACCGCCTACGTTGTACTTGTCGGCATTGCTGGAAACGCGCAACCACGAGGCACGAGCACGCAGGCTCAAGTCTTTGGCTGGGCCGCTCTGAACGACGTATTTGAACTGGTTGAAGATCTCGCGCTCGGTGCCGTTGCCACGGCCACTGCCGTCGTCAATGTTGGTACCGCGAACGTAGGCCACGTTGTAGGTCAGGCCAGGCACGCCGAAGGTGCTGAAGTCCAGACCGTAGCCGGCTTGCCAGGAGCGCTCGTCCTTGCCGTTGAAGTCGGACCAGTAGGAGTTGGCCAGCAGGATGGTGTTGCCGCCGTCACCGATGCCGGTGTCCACGGTATTGTCACGGTAGCCGCCATACAGGTAACCGGTATCGCCGGTACTGCGCTGATGGGCCAAGGTGAAGCTGTGCGCACCAACAGCCCATGTAGCGCCCAGGCTCCAGATTTTGTTGTCGCGCGCGTCGCCATTACCGCGTTGCTCGGCGAAGCTCCTGTCCAGCTTGGTTTTGTAGCCGTTGAAGTCAAAGGTCAGCGACTGTTTCTCTGGCAGGGCCAGCACGTAGTTGACGTTGACGTATTGCTTCTTCAGCACGTCTTGCATGTCGGAAGCGTACAGCGCAGCCGACAGGCTTTCGGTGAACTTGTAGCTGCCGCCCAGGTAGCTGATGTTCTTCAGGTTACCGCTGTCGGTGCCTTCAGCACCTTTTTGGGCTTCCTTGGTGAAACGACCTGCGTCCAGTTGCAGACCTTCGATCTCTTTGGAAACGATCGAGGTACCGGTGTAGGTTTCCGACAACAGACGAGAGTTGTCGTACTGCAGCACAGGAACGGCCGGCATTTGATCGCCGTACTTGAGCACGGTGTTCGATACGCGGAATTTCACCGCGGCGCCGCCCTTGGCCAGGTCGTCGGCTGCTGCGCCGCTGTCACCTTGCTTGAAGAAGTTAATACCGCCCGCGCCGCTGCGGCCTTTACCACCGTCCAGACGGATAGCGTACTGACCGATCACGTCCACACCCACACCAACGGTGCCTTGGGTGAAGCCGGACTCAAACTTGCCGATGAAGCCCTGGCCCCATTCAGCTTTGTCTTGCTTGCCGTTTTTGTAGTCACGGCTGATGTAAGCGTTACGTGCTGCGATGTTCAGGTGGCTGTCTTCAACGAAACCCTTGGATTGCTCCTGGTCGTTTGCCATTGCTGCCGATGCGCTCAAAATCCCCAGAGCGATCAGACTCATCCGTTGCTTCAACATTTTCTTGTATTCCTTATTTCTGGTTGAGTACGCACTGTGACACCAGGCTCCATGTCGCTTTTCTGGTGTCGACTTTTCCGGAAAAAAGAAGGCCCGCGGACGACTGAACATGCCGCGGGCCTTTTTTTATTAGATGAGTCATGGCGGTTAGCCACAGGCGTTGGGCGCAATCCTAGTCGCGGGTTGAACTATGTGTCAATTTCGCGAATCGTCTGTATTTAGGCGAAATAATTCTAAGCAAAGACCTATAGCCTGTCTGAAAACGACAAAATTCTCGTCGCATACAAGAAAAAAACACATCCAGTAACACATATCAAAGTGGATACGTTTGGCAATAGATAACGCGCGCAAATGCAAAGCATTACCATTAGCGCGTTTTCTCCTCCCAAACATTTTGGATACTTTTCCCAATGCCTGCCCCTCGCCTGACACCCATGACTCTTGGGCTTTCTTTTCTGCTGTCTGCCGGTTTTGCCTGTGCGGCCACCACCTTGCCCGAGACCTCGATCAGCGCCGAAGCTGACGAAGATGACCCGCGCATCAAGGAAACCAGCACCGCCACACGCACCGCCACTCCCGTGCGTTATGTGCCTCAGGCTATTGATTCGGTGAAGACTGAGAACCTGCGTTCATACGGCACCAACGACCTGGGCCAGGCTTTGAGCGGCATCCCCAACGTGAGCAGCGGCGCCGATACACGTTTCGACAGTGTGCGCATCCGTGGTTTTGACGCGAGCAATGACTTCTACCTGGACGGCATTCGCGACGACAGCCAGTACGTGCGCGACCTGCATAACATCGAGCGCATCGAAGTGCTCAAAGGCCCGGCAGCAGTGCTTTACGGGCGAGGCGGTCAGGGAGGGATCGTCAACCGCGTGAGCAAGTTGCCAACGGCCGGGCACAAATCGAGCATCGAGGCGCAAGGCGGCAGCAACGATTTGCGCAGCCTGTATGCCGACCTGAGCACGGACCCCACCGATAACATCAGCCTGCGCCTGAACATGGGCAACCAGGACAACAACAGCTTTCGCGACGACGTGAGCGGCAGTCGCCAACTGTTTGCACCGTCCATGAGCTGGCAACTCACGCCTGACCTGAACTGGCTGGTGCAATACGAATACAGCCGCTACAACCGCACGCCTGATCGCGGCGTGCCCGGCGTCAACGGGCGCCCAGCGGATGTGAGCCGCAGCACCACCTACGGTGACAGCCGCGATTACATCGACGACAAAACCCAGTCCCTGCGCTCCAAGCTCACCTACGAGCTCAACGACAACTGGCAACTGCGCCAGACGCTGGGCGTGTTCAAGCTCGACAGCGATTTCGACAATACCTACCAAACCGGCTACAACCCTGCGAACAACCGCGTGACGCGCCAACGCTGGCAACAGGACCTGACCACCCTCAACATTTTCAACAACGTCGAGCTCGAAGGCAGTTTCAGTACCTATGGCCTGGAACACCGCCTGCTCACTGGCCTTGAGCTGGGCAGCCAACGTCGCGATCCAAAGCTATACAGTGGTGGCCTGACCGTGCCGGCCATTGACCTCAACCAGCCGAATCGTCATTTGAGCCATACCGGGCGGATGAGCGTGTCGAGCAACAACCACACCGAAGTCGAAAGCCGCGCCATTTACGTCCAGGACCAACTGCGCCTGAATGATCAATGGCAAGTGCTGGCCGGCGTGCGTTACGACGTATTTGAAGTGAGCACCAAAAACAAGCTGCTCAATGTTCAGGAGGGGGTCGACAGCCGCAAGGCCAGCCCACGTTTCGGCCTGGTGTGGACGCCTATGGAAAACCACTCGTTCTATGCCTCGTGGAGCAAGACGTTCTCACCGGCAGGGGGTGGTTTGATCGGCATCACCCCGAACGCCGCCGGCAGCGTCAACGACCTGAGCCCCGAGCTGACCAAGCAGAAAGAAATCGGCGTGAAGAGTGACTGGCTCGACGACCGCCTGAGCACCACTCTGGCGGTGTACGAACTGGAACTCTACAACCGCCGCACCAACGACCCGCTTGACCGCACCATCATTCTGCTCAGCGGCCTTCAGCGTTCGCGTGGCGTGGAGCTGACGGCCACCGGCAAGATCGTGGGCAATTGGTATGTACGCGGCGGTGTTGGCGTGCAGGATGCCAAGGTCGAGAAAGACAACAATGGCTTTGAAGGCAAGCGCGTCAGCGACGTCGCCAAGCGCAATGCCAGCCTGTTTATCACCTGGAAACCGGAAATGGGCTGGTACGCAGAAACCGGCCTGACGCTGGTGGGCGACCGTTATGCCGACAGTCTCAACACCGTGGTCCTACCGGGTTATGGCAGTTGGGATGCGCTGGTCGGGTTCCGCCATAAAGAATGGGACGTGCGGGCGGCGCTGAACAACATTACCGACAAGACTTACTACGAATCAGCAACCAGTGTGGCGCAGATTCAGCCAGGGGAGCCGCGTAACCTGGTGGTGACGGGGACTTACAGCTTTTAATTTAAGTGTGGGAGGGGCTGCTTCGCCGCACAACGCAGGCGAGCCCCCTCGCCGCAGCAGGCTCGCTCAAACCTTTGGTGGCCGTGTTGTTCAGTTTTTGAGCAGGTCACACAACGCGTGCACTTCATCATCACTGAACAACCCTACCGGGTAGCGTTCACTCATCACGCTGCGCAGATCCGATTGCCGCCGGACCTGCCGCGCGCCGTGTTCCTTCAACCAGTGCCCCAGCGCATGGATCGTATCGTTGTTAACCCGTAAAGGGTGGAAGGTGCGCGTGTAGATCGGGTTGATATCGGCGTTCATTTCAGCGCTCTCTCCTACTGCTTGAGCGGCTAACTTACTCAAGGTTTATGACAGAACTGTGCAGTTATCACCTTGGGCCACTGAGGCAACACCGATACAAGAGCTATGCCAATGTCGCGTGCTTGCGGGCTTATGGGCACAAAAAAGCCCGCGGCCTTACTGGGCCGCGGGCTTGCTGCAGACGCTGAAACCGAGTAGCACCCGGCCGCCGGAAAGGCGCTGTTACAACTGCACTCAGTTTTTGTGCGGGGCGGGCTGCTGCTGGGTCAGACAGTGGATATTACCGCCACCCAGTAACAGTTCACGGCCCGGCACCATCACCACTTCGTGTTGCGGGAACAGGTTCTGCAGGATGGCCTTGGCTTCGTTGTCCAGCGGGTCGTCGAAGCTTGGCGCGATGATCCCGCCGTTGACGATCAGGAAGTTGACGTAGGAACCGGCTAACCGCACGGTCGGATTACGTTCCTGGGTGCCGTCCACCGGGTCAACACCTGCGCATTCTTCTTCAGTGGCATACAACGGCCCTGGGATCGGCATTTTGTGCACTGTGAATGGGCGGCCCTGAGCGTCGGTGCTGCTTTGCAGCACGTCCATCGCCGCGTGGCAGCGGGCGTAGTTCGGGTCTTGCGCATCGTCGGTCCACGCCAACAACACTTCACCTGGGCGCACGTAGCAGCAGAAGTTATCCACATGGCCGTCGGTTTCGTCGTTGAACAGACCGTCCGGCAGCCAGATGATCTTATCCACAGCCAAGTTGGCGCTGAGCACCGCTTCGATCTCGGCACGGTCAAGGTGCGGGTTGCGATTGCGGTTGAGCAGGCATTCTTCAGTAGTGATCAGGGTGCCTTCGCCATCGACATGGATCGAACCGCCTTCCAGCACAAAACCTTCGGTGCGATAACGCGGTGCTCGCTCGATTTCGAGGATCTTGCCGCCCACCTGCGAGTCGCGATTCCACGGCGAGTAGAGGCCGCCATCAAAACCACCCCAGGCGTTGAAATCCCAGTTCACGCCGCGCACTTCGCCGCTGTTGTTGATCACGAACGTCGGGCCAGTGTCACGTACCCAGGCGTCATCGCTGGACATTTCCACCACACGAATATTCGGCACGTCCAAACGGGCGCGGGCGTTTTCGTACTGGCCGGCAGAAACCGCCACGGTCACCGGCTCAAAACGCGCGATGGCCTTGGCCACTGCCACATGAGCCGCCTGCGCCGGTTTACCACCCAGACGCCAGTTGTCCGGGCGCTCGGGCCAGACCATCCAGGTTTGCGTCTGTGGTGCCCATTCGGCGGGCATATGGAAGCCATCGGCGCGGGGGGTGCTGTGCAGGGTGGTCATGGCGATCAGGACTCCGAATGGGGGAAAAGGCCGACTTTATAACGGATAAAAATCGGCTTTAAAAGCGATCAAAAAGCATGATCGATAAATATGACAGGTAATAGCCGATAACAATCGATTAATTACAGTTGCTCATCGAGTACCTTCGACAACATGTCGACAAAAAAATCCACGCTGCGTTTAGACGTAACCATCGGCGGCTTGATCTTGAGGATGTTCAGGTAGTCACCAGTAGGTTGCATGAAAATCCCCAGCTCGCGCAGGCGGTCACATAGCAACGTGGTCTCTTCGGTCGCCGGTTCCAGGGTTTGTCGATCGCGAACCAACTCCAGGCCAAGATAAAAACCGGAACCGTGAACCGCGCCCACCAAGGGATGGCGATCAATCAGTGCTTCCAACCGCGCCTTGAAATGCCCTCCGACAACTTTGGCGTTTTCCCACAGTTTTTCTTCCTCCATCACGCCCAGCACCGCCATGCCGATGCGGCAACTCACTGGGCTGCCCCCGACGACGAGAAGAAATACCCTTCAGCCTCCAGTGCCTCGGCGATCTCCCGCCGGGTAATCACTGCACCCAACGGCTGGCCGTTGCCCATGCCCTTGGCCATGGCCATGGTGATGATGTCAGGTACCACGCCCTGCTCTTCAAAGCCCCAGAAAAAATGCCCCATGCGGCCATAGCCCACCTGCACTTCATCGGCGATGCAGACGCCGCCCTGAGCGCGAACCAACCCGTAAACCTGCTCAGCGCCCTGATGACCTTGGGTACGCGCACGCCCTGCAGTGTGTTGAGGGCTGCGAGCTGGAGCTGCAACTCCACAGCGGCGTAGTCGCCCCGGCAGATTTTCAGAACAAACCGGCCGCGGGAGCTGTCGACTTTGTAATTGAGGTCTTGCTGGCTGCCCAATGACTGCAACGTGCCAGAAAGGCCGTTTTTTAGACGTGTATATCGCCATTGTTCAGGGGGCTTGCGCAACCCCCACATGCACACGGTCCTGACCAGCGCCACAACACAAGCTATGCTCCATTCGCTAAACGTCCGCCTAAGGAAAAGGGCCCCAGTCATGCGCATTCTCATTACCGGTGGCGCCGGTTTTATCGGTTCTGCTTTGATACGTCATCTGATTCAGCACACCGAGCACGAAGTGCTCAACCTGGACAAACTCACCTACGCCGGCAATCTGGAATCGCTAACCAGTATCGCGGCCAATAGCCGCTATGAGTTCGTACAGGCCGATATCATCGACCAAGCCACCGTCAGCGCAGTGCTCGCGCGCTTCGAGCCTCAAGCGATCATGCATCTGGCCGCCGAATCCCACGTCGACCGTTCGATTGACGGCCCGTCGGATTTTATCCAGACCAATATCGTCGGCACCTACAGCCTGCTGGAAGCCGCCCGCGGCTACTGGCAAACCCTTTCCGGGCCAGACAAGAGCGCGTTTCGCTTCCACCATATTTCTACCGACGAGGTCTACGGCGACCTACACGGCGTGGACGATCTGTTCACCGAAACCACGCCCTACGCGCCCAGCTCGCCCTACTCTGCCAGCAAAGCCGCGTCCGACCACTTGGTCCGCGCCTGGCAACGCACCTACGGCCTGCCCGTGTTGCTGACCAATTGCTCCAACAACTACGGCCCCTTCCACTTTCCTGAAAAGTTGATTCCGCTGGTGATCCTCAACGCTCTCGCGGGCAAGCCTTTGCCGGTCTATGGTGATGGCTTGCAAGTGCGCGACTGGCTGTTTGTCGAGGACCACGCCCGAGCGTTGCTCACCGTCGTGACGCACGGCGTAGTCGGCGAGACCTACAACATCGGCGGCCACAACGAGCAGCAGAACATCGATGTTGTGCGCAGCATCTGCAGCCTGCTGGAGGAATTGGCACCCCACCTTCCGCACGGTGTGGAGAAATACGCCGACCTGATCACGTTCGTGAAAGACCGTCCGGGCCACGACCAACGCTACGCGATCGACGCCAGCAAAATCGAACGCGAACTGGGCTGGGTACCCGAAGAAACCTTTGAAACCGGGCTGCGCAAAACCGTGCAGTGGTACCTCGATAACCTGGAATGGTGCCGCAGGGTTCAGGATGGGAGTTATCAAGGTGAACGATTGGGCAATACCGACACGAGGGATCTGATTGCATGAAAGGAATCGTATTGGCCGGTGGCTCCGGCACACGCTTGCACCCCATCACCCTGGGTGTCTCCAAACAACTGCTGCCGGTCTACGACAAGCCGATGATTTATTACCCGATCTCGGTACTGATGCTGGCAGGCATCAAAGAAATTCTGGTGATTTCCACGCCGGCGGACTTACCGCAATACCGCAACCTGCTGGGTGACGGTAGCCAGTTTGGCGTGACGTTCAGCTACGCCGAACAACCGAAGCCGGACGGGCTGGCGCAAGCCTTCCTGATTGGCGAGCAGTTCATCGGCAACAACCCCGTGTGCCTGATCCTGGGCGACAACATTTTCCACGGCCAGCGTTTCAGCGAGCAGTTGCATGCGGCGGTCAATCGCGGCAAAGGTGCCACGGTGTTTGGCTATTGGGTTAAAGACCCGGAGCGCTTCGGTGTGATCGACTTCGACAGCGAAGGCCGCGCCCTGTCCATCGAAGAAAAACCCGCTGTACCGAAATCCAGCTATGCCGTCACCGGCCTGTATTTTTACGACAACGACGTGGTCAGTATCGCCAAGGCGGTCAAACCCTCCGCCCGTGGCGAACTGGAAATCACCGACGTCAACAACGCTTATCTCAAGCGCGGCGACTTGCAGGTGGAGCGCTTCGGTCGAGGTTTCGCCTGGCTGGATACCGGCACCCACGACAGTTTGCTGGACGCGTCGCAGTACGTGCAGACCATCGAGCGTCGCCAAGGTCTCAAAGTGGCGTGCCTTGAAGAAATCGCCTACGGCAACGGCTGGATCGACCGCGACCATTTGTTGGAGCGCGCCAAATACTTCGGCAAGACCGGTTATGGTCAGTACCTGTATTCCCTGGCGGGAGACAACCTGTGAATATCATCGACACCTCACTTCCCGGTGTATTGATCCTCGAACCAAAAGTATTCGGTGACGAACGCGGCTTTTTCTACGAAAGCTTCAACGCCCGAGCCTTTGCAGAGGCTACCGGGCTCAGGCGCGAGTTCGTCCAGGACAACCACTCGCGCTCGCAAAAAAATGTGCTGCGAGGCCTGCATTACCAACTGGAGCACACCCAAGGCAAACTCGTGCGTGTCACCGCTGGCGAAGTGCTCGATGTCGCCGTGGACATTCGCCGCAGTTCGCCGAACTTCGGCCAATGGGTGGGCGTACGTCTGTCGGCACAGAACCGTCGCCAGTTGTGGGTACCGGAAGGGTTTGCCCATGGGTTTGTGGTGCTGAGCGACTACGCCGAGTTCCTTTACAAGACCACCGACTACTACCAGCCGAGCGCCGAGCGCAGCATCCTGTGGAATGACCCGACGCTGGCTATCGACTGGGAGCTGAACGAGCCGCCGCAACTGTCCGCCAAGGACCAGGCGGGCAAACTGCTGATGGACGCCGATCTGTTCCCATGAAGATCCTGATTACCGGCCAACATGGCCAAGTCTCCCAGGCACTGCAAGCGCACCTTCAGGGGCTGGGCGAATTGATGGTGCTCGGCAGCAACCAGCTTGACCTGGCCAAACCGGACCAGATCCGCGAGCAGATCCGCGCCCATCGCCCCGACCTGATCATCAACGCCGCCGCCCACACCGCAGTCGACCAAGCCGAAAGCGAACCAGACGCCGCATTCGCCATCAACGCCATCGCCCCCGGCATCCTTGCGCAGGAAGCTAAGGCCCTGGGGATTCCACTGATTCACTACTCCACCGACTATGTGTTCGACGGCAGCAAGCCTGCGCCCTACACCGAAGCCGACACGCCGAACCCGTTGAGCGTCTACGGCCAGAGTAAGCTGGCGGGCGAGCAGGCCATTGCGGCGGCGGGCGGTCAATACCTGATCCTGCGTACCAGTTGGGTCTACTCCAACCAAGGCAAGAATTTCCTGCTGACCATGCAACGCCTGCTGCAAGAGAAACCGCAGATGCGCATCGTGGCTGACCAAATCGGCGCGCCAACATGGGCCGGGACCATTGCCGGCAGCACCCGCGCACTGATCGAGCGCTGGCTGGCCGGCGAGGCGGGAGAATGGGGTATTTATCACCTCACCGCCCAAGGTGAAACATCGTGGTTCGGCTTCGCTCAGGCGATTGGCGAGCACCTGCACGCCGATGGCAAAGCCTGTGCCGAACTGGAGGCGATCCCATCCAGCGCCTACCCGACGCCCGCCATGCGGCCCTTGAACTCACGCCTCGATTGCAGCCGCTTGCAGCAACAGTGGCACGTCAGCCAGCCACACTGGCAAGACGCATTGCGCGAGTGTCTTGCACAGCAGCACTAGGCATAATGCGCCTGTCCCCATAGGCGCACGACTCCCATGACTCCATCCCTTCCGCGAAGACCCCGCTGGCGCAGCCTCGCCCTGCTGGCATTGTGCCTGGCACCGCTGCTGTGGCCGCTGGAGCACTTGGCCGAGCGCTATTACCGCAGCGAACTGGCCGGGCAGAATCGCCAGACCCTCGACCTCTACGTCGCCAACCTGTTGGGCACCCTGCACCGCTATGAAGTGCTGCCGCAGATCCTCGGCGACTTGCCCGCGCTGCGCACCGTGCTGGATGCGCCGAATGTAAGCTCCCATCAGATCAACGCCAACCTGCTCCTCAAGGACGTCGCCGCCCAGGCCGGGGTTGAAGTGATGTATCTGATGGACACCACCGGCAAGACCCTCGCCGCCTCGAACTGGGATAAACAGGACAGCTTTGTCGGGCGCAATTTCTCGTTCCGCCCGTACTTCAGCGAAGCCATGGCCGGGCGCCTCGGGCGGTTTTTCGGCCTGGGTACTACGTCGGCCAAACGCGGTTATTTCTTCGCCGCCGCCGTGCGCGAGGGCGACAAGATCATCGGCGTGCTGGTGGTCAAGGTCGACCTGGACCATACCGAAAGCCTGTGGGGCAACACGCCTGAACAACTGCTGGTGACTGACCACAACGGCGTGGTGATCCTCACCTCACGCCCGCAATGGCGTTTCCGCGCCACTCGGCCGCTGACCGCTGAAGAACGACAGGCGATCACTGCAATCCAGCCCTACCCGACCCGTGATCCACAGCCGCTGAGCCTGAGCAACACCGCATGGTTGCGCCAATCCACTGCCATCGCCGAGACCGGCTGGAACGTCGAAATCCTCGCGCCCCAATCATTGATCAGCCGCCCGGTGCGCACGGTGGTCGCCGTGGGTGGGGCCACGCTTCTGGTGCTGATGTTGCTGCTCGGTTTGATGATGCAACGACGCCGGCATTACCTGGAGCGCATCGCTTTTGAAGCCAAGGCGCGTCGCGAACTGGAAGCCCGTGTGATCGAGCGGACCAGCGACCTGGAAGGCTTGAACCGCCGCCTCAAACAAGAAGTACTGGAACGCGAACATGCCCAGCAGGAACTGGTGCGCGCCCAGGATGATTTGGTGCAAGCGGGCAAGCTCTCGGCGCTGGGCACCATGTCGGCGAGTATCAGCCACGAACTCAATCAGCCCCTGGCCGCAATTCGCAGCTACGCGGAAAACGCCGAGATCCTGCTGGACCATGAACGCACCGCCGATGCGCGGGGCAACCTTAAGTTGATCAGCGAACTGACCGGACGCATGGCTTCGATCATCGCCCACCTGCGCGCCTTCGCCCGGCGCGACCGGCATGCGCCGGAGAGCGTGGCCCTGCAACCGGCGCTGGACGACGCGCTGGCGCTGCTGGCTAAACGTCGGCGGTCAATGGAGGTGGAGCTGATCCGCGATTTGCCGGAAGCGACCCTGTGGGTACAGGCCGGCGAAACACGGCTGCGCCAAGTGCTGGGCAACTTGCTGGCCAACGCCCTGGACGCCCTCACCGAAAAAGGCCCGCCGCGTAAACTGTGGCTGAGTGCCGAAACCACCGCCCAAGGCGTCAACCTGTACATTCGTGACAATGGCCCTGGGTTTTGCATGGAAGCGTTGGGCCGCGCCAGCGAACCGTTCTACACCACCAAGACCCGCACCCAAGGCCTGGGATTGGGCCTGGCGATCTGTGACACCTTGATGCGTGCCTTTGGCGGCGAACTGTCGTTCGCTAACCACAAGGAAGGTGGCGCGCTGTTAACCCTGAAATTGCGTGCCGGCTCGCCGGGCGTCAGTCTGCAACCGTCCGAGGACCGCAGTGTATGAGTATCGATAACCAGATTCAGGTGGTGTTGATCGACGACGATCCACACCTGCGTCAGGCCCTGTGCCAGACCCTGGACCTGGCCGGGCTGAAAGTCCTGACCCTGGGCGAAGCCACCGGCCTCACCGCGCGCCTGTCGCGGGATTGGCCCGGCGTAGTGGTCAGCGACATCCGCATGCCCGGCATGGACGGCCTGGAGCTGCTGGCCGAACTGCACGGCCAGGATCCAGACCTGCCGGTGCTGCTGATCACCGGCCACGGCGACGTGCCGTTGGCGGTGCAGGCGATGCGCGCGGGTGCCTATGACTTCCTCGAAAAACCCTTCGCCAGCGACTCGCTGCTCGATAGCGTGCGCCGCGCCCTGGCCTTGCGCCGGCTGGTGTTGGATAACCGCAGCCTGCGCCTAGCCCTCAGCGACCGCCAGCAACTGAGCACGCGACTCGTTGGGCACTCACCGCAAATGCTGCGCCTGCGCGAGCAGATCGGCGCGTTGGCGGCGACCAAGGCCGACGTGCTGATCCTCGGTGAAACCGGCGCCGGCAAAGAAGTCGTGGCCCGTGCACTACATGACCTGTCGAACCGACGCAGCGGCCCGTTCGTCGCGATCAACGCAGGTGCCCTCGCCGAGTCGGTGGTCGAAAGCGAGCTGTTCGGTCATGAGCCCGGCGCCTTTACCGGGGCGCAGAAACGCCGCATCGGCAAGTTCGAGTTTGCCAACGGCGGCACCTTGTTCCTCGACGAAATCGAAAGCATGAGCCTGGATGTGCAGGTCAAACTGTTGCGCCTGTTGCAGGAGCGCGTGGTGGAACGCCTGGGCGGCAATCAACTGATCCCGCTGGATATCCGCATTATCGCTGCCACCAAGGAGGACCTGCGCCAGGCCGCCGACCAGGGCCGTTTCCGCGCCGACTTGTATTACCGTCTCAACGTCGCGCCGCTGCGCATTCCGCCGCTGCGCGAGCGCGGTGAAGATGCATTGATGCTCTTCCAGCACTTCGCCGACGAAGCCAGCAGCCGCCATGGCCTGACGTTGCATGAGCTGCAGCCGGGCCAGCGGGCCTTGTTGTTGCGTCACAGCTGGCCGGGCAATGTGCGGGAATTGCAGAACGCCGCCGAGCGCTTTGCACTGGGCCTGGAACTGGCACTGGACAGCACGCCGGACAACCCCGCCAGCAGCGTACTGACCTCCACACCGGGTGGCTTGAGCGAGCAAGTCGAGCAGTTCGAGAAAAGCCTGATCGCTGCCGAACTGACCCGTCCCCACAGCTCCATGCGCAGCCTCGCCGAAGCCCTCGGCGTACCGCGCAAGACCTTGCACGACAAACTGCGCAAGCATGGCCTGAACTTCGCCAACCAAAGCGCCGACGACGAATGACCCTGCCCACCCACCAAGAGGTCCCCATGAGCTGCGACAGCCGTTACCTGGAATCCGTCCTGCACCACGACATCCCCCTGACCCGGGAAATGGGCCTCAAGGTGCTCGACTGGCAAGACAGGCAACTGCGGCTGCACCTGCCCCTGCAGGCCAATATCAACCACAAGAGCACCATGTTCGGCGGCAGCCTCTACTGCGGCGCGGTGCTGGCGGGTTGGGGCTGGCTGCACCTGCAACTGCGTGAGGAAGGGATTGAAGACGGGCATATCGTGATTCAGGAAGGGCAGATCAGTTATCCGCTGCCGGTGACGCATGACGCGACCGCGATATGCGCGGCGCCGGAGGAAAAGGTATGGAAGCGCTTTATCGCGACCTACAAGCGCTATGGCCGGGCGCGGTTGGCGTTGGACACGTGGATCGTGAATGAGGGCAGTGACGAAAGAGCGGTAGCCTTCACTGGCCAATACGTCCTGCACCGCTAGAAGCCAATACACAAAACAAATGTGGGAGGGGGTTTGCTCCCGATGGCGGTAGTTCAGTCACTGCTGTATTGACTGATACACCGCTATCGGGGGCAAACCCCCTCCCACATTTTGATCTGCGATGGTTTTAAGATCTTGCCAAGGTCAGCAACCGCTCACGCCACGCAGCCTTGGCCGGCAACGCCAGAAAAAACGGGTTCAACAACGATTCCCGCGCCGGGTAGCTGAACGGCTCACCACTCAACTCCAGCACCTCGCCCCCCGCACCTTCGAGCACGCCTTGTGCCGCAGCCGTATCCCATTGCGAAGTCGGCGCCAAGCGTGGATAGCAGTCGGCGCTGCCCTCGGCCAACAGGCAGAACTTCAACGAGCTGCCGATATTCGCCAACTTCAACTCACCCACGCCTGCGCTCAACCCGTCCAGCAAACGCTCCTGCTCGGGGCTGGTATGCCGACGGCTGGCAACCACCGTGAATGCCTCACCCGCAGCCGGTGCCTTGCGCACCTGGATCTGCCTGGGCGCTTCGTTCACATCGGATCGCCACGCGCCTAAACCTGCGCCGCCAAAGTAGCAACGGCCACTGGTGGGCATCGACACCACACCGAACACCACGCGGCCGTGTTCAATCAGGGCGATATTGACGGTGAACTCTTCACTGCCGGCGATGAATTCCTTGGTGCCGTCCAGTGGGTCCACCAACCACCAACGCGTCCAGCCTGCGCGCACGCTCTGGTCGATATCAGCGTCTTCTTCGGACAGCACGGGGATGCTCGGGTCCAGCGCGGTGAGGCCAGCGAGAATCAGGTGGTGGGCGGCCAGGTCTGCTGCCGTCACCGGCGAATCGTCGGCCTTTGAAGTCACCGCCACATCGGCGCGCCAGTACGGCAGGATGACTTCACCCGCCTGGCGAGCCAGCTCGATTACAGGGGCGATAAACGGGTGGCCTAAAAACAGTTCGCTCATGCGGTAAACGCTCCACGCTGGATCAACAGATCTCGTACCAGGTACAACGCCGCCAAAGCGCGACCCTCACTGAATTGCTCGTTTTGCGCTAACTGTGACAGCTCGCGCAGATTGACCCGATCCACACGCATCGGCTCGGGCTCATCGCCTTCAAGGCTTTCTTCATACAGGTCAGTGGCCAATACCACTTGGATTTTCTGGCTCATATAACCGGGCGACAGCGACAGCTCGGTAATGTGTTCCAACTGTCGCGCGCCGTAGCCGGCTTCTTCCTTGAGCTCACGATCGGCGGCAGCCAGTACGTCTTCACCCGGTTCGATCAGGCCTTTGGGCAAGGACAACTCATATTCGTCGATACCGCCGCAGTACTCTTCCACCAGCAAGGCATGCTCTTCATCGATCATCGCCACGATCATCACCGCGCCATAGCCGGCACCACGCCCCACCAGGCGCTCGTAGGTCCGTTCAACGCCATTGGAAAAGCGCAACTGCACTTCCTCCACGCGGAACAAACGGCTACTGGCGACTATTTCGCGGGCGAGGACGGTGGGTTTCTGGCGCATGAGCGGCTCCTTGGCGTGATCGGGTTACTATACCGTGGCTTTTCCGATTGTCTGTGTCGGATATCTTTACTTACATGAGACCGCACCATGCCCTCTTTGCCCTGGCACGCCATCGACACTGTCCTGCTGGACATGGACGGCACCCTGCTCGACCTGCATTACGACAACCACTTCTGGATGGAGCACCTGCCCCAGCGCTACGCCGAGCTGCACGGGGTGAGCCGGGCCATGGCCGAGATGGAGTTGCAGCCTCTGTTCGAGCGTAACGCCGGACAGTTGCAATGGTATTGCCTGGATTTTTGGAGCACAGAACTGAAGATCCCAGTGCGTGAACTCAAGCTGGAAACCGCTCACCTGATTGCCCTGCGCCCGGATGCGGATACCTTTCTCGCGGCGATCAAACAGGCCGGCAAGCGCGTGATTCTGATCACCAACGCCCATCGTGATTCGCTGTCGTTGAAGTTGGAACGCATTGAACTGGCGCCGTATTTCGAGCAATTGATCAGCTCTCACGACTACGGTTTCGCAAAGGAAGATCCGCAGTTCTGGGATGCCTTGCAGGCCGACATTCAGTTTGATCCCTCGCGCAGCCTGTTTATCGACGACACCTTGCCGATCCTGCGCAGCGCCCAGGCGTTTGGCGTGGCCCATTTGCTGGCGGTGAAAGAGCCGGACAGCAAAAAAGGGCCGAAGGACACGGGCGAGTTTGCAGCAGTCGGTGACTACCGCGATCTCATTGTCGGGCTCTGACCAAATGTGGGAGGGGGCTTGCTCCCGATAGCAGTGTGTCAGTCAAGGAAGCTTTGACTGACACTGCGTTATCGGGAGCAAACCCCCTCCCATATTTTCGCCCGTGTATTACTCAGGAATACGCAGCGTCTGCCCTGGGTAAATCTTGTCCGGGTTCGACAACTGCGGTTTGTTAGCTTCGAAGATTTTGTTGTACTGATTGGCGTTGCCGTAGACCGCCAGGGATATTGCGCTAAGGGTGTCGCCCTTTTTCACCACGACGAAACGGGCTGCGGCAACTGCCGGGCCGGATACGGTGATCTGGTCATCCACACTGGCCACACCGGCAATATTGCCCGCCGCCAGAATGATTTTTTCTTTCTCTTCCTGACTGGCAACGGTTCCAGTAAGCGTGACCTTGTCACCCTCCACAGTCGCGTGAACATCGGGATTACCCAGCCCGACTTCTTCAATGTGCTTTTTCAGATCATCGCTTGCGTTGGCGTTGCCCGGGGTCAACAGCTTGGCCAACTTCTCGCCTGCTTCCTTAACAAAGCTAAAAAGACTCATCGTACGCGCTCCTTGGTAGTTGATTTCCAGATGCCAAAGACTAGACCAGTCCTACAGATTTGGGTTCCAGCCCGGCCAAAGACCCAAACGCGCTAGAATCCCCCCGCCATTGGAATAAGCCCTGGAGCGAAGATGGACATCAAACAGCTGAAATTCCTGATCGCCCTCGATGAAACCCGGCACTTCGGCCAGGCAGCGGCTCGTTGCCACATTACCCAGCCCACCCTGTCGATGCGCCTGCGCAGCCTCGAAGAAGAGTTGGACTTGCCCCTGGTCAATCGCGGCCAGCGCTTCGAAGGCTTCACCGCACCCGGTGAACGGGTGCTGGCGTGGGCCCGAACAGTGCTGGCGGCGTATGACGGCTTGCAGGCTGAAGCTGCTGCCTGTCGCGGCAACCTGGTGGGTACGTTGCGTTTGGGCGTGGTGCCGCTGTCGAGCTTTGATCCGTTGGCGTTGATGCAACAACTGCATAAAGAACACCCGAGCCTGCGCTTCGAGCTCTCGGCCTTGAGCTCCGAACAGATCCTTGAACAACTTGCGAGTAATCGACTGGACCTGGGCGTCTCCTATCTTGAGCGTTTGGATAATGAACGCTTTGACTCACTGGCCTTGGGCGAAACGCGCATGGGCCTGCTCTACGACCAGCGGTTTTTCAGCTTTGGCGACAAGCCGTTGAGCTGGGAGGCCCTGACCGAACTGCCCCTGGGCATGCTCACCAGTGGCATGCATTTTCGCCAGTCCATCGACCACAACTTCCACAGCCGTGGACTCAATCCCCAACCGCTGCTGCAAACCGATGCCGTCCATCAGTTGCTACAAGCGGTACACGGCGGGCTGTGTTGCGCGGTCATGCCCCTGGACGGTGGCCTGGATGCGCTCACCGAACACCTGCGCCTGCAACCTATCGAGGATGCCCACACCCTTGCGCGCCTGGGGCTGATCATGCGTCGCAGCGCACCGCGCTCCGCGCTGGCAGAGGCATGTTTCGCGCTGTTTCAGAAATCGCAAAACGCGTCTTGATCGACGTCATCTATCGGTAGATCAGTACTGGCAATTAGACGCGACGCTTTGTCGCGCCTAGTCTAAACACTGACCAATCCGCCGGTGGTACTGCCCCATGAACGCCAAGCGCCCAGTCTGCGCGGCGCCCGCCTCTGAAACGCCCGCGCCCGCCGCCAGCCAGAGCTACCAATACTGCAATCTCGAACACACAGAGGTCGCCAGCACTGCGTTGGCGGAAGAAGTGGCGTTGGCGATCGCCTATAACGACATCAGCCAGGCAGTCATGTTGGTCACGCCGACGGACCTGGAAGACTTTATCGTCGGCTTCAGCATCGGCAGCGGCATTATCGCCGACGTTAGCGACATCTATGATCTCAAACTCAGCGGTTCAGGCTCGACCCAGTACGCTCAGGTGCAGATTTCCAGCCGCGCGTTCTGGAATCTCAAGCAACAACGTCGCCAGTTGGCGGGCACCAGCGGTTGTGGTTTGTGCGGTGTAGAAGCGGTGGAACAAGCCTTGCCGGACCTTAAGGTCCTGCCCGGCGCACCACTGCCACCCGCCGAATGGCTTGATGGTCTGCGCCAGCGCATCAGCGCCTTTCAGCCTCTGGGCCAATACAGCGGCGCGGTGCATGCGGCGGTGTTCATGAACAGCCAAGGCGAACTGTTGATGGGCCGCGAAGACATTGGCCGGCACAACGCGCTCGATAAATTGATCGGTGCGTTGATCCGCCAAAAGATCCCGACCGATGGCGGCCTGGCGATTGTCACTAGTCGTTGCAGCCTCGAATTGATCCAGAAAGTTTTGCGCGCAGGCATCCAGACCCTCGTCAGCCTGTCGTCGCCCACCGGCCTAGCCCTGCAATGGGCCCGCCGGCACAACCTCAATCTCATCCACCTGCCGCAGAAAAGTGCGCCGCGGGTCTACAGCCCTGCGATGGAGAACCAGCCGTGAGCAATCATCATCAAGCCGACCAAACCCCAACCCCGCGCTACAAGCCTTACAAAGGCCCGGCGGGCGGCTGGGGCGCGCTGATCAGCGTGGCACAGGCGTGGTTGACCAGCGACAACGCGCTGAAAAACCTGCGCATGATGCTCAAGACCAACCAGAACGGCGGCTTTGACTGCCCGGGCTGCGCCTGGGGCGACTCGCCGGAAAGCGGCATGGTCAAGTTCTGCGAAAACGGCGCCAAAGCGGTCAACTGGGAAGCCACCAAACGTCGTGTAGACGCTGCATTCTTCGCCAAACACAGCGTCACTGCGCTGCTGGAACAGAGCGATTACTGGCTCGAATACCAGGGCCGCCTGACCGAGCCGATGCGCTACGACGCCGAAACCGACCGCTACACACCCGTCAGCTGGGAAGCAGCCTTCGACCTGATCGGCCAGCACCTCAACGCACTGCCAAGCCCGGATATGGCCGAGTTCTACACCTCGGGCCGGGCCAGCAACGAGGCGGCGTACCTGTATCAGCTGTTCGTGCGTGCCTACGGCACCAACAACTTCCCGGATTGCTCGAACATGTGCCACGAGGCCAGCGGCGTGGCCTTGGCGCAAAGCGTGGGCGTCGGCAAAGGCACCGTGACCTTTGATGACTTCGAACATGCCGACGCGATTTTCGTCTGGGGCCAAAACCCCGGCACCAACCACCCGCGCATGCTTGAACCGCTGCGTGAAGCGGTTAAACGCGGCGCCCAGGTGGTGTGTATCAACCCGCTGAAAGAGCGCGGTCTGGAACGTTTTCAGCACCCGCAACACCCGCTGGAAATGCTCACCAACGGTGACAAGCCGACCAATACCGCCTACTTCCGCCCAGCACTGGGTGGCGACATGGCTATCCTGCGCGGCATGGCCAAGTTCCTGCTGCTGTGGGAACGCCAGGCGCAGGCCGAAGGCAAGGAAGCCGTGTTCGACCACGACTTCCTCAACGAACACACGGCCAACGTGCTCGATTACCTGGGCCAGATCGACGACACCTCGTGGGATGAAATCGTCGCGCAATCCGGCCTCCCACTGGTGGAGATCGAGCAAGCGGCACGCATGTACGCCAAAGGCAAAAACGTAATCATGTGCTGGGCGATGGGCATCACCCAGCACCGCCACTCGGTACCGACCATCCAGGAAATCGCCAACCTGATGCTGCTGCGCGGCAACATCGGCCGCCCAGGCGCCGGCTTGTGCCCGGTGCGCGGCCACAGCAACGTGCAGGGCGACCGCACCATGGGCATTAACGAACGTCCACCGGTGGCGTTCCTCGACGCCCTGGAGCGTCGCTTCCAGTTCCAGGTGCCGCGTACCAACGGACACAACGTGGTGGAAGCGATCCACGCGATGCTTGAAGGCCGCTCCAAAGTGTTTATCGGCCTGGGCGGCAACTTCGCCCAAGCTACCCCGGACAGCCCGCGCACCTTCGAAGCACTGCGTAATTGCGACCTGACCGTGCAGATCAGCACCAAGCTCAATCGCAGCCACCTGATGCACGGCAAGGACGCGCTGATCCTCCCGTGTTTGGGCCGTACCGACATCGACATCCAGGCCGACGGCCCGCAGGCGGTCACGGTGGAAGACTCGTTCAGCATGGTTCACGGCTCCAATGGCCAACTGCAACCCCTGTCGAAGCTGATGAAGTCCGAGCCAGCAATCCTGGCCGGCATTGCCGCCGCGACGCTGGGCAGCAAGCCGGTCGACTGGAACTGGCTGGTGGCCGATTACAGCCGTATCCGCGACCTGATTGCCGATACCATTCCAGGCTTCAAGGACTTCAATGACAAGATCAAAAACCCAGGTGGCTTCTACTTAGGCAACTCCGCCGGCGCGCGCCGTTGGAACACGCCTTCGGGTCGCGCCAACTTCCGCCCGAACATCCTGCCCAAAGACTTGATCCACGAACGCACCCACGCCACTGGCCGGGTACCGGATCTGATCATGCAGTCGATGCGCTCCCACGATCAGTACAACACCACCATTTATGGCCTGGATGACCGCTATCGCGGCGTGAAAGGCCAGCGTGACGTACTGTTCGTCAACGAAGCCGACATCATCCGCCTGGGCTTCAAGCCGGGGCAGAAGGCTGACATCGTGTCGCTGTGGGAAGATGGCCGTGAGCGTCGCGTGAAGGGCTTCACGTTGCTGGCGTTTGATATCCCGGCGGGGCAGGCAGCCGCTTACTATCCGGAAGTGAACCCGCTGGTGCCGCTGGAAAGCACCGGGGACGGCAGCCATACGCCAACATCGAAGTTCGTGGCGATCCGCTTGGAAGCCGCAAGCGATAATGGCCTGATCATGGCCCGTACAGCCTAACTGATCATTTCGGACACAAAAAAGGCCGCTTTTGCATAAAAGCGGCCGTTCCGAAGTAGTTAAAGACTCTCAAAAACCACTTAAGTTCCCGATTAAAAACAGTAACTTAGAGGATTGTGTACAACTCGTGTTACTGGTCGGAATTCTATTGTCACAATGTCAATACAGCCTCAGGATCGCGCCGTCATCCTCTTGAGGTTTCCCGAATGAAGTTCTCCTCGATTCTCTTGTTGTCCCTTGGCCTGGTCAGTGGCGCAGCCATGGCCGGTGGCACCACCGAAGCCGGTGTAGGCGGCGCATTGGGCGGGGTTCTAGGTTCTGTCGTCGGCCAGCAGTTGGGCGGCAACACCGGTTCGACCATCGGCGCGGCCCTCGGTGGCGCAGGTGGTAGTGCGGTCGGCGCTGACAAGCGCAGCCGTGGCGAAGCCGCTATTGGCGGCGCCCTGGGCGCAGCCGGCGGCAACGTCGTAGGCCGCAGTGTCGGCGGTAGCACAGGTGCACTGATCGGCTCGGCTGCAGGCGGTGGCGCGGGCGGTGCACTGGGCAACTACATGGGCAACAAGAGCGATGACGATGATCGTCGTGATCGTGGGCGCGACAACCGTCGCTATGACCGTGATGACCATCGCGGCCGCGGCCATGCCTATGGGCATCGCAAGAACAAGCATCACTACCGTCACCGGTAATCTCTAAAAAACGCCGCAAAACCAATGTGAGAGCAAGCTTGCACCCTCTCACATTGGTTTTTGCCGTCAGACCACCAACCGCTGCAGCGCCTCGCGCAACACTCCCGGAATGGTCACCGGCTGGTTCGACCCCCGATCCACAAACACATGCACAAAGCGCCCCGCCGCGCAGGCGTCCTCTTCGCCGGTCTTGAACACCGCCAACTCATACTGCACTGAGCTATTGCCCAACTTGCCCACTCGCAAGCCGATGTCGATACGCTCGGGAAAGGCAATCGACGCGAAGTAATCGCACGCCGAACTCACCACGAACCCCACCACTTCGCCGCCATGAATATCCAGCCCGCCCTGCTCGATCAGGTAGGTATTCACCGCCGTGTCGAAAAAGCTGTAGTAGGTGACGTTATTCACGTGACCGTACACATCATTGTCGTGCCAGCGCGTAATGATCGGCTGGAAGTGGGGGTAATCGGCACGCTGTGGCACTGAATCAGGCATGGGCACCTCTGGTGAAAGTGGGTTTACAGGTCATTCAAATGGACTTCGGCCCAACTGCGTACTTCGGCATAGGGATAGTCTTCCAGCGCAGCAAAACCGGGAATGCTCCGCGCCTTCAGCTTGGTAAACAACGGCACACTGATACCCCCGAGAAAGCGCGTCAGTCGCTCGGCACCGGGCAGTTGGCCCGTGTGCTCATGATGCCTGTGGATAAAATCACCGCACAGCTCCATGAAATTTTTATCCACAAGCGGCGGCAAGCCCGGCGGTGATGGCAGGTGCGCCACATGGCCGTGACAGACCGAGCAATGTCCGCAGCGATGGGGGGCTTTTTCATCACCAAAATAATGGGCCAAGCGCTGGCCCAAGCAGTGATCGGTGGCAAACAGATCGAGCATGGCGTGAATCCGCGCCACTTCTGTCACCTCGTGGTGCTTAAAGCCTGTGTATAACTCGGCGCTTAACACCTGTGGATCAAATTCGGTATTCAGCAGGCTGTAGACCTCAGTCATCTGCTTGCTTTCCAGCTCGATCAGGCCTTGCTCCTGGAAGTAATCCAGCGCCTTCACCACACGATTGCGCTCGGCATTGTGCTGCTGATACAGCGCGTCGAAATCCACCGTCGCCCAGGTCTTAGCACGCTTGCACACTTGAATAATCGCCGCGACAAACTGCTGCCGCTCACCGGAAAACCGTGCCAGTAACGCTTCGGGCTCAATCAGGTATTTGAAGCGGTATTCGGCATAAAACGCGTAGCGCGGCGCGATCACGCCTTTGAGCTCCAACTGCACCAGCAGGGTCTTGAGTGGCAGCTCGCGGATATTGCTGTGGTCCGACAGCGACCTCAGTAAAAACTCCCACTGCCCTTCACTGCGCGCCGCCTGCAAATCCTCCAGCACCCGGCGGATCCCCTCCTGCTCAGGCGTGTCACCGTACACAAAGTTTTCCAGCACATTGAGGCTGTCACGGTTGGCCAACACCAGGCAGTCCGAGGGCTGTCCATCACGCCCGGCGCGGCCTATCTCCTGGCTGTAGTTCTCGATGGATTTGGGCAGGTCAAAATGCACCACATTGCGGATGTCACTCTTGTCGATGCCCATGCCAAACGCGATGGTGGCGACAATGCAATTGGAGCGCCCGCCCATGAAGCGCTGCTGGATACCCTCACGTCTGTCGTGGGGCAAGCCGGCGTGATACGCCTCGGCCTGTATGCCATTGCGGTTCAGATGCTCGGCAATATGCTCGGCGGTTTTTTGCAGGGTGACGTAGACGATGCTCGGCTGGTTGGCCCGTTCGCTCATCCACTGCACCAGGCGACGGCGTTTGTCCGCGCCGCTGACCGGTTCGACCAACAGGTTCAGGTTCGGCCTATAGAACCCCGTAGTCACCACATCACCCGGCGCTATGGCGAACTTCGCCTGCATATCGGCAATCACCTTGGGCGTGGCTGTAGCCGTCAGCAGCAGCGCTTGTGGGATCTTGAACTGACGCTGGTAGTCCGGCAGCTTCAGGTAGTCCGGGCGAAAGTTATGGCCCCACTCGGAAATGCAGTGCGCCTCGTCCACCACCAGCAGAGAGATCTGCACACTTTGCAGGAAGTTGCGGAAGCGCTCGTTCTTCAAGCGCTCCACGGAAATCATCAGGATTTTCAGCTCACCGGAACGGGCGCGGGCCATCACGTCATTGGCGTCGTCACGACTCTGGGCCGAATCGATACTACCCGCCGAAATGCCATGGCGCTGCAAAAAGCCCAACTGGTCCTGCATCAGTGCCAACAGTGGCGAGACCACCAGCGTCAGGTGCGGCAGCAACACTGCTGACAGCTGATAACACAGGGATTTACCCGACCCAGTAGGGAAAATTGCAGCCGCCGAACGACCGGCCAGAACGGCGCTGACCGTTTCTTCCTGACCCAAACGAAACTGTGGATAACCAAAGACCTGCTGGAGGGTGTCGTGCATAGGCTGTCACTCCATTGACCGCTGAAGGTGGCTTAAAAACGTAGCCCAGTAAGCTCAGCGGATCGAGAAAGGTCGCATGGAAAAAGAGACAGGATGATACACAGGCTGGGAGATGGCCCAGGGCCGAAGTGGGAATAACCTGATGATGCAGTAGGAAACACACCGATCCAAATGTGGGAGGAAGCAAGCACCTCCCACATCTTTAGAACTGCACTACAGCTGAATCAGCGGTTCTGCACCCGCTCAATCGCCGTGTCATACACCGGGTTGGCTTTCTGTTCCTTGGCCAACTGGTAGTGACGCAGCGCATCCTGGAACTGCCCCGCCGCTTCGTAGATCCGCGCAATGTTGTAGTAGGCACCTGCACGCACGGTCGCAGCATTGGCGCCGGTGGCAAGGGCGATAGCCTTGCGGTTGGCCCAGATCGACTCGGCAGTGTTACCGGCTTTCTGATACGCCAGGCCGAGGTTGCCGTAAGCCTTGCCGAAGCTGTTATCCAGATCGATGGCCTGACGGAAGTAGTCAATCGCCTGATCCAGATTGCCTGCCTGGTAAGCCGCTTCACCTTTCAGGTTCAGCTTCTTCGCATCAGTCTGTACGGAAGAGCTAACGGTGACTGCGGTGACCGCGACGCTGTCATCCAGCAGCGGTTTGACTTCGTTCAGCACATTGGCGGCATTCACTGTCACGCCACTGAAGGTGTTGATGTCCTGGAAGTCGCCGCTGCCGGTCATGCGGAACACCGTCCACAGGTTGCCGCTGCGGTTCTTAGGCACGTAGTAGGTGCGCACCAGCGATTGGCCCATGTACACGAACACCTTGGCTTCGCTGTCGGACAACTGGCGCGAGCCTGGGTTGCCGCCATTACTGTAGTCGTGCACGGCATAGACGTAGCTTTCGCCGTAGTGCTTTTTCTGCAGGGTGATGGTTTCCGGGCCGTAGCTGTCGGTGTCATCCACATCCAACTCGGCGTCGGTACCCTTCTGGTTCTCGAAATAGATGTTATTGCCGGGGAAAATCATGTGGGAGTCGAGGTCACTCGGCGTCTTGCCCCAGGTCAGCACCACACGCAGGCCATCGAGGTTTTCCATCACCGGGCTGATGGCGTAGGTCATGCCCGCGCATGGGCACTTCACCACCAGGTTGGAGTAGCCGGGCTTCTTGATGATCAGCAGGTTGCTCGCGTCATCGGCGGCCTCACTGGTCAGCGTCACTTGGCCCTGGGCGTTGGTGCGACCCACCACATTCTGCGCGCCGTTGCGTTGCAGTAGCACTTCGGCGTCGGCGATTTTCTGATCCTTGACCACGGCGCTTAGCACTTCAATCGGCAACTGTTCGGCCTGGACGGAAAAAGCCAACGCACACAATGACATCGCCGAAGCGACACGAAGCAAACCCATGCTTAACTCCCTTTAAGTAGTGGGCGGAAATCGCCCTACAAGATTTTGCGGTGAAACATACGCTTAATTCAGGCCACTGGCGGAGTTTTTGTAGAAAATGTGATGCCAAGCCACAAATGCCTGAAACAGTCGTAGGAAATTTCCACAGGTCACGACATCTCCTTCCCAAACTGCTCCAGATACCCGCTTAACCCTCTACAGAAGTTACCCGTCGCTGAATGAAAATAGCGCGGCCTCAACTTTCCCGGCAGAAACCTGTGAACATCGAAAGGACTCAATACATTGGCCACTACGGCATCACCTTCGCGGTGATTCGGTTTAGCGTTCTACCCGCCCATCGACAAACACTGGCAAACCTCTGTCTTTTGGAAGCCGGCACCCGCGCAACCGAAGTTCGCTATCGGCTGGCGGATCTCTACGGAAAAATGTTACCCGGTGATTTGCCTTGCAAAATGACTGTCGCAATCGCTAAGCCGCTGAACCGGCAGCAGGCAGATTTGCTCAATGAACGCGGGCGCCTTATCGCTCTAGCGTTAGCGGGACTTTTCAGTGCGCCAATTCACCCGTTTTCAAAACCAATAGCGCGCGCCGCTGCCACCCCTGTGGGTGCGATCACCAAAAGTATTAGTCGCAGCTATCCCCTCGAAGCCATGGAATGTCAGAAGCCATGACTATCTGCGTTCAAATTGTCGCCTTTGTGGCGCTATACCTTGTTTTGAATCACCAAATCACAACCCCAATACTCAGAAGGCGATTTGCTATCACGTTGCTCGCGACAGGCGTTACGTTGGCATTCCTACTACCCTACGTAGCAGTAATCCTTAAAATGCCCCTCCTGTCTGTATTCCTATTCTTGATAGGCTTGGCACTCTTCATCACCCGAAACAAATTCCGCTTGAAACGCGACCTCCCTCTTCACCCACTCCTGCGTGCCCCCACCATGAACCTCGCCCCCGACTTCCCCGAAGACCCCGTCATGCAGCAACTCCTGCAACTGCTGCACGAAGAAATCGGCCTGCCGAAACACAAGACTATCCGCCTGCAAACCTCACTCAATTTCGACCTGGGCTGTGACGGCAGTGAAGCCAAGCAACTGATGGAAGCGCTGGAGCAGGAATTCGCACTCGACCTGGGCGACTACGACACTTATCGTTACTTCAACCCGCCGGTCTTTGATGTGTTCCTCAAGCGTCGGGCCAAGGGGCGCGGCAACAAGGTTCCACTGACCATCGGCATGCTCTATCTCGCCATCAAGACTCACAGCTGGGACACGCAGACGCTGGAAAACCTGAGCTAACACGCAGCCCCCTGTAGGAGCCCGGCTTACCGGCGATGGCGGTCTTGAGGTCGCCATTGCCGGCAAGCGGGGCTGTTAAAGGAAATTGAGTCTTCAGAAAGGACGATACATGGACGTAACAATGGGCCTGCTGGCCGCCCTGCTCTGGGGTGGCACGGATTTCCTCGTGGGCCTCAACGCCCGGGCTGTCGGCGTTAAACGCGCCGTTTACTTTGGCCAGGCGCTCGGCTTCCTGATCATGACCTTGCTACTGGTCATGTTGCCGACCTTTCTCTTCAAATCCCTCGACGCCCCGCTAAGCGTCTGGCTGCTGGGCATCGCAGCCGCGCTGCTCACCGTGTCCGGCGCTCTCGCGCTGTCCAAAGCCTTCGCCATGGGCAAAGCCGCGATCGTTGCACCACTGGTGACATCGTACGGCGTGGTCACTACCTTATTGTCCTGGGCCAGCGGCGAGCACATCAGCCTTATACAACTCGGTTGCATTGCCCTATGCGTCATCGGCGTGATCCTCTCCAGCATCCACAAGGACAACGGCGTACCCCACAACAACCCCCGCCTATCCATCGCCTACGCCATGCTCGCCGCACTGTTGTACGGCGCCAGTTTCTGGCTGCAAGGCCGCTACACGCTGCCCGCGTTGGGACCGATCACCATGCTTTGGTTGGGTTATCTGGTGGGCGTGTGCGTACTGGTAATGATGGTGCTGAAGATCAAAGACGGCCTGAAAATCCCGCCACTGAAAAACTGTGCGACGCTGACCGGCGCGAGCTTGATGAACCTCGGCGGGTTCTCGGCGTTTTCATGGGGTGCGATGGCGGGGTCGGTTTCGGTGGTGACGGTGATCAGTACGTTGTCAGGTGGGATTGCGGCGATTCTGGGATTTGTGTTTTTCAAGGAGCGGCTCACTGCGGTGCAGGTGCTGGGGGTTGTATTGGTATTGATCGGAGCAGTAGTTCTGCACATCGCCGACTGACCTTTCGCGCATAAAAAAGCCGCCCACAAGAGGCGGCTTTTTCACAACACGCGAATCTTACAACTTAGGACCCGCAGCCTTGATCGCATCGCTCACTTCAAACTTCTTGAAGTTCTCGATGAACAGACCCGCCAGCGCCTTCGCTGCTTCATCGTAAGCGGCCTTGTCAGCCCAGGTATTACGTGGGTTCAACAGGCCGGTTTCAACACCCGGTACGGCCAATGGCACGTCGAGGTTGATGGTGTCGAGGTGTTCGGTTTCAGCACCGATCAACGCGCCGCTCTGGATCGCTGCGATCACACCGCGAGTGGTCGGGATGTTGAAGCGCTTGCCTACGCCGTAGCCGCCGCCGGTCCAGCCGGTGTTGACCAGGTAGACCTTGGAGCCGAAGCCGCGGATGCGCTTGATCAGCAGCTCTGCGTATTCGCCGGCTGGGCGTGGGAAGAATGGCGCGCCGAAGCAGGTGGAGAAAGTCGACTTGATGCCGCTACCCGACCCCATCTCAGTCGAACCCACCAATGCGGTGTAGCCGGACAGGAAGTGGTAGGCCGCTTGTTCTTCGCTGAGGATAGACACTGGTGGCAGTACGCCGGTCAGGTCGCAGGTCAGGAAGATCACTGCGTTTGGCTCGCCGCCCAGGTTCTTCTCGGAACGTTTGGCAACGTGCTCCAGCGGGTAGGCGGCGCGGCTGTTCTGGGTCAGGCTCACGTCGGCGTAGTCGGCGTGCTTGGCGTCGTCGATCACGACGTTTTCCAATACTGCGCCGTGCTTGATGGCTTTCCAGATAACTGGCTCGTTCTTCTCGGACAGGTCGATGCATTTGGCATAGCAACCGCCTTCGATGTTGAACACCACGCCTTCGCCCCAACCGTGTTCATCGTCACCGATCAGGTAACGGCTTTCGTCGGCCGACAGGGTGGTTTTACCGGTGCCGGACAGGCCGAAGAACAGGGTCACGTCGCCCGCTTCGCCGATGTTTGCGGCGCAGTGCATCGGCAGTACGTCGGAAGCCGGCAGCAGGAAGTTCTGCACCGAGAACATGGCTTTCTTCATTTCACCGGCGTAACGCATGCCAGCGATGAGTACTTTTTTCTGTGCGAAGTTGAGAATCACGCAACCGTCGGAGTTGGTGCCATCACGCTCTGGCACGCACTCGAAGTTAGCCACGTTGAGCACTTGCCATTCGTCACGGCCGGCTGGGTTGTACTGGGCCGGGTTGATGAACAGGCAACGACCGAACAGGTTCTGCCAGGCAGTCTGGGTGGTCATTTTCACAGCCAGGTAGTGGTCTTCGGCAGCCCCTACGTGAACGTGGGAAACGAAGTGCTCTTGCGCGTTGTTGAAAGCCTCGACGCGAGCCCACAGGGCATCGAACTTGTCGGCCGGGAACTTGCGGTTGATCGGGCCCCAGGCGATGGCGTCCTGGGTGGAAGGCTCTTCAACGATGAAACGGTCGACCGGCGAACGACCGGTGCGATGACCGGTTTCTACGACCAGTGCGCCAGTATCGGCAAGCACGCCTTCACCGCGCTGCAGGGCTTCTTTGACCAGATCGTCAACACTCAGATCGGTGTATACGGCGTTATTGGCTTGCGTCATGAGGTTCCCCGTCGGCCTATGGCCGAGTGCTCCAAACGTTTTGTAGTAGAAAGTTGCGCACTACTACCGCGAAAAAAGTGGGCCGGATTATGCCAGAAAAGCCCAAAAAGAGTAGGGCCCTCCCGTCAGAACACCTCTAATCCGGCATTTGTCAGGTGATTTACCTGTGCTTAAACGTTTTAGTGGCGGGTGTCGGATGGCGTGTCGATGCCTGCGCCAGCGAACAATTGAGTGACATCGGCAGCATCGAACAGGTAGCGCTGGTTGCAGAACTGGCAGTCGATCTCAATATTGCCACCGTGTTCCACCACCAGATTTTGCGCATCTTCCAGACCCAGGCTGACCAATGCGCTACCTGAACGCTCGCGGGAGCAACTGCAATGGAAGCGCAAGGTTTGCGCGTCGAACAGGCGCACAGGTTCTTCGTGGTAGAGACGATGCAGGATGGTTTCGTTGTTCAAGCCCAGCAGTTCTTCGGCTTTCAGGGTGTCGGCCAGAGCGATGGTGTGCCGCCAGCTTTCAGCGCGATCGTCGTCGTCCTTAATGCGGTCGGCCGGCAATTGCTGCAACAGCATGCCACGGGCGCGTTTGCCGTCTGCGTTGAGCCAGAACTTGGTGCCGACTTGTTGGGACATCACGAAATAGTTAGTGAAGCAATCCGATAAGGTTTCGCCGTCGAGGTCGACGATGCCCTGGTAACGCTGGCCTACGGTCGGGTCGACGGTGAGCGCCAGGACGCCGTTGGGCATCAGGTCCGCCAGCATGGCGTCCGGGGCAATCAGATCAGCGTCATAACGGGCCAGGCCGCGGATTTCACGTTCGCTGGAGCACTCGATCATCAGCAGCGGGATCGGGCCTTCGGAGCGGGCCTGCAGGATCAGCAAACCGTCAAACTTCATGGTGCCGACCAGCAACGCCGCAGCGGCCATCAGCTCTCCAAGCAGTTGCGCGACCGGCTCAGGATAGGGGTGCTTGGCGAGGACTTCGGCGTAGCTGAGTTCCAACGAAACCATTTCGCCGCGGGCGTCGCTCTCGTCGAAGATGAAGCGTTGGGTGAAGTCGGTATCCGGTAGATCAGTCATAGGTCTGGGTATCTGAATTGATGACAAATTGATTACAAGGTTTATAGAATTAAACGCTTTAGCACCGTTTTGGTGCGAATTTCTCCTGGAAACAGAGAGTTTAAATAGAGCGAAGAGGGACAGTTTATGAACAATCCGGGTTTGTTCCAAGCCAAGTGGAACCTCCGGCGATGGGCTCTGTGCAATCTACTCGCTATCGCGCTGCTGTGTTTTTGGCTGTGGCCCACGGGCCAGATGCTCTGTGTGATTTTCGACGAGTGGCTGTTTCATCTGCTCAATGACCCTCTGGCCACTAACGCAACGTGGCTGCACATTTGGGCCGTGGCCAGTTTGCGACCGTTTGATGCGGTGGTCGGGGTGATCCTGCTGTCGCTGCTGGTTCGCGGCGACTGGGTGTTCAAGGCCGTGCAGGTGCGTCAGGCGCTGTTAGGTTTTGTCGGCATTTTGTTGCTGCTGTTGTTTATCCGCATGCTGTTTTCCAAACTTGCGGCACAGATGGGCTGGCAGCACAGCAGCCCGTCGATGGTGATCGGCGGGGCCATTCAGATGAGTGATTACTTTCCTGGCCTGGAGAAGACCTGGGAGCTGAAGGACCGTTCGAGCCAAAGCTTCCCTGGGGATCATGCGTCTGTGCTGTTGATTTGGGGGATGTTTATGACGGTGTTCGCCAAGCGCATCGGCCAAGTGCTGGTGATCTGGGGCCTGGCGCTGTTGTTTATGATGCCGCGGCTGGTGGCAGGTGCGCATTGGGGGCAGGACGATTACATCGGCGGAGTGCTGCTGGCGCTGTTGGCATTGGGCTGGGGGTATTACACGCCGTTTGCGGCAAAGGTGTCGGGCGCTTTGTTACACGTGACGACGCCGATCTTCGGGTTACTTGGCAAGCTGCCGGTGATCGGAGGATTGAGCGTCGTGCGCACATCCCCTTAACGCTGCAGGCCGAATAAGCGAGGGGGCTGGCTCCCTCCCTAATTCGGCTGGGGTTATGCGCAATCAGTCATCACTGCCACTGCCGCGAAACTTGAAGAGATCGCGGCGTTGCTTCTTGCTCGGCTTACCATCGGTGGTCAGGCCTGAAGCCCCCGCCTTGCGCATCGCCGCAGCATTTTCGCGCTTGGCGATGCTAGCGTCGGTCTCGGTGTAGAGCGCCTGAGCTTCAGGTGCGCCACGACGCACGATGGAAAGTGCTTGGACCACAATGGTCTTTTCATCAAAACCGGTACGAATCTGAAACTCATCGCCGACGCGTGGCTCCTTGCCCGGCTTGCAGCGCTCGCCACGATGGTGCACCTTGCCACTCTCTATCGCCGCCTTGGCCAGGGCACGGGTTTTATAGAAACGCGCGGCCCACAGCCACTTGTCCAGGCGAACCTTTTCTTCCTCTTCCTGCTTTTGAGCCACTTGAATTCCTCGCTCTGAAAAATGTCGCAACTTTACCGTTGAAACCCTTCGACGCATAAACCTCAAGGCTCACCTAAGATACGCCAGGTAGCACCCTGTTTTCGCGAGGATACGCCGTGACCGACTTTCCCACTTCACTCACCTCGCCTGACCAGCGCTGCGTAGGCTGCCAGCAAAGCGAGCCCCTGGGTTTCGATTTTGCGTTTGCCTACCAGCCTATCGTAGACCTTCGGGATCATTCGATTTTTGCCCACGAAGCCTTGGTGCGCGGTACACAAGGCGAAGGTGCGTTGTCGGTGCTGAACCAGGTTAACGAAAGCAATCGCTACCGCTTCGACCAACGCTGCCGCACCCAGGCAATTGCCGGCGCAGCAGCCATGGGGATGCAAACCCATCTTTCCATCAATTTCATGCCCAACGCCGTGTACCGTCCGGAGTTGTGCATCCGCAGCACCCTGGAGGCGGCTCGCGCACACAATTTCCCGCTGAACAGACTGATTTTCGAGACGCTGGAAAGCGAGCATGTAGATAACTATCGCCATTTGACGAATATTCTGCGTGAATACCGCGAATTCGGCTTCAAGACCGCCATCGACGATTTCGGAGCGGGCTATTCGGGGCTGAATCTGCTGGCCGATTTCCAACCTGACTTGATCAAACTCGACATGGCTCTTATCCGCGATGTCGACAAGGATCGTGTCCGCCAGGTAATCGTCCGGGGGATTGTCACAATCTGTGAGCAGTTGAACGTTACTGTCATCGCCGAAGGCATTGAAAGTGCCGGAGAGCGAGACTTTCTGTCTGACTGTGGAATATTTCTCATGCAAGGCTACTGGTTCGCCAAGCCCGCATTCAAAGCCCTGGCCGAGGTTTCACCGAAAGCTTGGGCTAATTGACCGGTTACCCATATTGAAGACATTTGACCATTTGACCGTTGTGGGTCTGCGTGAGTGGGTGGCACTTCCCGACTTGGGAGTGGCAGGCCTGCGCGCGAAGATCGACACAGGTGCCAGCACCTCAAGCCTGCACGCCACCGATATCGAACCCTTTGAGCGCGACGGTGAGAAGTGGGTGCGCTTCACTGCGCATCTGGGCAGTGTTGTGCAACTGCGCCACCGCCGCTGCGAAGCGCCTTTGGTGACGATGAAAACCATCAAGAGCTCCAACGGCCATGCGCAGGTGCGCTATGTGATCAGCACCACCCTGGCGTTGGGTGATCGGGTATGGCGGGTGGAGTTCACCCTGGCCTGCCGCAAGGCTATGCGTTACCGCTTGCTGCTGGGTTCCAAGGCGCTGATTGACGGCCAGTTGGTGGTCAACCCCGGCATCAAGTACGTTCAAGACAAGCCGGTGTTCCCGGTCTCTACTATTTCTGCCCCAGGTGCTGCATGAAGATTGCTGTGCTGTCGCGAAACCCGCGTCTGTATTCCACCCGCCGCCTGGTCGAGGCCGGCACCGAACGTGGCCACGAAATGGTGGTGATCGACACGTTGCGTGCCTATATGAACATTGCCAGCCACAAGCCGCAGATCCATTACCGAGGCAAACCGCTGGAAGGCTTTGATGCCGTAATCCCGCGGATCGGCGCTTCGGTGACGTTTTATGGCTGCGCGGTGCTGCGCCAATTCGAGATGATGGGGGTGTTCCCCTTGAACGAGTCCGTGGCCATTGCGCGCTCGCGGGACAAATTACGTTCGCTGCAACTGCTGTCGCGCCGGGGGATCGGCCTGCCGGTCACCGGGTTTGCCCACTCACCCGATGACATCCCGGACCTGATCGAGATGGTCAACGGCGCGCCACTGGTAATCAAGGTACTGGAAGGCACACAGGGCATTGGCGTAGTGCTGTGTGAAACCGCAACCGCGGCGGAGTCGGTGATCGAGGCATTCATGGGCCTCAAGCAGAACATCATGGTGCAGGAATACATCAAGGAGGCAGGGGGTGCGGATATCCGCTGCTTCGTGGTGGGCGACAAGGTAATTGCGGCGATGAAGCGCCAGGCCAAACCTGGAGAGTTTCGCTCCAACCTGCACCGCGGCGGCAGTGCCAGCCTGATCAAGATCACCCCTGAGGAGCGCATGACCGCGCTGCGGGCGGCCAAGGTGATGGGGTTGGCCGTGGCGGGGGTAGATATCCTGCGTTCGAACCACGGGCCGCTGGTGATGGAAGTCAATTCATCCCCGGGCCTGGAAGGTATCGAAACCACCACTGGCAAAGATGTGGCGGGGATCATCATTCAGCATCTAGAGAAGAATGGTGGGCCGAATATGACCAGGACCAAGGGCAAGGGCTGATAAAACGCAGTCTGTGGCACACGTAAACCAAATGTGGGAGGGGGCTTGCTCCCGATAGCGGTGGATCAGCCAGCTTATTGGTAGCTGACCCACTGCAATCGGGAGCAAGCCCCCTCCCACATTTTGATCTGCGTTGTTTGTTAGACCGCGTCTCGGGGCAACATCAAGCCCAACGGCAAACGCACCCGCGCCTCAAGGCCGCCGCCTTCGCGATTACGCAACTCAACATTGCCACCATGCATCGAGGCAATTCGTCGCACGATTGCCAGCCCCAGCCCCGTGCCTTTGCCACCGCGTGCACGGTCCCCACGAGTAAACGGGTTGAAGATGCCCTCCAGTTCCGCCGGGTCGATCCCCGTGCCACGGTCCATCACACTCAGCACCACATAAGGTGCAGCGCTGTCGCCCGAAACGTACGCCGCCACTTCCACATCAGAACCGGCGTGATGCAAGGCGTTGCCAATCAAATTGTTCAACAGGCGCTTCATCGACACACGTCGCAACGCAAACGGCTGGATCGGCTCAAGGCGCATCCGTACTTGTTCGCCGTTCTGGTTATAGGGCGCAACCACCTCGCGCACCAAATCCGTCAGGTCGACTTCCTCAACTACCTCATCGCGGCCATCGCGGATAAACGCCAGAAACTGATCGAGAATCGCGTCCATATCCTCGATATCGCGGACCATGTCGTCGGTCAGATCGGTATGGTTGTCCATCAACTCCAGGGACAGTCGCAAGCGTGTCAGCGGCGTGCGCAGGTCGTGAGAGACACCGGCCAGCATCAACTCGCGTTCGCGCCCGGCCTGTTCGACATCCTCTGCCATCTGGTTGAACGCGCCGTATACCTCGGTCATTTCACTCGGTGTATCGCTGACCGGCAGGCGCACGCTACGCCCCTGACCCAATTGCCGGGCGGCAAACACCAATCGTTTAAGGGGTTGGTTGAGCTGGCGCACAAAGATCCACGCGGATGCTGTGGAAAGCAGCCCGATCGCCAAAAACCAGCCCAACACGTTCCAGATCTTCTGCCCCCGCAAAGGATGAGGGTACAGCGGTACTTTCAGCCAGTCCTCACCCAGGCTCGGCGCACGTACCCACAATGCAGGAGACACATGCATACGCAGCCGTACTTCGGTGTCTTCACCCAGTTCGGCCTGCATTTGGCGCTGGTAAATCTCGCTATAAGGCCAATGTTGCTCGCCTTCCGGCACACCTGCACCCGCCACGCGTACCAGAGTGGCGGCCTTGGCAATCTTCTCGCGGTTCTCGGGATCGGCGGCCCAATAGGCGCGCAGCGTCAAAGCCACACCGTGGCTGTACTGTCGATCCACCAGCACATCTTCGTTCATCAGCAGATAAACCAGCGTGAGCGCTTTGGAAAACAGAACGACGATCAGCACCAGCCAAAGGGTGCGGGAGAAGAAACTTTGTGGGAACCACAGCGGGGTTTTCATAGATGAAAGCTGGACACCTTGCAGGAACGAGCGGCGCTCGCAGAATTGCAGACGCCGGGCATCCCGTCGACCCTCATGGAGTCAAACGCCAGGATGCCCGCCCTGCAAATCATCGATCACTTGGTTGCGGTGCCATCCGGCACAAACACATAACCCACGCCCCAGACAGTCTGGATATACCGTGGCTTGGAAGGGTCCGGCTCGATCATCCGGCGCAGACGGGAAATTTGCACGTCGATGGAGCGCTCCAGGGCGTCCCATTCACGACCACGAGCCAGGTTCATCAGTTTGTCGCGTGTCAGCGGCTGGCGAGCGTTCATCACCAGCGCCTTGAGCACGGCGAATTCGCCGGTGGTGAGCATGTGCACTTCATCGCCGCGCTTGAGTTCGCGGGTCGCCAGCGACAGTTCGTAGTCGCCGAAGGTAACGCTTTCGTCTTCGCTGCCTGGCGCGCCCGGTACTGGCGGTGCCTGACGGCGCAATACGGCTTTGACCCGTGCCATCAACTCATCCGGATTGAAGGGTTTGGCCAGGTAGTCATCGGCGCCCAGTTCAAGGCCCTTGATGCGGCTCAGCTCATCGCCCTTGGCGGTGAGCATGATGATTGGAATCTGATTGTTCGCGCCGCGCAGGCGTTTGCATGCGGTCAGGCCATCTTCGCCGGGCAGCATCAGGTCGAGTACGACCAGGTTGAATACTTCGCGCCCCAGGAGGCGATCCATCTGCTCGGTGTTCGGCACCGCGCGGGCACGGTAGCCCTTGGAATTGAAGAAACGCTCCAGCAGGCTGCTCAGCCCTGGATCGTCATCAACGATGAGAATTTTTTCGCCTTCAGCAGTTTGTGCAGTGCTGCTCATTAGATGCTCCTCTTATCTCGGCGCGCATTATGGCGTAGCTGTCGTTATACGCACCGTGTGCATTGTTAGCAGATTTTTCCTCAACTGCCAGCAAACCCGCGCCCTACAACCACCCGCGCAGTAGCCCTCAAGGACAAAACGCTGGTTATAATGCGGCGCCCTCATACAGGGCGACGTCAGATCGTTACCTTTTTACTGCCAAGCTTTTTTACCCGCTTGTCGCGATTTTTCCGATTTCGAGGGTCAATAGGCTGCCTCTTGACCCAGGCAGCGGCGCCAGTCGGGCCGCTCAACCAGCTGCGCAAGGCCTTGTTTTCCGGGCCTGCGAGCTGCTTCTAAGAATTTCAGGTGGTTTTATGGACAGCATCAACAGCCGCATCGCCGAGGAACTCGGTGTACGCCCACAACAGGTCGAAGCGGCCGTCGCTCTACTGGATGAAGGCTCCACGGTGCCCTTCATCGCCCGTTACCGAAAAGAAGTGACAGGCAGCCTCGACGACATCCAACTGCGTCACCTGGAAGAGCGCCTGCGCTACCTGCGAGAACTCGACGAACGGCGTATCAGCATCCTCGCCAGCATCGAGGAACAGGGCAAGCTGACCCCGCAGCTTGAGCGCGACATCAAGCTCGCCGACACCAAAACCCGCCTCGAAGACCTTTACCTGCCCTACAAACAAAAGCGCCGCACCAAGGGCCAGATCGCCCTCGAAGCCGGCCTGGGCGAACTGGCCGACGGCCTGTTCAACGACCCGTCGCTGACCCCGGACACCGAAGCCGCGCGCTTCGTCAACGCTGAAAAAGGCGTTGCCGATGTCAAGGCAGCCCTCGAAGGCGCCAAGTACATCCTCATGGAGCGCTTCGCCGAAAACGCCAGCCTTCTGGAAAAACTGCGTACCTACCTCAAGCAGGAAGCCATCATCAGCGCTCGCGTCATCGCCGGCAAAGAGGAAGAAGGCGCTAAATTCCGCGATTACTTCGAACACGACGAACCGCTCAAGAGCATGCCGTCCCACCGTGCACTGGCGATTTTCCGTGGCCGCAACGAAGGCATTCTCAGCTCCGCACTCAAAGTCGGCGACGAGCTGCCGGGCACCATGCACCCGTGCGAAGGCATGATCGGTCAACAATTCGGCATCCAGAATCAGAATCGTCCTGCTGATAAGTGGCTCGGTGAAGTAGTGCGCTGGACCTGGAAGGTCAAGCTCTACACCCACCTGGAAACCGACCTGCTGGGCGAATTGCGCGACGGCGCCGAAACCGAAGCGATCAACGTCTTCGCCCACAACCTGCACGACCTACTGCTGGCCGCACCAGCCGGCCCGCGCGCCACCCTGGGCCTCGACCCGGGCCTGCGCACCGGCTGCAAGGTCGCCGTGGTCGATGCCACCGGCAAGCTGCTGGACCACGCCACCGTGTACCCGCACGTGCCGCATAACAAGTGGGACCAGACCCTCGCGATTCTGGCCGCCCTGTGCGCCAAGCATTCGGTGGACCTGATCGCCATCGGCAACGGCACCGCCAGCCGTGAAACCGACAAGCTTGCCGCCGAACTGATCAAAAAATACCCAGCCATGAAGATGACCAAGGTCATGGTCTCCGAGGCGGGCGCTTCGGTGTACTCGGCGTCGGAACTGGCTTCCAAGGAATTCCCGGACCTCGATGTGTCGATCCGTGGCGCGGTATCCATCGCCCGTCGCCTGCAGGATCCGCTGGCCGAACTGGTGAAGATTGACCCTAAATCCATCGGTGTCGGCCAGTACCAGCACGACGTGTCACAGCTGAAGCTGGCGCGTGGCCTGGATGCGGTGGTGGAAGACTGCGTGAACAAGGTTGGCGTGGATGTAAACACTGCCTCGGTCGCGCTGTTGGCCCGTATCTCCGGCCTGAACACCACGCTGGCGCAGAATATCGTCACTCACCGAGACGAAAACGGCGCGTTCAAAACCCGCGCCGCGTTGAAAAAGGTCGCTCGACTGGGCGAGAAAACCTTCGAGCAAGCCGCCGGTTTCCTACGCGTAATGAACGGTGACAACCCGCTGGATTCCTCGGCCGTTCACCCGGAAGCGTATCCGCTGGTGCAACGCATCGCCGCCGAGACCGACCGCGACATCCGTTCGCTGATCGGTGACGCTGCGTTCCTCAAGCGCCTGGACCCGAAGAAGTACACCGACGAAACGTTCGGCGTACCGACCATCACCGACATCCTGCAAGAGCTTGAAAAGCCTGGCCGCGACCCACGTCCTGAGTTCAAGACCGCCGAGTTCCAGGACGGCGTCGAAGACCTCAAGGATCTGGAGCTGGGCATGATCCTGGAGGGTGTGGTGACCAACGTGACCAACTTTGGCGCGTTTGTGGACATCGGCGTGCATCAGGATGGTTTGGTGCATATCTCCGCACTTTCGGAGAAGTTCATTAAAGACCCACGTGAAGCGGTGAAAGCCGGTGATGTGGTCAAGGTCAAGGTCATGGAAGTCGACATCCCGCGCAAACGCGTTGGTCTGTCTATGCGTATGAGCGACACCCCCGGCGAGAAAATCGACGGTGCCCGTGGCGCACGCCCAGGCTCGGCGCCGCGCCAGTCGCAGAACCGTTCCGAAAGCAGTCAACCGCGCAAGGAAACCGCAACCGCGGCGCCAAGCAACAATGCCATGGCCTCGCTGTTCGCCAACGCCAAGCAGTTGAAGAAACGTTGATGGAAATCCCGGCCGGTTTGACTCAGAGCGCCTTCAGCGAACTGATCGGCTGCCGCCTGCAACGCCTGGAAGAAGGCGTTGCCGAGGTGGCCCTGACCCTGGAGCCGCACCTGCGCAACCGCGCGGGCAAGCTCCATGGCGGGGCGATTTTCAGCCTGGTAGACATCACCATGGGGCTGGCCTGTTCCAGTTCCCATGGTTTCGACCAGCAGAGCGCGACCATCGAGTGCAAGATCAACTACATCCGCGCCGTGGAAGACGGGGATGTGCTGTGCACCAGCCGTGTGATTCACGCCGGCCGGCGCACCCTGGTGGTCGAAGCCGATGTGTATCAGGAGGAACGACTTGTCGCAAAAGCACAGGGCACCTTCGCTGTCCTATAGCTCACCACCCACGATTTGAGTTAATTTCGGCGCTGCGATAACGGCGTCGGAATTTTCCTGCTGCGCTATGGCCCAATTCATGGAGTGAAGTAGGCTTTTTTACCGCGGGTCAAATCGACTCACAACCAGGCGATCACGCCAGTTTTAACTTCACCCTTGTAGACCGTCCTGCCCACCCCCATATTGGGGCGACTGACGCGTGAAGGAATCCAACTTGAGCGAACTTCTCAACCGCCGCCTGGCTCTGCTCGGCAAGCGCGAACACCTCTCCCTGCTAGAGCAGTGCCTGCATGGCATCGAGCGTGAGTGCCTACGTGTCACGGGTGAAGGTCGCCTGGCGCAAACGCCGCACCCGGAAGCCCTGGGCGCCGCGTTGACCCACGAACAGATCACCACAGACTACTCGGAATCGCTGCTGGAGTTCATCACCCCAGCCCTGCCCAACCCGGCCGATACTCTGAGCAGCCTGGACAAGATCCACCGCTTTGCCTACACCAAGCTGGGCAGCGAATACCTGTGGAGCCCCTCGATGCCGTGCCCGTTGCCGGCCGAGGAAGATATTCCGATTGCCTACTACGGCACCTCCAATATCGGACAGCTCAAGTACGTGTACCGCAAGGGCCTGGCCCTGCGTTACGGCAAGACCATGCAGTGCATCGCCGGCATCCACTACAACTTTTCCCTGCCGGAACAGTTGTGGCCGTTGCTCAAGGAAACTGAAGGGTTCGTCGGCACCGACCGCGACTATCAGTCCACGGCTTACATCGCGCTGATCCGCAACTTCCGCCGTTACAGCTGGCTGCTGATGTACCTGTTCGGTGCCTCACCGGCCCTGGACGCGGGTTTCCTGCGCGGTCGCTCGCACCAGCTGGAAGTGCTCGACGCCGACACCCTCTACCTGCCCTACGCCACCAGCCTGCGCATGAGTGACCTGGGTTACCAGAGCAACGCCCAGGCCGGCCTAACGCCGTGCTACAACGACTTGGCGAGCTACACCGACAGCCTGCGCGAAGCGGTAGCAACGCCCTACGCGCCTTACGTCGAAATCGGCACGCACAAGGACGGTGAGTGGGTACAGCTCAACACCAACATCCTGCAGATCGAAAACGAGTACTACTCCAACATCCGCCCCAAGCGCGTGACCTACACCGGTGAACGACCAATCCAGGCGCTGGTGGCACGCGGCATTCAGTACATCGAAGTGCGTTGCCTGGACATCAACCCGTTCTTGCCGATGGGCATCGACCTGCCCGAGTCGCGCTTCCTCGACGCGTTCCTGCTGTACTGCGCGCTGAACGACAGCCCGTTGTTCGCCAACAACGCGTGCGGCAATGCCACCGCTAACTTCCTCAGCGTGGTCAAGGAAGGTCGTCGTCCGGGCCTGCAATTGCAGCGCGACGGCGCGCCGGTGGACATGAAGGAATGGGCCACCGAGCTGTTGGAGAAGATTGCACCGTTGGCCGCCCTGCTCGATCAGAGCCATGGCATCAGCGAGCACAGCCAGGCGCTGGACGCCCAGCTTGCTAAGGTCAACGACCCATCGCTGACCCCTTCGGCGCAGGTACTGGCCGCGATGGCCGAGCGCAAAGAGAGTTTCGCGCAGTTCTCCCTGCATCAGAGCGAGTTGCATGCCGAGTATTTCCGCCGTGAGCCGTTGCCCGCAGAAGAGCAGGCGCGCTTTGAGGACCTGGCGCGCAAATCGCTGGCGCAACAGGCGGAACTGGAGCAGAACGAAGTGGGCGATTTTGATGTGTTTGTGGGGTCGTACCAGGCGAGCATTCTCGCCATCAGTAACTAACTGAAGCCGGACCCGGCTCAAAATGTGGGAGGGGGCTTGCCCCCGATAGCAGAGCGTCAGTCACCCATCAGTGGCTGAGCTACCGCCATCGTGGGCAAGCCCCCTCCCACATTTGCCCTCATCAAGCTCAAGACTTACTTCAACCTTTCCCCACATAAGCTAATTCGAAAATGTTATTTATTTTCGGATTCTTAGATCATTTAGTCTCCTCTCACGCCGACCCTCGGCCGCCTGATTGAGGAGCTTCCCCTTGAAACTTTTAACCCCCCTGCGCCTCTTGGCGGCGTTGTCCCTGGCCGGTGCCAGCCTGTTTGCCCAGGCGGCTGATGTGACCATCGCTTACCAGACCACCGTGGATCCGGCCAAAGTCGCCCAGGCCGACGGTGCGTATGAAAAAGCCACCAACGCCAAAATTGATTGGCGCAAATTCGACAATGGCGCCGACATCATTGCCGCCATCGCCTCCGGTGACGTGCAGATCGGCTACCTCGGTTCCAGCCCGCTGACCGCGGCGATCACCCGCAAAGTGCCAGTGGAAACCTTCCTCGTCGCCACCCAGATTGGCGGGGCCGAAGCCCTGGTGGCGCGCAACGGTTCGGGGATCAACAGCCCCCAGGACCTGATCGGCAAAAAGATCGCCGTGCCCTTCGTCTCCACTGGCCACTACAGCCTGCTGGCCGCACTCAAGCACTGGAACATCGATCCGTCGAAAGTGACCATCCTCAACCTCGCACCGCCGGCGATCATCGCGGCCTGGAAGCGCGGTGACATCGACGCCACTTACGTGTGGGATCCCGCGCTGGGCGTGGCCAAGGAAAACGGCAAAGTGCTGATCACCTCTGGCGAGCTGGCCAAGTTCGGCGCGCCAACGTTCGATGCGTGGATCGTGCGTAAGGATTTTGCCGAGAAGCACCCGGAAATCGTCACGGCCTTCGCCAAAGTCACTCTGGATGCCTACGCCGCCTACCGCAAAGACCCACAAGCCTGGCTCGCCGACAAAGGCAACGTCGACAAGCTGGTGAAGCTATCCGGCGCTAAGGCCAGCGATATCCCGCTGTTGTTGCAAGGCAACGTCTACCCGCTGGCCGCTGACCAAGTGACCCTGCTGGGCGCCCCGACTACCAAGGCCGTGACCGATACGGCTGCGTTCCTCAAGGAACAAGGCAAGGTCGACGCCGTGCTGCCGGACTACGCGCCTTACGTCAGCGCCAAGTTCATTACTAACTGAGGAGTTCATCGCGATGGCCTTGCTACAACTGGAGCGCATCAGCGCACAGTACCCAGGCGCCCCGGAACCGGTACTGGCGGATATTTCACTCGACCTTGGGCCCCAGCAATTGCTGGTGGCCCTCGGGCCGTCCGGCAGTGGCAAGACCTCGCTGTTGAACCTGATTGCCGGTTTTGTCGAACCTTCTGCCGGGCGCATTACCCTTGATGGCGTGCCGGTCAAAGGCCCCAACGCCGAGCGTGGTGTGGTATTCCAGGACGATGCGTTGCTGCCCTGGCAGGATGTGTTGGCCAATGTCGGCTTCGGCCTCGAATTGGCCGGCGTACCCAAGGCCCAACGTGAAGTACGTGCCAGGGAAATGCTCGCGCTGGTGGACCTGGCGGGTTTCGACAGCCGCCGTATCTGGCAGCTCTCCGGCGGCCAGAAGCAACGCGTCGGCCTCGCGCGCGCCTTGGCGGCAGACCCGCGTGTGCTGCTGATGGACGAACCCTTCGGCGCCCTCGATGCCTTCACCCGCGAACAGATGCAGGAGCTGTTGCTGCAAGTCTGGCGCCGCACGGCCAAGCCTGTGTTCCTGATTACCCATGACATCGAAGAAGCCGTGTTCCTCGCCACTGATTTGATCCTGCTGGCGCCCAACCCAGGCCAGATCGTGGAACGCCTGCACCTGGACTTCGGCCAACGCTATGCGGCGGGTGAATCGGCGCGGGCGATCAAGTCCGACCCGCGCTTTATCGAGACCCGCGAACACGTGCTGGGCAAAGTGTTCTCCCAACGGCAGGTGTCCGCATGAGCAGCTACGAACTTCCCGCCACCGCCGCCAAGCCGGTGAAGCACGCGGTCATTGCGGTGCGCCGCAGCTTAAGCACACGCTGGATCAGCCTGCTGACACTGGCCGCGCTCCTGGCAATTTGGTGGGGGGTGACCGCCACCGGCTTGATCGAACCGCTGTTCCTGCCACCGCCGTCCGCTGTGCTGCAAAAAGGCTGGTTGCTCGCGACCACGGGCTATATGGACTCCACTCTGTGGCAACACCTGGGCGCGAGCCTCAGCCGTATCGGCCTGGGCCTGGGCTTCGCGGTGCTGACCGCCGTGCCGGTGGGCATCGCCATCGGTTCCAATCGCATTGCCCGAGGCATTCTCGACCCGCTGATCGAGTTCTACCGACCGATTCCACCTTTGGCCTACCTGCCGCTGATTGTGATTTGGTGCGGCATCGGTGAGCTGTCTAAAGTGCTGCTGATTTACCTTGCGATCTTCGCACCGATTGCCATCGCCACCGCGACCGGCGTACGCACCGTCGACCCGGCCAAATTGCGCGCCGCGCAGTCATTGGGCGCCACCCGCGCCCAGCTGATTCGCCATGTGATCCTGCCAAGCGCCCTGCCTGACATCCTCACCGGCGTGCGCATCGGACTGGGTGTGGGCTGGTCGACCTTGGTCGCTGCCGAGCTGATCGCCGCCACAAGCGGCCTGGGCTTTATGGTGCAGTCGGCGGCGCAGTTCCTGGTCACCGATGTGGTGGTGCTGGGGATCCTGGTGATCGCTCTGATCGCCTTCGCCATGGAAATGGGCCTGCGTGCCCTGCAGCGTAAGTTAGTGCCTTGGCATGGCCAGGCACATTGAGTGAGAACCGCATGAGCAGCCTGACCGTTACCCCATTGAGCACTGCCTTGGGCGCCCAGATCAGTGGCGTCGATATTACCCAGCCGCTGAGCGCCGAACACCGCGATGCCATCGAGCAGGCGTTACTCCGCCACTCGGTGCTGTTCTTCCGTGACCAGCCGATCACCCCGCAGCAACAAGCGCGGTTCGCCGCGAATTTTGGCGACCTGCATATTCATCCGATCTACCCCAACGTGCCGGAACAGCCCGAAGTGCTGATCCTCGACACCGCCGTCACCGACGTACGCGACAACGCCGTGTGGCACACCGACGTGACCTTCCTGCCCACCCCGGCGCTCGGCGCGGTGCTTAGCGCCAAGCTGCTGCCGGCGTTTGGTGGCGACACGTTGTGGGCCAGTGGTATTGCGGCGTATGAGGCGTTGTCCGAGCCGTTTAAGGCGTTGCTCAACGGCCTCACCGCCACCCACGATTTCACTAAGTCTTTTCCGCTGGAGCGCTTCGGCAACACCGCCGAAGACCTGTTGCGCTGGGAAGAAACCCGTAAGAAGAACCCGCCGCTGTCGCACCCGGTGGTGCGTACTCACCCGGTGAGTGGACGCAAGTCGCTGTTTGTCAGCGACGGGTTCACGACCAGGATCAATGAACTGGAACCGGCGGAAAGCGAGGCGATTCTTAAGCTGTTATTCGCCCACGCGACGCGCCCCGAATTCACTATCCGCTGGCGCTGGCAGGAAAACGACGTGGCGTTCTGGGACAACCGCGTGACCCAGCACTACGCGGTGGATGACTACCGGCCGCAGCGGCGGGTGATGCATCGGGCAACGATTCTTGGGGACGTGCCGTTCTAAACCACACTGCACATCAAATGTAGGAGGGGGCTTGCCCCCTCCCACATTGACCGAGTCATATCAAACTATTCAGCGGTCGATGGCTTTTCCCACAGGTTAATCCCGCCTTCCTGCGCAAACCGATCGATTTCCGCCAGTTCTTCCGCAGTGAAGCTCAAGTTCTTCAATGCTCCGACGTTCTCGATAATCTGCTCCGGCCGGCTCGCGCCGATCAGCGCACTGGTGACCCGTGGATCACGCAACGTCCACGCCAGTGCCAGCTGCGCCAGGCTCTGACCACGACGCTGGGCGATTTCGTTCAGCGCACGCACATGGGCGATGTTGGCGTCGGACAAGTGCTTGGCCTGCAACGAACCACCGCCCGGGCGATTGACCCGTGCATCGGCCGGCACACCGTTGAGGTACTTGTCGGTCAACAAACCCTGAGCCAGTGGCGTAAAAGCGATCACGCCGGCGCCGAGTTCCTCGGTGGTGTCGAGCAGGTCTTTTTCCACCCAGCGGTTGAGCAGGTTGTAGGCCGGCTGGTGGATCAGCAGCGGTACTTTCCACTCCTTGAGCAGCGCAGCGATTTCGCGAGTCTTCACGCCGGAATACGACGAAATGCCGATGTACAACGCCTTGCCTTGTTGCACGGCGGTGGCGAGGGCGCTGGCGGTTTCTTCAAGCGGGGTGTCGGCGTCAAAGCGGTGGGAGTAGAAAATATCCACATAGTCGACGCCCAAGCGCTGCAGGCTTTGGTCCAGGCTGGCCAGCACGTATTTGCGCGAACCGCCGCCCTGGCCGTAAGGGCCGGGCCACATGTCCCAACCGGCCTTGCTGGAGATAATCAATTCGTCGCGGTACTGCTTGAAGTCTTCACGCAGCAAACGACCGAAATTGATCTCGGCGCTGCCGTAGGGCGGGCCGTAGTTATTAGCCAGGTCGAAGTGGTTGATACCCAGGTCGAACGCCGTGCGCAACAGGGCGCGCTGGGTGTCGATCGGGGTGCTGTCGCCAAAGTTGTGCCACAGCCCCAGGGACAGTGCAGGCAGCACCAATCCACTGCGGCCTACGCGGCGATACGGAATAGATTCATAGCGGTTTTCGGCAGCAATGTACGTCATCGAATCCTCTCTGGGTCTAGGGCAAATAAGGCCTGGGAATAAGGTTATTCCCAGGCCTTTTAACCAGCTGAATCGCTTAAGTCTGCCCTTTCGTTGTACAGCAAAGTCCTACGCCAGAGGAACGATAAGACTCATAAAAAACTGCAATTTCACGCAAGCCCAACGTCACCGCTGGCCTGCGCAAAACCTAACGCACCAGGTGCAGGAACTGCAGGTGCCGCTCGTACTGGTCGAGGATGTCGTTGATGATCTGCTCCTTGGTGTAGCCCACCAGGTCGTAGTCCTGGCTGCCCTCGCTCAAGTGCACTTCCGCCCGGTAATAGCGACGGTTGTTGATCTCTTTGGAGCCCATGCCGCCACGGGCAAACGACGGCGTGAAATAGCCGCGCATCTGCACCTGGTAGATGAACGGATGCTCCTCGCCATGGCCGATTTCCAGGCTCACGCTGTCGTTGGATGGATCCGGTTGGGTGACCACCGAAAGTCCCTTCTCGACAAACACCGCCGTCACTTCTTCAATCGCCGGGCGCACCGTCGATTCAAGGAAGCGGTACACCTCATCGCGCGATGGGAAATGCACCGCCTGGCTCAAGCGCTGGCGCCAGCCGCCCTTGCCTTTACGCGAAGCCGAGATCGGCGCCAAGGAATGCAACTGGGCGATCTGCTTTTGCGACTCCAGATAGAAAGCCTTGTGCAGCCCCCACATCATCAGCAACAGAATCAGCGAGAACGGCAGCGAGGTCAGCACCACCGCCGATTTCAGCGAGTCGATACTGCCAGCAAACAGCAACGCACTGGTGACCAGCGCGGTCATCGCACCCCAGAACACCCGCAGCCATTTCGGCCCGTCTTCATCGGCGTTGCCGCCTTTGGACGACAGCGTCGACAAAACTACCGTGCCCGAGTCCGCCGAGGTGACGAAGAACACGAAGCTGATAAACACGGTCACCGCGATAACGGTTTTGCTCCACGGATAGGTTTCCAGCAGCAGGTAGAGGCTCATCGACGGGTCATCGATGGCCGACTGACCGAGCGCGGTCATGCCGTGGTTGAGCACTTGGTCGATGGCGCTGTTGCCGAAGATCGACATCCACGCCAGGGTAAAGCCCAGCGGGATCAGCAGCACGCCGAACACGAATTCGCGGATGGTGCGGCCACGGGAAATCCGCGCGATAAACAGGCCCACGAACGGCGACCATGCGATCCACCAGGCCCAGTAGAACACCGTCCAACCGCCCAGCCAGTCGCTCGGCTTGTCGTAGGCGTAGACGTCGAAACTCTTGGTCGGCAGCGCGCCGAGGTAGTCACCGATGTTCTGGATCAAGGTGTTGAGCAAGTGCTGGGTAGGCCCGGCGAACAATACAAACAGCAGCAGCGCGCAAGCCAGCAGCATGTTGATGTCGGACATCACCCGCACGCCCTTATCGACGCCGGCCACTGCAACAAGGATCGCCGCGCCCATCATCAGGGTGATCAAACCGACCTGAATCCACTGGGTGTGGGCAATGCCAAACAAGTAGTCGAGGCCGGAGTTTAGGTGCAGCACGCCGAAGCCCATGTCGGCGCCAAGACCAAACACCGTGGCAATGATGCCGAAGCCATCCACCGCGTAGCCGATAGGGCCGTTGATGCGCTTACCGATCAGCGGGTACAGCGCCGAACGCAACGCCAGTGGCAGGTTATGCCGGTAGGCGAAATACGCCAGCGCCATGCCGACAAACGCAAACACACCCCAACCGTGCAGGCCCCAGTGCAGAAACAGAATCTGCATGGCTTGGCGCGCGGCATCGGCGTTCATCGGCGCGCCTTGGGGCGGCTGCACCAAGTGCGTCAGCGGCTCGGAGACGCAGAAGAAGAACAGCGTGATGCTGATCCCTGCGGCGAACAGCATGCCGGCCCAGGACAGATAACTGAATTCGGGCTCGTCGTGGTCGGCACCGAGTTTTATCTTGCCGTAGCCCGATAGCGCGGTGACCACCACGAAGACCAGATACAGGGTCATCGCCAGCATGTAGTACCAGCCGACCGTATTGGCCGCCCAGTTTTGCGCTGCCAGCAACCAGGCACCGGCCTGTTGCGGGATAGCGATGACAGTGATGCCGAACAGCAGGATGAAGGTCGCGGCGAAGTAGAAAACCGGCGCATTCATGCGCACTTGGCCGCTGGCTGGGGTGGACGATGCACTCATGAGCGATGCACCCCGAGGTTGAAGCATGTGGCTGTAAATAACGGACTCAGCAAAGGTAAGCCTCCTGTTGTGAGCGGGCAGCGAACCACCGGGTTTAACTTGAACGAACATTCAAGTTAAACATGGATAGGCGGTTTTGGACTAATCGCAGGGCTGAGTGGTCGGTTATTCCTACACTAGCTCAAGGATTGGTATGACGGGTGCGGGAGGCAAATCGTTCAGCGATTGCGGGGTAAATCTGGAATGAGGCTAACAATGTGGGAGGGGGCTTGCTCCCGATGGCGGCGTGTCAGTCAATGAATGTACCAACTGACACTGCGCTATCGGGAGCAAGCCCCCTCCCACAGGGGATCTGCGTAGGGTTTTACTTCTGCGCCCCGTCATCATGCTGCAGATTCGCCTGAGTAATGTTCGCCTCAGCCGGCACACTGCGCGTCAGCCACACATTGCCGCCAATGGTCGAGCCCTTGCCGATGGTGATCCGTCCGAGGATCGTCGCCCCGGCGTAGATCACCACATCATCCTCGACGATCGGGTGACGCGGATGGCCTTTCTGCAACTGCCCATCTTCATCTGCCGGGAAGCGCTTGGCGCCCAACGTCACGGCCTGGTAGATGCGCACCCGCTCGCCGATGATCGCGGTTTCACCAATGACCACACCGGTCCCATGGTCGATAAAGAAGCTCGGGCCGATCTGCGCGCCGGGGTGGATGTCGATGCCGGTAGCCGAGTGGGCGATTTCCGCAATGATCCGCGCCAGCAGCGGCAAGCCGGCGCGGTACAAGTGGTGGGCCAGACGGTGGTGAATCACCGCCAGGATCCCCGGATAGCACAGCAACACTTCATCCACACTGCGCGCGGCCGGGTCGCCGTGGTAGGCGGCAAGTACGTCGGTGTCCAGCAGGCTGCGCAGAGACGGCAAGGCCAGGGCAAAACCCTGGATCAGGCGGATGGCGTGGGCATCGATCTGGCTGTCATCCTGCCCGCCCTGTCGCGCGGCATAACGCAGCTCAAGACGCGCCTGGGCGAGCAACGCATTGAGCGCGACGTCGAGGGTATGACCGACGTAAAAATCTTCACTTTCTTCACGCAAATCCGCCGGCCCCAAGCGCATCGGGAACAGCGCGCCGCACAGCGCTTCGAGGATTTGTGCAACGGCTTCTCGGGACGGCAATTCGCGTCCGCCATGCTCGCCGCTCAAGCGGCCATTGCGCGTTCGCCACTGGTCCCGGGCGCCGCGCAACTGGCTGACAATGGTCTGCAATTGCCAATGACTGGAACGCTCACTCACAGTATTTACTCCTGACGTAATGGCCATCACTTTACGGTATGCACCCTGGCCGCCATTAAGAACCAATGGTGTGATGCTAAGAACCATCGGGCATAAGCGATTGACGGTTGCCCGATGAAAAGTGCCTGCCTATAGTCGCTTCATCCCTTAGCCACCGTGCGTAGCCATGATCAAGCAACAGCTCGACCGTTTTAACCGCCTGGACCTGCTCGGCGGTGCCACCGCCCTGGAAAAACTCGAACGGTTGTCGACCTGGTTGGGACGGGACATCTACGTCAAGCGCGACGACACCACGCCACTGGCGATGGGCGGCAACAAACTGCGCAAACTCGAATACCTGGCCGCCGACGCCATCGCTCAGGGGGCCGACACCCTGGTGACCGCCGGTGCCATCCAGTCCAACCACGTACGCCAGACTGCCGCCCTTGCCGCCAAGCTCGGCCTAGGCTGCGTGGCCCTGCTGGAAAACCCCACCGGTACCGAAGACCCCAACTACCTGGGCAACGGCAATCGCCTGCTGCTGGAGCTGTTCGACGCCAAGGTGGAATTGGTGGAAAACCTCGATAACGCCGACGACCAACTCAACGCCCTCGCCGACCGCCTGCGCAGCAACGGCAAGAAGCCGTATCTGGTGCCCATCGGCGGCTCCAATGCCCTCGGCGCCTTAGGTTATGTGCGCGCCGGGCTGGAACTGGCCGCGCAGATCGAAGACAGCGGCATCGAATTCGCCGCCGTGGTACTGGCGTCCGGCAGTGCCGGCACCCACAGCGGCCTGGCCTTGGCGTTGAGTGAAGTACTGCCGAACTTACCGGTAGTCGGCGTCACCGTATCGCGCACCGACGAAGCCCAGCGCCCCAAAGTACAGGGCCTGGCCGAACGCACTGCCGAGTTGCTCGGCGTGGATATCCCCGAAGCCTTCAAGGTGATCCTGTGGGACGAATACTTCGGCCCGCGTTATGGCGAACCGAACGCCGGGACCCTTTCGGCGGTCAAGCTATTGGCGAGCCAGGAAGGCCTGCTGCTGGACCCGGTCTACACTGGCAAGGCCATGGCCGGCTTGCTGGACGGTATCGGGCGCCAGCGCTTTGAAGATGGTCCGATCATTTTCCTGCATACCGGTGGGGCACCGGCGTTGTTTGCCTATGACTCGGTTTTCAACTGAATAAACGCGGGCTAAATGTGGAAGGGGGCCTGCCCCCGATAGCGGAGTGTCAGCCAGCTCATCTGTTACTGATACACCGCTATCGGGGGCAAGCCCCTTACCACATTAGACTCAACGCATATTCATAAAAAGAATATCAATTGAGTTTTATATTATTTTCAAGTCTTAAAACCGGGCTTTATCATCGCGCCGAAGGCGAAGACGCGCTTCGCGCTTTAAGGCAGGATACGACTACCGCGTCACCTGCTTCGCTCAACATAAAAACACAGGGGCTCTTCATGACTATTTCCGTATTCCGTCGCACGTTGCTGGTCGGTACTTTGGGTTTGGCTCTCGGTGCCAGCCTGCTGGGCCAGGCCGTTGCCGGCGAGCAACTGGGCAACATCAAAAAGGCCGGCGAGATCAAAATCGGCCTGGAAGGCACCTATCCGCCGTTCAGCTTCGTCGATGAAAGCGGCAAGCTCAGCGGTTTCGAAGTCGAGCTGTCCGAAGCGCTGGCCAAGGAGTTGGGCGTCAAGGTCAAGCTGCAGGCCACGCCATGGGATGGCATCCTCGCTGCCCTGGAATCCAAGCGCCTGGACGCAGTGGTCAACCAAGTGACCATCTCTGAAGAGCGCAAGAAGAAGTACGATTTCTCCACGCCTTACACCGTTTCCGGTATCCAGGCGCTGGTGCTGAAGAAGAACGTTGACACCATCAAGACCGCCGACGACCTGGCCGGCAAAAAAGTTGGTGTGGGCCTGGGCACCAACTACGAGCAATGGCTCAAGGACAACCAACCCAAAGCCATCATCAAGACCTATAACGATGATCCGACCAAGTTCCAGGACCTGCGCATCGGCCGTATCGACGCGATTCTGATCGACCGCCTGGCCGCCCTGGAATACGCCAAGAAAGCCCCGGACACCGCCGCTGCAGGCGATGCCTTCTCCCGCCAGGAAGCCGGTATCGCGCTGCGCAAAGGCGAGCCTGAATTGCTGGAGGCGGTGAACAAGGCCCTCGACAAGCTGCGCGCCGATGGCACCTTGAAGAAGCTGTCCGAGAAGTACTTCAACGCTGACGTCACTCAATAATGGAAGCAGGTTTCCAACTCGCGCTGGACTCCGCGCCCTTTCTGCTCAAGGGCGCGTATTACACGGTGATTCTCAGCCTTGGCGGCATGTTCTTCGGCTTGCTGCTGGGCTTCGGCCTGGCCTTGATGCGTCTGTCGCGCTTCAAGCTGCTGAGCTGGACTGCCCGTGTCTATGTCTCGTTCTTTCGCGGCACGCCCTTGCTGGTACAGCTGTTTTTGATCTACTACGGCTTGCCGCAAGTGGGCATCGAGCTGGATCCGATCCCGGCAGCCATGATCGGCTTTTCGCTGAACATGGCCGCCTACGCGTGTGAAATCCTGCGGGCCGCCATCGCGTCTATCGAGCGTGGCCAGTGGGAGGCCGCTGCCAGTATCGGCATGACCCGCGCGCAGACCCTGCGCCGGGCCATCCTGCCGCAGGCGATGCGCACCGCGCTGCCGCCGCTGGGCAACAGCTTTATTTCGCTGGTCAAGGACACGGCGCTGGCCGCCACCATTCAGGTGCCGGAGCTGTTTCGCCAGGCGCAACTGGTGTCGGCGCGCACCTTCGAAATTTTCACCATGTATCTGTCCGCCGCTCTGATCTACTGGGTACTGGCGAGCATCCTGGCGCATTTTCAAAATCGTCTGGAAGACCGGGTCAACCGGCATGACCTGGAGTCTTGAAGCATGATCGTGGTTGAAAAACTGACCAAACAATTCAACGGTCAGGTGGTGCTCAACGGCATCGACCTTGAGGTCAAGGAAGGCGAAGTTGTCGCCATCATCGGCCCCAGCGGTTCCGGCAAGACCACCTTCCTGCGCTGCCTGAATTTCCTCGAAGAACCCACCAGCGGCCGCATCAAGGTGGGCGACATCCAGATCGACGGCAGCAAACCGCTCAACCAGCAACAGAACCTGGTGCGGCGCCTGCGCCAACACGTGGGTTTTGTGTTCCAGAACTTCAACTTGTTCCCCCATCGCACTGCGCTGGAAAACGTCATCGAAGGCCCCACCGTGGTCAAGAAGATGCCGCGCGAAGACGCTATTGCCCTGGGGCGCAAGCTCCTGGCCAGGGTCGGCCTGGCGGGCAAGGAAGACGCCTACCCACGGCGTCTGTCCGGTGGTCAGCAACAGCGCGTGGCGATTGCCCGTGCATTGGCCATGGAGCCGGAGGTGATTCTGTTCGACGAACCCACCTCGGCACTCGACCCGGAACTGGTGGGTGAAGTGCTGGCGACCATCCGCAGCCTGGCTGAGGAGAATCGCACCATGGTCATCGTCACCCACGAAATGAGCTTTGCCCGAGACGTTGCCAACCGGGTGATCTTTTTCGACAAGGGCGTGATCGTGGAACAGGGCGAAGCCAAGGCATTGTTTGCCAACCCCAAGGAAGAACGCACGCGGCAGTTTTTGAGCAAATTCCTCGCGCATTAACTGCACCCTACGATTGAGCATTTGTGGCGAGGGAGCTTGTTCCCTCGCCACCATTAGTATTCCTACAAGAAGTCCTCGCCCGCAGCTGTAAAACACGCTCGCTATTGCGCCTTAAAATCCCCCGCCCAGTCAGACCCGTCTGAATATCACCGAACCCGCCGTTAAGCCTTTTGCCGCCATTGACGCCCCTTGGCCAACCCTCTTATCTAAGGCCCAGAGGATTGGATCCTATCCCGGCTATTCACTGAATCGTTCCTTTCAGCCCCGCTGCGCACCTGCGCCTAAGGGTCGGAACGATTGCTGCTGGCTGCATCAAGGAGATTACTTATGACGTGCACTGCAACCCCGGCCCTGCTCACCGCCCCGACGTTGCCACAGGCCCTTCGAAACGGCATCAATGCCCTGGCAGCCGCACAGCTGCTGGTCGATATCGCACCCTACCCTGGCATGGATGACGGCGATCTGATCGAGCTGTTCTGGAACAACTGTTTTGCGGCCTCACGGCGGGTGACTGCCTGCGAAGTCGGCATGCCTACCCGACTGCGTGTTCCGGAAAGTTTTGTGCAGGAGGGTGTCGCTCAGGTTCATTACCAAATCATGCAGGTCGGCCGCGCCCCGGCACGTTCGGCCATGACGCACCTGCGTGTGAAAACCAACTCCCCCGGAGGCCTGCCCTGCGCCCTCTACAGCGATGAAAACCAGAACCTTGCACCGGTGGGTCTGCCGGACACCATTCGCCGCTACGGCGTGAATGCCAGCCAGGTGCGGCGGGGGATTCCGCTGACCATCGAGCCCTACCTGAACATGACCACCGGCGATGCCATCACCCTGCGTTGGGGCGACGCACGCATGGACCTGCCGAAGATCCAGGCCAAGGCCGTCGGCCAGGCGGTGCAGGTTTGGGTGCCGCCGACGTTGATAGTCGAGGCCGGCGACGACAGCCGGCTGGAGGTGACTTACTGCATTCTGGACCGGGTCGGCAACAATTCGCGCTGGGCGCCAGCCCGGACGCTACGTATTGCCGCCAGCGCGATCACCCGTCCGACCGGCACCTCGCCGGTCTATCAGCCACGCCCTCTGGGCTCACCCTGTGAACCCGGTTGATCGCCCTTCTATGCATATTCCCAAAAGTTAGTTTATTTAAATATTTAACAAGCTTAGGGTATATGCACCGGACCACCGGACATCTTTGATTTTTCTGTTTTCATTTCATTGAATGCGAGGTCGGTATGGTCAGAATTACCCCGGTGCACAACGCCAGGGCATTACGTGCAGCCAAGGAGCGGCGCTGATGTCTAACTTGGCTCTAACACCCCCCCAACGTGATCTGGACGTAGCACCGCTGCTGTTGCCGGCCGCCGTGCTGCGCAACGACGCCGAGGCGCTGAACGCCGCCCATGAGCTGGCCGAGGCCGCGCGCCTGCAAGCGGCCACGCGCGATCAGCAACGCAAGCTGCCATGGGCACAGATCGAACAGTTCACCCGCAGTGGGCTAGGCAGTATTTCCATTCCCCGCGAATACGGCGGCCCGCAGGTGTCATTCGTGACGCTGGCCGACGTGTTCGCAATCATCAGCGCGGCAGACCCGGCCCTCGGGCAGATCCCGCAGAACCATTTCGGCATCCTGCACCTGTTGCAGGGCGCTGCCACCGAACGCCAGAAAAAGCAGTTGTTCCAGAGCGCGCTCGACGGCTGGCGCATCGGCAACGGCGGCCCGGAAAGGGGCACCAAAAACACTCTGGAACTCAAGGCGCGCATCACCGCCAAGGGCGACGGTTACGTGATCAGCGGCCAGAAGTTCTACTCCACCGGTGCGCTGTTTGCCCACTGGGTAGCGATCAAGGCGCTGAACGATGACGGCAAGCAGGTCATGGCGTTCGTGCGCCGTGGCACCGAAGGGTTGCGCATCGTCGATGACTGGTCAGGCTTCGGCCAACGCACCACCGCCAGCGGTACGGTGCTGCTCGACCAGGTGCCGGTCGACGCCGACCTGGTGGTCGACAACTGGCGCATCGGCGACAGCCCGAACATCCAGGGCGCCGTCTCGCAATTGATCCAGGCCGCGATCGACGCCGGCATCGCCCGCGGCGCTCTGGATGACACCATCAGCTTTGTTCGCGAGCGCTCACGGCCCTGGATCGACGCCAAGGTCGAACGCGCCAGCGATGACCTGTATGTGATCGCCGATATCGGCAAGCTGAAAATCGAGCTGCACGCCGCCGAAGCGCTCTTGCGCAAGGCCGGCCAAGTGCTGGATCAGGTCAGTGCCGCGCCGATCACCGCGCAGTCCGCTGCACGCGCCTCAATCGCCGTGGCCGAGGCCAAAGTGTTGACCACTGAAGTGTCGTTGCTGGTCAGCGAGAAGCTCTTTGAACTGGCCGGCAGTCGCGCCACCCTCGCTGAGTTCAACCTCGACCGGCATTGGCGCAACGCGCGCGTACACACGCTGCACGACCCCGTGCGCTGGAAGTACCACGCGGTGGGCACCTATCGCTTGAACGGCACCCTGCCTGCTCGCCACTCCTGGATTTAACCGACCAGACCTCTGGAGAAATACGCATGACCCTTTCTCATCACGTCGCGGTTATCACCAGCGATGAACAAGCCCTTGTTGTCGCCAGCGACCTGGCCGAAGACTTCCGCCGCGACAGCGCCCAGCGCGACCGCGAACGCCGCCTGCCGCTGCCCGAGTTGGACGTGTTTTCCCGCTCCGGCCTGTGGGGCATCAGCGTGCCGAAGGCATACGGCGGTGCAGGCGTGTCCAACGTCACCCTGGCGAAGGTCATCGCCTTGATCGCCCAGGCCGACGCCTCCCTGGGCCAGATTCCGCAAAACCATTTCTATGCCCTGGAAGTGCTGCGCGTGAATGGCAGCCCGGCGCAGCAACAACGCCTGTACGCCGAAGTACTCGCCGGCCAGCGCTTCGGCAATGCCCTTGCAGAACTGGGCACCAAGACCGCTCACGATCGCGTCACGAGCATCACCCGCGACGGCGACGGCTTTCGCATCACGGGCCGCAAGTTCTACTCAACCGGTGCGATCTACGCGCAACGCATCCCGACCTCAGTGGTGGATGAGCACGGCGTGCAGCAGTTGGCGTTTGTACCGCGCGACAGCGAAGGCCTGAGCGTGATTGACGACTGGAGCGGCTTTGGCCAGCGCACCACCGGCAGCGGCTCGGTGGTGTTCGATAACGTCTGGGTCGCTGCCCACGACGTGGTCCCTTTCCAAAGCGCCTTTGAACGCCCGACTACCGTCGGCCCGCTCGCGCAGATTCTTCATGCTGCCATCGACACCGGCATCGCCCGCGCCGCCTTTGAGGATGCGCTGCACTTTGTGCGCACCAAGACTCGCCCATGGATCGATTCCGGCAACGACAAGGCCACTGAAGACCCGTTGACCCTGAAGAGCTTCGGCCACTTGAGCATCCGTCTGCACGCCGCAGAGGCATTGCTGGAACGCTCAGGTGAATTCCTCGACCGCGCCCAGGCCGACAGCAATGCCGAGACCGTTGCGGCTGCCTCGATTGCCGTGGCCGAAGTACGCGCCTTGAGCACCGAAATCTCCCTGGCCGCCGGCAGCACCTTATTCGAACTCGCCGGCAGCCAGGCGACCCTGGCCGAGCACGGCCTCGACCGCCACTGGCGCAACGCACGGGTGCACACCCTGCACGACCCGGTGCGCTGGAAGTACCACGCGGTAGGCAATTACTACCTCAATGCTGAAAACCCGCCACTGCGGGGGACCATTTGATGGCGAAGAAAAAGATCCTGCTCAATGCCTTCAACATGAACTGCATCGGGCACATCAACCACGGCCTGTGGACCCACCCACGGGATACGTCCACCCAGTACAAGACCATCGAGTACTGGACTGAGTTGGCGCAAACCCTGGAGCGTGGGCTGTTCGATGGCTTGTTTATCGCCGATATCGTCGGCGTGTACGACGTCTATCAAAACTCCATCGACGTGCCACTCAAGGAGTCGATCCAACTGCCGGTCAACGACCCGTTGCTGCTGGTCTCGGCCATGGCTGCGGTCACCAGGAATCTAGGCTTCGGCCTGACCGCCAACCTCACGTATGAGCCGCCGTATCTGTTCGCCCGACGCATGTCCACGCTTGATCACCTGAGCCGTGGCCGGGTGGGCTGGAACATCGTCACCGGCTACCTCGACAGCGCCGCCAAAGCCATGGGCCTTAGCGAGCAGGTCGAGCATGACCGGCGCTACGACCAAGCCGATGAGTACCTGGAGGTGCTGTACAAACTTTGGGAAGGCAGTTGGGAAGACGACGCGGTGCTCAACGATCCGCAAGCGCGGGTCTACGCGCAGCCGGACAAGGTGCACAAGGTCGAGCACCATGGCGAGTTTTATCAGGTGGAGGGTTATCACCTGTGTGAACCGTCGCCGCAACGTACGCCGGTGCTGTTCCAGGCCGGCAGCTCGGACCGTGGCTTGCTGTTCGCCGGACGCCATGCCGAGTGCGTGTTTATCAGCGGGCAGAACAAAGCGTCGACCAAGGTCCAGGTGGACAAGGTGCGCGCCAGTGCAGTCGAGGCCGGGCGTAATCCGGATGACATCAAGGTGTTCATGGGCCTCAACGTAATCGTCGGCGCCACCGAAGAGCAGGCCTGGGCCAAGCATGCCGAGTACCTGAGCTATGCCAGCGCGGAGGCCGGCGTGGCGCACTTCTCGGCGTCCACCGCGATTGATTTTTCCCAGTACGAAATCGACGAACCGATCCAGTACGTGAAGAGCAACGCAATCCAGTCGGCCACCAAGAACCTGCAAAACAACGACTGGACCCGGCGCAAATTGCTGGAGCAGCACGCCCTCGGCGGACGCTATATCACCTTGGTCGGCTCGCCCGAACAAGTCGCTGACGAGCTGGAATCGTGGATCAGCGAAACCGGGTTGGATGGCTTCAACCTGACGCGGATTGTGACGCCGGAAAGCTATGTGGACTTTATCGACCTGGTGGTGCCGGTGCTGCAGAAGCGGGGGTCGTACAAGACCGAATATGAGAACGGCACGCTGCGTGAAAAAGTATTCCACGGCAGTGCTCGCCTACCTGAACAACACACCGGCTCGACCTACCGCCACTGAACAAAAATGTGGGAGGGGGCTTGCTCCCGATAGCGGTGTATCAGTCACCGGATTGGTTTGCTGACACTCCGCTATCGGGAGCAAGCCCCCTCCCACATTGGATCTGCATTGTTTGTCCTAATACCTTATGACTGGAAACCCACTATGAAAAAGACATTCCTCAATAACCCAGTCAAAGCACTGGCCCTGGCCTTCGGGTTGTTCAGCTCGGCGGTGTTCGCCGCCGATGCACCGTTGAAAATCGGCACCACCGCGGCCTTCGCGATTCCCCTGGAAGCCGCAGTCGCCGAAGCCGGCAAGCAAGGCTTGAAAGTCGAGCTGGTGGAGTTCACCGACTGGATCGCGCCCAACGTCAGCCTGGCCGCCGGCGATATTGACGTGAACTACTTCCAGCACATCCCCTTCCTGGAAAACGCCAAGGCCGCCGCCGGTTTTGACCTGGTGCCTTACGCGCCGGGCATCATCAACAACGTCGGGCTGTATTCGAAAAAGTACAAAAGCTTCAACGAGCTGCCCGAAGGCGCCAGCGTGGCCATCGCCAACGACCCGATCAACAGCGGTCGCGGCCTGCAACTGCTGGCCAAGGCCGGGCTGATCACCCTCAAGCCGGGCGTGGGCTACAAGGCCACCGAAGAAGACATCGTCGCAAACCCAAAGAAAATCAAAATCCTGCAAGTCGAGGCCGTGCAGCTGGTACGTGCCTATGACGATGCAGACCTGGTGCAGGGCTACCCGGCGTATATCCGCCTGTCCAAGACTTTCGACGCGGAATCGGCGCTGCTGTTCGACGGCCTCGACCACCCGGAATACGTGATCCAGTTCGTGATCCAACCGAAGAGCAAAACCGACCCGCGTGTGATCAAGTTCGTCGACACCTACCAGCACTCGCCGGTGGTGCGCGCTGCGTTGGATAAATCCCTTGGCAAGCTCTACCAAGTGGGTTGGGAAGATAAAAAATGACCGCCGCCCACTCTCACCTGCGCGACCTGGGCACACCGCCCAGGGACGCCGAGCAGACTGAACTGCATCCAGACCTGAACCGCGCGCACGTGCGCTTTATCAACCTGGGCAAGACCTACGACGGCACGGTGCATGCCCTGCACGGCATCGACCTGGCGATCCAGCGCGGTGAGGTGTTTGGCATCATTGGCCGCAGCGGTGCCGGTAAATCCTCGCTGATCCGCACCATCAACCGGCTGGAGCAACCGAGCAGCGGGCGCGTGCTGATCGATCAGGTGGACATCGGCGACTTCGACGAAGACCGCCTGGTGGCGCTGCGTCGGCGCATAGGCATGATCTTCCAGCACTTCAACCTGATGTCGGCCAAGACCGTGTGGCAGAACGTCGAATTGCCGCTGAAAGTCGCCGGCGTGCCCAAGCTCCAGCGTGAGCAAAAGGTGCGTGAGCTGCTGGAATTAGTGGGTTTGCAGGACAAGCACAAGGCCTACCCGGCGCAGCTTTCCGGTGGGCAGAAACAGCGCGTGGGCATCGCCCGTTCGCTGGTGCACGACCCGCAGATCCTGCTGTGCGACGAAGCCACCTCGGCGCTGGACCCGGAGACCACCCAATCGATCCTCGGCCTGTTGCGCGAGATCAACCGGCGCCTGGGCCTGACCATCGTCTTGATCACCCATGAGATGGCGGTGATCCGCGACATCTGCGACCGCGTGGTGGTGCTGGAACACGGGCGCATCGTCGAGCAAGGCCCGGTGTGGCAAGTTTTTGGCAACCCGCAGCACGAGGTCAGCAAGACCCTGCTGGCGCCGCTGCAACATGGGCTGCCGGAAGAACTGCAAAGCCGGTTGCAGCACTCGCCGTCATCAGCGGACGCTGCAGTGGTGTTGCGCTTGCAGCTCACCGGCAGTGCCAGCGATGAACCGGACCTGGCCGCGCTGTTCAGCGCTCTCGGCGGGCGCGTGCGCTTGCTGCAAGGCGGTGTCGAACGCATCCAGGGCCATGCCTTGGGGCAATTGCTGCTGGCGGTGAATGGCTCACCCCACAGCGCCGAAGAACTGCGCAACCGCGCCGCGAATTGGGCACAACAGGCGGAGGTGCTGGGCTATGTGGTTTGATCGTTTAGTACAGGGCGCCATCGACACCTTGTTGATGGTCGGCGTGTCGTCGCTGATTGCATTGCTGGTGGGGATTCCACTGGCGGTGTTTCTGGTGACCAGCGACAAGGGCGGCATCTACCAGGCGCCGGCGCTGAACCGGGTGCTGGGGGCCTTCGTCAATCTGTTCCGCTCGATTCCTTTTTTGATTTTGATGGTGGCCTTGATCCCGTTCACCCGGCTGATCGTTGGCACCACCTACGGTGTGTGGGCGGCGGTTGTACCGCTGACCATCGCCGCGACACCGTTCTTCGCGCGGATCGCCGAAGTGAGTTTGCGCGAGGTCGACCACGGGCTGATCGAAGCCGCACAAGCCATGGGCTGCCGTCGTTGGCACATCATCTGGCATGTGCTGTTGCCCGAAGCGCTGCCGGGAATTGTCGGCGGATTTACGATTACGCTGGTGACCATGATCAACTCGTCAGCCATGGCCGGCGCGATTGGTGCCGGCGGCTTGGGCGACATTGCGTACCGCTACGGCTATCAGCGTTTTGACACGCAGATCATGCTGACCGTGATTGTGCTGCTGGTGGTGCTGGTGGCGGTGATTCAACTGAGCGGCGATCGCCTGGCGCGGGTGCTGAACAAGAGGTGAGGTATAGTCGGGCCCTCTCAGCGCCCGGTATTCACCGTCATGACCCTCAAGCCCGACGATCTCAACCAGATCACGTCCACCACCCTCGGCCACTACAACACAGTGGCCGAGGACTTCCGTGAAGGCACTCGCGATCACGATGTAAGCCAGAATATCGACGCACTGCTGCGGCATATCCAAGGTGCTGCGCCGTTCACCGTGCTGGATTTCGGTTGCGGGCCGGGACGGGATTTGCAGACGTTTACGCGAATGGGCCATATCGCCGTCGGCCTGGACGGCTCGGAGCGCTTTGCGCAGATGGCGCGCGAAGACAGCGGCTGCGAGGTGTTGCAGCAGGATTTCCTCAAGCTGGACTTACCCGCTGAACGCTTCGATGGGATCTTTGCCAATGCGGTGCTGTTTCATATCCCCAAGCAGGAACTGCCACGTGTGCTCAAGCAACTGCATGGGGCGCTGAAGCCTGGGGGTGTGCTGTTCAGCTCCAACCCGCGGGGTGAGAACCAGGAAGGCTGGAATGGGCCGCGCTATGGGGCTTATCACGACCTGGAGGCGTGGCAAACACTGCTCACCACCGCGGGGTTTGTGGAGCTGGAGCATTACTACCGGCCGGCGGGGTTGCCGCGTGAGCAGCAGCCTTGGCTGGCCAGTGTCTGGCGCAGACCTTAGAGGCAACGCACTTCAAATGTGGGAGGGGGCTTGCCCCCGATAGCAGTGGATCAGTTGGAGCATCTTTGACTGACCCACCGCCATCGGGGGCAAGCCCCCTCCCACATTTTTAACCGTGTTCTTCCTGTTGGGGTTCGCGGATCTTGTACCAGGCCACATACAGCGCCGGCAGGAACAACAGCGTCAGCAAGGTGGCGATGATGATGCCGCCAATCATCGCGTAAGCCATCGGCCCCCAGAACACTTCCCGGGCAATCGGGATCATGCCCAGACTCGCCGCTGCCGCCGTGAGCAGGATCGGACGACGCCGATGCTCGGTGGCTTCCACCACCGCGTCCCACGGCGTGTAGCCGGCCACTTCATATTCGTGGATCTGCGTCACCAGGATCACCGAGTTGCGGATGATGATGCCGATCAGCGCCAGGATACCGAGGATCGCCACAAAGCCCATGGGCGTGCCCGTGGGGATCAACGCCAGCACCACGCCGATCAGCCCCAACGGCGCGACACTGGCCACCAGGAACATCTTCTGCACGCTGTGCAGTTGGATCATCAGGAACGTCGCCATCAGGAACAGCATCAACGGCACCACGCTGGCAATCGGGCCTTGGGCCTTGCCGCTTTCTTCCACGGTACCGCCCGTGGCGACCTTATAGCCCACCGGCAGGCCGTCGCTGAATTTGTCGATCTCCGGCTTGAGCTGCTTGACCAAGTCGGTCGGCTGCATCTCGTCACGCACCGAGGCCTTGATGGTGATGGTCGGCTTGCGGTCGCGACGCCACACCAGCGGCTGCTCCAGTTCATAGCGCACAGTGGCAAACGCCAGCAGCGGGATCGAGGTGCCGTTGGGCGTGACAATCTGCAGGTTCTGCAAGGTTTCCGGGGTACCGCGCTCGGCGTCCTCGGCGCGGCCGACCACGTTGATCAGGTAGATATCGTCGTGCACCTGAGTCACCGAGGCGCCGCTGACCACGCTGTTCATCAACTGCGCCACGTCTTCGGATGACAGCCCGAGCTGGCGCGCCTTGTCCTGGGCAATGTCGATGCGCAGCACTTTGCCCGGCTCGTTCCAGTCGTAGATGATCTCGCCCAGGTGGGTGTTTTTATCCAGCAGGGTCGCCAGTTCGATGGCGTGCTTGCGCACTTGGTCGGTGTCTTTGCCGGACACGCGATACTGGATCGGGCGGCCCACCGGCGGGCCCATTTCCAATGGCTGCACAAAGCTGCCGATACCGACGAAGTCATCACGCAGGCGTTTTTGCAGGCGCGCGATCAGCTCACCGCGTTCTTCCAGGCCTTTGCTGACGATCACCAACTGCGCGTAATACGGGTTTTCCAATTGCTGATCGAGGGGCAGGTAGAAACGGATCGCGCCCTGGCCGATATAGGTGCTCCAGCGCGTAATGTCCGGGTCGTCCTTGATGATCGCTTCGAGGCGATCAACAGCCTTGCGCGTCTCGTTGATCGAGGCGTTTTGCGGCAGGTTGAGGTCAACGAGGATTTCCGGTCGGTCCGACGACGGGAAGAACTGGTTCTGCACGAACTGCATGGAGAACACCGACGCCACGAACAGGCCCACGGTGATGCCGATGGCCCACCAACGGTTGCGCATGGCCCACAGCATGCCGCCATTGAACGCGCGGCCGATGCGCCCCGGCTCGGCGCTGTGGGGTTTCACCTTGGCACTGAGGATGTGCACGCCAATCACCGGCGCAAACAGCACCGCCACCACCCACGACACTAGCATCGCCACGGCAATCACCGCGAACAGGGTGAAGGTGTACTCCCCCGCCGAACTGGCGTTGAGGCCAATCGGCACGAAACCGGCGACGGTCACCAAGGTACCGGTAAGCATCGGGAATGCCGTGGAGGTGTAGGCGTAGGTGGCGGCCTGCTCCTTGGTTTCGCCTTTTTCCAGGCGCGTGATCATCATCTCCACGGTGATCATCGCGTCGTCCACCAACAGGCCGAGGGCGATGATCAACGCACCGAGCGACACGCGCTGCATGGTGATGCCGCTGTATTCCATGAACACGAACACCAGCGCCAGCACCAATGGAATCGAGCACGCCACCACCAGCCCAGCGCGCATGCCGAGGCTGATAAAGCTCACCACCAACACGATGATCACCGCTTCGAACAGCGCGCTGGTAAAGCCGCCGACGGCCTCTTCCACCACCTCGGCCTGGTCGGAGACCTTATGCACACCGACGCCCACCGGCAGGTCGGCGGTCAGTTCGTCCATGCGCGTGTGCAGCGCCTTGCCGAACGACTGGATGTTGCCGCCCTTCTGCATGGCGATGGCCAAACCAATCGCCGGCTTGCCGTTGAAGCGGAACATCGGCCGCGCCGGGTCGACGTAGCCACGGGTAATCTCGGCGATGTCCGCCAGGCGATAGAAGCGGTCATTGAGGCGCAAATTGACATCGGCCAGGTCTTTCTCCGAAGCAAACTGCCCGGATGTGCGCACTGAAATCCGCTCAGGGCCGGCCTCGATCACCCCGGCCGGGGTCACCGCGTTCTGCGATTGCAGGCTCTGCACCACCTGGCGCTGGTCAACGCCCAACGCAGCCAATTTGCGCGTGGAGAAATTCAGGTAAATCACTTCGTCCTGCTGGCCGATCATCTCGACCTTGCCCAACCCCGGCACCGAACGAATCTCGGCGCGCACCTGCTCCACGTAGTCGCGCAACTGGCGCATCGACAGGCCGTCGCCGGTAAAGGCGTAGACCGAGCCGAACACATCACCGAATTCGTCGTTGAATGACGGCCCCTGCAAACCCTGGGGGAAGCTACCGCGAATGTCGTCGATCTTCTTGCGGACCTGGTACCAGATCTCCGGGATGGCCTTGGCGCTGGTGGTGTCCTTGAGGAACACGAACACCGTGGATTCACCCGGTCGCGTATAGCTTTTCACGTAGTCGAGGGAGTCGAGCTCTTCGAGTTTTTTCTCGATGCGGTCGGTGACCTGCTTGAGGGTTTCTTCCTGGGTCGCGCCCGGCCAGCGGGTCTGGATCACCATGGTCTTGATGGTGAACGAGGGGTCTTCCTCGCGGCCCAGGTTCATGTACGAGAACACGCCCATCAGCAGCGCGACGAACATCAGGTACCAGACGAAGGACTGATGCTTGAGGGCCCAGTCGGATAAGTTGAAGCTCCCTTTCATCGCGGGCTGTCCTCGTCGATTTTGACTTTTTGCCCAGGCTTCAGGCTGTTTACGCCGGCGGTGACGATACGTTCGCCGGGTTTGACCCCACCGTTGAGCAAGGCGCTATCAGCATCACGGCTAAGCACTGTGATGTCGCGCGGTTGCACGGTCTGGCTTTGGGTGTCGAGGATCCAGATGCGGGTCTTGCCGTCGACATCCTGCAAGGCGCTCAGGGGCAACTCAATGCGTGGAGCGATGGCCGAACTCAAGGTCACGCTGATCGCCGTGCCAAGGCGGAACGCGGGCGGTGTTTCGGCCAGGGTCAGGCGCGCGCGACGGGTGCGCGTGGCGCTTTGGGCCTGGGGTTCGATCTCGCGCACAGTGGCAGTGGTGTTGACGCTGGGGTCGAGTTGCCCGGCTACGAGGAACACCACGTCCGGGGGCAGCCGCTCGGCGAGACCTGCGGGCAGGTCGATCACCGCCTCCTTGATGTCCGGGCGCGCCAGGGTCACCACTTGCTGACCGGCGCTGACCACTTGGCCAGCCTCAGCGTTCCAGGCGGTGATAATACCGGCGTGGTCGGTGCGCAGCTCGGCGTAGTTGAGCTGGTCCTTGGCTTGGTTGACTGACGCTTGGGCCTGGTGGAGAGAGGCCTGAGTGGTTTTCAGATCGGTCTGGGCGATATCCAACTGCGCCTGGGCGCCGACGCCACGGTTGAACAATTCCTGCTGGCGGCGAGCGTTGGCCTGGGCGTTGATGAATTGCGCCTGGACGCGAGCGAGGTCGCCTTGGGCGGCGCGCAACTGGTTTTGCTGGTCGGTGGGGTCAAGGACAGCGAGCAAGGCCCCCTTCTGCACTTCAGCCCCCACATCCACGGCGCGGCGGGCGATACGCCCCGACACACGGAACCCCAGGTTGCTTTCGTAGCGCGCCTGGATGGTGCCGGCGAAGCGGCCGAGGGTTTCCTGGTCTTCGGCCTTCACTTCCATGGACAGAACTGGGCGCACCGGCTCGGGCGCGGGTTCTTCCTTGGAGCAGGCCATCAGCAACAGGCTGGCGGCGAGTATGAGCGTCAGGCGCTTCATGGCTTGGCTCCCTGCTGGGCAATCTCGACCAACATGCCGGGATGCAGCAATTGCCCACCGGCCACGACGACTTTTTCGCCGCCTTTAAGGCCGTCACTGATGATGACCTTACCGGTGAGGTACCGCGCCACCGTGACTTTATGCAACTGCGCCTTGCCGTCGCCGTCGACCAGCCACACGGCGGGTTCGCTCAAGTCTTTGGTCAATGCCGACCACGGCAGCTCGACGCTGGGCTTGGCCGGGCCATTGGCGGTGGCGCTGACCACCGAACCGAGCTGCATGCCTTTAGGCAGAGATTGCAGCGCAATCTTCACCTGCACCGTGCCGGTGTTGGCCGCCACGGCCGGCGTGACTTCACGGACTTTGCCCTGGACCTTGATGCTGGGGTTATCCAACAGGCTGACGGTGATCGGCGCGTCAGGTGGCGGCTCCACCAACAGGGATTCATAGACGTTGAACACCGCGTCGCGCTCGCCATCGGTGGCCAGGCTGAAAATCGGCACGGTGGCTTGCACCACCTGGCCGACTTCAGCTTGGCGTGCGGTGATCACTCCCGGCGCATCCGCAATCAGCGCGGTATAGCCGAGTTGTTCACGGGCGTTGGCCAACTGGGCCTGCGCGGCGGCCAGGGCACTTTGGCTGCTGCGCAGCGCGGCCTGGGCAGAATCGTATTCGCTGCGGCTGGTGTAGCCCTTGGGCAGGAGTTTTTCCTGGCGCACAAAGGCAGCGGCAGTCTGTTTTACCCGCGCCTGTTCCGCCACGACCTGGGCCTGAGCGGAATCGACGTTGGTTTGCAAATCCTTGGGATCGAGCTTGGCCAGCACTTGTCGGGCGGTCACGCGGTCGCCCACATCCACCATGCGCTGGATGATTTTTCCGCCGACGCGGAAGGACAAGTCGGTTTGCACGCGCGCCTGGATATCCCCGGTCAGCGTGACTGCCGCGGCGAAATCCGCGGGCTGCACGGTTTGCACAAATACTCGGGAATGCTGCTTGGGTTCAGCCTTTTCCTGGCCGCAAGCGCTCAGCAACACCACTAAACCCAAACCGACGATACAGATGGAAATACGACCGCCCATGCAGACTCCTTGTGCGCGATGCGATGTGCCAGTGTGTATGCGACTGTGAGCTTAGATCAGGGTTCCTTATCTGCATGGGGAAGGCGTATTGAGGGGGGGGTCACCGGCCTCATCGGGGCATAGGTATCTACACAACGTTGGCTCAACGCTGAACGTCCGGCAGATAGGGCTGTTGTGGCGAGCGGGCTTGTCCCGTTCGCCACAGGGAGATTTGTCAGCGTTTGAAAGTTGTGTAGATACCCATGCTCCCAATAGCGGCATAACAGTCAGCGCAGAACTAGCCCTGCCACTTCCCGCCTTCAACAATCACACTCTCAGGCTTGGTGTCATCGCTCAGTTCTTTGCGCACATATTGGTCATACAGCTTGAGCAGGAATTTCTCCTCACCCAACTTCGCCAACTCGGCATTCACCCAGTCACGCAGTTCGACGTTGCCCTTCTTCACGGCAGGCGCGATGGGCGCTTCGTCGCCGAGTTTCTCTTCCAGCACGCGGTAGCCTGGGTTCTGCTTGGCCCAGCTGAACAGCACCAGGTTGTCCTGGGCATAGGCATCGCCACGGCCAGCCGACAACGCTTGCAGCGACTCGGAGTTTTTCTCGAACTTGAGCAGTTTCCAATCCGGGTGGTTCTTGGTCAGCCAGATGTCAGCAGTGGTGCCGGTGGTGACGATAGTGGTGCGGGTGGCCAGGTCGTCCAGGCTTTTGACCGAGCTGTTGTTCGGCACCAGGGCCTGTACCGCGACTTTCAGGTTGGGGTTGGTGAAATCCACGGCGTCCTTACGTTCCGGGGTCACGGTCATGTTGGCGAGGATCAGGTCGACCTTATCGCTTTGCAGGAACGGAATGCGGCTCGCAGGCTCGACGGCGACGAATTCGACTTTGTTTTCATCGCCCAACAGGTCTTTGGCGAATCGACGGCCAATGTCGGTATCGAAGCCGACGTAGCGACCAGCTTCATCTACGAAACCAAACGGTGGCTTGTCAGTGAAGACCCCAACGATCAGCTTGTCGCGCGCCTTGATCTTGTCGAGGTAGCTCACGGCAGCAGCAGGTTTGGCGGGCTCTTCGGCCTTCTTATCGCAGCCGGCCAGTAAGGCGACGGCCAACAGTGGCAGCAGTAACTTTTTCATAGCAACTCCAGTTCCTTGGTTTTCTTGGGCAGTGTTGACACAAAGGAGAACTTCTCCAGGAACTGCTGCGCGCGTGCGGTTTGCGGGTTCGTAAAGAATTCTTCGGGGGTGTTGTGTTCGAGGATGCGGCCGGCCTCCATAAACACCACGCGGTCGGCGACGGCGCGGGCGAAGGCCATTTCATGGGTGACGATGAGCAGGGTCATGCCATCGCGGGCCAGGCCTTGGATCACTTCCAGCACTTCCTTGACCATCTCCGGGTCGAGGGCGGCGGTGACTTCGTCGAACAGCATGACTTGAGGGTTCATGCACAGCGAACGGACGATAGCGATGCGTTGCTGCTGGCCGCCGGAAAGCTGGCGCGGGAAGGCATCGCGTTTGTCAGCCAGGCCCACGCGCGCCAGCAGTTTCTCGGCCTGCTCGCGGGCCTCGCGGGGGTCGCGTTTCTGCACTTTGAGCGGGCCGAGCAGGATGTTGTCGAGCACACTCATGTGCGGGAACAGGTGGTAGCTCTGGAACACCATGCCGATGTCCTGGCGTACCTGGCGCCAGTCGGTATTTTTTTCCAGCAACTCCTTTCCGGAAAACCGCAGGCTACCGCTGTGGGCCACTTCCAACCCGTTAAGGCAACGCAGCATGGTGCTTTTGCCGCAGCCGCTGGGGCCGAGGATCACCACCACTTCGCCGCTTTGCACACTCAGGTCGATGCCCTTGAGCACCTGCTGGTCGCCGAAGAATTTGTTGAAACCCTGAAACTCGATCAATGCGCTCATGCTTGGGCCCAGCGCCGTTCCAGCACCTTGGAGGCGGCCGACAACGGGTAGCAGATAAAGAAGAAAAACAGGAACAGCACGCCGTAGATCAGAACCGACTCATAGGTGCGCTCGATGATTTGCTGGCCCACCTTGATCACATCCACCACGCCGATCAGCACCGCCAGGGAGCTGGTCTTGATGATGCGCGTGTAGACGTTGATGGTCGGCGGGGTCATACGCTTGAGGGCCTGAGGCAGCAACACGTAGCCGTATAACTGCGGGTCGGACAAGCCGATCGACAGGCCGGCTTCGCGCTGGCCACGGGGCAGCGAATGCAACGCGCCGCGTACCACCTCGCCCACTTCGCTGGCGCCCCACAACGACAGCACCAGCACCGCGCACCAGAAGCTCGGGATGCTCAGGCCAAAGAAGATCGGCAGGCCAAAGAACAGCAGGTACAACCACACCAGCACTGGAATCGCCCGGAACAGCTCCAGGTATACCCGCAGCACCGCGTTGATCAGCGTGTTGTTCAAGGTGCGCAGCACGCCATACAACACGCCGCCGACCGTACTGAAGGCGATGCTCAAAAACGAAATCGACAGGGTTTGCGCAGCGCCCTTACCCAATTGCGGCAACGACACCCACAACAACTCAAGACCCGAACTGGCCATGCTGGAGCCTCCTTTCCAAGCGGCTGAGCAGCAGCGATAGCGGCAAGAACAACAGCACGCAAATCAGCGTCAGCACGGCGAGCATTTCGTAGGTCTTGTAGTAGAGGGCGATGTAGCTCTTGGTGGTGTAGAGAATCTCCGGCACCGCCACGGCAGAGACCACGGTGGTCTCCTTGAGCAAGAAGATGAAGTTGGCGAACAACGCCGGCAGGCTGAGGATGCCCGCTTGAGGCAGGATCACGTGGCGCAGCAGTTGCCAGTGAGACAGGCCAATGGACTTGCCCGACTCGATCTGCGCCAGCGGCACCGCTTCCACACCGGCGCGCAGCACTTCGGTGAGGTAGGCGCCGCCCAGGAAAGTCATGGTGATGATGGCCGCCCAGAACCCGGAGATATTGAACCCCAGGGCCGGCAAGGCGAAGTACACGAAGAACAGCTGGATCAGCAGCGGCGTGTTACGCGCCAGCTCCACGTACAGCGCCACCAGGCGCGACAGGTAGGGCGTGCGAAACACCAGCAGCGCGGCGTTGATCAGCGCCACCAGCAGCGAGGTGGCAATGGCGATCAAGCCTACTTGCAGTGTCACCCCTACGGCTTTTAGAAACGCCGGCAGGGTGCTGAGGATAAATGCGAAATCGAAGGTCATCTTGAGTCCATATCGCCGCATGGGTAATGCCGCGAGCGCAGTCCGTTCCGGCGTGGGTAACGCCGGGTAGCGCGAACTCTAAAGGTATAAAAAGCAAAATTTAAATACCGAAATAGCATATTGATATCACCCAAAAAGATAACCCCCGGATTCGCGGGTTGGACAGGTGGCAGCTATGGTTGGGGGGTCTGTTTTTCGAGGGAATGAACCATGAACAAAGCGAAACCGATTGATCCGCAGGAGCTGGTGAAGTGGTTGGTGGCGTTGCGCAGGGCGATTAACAGCCGAGCTCTCTAAAACCACGAACAATCCAAAGTGAGATGAAGATCAAGTGTGGGAGGGGGCTTGCTCCCGATAGGGGTGTGTCAGTCAGTACATCTTTGACTGACACACCCCTATCGGGAGCAAGCCCCCTCCCACATGTCGATTGCATTCCAAATTCCAGGCATAAAAAAACGCCGACGCTCTACAAGCCGTCGGCGTTGAAACCTTGAAGGGGGTTTTGAGTTACATCAGAACGCCGGCACGACCGCGCCGTTGTACTTCTTCTCGATGAATGCTTTCACTTCCGGGCTGGTCAGGGCCTTGGACAGTTTCTGAATAGCGTCGCTGTCCTTGTTGTCCGGGCGAGCCACCAGGAAGTTCACGTAAGGCGAGTCGGCACTTTCGATGATCAGCGCGTCCTTGGCTGGGTTGAGGCCAGCTTCCAGGGCGTAGTTGGTGTTGATCAAATCCAGGTCAACCTGGTCCAGCACGCGTGGCAGCAGGGCCGATTCCAGCTCTTTGAACTTCAGGTTCTTCGGGTTGCTGGCGATGTCTTTCGGCGTGGCCAGGGCGTTGGTCGGGTCTTTCAGGGTGATCAGACCGTTCTTTTGCAGCAGCAACAGGGCACGGCCGCTGTTGGAACCTTCGTTCGGAATGGCAACGGTGGCGCCATCTTTGAGCTCAGAAATATTCTTGATCTTTTTCGAGTAACCGCCGAAGGGTTCAACGTGCACGCCAACCACGGTAACCAGGTTGGTGCCCTTGCCCTTGTTGAAGTTTTCCAGGTACGGCAGGGTCTGGAAGTAGTTGGCGTCCAGGCGCTTCTCGGCAACCTGCACGTTTGGCTGTACGTAGTCGGTGAAGACTTTGATTTCCAGGTCCACGCCTTGCTTTTTGAGGGCTGGCTTGACCAGTTCGAGGATCTCGGCGTGCGGCACCGGGGTCGCGGCTACGACCAGTTTCTCGTTGGCCTGGGCGAAGCCGGCAGTCAGGGCAGCCGCCAGAGCGGTAAACAACAGAACCTTTTTCATGCAGTGTCCTTATCGGAATTCCGGGGGCGTCGGTGACGACCGTTTTTATGTGGTGTGCCAGCGAAGTGCTATCGCGGCGTGAAACGGACAATACCTATATTTTTTATTCCCGAACAATATCTTTTATTCACGTTGATATTCCATTTTGCTCATACAGGAATTTTCGCAATGATTCCTGCTCGGCAGGACTGGCAGCGTTGAAAATCCGCTGCAGCTGCTCCACCGGTGAACCCGCCACCGGCAGGTTCAAATGTTCGGGCAAAATCTCGTCGCCGCTGCTGACCAGCAAGGCAAAGTGAATAACGTTCTCCAGCTCGCGCGTATTGCCCGGCCAGCTGTGGTGCTCCAGGACTCGCTGGGCAGCGTCGCTGATCAACGGCACCGGCAGGTCCAGGCGCTGGCTGTAGATGCCCAGGAAATATTCGGCCAACGAAAGGATATCGCCGACCCGCTCGCGCAGCGCTGGCAAGTCCAGTCGGCCTTCGCTCAAGTAATGGAACAGTCGCTCATGAAACTTGCCCGCCGCCACGGCCTGGGCCAGATCAATACTGGTGGCAGCTACCAAGCGCACATCCACCGGGCTGGGCTGATGGGCGCCGACGCGGGTAACTTCGTGGTTTTCCAGGGCTGCGAGCAATTTCACCTGGATCGGCAACGGCAAGTCGCCGATCTCATCCAGGTATAAGGTGCCGCCATTGGCCGAACCAAACCACCCGGCCCGGCTGCTGGCCGCGCCGCTGTGGGCGCCCGCCGCGTAGCCGAACAACTCGGCGTCGGCGTACGTCGGGCTGATGGCGCCGCAATTGACGGAGACAAACAAACCGGTGCGGTCGCTGCCCCGGTGAATATGCCGCGCCAGCAGTTCTTTACCGCTGCCGGTCTCGCCGCGAATCAACACGGGCAAAGCACGCGGTGCGAGGCTTTCCAGCTCTTCGCGCAGTTGACGCGAACGCGGGTCGACGAACACCAGTGCCTTGGCACGAATGCTCAGTGGGCTTTTTTCGGCGTCGGGGAAGGTCAGCAACGGCTGGCCGAAGGTTTCATGCAGACTCATGGCAGGCTCCCGCCCCAAATCCACTCAGGGACGGGGCGTTGAAAAAATTTATGCGCTACGCCGGGCGTGGTGCTCAAGGCGGCTTTGCAGGCGATAGAGGTAGGCGAAACCCTGCTCCCAGCGCTGGTGGCCGGACTTCACATTGATATGGCCGGCGCCGGACAGGATGCCGGCTTCGGCGCCCCAATTGCGCGCCAATTCCAGCGCACGCGGGGCGCTGACGGCACTGTCGTTGTCGGAGCTGACCACCTGACTGGGAAAAGGCAGCAAGTCGGTCGGGATCGGTGCGAAGTTGCGCAGGGCTGGAGAGCAAGCCGGGCGTTCGACATCAGCCGGCGCAACCAGCAAGGCACCGCGCACCTGCCGCAAGTACTGCAACGGCGCAGCGGCGGCCCAATGGGCCACAGTGATGCAGCCAAGGCTATGGGCGATCAGGATTACCGGCGTGCTGTCGGCAGCGATGGCTTCAGCCAACGCAGCCACCCAGTCTTCGCGACGCGGGGTGAGCCAATCGGCCTGCTCAACGCGCGCGCTGTTGGGCAAGCTATTTTGCCAATGGGTTTGCCAATGATCTTCTGGCGATCCTTGCCAGCCCGGCACGATCAGATAACGAATCGACTCGCTGTGCATGGGTGTGCCCTCCTGCAGCGTTTAACGTTGTAGGACAGTATAGGGACGAGGGTTATATTCGTTAAGGAATAAGAAGCTATTTATTAATAACCAAAAAACCAAATGTATCTAGGCTCAAAATGTGGGAGGGGGCTTGCCCCCGATGGCGGTCCGTCAGCAACAAGTAGGTGGCTGATCCACCGCTATCGGGGGCAAGCCCCCTCCCACATTGACTCGATTTCACATTCAATTTGCAGTGGTTTTTAGATGACGTGATGGGTACGAGGCATGCAGTCGATGGTGCGATTTACCACGGTCTTGGCCATTTCCAGCAAATGCCACACCGCATGGATTTTCGCTCGATCATGCGTTTGCAGGTGGTCACAACAGTCCCATACGGTGGCCTAGGCGCTGTGAATCAGATGGGCGATACAGAGTTGGGCGTCCTCGAAACTGAGGTTGTCGTTGGCGACGAGACAGTCAACGGGTTGAACAGGAAGTGCTTTGGTCATGGTGCAACTCCTAGTGAACACCGGAGCTACCACTAGCGCTGCTAAACGATAGGTGGCAGCTGTACGCGGGTTAGCAGACTGGCCAATAGGAACACCAGCGCACCCGAGGGTGCCCCACGCACAGCCACCATAAATGGAGATGTGAACCGTGTGCCTATTGAAATCAGGCTGCTAAACCCGATCACTGGAAACCAGCGACGGGCCGAAGACTAGCCATCCATTCCAACAGCCGCAAGGCGGCGGGGATTGTCTCGGAAACGTCCTGCAATTTAAAGGGACATGACTTGCTGGCCCTTTAAAAACCATGACGGCTCTTAATGGCAGCACTGACGAGCTTTCGCTTCTGACCATGGCACATGACTGCGTTAAATAGCCGCCTTCATTTCCTCCCCCGCCCGAGCCCCATGGACAACTCCAACATCGCGATCACCCTAGTTTTGATATCTGCCCTCATGCACGCCACTTGGAACGCAGTCGTCCGGGCCGGGAGCAGTCGCTTGATGACCTTGGCCATGGTCGACGGTACGGCGTTGCTGATCTGCCTGGCGGCGCTGCCGCTGGTGAATGCGCCAAGCCTGCAGGTGTGGGGCTACGTGCTGGTTTCCGTAGTGCTCAACACCGCCTATCGATTGTTCCTGATCAAAGCGTATGAAACCGGTGATTTCGGCCAGGTCTACCCGGTGATGCGTGGAGTGCCACCGGTTCTGGTCGCACTGTTTTCTTACGTCCTGCTGAATGAGCATCTGTCGTTCCACGCATTGGGCGGGGTGTTGCTGATTTGTGTAGGCATCATCAGCCTGACATTCGTGCGAAGGATGACCGCGCGCATGTTCAAACCAATCTTGATGGCCGTATGTGCTGGTGCGTTTATCGCGTCATACACGGTGGTGGATGCCAAAGGGGTAAGAGCCAGTGAGACGGTGCTGCAATACATCCTCTATCTGACGGTATTCCAGAGCATTCCGATTCCGGCGCTGGCGTTTTTCAAGAAGCGTTTGGCATTCGCCGAGGCCATTCGCAACCATTGGAAAGTCGGCGTTATGGGCGGCGTTCTTTACCTCACTTCCTACGGATTGGTGCTGTTTGCGCTGTCCCTGGACGCGGTGGCCAAGGTCTCAGCGTTGCGGGAAACCAGTGTTATTATCGGCGCCATTATTGCCGCGCTGTTTTTTCACGAGCGGTTCGGCTGGCGGCGGATGCTTTCGGCGTTCGTCATTGTTTGCGGGATCATCCTGATCAAAGTGAGCACCTGATGGGCCAACGTCCGCCACCTACTCCCATGCTGCAAGCCTTCGTCAGCGCTGCGCAAACGGGGAGTTTGCGCGCGCCGCCTCCCAGTTGAACCTGACCGCCAGTGCGATAAGCCATCAGATTGCAGGGCTGGAGGAGTGGTGGGGCGTGCAGTTGTTCGAGCGCCACTCTCGGGGCGTCAATCTCACCGCTGCGGGACAGGCTTTGTTGCCGGTGGCTGACGGTTTTTTCAACGCGCTTGAGGCGGTGTTGCACACACTTAACCCGAGCAAGTCCCAGCCGCTTTACCTCTCGTGCACGTCTTCTCTGTGTTCCAGCTGGCTGATTCCCAGGATGCATGGTTTTCACTCCGACGCTTCATTGAATCTCGACCTGGTATTGACCAGTGCGGATATGAACAGCACCCATCTCGGCGCCCATCAATTCGATGTTGCGATTGTGATGGGATACGGCAACTACCCGGATCATCATGCCGAGCTACTTATGCGCGATGCCGTGTTCCCGGTTTGCTCACCGGCATTTCAACAAGCGAACGGCGATATTCCGCTGACAGATATTGCGCAATACCCGCTCATTCACCGCGTGGACGATCAAGTGTGCCCGGGGTGGGAAAGCTGGTTTGCATTTCAGGGCTTGGCGGCTGCGCCTTATCACCATGGGCCGCGCTTTCCGGACTCAAGCCTGGCAATCAGCCTGGCGGTGAAGGGGGACGGGATTGCGCTGGCCAGAACAGCGTTGGTGTATGACCAGTTGGAAGAAGGTGCGTTAGTCACGCTAGGCGGCCCGGTGATGATGTCGCCGGCCGCGTACTACGTTATTTGTCGGAATGGGCGGCAGTCGGAACCTGATATCGCCAGGTTGATTAACTGGCTAAAAGAGAGCGTTAGAACGTTTCAGCGAGAAGTTGAAATCCGGTATCCACAAATCGCTGGGGTTGGCGCACTTTGAACGTGTGGTATTGCTGAAACCCAGGCAAAAAAAAGGCCGCACCCTGCCAAGGAGACGGCCAAAAAATTGTCGAGGCTTTTGAAGCTAACGTGCAGTAATCACCGACAGTTTGGTAATCCCCGCGCGCTCGATAGACGCCATGGCTCGCGCCACTTCGCCGTAGTTCACTCCGTCATCCGCCTGCAGTTGCACCCGCACATCGGGGTCCTTAGCCTTGGCCGCCTGCAGGTTGAATTCCAGCAGGTCCGGCTGGATTTCGTCCTTGTTGATAAACAGTTTGCCGGCGCCGTCGATGCTCACCACCAGCGGGTCTTTCTGCTCCACCGGCGCCACGGCCTCGGTCTTGGGCAGGTTGATCGGGATCGCGTTGGTCAACAGCGGTGCAGTGACGATAAACACCACCAGCAGCACCAGCATCACGTCTACCAGCGGCGTGACGTTGATCTCGCTCAGTACCTCATCGCTGTCTTGCGTGGAAAAGGCCATTTCAGGACGCCTCCTTCACTTTTTGCGGGTTGCCGGCAGCGCTTTTGTTGAGCGCCGGGTGCAGCAGCACACGGAAGGAATTTTTCTGCGCCAGGCTATAGAAGTCGTGGGCGAAGTCATCCAGGTCGGCGGCAGTCAGCTTGAGGCGACGCAGGAAGTAGTTGTAAACCAGCACCGCAGGTACGGCGACGGCGATCCCCACGCCTGTTGCAACCAGTGCGGCACCGATGGGGCCGGCCACGGTTTCCAGGCTGGCGGAACCGGCGGCGCTGATGCCCTTGAGCGCTTCCATAATCCCCCACACGGTGCCGAACAGGCCGATAAACGGCGAGGTGCTGCCGATACTGGCGACCACCGCCAAACCGGTCTCCAGAGAGCGGCGCTCACGTACGATCTGCTGGCGCAGGGCGCGTTCGAGGCGGTCCTGATGGTTGATTGCCTGGCTCAAGTCGGCAGCGTGAGGCGCATCGCCAACCTGGATCGCGGCATAACCGGCCTGGGCCACGCGGGCAGCGGCACCCGGTTGGGTCTCTGCCAATTCAGCGGCCGAATCAAGACTCGACGCCGCCCAGAACTGTTTGTGGAACTTGCGATCCTGGGCCTTGAGGCGACCGAATTGCACGCCCTTGAGCAAGGCCAAGCCCCAGGTGGCGACCGAAAAGACCACCAGCAGCCAGATCACCGCGCTTTCGATGGATTCAAGTGGAGATGCTAATGCCATGATGTTTTCCCTCTGTACAAGTCGCGGCGTGTGCAACACACCGAAGCGCAATAGTTAGTGAATCTTGAAGTCGATCGGAACGCTGACCCAGCCGTCCTGGGCCACATCGCCCTGCTTGGCCGGCACGAAGCTCCAACGCTTTACAGCGGTCAGTGCGGCGTCGTCGAGTTGCTGGCGACCGCTGCTTTTCTGGATCTGGATCTCACCCGGCTTGCCGCTGGCCAACACATGAACCCGCAACAACACCGTGCCTTCCCAGCCCCGGCGCTGGGCCAGTGACGGGTATTCAGGTGCCGGGTTCTTCAGGTACGCGGCGTTGGCAGAAGCCGGAGTAACCGGGGCGGGCGCAGGCGCGGCGACCGGCGCTGGCGCAGGTGGCGCAGGGACCGGTGGCGCCGGCGGTTGCTCTACCGGTTTGGCGACGGGTTTGGGCACGGGTTTTGGCACCGGCTTGGGTTTCGGAATCTTTTTCGGCGCCGGCTTGGCAGCCAACTCATCCACCACAGGGGGCGGTGGCTCGACCACAGGCGGCGGCGGTGGTGGTGGCGCAGGCGGTGGAGGTTCAACCACTGGCGGCGCTGGCTGGGAAAACTCGATGGTCATCGGTGGGATTTCCGGCGGCACAATCGGCAGCACTGGCGTCGCCTTCTGGCTCACCCAATAGATCACCGCACCGTGCAGGGCCAGCACCAGCAGCCCCAGCAGAATCCCTTCGCGGCGGCTAGAAAAACGCTTTGGAGTCTTCTGCGTTCGCAGTTGCCCCAACGGCGCGCGGTGCGGCCGGCCAAGGTCGACCAACTCACCACCAGGTGCCTGACGCCATAGCGCCTCGTGTGCACTGGCGGCGGTCTGGACATTGCCCATTGATTCACTCCCTACGGTCTTAAAACAAAAACCGACAGGCCTGCGTGGAAGGCCGTCGAGGGCTGAATCATCGGGGCCAGACGCTTATCTCTTAAAGTAATCTTTGAAGTTATACATAGATCTAAATTGAATAAACGAAGCCGGCACGAACGCCCAAGCCAGAGCCTGCAAGGCCTGGCGCCGAGGTGTGTTTTTTCAATGCTTTTCAGGCATAAAAAATATTCAGTAAAGGCATGGTTCGACGGGGCTGTTTGCGCACAAATCCAACAGTTCAGCCTGCAAGCATTGCCCCGCCGCGCTCAGGCCAGGACGCGCATATAACGCCAGGCGCACGCCTTGCACCGCCGGTAAACCGCTGTCCGGCCCCAACTCCACATGCCCAGGCTGCACCACCCGGCGCGGTAACAGACTCACGCCCAACCCCGCCGCCACAGCCGAACACACACTGGCCAGGCTGGCGCTGGAATAGCCGATGCGCCAGCGCCAGCCGCTGACTTCCAGGTGGTGCAGCATTTCGTTGCGGTACAACCCGCCCACCGGAAAGGCCACCAACGGCAAGGGGTCGCGGCCCAACGACGGCATGCTGCGGCTATCGACCCAACACAGCGGCTCGGGCCACGAGGCCAGACAGTCATCGCTGTCGCCCATCTGCTTGACCAACAACACATCGAACTCGCCGCTGCGGAATTGGCGCTGCAACTCGGGACCGAGACCGCTGGTGACCTCCAGGCGCACCCGTGGATACGCCAACACAAACGCCGAGAGCAGCGGCATCAGGCGCTCTGCGGCAAAGTCTTCCGGTACCCCCAGGCGCAGCACGCCGTCACTCTGCTGGTTGATCAGCACATCGGCGGCTTCTTCATGCAGCGCAAGGATGCGCCGCGCATAGGCCAGCAAGCGCTCACCTTCAGCCGTGGCGACCACGCGGCGTTGGTCGCGGTCCAGCAACTGGCACGCCACCGCGTCTTCGAGGCGCCGAATCTGCTGGCTGACGGTGGATTGGGTCAAATGCAGTCGCTCGGCGGCGCGGGTGAAGTTGCTGCAGTCCACCACGGCGACAAAGCTTCTGAGCAACACGGGATCGAACATCATCATTCTCTTTGCCACTGGTTGGCATGGTTATATTTAATTTCAGAATACCTGTGGCGATGGCCATACTCACGCCTCATTTACCCACTGCATGGACGCTGCATGACCCTCAACAAATCCCTCGCCGGCTGGGGCCTGCTCGTAGTGCTGGGCCTCAACCTTCGGCCGATCCTCAGTTCTATCAGTCCGCTGCTAGGTGAAATCCGCTTGGCCACCGGCCTCAGCTTCCAGAGCAGTGCCCTGCTTACCAGCTTGCCGGTGGTGTGCATGGGGCTGGTGGCGTTGGTGGGCGTGCGCGTGGAAGCGCAACTGGGCGAACGGCGCGGTATCGCCCTGGGTTTAATGATGATTCTGCTGGCGTGCCTGGCGCGCTGGGTGATGGGCCAAGCGTCGGCGCTGCTGGTCACGGCGTTGCTCGGCGGTGCCGGTGTGGCGCTGATCCAGGCGTTGGTGCCCGCGATGATCAAGCGTGAGTTCCATCATCGCGTGCCGGTGGCGATGGGCGTCTATTCGGCCTCGCTGATGGCCGGTGGTGGCTTGGCGGCGCTGCTCAGTCCGCTGGTGGCCACGCATTTCGAGGAGTGGCAGGCAGGATTGGGCGTGTGGCTGTTGCCAGCGCTGGGCGCCTTGTTGCTGTGGGCCTGGCTGCCGCTGGGCGCAGCAAAAAATCCCCAGGTGGTGCCCGCATTCAAGGGCCTGCGCAATCGTCGCGCCTGGCTGCTGGCGGTGTATTTCGGGCTGGTGAACTGTGGCTACATGAGCCTGGTGGCGTGGCTGCCGGCCTACTATCAGCAATTGGGCTGGGGCGTGCTGCCCAGCGGTTCGCTGCTGGCGTTCATGACCATCTTCCAAGTGATTGCCGCGCTGCTGATGCCAGTGCTCGCGCAACGCGGTATCGACCGTCGCCCCCTGCTCGGGATCAGCCTGCTGGCACAAACGGTGGGCTACCTCGGTCTGCTGCTGGCGCCGCTGCAATTTCCTCATCTGTGGGTGGCGTTGTGCGGCTTCGGTCTGGGCGCGTGTTTCGCCTTGAGCCTGCTGTTGACCCTCGACCACCATCGCGACCCTCGGCAAGCCGGGCAACTGGCGGCCTTCGTACAAGGCGTAGGCTTCCTGATCAACGCGATCTCGCCGTGGATGACCGGCTGGCTGCGCGAGATCACCGGCAACTTCACCAGCGCCTGGGTGGTATTGACGGTGACTGCAGTGGCGATGCTGATGGTGACGCGGGTGTTCAGCCCGACGAGTTACCGCGCGGCACCCGCTCTATAGATATGCTTTTAAGATCTAGTTAAACCAATAAAGCTTCGTTGACGACATAAGCAATCCCCTTAAAATCCCGGTTCTTTTAAAGGATGCCGGGCACACCATGGACCTTCGCCAACTGCGCTATTTCATCGCGCTGAATGAGTACCGCAGTTTTGTGCGCGGCGCCGAAGCCATGGGCATCACCCAGCCGGCTTTCAGCCGCAGCATCCAGGGCCTGGAGCAAGAGTTCGGCTGCGTGCTGGTGGATCGCGCCCATAAAGACCTGCGCCCGACCCCCGAAGGCCAGGTGGTGTTGCAGCATGCCTTGAGCCTGGTTCAAGGCGCCGCATTGCTCAGCCATGAAGTCACACGCATGACCAAGCTCGACGCCGGTGAAGTACGCTTTGGCAGCGATGCGGTGGCGGCGGTCAACTTGGTGCCCCAAGCGATGGCACGGTTCATCACCGCCTACCCCAAGGTACGCAGCGCGTTGCAAGTGGATAACTGGGAAAGACTCGGGCGCAGCCTGAGCCGTGAAGAGATCGATTTTTTTATCGCCGATGTGCGCCACTTCGAAGCCGACCCAAACTTCCAGACTCAGGCGCTCACGCCGCGGCGCAGTGTGTTTTTCTGCCGTGCCGGGCACCCGTTGCTGGCCAAGGACAGCCTGTCGACCAATGACCTGTTCGACTATCCCCTCGCCACGCCACTGATCGCACCGGGCATTCGAAAACTGTTGGCGAACCTGAGTGGGCGCATCGACTTTGCCCCCGCTATCGAGCTGGAGCAGTTTGCCGCGTTGGCCCTCATCGTGCGCGAGTCAGACACCATCGGCCTGGGCGCAGAAGAAGCCTTCGCCGCCCCCTTGGCCAGCGGCGAATTGAACGTGCTGCACTGGCGCAATGTGCCTCATGCCTTGGAAAGCCTGAACAACCGTTGCGCAGTGATCAGCCGCGCTGGGGTTCGCTTGTCGCCTGCGGCGAAGGCACTGATCGAAACGCTGCTGGCGGTGGAAAACCAAGCCGATTGGCCCGCGCAAACGTCCCAAAATCATTGAACCGCACGCCCATCTCGGCCATGACCTTGTGCGCCACCTTGGCGGTCATCTGGCGGATGTAAAACGGCTCTTTCACCACAAAATGGTGAATCCCGTGAGTGCTGCCGAAGTTGAAGCAAAACGCCTGCAACGGCCACATCCACCAGGGGTTCAGTACTTGGGTTTGCTGGATCACGTTGCCCAGTTCCACATCGCCGTAGTAGTGCATGTTGGAGCTGACAAAGTGCAAGCAAAAGGTGCGCAACACGTTGGGCCCGATGATCACCACGGCGGCAATATCGATCACCTGCATCATCTGCAGGGTGCCGGCGGACCATTCGATAGGCGCGCCCAGCAGACTGGCGACGCCGTTGGCTGCATGGAAGCCGAGGAAGATGTACCACGCCCCCCAATGCAGCAGTGCCAGCGGTGCGTAGACCAGCAGTGAGCGTTTCAGGATCTTGAGTTTGTGGCCCCAGGTTTTGGCGCGCAGCATGCGGATAAACGCCGACATCACGTTATCGCCCACCATCAGCAACCGCGCAAAGCCCCAAGGCTCGCCATTGGTGATGGCGCGCTCTTCCATATCGGTCTCGGTGCCGGAGACTTTGTGATGGTTAAGGTGCAGGTGCCGGCGAATCCACGGATTGATGGTGCTTGGCCGCGCAAGCCACACCAGGCCCATCATCAGATTGTGGGGCAGGCGCTGCTTGCGAAAGTACATGCTGTGGATCAGGTCGTGTTCCAGCTCGTGGGTCAGCGAGGCAAGGAAGGCGTTCAATAACAGGCACGCCCACCAGGCCATGTGACCGGTGATGTAGAGCGCCGCCGAGCCAATCATGCCCAGCAGCGCGAAGGCTAAAATGCCCGCGCCCAGGGCGTCTTGATGCAGCAACCACGGGTGCTGCTGGCGTAGGCGCACGCCTTCGGCGAGTACGACTTCACGGATATGCGCTGAACGCTGTTGTGCGTTCATCTGCTGGGGACTTGCAGAAGTACCGTCCATGCTCCCATCCTCTTGTTCATAGATGGTTACATCCTGCACCAGGCCTTCATGCAGGACGCTAGCCCCACACGCCAACCTGTTGACCGCAAGCGCCAATCGCCATGACAGAACCCACGTCCCTCGCCAGCTGGACCCGCGCCCTGCGCAAGCAGCTCGACGCCCTCGGCCTCGACAGCGCCGCGCTGTGCATCGAGGCTGGGCTCGACCCGCAGCAGATGGAAGATCCCAATGCGCGCTATCCGCTGTCGGCGACCACGCGCCTGTGGGAGCTGGCAGTGCAGGCCAGCGGCGATCCGGCAATTGGATTGCGCGTGTCGCGTTTTGTCAGCCCTACCACTTTTCACGCGTTGGGATACGCACTGGTGGCCAGCGGCAGTCTGCGGGAAGTGTTCGAACGCATCGTGCGTTATCACCAAGTGGTCAGCGATGCGCTGAAGCTGGAGCTGAGTCGGGACGGCGAACGCTACCGTTTCCGCCTGCTGCAACCCCAAGGCAGCCCCGCACCGGCACTGGAAGCCATCGATGCGTTCGCGGCGATCTATGTGCGCACCTGCCGCAATCGCCTGGGCCGTGACTACGCGCCCTTGGCCGTGCATTTGCGGCGCCCGGAACCGGCAGATCCCAAGCCTTGGCACACGGTGTTCCGCGCGCCGGTATTTTTTGGCGCCGATGAGGACTGCCTGGAATTTGCAGCCCAGGACTTCGACAGCCATCTGGACGACGCCAACCCCGAGTTGGCCGAACACAACGAAACTGTGCTCAAACGCACCCTCGCCCAGCTGCAACCGCTGACCTGGGAGCGCAAGGTGCGCGCCACGATCGAGGCACAATTGCCCGACGGCGAGCCGAGTGCCGAGCGGATTGCCCAGGCGCTGCACTTGAGTTTGCGCAGCTTGCAGCGGCACCTGGCGGATGAAGGGTGTCGGTTTGATGCGTTGCTCAACGAGTGCCGGCAGAACCTGGCGTTGCAGCATCTGCGGGACCCGCAGTGCTCATTGGCAGAGATCAGCCATTTGTTGGGGTTTGCCGATACCAGCAGTTTTAACCGGGCGTTCAAGCGTTGGACGGGGGTGACGCCAGGGCAGTTTCGCGATGGGTTGCGGTAGGTGGATTCGCGCAGAGGCTGAAGGCCTCATCGGGGCAAGCCCCCTCCCACAGGGGAACGCATTTCAAATGTGGGAGGGGACTTGCCCGCGATAGCAATGGTTCAGGCACTCAACATGCCGGGGCAATCAGAGCCCGCGATCGCGCCGCAATAACTTCCTCACCCGCGCCACCAACGCCTTGGCCTCAAACGGCTTGAGCAGGTAATCATCCTCATGTAATTCCAACCCACGCAGGCGATCTTCGATGCCGCCCGGCGTGGTCAGGAACAACACCGGCGTCTTGCCCTTGTGCCGAATCGCCTGCTGCAATTTCCAGGCATTCAAGCCCGGCAGCATCACGTCGAGAATGACCAAGTCGTATTCGGTGCTTTCCACAAAGCGCTGCGCCGCCATGCCATTGGCCGCGACTTCCACCGCGAAACCGGCCTCGCTTAAGCCTTGAGCCATGAGCTGCGCCAGTTGCGGCTGGTCTTCCACTAACAACACCTGCATGCCTTACCTCTGGGTTTGATTACAAACCTGTCATCAAATTGTGCGGTTTCTGACCCTGTTGACTGGCTACGGTAGCGGCCTGTTTTCCGGAGTCGTCTTTATGTCCCGCCATGCCTTGTTCTTGAGCCTCGCCGTCTGCACCGGTGCGTTCGCTGCACCGCAGCTGCCACGCCATGCCGAACTCGATTTGCACACCGCACGCCAACTGGCCGATGCCAGCCTTGCCCACTGCAGCGCCGCGCTGACGGTACTGGACCGGGGCGGCAACCTGCTGCTGAGCCTGCGCGCCGACGGCGTCGGCCCGCATAACAGCCTCGCCAGCCAGCGCAAAGCGTACACCGCGCTGTCGACCAAAACCCCGACGCGGCTGTTTGCCGAGCGCGCGCGTAACAACCCCGAGGCCGCCAACCTTAACAGCTTGCCCGAGTTGCTGTTACTCGGCGGCGGCGTGCCGCTGTTTGCCGAGGCCGAACTGGTCGGCGCGCTGGGCATCGCCGGTGCCGGCGGCGCAGCACAGGACGAGTCCTGCGCAATAAAAGCCGCCGAGCAACTGGGCCTGAAAACTTCCCTCTGATTCCCCTCCAAAGGATCTCTCGATGAAAACCCTCAGCATGACCCTCGCCGCCCTGAGCCTCAGCGGCCTGTGCAACCTGGCCCTGGCCGACGGCAACCCTCTGAGCGTGCATGTGCTCAACCTGGAAAACGGCCTGCCGAGCGCCGGTGTCAGCGTCACCCTGGAACAGCAGGTAGGCGACAAATGGCAGTCGCTGTCCGAAGGCGTCACCAACCAGCAGGGGCGCATCGCCGAACTGTTCCCCGCCAACCGCAGCATGACGCCGGGTGAGTACCGCGTGGTGTTCAAGACCGGCGACTACTACAAAAAGGCCAACCGCGAGACGTTCTTCCCTGAAGTGCCAGTGATCTTTCAGGTGAAACAGGCGGACCAGCATTACCACATCCCGTTGTTGCTCAGCCCTTACGGTTTCTCCACCTATCGCGGGTCGTAGTTCATAGGCCAGCGGCCTGCTGCAAACCGCGCAGGTCCAGCACTTCAATCGCGCCGTAACTCAGGCCGATAAGGCCTTGTTGCTCCAGCGCCTTGAGCAGACTGTTGGTGGTCTGGCGCGACAGGCCCAGCATCGCGGCCAGGTCCTCCTGGGGCAGTTGCAAGGTGCGGCGCGCCTGGTCTATTTCGCCGTAGCCCTGCGCGATCATCAGCAGCCGATGGGCCAGACGCGCCGACGCGGGCATCAGGCTCATCTGTTCAATATTGATCAACGACAAGCGCAGTTTGTGGCTCATCAACAGGGCCACATCGCGCCAATACGCCGGATGGTCTTCGAGCAGGGCGAGTATCGCCGCCTGCGGCACCTGCAACAACGTGCATGGCCCCATGGCCAGGGCATCGTGGGTGCGCGGCAGGTTATCGAACAGGCAGATTTCGCCGAACCAGTAAGGCGTTTCCACCAGGCTCAATACTGCCTCCTTGCCTTGGGCATTCACCGCGCTGATGCGCACCGCACCTTCCAGCACCGCATACAGGCCGCAAGGCGGGTCGCCGCGCTTGAACAGGCACTGCCCCGCCACGAGCGTGCGCAGCTGCGCCGCCGCCAGCAGACTACGCTGTAGATCTACAGGCAGATGGCTGAACCAATGGCCGCTGGCCAAGCGGGCGTGCCATTTCTCTGCGTCCATGAGAACTCCGAAGATTGTCGCCCAGCTGACAGTCAGGCGCAGGCTGACAGGGCATGATCAAACATCCTACAGGAGGAACAACAATGAAAAGCCTCGTCGACCACCTCAGTCAATACGCCGCCTACCACCGCGACCCGCGCAATATCGCCAGCCACTTTATTGGTATCCCGCTGATTGTGGTGGCAGTAGCCGTGCTGCTGTCGCGTCCCGAATGGACCGTGGGAGGCCTATGGATTTCACCGGCGGTAATCGTGGCGTTGTTTTCGGCGTGGTTTTACCTGCGCCTGGAACTGGCCCTGGGCGTGCTGATGACGGTGCTGATGGGCTTGTCGGTATGGGCCGGGCATGAGTTGGCGGCGCAGAGCACGATAGTGTGGCTCAGCAGCGGCATCGGCATGTTCGTGGTGGGTTGGGTGATTCAGTTTGTCGGGCACTACTACGAAGGCAAGAAGCCGGCGTTTGTGGATGATGTGTCGGGATTGATCGTAGGGCCGTTGTTTGTGGTGGCGGAGGTGGCGTTTTTGCTGGGGTTGCGGCAGGGCTTGAAACAACAGATTGAAGAGCGCTCGGGGCCGGTGGTTCGACGCGATCTGAAGCCGAGAGAGGTCTAAATGTGGGAGGGGGCTTGCTCCCGATGGCGGTGGGCCAGTGACATATTTATCAGCTGACCCACTGCTATCGGGAGCAAGCCCCCTCCCACATTGGCCCCATTTTCACATTAGGTAATGCGGGTTATCAGGCTTTTTGCCAGACCTTGGGCTTGAAGAACAAGGTTTCGCCCCGCGCCAAACCGGTCAGGCTGTCGTGGTCTTTCACCACTTCGGCTTCGATCAGGTCTGTCTGGCCTTCGACCTTCAAGGTCACCCGCGTGGTCGCGCCCAATGGACGAATATCACGCACTTCGGCCGCGTGGTGATCTTCCAGTTCATGGCGCGACAGCGACACTTCGTGGGGACGGAACAGCACGTGCTTGTCTTCACCCAGATGCAGGCGGTTGGAGTCACCAAGGAAGTGATAAACAAAGTCGCTGGCCGGGTTTTCGTAGACGTCGCCCGGTGAGCCGATCTGCTCGATCACGCCCTTGTTCATCACGACGATACGGTCGGCAACTTCCATGGCCTCTTCCTGGTCGTGGGTCACGAACACCGAGGTCAAGTTGATGTCTTCGTGCAGGCGCGCCAGCCAGCGGCGCAGTTCTTTACGCACCTTGGCGTCGAGGGCGCCGAACGGTTCGTCCAGCAGCAGCACTTTCGGCTCGACCGCCAGGGCGCGGGCCAGGGCGATACGCTGGCGCTGACCACCGGAGAGTTGTTCCGGATAACGATCAGACAGCCAATCGAGTTGCACCATGTTCAGCAGCTCGTGAACCTTGGCCGCGATCTGGCTTTCGTTCGGGCGCTGGTTCTTGGGCTTCATGCGCAGGCCGAACGCGACGTTGTCGAACACGGTCATGTGGCGGAACAGCGCGTAGTGCTGGAACACAAACCCGACGTTGCGATCGCGCACGTCGTGGCCGGAGACGTCTTCACCGTGGAACACGATGCTGCCGTCATCCGGAGTCTCCAGGCCTGCGATGATGCGCAGCAGGGTGGTCTTGCCGCACCCGGATGGGCCAAGCAACGCCACCAGCTCGCCACTCTGGATATCCAGATTGATGCTGTTCAGGGCCTTGAAGGCGTTGAAGTTCTTGCTGACATTACGGACTTCGATCGACATGACTTATTCCTCACCGGCACTTTTGCGCAGGCGGTTGATACGGTTCTCGCTCCACTGCTTGAGCAGCAGGATGAAGAGCGCCAGGATCAGCAGCAGGCTGGCCACCGCAAACGCGGCAACGTGGTTGTATTCGTTGTAGAGAATCTCGACGTGCAGCGGCAAGGTGTTGGTCACGCCGCGAATGTGGCCGGACACCACCGACACCGCGCCGAACTCACCCATGGCCCGCGCGGTACACAGCACGACGCCGTAGATCAGGCCCCATTTGATGTTCGGCACAGTCACATGCCAGAACATCTGCCAGCCATTGGCGCCGAGCAGGCGTGCAGCCTCTTCTTCCTGGGTGCCCTGCTCCTGCATCAGCGGGATCAGTTCACGGGCCACGAACGGCACAGTCACGAAGATGGTCGCCAGCACAATGCCGGGCAAGGCGAACACGATCTGGATGTCATGCTCCTGCAACCACGGGCCAAACAGGCCCTGGGCGCCGAACATCAGCACGTAGACCAGGCCTGCGATCACCGGGGAGACCGAGAACGGCAGGTCGATCAGCGTCACCAAGATGCTCTTGCCACGGAACGAGTACTTGCTCACGCACCAGGCGGCGCTGACGCCGAATACCAGGTTGAGCGGCACCGAAATCAGCACGGCGATCACCGTGAGTTTCAGCGCGGACAACGCGTCCGGTTCAAGGATCGCGGTGAAAAACGCACCGAGGCCGTTCTTCAAGCCCTGGGACACCACGATAAACAGCGGTAGCAGCAAAAACAGGAAGAACACCAGCCAGCCAAGGCCGATCAGGATACGTCGCGACACCGCACTGCCACGCCGGGCAGCGTTGGCCGAGGACGCGGCGGAAATAGACGATTGGGACATGTTCCGCGCCTCCTTATGGACGTTCGATGCGCCGCTGCAACAAGTTGATCAGCAGCAGCAGGACAAAGGAAACCACCAGCATCAACACGCCAATGGAGGTGGCGCCGCGGTAGTCGTACTGGTCAAGCTTGACCATGATCAGCAGCGGCAGGATCTCGGTTTTCATCGGCATGTTGCCGGCGATGAAGATCACCGAGCCGTACTCACCGACGCCACGGGCAAACGCCAGGGCGAAGCCGGTCAGCCAGGCGGGCAGCAGCGCGGGGACGAGGATGTAGCGGAACACCTGCAACGGCTTGGCGCCCAGGCAGGCAGCGGCTTCTTCGATTTCCCGGGGGATATCGGCGAGTACCGGCTGCACCGTGCGCACCACGAACGGCAGGGTCACAAAGGTCAGCGCCAGGGTGATGCCCAACGGGCTGTAGGCGATCTTGAAGCCCAGGTCAGCGGCGAACTGGCCCACCAGCCCGGTCGGCGTGTACAGCGCCGTCAGGGCGATACCGGCCACAGCGGTGGGCAGCGCGAACGGCAGGTCGATCATCGCATCGATAATCTTGCGGCCGGGGAAGGTGTAGCGCACCAACACCCAGGCCAGCAGCGTGCCGATCACGCCATTGATCAGGGCGGCGTACAGCGCGGTGCTGAAGCTCAGTTTCAACGCCGCCAGCACACGGGGTGCGGAGATGATGTTCCAGAACTGATCCCAGGTGAGTTGAGCGGCGTGTACAAACATCGCCGCGAGGGGGATGAGTACGATCAGGCTGAGGTACACCACGGTGTAGCCCAGCGTCAGCCCGAAGCCGGGTATGACGGGGGAAATACGACGCGACATAAGAGTCCTTGGTTAGCGGAACTGACACACAAAACCCGCAGGTGAATGCGGGCTCCGTGGGTGTGTATTTCTCGGGTTACTGCGCCGTGTAGATCTGGTCGAACACGCCACCGTCGTTAAAGAATTTCGGTTGGGCAGTTTTCCAGCCGCCGAAGTCTTTGTCGATAGTCACCAGGTCCAGTTTCGGGAACTGCTGGGCGTATTTGGCGGCTACTTTTGCATCGCGTGGGCGGTAGAAGTTTTTCGCCGCAATCTCCTGGCCAGCCGGGCTGTACAGGTGCTTGAGGTATTCAGTGGCGATCTCGGTATTGCCCTTTTTCTCGGCGTTCTTGTCGACCACGGCCACTGGCGGCTCTGCGAGGATCGACAGGGAAGGTACAACGATGTCGAACTTGTCGGCGCCGCCGTCTTCTTTCAGGGCCAGGAAGGCTTCGTTTTCCCAGGCCAGCAACACGTCGCCCTGACCGTTGTTGACGAACGTGATGGTCGAACCGCGCGCGCCGGTGTCGAGGATCGGCACGTGCTTGAACAGTTCTTTCACGTATTCCTGGGCCTTGGCTTCGCTGCCACCGGATTTCAGGCCGTAGGCCCACGCGGCAAGGAAGTTCCAGCGCGCACCGCCGGAGGTTTTCGGGTTCGGCGTGATCACGGAAACGTCTTTCTTGATCAGGTCGCCCCAGTCTTTGATGCCTTTAGGGTTGCCCTTACGCACCAGGAACACGATGGTCGAGGTGTACGGGGTGCTCGCATCCGGCAGGCGGGTCTGCCAGTTTTCCGGCAGGGTTTTTCCCAATTTGGCGATTTCGTCGATGTCGCCAGCCAAGGCCAGGGTCACTACGTCGGCGCGCAGGCCGTCGATCACCGCCCGGCCTTGCTTGCCCGAACCACCGTGGGACTGCTGGATCTTAACGGTGTCACCAGGGTGGGACTGCTTCCAGAAGTTGGTGAACTCAGCGTTGTAATCCTGGTACAGCTCGCGAGTCGGGTCGTACGAGACGTTGAGCAACTCGTAGTCCTTGGCAACAGCGGAACCGGCAAACACGGCGCTGGCCAGTGCGGCCAGGGCATAACGGCGAATCGACGACATAGAAGCTCCTGAAATTCTGGGGTGTTGGCTTTTTCTTATAGTGACGGGTCTATCGCCGCGGTTGCTTAGCTCGGTTTGTTACCCGGGTTCTGCAGACGGAATTTTTCTTTGCGTTCGATCTGGACCACTTGGGCGTTATGCACAGTGATTTCCACCGCGCCAAACCGCAGATCGCGCAGGGCGCTCTGGATCTCACGCAAAATGGCTGCTTCGTCCTGGCCGTCGACGCTACGTAGAGATGCGCTCATGGTCTCGCTCCTTAAATGAATAGTGCCTGGCAGTGGCGGCACTGCTTGCGGCGTAGGGCGATAGTAGATAAGCGCAGATATTCTTAAAAATACTATTTAAGAATGTTTATATAACCAGAAAGAATTTTCTGATGGGACGTGGGGTTGCGAGCGGGTTTTGCGCCCGAGCGCCGAAATAACGCGTTTTGAAGTTCCAAAATGCGGGTGGGGGCTTGCCACCGATGGTGGTGAATCAGGTACCAATGTTCGGCCTGACACACCGAAATCGGGGGTAAGCCCCCTCTCACATTGGAATGCGTTTCAAGTCTGGATGGTGGGCGCGCGGCCCCAGTCAACGTCCTGCGCCGGCACCGGCTTTCCAAACCAATACCCCTGCCCCAAATCGCAGCCCTGCTCCAACAAGAACCGCGCCTGTTCCATCTGCTCAATCCCCTCAGCGTGTACCTGCATGCCCATGCTTTTCGCTAATGCGATCACCACGCGCACAATCGCCGCGTCGTCGTCATCCCATGGCACCCCGGCAACAAAGCCCTGGTCGATCTTCAGCTTCTGCACCGGCAGGCGCTTGAGGCGCAGCAGGGACGAATAGCCGGTGCCAAAGTCATCAATGGCCAGGCGCAAGCCCAACTCACGCAGGCGGTGCAGTTGCTCCAGGGCTTCCTCAGGGTCGTCCATGACTGCACTCTCAGTGACTTCCAGCTCCAGGAAAGCCGGATCCAGGCCGGTGGCGTGCAGCACCTGGGCGACTTGCTCGTACAGTTCGCGACGGGCAAACAGACGGCTGGACACGTTGATCGCAATAAAGCTCAGCAGCACGCCATCGGCCAGCCATTGGCACATCTGGCGGCAGGCCTGCTCCAAGACCCACGCGTCGATATCGGCGATCAAACCGGTACGTTCGGCGATGGGGATGAACTCGCCCGGAGGCACCAGGCCACGTTCCGGATGTTGCCAGCGCACCAAGGCTTCGACGCCGACCAGACGGCTGCCTTGCAGGTCGTGTACAGGCTGGTAGTAGACGCGCAACTCCTGCTGGTCGAGGGCGCGGCGCAGTTCGCTGGCGATTTCCACACGGTTTTGCGCGTGGGCGGTGAGTTCTTCGGTGTACAGGGCATAGCCCTCGCGGCCCACGCTTTTGGCCTTGAACAGCGCAGAGTCGGCGTTGCGCAGCAGTTGTTCCGCGCTCAATGCATCGTTGGGAAACAGGCTGATGCCGATGCTGGCGCTGATAAACAGTTGATGGCCGTCGAAGATGAACGGTTGCTTCATCACGTCCAGCATGCGCTGCGCCAATGCCGCCGCCTGCATCACCTGTGAACAACTTTCCGCCAGCACCGCGAACTCATCGCCGCCCAGTCGCGCCAGGGTCACTCCGGGGCCGAACAGCGTATTGAGCCGCTCGCCCACCAGCTTGAGCAACTGGTCGCCGACGTTATGGCCAAGGCTGTCATTGATAATCTTGAAGTGGTCCAGGTCCAGCAACAGCAGCGCGCAGCCGCGTTTGTGCAGTTGCGCCGAGGCCAGCGCCTGCTCGGCGCGGTCGGTGAACAGTAGGCGGTTGGGCAGGTCGGTCAGTGGATCGTGATGCGCCAGGTGCGCCAACTCGTGCTCGGAATCCTTGATGGCACTGATGTCGGAAAACACCGCGACGTAATGGCTGATGTGGCCTTGGTCATCGTGAATCACCCGGATGGTTTGCCACTGTGGATAAATCTCGCCGCTTTTGCGCCGGTTCCAGATTTCTCCGCTCCATTCACCGGTGCGCTCCAGGGTCTGGAACATCTGCTGGTAAAAATTCGACGAATGGCGCCCGGACTTGAACAGGCTGGGCTGCTGACCCATGACGTCTGCGCGCTGGTAGCCGGTGATCTCCATGAATGCCCGGTTTACGTGCACGATCAGGCCCCTGGTGTCAGTGACCAACACGCCTTCACGGGTGCAGTCGAAGACCGCAGCCGCCTGGCGCAACCGATCGAGGTTTTCCTTCAGGGGTTGCTGCAACTGCTGGGCCCGAGCAAAGCGCGCGCATAAGAAGTAAATGGCCAAGGCACTCAGGGCCACCCACACGTAGCCGCGCATCTGCAGCCAATACCCCAACTCCCCCCGTTCATCGAGAAAGTTGATCAATATCTGATTGCTGAGCTGGAGCCACACAATCGAAACCAGCAGGTATACCAGCCCCACACGCAGGGCACCTCGGTATGAAAACAGCATATGGCCAGTAGTCCTTACTAAAAAAACAGAATCGTCCTACAACGCGCCGAGATTATAGATTAGGAAACACCTTGTAAGTCTTATCTGAAACGGTGACTGGTTTTATCCTTAAAGCCAGTGATAATGCGGGTGCTATTTTTTTCTTTATCAGAGGGCCAAACAGCCTATGTGGTACAACGGTTTTCTTGACCTGTCAGCCTGGCAACTGGTTGCAGTCACTCTGTTGATGACCCACGTGACAATTGTTGGGGTCACGGTTTATCTGCACCGCTATTCAGCCCATCGCTCCCTGGAGCTCAATGCCGGCCTGAAACACTTCTTCCGCTTCTGGCTGTGGCTGACCACGGCGCAGAACACCCGCGAGTGGACCGCTATCCACCGCAAACACCACGCCAAGTGCGAAACCGTCGACGACCCGCACAGCCCTGTGATCAAGGGCCTGTCCACGGTGCTGCGCAAAGGCGCCGAGCTCTACCGCGCCGAGGCCGAAAACCCCGAAACCCTGCGCATCTACGGCAAGAACTGCCCGGATGACTGGATCGAACGCAAGATTTACACCCCCTACCCGCTGCTGGGCGTGGCGATCATGGGCGTAATCGACCTCCTGCTGTTCGGCACCATCGGCATCACCATCTGGGCGATCCAGATGATGTGGATCCCGTTCTGGGCCGCCGGCGTAATCAACGGCCTGGGCCATGCCGTGGGCTATCGCAACTTCGAATGCCGTGACGCGGCGACCAACCTGGTGCCGTGGGGCATCATCGTCGGCGGCGAAGAGCTGCATAACAATCACCACACCTATCCCAACTCGGCCAAGCTGTCGGTTAAGAAGTGGGAGTTCGACCTGGGCTGGGCGTGGATCAAGCTGTTCAGTTTCCTGCGCTTGGCCAAGGTCCAGCGTGTGGCGCCGATTGCTCATCGCGTCGAGGGCAAAGGCCATCTGGACATGGACACTGCCATGGCGATCCTCAACAACCGCTTCCAGATCATGGCCCAGTACCGCAAGTTGGTGATCGGCCCGCTGGTCAAGCAGGAGCTGGAAAAGGTCGATCACTCGGTGCGCCACCAGTTCCACCGTGCCAAACGCCTGCTGTCGCGGGAAACCAGCCTGCTGGATGACCGCCACCACCTACGCATCCAAAGCATGTTGGAACACAGCCAGGCCTTGAAAGTGATCTACGAAAAGCGCCTGGCATTGCAGCAGATCTGGCTCAAGACCAGCACCAACGGCCACGATATGCTCGCCGCCATCAAGGAATGGGTGCACGAGGCCGAGGCCAGCGGCATCCAGTCCCTGCGGGATTTCGCCCACCAATTGAAGACCTATTCGCTGCGTCCTGCGGCAGTCTGACAAAGCCGTGGGAGGGCTTGCCCTCCCACGCATCCTCTTTTTGGCGTCATTTTCCGGGCACCGCCAATCGGCACCGTTCACGGAACTTCATCGCATTTACCCTCTCTCAATGAACACTTCGCCATCATGGTGGCCCCTTGTTGTGACCGCTGCTAAATCCTGCGGCGCGCCCAGAGAGAGTTGTGCCGATGGTTCACGAAATGCCCTTTCCTACCGACATCGCTACCGCTGACCCCCCGCGTCCGGCTGCGGCAGCGACCCTGCTGGCACTGGTGCATGCCCAGGGCGAAGTCGAGCGGTTGAGCGAGCGCGAGCAATTGCTGAGCTCACTGCTGGTCAGTGTGAATGCCGTGCTCTGGGCCATCGATTGGGAGACCCGCCGCGTGCTCTACGTGAGCCCGGCCTACGAGCGGATATTCGGCCGTTCGACCGGGCTGTTACTGGCCGATCATCGGGAATGGCGCAACAGCATTCACCCCGAAGACCTCGACTACGCCGAACACAGCCTGGCCCGCGTGCTGGAACAGGGCGCCGTGGAAGATCGCGAATACCGCATTATCACCGCCGACGGTCAGATCCGCTGGCTGAGCGACAAGTGCTACATCAACCAGCAGGCTGAGCCCGGCGAGCCGCTGATCGTCGTGGGCATGGCCGAAGACATCACTGACAAGAAGCAGCTGGAACTGGAGCTGCACCGTCTCGCCACCACCGACGTACTGACCCAGAGCAGCAACCGCCGGCACTTCTTCGAATGCGCCAACCAGGCCTTCGACACCGCCTGTGCCCAAGGCGCGCAACTGGCCTTCCTGTTGCTGGACATTGATGATTTCAAGGACGTCAACGACACCTATGGCCACCTGGAAGGCGACCAGGTGCTGCGGCGTATCGCCGAGAGTGGTCGTGGCGTATTACGCCGTGGTGATCTGTTCGGGCGCATTGGCGGCGAAGAATTTGCGGCCGTACTGCCGGGTTGCGCGCCGGAGATGGCCTTGCAAGTGGCTGAGCGCCTGGGCAAGGAAATCCAAGAGCTGAGTTTCAGCTACGAAGGCCAAGCGTTCGGCGTGACCATCAGCCAGGGCCTGGCCAGCCTCACTGAAGAAGACTCGACCCTGGACAGCCTGTTCGCCCGGGCCGATGCCGCCATGTATGAGGCGAAGCGCCAGGGCAAGAACCGCGTGATTGCGGGTTAGGCTCATCCCCCACTCTATGCAACAGCAGAGATGACCTGTGGGAAGGGCTTGAATGTCATCACCCTCTAGGCCTTGCGCACCCGCGTCAGCTCAGACAAACCGATCTTGAGCAAGCGCGCGGTCTTGCTCACGGCCAGCGCTTCCAGACCTTCATGTTCGGTCAGTCGTGCCATCTGCGCCGCCAGGTTCACCACTAGCGCATCCCGGGCATACACCCCGCCCTCCAGTGAATAAATCGCGGCGATCAGCTGGCGCAACTCCAGCGGCAAGCGCCAGCGCGCCCGCAACGCCGAACCAAAGGCGGCGCCGAAGGTGTAAAGGGACTCACCAATTGCTTCGTCATCCAACGCCCCGCCGCCCTGGCGCCAGTCTTCCAGGCAGCGCAGCAATGCCAAATCACCCAGCCGATGCAGAATGCCGGCGGCGTAACAGCGCTCGTGATCCAGCTCCAACATGCGCGCCAGGCGACCGGCAAAGTCGGCGGTGTCCTGGGACACCTGCCAATGACGCTCGGCGTAGGCCTCCAAGCCCGGGTCGCCCAGCACCACATTGTGCTTGAGAGCCAGGCCGAGGATCAGGTTCATGCTTTGCCCAGCGCCGAGCTTGTGCAAGGCCGACGGTAGCGTCTGCACCGGCTTGCCGTGATGGCCGGCGCTGTTGGCGGCAGCGACCAGCACGGCGGTGATCTGCGGGTCCATGCGCACGAGGTCTTCCAGGCGTTTGAGGTCCAGGCCATCAGGCCCGAGGCTGGCTTGTACGGCAGCTTTCACATCGACACGCAACGGCGCGCCATCAGACGCTTCGCGACGACGCTCCAGGAACACGGGCAACGTCATGCCGGGCGCCAGCGGCGGAATTTCGCAGTACACGTTTTCGCCTTCATTAAGCAGCAGATCCTGCAGGCGCTGGGTCAGGCTTTCCATGTTCAGGGGTTTGGTGAGGTACGCCGTGGGCGCCAGGGGCAAGGCTTCACGCACGCTGGCGCTGTCATTGCGACTGCTCAGCAAAATAAACGGTAACGCGGGCGAGCGGCGTTGCTGGCGGACATTGCGCAGCAGGCTCAGGCCGTCGATGCCCGGTAGCTCCCAATCCGCCAGGATCAGGTCGTAGCCCTTTTCGCGCAGCAACGTAGCCGCGTGCTGCCCATCGGCACACACATCCAGCCGCGCGTCGCAACGCACATTCAACAGCACTTGCTTGAGCAGATCCCGCGACCAGGGATCCGCCTCGGCAATCAACACACGGGGTACAGCCGGTAAATCAACAGCAGTCATCCAGCACGCTCCATCGGCAATGCTGCAACCTTAGACAACGCAAGCCCATACGTACAATGAACAAGGCCTGAATACGCGGCAACGGGCACAAAAAAACCCGCCGAAGCGGGTTTTTTCTGTCGCAGAGGTCAGCTTGCGCTTACAGCTCCGAGAAGCACTCTTCGATGATCGCCAAGCCTTTGTCCAACTGCTCGTCCGGCGAGGTCAGCGGGACCAGGACGCGCAACACGTTGCCGTAAGTGCCGCAGGACAGCAGGATCAGACCCTTGTCGCGCGCCTTGGCTACCACAGAGGCAACGGCCGCAGCGTTTGGCTTGTGGCTGTCGCCGTCTTCGAACAACTCGACCGCGATCATTGCGCCCAGGGCACGCACTTCACCGATCACCGGGTACTTGGCCTGGATAGCTTTCAGACCGGTCACCAGACGCTCGCCCACTGCTTTGCAGCGGTCCAGCAGGTGCTCTTCTTCGAACACTTCCATCACCGCCAGCGCAGCGGCGCACGCGATCGGGCTACCGGCGTAGGTGCCGCCCAGGCCGCCTGGAGCGATGGCGTCCATGTATTCAGCCTTGCCGCACACACCGGCCAGCGGGAAGCCGCCAGCGATGGATTTGGCGAAGGTGGTCAGGTCGGCGGCAACGCCCATCTGTTCCATGGCAAAGAAGGTACCGGTACGGCCGGCACCGGTTTGCACTTCGTCAGCGATCAGCAGGATGCCGTGCTTGTCGCACAGCTCGCGCAGGCGCTTCATGAACGATTTAGGCGCGACGTAGAAACCGCCTTCGCCCTGCACCGGCTCAATGATGATGGCTGCGATGTCACGCGGCTCGGCATCGTTCTTGAAGATGCGTTCGATGCTGGCGATGGAATCGTCGTCGCTCACACCGTGCAGCTCGTTCGGGTACAGCGCGCGGAACACGCCGCCTGGCATCAGGCCCATGCCGGCCGAGTAAGGCACGACTTTGCCGGTGAGGCCCAGGGTCATCATGGTGCGGCCGTGGTAAGCGCCGGTGAAAGCGATCACGCCAGCACGGCCCGTGGCGGCACGGGCGATTTTCACGGCGTTTTCAACGGCTTCGGAACCGGTGGTGACCAGTAGGGTTTTCTTGACGAAATCACCTGGCACCTTGGCGTTGATCTTTTCGCACACTTCTACGTACGGCTCGTAAGCCAGTACCTGGAAGCAGGTGTGGGTCAACTTGTTCAGTTGCTCGGTCACGGCGGCGATGATTTTCGGGTGCACGTGGCCGGTGTTCAGCACGGCGATACCGCCGGCGAAGTCGATGAACTCGCGACCTTCAACGTCGGTCACGGTGGCGTTCTTCGCGGATTCGGCGAAGATCGGGTGAATCTGGCCAACACCGCGTGGTACAGCGGCTTCGCGGCGTTTCATCAGAGATGCGTTGGTCTTGCTCATAAAGTCCTCATTCGCCACTCATCGGGTGGCGTGGTCCAAGGAATACGTGGCGGGGAGGCAACTACGGCAGCATGCGATGATCGACTGCCACAGCTTTCCCGGCCACTACGAATAACGGTGTGAAACACGCAAAGGGTCAGCGCTCTCGTGCCCTTTGCGTTTACTGCAATGCCAAACCGGGGCTTAGATGCCCAGGCAGAGGTATTTGATTTCCAGGTAGTCCTCGATCCCGTACTTGGAGCCTTCACGGCCCAGGCCTGAGGCCTTGATGCCGCCGAACGGCGCCACTTCGTTGGAGATCAACCCGGTGTTGACGCCGACCATGCCGTATTCCAGGGCTTCAGCCACGCGGAACACACGGCCCAGGTCGCGGGCGTAGAAGTAGGAAGCCAGGCCGAACTCGGTGTCGTTGGACATCGCGATCACTTCGGCTTCGTCCTTGAAACGGAACAGCGGCGCCAGCGGGCCGAAGGTTTCTTCCTTGGCGACAGCGGCGTTTTTCGGCACGTCGACCAGGATGGTCGGTTCGAAGAAGTTGCCTTCCATGACCTTGCCGCCGGCCAACAGCTTGGCGCCTTTGCTCAAGGCATCCGCGATGTGCTCCTGAACCTTGGCCACGGCTTTTTCGTCGATCAGCGGGCCGGTGGTGGTGCCGTCTTCCAGACCGTTGCCGATCTTCAATTTGGCCACCGCCACTTTCAGTTTTTCGGCGAACGCGTCGTAGACCGAGTCCTGGATGTACAAGCGGTTGGCGCAGACGCAGGTCTGACCGTTGTTGCGGTACTTGGAGATGATCGCGCCTTCGACGGCCTTATCCAGGTCCGCGTCGTCGAACACGATAAACGGCGCGTTGCCGCCCAGTTCCAGGGAGACTTTCTTGATGTCCTTGGCGCATTCAGCCATCAGTTGACGACCGATTTCAGTCGAGCCGGTGAAGGACAATTTACGCACGATCGGGTTGCTGGTCAGCTCGCCGCCGATGTCACCAGCGCTGCCGGTGACCACGCTCAACACGCCTTTCGGAATACCGGCACGGTGGGCCAGCTCAACCAGAGCCAGGGCCGAGAACGGGGTTTGCGACGCAGGCTTGATCACCATGGTGCAACCGGCGGCCAGGGCCGGGCCGGCTTTACGGGTGATCATCGCGGCAGGGAAGTTCCAAGGAGTGATAGCTGCGGTCACGCCGATTGGCTGCTTGATCACGATCAGGCGCTTGTCGGGCTGGTGGCCGGGGATCACGTCGCCATAGATGCGCTTGGCTTCTTCGGCGAACCACTCAATAAAGGACGCGGCGTAGACGATTTCGCCCTTGGCTTCGGCCAGCGGCTTACCTTGTTCGAGAGTCATCAGGCGACCGAGGTCGTCCTGGTTTTCAATCAGCAGTTCGAACCAACGGCGCAGCTTGTTGGCGCGCTCCTTGGCGGTCAGCGCACGCCAGGCCGGCAGGGCCTTGTCGGCGGCTTCGATGGCACGGCGGGTTTCCGCGGCGCCCATCTTTGGCACGGTACCGAGAATCTCGCCCGTGGCAGGGTTGTTGACCTTGATGGTTTGACCATTGTCCGCATCGACCCAAGCGCCATCGATAAAGGCTTGCTGGCGGAACAACTGGGTATCTTTAAGCTGCATGTCGGCTTTCCTTAACAGCACCGCGCGCACGCGGAGCGAATTAGAGTTGTTGAAAGGCGCCTTGTGGGCTGCCGTCAGGGAAATCAGCCCCAGCACGCGAGAAAGATGAATGCGCACGGGAGACAGAGCGTTTGAAATCTCAAACGAATCCTAGGATCAATGGGGGTACAGGGCAATAGTCTGTTCGAAAAAAAGAACGAAAATGGCGCATTAGCCAGAACTTTCAGATCAGCGCGCTCCCGCCACGTTCCCACACCGTTACTACCGGCGCCCGACTTAGGGCCTTTTCCTACCGGTCTAGCGCCAAACACCAGCATGGACGCCCAAGGACGACATGGGTATGATGTCGCCCGCACAAGCATCCGTAGCTCAGCTGGATAGAGTACTGCCCTCCGAAGGCAGGGGTCGTGGGTTCGAATCCCGCCGGGTGCACCACCTTCTTTCCCTTGTATTACAAGGGGATAGCGCTCCTGACAGAAACCTGTCCTAGTCCTGAAAGTCGTTTTTGCCACAAATTTGCCACACTCAAAAGTGGCGGGAATGGTCGAAATGGCAACAATCAGGAATCGCGGCGAGTATCAGTGGGAAGCGCAAATACGCCGTAAGGGCTACCCAGCCCAGCGCAAAACCTTCGAAACCAAATCCGATGCCCAAGCTTGGGCACGCATGATCGAAAGCGAAATCGACCGGGGTATTTTTGTCTCTCGCGTCGAGGCTGAACGCACCGCCTTTCATCAACTCATTGATCGCTACATCTCCGAGATCGCACCGAAACACAAAGGCGCGTATTCGGAAATCAAACGTCTGGAAGCGCTCAAGCGTCACCCGCTGGCGACACGCATCGTTGCCACCCTCACCTCTTCAGATTTTGCACGCTACCGTGATGAGCGCCTGAAGATCCGGAAGGGCAATACGGTGAAACGTGAACTCGCACTGTTCCAATGCGTGATTGAGGTCGCTCGCCGCGAATGGGGAATTCATCTTGCCGAGAACCCAGTCAGGATGGTCAGCCGTCCCAGCTACAACGACGAACGCTCGCGGCGGCTCGACCCAGTTGAAGAGCAATACATCCTCAACGCCCTGGAGCTTCGTGAACGCCGTGCTGACGGCACCTATGCCGACGCCTCACACAATCCATGGATACGGCCCATCGTCCAACTGGCGATCGAGACAGCCATGCGCCGTGGCGAAATTTTTGAGCTGCGCTGGAAGCACGTAAACTTAGATCGCAGAACCGCGCACCTTCCTGCTACGAAAAACGGCCTGTCCAGAACCGTCCCGCTGTCACCAAAGGCCGTTCAGTTGCTAAAAGACTTGCCTCGCTCGCTGTGCGGTCGCGTCTTCCCCACCACGCCTGATGCGCTCAAGAAGGCCTTTGTGCGGGGCCTGGAGCGAGCCAGGCTGAAATACTTGAAAGATTGCGGGGTGGAAAAAGTAACGCCACAGGAAGACTTCCTGATCGATCTACGGTTTCACGACCTGCGGCATGAAGCAACCTGTCGACTTGCGACTAAGCTGCCGAACTTGATTGAGCTGGCCAGCGTGACGGGGCATCGGGAGGTGAATATGCTGAAGCGTTATTACAACATTACCGCCGAAGAGCTCGCAGCAAAGCTAGCTTGAACGAACCACACCCGTCAGTGATTAATTGCACAGACGGGCCCTTATTTGCACTCGACTTGAACAGTCGTTTGCTTCGGACTTGACTAGTACAGTTGACCTAGGCTGGTAGAAGTCGCCCCATTACCGTCATTGTTCAACGGCCGAACCGGCCAGGAGCGTACAAGTCAGCAGAGACGACACGGCTGACGAAAACAGCAAACCGCTGCAAGAGGAACGTTAGCGACCATCTCAGGGCTTGGTAACTCGTTACTCCTCAAACTGAGGCCTTATAGCTACAGCTAAGGGAAACGCACGTTGCAGCTTAAACCGGCCCCATACGAAGCCTTCGCAAAAGCGTACTGGCCGTTATGAGCGTGAGATGGAACTTGAACGTAGAGTGTTCCTCGTTAGAGATTCCGGGATGCGACCCTTCGCTATGAAGCATCCGGAGCAACCCTTGTATGTAGCCCTTGCCGTCGTTCCCCCATTCGCCCCTAGGTTCTGACAAGAAACCCTCTCTACCCAGTAATTGAATTCGGTTGTTCAACGTGTGACTGGCAGCATCCTGTCCCGGAAATGCCTTGGCCGATATGTCATTAATCAACTGCTCTATGAAAGTCCTAAACTGTGCATTCGCGGCAGCCCAATCTCCGCGTGTATGACAGTCGATGGCCTGGTCTAGGTGGGCGACGGCTATACGCATATCGAAGTGATTGAGCAGAGCGTGAAGTTCGTTGTCGGCCTGAGGAAGATTCACATTCGTAGGTAGCGAGCACCGCAGCCAGGGAGGGGTGCCTTGAGCGCACGCGCCACCATTCCACGAGACCTCAAAACCATCCCTCGCCAAGCAACGCCTCAGGCGCTCCTGAGGCGCTTCTGTACTACCTTCATGCATCAGCGCAACAGCCTCCCGAATAAGCGCCTCCGCGACAGTTATTAGTCCTTCTTTCGTTACTAACTGTTGATGAGGGTTGAGCAAAACCTGGTGACTCAGTTGAACCACCTTCTTGGGCACGCTGGTTCCGTCTCCAGACGGTACTTGGTTGTCCAAGCTCAGTCGCTGAACCATCTGGTCAAATTTTGCCTGTGTCATCTTTTCCAGTAGTACAGCACTGGCCAAGATAGTCGCTCGAGTGAATTGAAGCGCTCCTTCCATGTTCCTCTCCATAAGGCTGTCGCAAAAAATCCATTGATCGTGTTGCCAACTTCTACCTTGGTCGAGCTGCTCGGGTGGGGCTGCGGTGGGTGTACAGGCTTAAGAATAGTACTGGAAAGACAATACCCATTACTCCGTTATTGACCTAGGAGCCAACATATCTGAACAGATCAGATTTGAAAAAGCTCTGGTGACTGCTGAAATGCTTCCTGATGAGCTATCCCAAGATGTGCTGTGATCTTAATTTCGTGCCAAACAGTAGGATGGTGTTTTTCGCTGATTTCAGCTCGTTTGCGCGTGAGGTCTGCCTGGCTGCTACCACTCTCTTTGAGCCTTGTATAGACGTCTAGGGAATCTTTGTAGCTCGCATATGCGTTCCTCCGCGCTCGGCTCAGGTAGTCCCTGGTATTCAAGCCAAGAATTTTGATGGTGTATTCGGCCCGTTGAAATTCGCGAGTATCTTTTGGCGGCAGTGGCACGAAAAGTCCGGTTTGCAAATCCAATGAAATAAACTCAGTAGGATCCTCGGATGTGGGGTCGATGAAAAGTGGGGAGCCTGTCAGTGGCTGTATGACCGGGTCATCTTTTTTTCGAACAATATCAAATCGATTTCCCTCAGCATTGAAAACTGAAAACTGATCCCTTTTATTAGAGCCATTGCAAGAGCCACAGGCGAATAAATAGTTTTGCCAGATGAACGTTTTTTCGGGGTAGAATTTTTTTGGCCATACGTGCTCGACTTCATCGGCCGCAGAATCCTCGCAGTAGTGGCAGCGTCGTGCCCCTGAGCAAATGATCTCCAATGTAGCGCGAACCTCCTCGAAAACAACCTTACTTTTACCATCCCAAGCCTTTTTTGCAGAAACTACTCTTTCGGTATAAGTGGGAAGGTTATCAATGAGCTGCTGCTGAGCCTCCAGATACGTTCGCGTACGGCCAAAGGCACTGATCTGTGGAAGTTTAAGCATCGCCCGCTGCCCCCACCGTTTCAGTCATCGAGCCAAATATCGATTGGAGCTCTGTACGTCGCACTAGCTCGATCTCATTAAGCGATCGACGGCGAGATTGGATATTTAGCGTAGCCAACTCGTAAAACATCTCTTTCGCTATTTCCGAGCGTTCAATGCCCTCACCGAACGCCCCAGAACTCAATGCTTCAAGAATATCTCCGAACAGTAGTCGATCTAGCGCGACGCCAGACACTCTTCCTTCATTCTCATCACCACCAGGTGAGGGCAGTCGTGTAATCGAGCCATTGACAGCACCTTGGCAGACTAGCGGACTATGGGTAGAAACAATAAATTGAATGGCAGGAAAGTGGGTGGTCATCCACGGACCAATGGCGCGTTGCCAGCGTGGGTGCAGATGGACGTCAATCTCGTCAATGATGACCACGCCAGGCACGACAATTTGGGTGCTGTCACTGCTAAACAAATGACCCTGCCCGAAATTGATACTTAATAGGCGAATTAATTCAAGCGTCATACTCAGGACGGATCGGAAGCCGTCACTAAGTTCAGTAATTTCAATAATTTCTCCATTAGGGTCTTTAAAGGTAATTCCTTTTGGAGTTACTTCTTCAAGCTTTGAACCGTTAGGAAGAAAGCCGTCCTGATTGATAAAGTTTTTAATGTTAGCCAGAAGGCGTCCCGACGAGGAGTTACTAACACCACTACTTTCGTCATTTAGTTTGGTATAGTGAAGATCTTTTAACCAGCTAAGCGTTTCACTGAGTGCTACGTCCTCTCCAAAAAGAGAAAGATGGCTTGCAAGTTTTGGCGTCGAATAAAACAACTTTTCATGATCTTTGTTACCACCCGAGAAGCGTCGATAAGGACCGAACGAAGACGTAAACCAGCCAGCACCACCCCAAACATGTCTGTTAGGTGACGGAGAAACTTCGGCAATGGTTATTCCGTGCTCATTGATCTTGACGGCAGCACGCAATTTTCCCGCAGTAGTGTTTCCTTTACCAGTCCACTGATCGACCGAATCTTGTGTAAAACCAATGCTGATCCTCGCTTCCTTTTCACCATGCTGAACCCAATCTTGCCAAGGCAACCTCAACCCCATTGCATTTTTAGGCCCCATCAGCGCAATGGCACAGGCTCTCAGGAATGTCGATTTTCCTGAACCGTTATCACCTAATAGAACATGCCATCCCGTAAGTGTATCGTCACCAGCTAATTCCCAAGTAAAGTTACCGAGCGACTTAAGATTTTTTATTTCTACTTTTGTAAGGTGCATTGTAATCCTTTGGGCTGACGATCTTACATATTTTCGAACGATACATAACTGTAACGGCTTATACTTTACAGCGTTTTTTAAATCAAAAAGTTAAAAAGCAGCTACCTAGTATAGCTAGAGCACGAAATTGCGACAGATTTGTTGTGAAGATTTTTTAGGTAATGGCCAACAAATTGGGGCGAGGTTGCTTTTGGCCGGTTTTTACCTGCCTTCACCGACAGCAATGGGTCGACCTCTGCGGGTCACCGCCACGCGTCAAGCATTACAAAGTGTAATGTACTTGATCAACTGGGTGGATGCGAAAAAGTGATCCCGTAAAATGCAATTACGCACGTCTGAACGGTCGTTTTCCAAAGCAGGCTACGACCCCTTCTTCCTCCCTCACAATCCATCTGTAAAAAAAATGTCCTAGCTGTTAACCGCTTAACTGGCGAAATCTGTATCGAACAGATCAATCGAGCGATAACCCGATGCCAGTAGATTACGAAACCATCCAAAAAATACAGAAGCTTGGCGACGACGTCCTAATTGGCGTATCTGAAGTTGCTGCGTTGACGGGATTCAGCGTGCTTACGGTCCGTCAGCGTAAGTTGCCAGGGCTTGAGCCTGTGCCAGGACTATCAAGGCTGCGATGGAGGCTAGGTGACTTAAGAGCGTGGATGCGCACCGGCAATACCAAAAACCCTCCTCGCCCCTCCCTGACAAACGCATCATCAAAACCAAAACACACAGGGAGGCCAACCAAGAAAGCGCAGGTGGAGGCGCGACAATGATCGTCCTTTACGTCATCCCCGTACGTTTGCACCAGGAGACGTGAGCATGGGCAGACAACGAACCATCAGGGATCAGAATTTTTGGCGCTGCCCGCGCCTGATGAATTGCACCACTGAAGACAAAGTTGCGTTGCTACACCTTCTAACAGCTCCTGACAGCAACATTACAGGCGTGTACCCACTTGTGCCACGCATCGCAGGAGCCGAGATTGGCTGGACGGCAGATCAATGGCTACAGGTCATTCATCGACTACAAGATGAGGGCTTGGCTAGATACGATCAAGTCAGATACGTCGTTTGGGTACGTATCTGGTGGGATCACCACACCGCTACTCAGGTGACGGGGCCAAAGCTAAGAGCGAGAGCTCTTGAAGAAATTCGCCGCATTCCGAGCGAGTGGCTTGACGATTTCCTGCGCGACTTTAAAGAAAGACTGACGGTGGATCAGCAGCGATGGATCAATGAGGCTCTCCGCCCGCCCTCAGAGCCAGGTTTGGAACAGATATCGATACCCCACGGATGCGGTATCGATACCGTATCGGACCAGGTTCGGCATAACACTAAACCTCAACCTCAACCATTAACTGAAACCCAAACGTCGTATTTTGCTTCCAACAAGCTGGATATGTCCGGAATTCCCGCAGAGCATCAGACGGATGTTCACAGAGCGATTGTGAAGGCAATGACCAGCGGAAAACTTCGATTTGGGCCTCAGCTCGTAGTCAATGCGATGGCAGAAAGCTACCGATCTGCATCAGGTAAGCCGCAGAATGCTATGGCCTTAACCTTGTATCTAGCTGAAAATTTGAGTGGATCTGTTCCACGGTGAGAAGTAGGTGGCAGGGCATGACAGAGGTCGGCCCCCATCGAGAGGAAGGATGCTGTGGCAGGAAGAAATCGTGGAGCTGTTGAGCGGATAATCGTCCAAGCCCGAATATGGAGGTGGGATATGTCATGGTCATTTAGCATGGCCACCGCTACGGATACCAAGCCAATCGGTGACTATTACTTAGAGCATGCTGCGCTTAGGCTCTACGGTTCCGTCCGACATCCCGAAGCATTCAAATATCCAACAATAGAGTGCTACCTATACGCTGACCCGCTACTTCTACAGGGCAAGTCAGCACCTCTCTGTATCGGCTCAATGCAGGGGTCTGACAAAAAGTTGGTCGTGTATGTAGCTATTCACAACGACCGCTTCAACAGCCTAGTCAACGCTGCAAGCCGCCTCGTTGCCTTGGAGATCAATGCAGAGCCATTGAAGTACCGCAAAGCAAGGATTATGGGCATCCACCTCAGCACAGAGCTAGAGCCTGATTGGTAACGGCATTACCTTTAATCGCGACGGCTTTGCCAAATGTAAGTTATGGCGCGATCAAAACCCTCTTTCTTCGTCAAAGTAATCGCTATCCAGTTTCGGAAGCTTGAGAAGCCTGGACGTTACGCCTACCTCGTGGTCCATCATCAGGTTAACTAGACGGATCCCGTCCACGAGCACCATGCCCTCCACAGAGCTGGCAAAGTCTATAGCTTGCTTGGTGAATCCGGAGGTGGTGATAAATACCCCTCGTTTGGCCTTTTGACCAGCAAGAGCACCATAGAATGCTTGCAACTCAGGCCGACCGACAGTGCCTTGCCAGCGCTTGGCCTGGACATACACTTTTTCCAGACCGAGCTTATCGAGGGAAATTACTCCATCAATTCCGCCATCTCCGCTACCTCCCACACGCTGCAAATCTGTTCGGCTAGCTCCGTAGCCGAGGCTGTGCAATACGTCGAGCACAATAACTTCAAAACGGTTTGGACTGACTTGAAGTAGGCTATCGAGTAGGTCTCTTGCGGTTGCATCACGTAGCTCGCGCAAAGCCTGATCCAACCGATCGTCAGGGCTAACTGTTGCTGATACTGGCGTGTCTTCGCCTTGCTCTACCCCGTCAAGCGGGACGGCATCGGTAGGGCTCCTCAGCCTCACGTCCATAAAACCTATGGCAAGTTTTTCCACCTGATCGGCTGTTAGCGGTGACGGGTGCTGGACGTAATAATCCGTCCCAGCTTCGGTAAGCTTCCAGTAGCCTCGCTTGGCGCTGGAAGATAAACCGGCACGTTTGAGGCGGTCGTGAGCCCATCCGGCGCGGTTTTTATAAGTCGCCTGCCCACTCGCGATTAGCTCTTGAAGTTGTGACTCGGATAAATCTAAAGCCCTGGCCGCAGCCTCATGGGTGTCGCGTGCTGTAGCGCCTTCGGGATTAGCTGCCAAGTAGCGCAAGATCGGTTCAATGAATTTGTCGTATGTCGGAACGGACATCAGGATTCCCTTCACAAGTGGCAGCGCATAAAAATAAATAGGGATTTTGTGTCAAAAAAAGCGCCCCGGAGCAAACGCGAAGTGGCAGCGCATGTCGGTGTCACCGAGCATCGCGAGGTAAACATGCTGAAGCGTTGGTAGCCAAGCTGGCCCGAGGCTAATCAGCTGTATCTAATCCCAGGGAGCGCGCGAGCTCTCTGACTTCATCGTATCTTCGAATAGATGGGACTGCTTTTTTCTCTTGCTCTAAGTCCTTGAGTGCGAGGTTTTCATAAAAGCGCGTGACCATTTCCTCTCTGCGTATTTCAGTCGCTGAAATAAGGCGCTTACGCTCGTTCAAAAGCTCGCGCGCACTGGTTTGAGCAACCTCGCAGAGATGGGCTTTCGATATCAAGTCGCAGCACGTCCACGTGCTAATCCACTTCTGTTCCCGCGCCCAGAAAACCAATCGTTGAAACGCCCACCATGTCATCCGGGCATGCCCGCTGACGTACCGCCGTAACGTCCTAGCCTCGACAGCAAGCTCTAATTTCGATATGGCCTCTTCAAGCTGAATTTTCGGCAAGCGAGATTTCCGCAAAATCCCAGTGAACAAATAGCTCACTAAATTTAAGGGCACTCGCACCGCAAAATTTTTCCGCCCGCTTGAAAAATGGGTATGGAGCTCCCGAGCCACGAGCTCGAATGCTTCATACTCCTCAATACCCAAAGTTTCTGATTCTGTTTTGTGCATGCAGCCATTCTTCAGCTAACAACAGCGTCTGTCAAAACGTGCCCTAGATCCCGGGATGTTGCACAGCTACCAATCGATGCAGTCCACAGCAGCCGAGCTACAGTCACGATGAGCATCGATTACGAAAGCATTCAAAATTCAGAAACTCGCACATAACGTACTGATCATGATCAGCAGGAGATCTCAACGATGATCCAACCATCAGATGCTCATAGACTGGAAATCGCCCAGGACGTCTTGGGCTGCTTGATAGCGCTCCGTTCCGAGTCAATATTCTACGAGCGAAAGAAAGCCGAGCCGAATGCTGAAATCATCAGCTTGTGGAAGGCGGAGCGAAACAGCTTTTTCGATCTGACCCGTAGTTTGAGCTGTAACGATCGGGATACCATCGAAAATGTCATCGCGACCTATGGCCCCTATGCCAGAGCTCTGTTTGATTCAGGAAAGTAGTCTGAGCAGCTAGCCCTGCGCTCCGGCTACGCAAGGTGCGTATCAGTTCACACGGTCCACTTTGACTCACATGCGTTCAGCCAACCTAGATGCTGCACTCAATCTGAATCCGGCAGCGTGGCGCGTCTGACAGGTTTTGACTCGGGAATGAGCTCAGATATCAGCTTGAGCTCACCCGAATAGACCATGAGGGTTCCGCACCTGGTAAAGGGCTTACCACCGTTCATCGCGTCTACAGATTTCCGTCCCAGTGCAAGCGACCACATTTTTTTCAGCCAGCTTTCACTCATAGCGTTTACTCCAGTCGTGGATGACGTACCCAGATTTGCCTACCGCATGCCTCCCTCAGCATCACCAGATTTACCTTTCGCTGTGCTGCCAGATGTTTTTCTCTTCTTGCCCGAGCGATGCACGCACAATCACCAACGGCAAACGCGCGCACTTCAAAATACTGACACCATCACAGGCAACGTCCCGCTTCGTACAGCGTCGTGCTGCGGTGTTTTCTGAAAATTACCGCGCTCACTTCGCAAAATATTTTGATGATTAATTTTGTTAGGCCGATGGCGTCTGATTCTTGTGTCTATCGAGTCATTGGACGATTCCCTGTGCCCGCCCAACGATGCTTTTATTTATCGAGGGCTAAAAAATTCAGGACCAACGTACAGACAACTTTTAGTCACCAACATCGTCCACAAAGGCTGCAACCATTTGGAGGATAACGACTGGGACAGGGTAGGGTTTGTACTCCCGCCATGAATGGCGTACGTACAACCGGCAACGCGGCAGTCGTTTCACTCCCTTGCTTTGCCTACCGTACCTGCTCAGGGCAAGCCCCGAGACCCCACTACACCCATTAGCCGGAAAGTTTTGTTGGAATCTGCTCCCGTCGATGGCTCACAACTCGGTAGAGATGCCCCGCAGCGCGAGAACCTCATGATACGCCAGCCCTTGCCCCCGCTGGGCCAATCCGAGGGGCGAAATGAGCGCCTTGTGCTCGACAATTTGCTGTTCAAGCAACCGCCCTAAAAGGAGCAGCTCTCCTTGCACCTCAAGTGCCCGAAGTCTTTCGGGAGAATTAAACGCCCAGCGATCAAGAATCTGCCAGCCGCATGCATGATACGAAGCGGATCGGCGGACAGACTCGATCGTCGTAGTAGCCAGAACGCCAGACGCGATTTTCAATGGCATGTGGTCAATGAGCATGTGCAGGCCCCCTTTTTTGTAAGCAATTGATCATTCGTGTGTTCTGCACAATGGAAGATGGCCTGAAGCAACCTTTGCGCCTCAGCTCTCGAATGTGAGCGAGCGAAAAACCGAGAGCGGCTAGGATGGCAACATCGTCAGAAGCCAGCGCTTGATTGGCCAAACGCATGGTGGCGTTAGCTAGCTTCAGTTGGGCGATATCTACCTGCCAAACACTGCGTGCGGTTACGTCGGTCATCGGCCACTCCGAATAGCTAAGTGAAGGCTCCATCATCCAGCTAAGTACTGAAGATTGAATGCAGCCGTGCCTCCGTATTGGTCACGTCCGCCGTTTTAAGCGCGAGGCTGAACGTCGGAATAGCCAAATCGCTCGTCAACAGCTCCAATCGATGGTTGCTCTTGCCGATTGGAAGGATGCGCCAGGAAAGAATCTCATCCAAACGGAAGAGATGACCATCCCGCCCAACGGGGTAGGCCAGCAACCTTTTCGATTGCAGGTCGATACCAACGTAGGCGTCATTGATCTTAGCGAACACCTCTACCTGCGGATGGAACCCTTCAGCCTGATAGCCAGCGACCATTCTCCTCAGTTTATCGGCATAGCGTTGGTTGACTCGCGAGAACAGCCATCCGCCCCCAACGAAGTAGAGAACCAACACCCAGAACATCCACCGAATCGCTGGGTCTTCGCTACTGGTCAAACCCAGAAAGAATGTCAGGTTGAAGCCAGAAAAAACCACCACGACTAGCAAAAGCGCGCCCACCGGCAAACACCCGACGGCCCATGCCACGCGAAACAACTCCCAGACCTGTCTCATGCAGCCTCCTAAACCATCGAAATACAAACAAAATAACTGAAAATCAGATATCCGAAAAGCAGATATAGCGTGATGAGCCGAACCATGAACGGATGCGGCAATGACCAAGGCTATTTATCGAAGGGAGCACGTTATCTTTTTGCAGGTGCTGAAGCGTACGCGCCTTGAATCAGGGATGACCCAAGCGGAGTGCTCAGCTGCATTAGGAAGACCGCAATCTTTCATGAGTGATGTAGAGAGAGGGGTGAGGCGGATAGATACGGTTCAACTCCGTGATTTGTGCCTGGTACTGAAGACCGACCTCATACGTTTTACGGAAAACTACGAACGGGCCTTAAATATAAGGAAGTAGGGGGCACGCCTCCCACAGAAGCTAATCCATATATGGGTAGTGATCTAATTTATCGACCCTTGAAATAACTAGCTCAGTCGTAGGTTTAACCGCTCCTCCACTACCTCCCATACTTGAGTACAGACAGGATACCTCCGGATAATTCATCGCCGCTAGTATTGATGCAAGAGCATGTGGCTTTGGTCCAAAAGGCACCATTACAATGCCAGCCTTGCCAAGATATGGAAAGAAAATCTCCCGGAGCACTGAATAACACTGAGCAACGCTATGAAGCGGAGGATATATAGTGCTCGATGAGAAATTATCCAAAAAGAACCTATTACACTGCAAAGTTCTTTCTGTATAGTCATCTAACGCCCCGGGGCGGGCAATGATAGAAAACGCTACATCCGGCTCAATTTTATGATGCAAACAAATTGGACCACCCTCATTAAACCCAAGACTGAATATACCAACTGTTTCTTTACTAAATGTTGAAACAGCTGCGCACCCTGGCAAGACTATAGGATCACTTAGCTGCTTAGCTTGCCCAATCCCCGAGTGTTCACCAATCGAATAAGCGAAATCACACCGCACCGGAATTGAAAACTCATAATTCTTAATAAAGTTCAAAATCTCCGAATACCACAATCGAGGCATAGAGGAATAATCAACGAGAATCTTAAAACTTTTATATTTCGAAAAGTCCACTAAGGACACAGCCCTAACAAGGTAAGAAAAAATCTTGTTGGCATCAGAATAATCGAGAAGCGTAGGCGAAACTTTATACCTAGAAGTACGCGCATAATAATTACTATTTAAAGCATAGTCTTCATTTCCTTCGCTACCTGCGAACCCGAATACCATAACATCATCATAGCTAGACTCGAATACACCGGGAAAAAATATTGAACGCTCTTCATAACCGCATGCGAAAAGCACTAGGTTATAGTGAGAACTTTCTACATCATCAAGCGAAATATCCGTTACATCTAGGTATACCATTACAACAACTCCATTTGCTGAGAGCCAATGTGACGTTCAACACCTCGATCCACGCCGAAGGATAATATGCTACTAAGCGCTACATCGTCGCCTCTTCTTGGAAGAAGACTAAAATGTGGTGCGAGAACATATGACAATCTGAAAACGCCGCTTTTCACGGGAAGCGTGTCGTAGCTCGATCGCTCAACAATAGGGCGTACAAGACCCAGCCCAATCGCATCAGCTATCACGCTCCAGATACTCTCATCATCCACGTTAAATCTGAACGAGAGAACCATATCAGTAGACAGCTTTTGATTGTGTAGACAATATTGAAAATATTTGCCTATTAGCGATAACACATCATGGACCTTTTGACCCTGATTCGGTTCGTAAACCATTCTTTTGTATTCATCATAGGAGTATGCTCGCAATGTCCTATCTTGAACTGCAGGCGAAATAGGTTTGAACCCGCCAGTCTCGCCGCTTGCATTATAAAATGCATTAAGCAAACTGATAAATCTTCTTGGGTTACCATCAGCGCAACGAATCACCATTTCGTAACCTGAAAAAGCGACTACGTGTGCATTGCCTCTATGAGAAGACTTAAGTTCCCTTATTAATAGAGCTCCTTTTAATTTGCGGCCTATTTCATCATCAAATCGCTGAGTTCCTGCTAGTTCTCGAGCCCTTAGCCGAGTTCTTTCATTACAATGCTTGTCCACCAACGAGAGCATTTTTTCCTGATCTATCTTCTCATCACTGGACAGTAGATATGACGTACCTAGCAACGATTTTAAATTCACACCACTGTCAGCCCAGGCACTATTCTTTAATCGCTTACTGAATATATCTTCACAAAATTTCTCAAGTATTTCAAACTCGTTACCTTTAGACGCCCTTGAGGCCACATCTAAATTATCTAAATATATATAAGAAAAATCATCTTTCCTATTTAAAGGAACACTTGTATTGGTCTCAAGCGTGTAATGCTTGTAAGGCATTGTAGTGATTTTAAAAACGAGACCATCCGCAAATGTACGCAGATGTGAGTTAAGTATCACATGGTGAAACTCACTCAGATATTCCGCCTCATCTAAACATACCGCCCAGGCGACATCTGGAGGAAATTGAATGTACTGCTTAGTAATTGCAATAGCACGCTTTAAAGGCTCAAAAAGTCCTAATTCAAAGGCGACACCAATTGCCGCTGGATTTATCTCCGAGTTAACCCTTGCCTTCTGCTCAGCAATTAACTTCTCGTACTCTAACTCCGAAAGCGTTTCCCTAAGTTCACGTAAGCTTACTATATCATCACGATCGAACCAAGCCATAGATATCTTACGGGCTATGCTTCTTTCAGTAATAATTTTTTGCGCAACATCCCCAGCATAGCAATCAATACAACTGCCCAAAGTATTTAGGTAGGACGCGCAACATGATGCATTCAACCGCCACTTGAAGTGCAACTCTTGTTCCGAGTCAGTAAGCCAAACGGAGCTTTTCAACTCACCAACCCATGACAATCTCATGGGTACATAAATACCAACAAAAGCTCTCGACTTGATAACCTGCTTGGCTTTAGGGTGATTAAGCTTAGCGAGATACTCATGCGACAGCATTTTAACGATCGCGGTTTTTCCTGACCCGCGAGCACCAAGTAAAATATGATTTTTCTGAGAAATCAAACGACCAAATATTTTTGTCCACACAAACTGCTTTGGTAAGTCCTCAATAGTACTGTTACGAGCATTATCATTTTCAAACGGGTTGATCAACTTCGTCGAATCGAAGATTGCCATCATTCACCCCTTGAGGATCACAAGTTTATCCAAGCCGAAAGCATCTATTTCATGAAGTATCAAACCCATAGAACCGGCGACTTCTTTTAACGATGCACGAAGAGTTTCACTAGTAAAATACCTAAACTCCGGATTGCTTGAAACAAAGTCCGCCCACTTAATAAACTGAGCGCTTATAAATATTTTTTGGAACTCAGCGGCGATTTTTATTACTAGCTGAGCGCGAGGTAGAAATGCGCCAAAGTTTTGATGATGTTCAGCCCCTGGCCTGCGCAGGCTAGGCATCCATCCCCGCCCTACGAAATGAGTCCAAGTTTTCACCGCGCCCCGTGCATAAGTACTTATTGGACAACGATCGTGAAATTCGACGAGATGAAATCGATTCCCCACAGCCTCAAAATATTTGTTATCCAAGTAAGCGCTAAAACTGCCTGCACATAATATATTTAAAGGATGACCTATATCTCTAATTTCCATATTAAAACGAGGTATGTGTTTGTGCCCGTGAACAACGAAGTCAAATTCATGCTTAGACAGCAGATCAAGAAGCCCGACAGCATTTGACATCACACTAAAATCCGGCTGATTAAAGGTGTCATCCAGATACTGAACAGGGTGATGATGGAACATAAAAAGCTTCAGCTTCTTTGTTCTTCCAATGCTAGAAAGATAGGCGTCTATTTTTTGCAATTGATCTGGCCTTACTTCACCACAGTGAGGCTTTTTATCAGGACCATCGAATACAGATGTATTCAAAGCGCAGATTAAAGCATCATCGAAATCCCAAACTGCCAAATACGGAGACTCATCAAAACTGCCAGTCGCGCTAGATAAATTTCGACTAAAAACAGACCCTGCTGAATTAAAATTAAAGTACTTAGCTTTTATTACCTGGGACTCTGGATGATTAAGGCTGCTTAATGCTTTAATTGTCTCCCAGTCGACATCATGGTTTCCAGGACAAAATAGAATATTTGACTCAGGTACGGTCAGGAATGACGCGATCTGGGAAATCCGCTCCGAAGCCAACTCGAACTCAGGCTTACATGCCGAGTTAGTAATATCCCCCGGAACTATTAGGTAATTGGCACGCAGTCCTTCTGACTCGACAAAATTACGAAACTCAGAAATATAGTTATCAACGATTCCGCCGCCAGCCCCAGGTAAAGAAAAATCCTTTGCCTTCGCGCCGCTGCCAATGTGGAGATCGCTGATTACAGCGACACCGATGTTCATCGAATACTCCACACTACGCTCCTTAGCAAGCTGAAAAATTGCTTACAATTAATTCGTCCACGACTTTCCTGTGGGCGTTAAAACCAGCAACGTGACGTCTGACACTAACAACCTCAACAACCCATTCACTTCGAAGATTTTGTCTAATAATTTCACAATCACTATACGAAAATATGAAAAAAGCGCCGACGGAGTTAATATATTCCAAAAATACAATCAATCGTTCTATATCGCTGAAGTGAAACGAACCTAATCCGTACTCACCTCGCTCACGACTTTCCGGCTTAGAATACGGCGGGTCCAAATACACCAAATCTCCAGATTTAATATTTTTAGCGGCCTCAGCAAAATCACCGCTTATAACTCGGGCATTTTGAAGCGCTTCTGAAATAGCTAACAGCCCTTCCAGCGTAGGCATTTTTCCCGTTTTCGAGCCCATCGGCACATTGAAAAAACCGGACTTGTTAGTACGATACACACCATTAAAACAGAGCTTATTCAAGTATATAAATCTTGCTGCCCTTTCGGCGTTAGTCATCGAACCTACATCTAGAGCTCTAATCTCATAGTACTTATCCTTCGATACTTCGTACGAAACTAGGTAATCAAATACTCCCTTAGGGCACTTCTGGAGTTCCTGATAAGCGAGAATAAGCTCTTCATTCATGTCAGAGAGAACAGCGTGACCAGGTAAGATATCAAAATAAAGACATGCGGAGCCGCAGAATGGCTCATGGTATGTGCCGTATGAACGCGGAAATCTTGACTTGATATTGGGTAGCAGCTTTCTTTTGCTCCCTGCCCATCTGAATAAGGGATCCACCCAGTACCTGCTTACTTATCTAAAATTAGGAAATTCCGGCACCGGTCGTGCGTGGCGTTATCCATCGTACTCCATAACCATTCGCCTGTGTATCAGCAAACGCCCCTTCCCTATCTGAAGGAACCTGTTCCGTCAACGGCAAAATGGCTCGATACGAAAATTCGACGCCAGCCGTATAAATCTGAAGCAATTGAAGTCACATTGGAATGGGATGGGTTACCGCCCGAATCACCGGCTAGTGAATCTCGATGTTGCCAAATTGAACACTTGTCAGCGTATCGATGACGATCTTAGGGCGCCGCACTTGTGGGTAACCTGCCACAATTTTGCCACACTCGCCCAGCTATCCGGGGCGAAAACTCGCTAACCCCAGCTAACACAACCCGTTGATTTCCCAGCTCATCCCCGCTAACGTATTGATTCTAAACGTCGACTTTTAGGACTCCGAAGGCAGGGGTCGTGGGTTCGAATCCCGCCGGGGCACCAGATACAGATAAAAAGCCCCAGGTCGAAAGACCTGGGGCTTTTTTGTGGGTCAATGCTTGTACAACGCCTCCAGCCGCGCTGGCAGGTCTTCCTCGGGGAAGCGCGCGTGCAGCGCCAGCAGTTTTTCATCCGCGGCTTTGCTTTCACCCGCTTCACGCAAGCGCACAATCGCCTGCAACTCCTCCTCCAATGACGGCAGCGCGAGCGGCGCGCGCTTGCTCAGCTTTGCCGCGGACTGATCTGCCAGCGCTCCGGCGATCTCAGCCTGAACCGGTGCACTTTCAACCTTGGGCGCGGCCGCAATGCGAGCCATCGGTGCAGGGGCGGACAACGCTTGCGGCGCAGGGCGGGCGGCTTCTTCGTGCAAGGCGGAGAAGGTCGCTGTGGATATCTCGGCTTGCGGCACCGGTGAGCGCATGACCACGCCGATCATCAGCGCCAAGCCGGCCACGGTGGCGAATGCCATTTGCCAGCGCGGGCGTTGGCAGGCGTGCAGCCAGCGTTGCCACAAGCTCGGTTGCGGCGCCGGGGCTTCGCGGCGGGCGGTGTTGAGGATGAAGGCGTCGAGGGACGCGGGCGGTTCGCCAGGGCTGTGTTGACGAAAGTGCTGGAGCAGCTCGTCGTCAGGGGTATGTCGGGAGTCAGTCATACAGGTACCTCCTCGGCCAGCAGACGACGCAATTTCTGCTGGGCGTAGCGCAAGCGGCTTTTTACGGTTTCCAGCGGCGCGTGGGTGAGCGCGGCGATTTGCGGCACGTCCAAATCGCCGTGCAGGCGCAGCAGGAAGACTTCGCGCTGGTCTTCGGGCAAGGCTTGCAGGGCGGCGTCGAGGCGCGCTTGGTCGCGGCTCAGGCTTAGCTGTTGCTCAGGACCGGCGCTATCGTCGGGCTGGGCGTGCAGTTGCTCGTCGTAGCTGTCGTGCAACGGGTTGTGGATGCCGTGCTTGCGCCAGTAATCGATCAGGCGGTTGCGGGCGATCTGGAACAGCCATGTACGAAAGCTCGCCCGACCTTGTGGCTGGGTGCTGCTGCGGATCAGGCTGAGCCAGGTCTCCTGGTAGATTTCCTCGGCCAGCTCGGCTTTGTTGCTCAGGGACACGAGGAAGCGGTAGAGGCCCTGGCGGTGGCGCGCGTACAAGACTTCGAACGCGGCGGCCTCGCCGGTGCGGTAGCGGGCCAGCAGGGATTCGTCGCTGGGTGGATCATCGGGAACAGCCATGTAGGGGGCAAACTCCTTTTGTAAAGTTAACGCTGTTCAAGTGTGGGAGGGGGCTTGCCCCCGATAGCAGTGGGTCAGTCAAAAATGTACTGATTGATCTACCGCCATCGGGGGCAAGCCCCCTCCCACATTTGATCCGTGTCGTGGTTAAGATCAGGGTTTTAGGCTTTGGGCCAATTCCACCAGTTGCACGAATTCATTTCTCAGGCCGAACGGGTCATCGCCTCGCGCCGAGCGGGCCAGTGCGGCGGTGTCCTTCAAGCTCATGTTGCCAGTGTAGCGGCCATCGCCCTTGAGCTGTTGGGCGAAGGCGGCCACCGCCGCCGCGAAACGCAGGTCGTCGCTGGCCTTAGTGGTTTCGTTGCTGATGGGCCGTTCGATCAAGCGGCTATCACCGCCCGCCGCAGGCTTGTAGCGCACGCGCACCATCGCCAGTTCATTGGACTTACCTTCCGCCGCAGGCGCGCTGGCATAACGCAAAGGCTCCAACCAGCCCTTCTCGCCCTTCGGCACAATTTCGTACAGCGCTGTCACGGTATGCCCTGCGCCGATCTCGCCGGCGTCTACCTTATCGTTGTTGAAATCCTCACGCTTCAAGGCGCGGTTTTCATAACCCAGCAGGCGATATTCGCTGACTTGGGCTGGGTTGAATTCCACCTGCAATTTCACATCCCGCGCAACCACTGCCAGGGTTGAACTAAGTTGGTCCACCAGCACCTTGCGGGCTTCGCGCAGGGTGTCGATGTAGGCGTAGTTGCCGTCGCCCGCATCGGCCAGTTGCTCCATCAGGTGTTCGTTGTAGTTATCCACTCCGAAGCCGAGGGTGGTCAGTGAGACACCGCTTTTTCGCTGCTCGGCGGCCATCTGCTTGAGGCTGTCGAAGTCGCTGATGCCGACGTTGAAGTCACCGTCAGTGGCCAGCAGGATGCGGTTGATGCCCTTGTCGATAAAGCCTTCGCGGGCCATCTGGTAGGCCAGTTCGATGCCGGATGCGCCTGCCGTGGAACCGCCGGCGGTGAGTTGATCAATGGCATTGCGGATCTTGGCCTTGTCGCGCCCCGATGTTGGCTTGAGCACCACGCGGGATTCACCGGCATACACCACCAATGAAACTCGGTCCTGATCACGCAACTGGTCCACCAGCAATTTCAGTGTGCTTTGCACCAGCGGCAAGCCTTCGCGGCGATCCATGGAGCCGGACACGTCCACCAGAAACACCAGATTGGCCGGTGCGAGCTCCGCCACTGCACGGTCGGTGGCCTTGATGCCGATGCGCAGCAGTTGGGTGCGCGGGTTCCATGGGGTGGCGGCAACTTCGGTGGTCACGCCAAACGGTGAGCCGTCGGTGGGGAGTGCGTAGCTGTAGGGAAAGTAGTTGACCATTTCCTCCAATCGCACAGCGCCTTCGGGCGGCAGGCTGCCTTGGTTGAGGAAGCGTCGTACGTTGGCGTAGCTGCCCGTGTCGACATCGACGCTGAAGGTGGACACCGGAGTCTCGGACGCACGGTGCACCGGGTTGTCCGGCAGGTTGGCGTATTGCTCGCGGGGTTCGCTGCGATAGTCCATCGCTGCTGATTCCTGCATGCGCATTGGGGCGGGCATTGCCATGCGTTTGACCAACGCGCCTTGGGCCGGCGCGCTTTGCAGCTCGGCGACGGGGGCCGCCGGTTGGGCCAGCTCAGGCGAAGACGATAGCCCACACCCGGCCAGCGCTACCAGCACGGTAACCGCAAAGCCTTGGGCAGCAGGACGCAGGAAGAGCAGAGGGTAGGACATGGGCTGAGCCTCGTGAGTGAATAATCCGTTCACAAGGTCAGACGCAAGGTGCGGGTGGTTCGGGTTAAACCTGATTCAGAAAACACTGCAGTTCAAGTGTGGGAGGGGGCTTGCCCCCGATGGGGATGGGTCAGTCACCCGATGCAGTGATTGACACTAAGCCATCGGAGGCAAGCCCCCTCCCACATTGATCTGAGGCGCGTTCAGAATCGAGGTCAGTCCGTGCCGTACTTCGGGTTACGCGGGCCGTACAGGATCCCGGCGCGTTGACCCGGCGACAGCAATCGCGCACTGGTGATGCCGGCAATCGGGTGCGCCGCATCGGTGGAGCTGTTGATCACCTGCTTGACCGCTGCCGTAATCAACATGCCCACCAGGCCACCACCGTTGTTGTTGCCTTCCTCGCTGGACGCACGTGCGGTGCCGGTCCACAGGGTGGTGCCGGTGCGCAGGTCCACCAGTTTGGCCGAGGCGGTCACGGCAGTGTCGCTGGTGATCAGCATGTACTTGGTGCCGTACTCGCTGACGGTGATGTACAGCGCCGCGTCCGCGCCGAAGATGTCATGCAGCTTGGTCGGCGCCAGGCCTTGGATATCGTTGGCGGTGGTCAGGCCGTTCTGGCGGAAGGTTTCGTCCACCAAAGCGATCGGCAACACGTAGTAACCAGCTTCGGCCAGCGGGTAGGTCACTTGCGAGACCAAGCTGTACGAGGCCTGCACTTCCGGCGATTCGTTGATCGGTGGCAGCACCAGGATCGATTTCGGCCGAGCCTGTTTATACGCCGTGTAATCCACGGTCTTTGGCGTCGCGCAACCGCCGAGCAAAGCCAAGGCCAGCAGGGCGCCAGTGAGTTTCAACAGGCTCATTTGGTGGCCACTCCGGTCTTGGCGTTTTTCAGCAGAAAGTCCATGTAAGCAGCGGACTCGGGGAACAGTGCCTTCTCGGTGCGGAACTCCTGCACCATCTGGTCATCCTTGCCCATGCTCAGGTACAGCATGCCCAGGTGCGCGTGGTAACCCGGCGGTGCCTTGCGACCACTGGCGTTGATCTTTTGCAGATCGCGCTCCAGTGCCTCGACCTGCGCTTCCTTGGGCTCGCCCTTGAAGTACTCGTAAACCTGCGGCTGGTAGCTTTCCCATTGATACAGGGGCTGGGGCGCCGTGTGGCACCCGGCGACCGCCGCGATTGCTGTCAGCATCAGCGCCAACTTCACTGCCTTGCTCATCCGTGTACTGCTCCTTGAGGTGTTGCTGATCAGTTGCGCGGGTTCCAGGCGCCGGCGTTGATGCCGTCGACAAGGCGGTTGATCGCTTCGCGCATGGCCAGGTCCAGAACCTTGCCATTGAGGGTGGAGTCGTAGCTGGCGGTGCCGCCGAAGCCGACCACTTCACGGTTGGACAGCGCGTATTCACCGGCGCCCTGGGTGGAATACACCACTTCGGACGTGTTGATGTTGACGATATTCAACGCGACTTTGGCGTAAGCCACTTGGGTCTTGCCACGGCCGAGGATGCCGAACAACTGGCGGTCGCCGGTTTCTTTACGACCGAACTCGGTCACGTCGCCCGTTACAACATAGTCAGCACCCTTGAGCTTCTGCGCGGTGCCTTTGATCGCAGCTTCCTGGGAGATTTCGCCCATGTTGTCGCGGTCCAGCACGCTGAAGCGATTGGTTTGCTGCAGGTGAGTGATAAGGATGGTCTTGGCCTGACCGCCGAGGCGGTCGACACCATCGGAGAAGATGCCGCGCATGTAGCTGGAGCGGTTGTCGAACTTACCTACAGCAATCGGCACGCGCACGCCGGAATAGGCGACGTTTGCACTGGCGACTTGCTCTACCGGCAGGGCTCGGTTGCTTTCGGTGGCGCAACCGGCCACGGTCAGCAGCGCTGCGGCGGTGAGGCCTGACAGCAGGATTTTGGAGAGTGCTTTCACGTAGTGCTCCTGGGGTGATAAATCGGGGGGTAGACAGCGTTAGCGAGAAGGAATGGCGCGCAGGTCATCGACGATGTCGCGACTCAAAACGCCGGTATAAAAACGCTCGACGCTGGAGTTACCGGAGTTGGTGATAATGCCGCCCATGGTTCTCCATTTTTGCGCCTCGCCCATTACGCCAGCAGGCACAAGGTTGTTACGCGTCTTGGCAAAATGCAGCACCTCGCCAGCGCCCTTCTTGACCTTGACCTGATAGCTGAAATCGACAGCGGCCAGAATGGTGTTGTCATCAACGATCAACGTCGAGAGGCCGCCTTTTGAGTCCGGGATATGGCGCGTATAGACAATGCTGACATCCAGCAGGTAATCGGCCTTTTCTTTGCTCGGCGCATAACGCTTGGCGCTGAGCAGACGGTCGACCAGATCGACGCCGAGTTGTTGGCGAACCTTGTCATCCGGCAAAAAACGCTCGTTCTTGCCCACGACCTCAACATCAAACGTGTCGAGCCAGTAAGTGGCGTTCTTGGGAATGGTGACCGGCGCCGGGGAGATGTAGTACTCCGGCTTGGAGGCGCAGCCCGCCATCAGGCAGGCAGCAATGAAAATGGCGAACACGCGCATGTATGACTTCTTCCCTGAAAAGTATCGTGCTTTAAACAATCGCGGCATTTTACGGGGTTGAGAGGGCTTCTCAAGTGCTTTTGGTCGCCTGCGTGCGCCGCCGCACATTCCTCAAGTTGTGTAACATCCTGTCGAGACACTGTTTTGTGTTTGTTTATTAATAGGGATATTGCGTGTTTAAAGTTTTCCTTCGGGCTACGGCCCTGATCGCGACGCTGTCGATGACCGGCTGCGTTTCCTACACCGTCACCGGCCCTATCGCCGCCCCGCTCCACCCGGTAGCTGTCAGCAGTCCACGCAGCGCGCAAATCGCTGATGTGGCGGTGAGTGCTGCCGACGTTAACGAGGCCAACAAGGCTGCCATCAGCAGCTCCCTGACGGCCCAGATCAGTCAGTACGTGCGCACTGCGGGTTACTTCAAGCAGGTCACCGAGTATCCGGTACGCCTGGGAGAGCAAGATGTAACGCTCAAATTCAACATGACTTCTCTCAAAGGCCATCGCAGCCCGCACCCGGCGTACGTACCCGGCGCGCTGCTGACGCTGACCATCTGGATCTGGGTCAACGGCCCGATCTACGTCGACAGCTTCGAGGTGGCCGGCGACCTGGTGATCGTCGACCGCAACGGTAAAGAGCTGGCCAAAGCCAAGGACTCGATCAAATTCGAACATAACGTCGGGCTTTACAGCGGCCAATATTGGGCACCTTCGATGGGCGGCCAACAGCTGACCAAACTGGTCGGGCAACTGCTCGATACCGCCACTGCCAACTTGGCCAAGCCATAATTTCAAGGAGCGAAGCATGAAAGGATTGATGAAACACAGCCTGGTACTGGCCGCCGTGTTGTTGACCGGTTGCGTGTCGTATTCACAGCACGAACTGCCAGCCGTGCAACCCTGGCCGCCAACCGCTAACACCCCGGCGCAAAAACCCACGGCGTACGTGCACACCACAGCGCAAAACCACGTCAACGGCGGCCCGGGCAACGCTGCGGTCGGCGCCCCGGTGGTGCTGTGGGAAAAGGCCGTGGCCGATTCCTTTCGCGAGTCCAACCGTTTTACGCGGGTGAGCACCGACAAGGTCGACTCGGATATCTACGTGGATGCCACGCTGCATAACAACGAAGAGTACAGCCCGGTGTCGGCGTTCATCACCGGCTTCACGTTCTTCATCATTCCGTCCACGGCGAAGAATATTTTCACCTTGGAGACGGTGTTCAAAGACAAGGATGGCAAGGAACTGGGTCGGGTCAAAAAGAGCGAATCGGTGCGCACCTGGATGCATCTGGTGCTGATCGTAGGCATCCCATTCCAGGCCGATACACGCGAAGTCGTGGAAGCGCTGACGCGCAGTACGCTGGATGAAGCGGTGCAGCGCAAATTGCTCTGACCTCACCCCACTGAAGCAGGCACAGTGGGACTTGTTATGTGATGAACAGAAGCTTTTTTGTGGTGAACAGGGGCTTTTTTGTAGTGAGCAGGGGCATTTTTGTGGTGAGCGGGCTTGCCCCGCGCTGGGCTGCGAAGCAGCCCCTGGTACAAACACCGCACCCTTTCAGACAGAACGCATTGTCTGGCCGTGGGGCCGCTTCGCAGCCCAGCGCGGGGCAAGCCCGCTCACCACAGATCGGTGTTGCAACCTGCTAACCCGTGCAGCGCAAGTTGCTCTGACCTCACACCACTGAAGCAGGCACAGTGGGACTTGTTATGTGATGAACAGAAGCTTTTTTGTGGTGAGCAGGGGCTTTTTTGTAGTGAGCTGGGGCATTTTTGTGGTGAGCGGGCTTGCCCCGCGCTGCGCTGCGAAGCAGCCCCTGGTACAAACACCGCATCCTTTCAGACAGAACGCATTGTCTGGCCGTGGGGCCGCTGCGCAGCCCCGCGCGGGGCAAGCCCGCTCACCACAGATCGGTGTTACAGCCTGCTAACCGGTGCAGCGCAAGTTGCTCTGACCTCACACCACTGAAGCAGGCCCAGTGGGGCTTGTTATGTGATGAACAGAAGCTTTTTTTGTGGTGAACAGGGGCTTTTTTGTAGTGAGCTGGGGCATTTTTGTGGTGAGCGGGCTTGCCCCGCGCTGGGCTGCGAAGCAGCCCCTGGTACAAACACCGCGTCCTTTCAGAAAGAACGCATTGTCTGGCCTTGGGGCCGCTTCGCAGCCCAGCGCGGGGCAAGCCCGCTCACCACAGATCGGTGTTGCAACCTGCTAACCGGTACAGCGCAAGTTGCCCTGATCACAACCCAAGCAGGGCTGATCTGTGGTGAACAGCCTCACCACAAATCAGTGTTACGGCCCGAAGGTTGCTTAGAACGCGTAGCGTGCTTTGAGCATTACGCCGTCAGCATCAAAACCACTGCGCGCCTGGCGCGTATAGCTGGCGCCCACGCTGAAGTCCGACACCTGATAGTTAACGCCAACACTGGCCTCATAGCTGTCACGCGCCACCGACGCACCGGTCACGGTAAACGCTGAACCACCGGCCACGAAGCTGGAGGTTTGCGCCACGCGATCACCCATCAGGTCGTGATAGGCCATCAAGGTCGCTTCCGGTTGCAGGCTACCAGCACCCATCGGCAGGTTGCCCGCCAGACGCACACCGGCGCCCAACTCACCCACTTCATAACGCTGCGAACGCGTGCTCAGTGCGGCCGAGGAGCCTTTCTCGTCGTAGCCATCCATGCGCACGTTGGAATAACGCGCAGCCACCCGTGGCTCGACCACCACCGCTTGCGACGGCTTGAAGCTGTAGCCACCGATCACACTGGCCGACAACACATTGCTGTCGTAGCTGCCCTTGGCCGTGGTACCGGCGATGTGGCGCTTGCTGTCGTTTTCGTTGTGGCCGTAGCTGAGGCTGCCATCGACAAACCAGTCTTGCAGCGACCAGTTGCCATACAGCGACAGTGCGTGCCCCTCGACGTCGGTCTTGTTGCCCAGGTCCGAATGAATATTCGAATTGAGGTAGCTGTAAGCCACGCCCAGGGTCGTGGTGTCGCTCACACGACTGTCCACACCCACCGCCATGCCGCTGCTGTTGGCCGAGTAGCCGTTGTTGCCGCCGCGACCGTCCTGATCCATGTTGCTGCTTAGGCCCTGCACCCACACACCGCCGGCTTTTTTGGCTTCACGCTGCTCGGTGAGGCGGTTGAAGATCGCGCCGTTGACCACGGTCTGCCCGGACAAGGCGATGTCCAACGCGCCACGGTTGACGTCCGGCGCGAGCTGGTCACCAACCCGTGCCAGTTGGTCGGCGGTGCCGGCGTTGGCCAGCGCCTGGAAGACTGCATCGTCTGCGCTGAGACGGCTCAGGACACCGTTCTTGAAGGTATTGACCGCCGTTGCCGACGCACGGCTCGCGCCCACGCCAGAGAGGTCTGTCTCAACTTGCTGGTCAGCCTTGACCGCCACCACGGCCTTGACCGTCTGCGCATCGGACGAGTAGCTGAGCACATTCAGCAACGCAGAAGAGCTGCCCACGGACAGCCCGTTGTCTTGCACGCTGGTGGCTTGCAACAGGGTGTATTGCGTGCCGTCGTTGGTGCTGGCGAAGTCGCCAGGGTTAGCGCTCACAGTCAGCTTCGACGCCTGGGCGAAATTGGCGGCACCGTTGACGGTCAGGTACGGCGTAGTCGGCACGACGCTGTCGGACAGGTGCATATCGATGCCCGCGCCGCTGGCGACGTTGAGGCTGCCGGTGATGGCGGTGCCGGGCGCCGACAGGTTCAGCGACCCTGAGTTGACCGACACCGGTGCGATGATGCGGTTGCCGGTGAACCCCGCCTGGCCGTCGATATTCACCGCGCTCAGGTTGAGTACATCGCCAATGATGTCGCCACCGGTCCAGTTCAGGGTTGCCAGGTTGCGCGCATCGATGGCCGTGCCGGCGTTGCTGCGGATTTCGCCGGCTTGCTGGTTGATCTCGAACGATGACGTTTGATCGGGGCCGACCAGAATCGCCGTGCCATCGGCGATGACCGTGCCACGGTTGACGATACCGCGCGAACCACTCGCGCTGTTCTGGGCGAAGGTGGCCTCCAGGAACTCAAAGGCATTGGCATTGGCGCCCTTGGCCTCAAGCGTGCCGGTGTTGAGGATGTAATCGATGGTGCCGTTATAAAAAAATATGCCTTTGGCGTCATTGCCGTTGGCAGAAATCAAACCGCTGTTTTCGATACGCAGCGGGCTGGTATCCGTTTCCACTTCGATGCCCCAAGCGCCTTCACCCGTGGCCTTGATAGTGCCGGAGTTGAGGATCTTGCCGCCGATGGTGGTGGGGGTGAAGTTGTCGCGATCCAGCACGATGCCGATCGCGCCTTCGCCGGCCATGTCGATCAGACCAGTGTTGGACACATCGCCGCCGATGGTGGTGCCGTGCAGGTAAATGCCCTCGCCCCCACCGATATAGAACGGCGGCGGTGCAGGCGCCGACGGTGCCGTCGAAATGATCGTGCCGGAGTTGATCACGCTGCCGCCAATGTTGGTCTTGCCGATTTCCAGGCCTTCGTCGCCACCGTTGTTCATCAGGATGTTGCCGGCCTGCACCACGTCACCGGTGACAGAGCCCGGGTTGAGGTTGGGCGGGCCAGTCCAGTACATCGGGTCCAGGGCAAAGCCTCGCACGGTGTAGCCGTCGGCATTCAGCGTGATGTCAGCGCGGTTGATCAACGAACCCTGGATATGGGTATCGGCGACACCCAGCCCGGCTGGGGGCGCACTGGTCGGTGTGGTCACTTGGGTGGTTTGCCCGGTGAGGATCAGCGACTCGTTGTAGGTCTCGCTGACAAACTGGGTCTTGCCCGCGCCAAGGTCCACTTCCACCGCGAGCACCTGCGTGCTGATGGCGCCGACCATGATTGCCAACAGGCTTTTCTGGAACTGCTTACGCTTCATTTCAAACTCCATGAACTACAGGTCAAAGCCGCCAACAGGCCCGGCGGCAGTAGGTGTATCGAGTGAGGGATCAACGGATCCAGAGGCATGCCCTCGGCGCGTTTGCGTAATACGCGCGCGCAGCCATTCGCACCGCACAAGGCAGTGGCGAAGAAGGGAATAGGGGGAAAAAGGCTCACATCAATCCTTAATGTTTTTGAAAACGCTGCAGTCCATGCAGCCCGACCGCGTGCGGGTGGGCGCGGTAAAGACCTTCAAATGTACGAAAAGGTTCAGGATTGTGTCGGAAAGTTGTGTAGTCGATCACAATGCGGCGGTGTTTGCGGGGAGCGGGATTCCGCTGGGCGGGGGCTTATCGTCCGGCCGTCGTCCAAATGGCAACCGGGTTTGGCGATAATTGAGTGAACCGCTCACCTGCTGGCGATTCTGCTGCGCAACGGCTTTGATCGGTTGGATGCGATCAGTCCAGGCTCAATGCCAACCCGGCCTGAGTTAAATCAGGCGGCCGTGGTGCCGCCCATCCCATCATTGCCCACGGCACACGTTGTAGGCCCGGTTCTCGGCGACCTCTTCCATATGCTTGCCGACGATTGAGTTCAGCACCAACAGGCGTTCCGACTTCCCCGTCGGTCGGTAGGCAGGTCCCTGAGCATCACTGTGCAGACTGAAACCGCTGGCGGCCAACGCCTTGACCAGTTGCGTGCGCTTGAGCACATCGCCGTTGCCACGAAAGTCGCTGACAGTCAGAAACACGATGCGGTCTTTCTGCAACAGCCAGATCGGCCGATCACTGGTCTGGCTTTCGAAGATGTAGGCACAGTCCACAACGGCAGCGGGAAAACTGGCCTGGCGAACATAACGCCCACTCTCATACCCCACCAGCGTCACCAGCCCAGGTTGCACCACGGCGATTGCATCCTTTGTCTGGCCGCCCTCCTGAACGCCGTAGTTCGTATAAGCCCAGCGCAACCTTGTGAACTCAGCGGGCGTCGCCTCCAGCGCCAGGTCGGCCCGGATCCGCGCCTGATCTTCCGCACCCCGGTAGGGCAGGCCCTGGCAGCCCGCGAGCGCCGTCAGGCAAAGGAGGATAAAAGCTCTGTACAGCATCTGAAATGTCCTTGTTTGTTGATTGTCAGCCACAGGATTTACCGCCATCAAAACGGTCCGCGAGGCTGAGCACCTGGGCCAGATTGCCGGGCTGGATCATGATGGTATTAGCGTCCAGCAATGCACGCTCAGGCTCAATCCAAAGCGTGCCGACCAAATAGGCGGCCGCTGCTGCGAGCACCCCCACCCCAGCAATCCGACTGACCATAAATCGCAGCGTTGCCCACGGCGTGCGAGGCTGCTCAAACACAAACGCGAACAACAGCCCGATGGCGCACCACAAAACACCGGCCGCCGCCGAGCCCAACATTGACGCACGCCTATCGAAGTAGACCCAGACCAGCATGAACGCAGTGGCACTGACGGCCATTACCAGCAGGCACAACCCCTGCGCGACTCGACAGCCGATACTCAACGTGCGCGCCAGTGGTGTCGGAATACGGGGATTCATTGATCATCCTTGAAGAGAGAAAATAACTCAGCGCGCCGATTATCCGGGTTGTCGAGGCCAGTCGTCCTGCACATTATAGCGACACACTAGTTTAAATTAAAAAAGCAGTTTCACTTAATAGCTCACCGATCAGAGTTACACCCTAACCAAGAGGTCTCTTCTATTACAGGAACACTAACGGACATTAAAAAACCAAAGCACGAAACCTAAAGCAAATCCAGCCACGGCCATTTGCAGATAGAAAAATACATGCGCCTCCAAGAGGCTAATAATATCCTCACCACCACTCAGCCAATAACCCGCCACCTGAAAAAACATACACATAAACACTAGCGCTAACGCCGAGGCACAAGGCAGATAAACAGCTACCCACCAAGGTTCATTTTTTCTCATGGCCACTCCTTGCTATGTAAATACGCTGTCTCCTTTCAACTTTATGCAGAGACGCTAAGTACGACGACACTTCCATACAATTGCATAAGGCAACTCATCATCCAGCGAGTCTAGCGACCGAAAATGATACACCACTGACGCGCTCTCCAAGCTTTTATGAATAAAGGCGCCATCAGACATTATTCGATAAGAAGCATGCTCCATGACGTCACCCATCGCCGTCAATGCTTGTTTTATTTGACTATAGGTCGCCCCTGCCCGCTCAGGTATTAGCACTTCTGGTGGATAACCGAGAGCCATATCATCACTTTCAACTTCTCTGAAACAGGCTCTCCGAAACGCACCCTGACTGGCAGCCCAGTAAAACGAGAGCACCCTCAGCGTGTCCTGTCCGTTCTCATTAATCACATCGGCCAGACAGTATTGAGTGTCTGAAATGCTGTAGACACCCTCATCAATGAGTGAACGGGAGCCCTCGGGTATATCAAGGACATCATCCTGTTTGAATCTAAGCAAGCGAGGCCATTGGATCATCACCGTGACTTCCTGATTTATTTGATAAATTCGTGGTTCCCTGTCAACTAGCAGGGGCAATGGGAAAACCACAGGGATCAGACCACTATTAATGTAATAGTGGTCTAACCCCTATTTCAAGGGCAGGGAAACTAACATCAAACTTTGACCAACCAAAGAATCCGAGCTAGTTGGACATTCGCGCTACTTAAAGCCCCAACACATTGATTGATAACAATAAATAATTATCAAAAAGTTTGGCGACCTGAGACCGAATCTATTAATCCGACAGGCGGCAGCTGTTTTGATATCGATTCGTCGGAGAACTTAGAAGCTGCCACTAGTTGGCCGCCAAGTTATTGCGCAGTAAATTAGTAATGGGAAATGCAGAAAAGTTCGCGGGGGTGGGCCTGGGAACTGGATCGCAATAATCACTATTGGCAGGATGAAACAGCCGCCGATGAGGGAGCGTCAGCTAATAAATCTGTAACTGACCCACCGCTACCGGTGCATGGATATAGACGCAAATATTAAAGGCTGCCACACGACTCTGTGGTGAGCGGGCTTGCCCCGCGCCGGGCTGCGAAGCAGCCCCATTAAGACCGGCGCGTTTACTCAGTAAAACGGCGGAGGCAGGTTTTGGGGCGGCTTCGCAGCCCAGCGCGGGGCAAGTCCGCTCACTTCAGAGTTATGGGTCGGCCTTTAGGCGTTGTTTAGCGCACTAGCTGGCGTCTTTGTTCTGGACAGCGCCAGGTACCAAGGTCAACCCCGGTTTCTCCACGTCACGAGAGACATGGGATTTCACTTCCGACACGCCGCCCTCTTCGTCGTTATGAATCACCAGCACGCCTGGCCGGCGCAGTTGCTCCAGGTCGCCTTCTGCCAGGCTGAAGCTTTCGCTTAGGCTCTTGTCGCTGAGGGCCTTGGCCTGGGCGCGACGCTGGGCGAACTTGCGCCCTTTGCGCTGCTGGTAGCGTGCCCAACTGACTAGGATCACGGCGTTGAACAACGCGATCCAGAGGTAGATCTGCAAGGTGTTGAGCGCCGCAAAAATCGGCGCGTCAATGCGCGGGCCGCCGTGGGTATCCAGCATCGAGGTAATCCCTCGCGCCAGCAGCCAAACCAATCCGGCCCAGGCCATCAGGGTCAACACCACGTCGATGATCCACATGACGGTACTTTGGCGAGTTCTGACCAGTTTCATGATCACGCCTCCTCTTCAACAGGTTTGATGCCACGATCCGGGCTGACCCAGCGCGCGCGCTTCTGGTGCTGGTTGAACAGCACCTTGGGGAAACTGACCAGGGTGGTGAATAGACTGACCAGCCAGAACACCATCGGGTACCACACGGTCCAGAACAGGGTTTTCCACAGGTCTTTCTCGTAGCGGCGGTCGATCAGGATGCTCACGGCAAATTGCAGCAGGCATACCATCGCCAACACCAGGCCGGTAAACGCGGGCGGCATCAGTGAGTCCACCGCGATCGCCTGGGGCAGCGGCGTGAATTTGCCCACGCCCCAAAAGATGACCGACAGCATGAAGGTGAACGCCCAACCGGTGGACAGGCAGTATTCGAACAACAGCGGCCACAGGTAGCGGTGACGCCATTGCCAGATGCCACGGATGTTTTTGAACAGTACTTCGGCGCCACCCTGGGCCCAGCGCAGCCGTTGTTTCCACAGGCCGCCGACGGTTTCGGGCATCAGAATCCAGCACAGCGCGCGGGGCTCGTAGAAGATGCTCCAGTGGTCGAGTTGCAGCTTCCAACTGACGTCGATGTCCTCGGTGATCATGTCGGTGGACCAGTAGTCGATGCGGTCCAGCGCCTTTTTACGAAACGCCACCACCACACCCGACACGGTGAAGATCCGACCAAACACTCGTTGCGTGCGCTTGATCAAGCCAATGATCGACGAGAACTCGCCCACCTGCACGCGGCCGATCAAGGTCGAGCGTGTGCGGATACGAGGGTTGCCGGTCACGGCACCCAGGCGCGGGTTGTCGAGCATCGGCGCGACCATATAAGCCGCCGCGTTTTTATCGAGCAATGCATCGCCGTCGATGCACACCAGGTATTCGCTGCGCGCCGCCACGGCACCCATGCGCAAGGCCACGGCCTTGCCCTGGTTCTGCGCCAGGTGCAGCACCCGCAGGCGTGGATGCTCCAGCGCCAGGGCGTCGAGCACTGCGGCGGTGTTGTCTTTGGAACCGTCGTTGACCGCGATCACTTCGATGTTCGGGTACATCTGACCGAGGGCCGCATGAATGGTGTCGGCGGCGTTATCACCCTCGTTGTAGCAAGGGATGATGATCGAGATCAGCGGGTTGCCGGCCAGGGTCGGCGCCGGGGTGTCTTCTTCCCAGGGCCAGTGGCGCTCCCAGTGCAGCCAGAAGTACAAGCCGCCGGAGATCCACAGCGCCGACATGAACAGCGGGTAGAAAAACACGAAGTCCATCAGGAACTGCCCGGTGACCAGGAAGATCAGTCCCAGGGGCACGCCTAATACCAGTGCCAGCACGAATAAAGCCAGGATTCTGTCGAACATGGTCAAGGGTTCCATTGGTTGGAAAGGGCCGGACGCACAGTCTTCAGGTCCGGGGAGTTTTCCAGGAAATTGTCCGGGTAGTAGCCAAAACTCGTGACACCCTGGCGCTTGAGTACACCCATCCATTCAGCCATTTGCTCGGCGGACAGGTCGGGGGCTGCTGGGGTGCGCCAGTCTTTGGCTTGCAGTTCGAATACCGTTCGCTGCATCGCACCGGGGCGGGCTTTGACCGTCGCCACCAGTTTCTCCAGCCAGGCGTTGGAGTTCTTCAGCGTCTCCCCTTCCATCAGCGGCATGGCCATGGGCGCGGTCCAGTCGTAGGTCTGGAGGAAATCGTCGAGGTTCTGCGCGAACCAGGCTTCGCTTTCTGGGTTGAGCATCGGCTGCGCGAAGATGTTGCGCGCGGTCAGCACCTGCGGCCCAGAGATAGCGCGGACCTTGGCGGTCAGCTCCTTGGTGAAGTCGATCAGGTAGCGGCTCTTGAAGCGCGTCCAGCGCTGCATCACCGCAGGGTCGGCGCGCAGGGCCTCGATGCTGCCCGGCAGGCCGTTGGCAGCATAGGCCTTGAGCGCGGCGGGGCTGGCGTCTTCGAAGTCCGAGAACACCGCATCGTCGTGGTACAGCACACCGTCGATGGCACTGTTGCGCGCCAGGTCTTCATAGATCTCGCCAATGATTTTGCGCACTTGCGGGTCGAACGGCGACAGGCGTTTGTATTGATCCGGGTCGATGCCCACTTTGCCGGTTTCCGGGTCCCAGCGCGTCACACGCGGCAGCTTGGGATCAAGGGCGAAACTCAGCACTGGCATCCAGGCATACACGCTGGCATGGGCACGGGTGTGCAGTTGCCAGGCGACGCGGTTGAACAGGTCGGCGCGCACTGGCAGGTGGCGGTTGGGGAAGTACAGCGAGCGGACCAGGCCGTCACCCTTGGGGTCGGCGAAGGCTTGCAGGAACACCGTGCCGGCGCCCATGTCCACCACGCGCTGCACCAACTGGTCGAGGTTGCGCGCCTGTTGGGCCGGGTCCGGGTCGTAGACGTTATCCAGGTCCACATGCAACACCCGCAGCGGTGCCGGGGTTTGCACAGCGACGATGCTGTTGGCGAAATGCTCGCCGTCCGGGTCGGAGGCCACCAGAAAGCGCGGGCTGTTCATCAGGTCATCGGAGCTGTCGAGGCCGTCTTCCAAGGTCAGGGCCATTTGGTAGCCCTGCTCGCCAACGATGGCCAGCGAGGTGCCTTTGGCGGCGCCATACGGCCATACCCAGACCCGTGGTTTCTTGCCGGTCACGGTTTGGATCTTGTTGGAGATCGCGACCATATCCGCACGCAACCGCGCATCGAACTGGGCCTGGCTTTCATAACGACCGGTGGCCGGGTCATAACGCAGGGAAGTCGCAGCTGGCTCCAGGTTGCCCTGGGGGTTGGCCAGGATGCCTTTGTGATTGGCATCGGTGTGCGCGGCGATTTCCACCAGGCCGGACTGGGACACTTCGCGAATCTGCTGCCAGGTCAGGAACTCACCACGCGGCCGGGGTGAACCGGCAAAATCCACCGGCTGGTTGAGCGGTGTGTCGATCCAGCTGCCCACCGGCGCCAGCAACGCCGGCCAGTGGTAGGCGCGCAGAATAGGCAGCACGCGGGTGTAGAAGCTCGAATAGCCGTCGTCGAAGCTGAGCATGATTGCTTTGGGCGGCAATGCCGGGCCGCCATGGCGGGCGGCCAGGATCTGGTCAACGCTGACCGCCTGGTAGCCGTTCTCGCGCAACCAAGCCAACTGCTCGATCAAACGCTCGGTACGCACCGCCACCACGGCCTGGTCAGGATCACGATCCGACACATCGTGGTAGGCAATGCCCAGGAAGTGGTTTTTCGGCCACGCCTGTTCGTTGAGCGGTGTCGGCCGCTCGGCGGGTGGAGTGAAAGGTGCGGGTTGCTGGGCGCAGGCACTGGCCAGCAATACGCCCAGAACCAACAAGCAACGGCTGAGGAAGGTCATGGTCAGGCTCTTTTAGAAACGGTAAGTGAGGTCGACGAGCAGGCGCAGATCGCGTTCGCGATCACCGTCGTAAGGTCGGCTGATCAGGCTCAGGTTGGCGCCAGCGTCGAGTACATCGTTCCAGCGATAGCGTTGGCCGTAGCCGATCAACGCCATGCCGCCGGTGGAGTAATCGCGCTGGCTATAGGTACCCGCACCGACCTGGAACTGCTGACTCCACTGGGTCTCGTAGCGGTGATAGAGCACATGGTTGATGTTGATGACGGGCAGCACGGTCAAATCCGACTTCGGATTGAAGTACACCGTGTCTTCCTTGCTGTTGCGGCTGGCGCCGACTTCCAGGCCCAGGTCCACTTGCACGCGCGGCGAGCTGTAGAGGCCCTCGCGGCCGCTGAGCAAGGCTTCGAAGCGGTCGTTGCCGTCGCTGAAGTGGGACGGGCTGAGGGTCAGTTTCCACTCGCGGCTTTCGTTGGCGCGCCAGCGAATAAAACCGCTGCCGCCGTTGGCGGTGATGCCATCATTCAGCGCGCGCAACGGCGTGGTGCTCAGCAGGTAGCCGAGGCTGCCGCCGTATTGCCAGTTGTCGTTGATGTCGCGGGCAATCGAGATCGCGGCGCCTTGTTTGGAGCCATCGCCGTAGGAATGGTTGGAGACCTCGGCTTCGATGGTCATGTCTCGGGTGCGCCGCTCCACGCCGACAACCTGCCAACGATGCTGGCCGGTACCCTCTTCGAAATCTGCGCGGGCATAGCCGGCACCGGCAAACAGGCGCCAGTCTTCGTCGATAGGCGGCGTGTAGAGACGGCTTTCGATGCCCCAGTCACGGCTCCCCGACACCGCACCCGATTCGCTGTCGTTACCGCCGCCGAAGCTTTTACCCGTGTAGGCCTCGACGCGCAGCTCGGCCATGTCATGCACATCGCGCAGGCGGCTGAGGCGCTGCACCTGACGGTTATCCGGGTTGCGCGCAACCACATCGTCGGTGAGCACGTCGAGCTGGCGCCACTCCTGCAGGTCCATGGCGGTGTAGGCCTGGCTCACTTCCAGGCCGATGTCGCGCGGGGCCTGGGCTTCGGTTTCCTTGAGAATGCCTTCGGCGCGCCGGGGCAGATCGCGGGCGCGGTACATGTCAGCCTGGGCCAGACGCAGGCCGACGTTGCCCGGTGCTTTTGCTACCAGCGCTTCCAAACCGGCTTCGCTGCCCGGCAGGTCGCCACCGTAGACGCCGGCCTGGGCCGACAGTTGCTGGGCGTCCATCCACGCGTCGTTGGGGTTGCCGATGGGCAAGCCCTTGAGTTCGACCCGAGGGTTCTGGCTGTTGGCGAGTCCTTTGGCGACCTCGTTGGCATCCTCGCCTTTGTCGCTTTCCTGCAAGGCGTAGAACAGCGCGGTGGTGTCTTCGACCCGATCATCGGGCTCCGCGTCGGTGGCGCTCAGCGCCTGGCGATACAGCGGCTCGGCTTTTTCCGGCTGGCGCTGGTCGAGGTAGGACGCGGCCACCCAACGCACGGCGTAGGTCGGCAGTTGCACACCTTCGGCCTTAAGCGTTTCGTACTCGCGGATCACCTCGGCGGTACGTGCACGCGCCTTGAGTGCACCCAGGCGGTCGATGCGCCAGCGCACCACATCGTCATGGGCGGTGGCGTCCGGGGTCCAGCGGGCGAGCAGTTTGTCGTAGTCCGCCAGGGCGCGGTCGGCAATCACATAGCGTTCTTTTTCGCTGCGCGTGGCGAACTCGGCCATGCGCACCCGTTCGGCGGCGAGGTCACCTTCGAGGCGGCGCTGGGTCACCGGGTCCAGCAGGCCCGGACGCTGGGCCGACAGGCGCAAAGCGGCTTCCGGCAAGCGAGCCTTTTGCAGGGCGACGATGTATTCGCGGGCGACTTCGGGCTTGTCGCCAGCACGGATAAACGCCTGATCGAATTCAAACAGCGCGTCGTAGTTCAAGCCGGCGCGGGTCAGCGCATATCCCAGGGCCATGCGCCGGTTGGGGTCGTCTGGCTTGGCGGCCACCAGCGCGCGGGTGCGTTGCACGGCTTCATTGGCTTTGCCGCCGTCAGCCTGGGTCAGGGCCAGGCCCAGTTGCAGGTCGACGTTATTTGGTTCACGCAGCAGCGCCTGGCGATAGGTCGCCTCAGCCTGGGGCCACTGCTTTTGATTGCGATAGGTGCGCGCCACGGTGGCGAGCGCCTGGGTACTGAGGTTGCGATGTTTACCCTCAGCTTCGTACACCTTCAGCACTTCGGCGTCCTGCCCGGCCCAACCGGCGATCACCACATGATCGCTGACCTGGCCTGGCGTCTGGCGCTCGGCAGACAGCTGACGCAATTGCGTAAGGGCGGGTGTGAAGTTGCCGTTGCGCGCCTGGATAATCAGCGCGTCATAGGCCGGATCGGCCATGGCGAAAGTAGGCATCAACAGCTGGCTGCATAAAGCTGCCCCGATGAGCAGTCGCAACCGGCCTGATGCACTGAGTGGTAGGTTTCGCAACATATCGTGAGCTTCCTTACACACGGAAAGCTGTAACGATAGGTGATCCTGAGCGACATGCTACAGGGTGCCGGCGTCTAATGACCCGGCCTAGCTTTCCTGTGTGAACTATCTCTTAGGAAAGTAGGGAGAAGACCAATTCAGAACAATTGTTCAGAATTGATGGGTAGCCGCTGAGTCGGGCCTGCACAAAACAAATGTGGGAGCGGGCTTGCTCGCGAATACGCAGTGGTGACTGATCCACTGCATTCGCGGGCAAGCCCGCTCCCACATTTTGACTGCATTTCAAGCAGCCTCACGAAGAGGCTGGGTGTTGAGGCGTTACTGTGCGCCGCTGACCGCGCCGACTTTGGCCATTACAAAACCAATGAACTGCTCGACGGTCATCTTCTGGCCGTTGAACGTCACTTCATTGTTGGCGTAGTGCAGCTTGGAGACCACGTCGCTACCGACCAACGTTGCCAACTGCGTGCCAACCGCCATGCCGCTGACCATCTCGGCGGCCATCTGGGATTGCTGCTCGATGGCTTTCGGGTCGGTCACGCCACCGAGTTGGGCTTGCAGTGCGGAAACGTCAGCGATCATCGGCTTGGAAAGGGTCAGATTGGCCTCCAGCAGCGCAATCATCTGCTTGCCCAGCTCAACTGGCGGCAGTTCCATGGACACCGGTTTAGCCAGGTCTACCAGCAGGCTGAACTTGCTTTCACCGTGGGTGGTTTTCAGCGACAGGTTTTCCACAGCCACTTGCGGCTTGGCAGCCAGGACCTGATTGACGTTGGCTTCAGCCAGGGCTTGCTCGGCTTCAGTCAGTTGCAGCTCGGGGGCCGGCTGGTTGGCGGCGGCGGCGGCTTGCACCGGTTGCATCTTGTCCTGGTACAGCTTGGTCAGCACCAGCATGGCCGGGATGTCGACATTCTTCATGCTCACGGCCAAGGCCGCCGAACCTACAGGTTTACCCTGGTAGCCGATCTCGTCGATCTTATAGTCGACACGGCCGGCCAGGTTGTTGTCCTTGGTTTCGCTGGAGTCTTTCTGCTCGAAGCCTTTGACGGTCAGCACGGCTTTCTGCGGGCCGAAGGTGAACTTGCTGTCGGTCAGCTCAACGGTGTTTTGCCCGGTGTAGAAGCCGAAGGTGGATTTTTCCAGGTTGCTGGCGATGGTCAGCCCAGACAGCTCAGCTTCGAAGTGCTCGCCCTTGGCGTCTACCGCGGCGACCTTGACGCTGTTCATGAAGCCGTCGGCCTTGACCTTCTGGCCTTCGGCAGTGCTGTCGAAATTCATGTTCGCGCCGGAGAAGCTCACCGAAGACGTATCGTCCTTGAACTCCAGGGGCAGCAATTCGATATTGCCGTTGACCGAACGGGTGTAACCAATGTTGGCCACGCCTTTGAGTGGCGATACGTCTTTGGCGGCGGCGAACCACTTCTCGGTGGTGGCGTTCTTTTCCAGCTCGTAGTGACTGGTGGCCATGACCGGCAGCCACTTGAGTGTCACCAGGCGCGAGAACGGCAGCGGGCCGTGTTCGATATGGTCGACGAACAGCAGTTCCGGGTTAGGATTTTCTTCGCCGAAGACCGACCCCTGGCCTTTCAAGCGGTAATGGGCGGTGCTGCTGAACACGCCACGGTCCAGGGAGACCAGCTCCAGGGCCACAGTGCCATCGACGCCGGCCATGGAGGTCTGCAGTTCCTTGTTGGCGTTCTGGATCGCGGTTTGCAGCACCGGCTCCAGTTGTTTACCCGTGTACCAGGCGCCGCCTGCACTGACGACGCCTACGGCGACAACAAAACCCAAAAGAACGACTGCTGGCTTATTCATGAAGTGACCTGATCAAATCCTGTGAGAAGTGGGCTGTCTTCCTTGAACCCCGATGGGGTTGGCTCAAGCCCGCCGAAAACGGGGGAAGATTAGCACTGGCGGCCGCGAAGGGCCCAGATTTCTCAGAGGTTCAGGCGAGCAGTTGGTTCACGAGTATTCCAGTTCGATCTCGTCGAGTTGGTGATCGAAACTCTTCAGCCGTGCGGTCCAGGTGTACACCAACACCTCAAATTCGCGGTGTATCACCGCGTTGCCGGGGGTATCGGCCTTGGGGTCGCAGAAATCCAGTTGGTAGCGTTCGCGGGCCATCTGCGTCGCGACGTCAGACAATTCACGCGCATTGTTAAGCCAATGCCTACCATCGGCGACCTGCTGATCGAGGGCCACGCACTGTTTTTTCAGAACTTCGAGGCTTTTTTCCAGGGGGGTGCCGGTGAGGTCGCCCATGACCTCCTGAAAGGTGCGACCCGGCTGCCAGTAGCTGCCCCAGAAATAACGATCGAACACGGTTTCCACACGCCGCAGCGCGACCTTGGTGTCCCAGATCGCCACGCGGGTCTTGCCTTGTTCGAGAAGTTTTTTCTTGATCCGTTGATTTTGGTAAGAGGCCCAGGCCACCACGCCGATGGACAAGGTGCCGATCACCAGGCAGGCGCTGTCGAGAAAGACCATGGCCTTGTCGAGCTGGTGGGCGAGCATGACGCCGTAGAAATACGCGGCCGATAACAGCACCAGTGCGAGGAGCACGCACCAGAAAGCGGGAGCATAAGGGTTTTTCATTATTGGAATCCCCATGAGCAAACGCGAGCAGTGTCAGGTAGGCCATCACGGCGGCCCACCTGACAAAGCATAGCTACCCGCTCAGGGTTTGCCGGGCTGTGACGCTTGCGTTCGTCCGCTTTCCCAACCGCCGCCCAGGGCCAGGAACAGATCGATCTGGCTCATGGCGACCTGGGTATTTGCCGCCGCCAATTGCGCACGCACATCGGTGTAAGTGCGGGTGGCTTGCAGGTCGGCCAGGAACGACGCGCGGCCGGCCTGGAAGAAGCGATGGGTCTGCCCCGCCGCTTCCTTGGCCGACTCGCCGGCTTCGGCCAACGCATCACGGCGTTGCAGTTGCGCGGTGTATTGCGCCAGACCGGTCTGGGTTTCGCGAATGGCGTTGAGCACCACCCCATCGAAATGCGCCAGGGCGCCCTGGGTGGCGGCTTCGGCTTCGTGGACGCGGGCCCGGGCGCCGTTGGTCGGCACGGTCCAGCTGATCATCGGGCCAAAACCCCAGCGGTTGGTCGCAGGCGTGCCGAGGTTGTCGAGCAAGCCGACGGTGCCTACGGTGGCGCCGATGGCGATGTCTGGGTACAGGGCGCCGGTGGCCACGCCGATACGTGCGGTGGCAGCGGCCAATTGGCGTTCGGCCTGGCGCACATCGGGACGCCGCTTGAGCAGCGCCGCGCCGTCACCCACTGGCAACAACTGGGCAATGTGCGGCAGCTCGGCGCAGTTGCCGGTGCCCGCCGGCAGTTGGTCCAACGGCTTGGCCAGCAGCATCGACAGGCGGAACAGCCCGGCCTGGCGCGCAGCTTCGTAGCGCGGCATGTCGGCGCGAAGGGATTTGTACTGGGTTTGCGAGCGGGTGACCTGGGTTTCATCGCCACGGCCGGCGTCACGCAGGCGTTGGGTCAGCTTGGTGCTCTGGGCTTGCAAGTCCAGGGACTCGTTGGCAATCGCCAGCTCTTCGTTGGCCGCACACACCTGGGTGTAGGAACGCACCACGTCGGCCACTAGGGTGATGCGCGCGATATCGGCAGCGGCCTGAGCGGCATCGGCGCTGGCCTGGGCGCTCTCGATGCCCCGTTGCAAGGTGCCGAACAGATCGAATTGATACGAGGTGGTAATACCGACGCTGCCGATGTTACCCACCGGCACTTTGTCGGCCAGCAAAAATGCTTCGCCGGACTCCTGCAGGCGCTGCGCCTCTGCCTTGGCGCCGAGGCTCCAGCCGCCGGCGGATTCAGCCTGTTGGGTCTGGAACCGCGCGCGCTGCAAATTGGCAGCGGCCACGCGCAAGTCGGTGTTGGACGCCATGGCCTGGCGCACCAGCTCATCCAGGCGCGGGTCTTTGTAGAGTTTCCACCAGTCGGTCGGCACCGGCGCTGACACCACGTTGGCGCCCTCGCCCGCGAGTTGCCCTTGCAGGTCGCCACGGTTGACCGCGGCCTTGTCCGGCAACTGGTAGTCCGGGCCTACCACTTGGCAGGCCGACAGCAGCAAACCCAACGCGGCGGTTGCCAACAGTTGCTTCATGGCGTGGCTCCGTCATTGGGCTTGTCGCCAATGATCGACACCGTGGCCGTACGCCCGGCGATCATGCGGAAGTCCGCCGGCACGTCGTCAAAGGCGATGCGTACCGGAATGCGCTGGGCCAGGCGCACCCAGCTAAACGCCGGGTTGACGTTGGGCAACAGGTTGGAGCCGCTGCTGCGGTCGCGATCTTCGATACCGGCGACGATGCTCTGCACGTGGCCGCGCAAGCGAGCGTTATCACCGATCACGCGGATATCCACCGCCATGCCGACGTGGATACCGTCGAGTTTGGTCTCTTCGAAATAGCCGTCGATATGGAAGGAATTGCTGTCCACCACTGACAGGACCGGCCGGCCGGCGGTGACGAATTCCTGGTTACGCGGCGCCCGGTCGTTGACGTAGCCGTCCACCGGGCTGCGGATTACTGAGCGATCCAGGTTCAGTTGGGCCGAATCCACCGTCACTTGCGCTTCAGCCAGGGCCGACTGGGCACGGGCCACGCGGGACTGGCTTTCTTCCAGTTGCTCGCTGGGCACCAGGTTGCCGAGGCCACGGTTACGCTTGTACTCGCGCTGGGCCTGGGCCAGGGTTTCCTGGCGGTCGGCCACGGCGGCCTGGGCTTGGCGCAGGGCCAGCTTGAAGCGGTCCTGGTCGACGGCAAACAGCACTTGGCCCTTGGTCACCAACTGGTTGTCGCGCACGTCCACGCGCTGGATCAGCCCGGACACGTCCGGGGCGATCTGCACGATGTCGGCACGGATGTGCCCGTCGCGGGTCCAGGGCGCAAACATGTAGTACATGACCATGCGCCACACAACGACGACCGCGAAGCTCACGATCAGCAGCGTCAGGACTACACGGCCGATGGTCAAAAAAGGTTTTTTCATGTCATCAGGTATCGACTGAGTGAGTCCACCGCGCCCAGCAACAGCGCGTAGAGCCCCACATTGAACAATGCCCGGTGCCAGACCAGGCGATAGAAGTGCATGCGCGTCAACAGCCCGTGCACCACCAGAAACAACACGTACGTAATGCCCATCAGCACCAGCAGCGTGGGCAGGAACACCCCGCTGATATCCAGATCACCGATCATAAAGGCGCTCCATCAGGCAGCGGCGCCTCCATCTCGGTGCCGCCAATAAATTCGACGCCAGGCAACAACGCCAGGCGCAGGCCGGCCAGGGCGTGCAACAGGTGCAGGCGAGTATCGTCCTCGTCTTGCAGACCCTGGCCGTTGAGGGCGCGGCGCGTGCGGTCGAGGGTCATCAGCAGACCGCTGGGCGCGGGCAAGCGTTCACCCGCCTTGAGGCAGGCTTTGAAGTAAGCGCCCACCCCTTCGACGACCTGGTTGAGCAACACCCGTGGCACTCCAAGGATGCGCGGCGAGTACGCCAGCAGGTCGAGCAGGTTCAGCGCCACGCGCAAATCGCGCAGGGCGATGCCGGTGTCCTGGCCGGTGAGTGCCAGGCGCGGCAGGTGCTGCATGAGGCGATCGAGCATCTGCACGGCGAGGTGTCGGTGTTCGGCCAGGGTTGCGGGCTCGGTGAGGCCGACGATGTCACGCCAGCTGAAACGGGTCAGGCGCTTGGCGGCGAATTCGGCGCCGAAAGGCCGCGCAACCAATGTCCACACAAACGCAAACAGCAGGCCCACGGGGCCGGCGAGGTTGACGTTGGCGAAGTTGAGAAAGTCCGCGTCGTAGGCACCCTGGATGCTGATGAACGACGAGGTGTTCACCAACGTCAGCAACATGCCCAGGTAGAAGCGCGGCTGCACAGTAAGGGTACCGATGCAGATGAACGGCACCGCAAACGCCAGCACCAGCATCGGGAAATCGTGCAGGTTGGGCAGCACCAGAAACAGATACAGGCTGGCGAACAGCACCGACATGGCGGTCCAGAAAAAGAACCGATAGATCTGTGGCGCCGGATCGTCCATCGAGGCGAAGAAGCTGCACGCCACGGCGGCCAGAATCACCGCGCTGCCGCCGTCGGTCCAGCCCAGCAGAATCCACAGCACCGAGGCGACGATGATCGCGGTGACGGTAGAAAACGCCGAATAGAACATCAGACCACGGTCAAGGAATGGCGTGAGCCGACCCAGCCGCCAGTGACGATACACGGCGCGCCAGCTGTCCTGGCTTTCGCACTGGATGGCCGCTTGCAGGCTGCGGCAGTCTTGCCACAGGTCGATCCATTCGCCCAGGCGATAAAGCGCGTTGGAAAACAGCAGGGTGTGGCGGTCGTCCAGCGCCTCGCCTTGGGGTTGCAGGGCGTCGACCTGGTCACGCAGGGCGCGCCAGCTTTCCAACGGTGCGCTTTGTTGAGTGTTTTCCAGCCACTGGCTTGTGGCTTCCAGAATCGGCTGGATGCGGTCGAGAAATTCCGGCGCCCGATGTTCGATGGCGTAGAGCGCATCGTCGAGGGCATCCACCACCGGCAGCAGGTGGATCATGCGCCCGCGCAGTTCCTTGGTGTTACGCACCGTTTGCGGCCGCGCGCCTTCGTGAGGCAATTGGCCGATCATCAATTCGAGGGTGTTGAAGGTGGCGACCATGCCGCTGCGCAAAGTGCTGACTTCTTCACGCTGCACATTGCGCGTCAGAAAGCGTTGGCTGTAGACCTGAGCATCGGCAAACCACTTGGCCACCGAGCCATCGAACACGGGCATCAGGCGGCGCGGCCAGAACATCGCACCCACTACGGCGGCGACCGCAATACCGAGGAAGATTTCTTCGGTTCGCGCCTCGGCCACATCCCATACCGCCAACGGGTTATCCACCACCGGCAGGGCGATCAGCGGCAAGGTGTAGCCAGCGAGCATCAAGGCATAGTTGTTGGCGGTGCGCAGGTGCATCGAGAGGAACAGCAAAGTGCCCGTCCACAGTGCGATCACCACCACCAAAATGTACGGCGACTGCACGAACATCGGCACAAAAAACACCGCCGCCGCCGCGCCCATCAAGGTGCCGATGGCGCGGTACAGGGCCTTGGAACTGGTAGGGCCGACAAACGGGCTGGAGACGATGTACACCGTGGCCATCGCCCAGTACGGACGCGGCATTTGCATCAGCATGGCGATATAGAGCGCGATCATCGACGCGGCGAAAGTACGCACGCCGTAGAACCAGTCGCGGGCCGGCGGAAAACCGGTAAAGAATCCGTTCAAAGCGTCGCTGCCTCAAAGGCCCGCAGCACACGCAGCGCGGCTTCCATATCGGTGGAGTCGATGTCCGCCAGCACTTCACGGCGCAGGCGCACCAATTGGACTTCCACCGCTTGCACCAGCTCACGGCCACGCTCGGTAAGGCTCAAGGCCTTGGCGCGACGGTCGTGGACATCTTCGGTGCGGCATACGTAGCCGTCACTGCACAGGCGATCGAGCAGGCGCACCAGGGATGGGCTCTCCATACCGGATGCCTGGGCAACTTTGACCTGGTGCACACCGTCGCCCAAGCGGCCGATCATCAACAGCGGCACGGCGCAGGCTTCGGAGATGCCATAGCTCACCAGCGTGGTCTGGCAGATTTTGCGCCAATTACGGGCGCCCACCACCATGCTGCTGCTGAGGTTCATCTGGAGTTGTTCGAGGGATTGGGGCACTGGATAGTTCGCATACAGTTAGTTTGCTAACTATCAATATGGTGGAAGGAGGAGGATGCGTCAAGTTTTGAAACAATTTTGCGGATGGGGAGGGGCTGATTTCTGCGCTTCGCAATATGGGCCGGCTTGCCCAACCATGGCGTCATGGTTTCGTACATACCCCCGACGTTTCAAAACTCACCGCTTTTTAGCGCGCTCATAAACATCGCTACGCTCACGCTTACCTACCGCGACGACCGCGACTACTACACGCGCCTCGATTACCTGATAAACCAAGCGATAGCCTGAAGCCTTGAGTTTTATCTTGTAGCAATCTGGCATTCCATGCAGCGCGTCAGACTGTATGCGCGGCAACAAAAGACGCTCGGCCAACTTCTTTTTAAACTGCTCTCGCAATGTGTGTCCGAGCTTGTCCCACTCCTTACGTGCCGAAGGCAGAAATTCAAGCTTATAGGTCATCCAGGTTCACCGGCTCAGGCGTCTCGTGGCTACGCTGACGAACGAGTTCAGCCAACTCCAAGTCATCTAAACGATCCATCATCGCTTCGAATACTTCGGCGGGGACCATGTAACCCATCACACGGTTATGGTTGAGCACAGCAACCGGGCCACCGTGCGCACCACTCAGCACTGCAGAGGGGTTTTTTTTAAGTTCGGAAACACTGACGGCCATATCGGCCAAGACAATCTGCATAATAAAGACCTCAATTAGGTGCTTTATTCTGGTCTATTTTTGTCCCACTCAGCAACACCGCAGTTTGATTACAGAGCGTTCTACACAGATCCTTCATCCTTTCATCAGATTTTTCAAATCCGACGGTGTTGCCTAAGCTTTCTGCCCTCCTCGCCTACCCCTCAACATCAAGTTCAACTCATCCACCACTTCAGCCCAATCCGCATCCTCCAGAATCTCCTCACGCAAAAACGCCCGTTGACTGCCCGTCCAGAAAAACGCGTCCGCCAGATGCAGCTCAGACTTGAGTGGCGAGTGAACGGCCACAAACTTTTCGATGCTCACCGGGTCATCCGGCAGGCCCAGCTGTTTGAACAATGACGACAAGCTATGCACAGGCGATTCCATGATGAGCTCCTGATAAAGGCGGTTGAAACGAGTCTAGCGGCAGCCCTCGGGTTGCGCCGATGGCGCGTTGCAAAGCACGAACAACCGCGCCCTGGCGCCACCACCGTCCTGGCGGCTGAGTTCGCGCCAGCCCGCAGGCAGTGGGGCGAAATCGTCCGGGGCTTCGTTGCTGCTGATCAGCCAAACGCGGCGGGTGCCTTCGGGCAATGCCGACAAGTGGTCGAGGTATATACGACCACCGTCCTGGTCCACCAGGGTGCCGAAGCCGTAGGCGTTGGGACGGGTCGGCGTGCCATCGGGTTTTGGCGGGGTGTAGAGCTGCAACTGGGCATCGGTCTGGTCGTAATACACGTAGCTGAGGTACCACATCATGTCGCTGAGCACGATGCGGTCGTCTTCCTGGTAGTTACGGTTGACGAATTCCACGGGCACGTTGAACTGGTCGTGTTCATCCACGGCAAAGTTGTTCTTCAGCCCCACCAACTCAACGCCGACAAACAGCACAAACACCGCCGCACCCAGCCACGACAAACGGTCGATGGCCAGCGCCAACAGGATCGGCAAAGCCAGGGCGTACACCGTGAGATAACGCTCGATAAACACCGGTGAAATAAACGACACGGCGTAGACCAGCAGCAGCGGCAGCAGAAAGAACAACGCCAGCAGGCTCGCCGGTCGATAGCGCTCGCGGTCGCGCCAGGCGGTCACCACGACGACCGCGACCAGCAGCAACGGAAACAGCCAGAACAGCGGCGGCCAGAAACCAACACCTTCATCCTGCAGCACGAACTGCCAGATCATCGACGGCAGGGACAGCAGGTTGACCGGTTCTTCCCAGCCAATGTCACCGCCCACTTTGAGCTGGTCGACGTGTTGCACCAGGTCCAGCAAGTTCGGCAACCAGGGCAGGTACAGCAACACAATCACGACATTGGCGCCCCACCACGCCGGGCGCTTGATCAAACGCTGACCGGGGGCGGCACTCAACAGCCCCAGGTACGCCCAATGCACCAGCACGCACAGTGCCGTGAAGTAGTGGGTATAAAACCCGGCACTCATCAGCAGTACATACACCGCCAGGTAGCGCGTGCGCTCAGGTTGGCGCACCCAGTACACCAACGCCAGCGTGGCACCCAGCAGCCACACACCGAGCAGTGAATACATGCGCACTTCCTGGCTGTAGCGCACGGCGGTCGGCAGCAGGGCCAGCAGCACGCCCGCCAGCACTGCAGCGCGACGGGTGGACAGTTTCCGCGTCAGCCAGATGCCCAGCCCCACCGCAATGACACCGGGAATGGCGCTCATGCCGCGAATGGACCAGATGCTGTCGCCAAACAGCTCGATCCAGCCGCGCAGCAGGAAGAAATACAGCGGCGGGTGCACATCATGGGCGGCGTGAAACCACAAGTCGCCAAGGGCGTACTCGCTGAGCAGGAGGCTGGAACCTTCATCTCCCCAGATCGCCGCCGACGTGAGGTGATAAAACCGCAGGGCCATGGCCAACGCCAGGATCGGCACCCACCAAAGACGGCTCAGCCAAGCAGCCCCCTCCCACGTGAGACGGTTGATTGCGGGCAACGCCCCGACCTTTTCATTTTGCTCTACCACAGACCGACGCACCCCGATTCCCCTGCCACTGCCTTGATTGCTCATGTGCAAACTCCCGCCACTCTAGGACAAAAGCCCCTGAGTCGCTGCTGGAATCGGACAAATCGGCAATTTGTGTAGGGCTTCAACGAAGCATGCGTCGGATCAGGCTATGATTGCCTCCCTCCAAGGACTCAGGATCAAGGACACGTCATGCGCATCGGTTTTCTGTCACCCCTGGCACTGGCCCTGCTGGCCGGTATTTCCCTGCCGGCCCAGGCCAGTTCCGACGATTCGTGCTACCCGGACTGGCGGGTGTCGCGTGACAGCCTCGATCCCTGCAACAACCTACCGTTTCTGAGCCCTGGCAATGACAGCCGGGCCAACCTGCGCCTATTGCTGGCCGACAAAAAGAACGCGGCGCTGACGCCCAACGCGCTGAGTGAAGATGATCTGTCCCAGGGCTTTGGCCCGGTGCCGTTTCCGGTGTATCGCCTGATACCCGCCTCAAGCGCAGAGACGCAGCCCGACTCCGACCAATCGCCCACCGCCGAGCTGGACACCTTGTTGACCGGTCTGGGGATCAAGCGCGAAGAGTACAAGACCGCTGGCGAAGCCTTCGTCGACGGCGAAGGCAGCCGCTGCCGCAGCAATGACGATGACAGCGCCACCGCGTTTATCAGCCAGGTCATCAACGCCGACATGCCGAGTACCGAGCGCACGGCGCTAGTGAAGGCCCGCCTGCAATTGCTCACCACCTGCGACTGGGATGGCCAGGTGGTGACCGATCCCATCGAGTCAGCCCACGGCCTGCTCTTTCGCACCTACCTGCAAGCCGCCGCTGACTTCTACAGCGGCCGCTTCAGTGACGCCGAACGCGGATTCGCCGCCGCTAACCTGTCGACGATCCCTTGGCTGAAGGAGACCGCGCTGTACATGACCGCGCGCAACTCACTCAACCAGGCCCAAGCTGAGGCCTTCGATGAGTACGGCATGCCGCAGCTTGAGCATGTGGATAAGTCTGCACTGGGCCAGGCGGAAGCTGGGTTTCTGGGCTACCTGAACACTTATCCACAAGGTGTTTACGCGACGTCCGCCCACGGCCTGCTGCGCCGCGTGCACTGGCTGGCGGACGACAACGACAAACTGGCCGAAGACTTCGCCTGGCAGTTGACCCAAGCCACCGACGCCCAGCGCAATGTGTCGGTGGACGAACTGGTGGAAGAAGCCGACCTCAAGCTGCTGATGGTCAACAGCGCCAACCTCAAAGAGCCGCTGCTGCAAACCGTCACCGATCTGATGCTGATGCGCGCCAACACTCCGCCACGCCTGACCCGCGAAGCCCTCGCCCAGCAGAAAGCCACGTTTGCCAACACGCCAGCACTGTACGACTACCTGCAGGCGGCCTTTGCGCTGTACGTCGAGCATCAGCCCGACACCGCCTTGAAGCACCTACCCCAGGACATGCCGTCGAACCTGGATTATTTCGCCTTCAGCCAACAAACGCTGCGTGCATTGGCGCTTGAAGATAAAAAGGACTGGAAAAGCGCCGAAGCACTGTGGCTGAAACTGCTCGCGCAGGCCAAGTTGCCATTGCAGCGTGACCAACTGGAACTGGCCCTGGCCATGAACTACGAACGCAGCGGCCAATTAGCCAAGGTGTTTGCCAGCGACTCGCCCATCAGCGCCAAGCAGGTGCGCTACATTCTGCTGCGCAACGTCGCTGGGCCTGAGTTACTGCGCCAGCAGATCGCCCAGGCCAGCGATCCGCTGGAGCGCCAGACCGCGCAATTCGTCCTGCTTTATAAAGACCTGCTGCGCGGCCAGTACGCCACCTTCGCCGAAGATCTCAAGCAACTGCCCGCCTCGCCCACTGAGGACAAATTGGGCACCAGCCTGGGTTACGTCTACAGCGGCAACCAGACCCTGAAGTTGTTCCAGTGGAGCGGTGACAAAGCCGAATCCGGCTACGCCTGCCCGAGCATCGCGCAAACCGCAGCGGCGTTGCAGGCTGACGCGAAAAACCCGCAAGCCCTGAACTGCTTCGGCGAGTTCATCCTGCGCAACAACTTGGACGGCATGCCCCTGGAACAGGCCCGCGCCGCCGGTAGCCTGGGCAGCACCGCGTCGGACTTCAAAGGAGAAACCTTCTCGCGCCTCGACGGTTACAAGCAGGTCATCGCCAATGCCAAGGCGCCGAAGAACGACAAGGCTTACGCGCTGTTCCGCGCCATCAACTGCTACGCGCCGGCCGGCTATAACAGCTGCGGCGGCCAGGACGTGGAACCGGCTGTGCGCAAAGCCTGGTTCCGCCAACTCAAGACCGGGTTTGGCGACACCCAGTGGGGCAAATCCCTGCAGTACTACTGGTGAAAAAGCTGTGGCTGGGCTTGCTGTTGCTGGCAAGCCCGGCCTTCGCCGCCGTCGACGCTCGCGACTATGACGCCTTCTGGCTGTGGAGCGGCGTCACGCCCCAGCCGGTACTCAAACAGGCGAAAACCCTGTACATCCTCCAGGGCCAGATCAACTCAACGCGCCGCGCGCCCCAACGCGGCGTGCAATTTATCGCCCAGGGCATCAGCGTGCCGCGCATCACTCAGGGTGAAGTCTGGGTGGTCTACCGCGCCCACACCCTGCATTGGCCGGAACGGGTCTACACCCAACTGCTCGGCCAGGTGCAACGCTGGCGCGACGCGGGCAACCCGGTGGTCGGAATCCAGATCGACTTCGACGCCCGCACCCAATACCTGCACGAATACGCCGACTTCCTGCGCGACCTGCGCCACCGCCTGCCCGCCGACCTGCGCCTGAGCATCACCGGCCTGATGGACTGGAGCAGCAACGCCGACCCGGCCGCCATCGCCCAACTCAAGGGCGTGGTGGATGAGGTGGTGGTGCAAACGTATCAAGGCCGCCACAGCATCCCGGATTACGCGGCGTATTTACCGCGTATGAATCGGTTGGGGCTGGCGTTCAAGATTGGTTTGATCCAGGGCGGGGCGTGGGAGGAGCCGGAGTATTTGAAGGGGAGTGAGTGGTTTCGGGGGTATGTGGTGTTTTTGCAGAACCGCTGATGAACGCTAGAAAAACATCAACAAATACGCGTGCATTCTGCATGCACGCGGCGACTGCTGGCCCTTCGCGAGCAAGCTCACGTCTACTAAGCGGTAAGGAACGCAGACGCTATTCCCAGCGCCCACAAACTCACGCCTATGACGATCCAAATTCCGTTGGCCCATGTAAAACGGCTGTTGGCTGTGCCTTTTGGATCATCCTCAAGGTGGTTCACCGCAAGCTGAATCTGCACCATCAGGGCAACCTGAACAATGGTGAAGCAGACACCCACTTTTACTACCGTCAAAGGCGATACAAACCAGATGTAGGTATAGGGTAAAAAGGCGCAGCCTATCCAGCCCAGGGCGAAGCAACGAGGCCACCATCGATAGGACGCATCTTTCAAATCGAGCGCCCGCTTGATTTTCAGGACGAGCGAATAAGCAAAAAAAATTGAAAAAAATGCCCGAACCACAGGCAGCACTCTGGCACCGGTAGCGCTGCGATAGGCATCCCAGTGCTTATACAACCAGTAAAAGCCATAAAGGCCGTAGGACAACAGCATCATCACCAGCAGCTTGCGGTGGGCCACCACAAAAAAGGCAGCGGGCCGGGCCGCTGCGAGGGTGAGATCGGCTTGCGGCGGTGCGTAAGGGTTTTCAGCAATGGACATAGCGAGGGCTCTTTAAGGAATAGCCCGCCACAGTACTGCTCGCGTTCCCGATTTTTTGGCCCGCGCCAAAATAGAGAGCCTTCCTACTCTCGACTTCGTGAGTTCATCGGTTAACAGCTTGCAGCGGATACACCGACTCCCATCCTCCCCCCAACGCCTTGTACAACCCCACCATCGCCAACGACACGCCGGTCGAGCTTTCCACCCACTGCTCTTGCGTCGCCAGCAACGCGCTTTGCACGGTGAGGACATTGACGAAATCTGCCACACCTTCCACGTACTGATGTTGCGCGGTGGTCAGGGCGATCTGGTTCTGACGCACGGCTTCGGCCAGGCTGTCGCGGCGCAGTTGGCTGGCGTTGTAGCGGGTCAGTTGGTCGTCGATTTCATGCCAGGCGCGCAGCACGGTTTGCTGATAGGCCAGCGCCGCTTCCTGTTGCTGGGCTTCGCGCAGATTCACCATGCCTTGCAGGCGCCCGCCGTTGAACAGCGGCAGGCTGAACTGTGGACCGAAGGCAAAGGCGCGTGAGCCCCAGGAGCCGAAATCCGACAGTTGCATGGCCTGTGAACCGAGGCTGCCGGACAGGGTGATACGCGGATAGAAATCGCCCTTGGCCACGCCGATGTTGGCGGTGGCGGCATGCAAGCGAGCTTCAGCCTGGCGGATATCCGGACGACGTTCGGCAAGCTCCGACGGTAGGCCGATAGCAACTTGGCGCTGGGTCTGCGGTACGGCGGCGTCCTTGGACAACTGCGCGTGCAGGGCTTGAGGTGGCTCGCCCATCAGCAGGCTAAGGGCGTTGATCAACTGGTCCTGGCGTTGCTGCAAATCCGGCAGGCGCGCTTCGATGGCGGCGACTTGGGCGGCGGCTTCGGCCACGTCCAGGTCGGTGGCGACGCCATCAGCCAGCCGCAGTTGCGAGAGCTTGAGGCTATGGCGTGCGACGTCGAGGTTTTGCTCGGTCACCGCGCGGGTATTTTGCACGCCGCGCAGTTGGATGTAGTCCTGGGCGGTCTCGGCCAGCACCGACAGCAGCACGGCACGACGGTCGTTTTCGGCGACTTGCAAGGTGGCATCGGCGGCTTCAGTTTCGCGTTTGACCCGGCCCCAGAAATCCAGCTCCCAAGAGGCGGAGAAACCCGAATCCCATTGGCTGAACGCCGCGCGGCCATTCTCGCCGGACGGGTCGTTCAAGCCTTTGCCACTGTTGCGTTTGCGCTGGTAAGCCCCCGTGGCATCAACCTTGGGGTAACGCTCGGCAGTGGTCACCTGGCGCACGGCGCGGCTTTGTTCCAGACGGCTGCTGGCCAGTTTCAAGTCGAGGTTATCGGTGAGGGCGCGGCGCGTCAGGGCCGAGAGTTGTGCATCGTGGAACACGTCCCACCAACGCTCCTGGAGCGGGTCGCTGACGGCGCGGCTGTCGGCTTGGCGGCCTTGGGGTGCGCTCCATTGCGTCACTTGAGCGTTCTGCGGGCGCTGAAAATCCGGGCCGACGGTGCATGCACTCAGGCTGATCAAACTGAGGGTGAGCCAGGCAACTCGTTTCATTGCTGGGCCACCTCAGGCTGACGTGCGACCGGCTGAGTGTCGACGCTGGCCTCCACCGACATACCGACGCGCAGGCGCTCGGTCAGCGGCTGGTTGGGCTCCAGCACAATTTTGACCGGAATGCGCTGCACCACCTTGGTGAAGTTACCCGTTGCGTTGTCCGGTTTGACCGCGGCGAAGGTCACCCCAGTCGCGGGTGCGAGGCTCTCCAGATGGCCGTTGAGCAACTCGCCGTCGAGGCTGTCGACACGCACCTGAACGGCTTGGCCGGCTCGCATGTGAGAGAGTTGGGTCTCTTGAAAGTTAGCCACCACGTATGCCTGCGCCAACGGCACCACGGCGAGGATCTTGCTGCCCGGCGTCACATAGGCGCCGACCCGCACGGCGCGCTCGCCGACCATGCCATCCACCGGCGCAACGATGCGCGTGTAGGACAGCTGATAGCTGGCCATCTCCAACGCGGCCTGGGCACGCTTGAGCCCGCCTTCAGCCGCATCGCGCTGGGCGGTGAGAATCTCCACCTGCTTACGTTCGGCCGCCAGCACCGCCGTAGCATTGGCCAGGCGTGCGGTGGCCTGGTCGATGCGAGTCTTGGCTTGCTGGGCGTTTTGCACAGTACCGGCGCCCACACCGGCGAGGTGGTTGTAGCGATTCAGTTCGTGCTCGGCGAAGGCCATTTCGGCGCGATCCGCCGCGACGGTGGCTTGGGCTTGGGCGATCACCGAGCTTTGGCGTTCCAGGGTCGCGGTGGCGTTTTTCAGCTGGGCCTGGGCAACCAATGTGTCCGCATCAGCGGCCTGGGCGGCGGCGCGAAAATCACGGTCGTCGATCAGCGCCAGTAACTGTCCGGCCTTAACTCGCTGGTTGTCCTCCACCAGCACTTCCTTGATAAAACCCGCCACGCGCGGGGCAACCAGGGTGAAGTCTGCCGCAACAAACGCGTCGTTAGTGCTCTGATGCTTGCTGCCCAGCAAGCCTGGCGCGACCAGATAGAACAGCACACCGACGGCAAATACGGTGATGACGGAGACGGCAATTTTGTCTTTGCGTTTCATGGAAAGTCCTTGTGGCTAGGTCGGTGCGCGAGGCGGGAAGATCCGCGTGGGCATCCAGAAAATCAGCAGGATCAACGCCACGGCGACACCGCCCATGACGTAATAAAGATCCGAAGAAGTGAGCACCACCGCCTGCTCGTGCAGCCGATGGGCGAGGCCCGGCGCGTCGCCGTCGGCCAGGGGCGAATTGCCCAGGCGATCCACCAACATGGTCGAGTGAAAGTGCAGGCGCTGGGTGGTCAGCGCGTCCAGCACGCCGGTGGCGACTACGGCCGCCAGGCCTTTTACGGTGTTGAACCAGGCCGAAGCGAACGGGCCGTCCTGTGGCTGAATGCTGCCGGTGGACAGCATCAACAGCGGTAACACAGCCATGGGCTGCCCAAAGATTTGCAGCACGTACAGGCCGTAAAAATCGTCGCGGATCCACGCCGAAGTGAGGTGCGCGCTGCCGATGCAGCACAGCACCAACATGCTCAAGCCGATCCCCAGCACCCAGCGGCAATCGACCCAGCGCAGGTTGCACAACGCGGCCACCAGCGGCAGCGCGATCAACTGCGGCAACGCCATCAGCAGCATCACTGGCGCGGTTTGCAGCGGTCGATAGCCTTGGACTTGGGCGAGGAAACTCGACGGGATGATGATCACTGAGGTCAGCACCATCAGCACGCCCGCCAGCACGATCAAAGCAAACGAGAGGTTACGCAGGCCGAGCATCTGCAACTTGAAAAACGGCATCGGGTGCGACCATTCATTGAGCATAAACAGCACCAGCAGCAGCGTGCCGCCACTCAGCAAAAAGGTGATCAGGCCCGACTCGAACCAGTCCAGCCGATTGCCTTGCAGGATGCCGATCACCAGCATGCAGATCGCCGGGAAGCCCAGCAGCAGACCGCGCCAATTGAACTGCTTGAAGCGCTCCAAGCGCAGCGGGTCTTGGGGCAAGCCATAGGCCACGGCCGCCATCGCCAGCAGGCATGGCGCGACGATCTGCCAGAACGCCCACTGCCAGCCGACGTATTCGGTCCACAGCGCCGCCAGTGGTGTGCCAAGGCTCGGGCCGAAGGTAGCGGTGAGCGCGTAGCCGGCCAGGCCATACAGCTTGACGTTGGCCGGCAGGAAGCGCAGCGCCACGGTCATTAGCATTGGCGGCAATGCGCCACCGGCCAAACCTTGCACGGTGCGCAGCAGCAACAGGCTTTCGTAGTTCGGCGCGAAGGGGCACAGGATCCCGAGTACGGTGAACAGGGCTATGGCGCACAGAGTGAAGCGGCGTAGGGAGAACGTCACCGAGCACCAGGGGGCAAAGGCCATGGCCGCGACCGAGGTGGCGGTGTAGGCCGCGACAAGCCAGGTGCCTTCGTCAAAACCGATGTAAAGCGCACCACGGATATCGGCGAGGGCCACCTTAGTGACCATCTCGTTGAGACCGGACACCAGCACCGCCAACAACACGCCGACCAGGCCGATGATGATGCGCGGGCCGAATACGGGCGGGGTGATGGCGGTGGATTTGGCTGCGGCCGCGAGGGTGGGGGCAGCGAGGGAAGTCATGAACGGGTAACTCAGGATTAGAAATACCCGAGCAGTTTAATCAGGCACACACATGACAAAAAGTTACATGTTGGCAGGGTATAAGTGCGCCAGACGCAATCCTGAATCCATCACAGATCTCTCGTGGGAGGGGGCTTGCCCCGATTGCCGTGTGGCAGGCTCAGACTCTCTGTCTGATCCACCGCGATCGGGGGCAAGCGCCCTCTCACATTTGCCCTGTGTACGCTTGATGTTCAGGTCGGCTGGGCTTCCAGCCACGTGGCGTGGCAGCTCTCGCGCATGGTTTCGCGCAGCCATTTGTGAGCGGGGTCTTTATCGAAGCGAGGGTGCCAGGATTGGGCCAGGACAAGGGTCGGCAAAGAGATCGGCAGCGGGAAGGCGCGCAGGGGCAGCTTCAGGCGATTAGCGCTGTAGAGCGCCTCCTTGGGCACCGGCAGGATCAAGTCGGAGTCAGGCAGCATGAACATCGCACCGTGAAACCCCGGGGCGATCATCGCCACACGGCGCTCCAAACCCTGGGCATTCAGCGCGGTATCGATCGGCCCCCGGGCGATGCCGCGTCGCGAGATGCTGATGTGGGAGTAACTGGCGAAACGTGCGGCGGTGATCTCCTCGTCGAATAACGGGTGATCCTGCCGGGCCAGGCCGACGAAGGTGGTGGAGAACAGGTTCTGCACCTTGACCTCGGGGCTTGCCGGCTGGGTGTTGCTCACGCGCAAATCCAAGCGTCCTTCGCGCAACGCTTCGTCGTCGGTGTCGCCTTCTGGCACGAAACACAGCTCACACAGCGGTGCCATACGCTCCATGGTGTCGAAGAGACGACCGCCATACACGCCAATAAAAAAGTCATTAGCGCGCACGCTGAAGCGACGGCGCAGGGTGGTCAGGTCCACTTGATCCGCCGACCGAAACAGCAGCGCCGCCTGTTCCACCACGTTGCGCACCTGACCTTGCAGTTGCAGGGCCTTGGGCGTTGGCACCAGGCCCCGACCGGCCCGCACCAGAATCGGGTCGCCCACCGCTTCGCGGATACGCGTGAGGGTACGGCTCATGGCTGCCGGACTGAGGTTCATCCGCCGGGCGGCGCCGACCACACTGCCCTCGTCGAGCAAGGCGTCGAGGGCGACCAGCAGGTTCATGTCCGGTAGTTGCATGCCAAGCACTCGTGATCAGAAGGGAGTGAACTGGGCGCAATCGTAGCAGGCTTTACAGGTAACGCTTGAGGTTGCGTGGCAGGTAGTCGGCGTAGGTTCGTTTGGGATTGGCCTGGCATTTGCGCACGATGTCCGGCAGAGCGCTTTCAAGCTCGTCGGCCTTGGACAGGCCTTCGTTGTAGTCGCTTTTACCGCTTAACGCCGGGAACATCACTGCCACACGGGTAATGGCAAAGCTCTTCATGGCGATCAGTGGCCGGGAGGGATGATCGCGCCGGAACTGGCTGACTTCCTCGTTCAACGCGCTGCAGGATTGATAGGTGGTTTGCGTAAAGGTCAGTCGCGTACTTTCTTCACTCGTCGGTACGGGCGAGAAAATCATGTCGTTCTGAGCATCGATTACCTCTGGCCGATCGGCATTCACCGTCCAGGGTTTGAAGCGCCATTTTGAGGCTGCAGCCACGGCCGCCTCACCGAACTCCGGCTTGGTGGCGCTGAGTGCTTTGACGTCACTGACGGTGCCGTCGCTGTGAATGTTCAGGCTGATGCGCGCATGCCCTTGGGTGTTAGTCAGGTTGCCAGGGTAGACCGGCTTGGGCATCGATACCGTTTCGGGTATGAACTCGGCCAACGCAGAGGTCGACAGCAACAAGGCCGCAGCCAAGACAAAAAAACGCATCGTCGTAAATCCTTTTACCAAGCCTATCCGACGCCGGAGCAGCGTCGAATTCGGCCGGCATTATCAGGTTCACGTCGGACAAAGAGCAATCATTCCTGTTTAGCGCTGCATGCCCCAACGCTTCACGGTGAGCCGCTCGAAGGTGTCAAACACGAGGTTTTCCACCAGTAGGCCGATCAGGATCACCACCGCCAACCCGGCAAACACCTTGTCGGTATACAGCTCATTGCGGTTCTGGAAGATGTACCAACCCAGCCCGCCCTTGCCGCTGGTGGCGCCGAACACCAACTCGGCGGCGATCAGCGTGCGCCAGGCAAACGCCCAGCCGATTTTCAGGCCGGCGAGGATCGACGGCAGTGCAGCCGGGATCAGGATAAACAGCACAAAGCGCATGCCCTTCAGACCATAGTTGCGACCCGCCATGCGCAGCGTCTCGGACACACCGAGGAACCCCGAATAGGTGTTGAGCGCCAGCGCCCACAACACCGAATGCACCAGCACGAAAATCAGGCTGTTCTGGCCCAGGCCGAACCACAGCAGCGCCAGCGGCAGCAACGCAATGGCCGGCAGTGGATTGAACATCGAGGTCAGGGTGCTCAGCAGGTCGCGGCCCAATTGGGTCGACACAGCCAAGGTGGTCAGGGCAAAGGCCAGCACTATGCCGATCAGGTAACCCTTGATCAGCACCACCAGCGAGATACTCACCTTGCTCAGCAGTTCACCGCTGAGCAGGCCGTCGGACAGCGCATTAAAAGTCTGCAGAAAACTCGGCAGCAGCAAGTCGTTGTTCTGATAGCGCGCCACGACTTCCCAGAGGATCGCAAGCACGATCAGGATCAGGCCCTTGCGCAGCCAGCCTTGTTGCCAAAGGCGTTGGCGCAGGCGCAACTCGCGCTCCACGGGGACACTGAGCAGCGGTTCGAGGGTGACTTCATATTCCTGGCGCATGGGTTACCCCCTTAGTAAGCGATGCGGATGTCGGCAAAACCCAACTCGGGTTCCGCTGCGCTGGTTTCATCGAACAACAAGCGATGAATACGCCGCGCCGACGCCTGGAAGTCCACACCGCCCAAGCTGTGCAGGTCGTATTGATGGCTGTGGATTTCTGCACGTACGCGCCCCGGATGGGGGGACAGCAACAGAATGCGATTGCCCACCACGAGTGCTTCTTCGATGGAGTGGGTGACGAACAACAAGGTGAAGCGCACCTCCTCCCAGAGCAGCAGCAATTCTTCCTGCATCTTGCGCCGGGTCAGGGCATCAAGGGCGGCGAAGGGTTCGTCCATCAGCAGGATTTTCGGCTGCATGGCCAGCGCGCGGGCGATGGCCACACGGGCTTTCATGCCGCCGGAAAGCGTGTGGGGGTAAGCGTCGGCGAAGGCACTCAGGCCCACCTTGTCCAGGTAGTGCAGCGCGCGTTCTTCGGCCTCACGGCGCTTGAGGGTCTTGGACGCCAACAGTGGGAACATCACGTTCTGTTTGACGGTTTTCCACGGTGGCAGTTGGTCGAATTCCTGGAACACCACAATGCGGTCCGGGCCGGGTTGTTCGACCTTTTGCCCCAGCAAACGAATCTCGCCTTCGCACGGTTTGATAAACCCGGCGATGGACTTGAGCAACGTGGATTTGCCGCAGCCCGAAGGGCCCAGCAGCACGTAACGGTCAGCCGGATCGATCTCGAAACTGACTTGGTGCGTAGCCCGTACCACGCGCTCGGGAGTACGGTATTCGAGGCTGACGCTATCCACCGCCAGCAACGGCTCGGCGGTGTGCAGGTCGCTGGCCGTGTGGCCTTGCAAGGGCGCGTTCATCTCAGCTTCCTTGCAGGGGCTTGGCGTCCTGGAAGAAATAGTCCTTCCACGATTCAGGCTTGTTTTTGATGGCGCCGACGCGGTAGAGGAATTCCGCCAGCGGGTAGGTGTTTTTCGGCGTGACGCTGAACTCGAACTGTGGGTTGTCGATGATCTTGAGCAGCTCGGCGCGGTCGATCTTGGCCTTGGTCACGCGGATGTAAGTGTCGGCTGCGGCGCCCTTATCGTTCTGGGCGAATTGTGCGGCTTCGGTCAACGCGTCCACAAAGGCCTTGTAGGTTTTCGGGTTGTCGTTGCGGAATTTTTCGGTGGCGAACAACACCGTCGGTGAGTTCGGCCCCAGCAGGTCATAGGTGTTCAGCACCACATGCACATTGGGGTTGGCCAGGGCTTGGTCCTGGAATGGCGGGTTGGAAAAGTGCCCGGTCAGTTCAGTACCGCCTGCGATCAATGCGGCGGTGGCGTCAGGGTGCGGGACGGCGACGGTGTACTTGTCAAGGCGATTGAATTCCTTATCACCCCACTGCTTGGCGGCGGCGTATTGCAGGAAGCGCGACTGTACCGAAACGCCCACCGCAGGCACGGCGATACGGTCCTGGTCGGTGAAATCGGCAATGGTTTTGACCTTGGGATTGTTGCTGACCAGGTAGTACGGGAAGTTACCCAGGGACGCTACGGCCTTGACGTTCTGCTTACCGTGGGTGCGATCCCAGATGGTCAGCAGCGGACCGACACCGGCACCGGCGATATCGATGGAGCCGGACAGCAGCGCATCGTTGACTGCCGCGCCACCGGAAAGTTGGGTCCAGTCGACCTTGATGTCGATGCCTTCCTGCTTGCCGTATTTCTCGATGAGGTTCTGGTCGCGCACCACGTTGAGCAGCAGGTAGACGATGCCGAATTGTTCGGCGATGCGGATCTCGCCTTCGGCCTGGGCCGCTGTTGGAGCGACGAGGCTGCCCGCCAACAGACTGATACCCAATCCAACTGTGGCGGCCAATCGTGCAAATGGAATGTTCCTGGACATGGTCATGCTCCGAATCAGAAAGGCGCGTCGCCCTGGATGGTGGTGCGAAACAGCTTGCGGCGCAGATGGCTCGGGCAACCGGCGGCCAAGTGGATCAGCGAACGGTTGTCCCAGAACACCAGGTCGTGGGGCTGCCATTGGTGGCGATAGATGTTGTGCGGCAGCACGCTGTGGGCGTACAGCTGAGCCAGCAGATCGCGGCTTTCGTCTTCCGGCAGGCCGACGATGCGGGTGGTGAACCCTTCACTGACGAACAACGCTTTGCGGCCGTTTTCCGGGTGGGTGCGCACAATCGGGTGTACCACTTCTGCGACTTGCGCCAACTGCTCGGGAGTAAGCGTGGGGCGCCAATTGCCTTCGAACTTGGTCTCGCTGTAGCGCGCGGTGTAGGAATGGGCGGCGCTGCGGCCTTCGACAGCTTTGCGCAGGTGCTCGGGCAGTTGATCCCAGGCTTTGTGCATGTCGGCGAACAAAGTATCGCCCCCTTCAGAGGGCAACTCCTGCGCATGGAGCATCGAGCCAAGGCTCGGCAGTTCTTTATAGGACAGATCCGAATGCCAGAATTTACCCGCGTCACCCAGGCCGATGGATTGGCCGTTTTCGATAATGTTGGAAACGATCAGGATTTCCGGGTGGTTGGCCAGCAGAAACTGTTTGAGTACGTGGATCTGCAGCACGCCAAAACGGCGACTGAAGGCAATCTGTTGTTCGGGGGTGATGCGCTGGTCGCGAAAGACCACCACATGGTGATCCAGGTGCGCGCGATGAATACGCGCGAAATCCTGGTCATTGACTGGCCGGGACAGGTCCAGACCGATAATCTCCGCACCGACGCTGCCGGGCAGCGGGCGAACCTCGAAATCCTGGGCGGAAAAGATCGCTGTTGGAACAGTAGAGGTGGCAGACATGAGTTCACTCCCGGTCAGACAGGAGAGTGACTTTATAGGTATAAGAACGGCATTTTAAATACCGTTAATGAATATCGATATGCGGGAATGTCGCAACATGGCAGCAGCGTGTAAGACCCCGGAAAGCTCGGATGTGGGCCGCCGGAGCCCCGCGTTGAAACGCTTACAAGCCGAAACCGTGGCCGTTTGACAAGCTTATTGGCAGCCACTAGTGTGCATTGGATCCAATTAGCCACCACTCTTTGAATAAGGAGGATAGCGTAGCCGTGACGCAGAAGCCGAACCCTTTGAACAGCATCAAGATCAGCGGTCCTATTCCCGCCCATCTCGCTCGCTCCGTGATTGAAGAAACATTGCGCAATGCCATCCTCGATGGCCGGTTGCCCTGCGGTACCGCCATGCGCCAGCAGGAGCTCGCCAGCCTGTTCGGGGTCAGCCGCATGCCCGTGCGTGAAGCCTTGCGCCAGTTAGAGGCGCAGTCACTGCTGCATGTGGTCACCCACAAGGGCGCCGTCGTGGCACCGTTGATCGAAGACAACTCAGCTGAGACCTATGAGCTGCGACTGTTGCTGGAGTCTGAAGCGCTACGCTTGTCGATTCCCTTGCTGACCGAAGCAGATCTGGCCGATGCAGAGAATTTCATTTGTGCCCTCGAACAGGAAAAGGACTACACCGAGATCGGTCGTCTCAACCGCCTGTTTCACATGACCCTTTACAGCAAGGCGCCTAACCAACGGCTACTCAAATTGGTAGAGCACGGGTTAAATGAGGAAGAGCGCTTCCTGCGTTTCAACCTAGAAGCGATGGGGCTGGGTGAGACATCCCAGGAAGATCACCGTGAACTGCTAAACCTTGTGGCGCAGAGGAAAACCGACGAAAGCATCCTGACACTGCGTAATCACTTGATGCGCGGAATGGAAGTGATCACAGCCTATCTCAACAGCCCGAATACCACTGTAAAAAACACCCCATAACAAAGCGCCAGGTCTCTCGTCTTGACGCTCAAGAGCTGCGGGGCTTCCTACCTGATCAGGTAGCACACCCCGCGCCGAAGAAACTTCTCACTCTTATAATGCAAGTTGCCGACAGCTAATATTATTTAGCAAAACATCTAATGCATTCATATGCTTACCAACTTGTTTAACCCGCTTATTATCCACCGCCACTAAACCAGACACTTAACTCGACGGCGCAGCCCCAATCGCGCGAGCGTTTGTGCGCGCCAAGTCTGGCTTATATCTCTTTATCTCCTTGCCACTCACAACAACCCAATACTGCTTAAACAGCAGACGCAACAACTCATAGGCATCAACCATGTACCCACCATTACTTGAAAAAAGAAAACTGAAGTTGTGCAACCATCCGTTATTTCTGGAAATAACCTCACTGCAAAAATTACAACTATTCATGGAGCACCATGTGTTTGCAGTTTGGGACTTCATGACACTCACCAAACGCCTGCAACAGGACCTGACATGCACTCGCCTGCCTTGGCTGCCACCGGCCGACCCGAACGCTGCACGCCTGATCAATGAGATAGTGCTGGGCGAAGAGTCGGACTCACACCCCAGGCAAGGCTATTGCAGCCACTTCGAGTTGTACTTGGAAGCCATGGTCGAAGTCGGCGCCAGCACCTCGTCGATAAACCGTTTCATTGCACTGCAACACCAAGGCGTTGATGCAAATACTGCCCTGAGCATGTCGAACGCTCCTGCTGGTGCTGCACGCTTCGTCAGCGACACATTGCACATGGCACTGAACGCACCCACCCATTGTGTAGCCGCCGTATTCCTTCATGGCCGTGAGTGTGTCGTCCCACGCATGTTCGAACGCATCCTGCAGACTGATACGTTTATCCATCGCCAAGCACCCACCTTGCGCGGCTACTTCGAGCGCCACATTGAGTTAGACGCTGAGCATCATGGGCCGGCAGCTGAGCAGTTGCTCGAACGCTTGCTGGCAGTGGCTCCGAGTTACCCGAAACAAGCCGACGAAGCAGCCCTCGCCGCCGTAGAAAGCCGTATCACGTTCTGGGACGAGGTGCGGGCCGCGCTGCAAGAGGTGCGCCCATGAATACCGCGGGCTACACCCCCATCGCCGACGACTGGGAACGCCGCGCGACCATCCGTACACGCCCTCGCCGCTTGCTGGAAAACGATGACAATCTGATCTATCCGATGTGCCGCCAACCCTTGGTACTCAGCAAGACCTTTGTTGAACACTGCGCACAATGGCGCGACTTCGTGCTGGTGCAAAGCTTCTACAAATTCATCAACGACGTGGTCATTTTTGAAACCGAAATCGTCGAAAAAACTGCGCGCAATATTGCCAAGAATCGCTTCTCGCTACCCTTCCCCCTAGCCTGTCGCGTTGATGCGATGACGGTGGTGGTGGATGAGGACTACCACGCCCTGGTAGCGCTGGATTTCCTGCAACAGGCAGTGGAAATGACCGGCATACAACCGCTCGACCTGCCGGAGCATATCGAACTGAGCCGTGCGCTGCCGGCGGCACAGGCGCAGGCCCCCGCCCATCTGAGCGATGCTGTAGAACTGATTGGCGTGGCTATCGCCGAAAACACCGTAACCCACGATGTCGCAGCGTTCTCTAAGGACAGCAGTGTCAAAGCTTCCGTTCGTGGCTTGATGGCCGACCACCTGTTTGACGAAGGCCGCCATGCGCAGTTCTGGACCCGGCTGGTGCGTATTTACTGGCAAACCGCGAGCCCGGACGACCGTGACAGCATCGCTCAGGTACTGCCCACATTCCTGGCGCATTACCTGACCAACGACCTGCAGAAAAACTTCGACCTGCAACTGATCGAGCACCTCGACATCAGCGCTCGCCTACGCGGGAATCTGCGCGATGAAGTCGCAGCGCTGGCGTTTCCCATCACCCGCCAGCACCCATTGATGGGCAATATCATGGGTTTCCTGCAACACAGCGGCTTGCTGCAAACGCCAAGTGTGACACAGGCGCTGAACGACTACCTGCCGGTGTCGCCATGAGGTGCCTGACAATCGGCTGGCTCGGAACAAGCAAGGCACTTGGCGCCATCAGGCCCGTATTGGAGCAATACGGGCATGTGTCGGGCGATAAGAACATCGACCTGTGGATTGAAGACGGTAGCCTGCCGTTGCCGGATGACGTGGGCAAAGCCTCCTGTATAAGTCTGCGCCTTGGGGTCGGTCCGGTAACCGATTGCGGGTTGCCCCTGTTGCAACTGCGCGCCTATGACCGTGAGCGACGTTTGTCTGCCGTGCTGGACATCGCCGAAGAACCCAGTGGTAACGGCCAGCGACTGCGTCGGCAGGTCACAGACACAGTGGTGGACTGGGTCGCGCTGCTCGTCAGTGGTTTTTCACGTGATCCCGGGGCTCTCTCTACGAGCGCGATTGCCACTGACTGGCCCGAGCAGAGCTTGCGGGGGCTGGAGACGCTGGCCTTTATGCACCGATTCAATCGTACGGCAGACCCCAACCTGATCCAGAAAGCCCAGGTGCCTGTGATCGAACAGCTCCAGTCCAGCCTTTATGCCTTCGCTGACCGGACGGCTCTGAATATCGCCGGGCACACGGTGACCTACCGCGAGTTGCACCTTCAAGCCATAGCAATCCAGCAACGATTACAGCCCTTGCTGGACGCTGTTGAAACACCGTGGATAGTTGGCGTGTGCATGGAAAAGTCCATCGAACTGTACGCCAGCATTCTTGCGCTGCTCGGCTGTGGCGCGGTGTACCTGCCACTGGAATCTGAGCAGCCTCTTAAACGGCATCAGACCATGCTCGCAAGCGCCGGGGCTCAAGTGTTGCTGGATACCGGCCAGCACCCGTTACGGGCGCATTTCACTTCACTCGATGTCAGCACCGTTAAGCCACACACCCTCAAATTTGCTCATCCGTTGATGCACAATCGCCCCTGCTCGGATATGCCGTGCATGGTGCTCTATACCTCTGGCAGCACGGGCCAGCCCAAGGGGGTGCTCCTCAGTCAAGGTAACCTGGCGCACTTCACTGCTTGGCTTGGGTCCTGCATGAAGCCAGATGAATGGAGCCGCGTTGTACAGTTTTCGCCCCTGGGTTTCGACTCGTCATTGATCGACATTTTCCCTGCGCTGATTGCAGGTGCGCAGTTGATCGTGCCCAGTGAAGAACAACGACGCGACCCTGAGCAACTGGTGGAACTGCTCCGTCGACAGTGCGTTACCCATGCCTTCCTACCGCCCGCGCTGCTCAATATCCTGCCGCTGGATCAACCCTTGGGTGTGACGCACCTGCTCACCGGTGGCGATGCCTGCGAACCCCATGTCGTCGAGCGACTGGCAGCGCAGTGTCAGCTTCACAACCTCTATGGCCCCACCGAAACCACAGTGCTGATTACGCACCGGACGCTCGCACCCGATGACAACAATCGCAACGTTGGCCACCCCATCGCCAATAGCCAGGTGCTGATACTCGATGACGATCTGCAACCTGTGGATGAACAGGTGATCGGCGAGTTGTACATCGTCGGCCCCGGATTAAGTCTGGGCTATGTGAATGCGCCGCATCAGGCTGACAGCCCATTCGTCGAACTGCTGATGCCGAGCGGCCAACCGCTGCGGGCCTACCGCAGCGGCGACTTGGCACAGTGGACGGCCCAAGGGATTGTGCTGGGTGGGCGTCGCGACGATCAGGTGAAGATCCGCGGTTTCCGGGTCGAACCCCGAGAGATTGAACAATGCCTACGCAATAGCCGGCTGTATCGCGAACTGGCGGTAGTGATCGACCATGAAAGCAGGATCTGCGTCTTTGTCGCCCAGCCCGCACCCGGCGCCACGCCGGTGGCCCTACAGCAGCATGCGCGCCACCGGCTACCGGACTATATGCAACCCGGTTTCTGGGTGGAACTGCCAGGCATGCCGTACACCAACAACGGCAAGGTCGACCGGAAGACGCTGCTGGCGCTCCCCTTCCAACCGATTTTCAGCGCTGCGCACCGGGCTGCACACACACCGCTTCAAGCACGATTGAGCGAGGTGTGGAGCGAGCTGCTGGGTGTGCCCAGCCATCAGTTGTCCATCGACGAAAGCTTCTTCGCGTTGGGCGGCCATTCAATTTTGCTGTCGACTCTCTTGTTGCGTGTACGCGAGCAATTTGGCCGTAGTTTCGCGTTGAGCCACTTCATTGAAGTTCCGACGATTCGTACGCTCGCAACGCTGATGGAGGACGGAGAACCACCCGACGCATCCTCTGGCCAGGCAGTCTTGGATGCCCAACGGGATTGGGTGATCACTCCCTTGCATAGGAATTGCGCTGGTGATCCGCACAAGGTGATTGTGACGGGGGCCAACAGTTTCGTCGGCGTCCATATTGTCGAAGCATTGCTGGCCTCTGGTGTAACCGAGGTGGCATGCCTGGTACGTGAGATGCCGGGGAAGCCTGCAATGGCACGCTTTACCCAGTCGCTGCGCGAATACCACCTGGAACACCTGGACTTGAGCCGGGTACGGGTAGTCTCCGCCGACATCAGCCTGCCGCGATTGGGTTTGACCTGCGAAGTGTATGACACGCTCGCCGCAGACTTTGGCGTGCTGGTGCATAACGCGGCGCAGGTCAACCACGTGATGGACTACGCGTCACTGGCCAGAGACAACGTTGAACCCATATTCGAATGCCTGCGCCTGTGCGAAACCCGCTGCAAGAAGGTCTTCAACTTTGTCTCAACGTTGTCGGCGTCCAGCAGCATCGACCCGCAAGGGTATGTGCTCGAAGCAGCGGCTGCGACCACCCTGCCGCTGTACATCCGCAATGGCTACAACCTATCCAAGTGGGCAGCCGAGCGAGTGTTGGGGCGTGCGGTCGCGCAAGGTGCCTGGGTAAATATCCATCGCCCTGGAAATATCAGCTTCAACAGTCGCAACGGTGTCTGCCAGCCGCAGAAGAATCGCCTGATGCTGATGCTTAAGGGGTCTCTGCAGTTGGGAATGTTGCCTCGGCTGGATCTGAATTTCGACCTAATGCCCGTGGACTTCCTGGCTCGATTCATTGCTTACCACTGCACGCGCTTTGAAGCGGACAAAAGCGTATTCAACCTGCACAACCCACAGCCATTGAGCTGGGATCACTACCTGGATGCGTTCAGCCGGGCGGGCCATCGGTTCGAACGAGTGAGTACTGCGCGTTGGCAGCAGGCGCTGCGAACAGCGGGCCAGGACAATGCGTTGTTTGGCGTAATCGGGTTTTACCTGGATCGACTGGATGAAGACATTGGCGACACGTTGATGATCCGTCATGACAACGCACAACACGGCGTCCAGCAGATGGGCGAGCAGTACCCCGAAAAGAACGCGGCGCTTCTGAGTAAAGGCTGCAATTACCTTAAGACCATCGGCTTTCTCTGAACCGCTTCAGGACAACTTCATGAAACCGCTGCAACCCGATACGTTAATTCATAACCCAAACGGCCGGCCGATCGTGGCCTCTGTGGTGATCGACTGCCATGCCACCCGCCTATGGAACACGGTGGGGCGGTTTGCAGGCTTCGATACCTTCATACCGGCCCTGACGCATATCGAAATGACCGGCACCGGTGTGGGCGCCTTACGCACGAAATTTTTCCGCGATGGCAACCGAGTGGTGGAACAGCTAAATAGCTGGGATGAGCACGCGATGCACATGACCTGGACCACGATCTACAACACCCTGGGCGTGGCCAGGCTGTGGGCGGCAATCAAAGTAGACGCTCTTGGAGAGCACTGCTCCAAGGTAACCTGGACCATCATTGCCGAGCCCTTAGACGCAGCACAGGTGGGATTTGAGCAGTTTGTGCAGGGGTTCGCCGATGGCGCCCTGGAGAATGTTCGCCGCTTGCTGGGTAAGCGATAGGAGCGAGATCGCTCGCTCCTACACACTCAGCAGATCAAATTTTGAAGCTATCGACCAACTGCTTCAACCGATTGGCCTGTTGAGACAGCGCATCGCAGTCTTTCAGGGTTTCGTTGAGGTTGGTCACACCTTGCTGGTTCAGCAGGTTGATCTGGTTGATGTCGACGTTGAGGGTTTCCACCACGGCAGTCTGTTCCTCAGTAGCGGCGGCCACGGACTGGTTCATGCCGTCGATCTCGACGATTCGCTGCGTTACGCTGACCAGGCGCTCACCGGCCTGGTTGGCCACCTGAACGCTTTCTTCGCTGGAGGTCTGGCTGGCATTCATGGTGGTCACCGCCTCACGCGAGCCCACTTGCAGCGAAGTGATCATCTTATGAATCTCTTCAGCCGACTCCTGGGTACGGTGAGCCAGGTTACGCACCTCATCGGCGACCACGGCGAACCCGCGTCCGGCTTCACCAGCACGTGCTGCTTCGATTGCCGCGTTCAATGCCAGCAAGTTGGTTTGCTGGGAGATGCCTTTGATCACATCAAGGATGTGGCCGATGTTGTCGGTGCTGGCGTTCAGCGTTTCGATCTGGGTGCAGGACAGGCTGATCTTTTGCGACAGTTCCGACATTGCCAGGATGGTTTGCTCAACCACTTTGCGCCCATCGTCGGCCTGCTCGCTGGCACCACTGGCGTGCTGTGAGGCGTCAGCGGCGTTACGGGCGATTTCCTGAGTAGCGGCGCCCAGCTCGTTGATTGCTGCGGCGACGCTGTTGGTACGTGCGCTCTGCTCGTCAGAGCCTATGATCGAAGCGTTGGATGACGCCATCACACGCTGGGACAGGTCATGCACCTGGCGCGTTGCTGAAGACACTTCGGAGATCGAGGCGTGGATACGTTCTACGAACCGGTTGAACGCACTGCCCACTTCACCGAACTCGTCTTTGCTGGTAACCGTCAAGCGGCGGGTCAGGTCACCCTCACCCTGGGCGATGTCCTGCATGGCAATGCCCATGGTGGTCAGAGGGCGCAGCAATACTTGAATAAGCAGGCTCAAGAGCACGGCAATCGCGACGACAGCGATCAGCATGGCGATCAACGCGGACGTGCGGAATTTGCCCAGCGGTGCATAGGCTTTGTCTTTATCGATCGACAGACCGATATACCAATCAGCACCGGGCAAACCGCTAATAGGCGTGAACGACAGGATGCGGTCCTGACCTTTGAGGACGACCTCTTGGTTAACTTTCTCAATACGGACGCTGGTACCTGGATAGATGTCCTTGAGGTTTTTCATCACTTGGTCTTCGTCAGGGCTGACGATGACTTGGCCGTCGCCGCTGACCAGGAACGCATGGCCGATACCGCCGAAGTCCACCGAGTTGATGATCTTCACCAGGGTTTGCAGGCTCAGGTCACCGCCGACCACACCGAGCAACTCGCCGTTCTTTTTCACCGGCATGGCGATCGTTACGATCTGCCCACCCACTGCGGCCATATAGGGCGGCGTCAGCATGGGCTTATCGGCAGCCACCGCTTGCTTGTACCAGGGACGCTGGCGAGGGTCGTAGCCGTCAGGCATCTTTGCGTCGGGACGCTGGGTGAACACGCCGTTGGTTTGACCAACGTAGGTGAACTGGAAGTTCGAGGTGAACGCCGGTTGATCGACCAACCCCGGGAGGTCAGCCGCACTGCCTTGGTGGGCAACGTTTTGCGTCAGACTTTCGAGCACCAATATCCGACCGCTGAGCCAGTTCTGCACACTGCTGGCGGTGAGCTCACCCGACTGCTGGATAGACGACTCCAGGTTCTGCTTGATGGTGCTGCGCTGCAGGTAGTCGTTGTAAAGAGTAAATAACGCGAAGGCTAGAACCACGACGCCTGACGCGGCCAACAAAATTTTATGACTGAACTTGAGATTCATTTCATCGACTTCTTTTTGCCAAAGGGGGGGTGAGCGGGCCGAATGGAGCATTCCATGTACGGTCTAGGCAGCGTCTCGGGCCGCTCTATTTCGGTGCACACATGGCTTATCAGGCTTTCGGCCACACCGAAGTAAAACTTAGTGATTTGTGGGAAAGATCTTCTTTTTAGGTAGGAAACCGACAAAAGGTTGTCGTACAAGGAGCGAAGTAAAAAATTTTTCCGCCTGCCAAGCACTGAGACAAATTGACATCTGTGACGTCTGGACGAGCTCGTCTACAGGCCTCTTTCTGAATACACCTCGCGTGAAGATAGCGTTGTGCAGACGCTTTACTGCACCCACCACAACTGGCTTAACACGTGGCTGCGCGGCCGTATGGCCAATGTCGCAGATGCAGCAGAACTGCCTCAAAACGCCTTCATGCGACTGCTGTAGAGAATCGAACGTTTTGAACTCAAGGCGTTACGGGCATTGTTGCGCACAAGTGCACGAGGGGTGGTCGTTGATCACTGGCGCCGCGAGGAGATCGAACGAGCCGATATCGAGTCAATCGCCCATCTGTCCGAAGCGCTGGCGCCAAGCGCTGAGGCGCGGGCGTTGATATTGGAGTTACTGGAGGACATCGCCCGGCTTTTGGAAGGGTTAAAACCTAAGGTGCGTAAGGTATTTCTGATGGTTCAGTGTGATTGGCTAACGTACAAGCTGATCACAAAACAGATGGGTATATCACTGAGGTCAGTTGAGCGTTATGTCGCCGAGGCGCTTTACTACTGCTCCGTCCTGCGTTACGGCGCCAATGAATAACACCACACGCTCCGGGCCAGACTCTAGGGTGGTCAAGCAGGCCATCAGTTGGATGCTGCGCTTACGTCACAACCCCGCCAATACACGGCTGCGCCTGCAATGCGAGCAATGGCGCGAAGCTCATCATGATCACGAACTGGCCTGGCAACGGGTACTGGCGCTACAACAGGAGCTCAATAGCCATCTGACCGCGATCCCCGGGGTACATAAAGCACTGGAAAACAGTACACAAGGCCTGGGACGGCGGCAGGCACTGAAGTTATTGGCCGGCGCACTGCTGGTGGGCTCAACAGTATGGCTAAGCCGGGACCTGACCGGTTTGCAGCGCTGGACTTCTGACCTCGCAACAGCCCCCGGCGAGCGCCGCAGCATGCAATTGCCCGATGGCACTCGCCTGCAACTCAACACAGACAGCGCGGTAGACCTGGACTTCAATCCGCAGCAGCGTCTGATCACATTGGTGCGTGGGGAAATACTGGTGACCTGCAGTGCTGCTTCCTCTGCCCCATTGTTGGTTCAAGCTCAACACGGCTTGCTGGAAGGCATCGAAGGGCGTTTTACAGTTCGTCAGTACAGTGACCGCACACGCTTGAATGTGGTCAGCGGTACTGTAGCGATTCACTCACCGCACAGGCCGGATGGACTTTCGACGCGCGTTCACGCAGGTGAGAGTTACGTCGTGCGTCAGACCGAAGCCATGCTTGCTCCGCCGCGAGATATGGACGTTGCTGCTTGGTCAGATGGGCTGCTAGTGACCCGAAATATGCGATTGATCGACTTCCTTGCAGAAGTTGGGCGTTATCGCCCTGGTTATCTGGGCTGCTCAATGGATATTGCAGATCTACGGCTGTCGGGTGCATTCCGCCTGGAGGACACCGATAAATTGCTAGCGATACTGCCACGCATACTGCCGGTACACGTGCGCTATCGCACGCGTTGGTGGGTGAGCCTGGAGCGAAGGGTCTAATTTTTCACTTTTTTGGCGGCTTTTTTCCGTGAGTCCGGCTTAGACAGTGAGCCAGTCAATCTGCGCTCACCAGGCATCTACAGATGCTGAACATGCCAGCGTGTTTTCCCCGCAACACACTCGACTCTTCTTACCCGCTATTGGGTCAAGCCATACGCGCAGCATTGCTGTTGAAAGCGCTGGGTAGCGGTACGGTACTCATCAGTGTCTCAGCGGCAGAAGCCCGCACCGAGCAGGTCAATCAACCCTACAAGATAGCTGCAGGCCCACTGAGCCAGGTACTCAATCAGTTCTCACGACCGATAGGCGTCACTATGTCCAGCATGCCAGCGCAAACTCAGGACCGGCACTCGGTGGGGTTACAGTGTGATGCGCTGCTTAAATGATCGCTCGGTGGATAACATTTACCTTGATGGCTTGAAGTCCATGAGGGACAGAGGCACCTATAGCACGATGTAAGTTGATCCGTACTTCTTGGAGCGCGTGGACATTCTCAAGGGTCCTTCCTCACTACTCTATGGGCGCAGATGTCCCGTCTGAGCATCGACTTTACCGATGACACTTCACTGACGTTACAGGCCTATCTCCACTAGGGCGACCAAGCAAACCATGCTGATAGGTGCGGGCTATCAAGGGCGTAAACAGTGGTGGATTGGACAAGTGGGTCGCTTGAGCCAATCAATGCGTTTAACCCAGCCTATGGTAACTCTGCTATCCGCTATTACAGCCCTACCAGCTACTTGCGCCGGGTGGAGCAGACCGGGTCTTATCTGCAAGACCTGATCGAATTGATCAGGAAAATCTGGCAACCAAGCTAACGCAGGAAAGCTTTTATCGTGCTGTCGGCGCTGTACGCTCGCTGGGGCTGGAATTGGAAGCACATATGGAGCTAAGTTCTTGGGCAGCTATACCTTTAAGGTAACGTCGACTTGAAGGGCGTGGATGTGAGGCTGAATGCTAAGAATCTGACCAATGAAACTTATGTAGCGTCCTATGCCAGTCTGAACTTCTGCTATCTGGGTGAAGAGCGCAGCGTAAGCGCAAGGTAAGTTACCAGTTCTGAGCCATTGTTGTGACCCCCACCCACCAGCGCCTCTAAACGACAAAACCCCTGTCTGTATAACAGACAGGGGTTTTGGAATTTAATCTTGACGATGACCTACTCTCACATGGGGAAACCCCACACTACCATCGGCGATGCATCGTTTCACTACTGAGTTCGGGATGGGATCAGGTGGTTCCAATGCTCTATGGTCGTCAAGAAATTCTGTGTATCGGATCGTTGCATTCGCATCGCGCCGATGAGATTCATGAGTTTCTACATAAAACAAAACCCCATCTGCTTTCGCAAATGGGGTTTCGGAATTTAATCTTGACGATGACCTACTCTCACATGGGGAAACCCCACACTACCATCGGCGATGCATCGTTTCACTACTGAGTTCGGGATGGGATCAGGTGGTTCCAATGCTCTATGGTCGTCAAGAAATTCGGGTACTGAGTCGTGACCAGCTGGCCTCGCTTCAGCAAATTGGGTATGTGATAGCTTTCGGTGTTTGCAAGAGTCGAACTTTCGGTTCATTTCGTCTTCACACACCGCAATCTGGTGCTCTTTCGCTTTTCAGCTCGAAGCAAGCAAATTGCTTGGGTGTTATATGGTCAAGCCTCACGGGCAATTAGTATTGGTTAGCTCAACGCCTCACAGCGCTTACACACCCAACCTATCAACGTCGTAGTCTTCGACGGCCCTTTAGGGAACTCAAGGTTCCAGTGAGATCTCATCTTGAGGCTAGTTTCCCGCTTAGATGCTTTCAGCGGTTATCTATTCCGAACATAGCTACCCGGCAATGCCACTGGCGTGACAACCGGAACACCAGAGGTTCGTCCACTCCGGTCCTCTCGTACTAGGAGCAGCCCCTCTCAAATCTCAAACGTCCACGGCAGATAGGGACCGAACTGTCTCACGACGTTCTAAACCCAGCTCGCGTACCACTTTAAATGGCGAACAGCCATACCCTTGGGACCGGCTTCAGCCCCAGGATGTGATGAGCCGACATCGAGGTGCCAAACACCGCCGTCGATATGAACTCTTGGGCGGTATCAGCCTGTTATCCCCGGAGTACCTTTTATCCGTTGAGCGATGGCCCTTCCATACAGAACCACCGGATCACTAAGACCTACTTTCGTACCTGCTCGACGTGTCTGTCTCGCAGTCAAGCGCGCTTTTGCCTTTATACTCTACGACCGATTTCCGACCGGTCTGAGCGCACCTTCGTACTCCTCCGTTACTCTTTAGGAGGAGACCGCCCCAGTCAAACTACCCACCATACACTGTCCTCGATCCGGATAACGGACCTGAGTTAGAACCTCAAAGTTGCCAGGGTGGTATTTCAAGGTTGGCTCCACGCAGACTGGCGTCCACGCTTCAAAGCCTCCCACCTATCCTACACAAGCAAATTCAAAGTCCAGTGCAAAGCTATAGTAAAGGTTCACGGGGTCTTTCCGTCTAGCCGCGGATACACTGCATCTTCACAGCGATTTCAATTTCACTGAGTCTCGGGTGGAGACAGCGCCGCCATCGTTACGCCATTCGTGCAGGTCGGAACTTACCCGACAAGGAATTTCGCTACCTTAGGACCGTTATAGTTACGGCCGCCGTTTACCGGGGCTTCGATCAAGAGCTTCGCGTTAGCTAACCCCATCAATTAACCTTCCGGCACCGGGCAGGCGTCACACCCTATACGTCCACTTTCGTGTTTGCAGAGTGCTGTGTTTTTAATAAACAGTCGCAGCGGCCTGGTATCTTCGACCGGCATGAGCTTACGGAGCAAGTCCTTCACCCTCACCGGCGCACCTTCTCCCGAAGTTACGGTGCCATTTTGCCTAGTTCCTTCACCCGAGTTCTCTCAAGCGCCTTGGTATTCTCTACCCAACCACCTGTGTCGGTTTGGGGTACGGTTCCTGGTTACCTGAAGCTTAGAAGCTTTTCTTGGAAGCATGGCATCAACCACTTCGTTAACTAAAAGTTAACTCGTCATCAGCTCTCGGCCTTAAGATCCCGGATTTACCTAAGATCTCAGCCTACCACCTTAAACTTGGACAACCAACGCCAAGCTGGCCTAGCCTTCTCCGTCCCTCCATCGCAATAACCAGAAGTACAGGAATATTAACCTGTTTTCCATCGACTACGCTTTTCAGCCTCGCCTTAGGGACCGACTAACCCTGCGTCGATTAACGTTGCGCAGGAAACCTTGGTCTTTCGGCGTGGGTGTTTTTCACACCCATTGTCGTTACTCATGTCAGCATTCGCACTTCTGATACCTCCAGCAAGCTTCTCAACTCACCTTCACAGGCTTACAGAACGCTCCTCTACCGCATCACTTACGTGATACCCGTAGCTTCGGTGTATGGTTTGAGCCCCGTTACATCTTCCGCGCAGGCCGACTCGACTAGTGAGCTATTACGCTTTCTTTAAAGGGTGGCTGCTTCTAAGCCAACCTCCTAGCTGTCTAAGCCTTCCCACATCGTTTCCCACTTAACCATAACTTTGGGACCTTAGCTGACGGTCTGGGTTGTTTCCCTTTTCACGACGGACGTTAGCACCCGCCGTGTGTCTCCCATGCTCGGCACTTGTAGGTATTCGGAGTTTGCATCGGTTTGGTAAGTCGGGATGACCCCCTAGCCGAAACAGTGCTCTACCCCCTACAGTGATACATGAGGCGCTACCTAAATAGCTTTCGAGGAGAACCAGCTATCTCCGAGCTTGATTAGCCTTTCACTCCGATCCACAGGTCATCCGCTAACTTTTCAACGGTAGTCGGTTCGGTCCTCCAGTTAGTGTTACCCAACCTTCAACCTGCCCATGGATAGATCGCCCGGTTTCGGGTCTATTCCCAGCGACTAGACGCCCTATTAAGACTCGCTTTCGCTACGCCTCCCCTATTCGGTTAAGCTCGCCACTGAAAATAAGTCGCTGACCCATTATACAAAAGGTACGCAGTCACCCAACAAAGTGGGCTCCCACTGCTTGTACGCATACGGTTTCAGGATCTATTTCACTCCCCTCTCCGGGGTTCTTTTCGCCTTTCCCTCACGGTACTAGTTCACTATCGGTCAGTCAGTAGTATTTAGCCTTGGAGGATGGTCCCCCCATATTCAGACAAAGTTTCTCGTGCTCCGTCCTACTCGATTTCATGACTAAGAGATTTTCGCGTACAGGGCTATCACCCACTATGGCCGCACTTTCCAGAGCGTTCCGCTAATCTCAAAGCCACTTAAGGGCTAGTCCCCGTTCGCTCGCCACTACTAAGGGAATCTCGGTTGATTTCTTTTCCTCAGGGTACTTAGATGTTTCAGTTCCCCTGGTTCGCCTCTTACGCCTATGTATTCAGCGTAAGATAACCATCTTATGATGGCTGGGTTCCCCCATTCAGACATCTCCGGATCAAAGTCTGTTTGCCGACTCCCCGAAGCTTTTCGCAGGCTACCACGTCTTTCATCGCCTCTGACTGCCAAGGCATCCACCGTATGCGCTTCTTCACTTGACCATATAACCCCAAGCAATCTGGTTATACTGTGAAGACAACATTCGCCGAAAATTCGATTTGGCTCTTTCGAGCCACTCACAAATTTTACCTTAGCCTGATCCGTTACCAGTGAAAGTAACGTTCAGTCTATCTTTCTATCACATACCCAAATTTTTAAAGAACGATCTAATCAAAGACTAGAAATCAACATTCACCATCATAACAATGGAATGCTCATTTCTAAGCTTTCAACAAACAGAAGCAGTAGTGGTGGAGCCAAACGGGATCGAACCGTTGACCTCCTGCGTGCAAGGCAGGCGCTCTCCCAGCTGAGCTATGGCCCCGTATTTCTACAGGCGTTTCCCACACAAAATTGGTGGGTCTGGGCAGATTCGAACTGCCGACCTCACCCTTATCAGGGGTGCGCTCTAACCAACTGAGCTACAGACCCAATTTCGGGCTGCTTCTTTATCGTCTTCTTCAATGAATCAAGCAATTCGTGTGGGAACTTATGGAGCAGCTGATGTCGTCGATTAAGGAGGTGATCCAGCCGCAGGTTCCCCTACGGCTACCTTGTTACGACTTCACCCCAGTCATGAATCACACCGTGGTAACCGTCCTCCCGAAGGTTAGACTAGCTACTTCTGGTGCAACCCACTCCCATGGTGTGACGGGCGGTGTGTACAAGGCCCGGGAACGTATTCACCGCGACATTCTGATTCGCGATTACTAGCGATTCCGACTTCACGCAGTCGAGTTGCAGACTGCGATCCGGACTACGATCGGTTTTATGGGATTAGCTCCACCTCGCGGCTTGGCAACCCTCTGTACCGACCATTGTAGCACGTGTGTAGCCCAGGCCGTAAGGGCCATGATGACTTGACGTCATCCCCACCTTCCTCCGGTTTGTCACCGGCAGTCTCCTTAGAGTGCCCACCATTACGTGCTGGTAACTAAGGACAAGGGTTGCGCTCGTTACGGGACTTAACCCAACATCTCACGACACGAGCTGACGACAGCCATGCAGCACCTGTCTCAATGTTCCCGAAGGCACCAATCTATCTCTAGAAAGTTCATTGGATGTCAAGGCCTGGTAAGGTTCTTCGCGTTGCTTCGAATTAAACCACATGCTCCACCGCTTGTGCGGGCCCCCGTCAATTCATTTGAGTTTTAACCTTGCGGCCGTACTCCCCAGGCGGTCAACTTAATGCGTTAGCTGCGCCACTAAGAGCTCAAGGCTCCCAACGGCTAGTTGACATCGTTTACGGCGTGGACTACCAGGGTATCTAATCCTGTTTGCTCCCCACGCTTTCGCACCTCAGTGTCAGTATCAGTCCAGGTGGTCGCCTTCGCCACTGGTGTTCCTTCCTATATCTACGCATTTCACCGCTACACAGGAAATTCCACCACCCTCTACCATACTCTAGTCAGTCAGTTTTGAATGCAGTTCCCAGGTTGAGCCCGGGGATTTCACATCCAACTTAACAAACCACCTACGCGCGCTTTACGCCCAGTAATTCCGATTAACGCTTGCACCCTCTGTATTACCGCGGCTGCTGGCACAGAGTTAGCCGGTGCTTATTCTGTCGGTAACGTCAAAACAATCACGTATTAGGTAACTGCCCTTCCTCCCAACTTAAAGTGCTTTACAATCCGAAGACCTTCTTCACACACGCGGCATGGCTGGATCAGGCTTTCGCCCATTGTCCAATATTCCCCACTGCTGCCTCCCGTAGGAGTCTGGACCGTGTCTCAGTTCCAGTGTGACTGATCATCCTCTCAGACCAGTTACGGATCGTCGCCTTGGTGAGCCATTACCTCACCAACTAGCTAATCCGACCTAGGCTCATCTGATAGCGCAAGGCCCGAAGGTCCCCTGCTTTCTCCCGTAGGACGTATGCGGTATTAGCGTCCGTTTCCGAACGTTATCCCCCACTACCAGGCAGATTCCTAGGCATTACTCACCCGTCCGCCGCTCTCAAGAGAAGCAAGCTTCTCTCTACCGCTCGACTTGCATGTGTTAGGCCTGCCGCCAGCGTTCAATCTGAGCCATGATCAAACTCTTCAGTTCAAACATCTTTGGGTTTTTAAGAAACCCTAAACTTGGCTCAGCAATCGTTGGTTACATCTTTGATTTCTCGCGGAGTAACTTGTGATGCTGATAATCTTGTTGACTATCAGTCTGACTCCACAAGCACCCACACGAATTGCTTGATTCAGTTGTTAAAGAGCGATTGGTTAAGATCTTTCGTCTCAACCGAGGCGCACATTCTACAGCAGCCTCATTTGCTGTCAAGTGATTATTTTCAGAAGCTTTCGAAGATTTCTTCAACAACTTCAACCACTTGCGCTTCTGATCTCTCATCAGCGGGAGGCGAATTCTACAGCGTTACACGCTGCTGTCAACACCTCTTTTTCAACTTCCTTTTGGCTTCGATGAACTGAAGCAACCTACTGCCGAAAACTGCGTAACTCATTGTTTACCAAGGAGTTTTCCGTTTCGACTGCACCGGAAGTGGGGCGAATTATAGGCTCCCAGAATCTCACGTCAACCTTTTAATTTGCTATATCTATCAATTGGCTAGGATTGATTAAAAAATGGTCAACCGAGCGCCTTATATATAGAACAGAACATCTAGATGACACCTGCCCCCCTTAAAGCAGCCACATTCGCAGCCCCCAACCCGAGCACACGCTGTAGTACCTGAGCTGTATGCTCACCCAACAGCGGAGGCGCACTGCGGTACTCCACAGGCGTCTTGGACAACCGAATGGGGCTGGCAACCTGAGGCACCATCCCCGCCAGCGCATGTGGTAGCTGCATAGCCAACCCACGCGCCTTGACCTGCGGATCAGCAAACACCTGGGCCAAATCATTGATCGGCCCACAAGGCACACCCACCCGCTCCAGCCGCGACACCCACTCAGCCGTCGTTTTGAAGACAGTAGCCTGGCGAATCAACGGAATCAGCTCTGCACGGTTAGCCACTCGTACCTTATTAGTAGAGAAGCGCGGATCATCCGCCCACTGCGGCTGACCAGCCACTTCGGCGAACTTGCGAAATTGGCTGTCATTTCCCACCGTCAGAATGAAATCACCATCGGCTGTAGGGAAGTCCTGATAAGGCACGATATTCGGATGAGCGTTACCCAGACGCTTTGGGGACACCCCTGTCGTTAGGTAATTCATCGCCTGATTAGCCAGACACGCCACCTGCACATCAAGCAATGCCATATCGATATGCTGACCGCCACCGTCGTGATCGCGATGCGCCAGCGCAGCAAGAATCGCCACCGTCGAGTAGAGCCCAGTAAGGATGTCAGTTAACGCCACCCCAACCTTCACCGGCCCCGCACCCTCATCACCCTCCGGTCGACCGGTCAGACTCATCAGCCCGCCCAGCCCCTGGATCATGAAGTCGTAGCCCGCACGGCCGGCATACGGTCCGGTCTGGCCAAACCCAGTGATGGAGCAATAGATCAACTCCGGATTAACGGCCTTGAGTGACTCATAGTCCAGCCCATATGCCGCCAGGCCACCGACCTTGAAGTTCTCGATCAGGATGTCGGACTTGGCCGCCAGGTCCCGCACCAATTGCTGACCCTCCGGTTGCGTAAAATCGATAGTCACCGACTCTTTATTACGATTAGCGGATAGGTAGTACGCCGCCTCACTGGTGTTCTCGCCATAAGCATCCTTAAGGAAGGGCGGGCCCCAGGCACGCGTATCGTCACCGTTACCGGGACGCTCGACCTTGATCACCTCAGCCCCAAGATCCGCAAGAATCTGTCCGGACCAAGGGCCCGCCAACACTCGCGATAAATCCAGTACCCGCAGATGCGAAAGCGCGCCCATACCGCTCTCCTATTAATAGAACGCCTGAAGACCGGTTTGCGCGCGCCCCAGAATCAAGGCGTGAACGTCATGTGTGCCCTCATAGGTGTTAACCACTTCAAGATTCACCAAATGACGCGCCACCCCGAACTCGTCGGAAATCCCATTGCCACCCAACATGTCCCGCGCCATACGAGCGATATCCAAAGACTTGCCGCACGAGTTGCGCTTCATGATCGACGTAATCTCAACCGCAGCCGTTCCCTCATCCTTCATACGCCCCAGACGCAAGCAACCTTGCAGCGCCAGAGTGATCTCGGTCTGCATATCCGCCAGTTTCTTTTGGATCAGTTGGGTAGCCGCCAATGGACGACCGAACTGCTGACGATCAAGCGTGTACTGGCGAGCGGTGTGCCAGCAGAACTCGGCAGCGCCCAACGCCCCCCAGGAGATGCCATAGCGCGCCGAGTTAAGGCAGGTGAAAGGACCTTTCAAGCCACGCACATCCGGGAAAATGTTCTCTTCCGGCACAAATACGTTGTCCATCACGATCTCACCAGTAATAGAGGCGCGAAGGCCGACCTTGCCGTGAATCGCTGGCGCACTCAGGCCCTTCCAGCCTTTCTCCAAGACAAAACCACGGATATCACCGGCGTCATCCTTACCCCACACCACAAACACGTCTGCAATCGGGCTATTGGTGATCCACATCTTGGCGCCCGTAAGGCTGTAGCCGCCGTCCACTTTGCGCGCACGCGTAATCATCGCGCCTGGATCAGAGCCGTGGTTAGGCTCGGTCAAACCAAAACAGCCAATCCATTCGCCGGAGGCCAGCTTGGGCAAGTACTTCTGCTTTTGCGCTTCGGTGCCGAACTCATTGATAGGCACCATTACCAATGACGACTGCACACTCATCATGGAACGGTAACCGGAGTCGACGCGCTCAACTTCACGCGCAATCAACCCGTAACTGACATAGTTCAAGCCACTGCCACCGTACTGCTCAGGAATCATCGCCCCCAGCAAGCCGGTTTCACCCATTTCACGGAAAATCGCCGGATCTGTTTTTTCATGGCGGAAGGCTTCGAGAACACGGGGCGCCAGCTTGTCCTGGGCAAATTGCTCAGCACTGTCACGCACCATGCGCTCTTCTTCGGTGAGCTGTTGATCCAGCAGTAGCGGATCGATCCAGTTAAAGCTTGCCTTGCCAGCCATGAATAAGTCCTCGCAAAGAAATCAGATGTCGTGGGGGGAGCCTAGGCCGAGCGAGCGGGGAGAGCAAACGAGGTTTCCGCATAGCCTTGTGCTAATTTCTCACTCCGTAACACTCAAAAACTGCGCAAGCGCGCTTTATATGTGAGTACAAGGTACATGCGCAGAAAAATACCCAGCACAACCGCCCTCGTCAGTTTTGAAGCGGCCGCACGCCACGAGAGCTTTACCAAGGCTGCGCACGAGCTCTCCATTACCCAGGGTGCCATTTGTCGGCAGATAGCCAGCCTTGAGGAGTTTTTGAGTGTCGAGCTATTTCGGCGATCACGGCGTGGGGTAAAGCTGACGGAAGCAGGTCTGTCCTACAGCCGCAGAGTGGCAACTCAGCTGGATGCCGTGGAACGCGACACCCTGTCAGTCATGGGCCAGCAGGGCGCCAACACTATCGAGTTGGCCGTAGTACCCACCTTTGGTACCCAATGGTTGATCCCTCGCCTCAAGGACTTTCAACGGCAGCACCCAGAGGTGACTGTAAATCTGACCAACCGCACACGCCCCTTTCTGTTCGCCGATACCGACTTCGACGCGGCGATCTACTTCGGCGACGCTGATTGGTCCGGCACCGAGTCCCACCGGCTGCTGGGAGAAAATCCCGTCCCCGTGTGCAGCCCGCGCCTTTTGGGTGACCGCAAGCGTTTCACGCCACAGGAGATCGGGGAACTGCCACTGCTTCAGCAGACCACCCGTCCGTATGCCTGGCGCCAATGGTTCAACGCTCAGCAGTTGAACGTCCCGCGCGACATGACAGGCCCGCGTTACGAGCTATTCTCGATGCTGTCCCAAGCAGCCATGCACGACATGGGCATTGCGCTGATCCCACCGTTCCTGATCCAGCGAGAACTGGACGAGCATCAACTGGTGATCGCCAACCCTGACGCGCTAACAAGCACCAAGGCTTATTACCTGATGATTCCTGACAGGAAAGTCGAATCAGCCTCATTGCAGGCGTTTCGGGACTGGCTCATTGACCAATCCCAGCGCTATAGCCCCAGCAATTAAAGGCCAAAGCCCTCATGCTGACTTTGTAGTCAGTTAATTTTTGATCCTACAGATATACGTATATGTCGCATTTTCACAGACTGTATCTATCCATCAAAAATAGGGCTTAACACCATGATTTTAGTGGCTTGCAGCGACTCCAACAGGCCAATGCCCGACTATTCACATCAATCATGGGCAAACACCAAAAAATCACCTAGGGCCCTTTAATTACCTGTATTTAAAGAGGTTATTTCAGCATGTTGCGACAATCAGTCACAGGGTGACTTGTAGTTAATTTTTCGTCACCCGTCATAATCCCTTGAAGGCCGTAAAGTTCGCCTGCAAAATGCCGCGCCCCGCTGTCATTTCAGCGGGATCGTGCTGATCGGCCGCCCCAGTTGCGCCACTCGCGGTGCACTGGCCTTTTTACAAAAAGATCAAAAGCAAAAAGATCATGCAGGAGATTTGACGTGCACATTGGTGTTCCTCTCGAAACCCAGACCGGTGAAACGCGGGTGGCTGCCACCCCGGAAACCATCAAGAAGCTGATCGGCCAGGGCCATAAGGTCACTGTACAAAGCGGGGCTGGCCTGAAAGCCAGTGTCGTCGACAGTGCCTATGAAACGGCAGGCGCAACCATTGGCAGTGCCAACGATGCTTTCGGCGCCGAGCTGATCCTCAAGGTGGTAGCGCCCAGCGACAGCGAACTTACGCTGATCAAAAGCGGCACCGTGTTGGTGGGCATGCTCAATCCGTTCAGCAACGAAACCATTGCCAAGCTGGCGGAGAAGGGCATCACCGCTTTCGCTCTTGAAGCCGCGCCACGCACTTCACGGGCACAGAGCCTCGACGTGTTGTCGTCTCAGGCCAACATCGCGGGCTATAAAGCCGTACTGCTGGCTGCTCATCACTATCCGCGCTTCATGCCGATGCTGATGACCGCCGCCGGCACCGTCAAAGCCGCGCGCGTGCTGATCCTCGGCGCCGGTGTTGCTGGTCTGCAGGCGATTGCCACGGCGAAACGCCTGGGCGCAGTGATCGAAGCGTCTGACGTGCGCCCGGCCGTCAAAGAGCAAATTGAATCCCTCGGCGCCAAGTTCGTCGACGTGCCCTACGAGACTGACGAAGAACGCGAATGCGCCGTCGGCGTCGGTGGTTACGCACGCCCGATGCCAACCAGTTGGATGCAGCGCCAGGCCCTGGCCGTGCACGAGCGCGCCAAGCAAGCCGATATCGTCATCACCACCGCACTGATTCCCGGGCGTAAAGCACCCACACTGCTCAGCGCCGAGACCGTCGCGCAGATGAAGCCTGGCTCGGTGGTCATCGACCTCGCCGCCGCCCAAGGTGGCAACTGCCCGCTCACCGTGGCTGACGAAACCGTCGTGGAAAACGGCGTGATCATCTGTGGCCCGACCAATCTCACCGGTGCTGTCGCCGCCGACGCGTCAGCCTTGTACGCGCGCAACCTGCTGGACTTCCTGAAGCTGGTCTTCAACAAGGAAGGGCAGTTTGAACTCAACCTCGAAGACGACATAGTCGCCGCGTGCCTGATGTGCCGCGACGGCCAAGTCATCCGCAAAAACGCCTAAGCAGGGATTCAGACGATGGAAGAGCTTATCTCCCCCGGTATCTACAACCTGATCATCTTTGTGCTGGCGATTTATGTCGGTTACCACGTGGTCTGGAACGTTACCCCCGCGCTGCACACGCCATTGATGGCGGTAACCAACGCCATTTCCGCGATTGTGATCGTCGGCGCCATGCTGGCCGCCGCCCTCACAGTGACGCCATTGGGCAAGACCATGGGCACGCTGGCGGTCGCTTTGGCGGCAGTCAATGTGTTCGGCGGCTTCCTGGTGACTCGTAGGATGCTTGAGATGTTCAAGAAGAAAGCGCCCAAAGCTGTGAAAGAAGAGGTGCAGAAGTAATGAGCATGAATCTGGTAACGACGCTCTACCTGATCGCGTCGATCTGCTTCATCCAGGCCCTTAAGGGCCTGTCGCACCCGACCACATCGCGACGCGGCAACCTGTTCGGCATGCTTGGCATGGCGCTGGCGGTGCTCACCACTGTGGGCCTCATCTATAAGCTGGGCGCTGAGCTCGCCACCGCCGGTATCGGCTACGTAATCGTCGGCCTGTTGGTCGGTGGTACCGCCGGCTCGATCATGGCCAAGCGCGTAGAGATGACCAAGATGCCGGAGCTGGTTGCCTTCATGCACAGCATGATCGGCCTGGCTGCGGTGTTTATCGCTATCGCAGCAGTGGTTGAGCCGCAATCGTTGGGCATCGTTAAGCACCTGGGCGATTCAATCCCTGCCGGTAACCGCCTGGAACTGTTCCTCGGCGCTGCTATCGGTGCAATCACCTTCTCGGGTTCGGTGATCGCCTTCGGCAAACTGTCGGGCAAGTACAAGTTCCGCCTGTTTCAGGGCGCACCGGTACAGTTCGGCGGTCAGCACAAACTGAACCTGGTGCTGGGCCTGCTGACCCTCGGCCTAGGCCTGGCCTTTATGTTCACCGGCAACCTCACCGCCTTCGCGCTGATGCTGGCCCTGGCCTTCGTGCTGGGCGTGCTGATCATCATCCCAATCGGCGGCGCCGACATGCCGGTCGTCGTGTCGATGCTCAACAGCTACTCCGGCTGGGCAGCGGCGGGTATCGGTTTCTCGCTGAACAACTCGATGCTGATCATCGCCGGCTCCCTGGTGGGCTCCAGCGGCGCGATCCTGTCGTACATCATGTGCAAGGCGATGAACCGTTCCTTCTTTAATGTACTGCTCGGCGGTTTCGGCAATGCGCCGGATGCCGGTGCTGCGGCAGGCTCGAAAGAAGCGCGCCCGGTGAAGTCCGGCTCGGCCGACGACGCAACCTTCCTGCTGACCAACGCCGACACCGTGATCATCGTTCCAGGCTACGGCTTAGCGGTGGCACGTGCGCAACACGCGCTGAAAGAACTGACCGAGAAGCTGACTCACCGCGGCGTGACCGTGAAGTACGCGATCCACCCGGTGGCAGGCCGCATGCCTGGGCATATGAACGTCCTGCTGGCCGAGGCGGAAGTGCCTTACGACCAAGTGTTCGAAATGGAAGACATCAACTCGGAATTCGGCCAGGCCGACGTAGTCCTCGTGCTGGGCGCAAACGACGTGGTCAACCCGGCCGCGAAGAACGATCCGAACTCGCCAATTGCAGGGATGCCGATTCTGGAAGCCTTCAAGGCCAAAACCATCATCGTCAACAAGCGATCGATGGCCAGCGGGTATGCCGGTTTGGATAACGAGTTGTTCTACTTGGACAAGACCATGATGGTCTTCGGTGACGCGAAGAAGGTCATCGAAGACATGGTCAAAGCCGTCGAGTAACACTGCTTCAGCGCAATACTCAAAACCCCGGCCTGCGATAGGCTGGGGTTTTTTATTACCGCATGAAACCCGACCAAAGGCTCTAAAACACTACTCGGCATTCGACCATGGTAGCGGGCCGAAACTTTTTGAAATCACTACACTGCCCACCTTGCTTCCGTAGCCTGAGATAACAATTCATGTACCGTGATCGTATCCGCTTGCCTTCGTTGTTGAACAAGGTCATGAGCGCGGCAGACGCCGCCGCACTGATCGAGGACGGCATGACCGTCGGCATGAGTGGCTTCACCCGAGCCGGTGAAGCCAAGGCCGTCCCCCACGCCCTGGCCGAACGCGCCAAGACGTCCCCGCTGAAAATCACCCTAATGACCGGTGCCAGCCTGGGTAATGACCTGGACAAGCAACTGACCGAAGCTGGCGTGCTGTCACGACGCATGCCGTTTCAAGTCGATAGCACGCTGCGCAAGGCAATCAATGCCGGCGAAGTCATGTTTATCGACCAGCATCTGTCGGAAACCGTCGAGCAACTGCGCAACAACCAGCTCAAGCTGCCAGACATTGCTGTGATCGAGGCCGTGGCGATCACCGAGCAAGGGCATATCGTGCCCACCACCTCTGTGGGTAACTCGGCCAGCTTCGCGATTTTCGCCAAGCAGGTGATCATCGAGATCAACCTGGCACACAACCCGAATCTCGAAGGGTTGCACGACATCTATATCCCAACCTACCGCCCGACTCGCACGCCGATCCCGCTGGTAAAGGTCGATGACCGCATCGGCAGCACCGCGATTCCCATCCCGCCGGAAAAGATTGTCGCCATTGTCATCACCAACCAGGCGGACTCAGCTTCTACTGTTACACCTCCTGACAGTGACACCCAAGGGATCGCCAATCACTTGATTCACTTCCTTAAACAGGAAGTGGATGCCGGTCGCATGACCAACAAGCTCGGCCCGCTGCAGGCGGGTATCGGAAACATCGCCAACGCGGTGATGTGCGGATTGATCGATTCGCCGTTCGAAGACCTGACGATGTATTCCGAAGTGCTGCAGGACTCGACTTTCGACCTGATCGACGCCGGCAAGCTGAGCTTTGCGTCGGGCAGCTCGATCACGCTGTCGGAACGGCGCAACGCCGATGTGTTCGGCAATCTGGAGCACTACAAGGACAAGCTGGTGCTGCGCCCGCAGGAAATCTCCAACCACCCCGAAGTGGTGCGTCGCCTGGGCATTATCGGCATCAACACGGCGCTGGAGTTCGACATCTACGGCAACGTCAACTCCACCCACGTCTGCGGCACGCGGATGATGAACGGCATTGGTGGCTCAGGCGATTTCGCGCGTAACGCGCACTTGGCGATCTTCGTAACCAAGTCAATTGCCAAGGGTGGCGCGATTTCCAGCGTGGTGCCGATGGTCAGTCATGTGGACCATACCGAGCATGATGTCGACATCCTTGTCACCGAAGTCGGCCTCGCTGACCTGCGCGGCCTGGCGCCACGGGAGCGCGCACGGGTGATCATCGACAACTGTGTGCACCCGGCGTACCGCGATGCGCTGAACAATTACTTCAATGCGGCCTGCGCCATCGGCGGACACACCCCACACATCCTGCGCGAAGCACTGAGTTGGCACATTAACCTGGAAGAAACCGGGCATATGCTCAAGGCTTGATTGATACAGATCCGGGCTGATGCAAACACACCTTCATCAGCTCGGCTTCCTGATCGTCACTTCTTAATAAAACTGTACTGCTGTACTGGTCTTTTCCGACAGAAAAATCTTACGCATATCCCCATAACTACCAATTTCGCACCATTAAAGTGCAGACAAGTACAGTTGCCCCATTTTCGTACCGTACAGCACCTATAAACAGTTAACTGGCCCCTCACAATACAGGTGAACTGTATCTAGAGAGTCTTGCGCCGGAGGAGGATCATTGGCATCAGTTAAACCACTACCTAATGCCGCCATAAGCGGAAGGATGTCATCATGGAACGTACACTCAGTTCCGAACTGTTCTTCGAAGAAAAAGCTGTAAACACCCAGGCTTCCATGCCTTTGCGCGTTCTGGCCAACCTGATGTTGTGGCAGCGCCGCATCTCCAGCCGCCACCAACTGGCTCGTCTGGATTCGCGTCTGCTGGCTGACGCCGGTATCAGCGAAGCTCAACGCTACGAAGAGCTGAGCAAGCCGTTCTGGCGCTAATTAGCGCTCGCTGGCCCTGACCCACCGGGTCCACTGCCAGCACTGATTTTTCAAAACAAAGCCCGCCCCGGGAGACCGGAGGCGGGCTTTGTTGTTTTAGGCGCGTGCGTTTCCAGCAATGCTTTTAGAGGAACAGGTACAGTTTCATAAATAAATAATATAATAGGTACAGTTTTCAGAACTGCACAAAACCTATCCGAACTGATAAGCCGCGGCCTAATATCCAATCAACATTCGGCGAGTCTCTGCGCCACCTTTATTGCTCATCTATAGGAGTCACCCCATGTCCCGTCTTCGCCTGCTCAGCGCCGCCGCCCTGTTGGTCCTGGCTGCAAACGCCAATGCCTCCAGCTTTATAGTGACCACCGACTCCATCGTCGGCGCATTGAAGGCCACTTCAGACGCCACCTCCGATGCAACTTCGTCCCTTCGCGATAACAAAGTCGTGCGTGCCGCCCGAGACGACGCTGCCAGCTTTGTCGCCAGCGAAGGAGCCATTCGTGGTGTGAAGCTGGAAAGCGCCTTGGCCCAGATCCGCCAACAAGCACCACAACTGAATACCGCGACTGACGCACAGCTGGCTCAAGCCATCCTGGCTATCTGATCGCACCTGATATGAGCGAGCGCCAGTTGCTCTTGAATGCCTCGGCGCTGGCTCTCGCCGGGGCATTGCGCTAGCCTTGGCGCTCGTTTTCAGTTGTCGAGTCCCATGGCTTTTTCATACCGCCTGTTAATTGTCCCTGTCGTGTTTTTCGCTGGCTGGTCGTCACTGGCTTCGGCCTTTGACCTGACCATCCAGAGCACCGTTGCGAGCGCGTATGCCACCAGCAAGGTGACCTCCGCACCGTTCGACCGCAAAGTAGTAGTGGCCGCTCAGGATGACGCCGCCGCGTTCATCGCCACTGACGGCCAATGGCGTGGAGCGCGGCTGGAATCGGCACTGGATTACCTGCGCCGGAACCAACCAAAACTTCATGCAAGCGACCTTGAACTGGCGCAGGCAATTCTCGTCCAATAATCATCTTTGTGTTTCCATCTTTGTATTCGGAGTTCTTCCATGCGTAGCCCGTTGATCGCCGCCACCCTTGGCCTGCTGTTGTTGGCCGACGTTGCCCAGGCGCATACCCTGGTGGCCACCAGTAACATCATTGTCCGCGCCTCCGGCCGCACCATTGATTTCACCTCGGACACCACCACCTCCATCCGCGACTCCAAAGTCGTGCGCGAAGCTCACGACGACGCCGCCAGTTTCGTCGCCACCAATGGCGAAATCCGAGGCGCACAGTTGGAAGCCGCCTTCGATACCCTGCGCACCCGCCTGCCGGAAGCCCGCGACGCCAGCGACCAGACCCTCGCCGAAGCCATCCTCGCTCTGTGAGGCGCCTTGCTGCCTGGCTCCTGGCCGGGACTGTGCTGCTGTGTGCCAGCGCAGCCCAGGCCAGCCTGCAACTGCGGCTCAAGACAGAAGGCTTGAGCCCGGCCGAACAGCAGGCCAGCCAGGCATTGCTCGATGAAGCGATGCGCTCACTGCCGCCGCGCTTTATCGAGCAGTTGGACCGACGCATCGATGTCGGCTGGACCGACAAGATGCCCGAAAATGCCTATGGTCAGGCCTCGTTGGTGTCCGAACTGGACCTCAACCGCAATCTGCTCGCTCCCCTGACCGATGGCAGCGCCGCCACCCAGAAAACCAATCGCCCCCACGGCACCGTGCGCCGGGAAATGCTCGCCACCGTGCTGCATGAATTGACCCATATCTATGACCGTGCGCGCCTGTGGTCCAAGGACGAGCGCGCGCTGATCCAGCGCTGCAGCCGCCAGAACAGCATCACCGGCCTGATCGGCCTGCCCGATCAATGCCGTGGCCAGAATGAACGCCGTTTCACCCTCAGCGATGACCCGCGCCTGCTGGACCTCGCCGGCTGGCCGCAGTATGTCGGCCGGCGCGGTGAGCGCGAGCAGCACAACCGCCAGATCGTGCGCAGCCCAGACATCTACGAAACCAGCAGCCCGCTGGAGTTCGTCGCGGTCAACATGGAGTACTTCCTCCTCGATCCAAGCTACGCCTGCCGACGCCCCGCACTGTTCCGCTATTACCAGCAACACTTCGGCTGGGCACCGCCTGAACAGGATGCCTGCGCCAAGGCCTACCCGTTCCTCAATGCGGGCAACGACTTTGCAAAGACGCCGTTGGGCCACGTGGACCCGGAGCGGGTCTATGAAATCGACTATCTGCTGGCCGAAGCCAACCAGAACCTGGTCAGCCGCTGGGGCCACAGCATGTTGCGCCTGGTGATCTGCGCACCGGGCCGTCCCCGCGGACCAGATTGCCGGCTGGACCTGGACCAGCATCTGGTCTTGTCCTACCGCGCGTTCGTCGGTGACGTACAACTGTCGAGTTGGGATGGCCTGGTGGGCAAGTACCCGTCACGCCTGTTTGTACTTCCGCTGGCCCAGGTGATCGACGAATACACCAAGACCGAGCTGCGCGGCCTGGCTTCCGTGCCGTTGAGACTGTCACGACAAGAAATCAACGACACCGTCGAACACGCTGCAGAGATGCACTGGAGCTACGACGGCAACTACTTCTTCCTGTCCAATAACTGCGCGGTCGAAAGCCTGAAGCTGTTACGCAGCGGCAGCGCCAACCCGCAACTCACCGGCCTGGACAACATCACCCCCAACGGCCTGCTTGAAGTGCTACAAGCCCGCGGCCTGGCCGATACCAGCGTGCTGAATGACAAACGTGAAGCCCTGCGCCTGGGCTATCACTTTGACTCGTTCCGCGAGCGTTATCAGGCGATGTTCGATGTGCTGCGCAAACACCTGCCGATCAAACAGACCCAGGTTGAAGATTGGCTATCGCTCAGCGCAGCGCAACGGCGCCCATGGTTCGACCAGGCCGATCTGCGCACCAGCGCCGCGTTGTTGCTGCTGGAACAGGCAAGCTTTCGCAAGCAGCTGATGCTGGCGCAGGATGAGGTTAAACAGCGCTATCTCGGTGCCCGCGAGCTGAAAAACGGCGGCATGGAAAAAGCCAACGCCACGCTGCAACAGATCCTCGCCAACAGTGGGTTCCTCAGCAGGCCAGCAGAATTGCTCGGCAGCGGCGGCTACGGCCTGCCACAACCGTCGGAAGCCAAACGCCTGGAATCGGAAAGCGCCGAACGCCAGAAACAGCTGCAATCGCTGACCGGCGAGCTGGATAAAGAGGTGAGGGCGCTGCTGGACCCTGCTCGCGCCGCAGAAATCGCCGCATGCGAAGCCAACCTCAAGCAGGTGGGCGAACACCTGCGCAAACTGCACAAAGCAGCGGGCGGCCTTGAGCTGCCCTGAAGCAGCCGAAATAAACACATATCAAATGTGGGAGGGGGCTTGCTCCCGATGGCGGTGGGTCAGCTTGCACATGCAGTGACTGACACTCTGCTATCGGGAGCAAGCCCCCTCCCACATTTTCACCTGTGCACCCTTGAAGACCGTGCGTCTTTTCCACATCACCTGTTTAGCCAGCGAAAGCTGGCTGAAAGCTTTCACGTCTAGGATCGCCCCCACTGCCGGCAAAAGACCGGCTGTTTACAACAACAATGGTGATTCCCGATGTCCGTCCGTACCCGCCTGTTCGCCCCAACTCCCCCCGTACGCCTCGTGCCTTTCGTTCTGCGCTGACCCATCCCGGTTCGCCATTCCCTAGCCGCGCTACGCCTGGAGTATTCCTATGCTGACTTTCCTTGGCTTTGCCATGGTCATCACGTTCATGTTCCTGATCATGACCAAGCGCCTGTCTGCGCTGATCGCCCTGATCATCGTGCCAATCCTGTTCGCGCTGTTCGGCGGTTTCGCACCGAAGATCGGCCCGATGATGCTCGAAGGCATCACCAAGCTCGCGCCAACCGGCGTGATGCTGATGTTCGCCATCCTCTACTTCGCCTTGATGATCGACTCCGGCCTGTTCGACCCGGCCGTGCGCAAGATCCTCAAGATGGTCAAAGGCGACCCGCTGAAGGTTTCAGTCGGCACCGCCGTACTGGCCCTGGTGGTGTCCCTGGACGGTGACGGCGCCACCACCTACATGATCTGCGTGGCCGCCATGCTGCCGCTGTACAAGCGCATCGGCATGAGCCCGCGGATCATGGCCGGCTTGATCATTCTCGCCGGTGGCGTGATGAATATGACCCCTTGGGGTGGCCCGACCGCCCGCGCCGCCAGTGCGCTGCATGTGGACCCTTCGGATATTTTCGTACCGATGATTCCGGCCATGGCCGCCGGCGTCGTCGCTATCCTCGCGATCGCCTATATGTACGGTAAGCGCGAACGTGCTCGCCTGGGCGAACTGCACCTGCAGGGCGACGAGATCGACCATAGCGAAATCAGCGTGTCGCAATTTCCAGACGCCCGCCGTCCGAAGCTGATCTGGTTCAACGGCGCACTGACCCTGGCCCTGATGTGCACACTGATCGCCGGCCTGTTGCCGCTGCCGGTGCTGTTCATGGTTGCGTTCAGTATCGCGATGATCGTGAACTACCCGTGCCTGCAACAGCAGAAAGACCGCGTCGCCGCCCATGCTGGCAGCGTACTGGCGGTGGTAGGGCTGATCTTCGCCGCGGGTATTTTTACCGGCATCCTGTCGGGCACCGGCATGGTCGATGCCATGTCCAAGAGCCTGCTGGCGGTCATCCCTGACGCCTTGGGCCCGTACCTGGCCGTTATCACCGCACTGGTGAGCATGCCGTTCACCTTCTTCATGTCCAACGATGCGTTCTACTACGGCGTACTGCCAGTACTGGCCGAAGCCGCCAGCCACTACGGCATCACCGCAGTGGAAATGGCCCGCGCCTCCATCGTTGGCCAACCGGTGCACTTGCTCAGCCCGCTGGTACCGTCGACCTACTTGCTGGTCGCCCTGGCCGGTATCGAATTTGGCGATCATCAGCGCTTCACCCTGAAGTGGGCAGTGCTGGTGTGCCTGTGCATAATGTTCGCCGCATTGCTGATGGGGATTTTTCCGCTGTTCAGCACTCTATAATCGTACAACCCAGCTGCGCCGGCCCTACGCCGGTGCGGTCTAACACACGCTCAAAGGAATACACATGGAATGGCTGACCAATCCGGAAATCTGGATTGCCTTCTTCACCCTGACGGCCCTAGAGATCGTCCTGGGCATCGATAACATCATCATGATTTCGATCCTGGTCAGCCGCATGCCTAAGCATATGCAGGCTCGCACCCGGATATTCGGCCTGGCGCTGGCCATGGTCACGCGCATCCTGTTGCTGCTGTCGATCACCTGGGTCATGCAACTGACTGCCGACCTGTTTGTGGTGTTTGGCCAAGGCATTTCCGGTCGCGATCTGATTCTGTTCTTCGGTGGCCTGTTCCTGCTGTGGAAAAGCTCCCAAGAGATGTACCACGCACTGGAAGGTGAAGACGAAACCCAGGACGAGCCGAAAGGCGCCGGTGGCAAGTTCATCTACACCATCATCCAGATCGCGATCATCGACATCGTGTTCTCCCTGGACTCGGTGATCACCGCCGTCGGCATGGTCTCCCACGTACCGGTCATGGTTGCCGCGATTGTGGTTGCCGTATTGGTGATGATGCTGGCTGCCGGCACCATCAGCGATTTCATCGACAAGCACCCGTCGTTGAAAATGCTGGCGCTGTCGTTCCTGCTGGTGGTGGGTACAGTGCTGATCGCCGAATCCTTCGACGTGCACGTGCCTAAAGGCTATGTCTACTTCGCCATGGCATTCTCGCTGGCGGTAGAAGCGGTGAACATCAAGATGCGCACCGCCATCGCGAAAAAGAAGAAACAGCAGGATCCTGTGAAACTGCGTAAGGACATCCCGGGTCAATAACCCGAGCCAGTCGTAAAAAACGGGGCGCTTGCGTCCCGTTTTTTTTCATCCGCAAAAAGCTGATTTCATGACAGTTTTGTTTCAATCCCCACTTTAGCTATGCGATGCTGGCGCCGAGCCCATTCGCCAACTACAGCTTAAGTACAAGACGTAGAGCGGCACGCGGCAACTTTCCTTCGCTCCTGTTGGAGCACACCTACACGGGGGGCCGAGCATGCTGACCTTGCTCAATCTGCTTTCCGCCGTGACCCTACTTATCTGGGGCACGCACATCGTCCGTACCGGGATCCTGCGGGTCTACGGTTCTAACTTGCGTCAAGTCATCGGGCATAACATGTCCAAACGCTGGCTTGCGTTTGTCGCCGGCATCCTGGTGACAGCCATGGTGCAGAGCAGCAACGCCACGGCCATGCTGGTGACCTCATTTGTGGGCCAGGGCCTGATGGGCCTGATGCCCGCACTGGCGACTATGCTCGGCGCCGACGTCGGTACCGCGCTGATGGCGCGGGTGCTGACCTTTGACTTGTCCTGGCTGTCGCCGCTGTTGATCTTTCTCGGCGTTATTTTCTTTCTGTCGCGCAAACAGACGCGGGCAGGGCAGTTGGGGCGAGTAGGAATAGGCCTCGGTCTGATCATCCTCGCGCTGCAATTGATCGTGGAAGCCGCCGGCCCGATTACCCACGCCCAGGGCGTGAAAGTGCTGTTCGCCTCGCTGACCGGCGACATTTTGCTCGACGCACTGGTCGGCGCCTTGTTTGCGATGATTTCCTACTCCAGCCTGGCCGCCGTATTGCTGACCGCCACCCTCGCCGGCGCCGGCGTGATCGGCTTGCACGTGGCCATCGGCCTGGTGATCGGCGCCAACATCGGCAGCGGCGTGCTGGCCTTCCTCAGCACCAGCATGCAGAACGCCGCCGGGCGCCAAGTGGCCCTGGGCAGTCTGTTGTACAAACTGATTGGCCTGCTGCTGATCATCCCGGTGCTCGACCCACTGGTACTGTGGATGGACGGCCTGGACTACAACACCCAAGGCATGGTCATCACCTTCCACCTGCTCTACAACGTCAGTCGCTGCCTGATCCTCCTACCGACCATCGGCCCAATGGCGCGCCTCTGCGCGTGGTTGCTGCCCGAGCGAGAAGAGGCCAACGGCAAGGCCAAACCCCGTCATCTTGACCCCACGGCCCTCACCACGCCCAGCTTGGCACTGGCCAATGCAGCCCGCGAAACCCTGCGCCTGGGCGACCTGATCGACAACATGCTCACCGCCATGCAAGAAGTACTGCGCGGCAAGCAAACTGCGATCACCCAGGAGATGCGCAGCCTCAGCGATGACGTCGAAGCGCTCTACAGCGCAATCAAGCTCTACCTGGCGCAAATGCCCCGCGAAGACCTGAGCGAACAGGACAGTCGCCGCTGGGCCGAGATCATCGAACTGTCGATCAACCTGAAGCTCGCCGGCGACCTGATCGAACGCATGCTGCGTAAAGTCCAGCAGCAGAAAACCTCTCAGCGCCGCCAGTTTTCCGAAGTAGGCCTGGAAGAACTCACCGGCCTGCACAGCCAGTTGATAGCCAATCTGCGACTCGGCCTTTCGGTATTCCTCAGCGCCGACCCGGAAAGCGCACGCCAATTGCTACGCGAAAAGCGCCGCTTTCGCGCTCAGGAGCGCCGCTTGGCCCACGCCCATGTGAGCCGTCTGCAACGCAAAATCGTACAGAGCCTAGAGACCAGTTCCCTGCACCTAGAGCTGATTGCCGACATGAAACGCCTCAATTCGTTGTTTTGTAGCAGTGCGTATGTAGTGTTGGAAACGTCCGACACAGGCGCGCTCTCGGCCGAAGATATTGCCGACATCACGCATTCGCCCTGAACGTACGATGGCCCGTGAAGTCAGTTAGAGCTGACCTCACTCGCCAGGAAGCCAGTTATGCGTCGCCTGTTATTCGCCTGCCTGCTTATGGGTTCTGCCCACGCTTTTGCCTTTGACCGCCTGCAAGTCGAGGGCTACACCTTGCCCAACGGCCTGCAATTGCTACTCAAGCCGGGCACCGAACGTGGGCACGTGGCGATCCGTTTGGTGGTCGGTGTGGGCCTGGATGACTTCGGCTGTGAGGAAAAGGAGTTGCCGCACTTGCTCGAACACTTGCTGTTCAGTGGCATCGACGGCGGCGGCGAAGGCGACCTCGAAGAGCGCATGCAGGCCCTGGGCGGCGAGTGGAACGCCTACACCAGCAATGCCGACACCACCTTCGTAATTGAGGCTCCCGCGAAAAACCAGCGCAAGGTGCTCGACCTGTTACTGGCAATCATCACCCGCACTGAATTGACCGACGCCAATATCAATGCGGCCAAACAAGTAGTAGAGCGCGAAGACGGCGGCCATTACTCGCACCTGCAACGCCTGCTGGACCGTCAGGACCTGGGTCACACCGCCAGCAATCAACTGGCCGTCGAGTTGGGCCTCAAATGCGCCGAACGCGCCGAGGTCGAGCAACTGACCCGCGACCAGTTGCAGACACTGCGCAAGAATTGGTACGCCCCCAACAACATGACCCTGATCGTCGTCGGCGAACTCGACAAACTGCTGCCGGCCTACCTGGAACGCACCTACGGCGAACTCGACCCGGTAGACCCCACCGAGCACAGGCCCCTGCCGGAAATCCAGCACACCGCCAACAGCCACCGCGAACTGATCCACGGCTGGGTAGGCAACAGCGCCAAACTGCACTGGCTGTTCCCAGAACCGGTACTGGACGACCAGCACGACGAAACCTACGACCTGCTTAAGGACTACCTCGACTGGGCGCTGTACCGTCAACTGCGCCTCAAGCACGGTTTGTCCTACGGCCCCTGGAGCGAACGCGAAGTGCTCGGCGGCGTCGGTTTCCTCAGCCTGAATGCCGACCTTGAGCGAGAAAACCTCCCTGAGGCCGAACAGGTACTGCACGACCTCACCGCGCAGTTGCTCAAAGACGGCCTCGACCCGGCCACCTTCGCCCGCCTGCAACAGGCCGCCATCGCTCGGCAAGCCTGGGCCGTGCAGGGAAATAGCGCGTTGGCCGACTACTATTGGGCGGCATTGGCCGACTACGACAAAGGCCGCTTCAGCGACCCGGTCAAACGCATCAAGGCCGTCAACTTGGATCAGGCGAACCAAGCCATGCGCCAGGTACTCAAGCAGCCTGGCTACTGGCGCATCGAAAAACCGCTGTTAAGTTACGACATGCTCAATTGGATCGGCGCCGGCGTGCTCGGCCTGATCGCCATTGTGTTGATCGGCGTGCGGCTTTATCGCAAACGGATCACGTAATCGGGCACCGAACGCCGGGCTAAGACGTTATTCTGTCTGGGATTTTTTCCTACAAAGACTGCGAACCGCCGAATGCAAAACGTAACCCGTTTAATCACCCGCATCCTCGAACTGATGAAGCGCTACCCAGGGGTGATTGCACTCGGCGGCTTCATCTCGGGTGTGTGCAGTTTCATTCTGGTGGACCGTCAGCAGGGCATGGCCAGTTGGATCGCGGTCATCATGCTGGTGAGCTGGTTGTGGCTGATGCTGGAGAACAGCTTTACCCAGCTGTTCACCAAGGTGTTCAAGCGGGAAATTCCCGAACCCCTGCTGCGCTACGCCACCCAGATGATCCACCAGGAAAGTCTGTTCTTCGTGCTGCCGTTCTTTTTCATCACCACGGCGTGGAACAGTGGCCAATCGATATTCACCGGCCTGCTCGGCGCAGCGGCACTGGTGTCGATCATCGACCCGCTGTACTACAAATGGCTGGCGCCCAAGCGCTCGCTGTTCCTGGCGCTGCACACCCTGACGCTGTTCGCCGCGCTGCTCACCGCGCTGCCGATCATCCTGCACCTGACCACCGCCGAGAGTTACAAGCTCGCCCTCGGCGTAGCCATGGCGTTGTCGATCCCGAGCCTGGCAGTGAGCATGCCGCTGCGCAGCCTCAAGGGCTGGGCGATGCTGCTGGGGGTGACCGCCGCGATTGGTTGCGCAGGCTGGTTCCTACGCAGCTGGGTACCGCCGGCCACGCTGTGGATGACCGAAGTGGCCATCAGCACCCAGCTGCAAGACCGCACGCCAGGCGATGACCTCAAGGAAGTGACCGTCGCTCAACTGCGCAGCAGCGGGCTGTATGCCTATACCGCAATCAACGCGCCACGCGGGCTGAATGAGCGGATCTACCACGTGTGGAAATTCAACGGCAAAGAGGTCGACCGCATTGCCCTGGACATCCACGGCGGGCGCAAGGAAGGCTATCGCGCCTGGACCCACAAACAGAACTTCCCGCCCGATTCGGCGGGCCGCTGGCAAGTTCAAGTGCTGACCGAAGACGGGCAGGTGATCGGCGTGCTGCGCTTCAAAGTGACTGACGCAGCACAAACGGACAACCCGAAGTAGGCTGTATCGTGCTATTACGTAGGAATTGTGGATAGCCAATACAAGCTCGGAGCTTATGACCAGTAGTCCCACGGCCGGCGCAGCCCACCTCGATACCTCCACCGCCCCTCCGTTACTGCGGATTACGGGGGACTGGACGCTGGCCCACTACGCAAACCTAAAGAAGCTGTCGGACAAACTCGACGGCCAATACGACGCCGGCGCACGCATAGACCTCAATGGGCTCGGCGCCCTGGATACCGCCGGCGCCTCGCTGCTGGTGGAACTGCTTGGGCCAACCCGTATCGAGCAATCCGCCGAACAGACCGATTGCAGCCTGTCCGCTGCCGACCGCGCGTTGCTCAAGACCGTCTACCGCTCACTCAACGATTTTTGCGTACCGGAAAAAGCACCGGAAGAGGCTGCCGGTATCCAGGTGTTGGCACGCATCGGGCGGGCGGTGGATACCGTCTGGCAGGACAGCAAGCAATTATTGGGTTTTGTCGGCCTGATCCTCGAAACCTTTGCCCGTGGCATTTTCCGCCCCAAGCGCTGGCGCCTGACGCCGATGGTTGCCCATCTCGAACAGGTCGGCCTCGATGCTGCGCCTATCGTGGCGTTGCTGACCTTTCTAGTCGGTGCCGTGGTGGCGTTTCTTGGCGCCACGGTACTCAAAAGCTTCGGCGCGACCATTTTTACGGTGGACCTGGTGGCGTTCTCCTTCCTGCGGGAATTCGGCGTGCTGCTCACTGCGATCCTGATCGCCGGCCGCACCGCTAGTGCGTTTACCGCGCAGATCGGTTCGATGAAGGCCAACGAAGAAATCGACGCCATCCGCACACTGGGCCTGGAGCCGATGGAGTTGCTGGTACTGCCCCGCGTACTCGCGCTGCTGGTCGCGCTGCCGATGCTGACCTTTCTGGCGATGCTCTCGGGGATCGTCGGCGGCGGCGTGGTGTGTGCCGTAGCGCTGGATATTTCCCCGGCGATGTTCCTCTCGCTACTGCAATCGGACATTGGCGTGCAGCACTTTTTGGTGGGCATGGTGAAAGCACCGATCTTCGCCTTTTTGATCGCGGCCATTGGCTGCCTGGAAGGCTTCAAGGTCAGCGGCAGTGCCGAATCGGTCGGCGCCCACACCACCTCCAGCGTGGTGCAATCGATCTTTGTGGTGATCGTGCTGGATGCGGTTGCCGCGCTGTTCTTCATGGAGATGGGCTGGTGAGTCGTCTACACCGTTCGCCCACCGAGGCGGTGATTGAAGTGCGTGGCCTGTGCAATCGCTTCGGCAGCCAGAGCGTGCACGAGAATCTCGACCTGGATTTGTACAAGGGCGAAATCCTTGCGGTGGTCGGCGGCTCCGGCAGTGGCAAGTCGGTGCTGTTGCGCAGCATCGTCGGCCTGCGCCGCCCCAGCGAGGGCGAAGTGCGGGTGTTCGGCAAGAATCTGCCGAACCTGCCGGAGCATGAGCGTTCGCTGGTAGAGCGGCGCTTCGGCGTGCTGTTCCAGAAGGGCGCGCTGTTTTCCTCGCTGACCGTGACCGAGAACGTCGCGCTGCCACTGATCGAGCACGCAGGCCTCAGCCGCCGAGACGCCGAGCACTTGGCGGCCGTCAAACTCGCCCTCGCTGGGCTGCCGCTGTCGGCCGCCGACAAATACCCCGCGTCGCTCTCCGGTGGCATGATCAAGCGCGCCGCACTGGCCCGGGCCCTGGCGCTGGACCCGGACATCCTGTTCCTCGACGAGCCCACCGCCGGCCTCGACCCGATTGGCGCGGCGCAATTCGACCAACTGATCCTGACCCTGCGCGACGCGCTGGGCCTGAGCGTGTTCCTGGTCACCCATGACTTGGACACGCTGTACACGATCACCGACCGCGTGGCGGTGCTGGCGCAGAAGAAAGTGCTGGTGGCGGACGCCATCGATATCGTCTCGGAAACGGACGACGCCTGGATTCACGAATACTTCCACGGCCCCCGGGGCCGCGCGGCATTGGATGCCGCTCAACCGCTCAACGAGGTATGACATGGAAACCCGAGCCCATCATGTGATGATCGGTCTGTTCAGCGTGATCGTGGTGGTCGGCGCGATGCTGTTTGGCCTGTGGCTGGCCAAATCCAGCGTCGACAGCGCCTTCCAGGATTACGAAGTGATCTTCAACGAGGCGGTCAGCGGCTTGTCTCAAGGCAGCTCGGTGCAATACAGCGGGATCAAGGTGGGCGACGTGATCAGCCTGAGCCTGGACCCCAACGACCCGCGCCGCGTACTCGCGCGTATCCGCCTGGCCGGGCAGACGCCGATCAAGGAAGACACCCAAGCCAAACTCGCGCTGACCGGCATCACGGGCACGTCGATCATCCAACTCAGCGGCGGGACACCTCAAAGTGCGGTGCTCAAGGGCAAGGATGGCAACCTGCCGCAGATCATCGCCTCGCCATCACCCATCGCGCGGCTGCTGAACAACAGCAATGACCTGATGACCGGCATCAACCTGCTGCTGCACAACGCCAACGAGATGTTCTCCTCGGATAACGTCGAGCGACTGAGCAAGACCCTGGATAACCTGCAACAAACCACTGGCGCCATTGCCGACCAACGCGGCGATATCAAGGTGGTGATGCAACAACTGATGCAAGTCAGCAAACAAGCCACCGCTGCTCTGGAGCAGACCACGGTGCTGATGCGTAACGCTAACGGGTTGCTCAACGATCAAGGCAAACAGGCGTTCGGCAGCGCCGAACAAGCGATGAAATCCCTGGAGCAAAGCACCGCCACCATCAATACCTTGCTGACCAATAACAAAGACTCGGTGAACAGTGGCATGCAGGGCCTCAACGAACTGGCGCCGGCGGTGCGCGAACTGCGCGAAACACTCGGTTCGCTGCGCGCCATCTCCCGCCGCCTGGAAGCCAACCCCAGCGGTTACCTGCTGGGCAGTGATAAGAACAAGGAGTTCACGCCATGAAGCGTGCTTATCAAATGATCGCTCCTGTGGCGCTGGCACTGGTGAGCGCATGCTCGATCCTGCCTAAAGCCGACCCGTCGGACGTCTACCGCCTGGCCTCCGCCCAGACGACGACTCAAGGCACCCCGGTAGGTTGGTCGCTACGCCTGACCAAGCCACAAACCAGCGAGTTCCTCGACAGCCCACGCATCGCCGTGGTGCCCAATGGCGACCTGATCAGCAGCTACGCTAACTCGCGCTGGAGTGATCCCGCGCCGGTGCTGTTGCGTAATCGCCTGCTGGACGGCTTTCAGCGCGACGGCCGAGTGACACTGTTGAGCACCGACGACACTAACCTGCAGGCCGACTATGAGCTGGGCGGGCAGTTGCAGGCGTTTCAGAGTGAGTACCGGGGCAGTGCGGTGGAGGTGGTGATCCGCCTCGACGCACGCCTGGTGCGTGGCAGTGATCAGCGGATTATTGCCAGCCGGCGGTTTGAAGTGCACCAAGCGGTGAGCGATACCAAGGTGCCGGCGGTGGTGGCCGGGTTTGGAGTGGCCGGGGATCAGTTGAGCAGGCAGGTGGTGGAGTGGGTTGTTCAGCAGGGCAACGGTGTTGCGAAACGCTGAGGGCCTCATCGGGGGCAAGCCCCCTCCCACATTTTGAATGTGTTCACAGATCAACATGTAGGAGGGGGCTTGCTCCCGATAGCGATCCGAGCCTCAGCCAAAGAACCAGTAGCACACCGCAATCGCCGCCACGACACCCGCAAACTCAGCCAGCAACGCACAGCCCACCGCATGCCGCGCCCGCTGAATGCCCACCGAGCCGAAGTACACCGCTAACACATAAAAGGTGGTTTCCGTACTGCCCTGGATCGTCGCCGCCACCAGGGCCGGGAAGCTGTCCACACCTTGAGTCTGCATGGTCTCGATCAACATCGCCCGCGCAGCGCTGCCGGAGAATGGTTTGACCATTGCAGTCGGCAAGGCATCGACAAAGCGCGTGTCCATGCCGGTCCAAGCGACCAGATGGCGAATCCCCTCAAGGCCAAAGTCCAAGGCCCCGGAGGCGCGCAAAACACCCACGGCACAGAGCATCGCAACCAAGTAAGGCAACAGGTTCTTGGCCACGTCGAAGCCTTCTTTGGCCCCTTCGACAAACGCCTCGTACACCTTCACCTTGCGCAACGCGCCGATCACCAGGAATAGCATGATCAATCCAAACAATGTGAGGTTGCCGAGGATCGACGACAAACCGGCCAGCGCCGTGGCAGATAGCGTGGCCAATAACGCCATAAAGCCGCCCAGCACCAACGCACCCGGAATCAGGTAAGCCAGCACCACCGGATCCCACAGCCGCAGACGCTGCATCACCGCCACCGACAGCAGGCCCACCAGAGTAGAAGCGCTGGTGGCCAACAGGATCGGCAGGAACACCAACGTCGGGTCGGCGGCGCCTTGCTGGGCGCGGTACATGAAGATGGTCACTGGCAGCAGTGTCAGAGACGAGGCGTTGAGCACCAGGAACAGAATCTGTGCATTACTCGCCGTGTTGGGGATGGGGTTGAGCTCCTGCAACGCCTTCATGGCCTTTAGGCCTATGGGAGTGGCCGCGTTATCCAGGCCCAGGCCGTTAGCGGCGAAGTTGAGGGTGATCAGACCGATGGCAGGGTGGCCGGCCGGCACTTCCGGCATCAGCCGGCGAAACAGCGGGCCAAGGGCCTTGGCCAGCCAATCGACGATCCCGGCTTTCTCGGCGATACGCAGAAAGCCCAGCCACAGGGTCAGGGTGCCGAACAGCAGCACCATCACTTCCACCGACAATTTGGCCATGGCGAAAATGCTTTCCACCATCGCCGCAAAAATCCCGGCGTTACCCCCCACCAGCCATTGCGCCAGTGCTGACACCATCGCCACGACAAAGAAGCCAAGCCACAGGCCATTGAGCATCAGTTAAATCCCCCGAAAGATGGGGCGAATGATAGCGGGGCTGGCAGAAACGACAAACCCCGGATTTACCGGGGTTTGTCTTAGAGCCGTCGGACTATCAGCCGCGAGTGGCTTGGGCAGTCGGCAGGGCTTGCTTGGTGCGCCAGTGCGGCAGCGAATTCCAGTAGCGCTCGCCTTTGGCGTCGTCGTACATGCCTTCCCAACGGGAGATGACCAATACCGCCAGGGCATTACCGATCACGTTGAGGGCGGTACGCGCCATGTCCATGATGCGGTCCACACCGGCGATGAACGCCAGGCCTTCAAGCGGGATGCCGACGCTGCCCAAGGTGGCCAGCAGCACCACGAAGGACACGCCCGGCACGCCGGCGATGCCTTTGGAGGTGACCATCAGAGTCAGCACCAGCATAAGTTGCTGGCCGATCGACAGGTCAATGCCATACAGCTGGGCGATAAAGATTGCCGCGATGCTCTGGTACAAGGTCGAACCGTCGAGGTTGAACGAGTAACCGGTCGGCACCACGAAGCTGCAGATAGCCTTTGGCGCGCCATAAGCTTCCATCTTCTCGATCACGCGCGGCAGCACGGTTTCGGAACTGGCGGTGGAGTAAGCCAGTACCAGCTCATCTTTGAAGATGCGGATCAGCTTGAGAATCGAGAAGCCGAACAGGCGGGCGATCAGGCCCAGTACTGCAAAAGCGAAGAACAGGATGGCGACGTAAACCAGGATCACCAGCTTGGCCAGCGGCAGCAAGGAGGCAAAGCCAAAGTTAGCGACAGTCACTGCGATCAGTGCGAATACGCCGATCGGGGCGTACTTCATGATCATGTGGGTGACTTTGAACATGCTCTCGGACACGCCTTGGAACATGGTCACAAGCGGCTCACGCAGCTCAGGCTTGAGGCTCGACAGACCCAGGCCGAACAGCACTGAGAAGAAAATGATCGGCAGCATCTCGCCACGGGCAACAGCGGCGAAGATGTTCGACGGGATCAGGTTGAGGATGGTCTCGATAAACGCATGCTCATGCTGCACCTCGGCGGCGGTCGCCTGGTACTTGGAGATATCCACCGTACCGAGGGTACTCATGTCGATGCCCGCGCCCGGATGGAACAGGTTGGCCAGCAACAGGCCGACCACAATGGCGATGGTGGTGACGACTTCGAAGTAAAGGATGGTTTTGACGCCGATACGACCGAGCTTTTTCGCGTCACCGACACCGGCAATGCCGACGATCAACGAGGAAATCACAATCGGGATCACGATCATCTTGATCAGGCGGATAAAGATATCGCCCGCTGGCTGCAGCACGTTGCTGATCCACCAGGCCTTTTCAGCACTGAAATGGTTGAGCACTGCGCCGATTGCGATCCCCAGCACCAAACCGATGAGGATCTGCCAGGCGAGGCTTAGCTTTGCCTTCTTCATGTCATTACCCTTACTTCAAGTGAACTTAAGGCAAATGCGCCAGCTGGACCGCTCGAAAGCGAAAAAGTGTGTGCATCTGCCTCCATGAAAGGTCACCGCAGCGTGGCCGAAATGGCTTACTGGCAGGCGAAAAAAGGCGCAACTATTCCGATGCAAGGGAGCGACGTCTAATGCCGTAAACGCCTACCCTATGCCGAATCGGCATGACTTTTTTTCATAATAACTGTCCGAACGGTCAGTTCATATGCGACATATTGTCAGGTGAATATGCCGTGAACCGGCCAATTTAGGCTCGCGCAGAGATTCTGCACGTGTTTGGTGCGTTGGCAGAAATGCCTGGGAATCACGCGGCATTGCGTCAGAAATGTCCTATAGCGGCGACAAAACTTTCTCGATAGATGGTCGTCCCGACACACCAAGTAATGGTTGGGAACAAGCAAAAAGAAAATTCGCAGCTATGGGCGGCATAAAAGGCAGGGATGAAAGTCATAAGCCCGCCGCAAGTTCAGCAAGCAGGGGGCTTGTGAACTTGCGTCGCAGCTTTTCGCCTGACCCGGCCCTTGCGCAGGCACTCCCTGTACCCGTAGGTCACGCCGATCCCATTTGATCAGAGCAACCCAGCCCCTTGGTCATGCACCGCTCTTGGCGAGCGGTGCAAACAGAAAGAAGCAAGGGTGCTTCTTTCTATGGACGCTGGCCCCGTAGCCGGGACCTAGTACCAATTCGGATCTTTCTTCAGCTGCTCCATCAGCAGCTTCTGCATGCCTTCATCCGGCTTACCGATAAAACGGTAATCGGCATGGCGTGTTGGGGATTTATCTGCCGGCAAACCGGCGGGCACTTCCACCAACATGGCGTAGGCATCTTCCTTGTCGAAGCTGAAGGCGACGATCAGGCGCTTGTTCTTGCACGTGTCTGCAGTTTCGCAAAGCGGCCCGACCAAGTACTTGTCACCATCTTCTTCCACGGCGTTCATCTGCTCGGCTGTGCCTGACAGGTTCATCACCCATTCCGGCAAGCGCTCTTCTTTTTTCACCACGTCTTGCCAAGTCTCGCGGTACTGCGGGTCCGCGGTCAGCAATTGGTTGGCCCGGGATTGGCCGTCATTGGCGGCCATCGCCAGGCCGCTGCCGCCCAAGAGCAGGGCGACAGCCATGGTTTTAAAGCACAGAGTGGTCATATTCAGCCTCGGCCGCGACGACCAAAGAAGAACGAAGCAATGAACATCACCAGGAAGACTACGAACAGGATCTTAGCGATCCCAGTGGCGGTGCCCGCGATACCACCAAAGCCCAGAACTGCAGCCACAATGGCGATGATCAGAAATGTGATTGCCCAACTCAACATGGTGATTCTCCTTACGCTTCGATAGAGGTAACAGCGGTAGTGCCGTGCCGTACGGCCGCCCTACACAAGCGGCCGCTTTTATTGCCTAAAACACCCAACGTTCTTGGGTTGGCAGCTCGCCCAGGGTGGAATCCTGCTCGGCCACTCTCAATTGCGGTGCAGTTACATCAGCAGAAGCAGCACCGACGGTACGGCTGCCAATGGAACTGAAATGTGTCTGCGTCATCGCCGGACGTTCGAAATGCGGGGTTTGCTGCTGACTCTGCTGCCAATGTTGCATCTGCTGGCCTGCTATCAGCGTGACCATTACGGCCAAGCTGGCAAACATGCCTTGCTGTAAGCGCAGTGGCGATACACACAATTGGCTGAGGATTTGGCGAGTCATGCTGATGTTCTCCCGCATTTTGATTATTCGTTGAGAGAGGTATTGCAGCGTGCATGCCAGCTTTTTTACAAAATAAAACTCAATAAAATCAGTAGCTTATGCATTAAAGACACAATGGCAGTGCAGCATCCTGCACGATCGCCCTTTATAGGCCGTGCGAAATGCACGACGGTCAGTGGTCGGATCAAAGGATCGAAAGCGATGGAGTAGTTGCCGAAGTGGCAAGAAGGCATGAAAACGCCATCAGGCGGGGCTCTGTAGGAAAAGATGCAGATACCTGCACGGCAATGCCTTTTATCAATCAGAATAAACCATGCAACTTGCCCGATTATTCCGGGACTAAACACCATCATTTATAGTTAAGGAGCGCGGGACAGATGGAATCAGCCAAGGAACTTCAAGGCCGCATTCTTTTAGTGGATGACGAGTCCGCGATCCTCCGCACCTTCCGTTATTGCCTGGAAGATGAAGGCTACACCGTCGCCACCGCCAACAGCGCCGCCCAGGCCGATGCCCTGATGCAACGCCAGGTGTTCGACCTGTGCTTCCTGGACCTGCGCCTGGGCGAAGACAACGGTCTGGATGTGCTGGCACACATGCGTATCCAGGCACCGTGGATGCGCGTGGTGATTGTCACCGCTCACTCCGCCGTCGATACCGCCGTAGACGCGATCCAGGCCGGTGCCGCCGATTACTTGGTCAAGCCTTGCAGCCCCGATCAACTGCGCCTCGCTACGGCCAAGCAATTGGAGGTGCGCCAACTGTCCGCGCGCTTGGAGGCTTTAGAAGGTGCAGTGCGCCAGCCCAAAGACGGCCTCGACTCTCATAGCCCGTCAATGATGGTGGTGCTGGAAACCGCGCGCCAGGTGGCGGGGACCGACGCCAACATCTTGATCCTTGGCGAGTCAGGCACCGGTAAAGGCGAACTGGCCCGCGCTATTCACGGCTGGAGCAAACGCGCCAAGAAATCCTGCGTGACCATCAATTGCCCGTCGCTGACCGCTGAGCTGATGGAAAGCGAGCTATTCGGTCATAGCCGTGGCGCCTTCACCGGCGCCAGTGAGAGCACGCTGGGCCGAGTCAATCAGGCAGACGGTGGCACGCTGTTTCTTGATGAGATCGGCGATTTTCCCCTCACGTTGCAGCCCAAGTTACTGCGCTTTATCCAGGACAAGGAATACGAGCGCGTGGGCGACCCGGTCACCCGCCGGGCCGACGTGCGTATCCTCGCCGCCACCAACTTGAACCTGGAAGACATGGTGCGCGACGGACGTTTCCGTGAAGACCTGCTGTACCGCCTCAACGTCATCACCCTGCACTTGCCGCCGCTGCGCGAGCGCAGTGAAGACATCCTGACGCTGGCAGACCGTTTCCTGGCGCGCTTCGTCAAGGAATACGCCCGGCCGGCGCGGGGTTTCAGTGATCAAGCACGTGAAGCGCTGCTCAACTATCGCTGGCCCGGCAACATCCGTGAGCTGCGTAACGTGGTGGAGCGGGCGAGCATCATCTGCCCGCAGGAAAAGGTAGAAATCGTCCACCTAGGCATGGCCGAACAACCGACCAACAATGCACCGCGTATCGGGGCGGCGTTGAGTCTGGACGAGCTGGAGAAAGCCCATATCGGTGCGGTTCTGGCCACCAGCGACACCTTGGACCAGGCGGCACGCACCCTCGGCATCGACGCGTCGACCCTGTATCGCAAACGCAAACAGTACAACCTGTGAGCTGCACCCTATGAAGTTAGCGATGAAACTGCGCACTCGTTTATTCCTGAGCATTTCAGCGCTGATAACCGTCGCTCTGCTGGGGTTGATCCTGGGCTTAGTCAGCGTGATGCAGATGGCTAAGACCCAGGAATCGCTGATCCGCAGCAACTTTGTCACCCTGGACCTGGGCCTCAAACTGCGCCAGATCCTTGGCGACCAGTTGATCATGATGCTGGAGCAGCGCCCTGACCCCGAGGCGCTGCAAGCCTCCAAAAAACGTTACTTCGACTTGCTGGAACAGGGTATCGCCCACGAACAGCGCGATGGCCATGGCAACGGTTTCAGCCAGGCACGCCTCCAATACCAAGACTTGCTTGAAGCCTTCGACCAATCCCAGCAAGCGTCGCCGCCGCCGGGCAGCAAGGAAAAACTCACCGAAACCTTCAATGTGCTGCGCAACGGGCTGATTACCGAACATAAGCAGGCCCTGGATAACATCAGCGCCAGCGAGCATAAATCCCGTGAGCGGGCGTTGCTGATCGCTGGTTTGCTGGGGTTGGTGGGGCTCGCGGTGCTGATCATCGGATTTGTCACCGCCCATGGCATCGCCCGGCGATTCGGCGGGCCAATTGAGGCGCTGGCCAAAGCGGCGGACAAGATCGGCCAAGGTGATTTCGAGGTGACGCTGCCGATTTCTTCAGCAGCGGAAATGAACCTGTTAACCCGCCGTTTTGGCCTGATGGCCGAGGCGGTTCGTCAGCATCAAGCGACCAACGTTGACGAACTGCTGGCCGGCCAGCAGCGCCTGCAAGCTGTGTTAGACAGCATCGACGATGGCCTGCTGATGATTGACCGCCAAGGCCGCCTGGAACATCTCAACCCCGTCGCGCAGCGCCAGTTGGGCTGGGACGAGGAACGCCTCGGCCAAGGCCTGGGCGAAGCCCTGATGCGTCCCGAACTGGATGAACAGCTGCAAATGGTGCTGCGCGGCGGCAACCTGGAACGGGCGCCGGATGATCTGGAAGTGGAAGTCGAGGGCGAACTGCGCCTGCTGACCTACAGCCTCACACCTGTCAGCCATACCGAGGGGCATATTCTCGGGGCGGTCATGGTGCTGCACGACGTGACCGAACAGCGCGCCTTTGAACGGGTACGCAGCGAGTTCGTCCTGCGGGCATCCCACGAATTGCGCACGCCGGTGACTGGCATGCACATGGCGTTCGGCCTGTTCCGCGAACGTGCGAAATTCCCGGCGGACTCCCGCGAAGCGGACCTGCTGGATACGGTCAATGAAGAGATGCAGCGCCTGATGCAGTTGATCAACGACTTGCTCAATTTTTCGCGCTACCAGAACGGCCTGCAGAAACTCACCCTGGGCCCGTGCGACGTGACCGACCTGCTTGAAAACGCTCGTGCGCGCTTTGTGGAGCCCGCCAATGCGCAGAACATAGAGTTGCTGGTAGAGGTTCAATCCGACCTGCCACGCCTGTATGCCGACCAGGCGCAATTGGAGCGTGTGCTCGACAACCTTTTGGGCAACGCCCTGCGTCACACCGCCGACGGCGGGCAGATTCACCTGCAGGCTCGACGCCATGGCGAGCGGGTAATCATCAGTGTCGAGGACAATGGCGAAGGTATCGCCTATGGCCAACAAGGGCGCATCTTCGAACCCTTCGTCCAGGTGGGCCGCAAGAAAGGCGGCGCCGGCCTTGGACTGGCGCTGTGCAAAGAGATTGTGCAACTGCACGGCGGTCGCATGGGGGTGTATTCGCGGCCGGGGCAGGGCACTCAGTTCTACATGGCGTTACCGCTTTAACCTTTAGCGCCGGTTGAGGGCACGCAAAATAGCGGCACTTTCGGCGTCCGGCTCCCCAGCAAACAGGGAAGGCCGAAAACGCATCTGGAACGCCGCGATCACATGACGCGTTGCGACATCCAACACACCGGTCTGGGGTGTCGGGTAACCAAGAAGCGCCAACTCCTCCTGGAACCAGGTGATGCTCGGCAGTTCAGCAGCATATTGCACCTGAAAGCGCGCGACCGCCTGAGCATCCGGCCACACACCCAGACCTTCATCGGCCAGGCGCTTCCAAGGGAACAACGGTCCCGGGTCCAGCTTGCGCAGCGGCGCTATATCGCTGTGACCAATGATGTTCTTGGGGTCGATGCCATTGCGCTTGCTGATGTCCTTGAGCAGCACTACCAGCGATTTTACCTGGGCCTCGGAATACGGGTACCACAGGCGACCTGTGGGCGTGTCCTTATAGCCGGGGTTCACAATTTCGATCCCGATGGAGCTGGAGTTGAGCCAGGTACGCCCCATCCACTCGCTTTCGCCCGCGTGCCAGGCGCGTTGGCTTTCATCCACCAGCTTGTAGATGGTGGCAGAGGCGTCGTCGCCGATCAGGTAATGCGCACTGACCTCGCCGTGGGTCAGCAGGGCCAGTGATTGTTCAAGATTGGTGGAGGTGTAGTGGACAACCACGAACTGCACGCGATTGTCGTGGTTCGCCGAGGGGTGGCTGGTGTTCAGGCGGGGACCGCTGGCGCAGCCGGCGAGCAGAAGAAGCACAAAGGTGAAGTACAAGAATTTCATGGCGGAAGACAGCACGCTGAAGACGATAATGCAACAGTGTAACGTACGGTCCGTGGCCAAGCGGTCAAGTTACAAAATAGAACAACTTTTATGCCGCTTGCACTTGGTTACGACCTGCCGCTTTAGCCCGGTACAGCGCCTCATCCGCTCGTTTGAGCGCCAGGTCACTGCGTTCTCCCGGTTGGAATTGCGCCACCCCCATGGATACCGTAATCGTCACCGGCTCGCCCTTGAAGTGGAACGGGCAGGCCTCGATCGCCGCACGCAGCACTTCACCCACGCCCAAGGCATCCGACAGGGATGAATCAGGCATCAGCAGCACAAACTCTTCACCGCCAAACCGCGCGATGAAATCGTTGGAGCGCAGGCGCTTGCGCAGCACGTTGGCGATAATCTTCAGCACCTTGTCACCGGCCAGGTGGCCGTAGCCATCGTTGATGCGCTTGAAGTGGTCCAGGTCCAGCATCGCCAGCGACAAATTATTGCCGTGCTGGTGCCAAGCATTGACCTCATGGTCGAGGCGCTCGCTCCAGGCGGCGCGGTTGGGCAAGTCGGTGAGCGGATCGATCAGCGCCTTCTGGCGCTGCACCTCGAGGTGCTCGCGATAGCCCTGGGCCTCCTGCTCCATATTGGCAACCCGCTCGGCCAGCCCTTTCAAGCGCGCCGCCACTTCCTGCTCGCGTTGGTCACGCTGCTGCTGGTGCTCGTCCATGGTGCCGAGCAAACCCTCAAGATGGCTTTCCAGCACCTGCTTGAGGCTGTCCAAGTCCGCGGCGTCCTGCACACTGCTTTGCAGGCCGTCGACCTGCTCGCGAATCTGCGTGTCCAGCTCCCGGGCTGCGGAGCGGCTGTCGGCATGGCCGTCGCTGGCCACTTGCAGGTGGCCCTGGAAGGCCTCAAGACGCTCGTTAAGCTGTTTCAGGTAGGCCTCGAACTCGTGCTGGCCGCTGTCGGTGATCGCCAGCATCAGCACCGCCAAGTCATCAAGGATCGGCAGCAGTTCGTACCAGTTCAGACCGTGGGCCAGGCGCTCGCGCATGGCTTCGGCCTGTGGCCGATGGCGCTCGGGCAGTGACAGCTCTTCCAGCAGGCCGAGCAGGGTGTCTTCAATATGCTTGGCCACGGAGCTGTAGGACGGCTCGGGTGAGTCAGGCAGGGAATAGGGGCCGTCCGATTGCAGCTCGTTGGGGTCAGGCTCATCGACCTCCAACACAGGCGGGAGCGAGAGACTACCGATCACCGTCTCATCCGGCGTCTCGACCGCTACCGGCGGGGTCTCGATTAAGGCCGCGAGGGCGCTTTCGGCCGCTGGCTCTTCCTCCTGAGGCTGTGGCGCCTTAGGCGCTGGAGCTTCGGCGACAGGCGCAACCTCTGCCACCCCCTGCGCAGGCGCCTCGTACACAAACGCTTCGCTGACGGCCTTGGCGGGTTCAGGTTGTGCAGCAACCGGCTCCTGAGTCTGCGGCGCAAAGGCCCGCAGGGCTTGCGTCAGCTCATCGTTTTGCTCAGGTTCCTGAGGCTCGGCGGCGGCGTGGGTCACAACGGGGGACGGCGCTGGGCTGGCAACGGGCTCAGTGGCTACCGTTTCGCTCGCGGCGTCCTTGGCACCAAACAGACGCTGCAACAAACCTGGCCCAGGACGCGGAGCTTCACCCTCCGGCTCCAGGTTATTCAGCGCCTGCCCTTGCAGGCTGCTCAGCTCGCTGAGCAACAAAGGAATCTCTCGAGCCTGGCTGACGCGGCCATCCAACTGCTTGGCAAAGGTTTTCAGCGGACGGGCTACCTCACGGGGCAGCGGCAACTTTTGCAACTGCGTAACCAGAGACGTCAGTGCGGTGCTCATCTGGTCAATGCGGGTTTCGCGGCGTTGCTCAGAATCGAGCACGGCTTTTTCCAGGCGCGGCAGCAAGGCCGCGAGGGCGGCGTCCATGTCGTCGGTGCGCACAACGTCGCGCATTTCCTTCATGCATTGATCAACGGCACGGTCGGTACCTTCCGCCGCCAGCGTGCTACGCACCAGCCCGCGGCGCAGCAGATCAAGGCGTGCAGCCCAACGGCGTTCGAGCTTTTCTTGTTGCTCGATACTTAGCAGGTATTTTTCTTTCCAGCGCTGGGCGTCGTCGCTCATGCAAGGGGTCCGCGAGGGCCAGGGCTCAACGCGGGTAATGCATCTGCCGTGAGCGAGCCCGGCAGACGAATCTCTACCGCGACCGGCAGGTGATCGGAAATGGGCTGCGCCAGCACCTGCACACTTTCCAGTGTGAGGCTCGGGCTGAGCAGGATATGGTCAAGACAGCGTTGCGGTCGCCAGCTCGGAAACGTGGCTTCGACTTGCGGCGCCAATAGCCCTAGGTCGCGCAACGGGGAATTCTGCAGCAGGTCGTTGGCATGGGTGTTCATATCCCCCATCAGCACCTGATGCTTGTATTTGCCAATCAAATCGCGCACGTAAGCCAACTGAAGGTTGCGCGTACGCCCCCCGAGCGCCAAGTGCATCATTACCACCACCAAGGCTTCAGGCCCTTCGCCAAAACGCACGAGGATCGCCCCACGCCCCTTTGGACCCGGCAATGGATGGTCTTCGATGGCAGTCGGCTTCAAGCGGCTGAGCACACCATTGCTGTGCTGCGCCAAGCGCCCGAGGTTGCGATTGAGTTGCTGATACCAGTAGGGGAAAGCCCCAAGATGGGCTAGATGCTCGACCTGATTGATGTAGCCCGAGCGAATGCTGCCACCATCGGCTTCCTGCAAGGCGACCAGGTCGAAGTCACTCAACAGGTCGCCGATCTTCTGCAGGTTACCGGCCCGCCCGTTGTGGGGCAGCAAATGCTGCCAACCACGGGTGATGTAGTGACGGTACTTCTCGGTGCTGTTACCCACCTGGATATTGAAACTGAGCAGACGCAGACGATTGTCCGCCGGCAAGCCTGTCGATTCCAGGTGATGTTCATTGACCTGCGGGTCATGCAGGCCAACGACACGTTCGGTGGTGCCCCAGCGGCGCATGGGAAGCCCCTTACTTGGCTGCGCGCTCTTTGGCGATCAGCTGGTCTGCAACGTTGAGGGTATTTTCAGGACCACCAGTAGTGCCCAGGTCGAAACGGTATTTGCCGTTGACGATCATGGTCGGTACGCCTTGTACGCCGTACTTCTGTGCCAGTTCCTTGGCCTGCTTGATCTGGCCTTGGATGGCGAACGAGTTGAAGGTGGCCAGGAACTTGTCTTTGTCGACGCCTTGGGTCGCGACGAAGTCAGCCATTTCTTCTGGCTTGGTCAGGCGCTTGCCTTCTTTCTGGATCGCGTTGAATACCGCGTTGTGGACCTTGTGCTCCACGCCCATGGCTTCCAGGGTCAGGAACAGCTGGCCGTGGGCATCCCATGGACCGCCGAACATGGCCGGGATGCGCTTGAAGTTCACGTCTTTAGGCAGCTTCTCGACCCAAGGGTTGATGACCGGCTCAAACGCGTAGCAATGCGGGCAGCCGTACCAGAACAGCTCCACCACTTCGACCTTTCCCGGCACAGAAACAGGCACTGGGTTGGCCAATTCCACATAGGTTTTACCGGCTTCAAGCGGCACGTCGGCAGCCTGTGCGGTCATGCCGAAAAGGCTGACAGTGACGAGAGCGGCGCTGAGGATCAGATTACGCATGCTTTACTCCTGGACAAATAAAGTCGCCTTACGCGACCTTTAGGTGTGACAGGTCTACGCGGGCATGAGTTCGTTAGTGTAACGGCACCGGCCACAAAAAAGGGCGGCCTGGGCCACCCTTTTTATGCTTGCATCGCGGGATTAATCGAGCGTTAACGTTGCAGGCGCTTAGTGCAGGCCCTGGATGTAACTGGAGAGGGCTGCGATGTCTTCATCGCTCAGCTTGCGGGCGATGGTACGCATGATCGCCGCGTCGCCATCGTTAGCTCGACCACCTTCTTCCTTGCGGAAATCCGTCAGCTGCTTGGCGATGTATTGAGCGTGCTGACCACTCAAGTGAGGAAAGGCCGCTGCCGCAATACCTGCGCCGTTCGGTGAATGGCAGCCGGTGCAGGCCGGCAGGCCTTTATCCAGATTGCCACCGCGAAATAGCTTCTTGCCGCGTGCCACCAATTTAGGATCAGCAGCTCCCACGCTGCCCTTCTGGCTGGCAAAATACGCCGCGATGTCTGCCAGGTCCTGATCGCTGGAGTTAGCCAGTAGGCCGGTCATTTCCAGCACAGTGCGCTTGCCGCTCTTGATATCCTGCATCTGCTTGGTCAGGTAACGTTCACCCTGGCCAGCGAGTTTGGGGAAGTTCGGCGCCGGGCTGTTGCCATCCGGTCCGTGGCAGGCACCACACACAGCGGCTTTCGCTTGACCGGCAGTGGCATCACCTTTAATGGGGCCCTCTGCAGCGACGGCAGCGCCAGTGATGCCCAAGGTCAACAGCAGACTCACGATCAGTTTGTTCATCAGCTAATCCAACTACGGCTAAGGGTTTAAGAGTTATCTACCGGGTTTACTCACCATCAACTCAATGACGGCATGGTAATCCTCAGTACTGCAGTCCATGCACAAACCACGCGGCGGCATTGCCTTGAAACCCTCGCTCACGTGTCGCACTGTCGTGGCCACGCAAACTCGGTTGTACAGCGCTTCCGGTTCCTGTGTAGCCTGAGCGCCGTAAAGCGGGATCAGGGCACCAAAAGCGAGCAACCATCAGGTCATACATCGACCTTTTCAGGGTTTGAGAGCGTTTTGCGTTCTAATGCGCAATAAAGGTCTTTCGCTCCCGTGTACCTCATCCTTCGCTGGGACAAAGCACACACAAAATCTGCGGCATTATATACTGGCGCTACTGAAACGGAAACGACACCGCTTGCCGCACCCTTTCTCGGCACCGCCCACATCGGAAATCTCATGCAACTCAAGAATCCCATCCTAGGCCTGTGCCAACAGTCCACCTTTATGCTCAGCGCCGCCAAAGTAGACCAATGCCCCGATGACGAGGGCTTTGAAGTCGCCTTTGCCGGCCGTTCCAACGCCGGTAAGTCCAGCGCGCTGAACACCCTGACCCACGCCAGCCTCGCGCGCACCTCAAAAACACCGGGCCGCACGCAACTGCTCAATTTCTTCAAGCTAGACGATGATCGGCGTCTGGTCGACCTTCCGGGCTATGGTTATGCAAAAGTACCTATCCCGCTGAAGCTGCACTGGCAGCGTCACCTGGAGGCTTACCTGGGTGGCCGGGAGAGTTTGAAGGGTTTGATTCTGATGATGGACATCCGTCATCCAATGACTGACTTCGACCTGCTGATGCTCGACTGGGCCGTCGCCAGCGGCATGCCCATGCATATCCTGCTGACCAAAGCCGACAAGCTGACCTACGGCGCCGCCAAGAACACTCTGCTCAAAGTGCAGGCCGAAATCCGCAAAGGTTGGGGTGACACAATCACCATCCAGCTGTTCTCGGCGCCTAAGCGCATGGGTCTGGAAGAGGCCTACACCGTACTGGCAGGCTGGATGGAATTAGCAGACAAGGGCGCGGAAATCGCCGAGTAACTTTTCTGCGGGCAAAAAAAACCCCGGACTTCGTATGGGGAGGGGAAGTTCGGGGTTCAAGTTCTGGACCGCTAGGGCGGGGCCCAGATATCTGCCAACACTTAACACAACATAGGAGCATTGAAGGGCTTCACCACCCATTCAGTAACTCTGAGTAGCAGTTCACGGGTTAAGTTCCGGCAGGATCAGAAAACTATTGGAAATAACCAACGTCGACTTTTGAACTAAAGCACTCTGCCACCACGCCTGGTGGTGGCAAACGCCCGATATCAGTGTGCTTCGTCCCAGTTATCGCCAACGCCCACGTCGACCACCAACGGCACATCCAACTGTGCCGCCGCACTCATGTATTCGCGAATCTTCTCACTGACCTGCTCGACCAAGTCCTCACGCACCTCAAGCACCAATTCGTCGTGTACCTGCAGGATCACCTTGGCATCGAGGCCCGAGTCGGTCAGCCAGTTATCCACCAGCACCATGGCTTTCTTGATGATGTCCGCCGCCGTGCCCTGCATCGGCGCGTTGATCGCGGTGCGTTCTGCAGCCGCGCGCTCCTGAGGCTTATTGGAATTGATATCCGGCAAATACAGCCGGCGACCGAAGAAGGTTTCCACGTACCCCTGATCGGCAGCCTGGGCGCGGGTGCGCTCCATGTAGTCGCGAACCCCTGGGTAGCGGGCGAAGTACACGTCGATGTAAGCCTTTGCAGTCTTGGTATCGACGCCGATGTCCTTGCCGAGCTTCTGTGCCCCCATGCCGTAGATCAGACCAAAGTTGATTGCCTTGGCACTGCGACGCTGATTGGACGTGACCTCAGCCAATTCGACCTTGAATACCTCAGCCGCCGTCGCGGTATGCACATCCAGGTCGTTGCGGAACGCATTCATAAGCCCCTCATCCTTGGACAAGTGCGCCATGATCCGCAGTTCGATCTGCGAATAGTCCGCCGCCAGCAGTTTGTAGCCCTTGGGCGCCACGAATGCCTGACGAATCCGCCGCCCTTCGGCGGTACGCACGGGGATGTTCTGCAGGTTCGGGTCACTGGAAGACAAGCGCCCGGTTGCCGCCACGGCCTGATGATATGACGTGTGAACACGCCCGGTGCGCGGGTTAATCTGCTCCGGCAGGCGATCGGTGTAAGTGCTTTTGAGCTTGCTCATGCTGCGGTACTGCATGAGTACCTTAGGCAGCGGATAGTCATCTTCGGCCAGCTTGGCCAGCACTTCTTCGGCGGTAGACGCCTGTCCTTTGCCTGTCTTCTTCAACACCGGCAGACCCAGCTTTTCGTAGAGAATCGCCCCGAGTTGCTTAGGTGAACCCAGGTTGAATTCCTCACCAGCGATCTCGAAGGCCTGGCGTTCCAGCTCAACCATCTTGTTGCCCAACTCAATACTCTGAACGCCGAGCAACTTCGCATCGACCAAAGCGCCCTGGCGTTCGATGCGGGCCAGCACGGGTACCAAAGGTATTTCGATGTCCGTCAGCACACTGGCCAGGCTCGGGATAGCAGCGAGTTGCGCATGCAGTTCCTGATGCAACCGCAAGGTTACATCTGCGTCTTCGGCCGCATAGGGACCCGCTTGTTCAAGCGCGATCTGGTCAAACGTCAACTGCTTGGCGCCTTTGCCAGCGATGTCCTGGAAGCTGACAGTGTCGTAGTCCAGGTACTTCTTGGCCAGGCTGTCCATATCATGGCGCGTCGCGGTGGAGTTCAGCACGTAGGACTCAAGCATTGTGTCGAACGCGATGCCACGCACGGTGATGCCGTTTGCCGGGTCGCCGCCAATGGCGCAGTTGGCCAAGATATTCATGTCGAATTTGGCGTGCTGGCCTACCTTGAGCTTGGACGGATCTTCCAGCAACGGCTTCAAGGCCAGCAGTACGGTGTCACGATCCAGCTGTTCCGGCGCGCCAATGTAGGAGTGGGTCAGCGGGATGTACGCAGCTTCATGGGGCTGCACAGCGAAGGAAACCCCGACCAGTTGCGCCTGTTGGGCGTCGATCCCGGTAGTTTCAGTGTCGAAAGCGAACAACTTCGCGTCGTTTAGCTTCTTCAGCCAAAGATCGAACGTGGCCTGGTCGAGGATTGTGGTGTACGAGGCTTCTACGGGCGCTTGGGGTTCAACAGCTTTCTCAGCCACCGGTACCGCCTTCAGTTCAACACGCTTGGCATCGCGCTGAATCTCATCAATCCAGCTCTTGAACTCCAACAGTGTGTAAAGCTCCAGCAGCTTCTCGCGGTCTGGTTCAATCAGGTGCAGATCGTCCAATCCCACGTCCAGCGGCACATCAATCTTGATCGTCGCCAGTTGGTAGGAAAGAAACGCCATCTCCCGGTGCTCTTCAAGCTTGGCCGGCAGCGTCTTGGCACCACGGATCGGCAGAGTCGGCACAATATCCAACTGTTCATAAAGCTCTTTGAGGCCGCCATTCACACCCACCAGCAAGCCGGAAGCGGTCTTAGGACCAATCCCCGGAACGCCCGGGATGTTGTCGGACGAGTCACCCATTAACGCCAGATAGTCGATGATCTGCTCCGGAGCGACGCCAAATTTCTCCTTTACGCCGTCCACGTCCATGGCGCTACCGGTCATGGTATTGACCAAGGTAATGTGCCCGTCGACCAACTGCGCCATGTCCTTATCGCCGGTGGAGATCACTACCGGACGGTCAGCCGCCGCGCTGCTGCGGGCCAGGGTGCCGATCACATCATCGGCCTCAACGCCTTCAACGCACAGCAGCGGGAAGCCCAAGGCGATCACACTCTGATGCAGCGGCTCAATCTGCACGCGCATGTCATCGGGCATGCTCGGACGGTTAGCCTTGTATTCGGCGTACATATCATCACGAAAAGTCCCACCCTTGGCGTCGAACACCACCGCAAAGGGGCTGTCCGGGTACTGCTTGCGCAGGCTTTTGAGCATATTCAACACGCCCTTGACCGCACCGGTCGGCAGGCCTTTGGAAGTGGTCAGCGGTGGCAGCGCGTGGAAGGCGCGGTACAGGTAAGAAGAACCGTCCACCAGGACGAGGGGCGCTTGGCTCATGAGCAGGATCAACCTTTTCGGCGGGTCTGGCGCTAGAATAGCCGGACCAATGAAAACAAAGGGACAAGGTTATCATGCGTACATTCAATCGCCTGCTGTTGACTGGCTTGATTGCACTCGCTCCGATGGCTGCCATGGCGGCAGACGATGCGCCTTCGGGCGACCCGGAAGTGACCATTCGCACGGAAGGCAACAGGACTATTCAGGAGTACCGTCAAAACGGCTTCCTGTATGCAATCAAGGTGACCGTTAAAGGTGCTCCTCCCTATTTCCTGGTGCGCGCGGACGGAACCGACGCAAACTTCATCCGCTCTGACCAGCCGGATATGCTGATCCCGTCATGGAAGATCTTCGAATGGAAATGATTTCTTAACTTCAATTGGCGCCGCCCACAGCGGCGCCCGTAATGGCAGTTTTAACCATGTCTGTGTTCACCCCCCTGGCTCGGCCCGAGCTGGAAACCTTTCTCGCCCCTTACGGGCTCGGCCGCCTGCTTGATTTCCAGGGGATTGCTGCCGGCAGCGAAAACACCAATTTCTTTATCAGCCTGGAGCAGGGCGAATTCGTCCTGACCCTCGTTGAGCGCGGCCCTGTCGCGGAGATGCCGTTCTTCATCGAACTGCTCGACGTGCTCCACGACGCCGATCTGCCTGTGCCATACGCCCTGCGGACCACCGATGGCATGGCTTTGCGCGAATTGAAGGGTAAACCGGCACTGCTGCAACCACGCCTGGCCGGCAAGCACATCAAAGACGCCAACGCACAGCATTGCGCCCAAGTAGGTGAGTTGCTTGGTCACCTGCACTTGGCGACGCAAGGCGAGAAGGTGCTGGAACGCAAAACTGATCGCGGCCTGGACTGGATGCTCAGCGAAGGTGCGCAGCTAATTTCGCATTTGAACGATGCACAGAAAAGCCTGCTGAACGCTGCATTGACTGAAATCGAAGCCCATAAGGCCGAGATTCTCGCCCTGCCGCGCGCCAACGTGCACGCCGACCTGTTCCGCGACAATGCAATGTTCGAAGGTACACACCTGACGGGCTTGATCGACTTCTACAATGCTTGCTCGGGCCCAATGCTCTACGACGTGGCAATCGCGCTGAATGACTGGTGTTCGGATGACGATGGTGTGATCGACGGACAACGCGCTCGTGCGTTGTTGGGCGCTTATGCTGGACTGCGACCGTTTACAGCGAAGGAAGCGGAGCTTTGGCCGACCATGTTGCGAGTGGCATGCGTGCGGTTCTGGCTGTCACGGCTGATTGCCGCTGAGTCATTTGCCGGCCAGGACGTGTTGATCCACGATCCCGCCGAGTTCGAACATCGGTTGGCGCAGCGCCAGCAGGTCACCGTCCACCTGCCATTCGCGCTCTAAGGACCAACCCGGTCAAAAATGTGGGAGGGGGCTTGCCCCCGATGGCGATGCATCAGTCAAATTATCATCGACTGAAGCGCCTTCATCGGGGGCAAGCCCCCTCCCACATTTGATCTTCGTTGTGAGGCTTACAACGACTCCAGGCAACCGGCCAAGTCATTCCCCAGCTTCTCCAGCACCTGCTCATAACCCTGAGCCGTCGCCGGTGTATACCCGCCCAACGCATCCAATTCAGCCAGTTTCACCGGCAGCCCGGCCACCAGCGTCTCTGCCAAGCGCGGGCGCAACGGCGGTTCACTGAACACGCAGGTCTTGCCCACTTCCTGCAAGCGAGTACGCATTGCCGCTACATGCTGGGCACCTGGCTGTACTTCGGAGGCGACGCTAAACACGCCGGTGTGCTTAAGCCCGTAAGCATCTTCGAAGTAATCAAAGGCTTCGTGGAACACGAAATAAGGCTTGTCGCCGATGCTCGCCATGCGTTTTTTCAGGCGTGCATCCAGGGCGTCCAGACGGCCGGCAAACGCCTTTGCGTTGCTCTGGTAACGCTCGGCATTCACTGGGTCAGCGGCGCTCAGGTCGGCTGCCATACGTGCAGCAATCACCCGGGCGTTTACCGTGGACAACCACAAATGCGCATCCAGGCTGCCCGGGCGGTGATCGTGGTCATGTTCGTCGGCATCGTCAGCGTGAGAATGGCTATCTTCGCCGAAACGACGCAGTTTCATTCCCGGCAAGTCTTGCACCGCTACCGTCGTCGCTGTACGACCTTTCAACACGCGAGGCAGGAAACTCTCCATATCCGGCCCAATCCAGTACAGCAGATCCACCGACTGCACACGCCGTACGTCGGATGGGCGCAACGCGAAGTTATGCGGCGATGCGCCGGGGGGCAACAACACCTCCGGCACGGCCACGCCGTCCTGCACAGCCGCGGCTATCAACTGCAGAGGCTTGATGCTGGTGAGTACCCGTACCTCGGCCTGAACTGTGCCTGCGATGAACAAACTGGTGATGAAAACGACAAAAACGGGAAAAAGTCGGGACACGATGACCACTCAATGACGTAGGAACGGGTAACATAATAACGTCTCTATCAAATATCTGTCGCCGCTCATGCCTAAAACACCGCTTGCCAGCCGTCCCCACGACCACTCTCACTGCGTGCACACCGCGCTGTCGGAAGCCGACACCCTGTGTGCGCAGAAAGGCCTGCGCCTGACCGCATTGCGTCGCCGGGTGCTGGAGCTCGTGTGGCAGAGCCACAAGCCGCTGGGCGCCTATGACATTCTGGGCGTGCTCAGCGAGCAGGACGGCCGCCGCGCCGCGCCTCCAACCGTGTACCGCGCGCTGGACTTCCTGTTGGAAAACGGCCTGGTACACCGCATCGCATCGCTCAACGCCTTTGTCGGCTGCAACCACCCAGAGCACGCACACCAGGGTCAGTTCCTCATCTGTCGCGAGTGCCACGCCGCCATCGAACTTGAACAAAAAAGCATCAGTGACGCCATTATCACAAGCTCCGCCGACGTTGGCTTCAGGGTCGAAGGGCAAACGGTCGAAGTGGTCGGCCTGTGCGCGGGCTGCCAGGGGGCTTGATGAGCAACGCGTTAATCCGACTGGAGCAGGTTGGGGTCACGTTCGCCGGGCAAAGCGTGCTGGATAACATCGCACTGAGCGTAGAGCCGGGGCAGATCGTTACCCTGATCGGCCCAAATGGCGCCGGCAAGACCACCCTGGTGCGTGCCGTGCTTGGCCTGCTCAAGCCCGACAGCGGCAGCGTATGGCGCAAGCCCAAGCTGCGCGTCGGTTACATGCCGCAGAAGCTGCACGTCGACCCGACCTTGCCCCTCTCTGTACTTCGCTTCCTGCGCCTGGTGCCTGGCGTAGACCGTGTCCGCGCACAGGCTGCACTTAAGGAAGTCGGCGCCGAACAAGTGATCGACAGCCCGGTGCAGAGCATCTCCGGCGGCGAAATGCAGCGCGTACTGCTGGCCCGCGCCCTGCTGCGCGAGCCCGAGTTGCTGGTGCTCGATGAGCCCGTGCAGGGCGTCGATGTCGCCGGCCAGGCCGAGTTGTACAGCCTGATCACACGCCTGCGCGACCGCCACGGCTGCGGCGTACTGATGGTCTCTCACGACCTGCACCTGGTCATGAGCACCACTGACCAAGTGGTGTGCCTCAACCGCCACGTGTGCTGCTCCGGCCACCCGGAACAGGTCAGCGGCGACCCGGCGTTTGTCGAGTTGTTCGGCAAAAATGCCCAGAGCCTGGCGATCTACCACCACCATCACGACCACGCCCATGACCTGCATGGCGCTGTGGTTGACGATCCGGCCACACCTCATACCCACGTTCATGGAGATAGCTGCAAGCATGGCTGATTTTCTGCTTTACGCCCTGCTGGCAGGCTTGGCTTTGGCGCTAGTGGCTGGCCCGCTGGGCTCATTCGTGGTCTGGCGTCGCATGGCGTACTTTGGCGACACCTTGTCCCACGCCGCGCTGCTGGGCGTGGCGATGGGCTTCCTGCTGGATGTAAGCCCGACCATTGCCGTGACCGTGGGCTGCCTGCTGCTGGCGGTGCTGCTGGTAACCCTGCAACAGCGCCAGCCGCTGGCCTCGGATACCCTGCTGGGCATTCTGGCGCCGAGCACGTTGTCACTAGGCCTGGTCGTACTGAGCTTTATGCATGAAGTCCGCATCGACCTGATGGCCTATCTGTTCGGCGATCTGTTGGCGATCAGCCCAACGGACCTGGCCTGGATCCTCGGCGGCAGTGCTGCTGTTCTGGTGCTTCTGGTAGTCCTGTGGCGCCCACTGCTGGCAATCACGGTGCATGAAGAACTGGCCAGGGTCGAAGGCTTGCCCGTATCGGCTTTGCGCATGGCCCTAATGTTGTTGATCGCCGTGGTGATCGCTGTCGCGATGAAGATTGTCGGCGTATTGTTGATCACGTCGCTGCTGATCATCCCCGCCGCCGCCGCCCAACGCCACGCCCGCTCACCAGAGCAGATGGCCATCGGTGCAAGCCTTCTGGGGATGCTGGCAGTGTGCGGAGGCCTGGCGCTGTCCTGGTTCAAGGACACGCCAGCCGGACCATCGATTGTGGTCGCGGCCGCCGCCCTGTTTCTGCTGAGTTTTGTCCTGCCCCGTCGAGGGGTGTAGACTTGCTCGCTTTTTGCGCAAATAGAGAGTCGCAGGAATGAAGCCGTTCACCTCCCGTTATCTGCTCCTTGCCGCATTTTCCCTGCTGCTGGGCGCCTGCCAAAGCACACCGCCCGCCGCCCCCGAGGCTCCGGACCCACGTGCTGCGGCCATCGCGCAGCTGGAGCAAAACCTCGCCAGCAGCGAGCTTGCCACTGCCGAAGACCAGTTGGCAGCGTTGCAGGCCCAGTCGCCTAACGACCCGACACTAGAGCCTTATCAGCGCCAATTGGCCGAAGCCTACCTGCAGCGCAGCCAGATCGTGCTGCAAAAAGGTGACGTCAACGCCGCCGCCACCGCCCTGAGCCGCGCCCGCGCGCTGATGCCCAAGGCGCCAGCCCTGACCGGCGGCGTCAACAGCGCTATTACCCACGCCCGCAAGGTGGAACTGGATAAAGCCGAAGAGGCGCTCAAGGCCGCCGAGGCCAAGCCCGCCGCCAAGGTCATCGACCCGGCGGCGCCCAGCACCACGGTGGCCTTGAACCTCACCAATATCGAAGAATTGCGCCATCAACTGGATGCGATTGCCACCGACGTGGTGAATTACCAGTGCGACGTGAGCATTCAGGCGCCACGCACCGAGGATTACCCGTGGTTGGCTACGCTGCTGACCAAACGGGTGAAACGCATTGATTCGGCGTATGAGCTGAAGATTCACAGGCAGATTCTGAAACACATCCCGGCGCAGGTTGTGTTGATTCCGCGCAAGGCGCAATAAACGCATCGGGAGCAAGCCCCCTCCCACATTTTGAGTGTATTCACAGTTCAAAATGTGGGAGGGGCATGCTCCCGATAGCGGTCTAACAGACACCCAATTAGTTAAGCCGGAATCGCTTTGGCCTTAGGCTCACGATCCCATACCCGATGCTGCCCAATCGCGGCAAAGAACGCTTTGAACGCCTTCGCATCCGACCCCACGATCAGCCCCGCATCCACCTCAAGCTTCAACAGATCCAACAGCGACTTGGCATCAGTGGCGACGGTAATAGCCTTCAAGTGCTTGTAAGCCTCCAGCACGTAGTGCAACGCCACACCATCCGCGCTCAACGCCTTCACTGACTCTTTACCGCCAGGCACAAAGACCGCATCAAACGCAATGGACGGCAACCCTTCCATCGTCGCGTCCACCGGCAGGCTCTTGCCATCCGCCGTGGTGACCGGTGCCGAGGTTGGACCCAGCAATTTGGCGTGCGCACCCTCGGCTTCCAAGGCCTTCTTCAATGCCGCAATCGCCACGCCGTCCACGCCATTCGCCGCCAAGATCGCCACCTTGCGCGTCTTGATATCCGCAGGCAGCAAGTTCGCCTGGCTCAAAGCAGGCGAGCGTGCCAACGCGGTCTCGCGTTCTTCCACTGTGCCTTTCTTCGGTACCGGCAGGCCGAGGTTCTGCGCCACGCGCTTGGCCAGCTCCAGGTCAATATTGGCCAGGATCTCGTTGACCTGCCGCGCACGAATAAACTCACGTTCGACCTTGCCCAGCTCAAAGCTGTACGCCGCAATGATGTGCTCTTGCTCATGCTTGCTCATGCTGCGGAAAAACAGGCGCGCCTGAGAGAAGTGGTCGCCGAACGATTCACTGCGCTCACGCACTTTATTGGCATCAACACGCTCGTAGTACGACTCGAAACCACCGTCCTGCGCCGCAGGTGGCGTTTCTTTCGGCCAACCGCCATCGATCGAATTGGGCTCGTAAGCAGCACGCCCCTTGTCAATCACCGTGCGGTGCATAGCATCGCGCTGGCCGTTATGAAATGGCGCTACCGGCCGATTGATCGGCAACTCATGAAAGTTCGGGCCGCCCAGGCGACTGATCTGCGTGTCGGTGTAGGAAAACAGGCGCCCCTGCAGCAGTGGGTCATTGGAGAAGTCGATGCCCGGAACGATATGCCCAGGGCAGAACGCCACCTGCTCAACTTCAGCAAAGAAGTTATCCGGATTGCGGTTCAGCACCATTTTGCCCAGCGGCGTAATCGGCACCAATTCCTCCGGAATCAGCTTCGTCGGGTCGAGAATATCGAAGTCGAAGGCGTGTTCCTTGTCTTCAGGGATTACCTGTACGCCCAGTTCCCACTCAGGGTAATCACCGGTTTCAATGGACTCCCACAGGTCGCGACGGTGGTAGTCGGTGTCTTTACCTGCGAGCTTTTGTGCTTCGTCCCACACCAACGAACACGTACCGGCGGTAGGGCGCCAGTGAAACTTAACGAAATTGGAGACGCCTTCGGCATTGATGAAGCGGAACGTATGTACGCCAAAACCCTGCATGCTCCGTAGGCTTTTAGGAATAGCCCGGTCGGACATGGCCCAGATCACCATGTGTGCCGACTCCGGTTGCAGAGAGACGAAATCCCAGAAGGTGTCGTGCGCCGAGCCGCCGGTAGGAATCTCGTTGTGCGGCTCAGGTTTTACCGCGTGCACAAAGTCCGGAAATTTGATCGCGTCCTGAATGAAGAACACTGGCATGTTGTTGCCCACCAGGTCGAAGTTGCCTTCATCAGTGAAGAACTTCACGGCAAAGCCACGCACGTCACGCACCGTATCGCCGGAACCACGCGGGCCTTGCACGGTGGAAAAACGCACGAACACCGGGGTTTTGTGCCCAGGGTCGCGTAGGAAGCCGGCCTTGGTCAGCGCCGAATGGTTCTCATAGGATTGGAAATAACCATGGGCGCCCGTACCTCGGGCATGCACGATGCGCTCGGGGATGCGTTCATGGTCAAAATGCGTGATCTTTTCACGCATGATGAAATCTTCCAGCAGCGAAGGCCCTCGCGCGCCGACCTTCAAGCTGTTCTGGTTGTCGGAAATCTTCACACCTTGGTTGGTGCGCAAGGCTTGGCCAGTAGCGTCTGAGCGAAACTGTTCCAGGCTGTGTAATTTGGCGTTGGTGTTACCACGATCCAGGGTATCGGTGCCCGCAAGGTCACTCTTCGGCGGTGTGGCTGGCTTCTTGGTACTCATCAGTCAAAACTCCTTATTCAAAGTGGCCAGAGCGGTGCCCGGCTCGTTTGAGCAAAACCCCAGGCACGGCACCTGGGAAATCGAGTTGCTTAAGTAGTGACTGATGGGGTTTTGGGCCGTTCCTTTTTTATGACCTTTGATCGCGTTATTGCCAAATCGCAGGTTGAATGCGAAATAAATGCTAAGAAACACTAGATGGACAGGCTAAAATGCGCGCCCGGCTAACCGCTGATCCCTTTTCAATGCGCCCCACAAGGTTCGCTACGTGATCGAGTTTCAAAACGTCCATAAAACCTACCGCGTCGCCGGTAAGGATATCCCAGCACTGCACCCCACCAGTCTGCGCGTCGAAAACGGCCAGGTGTTTGGCCTGATTGGCCACTCGGGTGCGGGTAAAAGCACCTTGCTGCGCCTGATCAACCGCCTGGAAGAGCCCAGTGGCGGCCAGATCACGGTCGACGGCGAAGAAGTCACCGCCCTGGACGCCAACGGCCTGCGCCGCTTCCGTCAGCAGGTCGGGATGATCTTCCAGCACTTCAACCTGCTGGCGTCCAAGACCGTCGCCGATAACGTGGCATTGCCACTGACCCTGGCCGGCGAACTGTCGCGTAAAGACATCGACCTGCGCGTGGCTGAACTGCTCGCCCGCGTCGGCTTGTCGGACCACGCCAAAAAGTACCCCGCGCAATTGTCCGGCGGCCAGAAGCAGCGCGTCGGCATCGCCCGCGCCCTGGCGACCAAGCCAAAGATCTTGCTGTGCGACGAAGCCACCAGCGCCCTCGACCCACAGACCACCGCGTCGGTCCTGCAACTGTTGGCTGAGATCAACCGCGAGCTGAAGCTGACCATCGTGCTGATCACCCATGAAATGGACGTGATCCGCCGCGTATGCGACCAGGTGGCCGTGATGGACGCCGGCGTGATCGTCGAGCAAGGTTCGGTAGCCGACGTTTTCCTGCATCCCAAGCACCCGACCACCAAACGTTTTGTACAAGAAGCCGAACAGGTCGACGAAGGCGAGCAGCGTGATGACTTCGCCCACGTACCGGGCCGCATCGTACGTCTGACGTTCCAGGGCGACGCAACCTACGCGCCGCTGCTGGGTACCGTCGCCCGCGAAACGGGTGTGGACTACAGCATCCTCGCCGGCCGTATCGACCGCATCAAAGACATCCCTTATGGGCAACTGACCCTCGCGGTCACCGGCGGTGACATGGAAGCGGCCTTTGCCCGCTTCACCGCCGCAGACGTCCACATGGAGGTGCTGCGCTAATGGAAATCTTCCTGAGTTTCTTCGCCAATATCGACTGGTCCGAAATCTGGCTCGCCACCGGCGACACCATGATCATGCTGTTCGGTTCGCTGTTTTTTACCGTGCTACTAGGCCTGCCGTTGGGCGTGCTGCTGTTCCTGACCAGCCCGCGCCAGCTGTTCGAGCAAAAAGGGCTGTACGCGCTGCTGTCGCTGATCGTGAATATCCTGCGCTCGCTGCCGTTCATCATCCTGCTGATTGTGATGATCCCGTTCACCGTACTGATCACCGGCACCTCGCTGGGCGTGGCCGGTGCAATCCCGCCGCTGGTGGTGGGCGCCACGCCATTCTTCGCGCGTCTGGTGGAAACCGCCTTGCGTGAAGTGGACCGCGGCATTATCGAAGCCACCCAGTCCATGGGCGCAACCACTCGCCAGATCATCACCAATGCACTGTTGCCCGAAGCACGCCCCGGCATCTTCGCGGCGATTACGGTGACGGCGATTACGCTGGTGTCCTACACGGCCATGGCCGGTGTGGTCGGCGCTGGCGGCCTGGGCGACCTGGCGATCCGTTTCGGTTACCAACGTTTCCAGACCGATGTGATGGTGGTCACCGTGGTGATGCTGTTGATCCTGGTGCAAATTCTGCAAACCGTCGGCGACAGGCTGGTGGTGCACTTTTCTCGAAAATAACGGCCATTGCCGGCCAAAAGCCGGCACATGCCCGAACAAGGAGCTTGTTGGATGAAAAAACTACTGGTTGCTTTCGCCGCCGTTGCCGCGTTTTCCGCCCATGCCGAGACCCTGACGGTCGCTGCTTCGCCGGTACCCCACGCGGAAATCCTGGAATTCGTGAAACCTGCCCTCGCCAAAGAAGGCGTGGACCTGCAGGTCAAAGTCTTCACCGACTACGTACAGCCCAACGTACAGGTAGCGGAAAAACGCCTGGACGCTAATTTCTTCCAGCACCAGCCGTACCTGGATGAATTCAACAAAGCCAAGGGCACTCACCTGGTGAGCGTCGGCGCGGTGCATTTGGAGCCTCTGGGCGCCTACTCCAGCAAGTACAAAAAGCTGGACGAGCTGCCAAGCGGTGCCAACGTCGTGATCCCTAACGACGCCACCAACGGCGGCCGCGCGCTGCTGCTGCTGGATAAAGCCGGCGTGATCAAATTGAAGGACTCGACCAACATCCTGTCGACCATCAAAGACATCACCGAAAACCCGAAAAACCTGAAGTTCCGCGAACTGGAAGCCGCCACCCTGCCGCGCGTGCTGACCCAGGTCGACCTGGCGTTGATCAACACCAACTACGCCTTGGAAGCCAAGCTGGACCCGTCCAAGGATGCATTGGTGATCGAAGGCAGCGACTCGCCTTACGTGAACATCCTGGTCACCCGCGAAGACAACAAGGATTCGGACGCGGTGAAGAAGCTGGTAGCCGCCCTGCACACGCCTGAAGTGAAGCAATTCATCGAAGAGAAGTACAAAGGCGCGATCAAGCCGGCGTTCTGATCTACCCGATCTCCAATACACCAGAGATCAAACAATGTGGGAGGGGGCTTGCCCCCGATAGCAGTGGGTCAGTCACCAGATGCAGTGACTGGCACTCAGCAATCGGGAGCAAGCCACCTCCCACATTTGTTTTGGGGGTGCATCTAATTGCGCTGCAACAACCCCGGCAACTGCGCCACCAATTTCTGGTTGTTCAACGGCGAACGAATAAACCCACGCTGCGTGCCATCCGGGCCGATGAGCGCCAGGTTACCGCTGTGATCGACGGTGTAGTTCGGCTTGCTGGTATCTGCCGGAATAAACGGGATGCTCACCGCATTCGACACCTTCTGCACATCCTCCACATTCGCGCCGGTCAGGCCCACAAATTGCGGATCGAAGTAGCCCAAGTACTGCTTGAGCTGAGTCGGGGTATCGCGATGCGGGTCGACGCTGACCAGGATCACTTGCAACTTATCCACAGCCTCTTTCGGCAGTTCGCTTTTGATCTGGCGCAATTGGGCGAGGGTGGTCGGGCAGATATCCGGGCAGAACGTGTAGCCGAAGAACAACAGGCTCCACTTCCCCTTCAACTCGTTGAACGCCACCGGCTGGCCGTCCTGATTTGTCATGGTCACAGGCGGTAGCTGACGGCTTTGCGGCAGCAGGATGATGCCGGCGTCGATCAGCGCGGTGGGGTCGCCCTGGCCTTTTCCGCTAAGTACTTTGTTGACGGTCAGGCCCATGATCAACGCGACGATGGCCACCAGGATGAAGACGGTTTTTTGAGTTCGAGTCATAGGTTCAACAGTAGGTAGTGGTCTACGAGCAGGGCGATAAACAGCAGGAACAAGTACCAGATAGAGTACTTGAAGGTGTTGATCGCCGCGTGCGGCCGACCGCCACGGTACAACACCCAGGCCCATTGCAGAAAGCGTGCGCCCAATACCAGCGCGCACGCCAGGTACAGTGGGCCGCTCATATGGATCACGTAGGGCATCAAGCTCACCGCCAGTAGGGCAAAGGTGTAGAGCAGGATATGCACCTTGGTGTAGTGCTCGCCGTGGGTCACTGGCAGCATGGGGATGTCGGCCTTGGCGTATTCCTCTTTGCGGTGGATGGCCAGGGCCCAAAAGTGCGGCGGGGTCCAAGCGAAGATGATCAGCACCAGCAGCAGCGGTTCAGCGCTGATGTGACCGGTGACGGCGACCCAACCCAACAGCGGCGGTGCAGCGCCAGCCAACCCGCCGATGACAATATTCTGCGGCGTCGCGCGCTTTAGGAATCCGGTGTAGATCACGGCGTAGCCGAGCAGCGAGGCCAAGGTCAGCCACGCCGCCAGGGCATTGGTGAACGCCAGCAACAGGCCCAGCCCTGCAACAGCCAAAAACAATGCAAAGGCCAGCGCCGCAACCGGCGACACGCGACCCTCCGCCAGGGGCCGCTTGTGAGTGCGTGCCATCACCGCATCGATCCGCCGATCCACAACATGGTTGACGGCCGCAGCGCCGCCCGCGCACAGGGCAATGCCCAAGTTGCCAAAAATCAGCACCGTCCACGGTACGCCCGCGCGGGTGGCGAGGAACATTCCCACCAGGGACGTGATGAGCATCAGCACCACTACTTTCGGCTTGGTCAGCTCTAGATAGTCACGCCAGATCGCCTGATCGTGACGCGCGCCGATCAAGGTCGCCATGGCATCTCTCCTTTAAGGGTGATGAGGCCTGATACGTGTTTGCGCGGGATGAAGCGCCAGCCGAACGGCAACTGATTGCGCACCCGAACCAGGCTGGTGCGGGCGTGGTAATTGACCAGCACCAGGGTCAGCAGCAACCCGGCACCGCCCGCGTTATGCCCGACCGCTACCGCCAGCGGCAGGCCGAACATCACATTGCTCAACCCCAGGCAGATTTGCACGCCGAGGGCGATCAGCAACAAGCCCGACAGACGCGTCATGCCCACCGCGCGCAGCTGCCAGGCCAGGCCGAGCAGGACCAGGGTCACGAGTACTGCGCCGATACGATGGGTCAGGTGAATGGCCGTGCGCGCCTCGCTGTCGAGCTGGCCGCCCAAATAATTTGGGCCGATGTGTTGGGTCAGGTGAAAGCCATTGGCAAAGTCTGCCGCCGGCCACCACTGTCCATGGCAGGTGGGCAAGTCGACACAGGCTACGGCCGCGTAATTGGAGCTGACCCAACCACCGAGCGCAATCTGCCCGATCACCAGCACCAAACCAGCCGTCGCCCAATATTGCAGGCGCTTGGGCACGATTAGCGCGGGCAGTACACCGGACAGGCGCAAGGTCAGCAAAAACAGCAGACTCAAGGTGGCAAAGCCGCCAAGCAGATGCCCTGTCACCACCTGCGGCCACAGCTTCAAGGTCACCGTCCACATCCCAAACGCCGCCTGGGCAAACACCACCGCCAGCAGAAACAACGGCAACTTGACCGGCTGGCCTGGGTCACGCCGATGACTCCAAGAGCGCGCCGCCAACAACGCAATCAAAAGACCCAGAGTGCCAGCGAAGTAGCGATGGGTCATTTCGGCCCAGCCTTTGTCGGCCTCCACTGGCGTGTCAGGAAAATGCAATTCGGCATGGGCCAACTGGGCTTCACTTTGCGGCACGCTGATAAAACCATAACAACCCGGCCAGTCCGGGCAACCGAGGCCGGCGTGAGTCAGGCGGGTATAGGCGCCGAGCAGCACGACGATCAGCGCCAGCAAGGTGGCAAACAACGCGAGGCGAAATCCAGGTTTGGCCATGACGATGCCCTTATCCGATGTTCGACAATTTCAGCAGGTGGCGCAGGTCGTTGAGCAGGTCCTTGCCCTTGACCTTGGCGTCGTAGCGCAGCACCAGGTTGCCGTGGGGATCGACGATCCACAGCTGCGCATCGCCCGGCGCGGTAGCGTTTTTGTTAAACGTCGAAAGGTCCAGTTGATAGCGCTGCAATTGCGGGTATTCGGCTTTCAGCTTGGCTTCGTAATCGGCACCGACCGGTTGCGCACCGGCCAACGCGTGACTGGCGCGCGAGGCATCGCGCCCCAGGCCGATCTGCAATTGCCGCGCGAGGTACACCAACTGCTGGCAATCGGCGGCGCAGGCGGCGGGCGCAGTCACCAGCAGTTGCCAGCGCAGTTCATCCGCCTGCACGCCGATATCGGCGCGGGTCTGGCCATTGCCGATCATCTCGCCGTGATAACTGCGGCTGTCCGGCACCCAGAACTGCAGCTTGTACATAAACGTGGCCAGCACCATCGGGCCGATCACCATCAGCAGAATCAGCAGCAGTTGCCAGCGGCCTTTGCGCCGATCGGGCAGGTCAGACATGTTGAGTGGATTCGTGGCCGCTCCCATGGGGCTTCTCCTTCTTGTTATGCGATCCGAGATAGAGGTAAAGAACCAGCAGCGCCAGCGCCATGGCGAACCACTGCACGGCATAGGCCAGGTGTTTCTCCGGGCCCATGGCGACCACCGGCCAAGTCGTTTCGTAGGTACCGGGGCCGGCTTCAGCGCGCAGTTCGTAGGCAAAGCCACTGCGGCCCAACTCTGTCCAAAGCGCTGCGGGATGCAGCGCCGTGAGTAATCGCGGCCATTGCGTGGCTGCGGGGTCGGCATGCAGTTGGAAAGTTTCGCCAGGGGCGACGTACACCCACGCGTCAATATTCAACGGCTGCTCTGGTGTGGTGAAGGCGGGCGGTGTGCGGCGGTCCGGCCAGGGCAGCCAGCCGCGATTGAGCAGTAGCCACAGGCCGCTGGCCTGATCGTGGAAGGGTTGCAGCAACTCGACACCGGCCTTGCCATTGCGCATGCGATTGTCGAGCAAGACGCTATGGTCGGCGTCGAATTGACCGCGCAAATGCACACGGCGAAACGCCGGATCTGCCGTGTCATTGAGTTGTTCACTGCTCATCGGCTCAGCCGCGCGGCGCTCGGCATAGCTGTCGAGCAACAGCTGCTTTTCATGCCCGCGCGACAGCTGCCAGCAACCCAATCCCACCATCAACGGCAGCAGGACCAACACCACCAATGTCGGCGCAATACCGGGGCGAAACTGTTTTATGGCGCTGGCTATACTTGTTTTCATTGCCCGCCGCTCTTCATCAATGCCCATCAAAATCCAGGAGCCAGACCATGCTCAAAGCAGCCATTGCCCTGATGCTGATCGCGACTGTTGTGAGCCTGTTCAGTGGCCTGTTCTTTCTGGTCAAGGACGAAGGCAACTCCAACCGCCTCGTCACTGCCTTGACCGTGCGTGTCGTACTGGCCGTGATCACCCTCATGCTGATCACCTGGGGATTTTTCAGCGGCCAGCTGGTTTCTCACGCGCCGTGGTAAGACGCCTCACAGTACGTAGACGAAGAAAAACAGCCCGATCCACACCACATCCACAAAGTGCCAATACCAACTGGCTGCCTGGAAACCAAACTGGTGCTCGGCGTTGAAGTGGCCACGCAGAATGCGCATCAGCATCACAAACAAAATGATCGTGCCGATGGTCACGTGGGCACCGTGGAATCCGGTGAGCATAAAGAACGTCGCGCCATACACACCGGAGCCCAGCGTAAGGCCCAGCTCTTTATAGGCGTGGATGTATTCCTCGGCCTGGAACCCGAGAAACGCCAGGCCCAGCAGCACGGTAAGCGCCAACCAGATTTTCAGCGCGCCACGATGGCCCTTGCGCAAGGCATGGTGGGCGATGGTGATGGTCACGCTGGAGCTCACCAGCAGGATGGTGTTGACCAGCGGCAAGCCCCACGGGCTGATGGTGCCCTCGGGGGCGGGATAGAGTTTCGGGTCAGGGTTGTTGAGCAATGGCCAGGCAAATTCGAAATTCGGCCACAGCATGTGCGCGACGCCCTTTGAGCCTTCACCGGCCAGCCAGGGCGCGGACATGTGCCGCAAATAAAACAGCGCACCGAAGAAGGCGATGAAGAACATCACTTCGGAAAAGATGAACCAGCTCATCCCCCAGCGAAACGAGCGGTCCATCTGCGGACTGTACAAACCCGCGCGGCTTTCTTTGATCACCGCACCGAACCAGCCGAACAACATATAGGCCAGCAGCAGCCCACCAACGAAAAAGATCCACGGGCCGTGGGATTCCGGGCGAGCAGCCTTGAGATCGTTGAACCACACGCCCAGGCCATACACGGTGATCAGCAGGCCAAACGTGGCAATTATCGGCCACTTGCTTTGTGCCGGTACGTAGTACGTATCATGATTCGACATGTATTCACTCTCCCGATTGAGGGGGCAAACAGTAGCTAGCCGCCGGTATGCAAAGCCACGGGCGGTTGGCGCGCAGTGATATCAAATAGCGTGTACGCCAGGGTCAAATGCTTCACATCCTTGGGCATGTCTCGATCGACGATGAAACGCACGGGCATCTCGATACGCTGGCCTGGCTGCAGCACTTGCTGGGTGAAGCAAAAACACTCGGTCTTGTGGAAGTACATCGCCGCTTCGGCCGGGGAAATACTTGGCACGGCCTGGGCGGTCATCGGCTTGTCAGTGGGGTTGTGGGCCACGAACAGCATCTCGGTCACAGCGCCTGGGTTGACCACCACCTCGTCCGCCTTGGCGTAGAAGTCCCAGACCATGTCGATGGCGTTTGTAGACAGGAACTGCACCCGCACCTGGCGCGTCGGGTCGACGATCTGCTCGCCTTCATACTGCCCGGCAGTCTTGCCGTTGATGCCAAACGCCTTGCACATCACGTCGTAGATCGGCACCAGGGCGAAACCAAAGGCGAACATCGCCACGACCATGATCAGCAGGCGAGTGACCAACCGTTTGAGGGGCAGGGATTCAGCCATGACACACCCCTGAAGCGAATGCGATCAATGCGTGAGGGTGCTTGCCGCCCTCACCGTTGCTGTGTGGCAACCGGTTCATTTGACCTCCGGCGGCGTGGTGAACGTGTGGTACGGCGCAGGCGAAGGAATGCTCCACTCCAGGCCTTCAGCGCCATCCCACGGTTTGGCCGGCGCCGGCGGTCCACCTCGAATGCACTTGATCACGATGAACAAAAAGAAGATCTGCGTGGCGCCAAACATAAACGCGCCAATCGACGAGACCATGTTGAAGTCGGCGAACTGCAGGTTGTAGTCCGGCACCCGACGCGGCATACCGGCCAGCCCCACAAAGTGCATCGGGAAGAACGCCATGTTCATGCCCACGAAAGACAGCCAGAAGTGCAGCTTGCCCAGGGTTTCGTCGTACATGTGGCCGGTCCATTTCGGCAACCAGTAGTAGGCCGACGCGAAGATCCCAAAGATCGCGCCGGGCACCAGTACGTAATGGAAGTGCGCCACCACAAAGTAGGTGTCGTGGTACTGGAAGTCAGCCGGAGCAATCGCCAGCATCAACCCGGAGAAGCCGCCGATGGTGAACAGGATCACGAAGGCCACCGCAAATAACATCGGCGTCTCGAACGTGAGCGAGCCTTGCCACATGGTGCTGACCCAGTTGAACACCTTTACCCCGGTCGGCACGGCGATCAGCAACGTGGCGTACATGAAGAACAATTCGCCCACCAGCGGGATACCGACCACGAACATGTGGTGCGCCCACACGATAAACGACAGGAACGCGATGCTTGCCGTGGCGTAAACCATTGAGGTGTAGCCGAACAGCGGCTTGCGCGAGAAGGTCGGAATGATCGAACTGACGGCGCCGAAGGCCGGCAGGATCATGATGTACACCTCCGGATGACCAAAGAACCAGAACACGTGCTGGAACAGCACCGGATCACCACCGCCAGCCGCACTAAAGAAGCTCGTGCCGAAGTGAATGTCCATCAGCATCATGGTCACGCAACCAGCCAGCACCGGCATCACCGCAATCAGCAGGAAAGCGGTAATCAGCCAGGTCCACACGAACAGCGGCATCTTCATCAACGTCATGCCCGGCGCGCGCAGGTTGAGGATGGTAGCGACCACGTTGATCGCGCCCATAATCGAACTGATGCCCATCAGGTGGATGGCGAAAATGAAGAATGTCACGCTTTCCGGCGCGTAGGTGGTGGAGAGCGGGGCGTAGAAGGTCCACCCGAAGTTCGGTCCGCCGCCGGGGGTGAACAGTGTCGAGACCAGCAACAGGAAAGCCGCTGGCAACAGCCAGAAGCTGAAGTTGTTCATGCGCGGCAAGGCCATGTCGGGCGCGCCGATCATCAGCGGGATCATCCAGTTGGCCAGGCCGACAAATGCCGGCATCACCGCGCCGAACACCATGATCAGGCCGTGCATGGTGGTCATCTGGTTGAAAAATGCCGGTTCGACGATCTGCAACCCGGGCTGGAACAGTTCGGCACGGATCACCATGGCGAACGAACCGCCCAGCAGGAACATCGTGAAGGCGAACCACAGGTACATCGTGCCGATGTCTTTGTGGTTGGTGGTCAGCACCCAACGCATTAACCCCTTGGCGGGGCCGTGGGCATGGTCACTGGTGTGTCCATGGTCATCGATCACAGCGCTCATGGCCGTTCTCCTGCAAACGAATGGGCGGGGCGGGGCGGCGCAAATGTAATGAGGGCTGTCATTTGCTTTCCGCCTGTTTGATGGCCAGCACGTCTTTTGGCGTGACCATGTCGCCTTTGTTGTTGCCCCAGGCGTTGCGCTCGTAGGTCACCACGGCGGCGATATCCACTTCCGAGAGCTGCTTGCCGAACGCGGCCATCGCAGTGCCCGGCTTGCCGTGATAGACGATGCTCAGGTGGTCGGCGGCCGGTCCGGTAGCGATTTTCGAGCCCTTGAGCGCCGGGAACATCGGCGGCAGGCCCTGGCCCTCGGCCTGGTGACAGGCCACGCAGGTGGTGTGATAAACCTTGTCACCACGGGCCACCAACTCTTCAAGGGTCCACTCTTTGGAGGTCAGTTCCTTGAGCTTGGCGGCCTCGGCCTTGCGTTCACCCAGCCAGGTTTCGTAGTCAGCCTTGGATTTGACCTCGACGACGATGGGCATGAAACCGTGGTCTTTACCGCACAATTCGGCGCACTGCCCACGGTAGATGCCGGGCTTCTCGACCCGAGTCCAGGCCTCGTTGACGAAGCCGGGAATAGCGTCGCGCTTGACCGCAAAAGCCGGCACCCACCAAGAGTGGATCACGTCAGCGGCGGTAACCAGAAAGCGCACTTTGGCGCCCACCGGCAGCACCAACGGCTGGTCGACTTCCAGCAGATAGTGCTCGCCCTTGGTGGCCTGGTTATGGATCTGCTCGGCGGGTGTGGCCAGGTTGCTGAAGAACTCCACATCCTGGCCCAGGTATTTGTAATGCCACTTCCACTGGTAGCCAGTGACCTGGATATCGATATCCGACTCACTGCTGTCGTAGATGTTGATCAAGGTCCTGGTTGCGGGAATAGCCATCGCGATCAGGATCAGCAAGGGCACGACGGTCCAGAGGATTTCCACGGTGGTGCTCTCGTGGAACTTGGCTGCGACCTGGCCGGTGGAGCGCCGGTGGACCATCATCGACCAAAACATGGCGCCAAACACGATGATGCCGATCACCACACAGATCCAGAAAATGGTCATGTGCAGATCGAACACAGCGTGACTGACTTCTGTTGCACCTGGCGCCATATTCGTTGTCCAGGCGGCGTGGGCCTGGCCGAATACTGACCACAACAGGAGGCCCATCCAAACGTGTGGATGTCGCATCATTGCGGGTTCCCCTTATCGTTCTTGTTATCCCGCCGGTTTGCACCTGCGTCGAAGGGAGCGGCTTCCATACTGCTTACAACCGCTTAGCCTTGCCTGCTTATGCAGTCTGGCGTCATCAGCTAATCGCGTACAAATCCGAGTATAGACAGGGTATGCAACCCCGCAATGTGTAGGGACAAATGAGGCAAAATGGCACGGCCGGAACCAATGAAACCGGGAGCGGAATCGATTTTCCGACGAACGATGGCAATTCAATATAACGCCTGCGCATAACCATGAAATAATTATGACAAATGCGTCTTAGGCGCTCGTATAAACGAGCTAACTTAACCTCTCCCTTTTCCTACGCCTGCATCACTGGAGCCTTCATGAACACCGCCGCATTGCGCGAGCAGATTTCCCGTGCCCATCAACACGAAGCCACTACGGGCCAGCTTGCCCAGCAACTGGAAAAACAATTGCCGCACCTGCATTCGGCCATTGCTCTGGCTGAAGGTGATCGCAACGTTGTCATGGCGCGTTTTGTCACCGCCTACATCGACTTGGTCCCGGATTTGCTCGACGCGGCCAATGAAGTTGCCCGCGAGGCCGGTATCGAAAGCCAGATCAAGCCGGTGCTGAAGATTGCCGAGCATTTCTTCCTGCAACCGCCAGCTATTCTGGCAGGCCACGAAGGCCTGGACGGGCTGCTGGACGAGGCCTACCTGGCTCATCGTCTGGTGGAGGAAGTAAACGATCTGTATATCAAGCACTTCGGTCGGCCGTTGATTCCGGCGGATACCACCGTGGCTAACTTGATTGCCCATCAGTTGATCGGCGAAGCGTTTGCCAACCAACTGGATGAAGCCGTCCACCTGGCGGTGGATGAGATGCTCAACGAAGACAGCTTTGCGCTGGAGTCGGTCGAGGCGTACCGCGAGCAGTTGAAAAGCCCTGACACAGACGCCGCGTGGAAGCGCTGGCCGTGCCTGTCTCGGCAACTGGGGGTTGAATTGGCGCTGGATCAACCCGCCTGAATCCTGAGGTAGACGCAGAAAAAATGTGGGAGGGGGCTTGCTCCCGATAGCGGTGGCTCAGTCACATATGCTTAGACTGACACTCTGCTATCGGGAGCAAGCCCCCTCCCACATTTTGATCCGGCTTCATCAGCCGATTGATGGCGCCGAGCCGATTCCCGTCGTCGTCCTAACCCGGCCTTCGAGCCGGCGCTTCAACCCGCGCGCCTCAATCACCAACTTCGAGCCCTTCGCCGCATTCGCCCGACCCCATTCTTCCAGTAACTCCAGGCAGGAATGGTCGATATAGCTGAGGTTGTTGAGCGGCACATGCACCGTGGTCCCCGCAGGTACCGTCGACAGCACTTGGGTCAGCGCAGGCACTTTGAGAAAGGTCGCCGCTCCGGTCAGCCGTAGCTCCATCTCTCCATCCTGAGGCAGGTCAATCAGGCTGACTTTCAGCCGGGACGCCTTGAGCGCCAGTTTGACCAACGTGAGGCCAAAGCCCACCAGCACACCCGTCAGCAGGTCAGTAAAGATGATCGCCAAGGCCGTGGCCGCATAGGTAAACATCGGCATCCGCCCGTAGCGCCCCAAGGCCTTGAACGCCTTGACGTCTACCAGCTTGATCCCGGTGTACACCAACACGCCGGCCAGGCTCGCCACCGGAATGCTTTGCAGCACGCTCGACAACAGCAACACGAAACCCAGCAACCACACGCCATGGAACATGGCAGACAGACGAGTGGTTGCACCCGCCTGGACGTTGGCTGAGCTGCGTACGATCACGCCGGTCATCGGCAAAGCACCGACCAGGCCGCAGAGCATGTTGCCGACACCTTGGGCGGACAGCTCTTTGTCGAAGTCGGAACGCTGGCCATTATGCATGCGGTCGACAGCCGCGGCGGAAAGCAGGGTTTCGGCGCTGGCGATAAATGCCACTGCGAAGGCAGCGATCAGTAGTTGAGGATCGGCCAGGTTCAGCAGGTCGCTGGGGCGCAGCCAGTCAATGGCGTCAGCCAGGTTTTCCGGGACTTCCACGCGTTTGACCTGCAACGCCAGCACCAGGCTGGTGACCGTAGCCAGGCCGACGCCAAGCAAAGCGCCCGGCACAAACCGCAGCGGTTGCGGACGGAATTTATCCCACAGGTACATCACCAGCATCGTCGACAGCCCAAGCAAACCCGCTTGCCAGCCAAGCCCGCCGCCAAAGGTCGGTATGGCTTCAGCCAGTGCAGCCGGGAAACCCGCCAGGTTGTCCAGCCCCGAAGGCTTGGGCGCACCGTCGAGCATCACATGAATCTGCGACAGCACAATCAACACGCCAATGCCCGCCAGCATGCCGTACACCACTGCGGGCGCTGTCACGCGGAACCAGCAGCCCAGGCGCAAACGTCCGGCCACCAGTTGCAGAAAGCCCGCCAGCAGCAGGATCGGGCCCAGCATCAACATGCCGTGCTGGCGCACCAATTCAAACACCAGCACAGCGAGACCCGCCGCCGGACCGCTGACCTGCAGCGGCGACCCCGCCAACCAACCCACCACCAGGCCACCGATGATCCCGGTGATCAGGCCCTTGGCCGGCGGCATGCCGGACGCAATCGCGATCCCCATGCACAGCGGCAGGGCGACCAGAAACACAACCACCGAGGCGAGCAGCTCCCGTGGCAATACAGCTTTCAATTGAGCAGCACGCATGATGACTCTCCCGAGGCATTCGCCGGGCGCGGTAAAGCCTGGCTGCATCCATGGCAGCCACCGCATTACCCGGCAGGGAAGTGTTTTAGAAGCGCGCTTTAGGCGTCGCTGAAGGGATCGGCCCGTCACCGCCCAACGGTCGGAACGCCGACTGGTCGGCATCGTAGGCGCGGATTTCGCTGGTCTCGATGTTGTAGATCCAACCGTGGATGAACAGCTGACCATTAGCCATGCGCGAAGCCACGGAAGGGTGGGTGCGCAAATGTTGCAACTGGGCGATGACGTTTTCTTCGGTGAGCACCTTCATGCTCTCGCCTTCGCTGGCGCAATCGCAGTTGTCATGGACCATGGTCTTGGCGACCTCGGCATGCCGCAACCAGGCTTTTACCGTCGGCATTTTTTCCAGGCTGTCGGGGTTGAGTACCGCCCGCATGGCGCCGCAATCGGAGTGTCCGCACACGATGATGTGCTGCACACCGAGGGCAAGTACCGCGTACTCGATGGCCGTGGAGACACCACCGTTCATTTGGCCGTAGGGCGGCACTACGTTGCCTACGTTACGGGTCACGAACAGGTCGCCAGGCGAGCTTTGGGTGATCAGCTCGGGCACGATGCGCGAGTCGGCGCAGGTAATGAACATCGCTCGCGGGCTCTGGGCCGTGGCGAGTTTCTTGAAGAGTTCTTCCTGCTGGGGGAAGACGTCGTGATGGAAATGCAAAAAACCGTCAACGATATGCTTTAGCGCTGCATCGGCGGACTCCGCCACTTGAGAGGCTGAAGCCGACGCAGCCAACGGCTGTTTATCCTTATCACTCATGATTCATCCTCTTGATTAGTGCAGGGGGCGTGTTCAGGACAGTTCGACGCCCGGCCAGTGGAATAGTTGTAAAACTCCAATAACCCGGGTGTCGACTCATCAGTCACTCGCTGAGCAAGGTAACCGCCGAAACTTAACTCAAACTGAATGAACCGCTCTAGATCGCGGGTTTCAGTGATGTCAAAACGCGACTATTCCTACAAGAAAGGTGCGTTCTTCCTGATAAGTCTACAACAATGCCATCTGTCTGCCCGGCGGACAGAACGCCGTGCAATCCAGATTGAATCCTTCACGGCGATTGAGCCCCAGGCGTTTGATTGCCTTGCTGAAACGCTGGGCCAACAAATCAGCAAAAGGTCCTTCGCCCCGCATACGCACACCGAAGCGGCTGTCATACACCTCGCCACCTCGCACCTGCCGCACCAGACTCATTACGTGGGCCGCACGCTGCGGGTAATGCGCCGTCAGCCACTCTTCGAACAACGGCGCCACTTCCAGGGGCAGGCGCAGCATCATGTACGCTGCGCTCTGCGCACCGGCGGCGTGCGCCTCGGTCAGCAGGCTCTCCAACTCACTGTCGTTGATCATCGGAATCATCGGCGAGCACAACACACCCACGGGAATCCCCGCCTCTCGCATCACACGGATCGCTCGCAACCGCGCCTTAGGCGCTGCCGTGCGCGGCTCCAGGATTCGCTTGAGCTCGTCGTCCAGACTGGTGAGGCTGATCATCACCGCCACCAGACGCTGGCGGGCCAACTCGGTGAGCAGGTCGAGGTCACGCAGGATCAGCGAACCTTTGGTAATGATGGTCACCGGATGTCGGTAGCGCAGCAGCACTTCGAGGGTCTGACGCGTGATCTTGTATTCACGCTCGATGGGCTGGTACGGATCGGTGTTGGAACCCAGGTTGATCGGCGCACACACATAGCCCGGCTTGGACAGCTGCTGCTCCAGCACGTCGGCCGCATTGCTCTTGGCGATCAGCTTGGTCTCGAAATCCAGCCCCGGTGACATGTCCCAATAGGCGTGGCTGGGCCGCGCATAGCAGTAGATGCAGCCATGCTCGCAACCGCGATACGGGTTGATCGAGCGATCAAACGGCAGGTCCGGTGAGTTGTTGCGGGTGATGATGGTTTTAGCCGTCTCAATACGCACCTCGGTGCCTTGGGTCGGCGGTACTTCCTGATACCAGCCATCGTCCTCGGCCACGCTGACCGAAGGCGCAAAGCGGTTGTGCAGGTTAGTGGCCGTGCCCCGGCCACGGGGCGGCAACGGAGTAGACATGAATACGCCTCGATACTGTTTTTATATACAGTATCGAGGCGCGACGTTTCTGACCAGTGCCGTTTGGCGGTCAGTGTTTTTGTGTGACCTGCCCCAGGTCATCGCCCGAGGTGGTGCGCATATCGTTTTTACGCTTATCAGCCACGTCGCTGGCTTTCACCGGCGCACCTTTATTGCCCCAACTGCCACGGATGAAACTGACTACGTCCGCCACTTCCTGGTCCGACAGGCGCCAGGCAAATGCCGGCATGGTGAAGGTCGATGGCGCCGCGTGAGTGGCTGGCAAGGTGCCGCCGTTCAACACGATGTTGATCAGCGAGGTGGTATCCGCCGTCTGCAATACCGGGTTGCCCGCCAGCGCCGGGAACACGCGTGTATAGCCATGGCCGTCGGTGCGGTGGCAGGCCGCACAGTTGTCGATGTACACCGACGCACCCGGCTGGCTGTCATCGCCTTTCCACAGCGCCTGCGCTACCTGCTTGTCGTACACATGCGGCTGGTCCTTGGGATCGACTGCAGGCAGGCTCTTGAGGTAACGGGCGATAGCGGTCAAATCGTCTTCCGACATGTACTGCATGCTGTGGACTACAACGTCGCTCATACCACCAAACACCGCGCTGCGATCACTGCGACCGGTCTTGAGGAATTGCACCAGTTGCTCCTCGCTCCAACTGCCGAGGCCGTCCTTGTGGTCGCCGCGCAGGCTCTTGGCGATCCAACCTTCCAACGGCGCGCTGCCGGACAGGAAGGCATCGCCGTCTGTGGCACTCAGGGCTTTTTCCTGCATGGTCAACGCACGGGGGGTGTGGCACGCCCCGCAGTGGCCGAGGCCTTCCACTAGGTAAGCGCCACGACTTGTCACCGGGTCGGCACCCGCTACCACTGGTGTGTCAGCCACTTCAGGGGCAAACATCCAACGCCACGCCGCCAACGGCCAACGCATGCTCAAGGGCCAGGGAATATCGCTGTCCTTATTTGCTTGGGCGACGGGCTCCACGCCCTTCATGAAGTACGCATACAACGCCTGCATATCGCTGTCGCTGACACGCGCGTAAGACGGGTACGGCATCGCTGGGTAAAGCGTACTACCGCTCTTGGCGACGCCATGGCGCACGGCCTTGTCGAAGTCTTCGAAGCTATAGTCGCCAAGGCCGGTCTTGTCCGGGGTGATGTTGGTGGAATAGATCACGCCAATCGGGGTTTCCATCGGCAGCCCGCCTGCGAAGGGTTTGCCGCCCTTGGCGGTGTGGCAAGCCACGCAGTCACCGGCGCGGGCCAGGTATTCGCCCTGTCTGATCAGGTCGGTTTCGGCGGCGCTTATCGAGCAACTGCTGAGCAGCGCAAACGTGGCGATAACAAGTGCTTTCATGGTCATCGCTCCTTATGCCTGAACCAGTGGGCCGGGGTTTTTCAGGTACTGCTCACGGATCGCCCGTGCCGACCAGTAGGTCAGCGCCGCCACCAGGCCGGTAGGGTTGTAGCCCAGGCCCTGTGGGAAAGCGGACGCGCCAGGGACAAACACGTTGTGTACGTCCCAGCTCTGCAGGTAACGGTTCAACGCACTGGTTTTCGGGTCGGTGCCCATGATCGCGCCACCATTGAGGTGGGTGGTCTGGTAAGACGCAGTGTTGAAATGCTCACCGACTTTTTTACCAAGTACAGCGATGGCCTTGGGGTTCATCGCTTCGGCAACCTTGCCCATTTTCTCGACCATGAAACGGTTCATCTTGATGTCGTTCTCCTGCCAATCGAACGTCATACGCAGCAGCGGCAGGCCGTAGGCATCGCGGTACACCGGGTCCAGATCCAGGTAGTTGCCTCGGTAGGATTGATGGGCACCGTGGGCGTCCATCGACACCTGATGGGTGTAGTAATCGGCGGTGGCGCGCTTCCACGCACTGCCCCAGGCCGGGGTGCCGGGCGGGTTGGACGTACCCGCAATCGGCCGACTGCCGGCCTGGTTGACCCACATCGGCGAGCCGCCCACAAAGCCGTGTGGGCCGTGGTCGAAGTTGTCCGCATTGAAGTCGTCCATCGCCACGCCATTACCGCCCGCGCCGATGAAATTGTTGGTGTGGGTGTCCTTATCGAAGAAGGCCTTGATGGTTGCCATGTTCTGGTAAGCGAAGTTCCGGCCCACCACGCCTTCATTGGTAATCGGGTCGTACGGCTTGCCGATGCCCGACAGCAGCATCAGGCGCACGTTGTGAAACTGGAACGCGCCGAGGATTACCAAGTCCGCCGGCTGCTCGATTTCACGGCCCTGGGCGTCGATATAGGTCACGCCCGTGGCTTTCTTCTTGGTGCTATCGAGGTTGACCTTGAGCACGTGGGAATTGGGCCGCAGTTCGAAATTCGGCACCTGACGCAGCGCCGGCAGGATGTTCACATTCGGCGAGGCCTTGGAGTACATGTAGCACACGTAGCCACTGCAAAAACCGCAGAAGTTGCACGGGCCCATCTGCGCGCCATAGGGGTTGGTGTAAGGCCCCGAGGTGTTGGCGGATGGTAAGTTGTAGGGTTTGTAACCCAGATCGGCAGCCGCTTTCTGAAACAGCTGTGCGGAGACCGTATTTTTCTGCGCTTCCAACGGAAACGGGTTGGAACGATCCGGCGCGTAAGGATTGCCGCCACGGCCTTCACCCACCAGCTGACCTTTAACGGTCCAAGCTTGGCCGGAGGTGCCGAAGACTTTTTCCGCATAGTCGAAGAACGGCTCCAGTTCTTCATAGCTGACGCCGAAGTCCTGGATAGTCATGTCCTTCGGAATGAAGTTTTTCCCGTAGCGTTCTTCGTAATGGCTGCGCATGCGCAACTCGATCGGGTCGACACGAAAGTGCACACCTGACCAGTGAAGGCCCGCGCCACCCACGCCATTGCCCGGCAAAAAAGCGCCGAGCTGACGGTTAGGTAGGGCGACATCATTCACGCTATGGCGAATGGTCACCGTCTCTTTGGAAATGTCCTGGAAGAGTTTCTTACGCACGCTGTAGGTCAATTCGTCGATGACCTGGGGATAGTTGCCGTCCGGGTACGTGTCCTGCATCGGGCCGCGCTCCAGCACCAGCACGTTGAGGCCCGCTTCTGTCAGCTCCTTTGCCATGATCGCGCCGGTCCAGCCGAAGCCGACGATCACTGCATCCACTTTCTTCATGATGGTCGCCACGTTTATGCCCTCTCGCCACGGATGGAAACAGCCGGGAAGGGGTATTGCTCGTTGCGTTCCACCCAATCCATAAAGTCGGCGCGCGCGCCGGGGAAGCCGATCATGGTCCAGCCGACCATGCCTTTATTGCCACCGTGGATCGGGTCGCAAAAGAAGCCTTCCTTGGTGTTTTGCAGTAACAGGTTGAAGAAGATTTTCGGCGGTACGGCGTCGAAATGCGCCGCCACTTCGCCGCCACCAGCCTCCAGACGGCGCAGCATATCGTCTCGGGTAGCGCTGTCTTGCGCAGCAAAAGCTTTACCGTTGAAAGCTTTCGACCACGCATCCGTCGCAGCAATGCCCAGGCGATAAATTTCTTTGGGGACCAACTTGCTCTGCCAGCCCATCTCCGGCGGGGCGTCCGCGTTGAACGGACCTTGCATGTACCACAGCGCGCCGCTGGCGTACGGCGTGTTCATCTGACGGTCGATGTATTCCGGCACGCCTGCTTCCAGGGCACCTGGGCCTTGAGCATCTGCGGGGATCAAACGCTCGACGGCGGCGTTGATGAACGCCCATTCCTCAGCGGTGAAATAGCTCGGCTCGTAGGCCTTGTCGTTCTTCGCAGGTTTGGCCGGCGCGGCGTGGGCAGGCTCAGGCGTGGCCATCAGTATCGAGCCACCAAGGCCGGTACTCGCAACCGTGACCACCGGGATCAAGGTCAAGGATTTGCGCAAAAAATCACGCCGGGGGTTGTCTTGATCTTGATCAGACATGGGTGCACCTCATCATGTGGTCACGGGTTTATTCGGCCACTTCTGGGGAGCGGCTCGTCGGTATTTGGGCAATCAATAGTTACAAATGATAGCAGGCTAAGGATGTAGATTATGGATTCAGCGACCTAAGTCGAATAATTGCAGGCAAAAAAATGTGGGAGGGGACTTGCTCCCGATAGCGGCGGGTCAGCCAATCCAGAGGCTGGCTGACCTTGCGCTATCGGGGGCAAGCCCCCTCCCACATTGGCCCGGGTAGGGCCGTTAGTCTTTTTTCAATTTCGGATTCGGGAAGAATTGCACTGCCTGAACCTTGGGATCGGCTGGCGCTTTAAGCGCAGACGTATTCACCCGCGTACCCAATTCCTTGGGCACCGACAGCCCTTGGTCATTGAGCGTATCGGTATACCCGCAGGCCACGCACTCGCGGTGCGGTACGTTGTCCTCGGTCCACATTTTCAGCTTGTCCGGCTCGCTGCACGCCGGGCAGACAGCCCCGGCGATGAATTGTTTTTTGGTGATCACAGGCCCGTCATTCATGCTGCCGCGTCCTCACTCAGGCCGCTGTGGCGCAAGAGCGCGTCAATCGACGGTTCGCGTCCGCGGAAGTCGACGAACAGCACCATCGGCGCCTGGGAACCACCACGCGCCAGGATCGCCTCGCGGAATGCGCGACCGGTCTCAGCGTTAAGTACGCCGTCCTCTTCGAACTTGGAGAAGGCATCCGCCGACAGCACTTCAGCCCACTTATAGCTGTAATAACCCGCCGCATAACCGCCCGCGAAGATGTGCGCAAAACTGTTAGGGAAGCGGTTGTAGGCTGGCGGACGCATGACCGACACCTCGTCGCGTACGCCTTCCAACACCTGCGCCACGCTGCGGCCATCACCGTGGGTGGCGTGCATTTCAAAGTCAAACAGCGAGAATTCCAACTGGCGGACCATCATCAAGCCGGATTGGAAATTCTTCGCCGCGAGCATTTTTTGCAGCAAATCCTGAGGCAGCGGCTCACCGCTTTCATAGTGGCCGGAGATCAGCGCCAGGCCTTCGGGCTCCCAGCACCAGTTCTCCATAAACTGGCTCGGTAACTCCACCGCATCCCAGGCGACACCGTTGATGCCGGACACGCCAGCGTGCTCGACGCGGGTCAGCAGGTGATGCAGGCCGTGGCCGAATTCGTGGAACAACGTGGTGACTTCATCGTGGGTCAGCAGGGCAGGCTTGCCACTGTCAGCCGGGGTGAAGTTGCACACCAGGTTGGCCACCGGGCTTTGCAGCGCGCCGTCAACGGTGCGGCGACGGTCGCGAGCGCCGTCCATCCAGGCACCGCCACGCTTGTTGGCGCGGGCGTAGAGGTCGAAAAAGAAACGGCCGACGTGCTGGCCGTTTTCCTTGATCTCAAACAGGCGAACATCCGGGTGCCAGGTGTCGAAGCCTTTCTGCTCGGCAATCTCGATGCCATACAGGCGCTGCACGATGGCAAACAGGCCGCCCAACACTTTATCGATGGGGAAGTAAGCGCGCAGGGCTTCCTGGGACACGCTGTAGCGCTGCTCGCGCAGTTTTTCGCCGTAGAAACCGCTGTCCCAGCTTTGCAGGTCGACGCAGCCTTGTTCGGCGGCATAGGCCTTGAGTTGCTGCAGATCCTGGGCGGCAAACGGCTTGCTGCGTTTGGCCAGGTCGCGCAGGAAACTCAGGACCTGATCGCTGGATTCAGCCATTTTGGTGGCTAGGCTCAGTTCGGAGAACGATGCGAAACCGAGCAGTTGCGCCAATTCCTGACGCAGGTCGAGGATCTGTTCCATCACCGGGCCGTTATCGTTCTGACCGGCATTCGGGCCTTGGTCCGACGCGCGGGTGCAGTAGGCCGCGTAAATTTCCTCACGCAGGGCGCGGTCGTGGGCGTAGGTCATCACCGCGTAGTAGCTGGGGAATTCCAGGGTGATCAGCCAGCCGTCGAGGCCTTTGGCTTGGGCAGCCGCTGCCATTTGCGCCTTGGCCGAGTCGGTCAGGCCAGCGAGGGTTGCCTCGTCGGTGACGTGTTTGGTCCAGGCCTGGGTCGCGTCCAACAGCTGGTTGGAGAACTTGCTGCCCAGCTCGGAGAGTTTGCTCTGCACTTCGGCATAACGCTTCTGCTGCTCGGGCGGCAGGTCGATACCCGACAGACGGAAGTCACGCAGAGAGTGCTCAAGGATGGTTTTTTGCGCCACGTCGAAGCCGGCGGCTTCAGGGCTGTTGGCCAGGGCTTCGAAGGCCTGGAACAGTTCGCGGTTCTGGCCCATCTCCGTGGAGTAGGCACTCAATGCCGGCAGGCAGCTTTCATAGGCCTCACGCAATTCGGCGCTGTTGCACACGGCGTTGAGGTGGCTAACGGGGCTCCAGGCGGCGCCCAGTCGGTCATTCAGTTCGTCCATGGCCAGCACCAGCCCGGCCCATGTCGGATTTTTACCCTGGCTTTGCAGGATGCCTTCGATGGCAACGCGGTTATCGGCGAGGATCTGTTCGATGGCCGGCTGCACGTGCTCGGCACGGATCGCCGAGAACGGCGGCAGGTCGTAGGACTGCAGAAGAGGGTTGTTCGCGCTCACGGTTGGCACCTTGGCTGAAGAAACATGTAAGAACAAAGATGGGGCCATCTTAATTACAATCAACGCCCACCGCAGCTATCAGCAGAAGAGAGAGAGGCTATCGTGACCCTTCGCACCTATCAGAACCACACGCCAACCCTGGGCGCCGGGGCTTTTGTCGATATTTCGGCGGTGGTGATCGGCGATGTCGAAATCGGCACCGACAGCTCGGTTTGGCCGCTGACCGTGATTCGCGGCGACATGCACCGCATCCGCATCGGTGCGCGCACCAGCGTGCAGGATGGCTGCGTGCTGCACATCACCCACGCAGGCCCCTTCAACCCGGACGGTTTCCCACTGCTGATCGGCGACGACGTGACCATCGCTCACAAAGTCATGCTGCACGGCTGCACCGTGGGCAACCGCATCCTGATCGGCATGGGCAGCATCGTGATGGACGGCGCCGTGGTGGAAGACGACGTGATTATCGGCGCCGGCAGCCTGGTGCCACCGGGCAAGAAACTCGACAGCGGCTTCTTGTATGTCGGCAGTCCGGTTAAACAAATCCGCGCGCTGACTGACAAGGAGCGCGCATTTTTCACCTACAGCGCCGCGAACTACGTGAAGCTCAAAGACCTGCACTTGGCTGAAGGATTTGACCAATGAGCCTGCATTACCAAACCGTTTTGTTCGACCTGGACGGCACCCTCACCGATCCACGCGAGGGCATTACCCGCTCGATCCAATACGCCCTCGGCAAACTGGGCATTGATGAACCGGACCTGACCAAACTCGAACACTTCATCGGCCCGCCGTTGCTGCAAGCATTCATGCAGTTCTACGACTTCGATGAAGCCAAGGCGTGGGAGGCGGTGAATTTCTATCGCGAGCGCTTCAAAGTCACGGGGCTGTATGAAAACCGCGTGTTCGACGGCGTGATGCCGCTGCTGGAAGACTTGAACAGCCAAGGTCGCCAGCTGTATGTAGCCACCTCAAAGCCGTGGGAATTCGCCCGTGAAATCGCCAGGCATTTCGACTTTGCCAAGCACTTCAAGGTGATCTACGGCAGCGAACTTGATGGGACGCGGACCAACAAGGTCGAGCTGATCGCCCATCTGATGCGCGAGGAAGGCCTGGACCCGGCGAACACCTTGATGATTGGTGATCGCAAGCACGACCTGATCGGCGCGCGTAGCAACGGGCTGGATTCGGCAGCCGTCGGTTATGGGTTTGGTAGTTTCGAAGAGTTGAACGCCGAGGCGCCGACCTGGCACTTCGAGACGTTGGCGCAGATGCATCAGGCGTTTTTGCAGCGCCCTTGAAGCCGCCATTGGGGGCAAGCGTCTTCCCGCATGTTGAAAAACTGTGGGGGACTTGCCCCCGATGAGTCCCTAGAGCTCAACCTCCCTCCAACTGCCTCAACGCAGCCTTGCGCTGCACTACAGGCAACCCACCCAACTTCTCCACCGCAGCATAGAACTTCAGCCAATCCCCACCTTCCTGCCGGAACAACGCCGCAAATGCCGGCACCCACTGGTCATACAGCCCGAACGGTAGCAACCGCGCGTTGTTCATCGGCTGGTTGATCCAAGCGTCATAGCGCTTGTCCCCACCCCATTGGTTGTCGCGCATCTTCCCGTACTCACGGCGCAAGTACTCGAATTCGGCCGCCTTGGCCTGGCGCATCTGCGCGGCGACCAAAGGCTGGGCGTAGAGCTTTTCCAGGCGCTTTCGAGTATCGAGGATCAGTTGGATAAATTGGTCACGCTGCTTTAACGTCGCATCGCTCAGCGGAGCCAGACCTCGGGCGGCGCGCCATTGGCGAGTGCCTTCCTGCTCGACAAAGTTGGCAAATGACTCGTTGAACTCGGTGTCGTCCTTCACATAAAAACGCTGATGCGCCAACTCATGGAAGATCAGCGTGGCCAGACGTTCATCGCCCCAGTTCATCATTGAACTGATGATCGGGTCATTAAACCAACCCAGCGTGGAATAGGCCTCAACACCGCCAATCGATACATCCATGCCTCGCTGGCGCAACAACGCAGCCTCACCCCGCGCGGCACCTTGGCTGTAATAGCCGCGATAAGCGACGCAACCAGCGATGGGGAAGCAGTGGTTTTCAGGAGACAGGGAAAATTCCTGCGTGGCGAACACATTCCAGACTACATAAGGCCGACCAATATCGGCGTACAGCCGGTAACTCTGATTGTCAGGCAGGTGCAGATGTTCACTGGCGAAGGTTCGCGCTTTCTGAGACTGCGCCAAATGGTCACGTAGCTGCTGCGGGCGGGAGGAGTCAGCGACGACCGCTGAAACCGGCTGCCGAGCCTGCAAAAGCTGCCATTGGCCACCCGCCAGTTGGCCGTAATAGCTAATGCTGGAACAACCGCTGAGCAGCACAACCATCAACCCCGGAAGAAAACGCCTGACCATGCCCTCACTGCTCCTGGGTGATAGGTTCGTGTTTATACTGACCGCGATACCCGTCCTATCACCGAGTGCCTGTCATGCGTCAGCTCTTGCTTTGTGTCGCCGCCGTGTTCATCAGCGCCTGTACGTCGACCCCGATGCCTGCCGCCGATCCGCAACAAGCCTGGATTGATTTTGCGACGCCGACGCCGGGTGCCAAGCTGGTGATGGCGCAGCGCCTGGACGGCAAGAACCTTAACGATGGACGTTACTTCCAATTCCCGGCTGGCAGCCACGAGCTGATGGTTCGTTTCGATTTTGAAGTGCCTACGGGCGGAAATTTCAGCAGCTTTGGCCAAACGACCGAGCGAACCTGCTTCATAACCCTGCAGTACGACCATTTCGAAGCTGGCCAACGCTATCGCCTGGAAGGGCGCTCACTGGGCTACACGCCGAATATCCGCCTGTATAACGCTGCCCGCCAATTACTGGCTGAAGAACGCAGCGTGAACTGCCTCTGATCAGTCGTTGTTTTTTTGGTAAACGATTGCTTTGGTGCCGTTCTCACAACTGCCGACGACCATGGCCACGTCGTGCTTCTCAGCTTCTTCCTTGCTAACGATCTCAAGCGTGTAGGACGGCACAGCGTTAGCCTGGATCTTGACCTCGATCTCTTTCCTAAGCTCTTCACAATCTTTCGGCGCGGCCACGGCCGAAGTGGCCAACACACCGCAGATGATCGCCAAGGCAAAACGTTTCATGTGTGAAGCTCCCTGAATACAGTGCGCACGGGTGTGCGCCTAGGCTGCATATGGCTATTCGACCACAGTTTGGAAACCCGAGTTCTGATTTAACTCAGAATTGAACGTGAAAGGGGGCTTGCTCCCGATAGCGGCGCATCAGTCAACATTTCTGTAACTGACCGACCGCTATCGGGAGCAAACCCCCTCCCACAGTGGACCTGCTGTGTTAGTTAACCAGCGTGGCATCCAGGCTGATTTTCGCATTCAGCACTTTGGACACCGGGCAGCCTTCTTTCGCCTTCTTGCTCAGCTCATCAAACTGCGCCTGGCTCGCGCCGGGAATTTTGGCCTTGAGGACCAGATGCACCGCAGTGATCGCGAAGCCGCCATCCACTTGGTCCAACGTCACTTCGGCCTGGGTGTCGATGCTGTCAGCCTTAAGCCCCGCATCGCCCAGAATCATGGAAAACGCCATGGAGAAGCAGCCGGCATGGGCCGCGCCGATCAGTTCTTCTGGGTTGGTACCCTTGCCACCCTCGAAACGGGCCTTGAAGCCGTAAGGCGCTTCGCGCAGCACGCCGGTTTCCGTGGAGATGGAACCCAGGCCAGTCTTAAGGTCGCCTTCCCAATGCGCGGATGCTTTTTTAACGATACTCATAGCTTTCTCCTCGAACGGTGGTTTTGCGTCAGTAAGGGTTCTGAGGATAGTCAGCATGGCAAAGTTCATCTTGTCGGAGAAACCTAGCAATTCAGTAGGAAATTTCCACCCTCGCTATTGAATCTCGGGTATATGCCCTCATTGCATAGAACATGCACATGAAGCGGCAGGTTTTGGATCGTCTAAAAAGCCTGCGCCCCAATTGGAGAAGCAGGCTTATGAAATCGCTGTCCGACGTGAAGTTCTCGACCCTCGACCTGGTGCCCGTACGGGCCAACGGCAGTGTGGCGCAGTCGTTGCGCAATTCCCTGGATTTGGCCCAGCACGTGGAAAAGTTTGGCTACAACCGTTTTTGGGTGGCTAAACACCACAATATGGACGGCATCGCCAGCTCGGCCACCTCGGTATTGCTGGGTTACCTGGCCGGCGGCACGTCGACTATCCGCGTCGGCTCCGGCGGCGTGATGCTGCCCAACCACGCGCCGCTGGTGATCGCCGAACAGTTCGGCACCCTGGAAAGCCTCTACCCCGGACGTATCGACCTGGGCCTTGGCCGTGCGCCAGGTTCCGACCAGATGACCGCCCGTGCCCTGCGCCGTGAGCGCTCCGGCAGCGCGGATGACTTCCCGCAAGACGTGGCCGAACTGATGGCCTACTTGGGCCCACGCACGCCGGACCAACGGGTGATCGCCGTACCCGGCACCGGCACCAACGTGCCGGTCTGGTTGCTCGGTTCCAGCCTGTTCAGCGCACAGCTGGCAGGCGAACGCGGTTTGCCCTACGCCTTCGCCTCGCATTTCGCACCGCGTCTGATGCACGAGGCGATTCGCGTCTACCGCAATCACTTCAAGCCGTCTGCTGTGCTGGACAAGCCCTACGTGATGCTCGGCATTCCGCTGGTGGCGGCCGACACTGACGAACAGGCCGACTACCTGGCCACCTCGGTTTACCAACGCATCCTTGCGCTAATGCGCGGGCAAAGCCTGGTGCAGCGACCGCCGGTCGATACCATGGATGGCCTGTGGCTGCCCCATGAAAAAGACGCTGTAGGCAGTTTCCTCGGCCTGGCGATGGTGGGTAGCCCGGCGAAGATCCGCGCCAAGCTGGAGGTGTTGGTAGAGCAGACCAGCGCCGATGAGTTGATCTTCACCAGCGACCTGTACGAACACGCCGACCGGATTCATTCCTACGAGCTGCTGGCGCAAGTGATGAAGGGCTAACACCCAGGCGAAAAAAAACCGACGCACCTGCGTCGGTTTTTTATGTCTGCAACACAGGATTAACCGCGCTTGTAGACGATTTCCTTGGTACCACCTTCACAGCTACCGACCACTTTAGCGTCGGTTGAGGCGCCTTTATCCACCACTTCCAGCGAATAACCCGAAGCGCCCTTGGCGTCGATTTTCGCTGCAATTTCGCTTTTCAGTTCGTCACAAGGCTTGCCCGCCGCCAGGGCTGTGCCCGCAATGCTCAACAAACCTACCGCTAACAGGAACTTCTTCATCCGTTACTTTCCTTGCGCTGATCGAAAAGAGTGTGCCGACGCTCATCACGTCGGCACCCATTGTTTGTAGCGCAGGTTATGGCAATCGGCCAGCCAGCAAAGTTCAACTCGCCCTATCAACTACTGGCAATTCGGAACCCCACCTTGAGGGTGACCTGGTAGTGGGCGACCTTGCCATTTTCGATATGCCCACGAGTTTCAGTCACCTCAAACCACTCCAAGTGCTTGATGCTTTTGTTGGCTTCAGCAATGGCGTTGTTGATGGCGTCTTCGATGCTCGTGGTCGACGAGCCAACCAATTCGACTTTCTTGTAGGTGTGATGATCACTCATGGCGTTTCTCCTAGGGGTCGTCAATCAAGACTAGCAGTGAATATTCGTACTGCTTCTGGCGGTCATTCCCACTCGAAAGTTCAGATTTACTGCACTTTCTGAAACCGCTGGAGTCGGTATCTACACACGCCACTCAATCACTTCAGGAGAGTCCAAATGGCCAACACTTCTTTACGTAAAGCGTCGCTGGAAAGCATGGAAGCCGAGATTTCGAGCCTGCTCAAGTCCCTTGAAAGCCTCAAGGACGATGCGTCCGATGAGTCGCGCAAAACGTTGAAGGCCCTGAAAAGTAACGCCGAGAATGCTCTCAAGCACTCCCGCCACCTGATCAGCGACGCCTATGAAGAAAGCAAAGTCAAAATCCGCGAAACCAGCGTTGCTACCCGCGACTACGCCCAAGAGCACCCATGGACTACAGCCGGTGTGGCGGTAGGCGCATTGGGCCTGCTGGCGGCGTACCTGCTCTGCAAACGCGGTGACTGATTGACCGGCTAAACAGGCTGGCGCATCAGCTCAGCTTTGAGCCACTGCGCCAGTTGCCCGGCGCGCCCGTCTGCGGCGCGCTTGGGTAGCCACAATGCCAGGTGCGCCGGGGTTTCACTGAAACCCCACGGCGCCACCAGGCGACCTGCACGCAAGTCCTCCGCCACCAACGGCTCCGGAGCGATCGCTACACCCAGCCCGGCCACCGCCGCTTCCAGCAAATAATACAAATGCTCAAAACCCTGGCCGTGTTTCAACGCGCCGGACGCGATGCCGTGTTGCTGCGCCCAACTGGGCCAGGCTTGCGGACGCGATGTGGTGTGCAGCAGCGCTTCGCCACATAAAGCCGAGGCGGGCGCGAGCCGCAGACGCTCGTAACCGATAAAGCGCGGGCTCATCACCGGGCCGATGCGTTCGCTGGCCAGCTCATACACCTGCATGTCCGCCGGCCAAGGTGGCTCGGCGAATAGCAGCAGGGCATCGAGACCGGGACGCCGAGGATCAAGGTCGCCGTCACCCGCCGACAAGTGCAGGCGCAAGTCCGGCAAGTCTGAGTTCAGACGCCCCAAGCGCGGGATCAACCAACGCGCCAGCAAACTCCCCGAGCAGCCGAGCACGAAGGGCGCATCGGCGCTGGCCTGAGTCAGTTCGGCGCAGACATCCCTTAAACGTTCGAACGCCTCGAAACTGGCATCCCGAAGTCGAACGCCGGAATCTGTGAGTTTAAGGCCGCGCCCATCTTTGGCGAAAAGGCTCACCCCCAGGTGCTCCTCCAGCACCCTCAACTGCCGGCTGACTGCACCGTGGGTCACGTTTAATTGCTCAGCAGCTTGGCTGACGCTATTAAGCCGAGCGGTGGCTTCAAAGGCGCGCAGGGCATTGAGGGGCGGAAGGTCTCGACTCATCTGTGAGTTTTCCTGACAGGTTGCGGCAATCTTATCGGTTTTCAGCCTGGGGCGTGAGAGGTAGAGTGGCCCTCATTGTTTCTTACACATCTTCTTTCCTGGAGCGTCCCATGACTCAGTCCCAGACCGATCTGCGCAACGGCCCTGACGCCAGCGGCTTGTTTGGCGCGTTCGGCGGCCGCTACGTCGCCGAAACCCTGATGCCGTTGATCCTCGACCTGGCCCGCGAATACGAAGCGGCCAAGATTGATCCGGCGTTCAATGAAGAATTGGCCTACTTCCAGCGCGACTACGTCGGCCGCCCAAGCCCACTCTATTTCGCCGAACGCCTGACCGAGTTCTGCGGCGGCGCCAAGATCTACCTCAAGCGTGAAGAGCTTAACCACACCGGCGCGCACAAGATCAACAACTGCATAGGCCAGATCCTGCTGGCACGGCGCATGGGCAAAAAACGCATCATCGCCGAGACCGGCGCCGGCATGCACGGTGTGGCCACTGCCACCGTCGCAGCGCGTTTCGGCCTGCAGTGCGTGATCTACATGGGCACTACCGACATCGAGCGCCAGCAGGCCAACGTATTCCGCATGAAACTGTTGGGCGCTGAAGTAATCCCCGTGGTCGCCGGCACAGGCACCCTGAAAGACGCCATGAACGAAGCCCTGCGTGACTGGGTAACCAACGTCGACGACACCTTCTACCTGATCGGCACCGTGGCCGGCCCACACCCGTACCCGGCGATGGTGCGCGACTTCCAGGCCGTGATCGGCAAGGAAACCCGCACTCAGCTGCAAGCCCAGGAAGGCCGCCTGCCGGACAGCCTGGTGGCGTGCATCGGCGGCGGGTCTAACGCCATGGGCCTGTTCCACCCCTTCCTGGACGACACCAGCGTCGAGATCATCGGCGTTGAAGCCGCCGGCCATGGCATCGAAACCGGCAAGCACGCCGCCAGCCTCAACGGCGGCGTACCGGGCGTGCTGCACGGCAACCGTACCTTCCTGCTGCAGGACGACGATGGCCAGATCATCGATGCCCACTCGATTTCCGCCGGTCTCGACTACCCCGGCATCGGCCCGGAACACGCCTGGTTGCACGATATCGGCCGCGTCCAGTACACCTCGGTGACTGACCACGAAGCCCTTGAGGCCTTCCACAAATGCTGCCGCTTGGAAGGGATCATTCCTGCCCTGGAAAGCGCCCACGCGCTGGCCGAAGTGTTCAAGCGCGCACCGTCCCTGCCGAAGGATCACCTGATGGTGGTCAACTTGTCCGGACGTGGCGACAAAGACATGCAGACCGTCATGCATCACATGGAAACCGCCCAGCAGGAGAAACACTGATGAGCCGCCTGCAAACCCGCTTTGCGCAACTGAAAGAACAAAACCGCGCCGCCTTGGTGACCTTCGTCACTGCCGGTGACCCCGGTTATGACACCTCGCTGGCGATCCTCAAAGGCTTGCCTGCTGCTGGCGCCGATGTGATCGAACTGGGCATGCCCTTCACAGATCCGATGGCCGACGGTCCAGCCATCCAACTGGCAAACATCCGTGCCCTGGAAGCCAAGCAGAACCTGCTGAAAACCCTGCAGATGGTTCGCGAGTTCCGTAAAGACAACAACGACACTCCGCTGGTGTTGATGGGTTACTTCAACCCAATCCACAAATACGGCGTGCCTAAGTTCATCGCCGACGCCAAAGAGGCCGGTGTAGATGGCCTGATCGTGGTCGACATGCCACCTGAGCATAACGGCGAGCTGTGCGACCCGGCGCAAGCGGCGGGTATCGACTTTATCCGCCTGACCACGCCGACCACCGACGACGTGCGTCTGCCAACCGTCCTCAACGGCAGCTCAGGCTTTGTGTACTACGTTTCGGTAGCCGGCGTGACCGGTGCCGGTGCCGCCACTCTGGAGCATGTCGAAGAGGCCGTGACCCGCCTGCGTCGCCATACCGACCTGCCGATCAGCATCGGTTTTGGTATCCGCACACCGGAACAAGCCGCCGCTATCGCGCGCTTGGCGGACGGTGTGGTGGTGGGGTCGGCGTTGATCGATCACATCGCCAATGCCAGCAACGACCAACAAGCCATCGACGGGGTGTTAAGCCATTGCGCGGCGCTGTCGGAAGGTGTGCGTAACGCCCGTAAGTAAGCGCCATGTAGCGAGAGGTAAAGTTCCTGATACAGAGGAATCAACTCGCAGCTTCACGGCCTAAACAGCAAGACCAAGGGATTTCGAACCTCGTTCGAAATCCCTTTTTTGTTTGTGTGCCCTGAGGAATACCCGATGAAAATGCCCAAATCCGTGATTGCAGGTCTAGGCGTACTGGTGCTTGGCGCCAGCGCCCTGGTGCAAGCCGCACCGCCTGACCAGCGAGGTGATGACCGTGGCGGCCCACAGGGCCAGCACGAGCAACGTGGCGACGACCATCGCGGTCCGCAGGCCAACCGTCGCGGCGGCCCACCTCAGGACTTCGGCCCGGTGCGCCAGATCATCCACGATAACCACGGCCAGTTCTCCCGTGGCGCGCCGCCGCCGCCGAATGTGCGCCTGGTACGCGGCCAGCCGCTACCGCGCGGTTACTACGGCGAACGCCTGGACAACCGCGCCCTGGCGCGCCTGCCGGTTTACCCGGGTTACGAATGGCGCCGTTCGGGGCCGGATGTGGTGTTGATCGCGGTGGGCACCGGCATCGTTTACGAAATTCTTGATGGTGTTCTGAACTAAGGTCTTACTGGCGAGCGGGCTTGCCAGAGCAAGCCCGCTCGCCACAGGTTATTCATTCAGCTCAATACGTTCGACTTTGCCTACAAGCAATATGTAAGAAAGCGCCCCAAGCAACGCCAGCACCGCAATATAGGTAATCGCCGGCGCAAACGAATCGCCGCTGGCCAAAAAGCCAATCACGATGGGCGTGGCAATCGCCGACAGGTTGCCGATGAAATTGAATACGCCGCCGGTCAGACCCAGCAAACGCGCAGGCGCGAGGGTCGATACCAGCGACCAGGTAATCGACGCCAGGCCGTTACCAAAGAACGCCACCGCCAGGAACGCAATCACCCACGCCGTTGAGTCCACGTAGTTGGCGCCGATGATCGCCGTGGAAATCAACAGCCCGCCAATGATCGGCAACTTACGCGCAAAACCCACCGAAGCGCCTCGGCGAATCAGCCAGTCGGAAAAAATCCCCGAACACAGCACACCCACAAACGCGGCCAGGAACGGCAGCGACGCCAGCAGGCCGGACTTGATGAAGTCCATGCCGCGATATTTCACCAGGTAGGTTGGGAACCACGTCAGGAAAAACCACAGCGTTGAGTTCAGGCAAAACTGGCCCAGGTAGATGCCCCAGAGCTTGCGCTTGCTCAGCACGATGCCCAGGTCGACCCAGCTGAATGGTGCCTTGGTGGCTTTTTCCTGCATATCCACGAGGCCGCCGCCATCACGGATCAGTTGGATTTCAGCGTCGTTGGCGCCTTTGAAGTCCTTCGGCTCGCGGTACACGGCGTACCAGATCCCCGCCCACAAAATACCGACACCACCGGTCACGACAAACACCATGTGCCAGCCGTAATAGTGTTGAAGCCAAGCCAGTACCGGCGTGAGGAACGCCAACCCGACGAATTGCCCGGAGGTGTAGAAACCGATCGCCGTCGCGCGCTCACGCTCAGGAAACCAAGTGGTGACCACGCGGCTGTTGATCGGGTAGGCCGGGGCTTCGAGCGCGCCAACGGCCATGCGCAATACAAACAGCGCGATGAAGCTGGCAGCGAAGCCGAGCATCACCGTGGCGATGGACCATAACAGCAAGGCGACGGTGTAGAGGATACGCGGCGGCACTCGATCCACCAGCCAACCGCCGGGGATCTGCATGGCGGCATAGGTCCAGCCGAACGCCGAGAAAATCAGCCCGACATGTACCGGGTCGATGCCCAGCTCGCTGGTCAACGCCGGGGCGGCAATCGACAGGTTGCTGCGGTCGAGGTAGTTGATCACCACGGTGATAAACAACAGCACCATGATGAAGAAGCGCTTTCTGGTAGGCGTGACTAAAGAAGCCTGCCCGGTGAAGGATTCAGGGTGCATGGGGGTTGCCTCTTCTTATGTTTGTTGAGGACTGAAACTGAGCTGACTGAAGAAATCGGATCAACCTGTGGGAGGGGGCTTGCCCCCGATTGCAGTCTGCCTGCTATGGATGTGCTAGCTGACACACCACTATCGGGGGCAAGCCCCCTCACACATTTTTTGACCGCATTAATTCAGTCAGAGGCTATTACCACTCGGCAAAGCTGCCATCAGCATGACGCCAGATCGGGTTGCGCCAGCGGTGGCCAATGGCGGCGCGTTCGATCACGTATTCCTCGTTGATCTCAATGCCCAGGCCCGGCCCGTTAGGGATCTTCACGAAACCCTGGTCATAGTCGAACACGCCCGGATCACGCACATAGTCGAGCAGGTCATTGCTCTCGTTGTAGTGAATGCCGAGGCTTTGCTCCTGGATAAACGCGTTGTAGCAAACCGCATCCAGTTGCAGGCACGCCGCCAGGGCGATCGGGCCCAGCGGGCAGTGCAGGGCCAGGGCCACGTCGTAGGCTTCGGCCATGTTGGCGATCTTGCGGGTTTCGGTGATGCCGCCGGCGTGGGAGGCATCCGGCTGGATGATGTCGACGTAGCCTTCACTGAGCACGCGCTTGAAGTCCCAACGCGAGAACAGGCGCTCGCCCAGGGCAATCGGCGTGCTGGTCAGCGGTGCCAGTTCCTTGAGCGCTTCGTAGTTTTCGCTAAGCACCGGCTCTTCGATAAACATCAGCTTGTACGGGTCCAGCTCTTTCATCAGCACCTTGGCCATGGGCTTGTGCACCCGGCCATGGAAGTCGACGCCGATGCCCACGTTAGGGCCGACCGCATCACGCACGGCAGCCACGTTGGCCAGGGCCAGGTCGACTTTTTCGAAGCTGTCGACGAATTGCAATTCTTCGGTGCCGTTCATTTTCACGGCGGTAAAACCGCGAGCCACGGCCTCTTTGGCAGCGCGGGCGGTGTCGGCCGGGCGGTCGCCGCCGATCCACGAGTACACGCGAATCTTGTCGCGCACCTGGCCACCCAACAGGTCGCTGACGGACACACCGAGGGCCTTGCCCTTGATGTCCCACAGCGCCTGGTCGATACCCGCGAGGGCGCTCATGTGAACAGCGCCGCCACGGTAGAAGCCGCCGCGGTAGAGCACGGTCCAGATGTCTTCGATATTGCGTGGGTCTTTGCCGATCAGGTAGTCGGACAGTTCCTCGACGGCAGCGGCCACAGTGTGAGCGCGGCCTTCGACCACGGGCTCACCCCAACCGGTCACGCCCTGGTCGGTTTCAACCTTGAGGAAGCACCAGCGCGGCGGGACGATAAAGGTCGTCAGTTTGGTGATTTTCATCTGTTATCTCTCTTATAGATGCAGCGCCAGGGGCGCGGAACTTGATATCAGCTCAGGGCTTTCCATGCGGCGACATACGCTTGGGCGCGGCTCGCTACCTGATCCACTGTCATACCCGGTTTGAACAACCCGGAACCCAGCCCGAACCCTTTGGCGCCGGCATCGGTAAACACCTGCATGTTGTCCGGGGTGATGCCGCCCACCGGCAGCAACAGCGTGCCGGCTGGCAATACTGCAAGCCACGCCTTGATCACCGCCGGGCCCATTTGCTCGGCCGGGAACAGCTTCAACACGTCGGCGCCTTCGTCCAGCGCGGCGAACGCTTCGGTGGGCGTGGCCACCCCCGGCGACAGGTACAGGCCTGCGGCTTTCGCGGCGCGCAAGACCTTGGCATCGCTGTGGGGCATAACGATCACCTGGCCGCCAGCGGCTTTGACCTGCTCGACCTGCTCCGGCGTCAACACCGTCCCGGCACCGATCAGGCAATCGGCGGGCAGGCTGTCGCGCAGGGTGCGGATGCTGGTGTAAGGGTCCGGCGAATTCAGCGGGACTTCGATCACACGAAAACCGGCGTCGTACAGCACCTGGCCGACCGCCTGGGCCTCGTCAGGGCGCAGGCCGCGCAGGATCGCGATCAAACCGTTTTGTGCGAGTGCTTGCTTGAGCATGTCAGGCCTCCGTTGCAGGTTGAGTGAGCCCGGCGGCCACTGCCAGTTGCCACAGGCCGCGCTCGGTCGCTTCCTGCGCCAGGCTGACGTGGGCGAAACCGCAGAGGGCGAGGGCGCGTTGGTAGCGCACGCACAGCGGGCCGGCGCCTACCAGGATGATGGGGATGTGCCGTGCACTGGCTGGCAAGCCGGCCAGTTCATGACCGATCAGCAGGCCGGATAAGTAATCGGGCTGCTGCTCAGGGGTGAGTTCGGCGGTCAGGCCCAGGGTGCGCGCACTGAACAAGGTCGACAGCACGCCGCGCTGGCCATCTTTTGACAGCGCCACTTGAACGCCGCGGTCGAAAGCCTCGGCCTGGAACTGCTCGGATACCTTTTGCGTACGCCCCAAGAGGCTGTGCTTGCTCAGCACCGCGAACAGTTCACCGGTCATGAAGGTATCGAAGTGGGTGATGCAACCTTCCACCACCTCGACCCATTTGGAATGACTGCCGGGCAGGCCGATCAGCAATTCACCAGCGACCGACAGGCTTTGCAGCACACCCAGCACCTGGGTTTCTTCGCCGCGCATCACGTTGGGCAAGCCGACCTGCTCGATCACGCCGGGCACGATATGCACATCGACACCGCGCAGGCTGCGTACCGTGTGCAACGCCTTGCCCAGGCTGGCGACGTCGACCGGCGTACTGCGATACGCCGCTTCGCTCCAGCCTTGGGCGCTGCCGACCATACCGCAGGCAATCACCGCAAGATTGGGTTGGGCGTCGAGCCAATCGCCGCACGCCGTATCGAACGCCAACTCGAAGCCATCGCTGCAGCGCACACCGGCGATGTCCCGGGGCTCGCTGGGCAAATGCATGATGCCCGACGCCAGCGAGCGCTGTTCCAGCACTACGCCCGCGGGGCCGAGTTTATAAGCACGAAGGGAGCTGGTCCCCCAATCGAGCGCGATCAATTGCGCCTGCATCGCTTCACCTGAAATGAGTGGGTGCTGAAAAAAGCAGATGGGCGAATATAAACCTATGGCCGGATATATCTCAATATATAAATAACAGTCCCATATAGTGAGACGAAACAAGATAAATCCTACAACTTCCTCGCCTTTTACTGCGGGAAGGAACGGGTTTCATCTGATAAAGAGAGGTTAAAAAACCGACAGGTCCAGCTCGCGCATCGCACCCATCCAGATCGCGTAGTCGGTGTGATCCTTCAAGTCATCACCGGTATCAGGGTGCAGGAACACCACCAAACCGTTGCGATGGATCACCAGCCACGGCAGCACCACGCCGATGTATTCGGGGTCGAACGCCAACTGGCAGCTCCAGTCCGGGTGTGGGCCTACGGGTTTTTCGTGCACACGTCCCATACGCAGTGGGAAGAGTTTGGCGGCGTCTTCGCACAGGGTGCGCGCCTGCTCAATGGTGCTTGCGTCAAAGTAGATATGGGCGTGGTAACCCTTGATACGTTGCATGACGGACTCCGGATCCAATGTGCGGCAAATCCTAGACCGCAATCGACGGCAGGGCCAGTCCGGTCAGGGACTGCGCGCTGCTGGCCTGTTCTGCCTGCAACCAGTCGACGAAACGTTCGACCAACTGTCCACGCCGCTTGCGCTGGGGCTGCACCACGTAATAGCCAAAGCGCGAAATCACCGTGTTGCCGATCGGTCGGCACAACCAGTTCTGTTCCAGCAGGTTATCCACCAAATGGCGCCAGCCGATCGCCACCCCTTGGCCGGCAATCGCTGCCTGGATCAGCAAGGTGTAGTTGTCGAAGCGAAGCTGGCCGGGAGTGGGCGCAGCGCTGATGCCCAGCTCGCGGAATACGCCACTCCAGTCGAACCACTGGCTGTTGTTTTCCTGGCGCAAGTGCAGCAAAGGCACATCGTGCAGATTCTGTAACGTCAGCGGCGCGGATTGGTCCTTGAGCCACTGCGGGCTGCACACCGGGAACACTTCCTCATTGAACAGCCACAGGCTGTCGCCCTGCTTGAAGCGGCCATCGCCAAACAGCACCGCCACGTCGATATCACTGCGCAAGGTGGCGTGGTTGCGCTCGCTGGTCACCAGGCTCACATCGACCTGAGGGTTGGCCTGATGGAAACGGTGCAGGCGCGGCATCAGCCAGTAGGCCGCGAAGGCGAAGTCGGTGGCCACTTGCAGGACTTCGTGCTGATCCTGCTGGGTGATGGCGCTGAGGCCCTGATTAATGGTTTGCAGGCCACCTTGCACATGCTCGAACAGCAAGGCGCCGGCGTCCGTCAGTTCGATGCCGCGGTAGATGCGATCAAACAGGCGGACCGCCAACTGTTCTTCCAGGCGCTTGATCTGCTGGCTGATCGCTGGTTGAGTGGTGCCCAGCTCCATCGCGGCGGCGGTAAAGCTGCGATGACGTGCCGCCGCTTCAAACGCGCGCAGCAGGTCGAGGGACAGGTCACCAAGGGATTCATACATAAGCTGTGCTTATCCTAGACATTGCTTTTCATGGGCTTTACCCCATTTTCCATGGGCCGCATGCTCAATCGCATAAACACCGCCTATGGAATGCCGAGAACCCATGAAGCGCAAGAACATTCTTTTCATCATGGCCGATCAAATGGCCGCGCCGATGCTGCCGTTCTACGGTTCCTCCCCGATCAAGCTGCCGAATCTGAGCCGCCTCGCCGAGCAAGGCGTGGTGTTCGACGCCGCCTATTGCAACAGCCCGCTGTGCGCGCCGTCGCGCTTTACCTTGGTCAGCGGCCAATTGCCGAGCAAGATTGGCGCCTACGACAACGCGGCTGATTTCCCCGCCGATGTACCGACCTACGCTCACTACCTGCGTCGTCTCGGTTACCGCACTGCGCTATCGGGCAAGATGCATTTCTGCGGCCCCGACCAACTGCACGGCTACGAGGAACGCCTGACCAGCGACATCTACCCCGCCGACTACGGCTGGGCAGTGAACTGGGACGAGCCGGACGTGCGCCCCAGCTGGTACCACAACATGTCCTCGGTGCTGCAAGCCGGTCCTTGCGTGCGCACCAATCAGCTGGATTTTGACGAAGAGGTGGTGTTCAAGGCCCAGCAGTACCTGTTCGACCATATTCGTGAGGACGGCGACCAGCCGTTCTGCCTGACCGTATCCATGACCCATCCCCACGACCCGTACACCATTCCCAAGCCGTTCTGGGATCTGTACGACGACAACGACATTCCCTTGCCTGCAACGCCCGCGCAAAGTGATCTCGACCCGCATTCCCAGCGCCTGCTCAAGGTTTATGACCTGTGGGACAAGCCGCTGCCTGTGGATAAGATCCGCGATGCGCGCCGGGCTTACTTTGGCGCCTGCAGTTACATCGACAGCAATGTCGGCAAGCTGCTGCAAACCCTGGAAGACACCGGCCTGGCCGACGACACGGTTATCGTGTTCTCCGGCGACCACGGCGACATGCTCGGCGAGCGCGGCCTCTGGTACAAAATGCACTGGTTTGAAATGGCAGCCCGCGTGCCGCTGCTGATCTGCGCTCCGGGGCAGTTTGCGGCGGGCCGCGTGTCCAACGCCGTGTCCACCGCCGACCTGCTGCCGACCCTGGTGGAACTGGCCGGCGGTCAACTCGACCCACACCTGCCACTCGATGGCCGCTCGCTGATCCCGCACTTGCAAGGGCAGGGCGGGCACGACGAAGTGTTCGGCGAATACATGGCCGAAGGCACCATCAGCCCGCTGATGATGATTCGCCGTGGCGCCTACAAATTCATCTACAGCGAAGACGACCCTTGTCTATTGTTCGATGTTCACAACGACCCACGGGAGCAGGAAGAACTCAGCCAGTCGCCGCAGCACCGGGCACTGTTCGACGCCTTCCTGGCTGAGGCGCGGGCCAAATGGGACATCCCGGCGATCCACCAGCAGGTGCTCGCCAGCCAACGCCGTCGACGCCTGGTGTTTGAGGCGCTGACCCAAGGCAAGCTGAAGAGCTGGGATCACCAGCCACTGGTCGACGCCAGTCAGCAATACATGCGCAACCATATCGACCTCGATGACCTGGAGCGCAAGGCACGTTATCCACAACCCTGCCAAAACCAATAAATACAGAGGGAAGGCCATGCAAAAGTTATCTGTGATAGTGGGCATGCTGGTGCTGGGCAGCGCCAATGTGTATGCAGACACCAGCTGTGAAACCGTAAAAATGGCCGATCCGGGCTGGAGCGATATCGCGGCCACCAATGCCATCACCGGTTTTCTGCTGACGGGCATGGGCTACAAACCCAAGGTCGACACCCTGGCGGTGCCGATTACCTTTGGCGGGCTCAAAGACGGCCAGGTGGATGTGTTCCTCGGCAACTGGATGCCCGCGCAGCAGGGTTTTTACGACAAGTTCGTGGCCAATGGCGATGTGGTGCAACTGGCGAAAAACCTCGACGGCACCGAGTTCACCCTCGCCGTGCCGGACTACGTGTGGGACGCGGGTGTGCATGACTTCGCCGACCTGAACAAATTTGCCGACAAGTTCGACAAGAAGATCTACGGCATCGGCTCCGGCGCGCCGGCGAATATCTCGTTGCAGGAGATCATCAAGAAGAATGACTTTGATCTGGGCCAATGGAAGCTGGTCGAGTCCAGCGAACAAGCGATGCTCGCGGAAGTGTCGCGGGCGGTGAAGAAACAGCGCTTCGTCACCTTCCTCGGTTGGACCCCGCATCCGATGAACGTGCAGTTGAAAATGCACTACCTCAAAGGTGGGGAAAAGTATTTTGGTGACACCGGCAGCGTTTATACCTTGACCCGCAAAGGTTATGCACAAGCCTGCCCGAACGTAGGAAAACTGCTGACCAACCTGAGTTTCACCCAGGAGATGGAGAACAGCATCATGGCCGAAGTGGCCAACAACAAGGTCAGCAACGCCGATGCGGCGAAGGCATGGATCAAGGCCAATCCGGCAGTATTGGATAAGTGGCTGGATGGGGTGAAAACCGTGGATGGCAAGGACGCGTTGCCGGCAGTAAAGGCCAAACTCTAGGGCCTTGCGCTATTCCAATGTGGGAGGGGGCTTGCTCCCGATAGCGGAGTGCCAGTCAGAGAGATTTAGACGGGTCCACCTATATCGGGAGCAAGCCCCCTCCCACAAGGACCAGTGTGTACTGATACCCTGAGTCAAACCTTTTCAGCCGAGTTATAAATGCCCCGGCCCAACCGCCATACACTCTTCCCCTTCCTCAGCTGGCTCCCGCGTCAAACCCGAGCCACTGTGGGCCGGGACGCGCTGGTCGGCCTCAGCGGCGCCGTGCTCGCACTGCCCCAATCGATTGCCTACGCGCTGATCGCCGGTCTTCCACCGGAGTACGGTCTGTACGCCGCCATCATCCCGGTGCTGATCGCGTGCCTGTGGGGTTCATCCTGGCACCTGATCTGTGGCCCCACGGCGGCGATTTCCATCGTGCTCTATGCCAGCGTGAGCCCATTGGCCGTGCCGGGGTCGCAGGACTACATCACCTTGATCCTGTTGCTCACCTTTCTCGCCGGCGTATTCCAGTGGCTGCTGGGCATGCTGCGCTTTGGCGCACTGGTGAACTTTGTCTCCCATTCGGTGGTGTTGGGTTTCACCTTGGGCGCCGCCGTGGTGATTGCCCTGGGGCAGTTGCCGAACCTGTTGGGGCTGGATTTGCCGAGCCAGGCCACCGCAATCAATAGCCTGCTGGCGCTGATCCACCATGCTGGCGAGTGGGACCACGCGTCCCTTGTCCTGGGGATCGGGACGTTGCTGGTGGGTGCTTTGCTCAAATACCTCGTGCCTCTCTGGCCAACGCTACTGATCGCACTGACCCTGGGTAGCCTGGCAACGTGGCTATGGCCGGCGATGCTCGGGCATGTGGCGTTGGTCAGTTCGTTTATCGGCAAACTGCCGCCGTTCAGCCCGTTACCGTTGGACCTGGACATGATCCTGCGCCTGCTGCCCAGTGCCGTGGCGGTGGGCATGCTGGGACTGGTAACCAGCCTGTCGATTGCCCGCTCGCTGTCGGCTCGTTCGCAACAGTTGCTCGACGCGAATCAGGAAGTTCGCGCGCAGGGTTTATCCAATATCGTAGGCGGATTTTTCTCCGGCTATCTGTCGGCCGGTTCCTTTACCCGCTCAGGCCTCAGCTACGAGGCAGGCGCCTGCTCGCCGTTGGCCGGGGTGTTTTCCGCGTTATGGGTGGCGCTGTTTGCGTTATTTGGTGCGGCATTGATCGCGCATATTCCAATTCCGAGCATGGCGGCGAGCATCCTGCTGATTTGCTGGGGCTTGGTGGATCATCGTGCTATTCGCGCGCTGTTTCGCGTCAGCCGTGCAGAGTTTGTGGTGATGAGCCTGACCTGTGTCGCCACGTTATTACTGGAGCTGCAAACGGCGATCTATGCAGGGGTGCTGGCGTCGCTGTTTTTCTATCTCAAACGCACGTCGCAGCCACGGGTTCAACAATGGCGAGACGGTGACGAAGATATATTGCGAGTCGGCGGCTCGATCTTTTTTGGCGCCAGCCATTACCTGCAAGTGCGCCTGCAAAGTTTGCAGGGCAAGCGGGTGGTGATCGAGGCGCAGCAGATCAACTTTATCGACTATTCCGGGGTAGAGATGCTGCACCAGGAGGCGCGGAGATTGAAGGGGTTGGGGCGTAGCCTGACACTGCGCGGGGCACGGCCGCAGGTGGTTGAAGAGCTGAAGAAACTGGAAGGGGCCGATAACTGCCCCATCCAGTTTGAAGATTGATTACTGCGCCAACTGACGGCGCAGTTCAGCCAACACCGGCGCCGAATCCGGGCGCACACCGCGCCATAGAAAGAACGCTTCAGCGGCCTGTTCAACCAGCATGCCCAGGCCATCCATTGCCACAGCTGCACCTTGCTCAGCCGCCCAGCAGCAAAACGCGGTCGGCTCCTTGGCATACATCATGTCGTAGCAAAAGGTCTTGCCCGGTTCTATCAAGCTGCCGGCAATCGGCGGTAAATCGCCTGACAGGCTGGCAGACGTGGCATTGATGATTACGTCCACCGGCTCACGCAGCCAGTCGAAACCACTGGCCGACACCGGGCCCAAGTCGTCGAACAACTCGGCGAGCAATTCAGCCTTTTCCACAGTGCGATTGGCGATGATCAATGAAGCAGGACGCTCAGCCAGTAACGGTTCCAACGCCCCGCGTACCGCGCCACCGGCACCCAGCAACAGGATGCGTTTGCCTTGCAGGCTCAACCCGGCGTTTACCGTCAGGTCGCGCACCAGGCCCGCGCCGTCGGTGTTATCACCCAGCAGCGTGCCATCGGCCAACTTGCTCAGGGTGTTCACCGCACCGGCGCGTTGAGCGCGCTCGGTGAGGCTATTGGCCAGACGGTAAGCGTCTTCCTTGAACGGTACGGTGACGTTAGCGCCACGGCCTTGCTGGAAAAACTCACGGGCACAACCGGTGAAATCCTCCAAGGGCGCAAGCAAAGTGCTGTAGTCCAATTGTTCGCCGGTCTGCTCGGCGAACATGCGGTGAATCAGCGGCGACTTGCTGTGACCGATGGGGTTGCCGAAGACAACATAACGATCCATCAGACCGCCGCCTTAGGCGCGACAACGCCAAGCCAGTCGCGGTCTTGCAGGAAGTAATCAGTGAGCCGCGCCTCTTCGCTGCCGGCCTCGGCCTTCCAGTCATAGCTCCAGCGCACTTGCGGCGGCAGCGACATCAGGATCGATTCGGTACGCCCGCCCGATTGCAGACCAAATAGGGTGCCACGGTCGTAGACCAGGTTGAATTCAACATAGCGGCCGCGACGGAATTCCTGAAACTGGCGCTGCTGCTCGGTATAGGCCATGGCTTTGCGACGCTGCACGATCGGCAGATAAGCATCGATATAGGCATCGCCGATGGCGCGGATGAAGGCGAAGCAGGTGTCGAAGTCCCACTCGTTCAAGTCATCGAAAAACAGGCCGCCGATACCACGGGGTTCGTTGCGATGCTTGATATGGAAGTAGGTGTCACACCAGGCCTTGTAGCGCGAGTACACGTCCGGGCCAAAAGGTGCGCAGGCCTGCTCGGCAACACGGTGCCAGTGGATGCAGTCTTCTTCGTTGCCGTAATACGGAGTGAGGTCAAAGCCACCACCGAACCACCACACCGGCTCTTCGCCTTCTTTTTCAGCGATGAAAAAACGCACGTTGGCATGGGACGTCGGCACATGAGGGTTGTGCGGGTGGATCACCAGCGACACGCCGAGGGCTTCAAAGCCACGACCGGCCAGCTCTGGGCGGTGTGCACTGGCGGACGGTGGCAAACCGCTGCCGAATACGTGAGAAAAGTTAACGCCGCCTTTTTCGATCACCGAACCGTTTTCGATCACACGGGTGCGACCGCCACCGCCGGCAGGCCGGGTCCAGGCGTCTTCGATAAAGCGAGTGTCCGTCTCAAAGGTTTCCAGGGCGCTGCAAATGCGGTCTTGCAGGTCAAGCAGGTAGGCCTTTACAGCCTCGGTGCGGGTAGTCATGGCATCACCTTGAATCGGGCAAAGCTACGCGAGGCCATTGGGCGTCGGCGGCAAATGGGCGCACAGGATACCACTGCACCCTATGCCGTCGCAGTTGACGAAGATCAAGCTTAGGAGTCCGATAGGGGGCTACGCGAATTCGACCCAAGGAGAAGTGCAGATGGCCAAACGTATCCAGTTCAGCGCCCATGGCGGCCCCGATGTACTTGAATATGTGGACTACACGCCGGCGGAGCCGGGCCCGCAGCAGGTTCGTGTGCGTAACGAGGCCATTGGCCTGAACTTCATCGACACCTATTTCCGCAGCGGCCTGTACGCGCCACCGGCCTTGCCGTCCGGTCTGGGCGCAGAAGGCGCCGGCGTAGTTGACGCGGTTGGCAGCGAAGTCACCCAATTCAAGGTCGGCGACCGCGTGGCCTACGGCAGCGGCCCGCTCGGCGCGTACAGCGAACTGCACGTACTGCCCGCCGCTAACCTGGTGCACCTGCCGGACGACATCAGCTTCGAACAAGCCGCCGGTGCCATGCTCAAGGGCCTGACCGTGCAGTACCTGTTGCGCCAGACCTATGAACTGAAGGGCGGCGAGACCATCCTGTTCCACGCTGCGGCCGGTGGCGTGGGCTCCCTGGCCTGCCAATGGGCCAAGGCGCTCGGCGTGAAGTTGATCGGTACCGTGAGTTCGCCAGAGAAAGCCGCTTTGGCCAAATCCCTCGGTGCCTGGGAAACCATCGACTACAGCAAGGAAAACGTCGCACAGCGCGTGCTGGAATTGACCGACGGCAAAAAGGTCCCGGTGGTGTACGACGGTGTCGGCAAGGACACGTGGCTGACTTCCCTGGACAGCGCGGCGCCCCGTGGGTTGGTGGTGAGCTTTGGCAATGCCTCTGGCGCGGTGGATGGGGTGAACTTGGGGATACTCTCGGCCAAGGGCTCGCTGTACGTGACCCGACCGACCCTGGCGACCTACGCCAACAACGCGGCGAACTTGCAGGCGATGGCGGATGATCTGTTTTCGATGATCCAAAGCGGCAAGGTGCGCATTGATATCAACCAGCGGTATTCGCTGGCGGACGCGGCGAAGGCACAGACGGAGTTGTCGGCGCGGCGTACCACTGGGTCGACCATCCTGTTGCCGTAAGGCTTCAGAACGCTATCGCCGGCAAGAGCACGTAACCCTCTGTAGGAGGTGCCTTGCCGGCGATCAGCCACACCTCAGTATTACGACGGTCGCACCACCTCACCGGTTGCCAGATTGCGAATCAGGCTTGGATTCTTGCGACCGCCGAGGGCGCCGCCCAGTACCAAGTCGACCTGACCACGGAAATACTGCTCCACGCGAATCCGCGAGCGCGCAGCCGGGCGGCCTTGAGGGTTGGCCGACGTGGAAATCAACGGCCCGACCAGCGAACACAAATCCCGCACCAGAGGATGGTCAGTGACCCGAAGCGCGACCGTGTCGTGCACACCGGTCACCCATGCCGGCAGCAAGTCCTGATGGGGCACCAGCCAAGTGTTCGGCCCTGGCCAGGTGCTGGCCATACGGTCGATCCAGTCTTGGGGGAAATCTTCGAAGAGAAAATCAAACTGACGAATGTTGTCGGCCACCAGGATCAGGCCCTTGTCCACCGAGCGATTCTTGATGGCGAGCAAACGGTCGACTGCTTCTTCGTTCCACGGGTCGCAGCCCAAGCCCCATACCGCCTCGGTTGGATAGGCAATCACCGCGCCTGCGCGAATTTCTCGTGCGGTTTCCAACACACGCCACCTGTTGACCATTGCTCATTCTCCGGACTAAAGCTCTGGGCAGTTTACCGATCTTCTTTACAAAACCTAGTTCCAAAAAACCGGCAGCTATAAAAGCTGACCACGCGCCAGCCAGCGACCGCTTTCGCAAATCACCTGGCCTTCAAGCTCCAGCTCCGTGAGGGTCGCCAACACTTGGGACAAAGGCCGACCGCTGGCAATCGCCAGGGCTTCGCTGGTGTGGGGCGCCGCGTGCAGCAACGCCACCAGCGGATGGATCACCGGCATCGGCGCCGGGCGCGACAAAGCCTGCCAGCCCCGCAAGCCTTCGAGGATGTGCTCAATGGTTTCCACCAGCATTGCACCATCGCGGATCAACTGATGACAGCCTTTGGCCCCAGGGTGATGGATGGAACCCGGGATGGCATACACCTCCCGGCCTTGCTCGGCCGCCAGCTTCGCGGTGATCAGCGAGCCACTGGCCACACTGGCTTCCACCACCAGCACGCCCAGCGACAGGCCACTGATGATTCGATTGCGCCGCGGAAAGTTGCTCGCCTGAGGCCCAGCGTCCAGTGGGAACTCGGAAACCACTGCGCTGCCCTGGGCAATCATCGCCTCTGCGAGCCTTCGGTGGCGCTGTGGATAAACATTTTCCAGGCCGGTGCCAAGCACGCCGATGGTGTGTCCACCCACATCCAATGCCGCTTGATGCGCCGCGCCGTCGATACCCAGTGCGAGGCCACTGGTGATGACAAAACCGGCGCTGGCCAAACTACGGGAAAAAGCGGCAGCGGTGTCCATGCCAGGGCGCGACGCGCGCCGGCTGCCGACCATCGCCAGTTGCGGTTTTTCGAGGATTGAAGGGTCGCCAGCGACGAATAACAGCGGTGGCGCATCGTCGATCTGGGCTAGTAATGCCGGATACTCAGGCTGGTCCCACATCAGCAAATGCTGGGCTGGGCGGCCCAACCACGCCAATGCCTCACTGGCGCCATCTCGGATTTCGGGACTGCGGCGAGCGTCTGCGCTGATGGGTGGCAAGCCCAGTGCACGCCAGGCACTGGCAGGTGCGCTGATGGCCTTTGAAGCGCTGCCGAACGCTTCGATCAACAACCTAAAACGCTTCGGGCCTACTTCTGGCAGCCTGTGCAAGCGTAGTCGGGCCTCCAGTTCTGAAGGGGAAATTTCACTGCTGTTTATCGGAAACATCTGATCATCCTTGACCGGAACAAGCTGTGGATAACTCTGTTGGTAACTTATTTAGCAGGCTATTTATTGCGTTTGCGCAGCAGTCTCGAAACGGTCCATGACTGCCAACGGGCGTGAGGCGCTGAGAACCAGGCCATAACTGAGTTTTTCGTAGGTGCGGAACACCAGCAGAGTGCCGGCGCGCTCATCGGGTAGCTTCGTGGGAACACCGGTGAGCGGGTCGCGGACGGTGGCGCCGGTTTTAATGACGGTCAGCAGTTGACCCTCCACCAGACCGTCGCGCCGGCCTTTGCTCAGGGTGACAGCGTCCAGCACGCCAATCTGGGTGACGCCCCTGGAGATATCGATGATTTTTCCTTCGATGAAAGGCGCTGACTTCACGGGCTCCAGCGCCGTAGGCAATTGCGCGCGGAGCAGGCGGTCGCCGGGGCGTACCTCCTGAGTTACCCGTTGCACAGCGAGGGTGGTGAGGTCGCCCGCCATCACAAAGCGCGCGGTACCGATGTCATCGGCGTTGATACCCAGCAATTCCTGCGTTTGAGGGTCGGCGTAAACCTTGCCTCGGCGAAAGATCCCATAGCTTGGCTGGGCCGGATCCAGGTCGCCTCTGGCGTGCACACGTTCGCCATTGGCCCCCAGCACGCGCCCGCCGTCGGTCGCGACAATGTAAGGCGCATTGTCCAGATCCTGAGGCGTATCAAGAATACGGTTATGCAATAAAAACCGCTGAATGGCCTGTTGCGTCGGTTGATCCAGACGCGAGCCAGGTTGGGGAAGCAGGGCTGCGGCGAACGGGGCCCATAGCAGCAAGACGAGTAGCGATTTCCTCATGGGGTGAATCTCCTTTATTATGTGCGTTCGCGTGAAATGCCAGAGCCTTCGCGGCTTTCGAACCTTTCACACCGGCCGTATGGGTCCATCCCACCGCCGATTTGCCTTTACCTCACATGTGCAGCAATTACGCTTATGGCTATTTTGAACATCCTCGAATTCCCCGACTCGCGCCTGCGCACGATCGCCAAACCGGTGGCCGTAGTGGACGACAAGGTTCGTCAGTTGGTCGATGACATGTTTGAAACAATGTATGAAGCCCCGGGCATTGGCCTCGCCGCCACCCAGGTCAACGTGCATCAGCGCGTCGTGGTCATGGACCTGTCGGAAGACCGTAGCGAGCCGATGGTGTACATCAACCCTGAGTTCGAACCACTGACCGAAGAGATGGGCGAATATCAGGAAGGCTGCCTGTCGGTGCCGGAGTTCTACGAGAACGTCGAGCGCCCGCTGCGCGTGAAGATCAAAGCCTTGGACCGTGACGGTAAGCCGTTCGAGCTGATTGCCGAAGGCCTGCTGGCAGTGTGCATCCAGCACGAATGCGACCACCTCAACGGCAAACTATTTGTCGATTACCTGTCCACGCTCAAGCGCGACAGGATCAAGAAGAAGCTGGAAAAAAAGCATCGCCAGCAAGCTTGATGCCCTCCTTCCAAAGGCTTGCTGCGGCAAGCCTTTTTCTTTTGTGACTGTTTTTAACCGAGACTTCCCATGACCGAGCCATTGCGCATTGTTTTTGCCGGCACCCCTGAATTCGCCGCCGAACACCTCAAGGCGCTGCTTGCCAGCCCTCACGATGTCATTGCGGTGTATACCCAGCCGGATCGCCCGGCCGGTCGCGGGCAAAAACTGATGCCGAGCCCGGTCAAGCAGTTGGCGCTTGAGCACAACATTCCTGTACTGCAGCCGCCTACCCTGCGCAACGCCGAGGCCCAGGCCGAGCTGGCTGCGCTCAATCCTGACCTACTGGTGGTGGTGGCTTACGGCTTGATCCTGCCGCAAGTGGTGCTGGATATCCCGCGCCTGGGTTGCATCAACAGCCATGCGTCGCTGCTGCCACGCTGGCGCGGTGCGGCGCCGATCCAGCGCGCGGTGGAAGCCGGTGATGCGCAAAGCGGTGTGACCGTGATGCGTATGGAGGCAGGTTTGGACACCGGCCCGATGCTGCTCAAAGTGGTTACGCCGATCACCGCCGAAGACACTGGCGGCAGCCTGCACGACCGCCTGGCCGAAATGGGCCCAACTGCCGTCATCCAAGCCATCGCCGGCCTCGCCGAAGGCACCTTGGAAGGCGAAGTGCAGGACGATAGCCTGGCCACCTACGCCCATAAATTGAACAAAGACGAAGCACGCATCGACTGGAGCCGCCCGGCGGTGGAGCTGGAACGGCTGGTGCGTGCCTTCAACCCGTGGCCGGTCTGCCACAGCACCCTCAACGGCGAAGCCTTGAAAGTGTTGGCTGCCCATTTGGCGGACGGCAAAGGCGCCCCCGGCGAGATCATCGGCGCCAGCAAGGAAGGCCTGTTGGTCGCCTGCGGTGAACAGGCGCTGTGCCTGACGCGTCTGCAATTGCCCGGCGGCAAGGCGCTGAATTTCAGCGACTTGTTCAACAGCCGTCGTGAGAAATTTTCCCTGGGCACTGTACTTGGGGTGGCCGCGCAATGAACCCACGTCTGGCCGCCGCCAAGGCTCTCGCCGCCGTACTCAACGGCAAGGCTTCGCTGAACAGTTCACTGCCCACGCAGTTGGATAAAGTCGAAGACCGTGATCGCGGCTTCACCCAGGACCTGGCCTTTGGCACCGCCCGTTGGCAACCTCGTTTGTCGGCGCTGGCGGCCAAGCTGCTGCAAAAGCCATTCAAGGCGGCCGATGCTGACGTCGAGGCGCTGCTGCTGGTAGGGCTTTATCAGTTGCTCTACACCCGCGTGCCGGCCCACGCCGCCATCGGTGAAACCGTCGGATGCGCCGACAAGCTGAAAAAACCTTGGGCCAAGGCCCTGCTCAACGCTGTGCTGCGCCGTGCCCAACGCGAAAGCGAGGCGCTGCTGGCGGAGCTGGAACATGACCCGGTAGTGCGCACCGCCCACCCGCGCTGGCTGCAAAAATCCCTCAAGGCGTTCTGGCCCGAGCAGTGGGAAGCCATTTGCGCGGCGAACAATGCGCACCCGCCGATGATCCTGCGGGTCAACCGTCGCCATCACAGCCGTGACGCGTACCTGCAATTGCTGACGGCCGCAGGCATCAACGCGACGCCGTGCGTGTACAGCACCGACGGCATCGTGCTGGAGGCCGCCGCCGATGTACGCAGCCTGCCGGGCTTTGCCGAGGGTTGGATCAGTGTGCAGGACGAAGCCGCGCAACTGGCCGCCGACCTGCTCGATCTGGCACCGGGCCAGCGCGTGCTGGACGCTTGTTGTGCACCAGGCGGTAAGACATGTCACATCCTGGAAGTCGAAAAAGGCTTGGCCGGTGTCGTCGCTGTTGACCTGGAAGCCAAGCGCCTCGTGCGTGTAAGGGAAAACCTCGCACGCCTGGGCCTGAGCGCCGAACTGATCGCCGCCGACGGCCGTGACACCGCCGCATGGTGGGACGGCAAACCGTTCCAGCGCATTCTGCTGGACGCGCCTTGCTCCGCGACCGGTGTGATCCGCCGCCACCCGGACATCAAGCTCACACGCCAACCCGACGACATCGCCGCCCTGGCCGCGCTGCAAGGTGAACTGTTGGACGCGATGTGGCCGACCCTCGAAGTCGGCGGCATTCTGCTCTACGCCACCTGCTCGACATTGCCCACCGAAAATACTGAGGTAATCGAAGCCTTCCTCGCTCGCACCAGCGGCGCCCGTGAGCTGGATCTCGCCACGACGGCCGGTATCAAGCAGCCTCACGGTCGCCAACTGCTCGCGCAAGAAGGCGGACACGATGGCTTCTACTACGCCAAACTGATCAAGATCGCCGCCGCGCGTGGCTGAATGGTTATTGAGGGAGTGACCGGATGAAAATCATCATCCTTGGGGCAGGGCAGGTCGGCGGCACACTGGCCGAACATTTGGCCAGTGAAGCCAACGACATTACAGTGGTCGACACCGATAGCGAACGCCTGCGCGACTTGGGCGACCGCCTGGATATCCGCACCGTACAAGGTCGTGCATCGTTTCCTACGGTGCTGCGTCAGGCCGGGGCCGACGATGCCGACATGCTCGTGGCCGTGACCAACAGCGACGAGACCAATATGGTCGCCTGCCAAGTCGCCCATACCCTGTTCCACACCCCGACCAAGATCGCCCGGGTCCGCGAAGCCGCCTACCTGACCCGCGCCGGTCTGTTCGATAACGACGCCATTCCTGTAGATGTGCTCATCAGTCCTGAGCAAGTGGTGACCCACTACATCAAGCGCCTGATCGAAATCCCGGGCGCCTTGCAGGTGATCGACTTCGCCGGTGGCAAAGCCCAATTGGTCGCAGTGAAGGCCTATTACGGCGGTCCACTGGTCGGCCAACAACTGCGCCAACTGCGTGAACACATGCCCAATGTGGAAACCCGCGTAGCGGCGATTTTTCGGCGTGACCGGCCGATCCTGCCGCAGGGCGATACAGTGATCGAAGCCGACGACGAGGTGTTTTTCATCGCGGCCAAAGCGAATATTCGCGCCGTCATGAGCGAAATGCGCCGGCTCGACGAGAACTACAAGCGCATCGTTATCGCCGGTGGCGGCCAGATCGGCGAACGGCTGGCCGAGGCCATCGAGAGTCGCTACCAAGTGAAGATCATCGAGATGAATCCGGCGCGCTGCCGGCATTTGTCCGACACCCTCGACAGCACCGTCGTCCTGCAAGGCAGCGCCTCGGACCGCGACCTGTTGATGGAAGAGAACATCGCCGACGCCGACATCTTCCTGGCCCTGACCAACGATGACGAAGCCAACATCATGTCGTCGCTGCTGGCCAAGCGGCTGGGGGCGAAGAAGGTGATGACCATCATCAACAACCCGGCCTATGTCGACCTGATCCAGGGCGGCGATATCGACATCGCCATCAGCCCGCAACTGGCGACCATCGGCACCTTGCTGGCCCACGTACGCCGTGGCGATATCGTCAGCGTGCACTCCCTGCGGCGCGGCGCGGCGGAAGCCATTGAGGCGATCGCCCATGGGGATTCGAAGTCGAGCAAAGTGATCGGCAAAGCCATCCGCGATATCGGCCTGCCGCCGGGCACAACCATTGGCGCGATCATTCGTGACGAAGAGGTGATCATTGCCCACGACGATACGATGATCGCCACGGGTGACCACGTGATCCTGTTCCTGGTGGATAAAAAACATATACGCGATGTGGAGAAGTTGTTCCACGTGGGATTGAGCTTTTTCTGATCAACCGGAGTGACCGACATGCTCGAATCCCTGGAAAAAATGCTCGCCAAGGGTGTGGATAACTCGCTGCTGCGCTTTGGACTGGGCAAGGGTTATTTGGATCTGAAGGACAACGCCAAGGCGGCGGAGCATTTGCAGAAATGCGTCGAGTTCGATCCGAAGTATTCGGCGGCGTGGAAGTTGTTGGGCAAGGCACAGTTAGGCCAGGGTGATAACTCCGCAGCGCGACAGGCGTGGGAGAAGGGCGTTGAAGCGGCCCAGGCCCATGGCGACAAGCAGGCCGAGAAAGAGATGACGGTGTTCCTGAAGAAACTCGACCGCCAAAGCTAAGCAGATCGAAAATGTGGGAGGGGCAAGTCGAATCGTCGCACCGCCCCTCCCACATTTGGTTTTGTATTGTCTTTGAGTCAATACCACCGCTCTTCACCCGGCGGGCGTTTCTTGAAGCGCTTCATGCTCCACATGTACTGGCTCGGGTAGGCGCCGACATAACGCTCAACGACCTTGCTCATGGCGGCGCAAGACGTGGCGGTGTCGGTGCTGTACATGTCTTCCGGCGCAGCTTCCAGGATCACTTTGTAGCCCGAACCATCCGGCAGTCGCAGGGCATGCAGGAATACACCGACCGCCTTATGGCCCGCGAGCATATTCGGCACGAACTTGCTGGTGAGCGCCTGGGTTGCAAAGAATGGCACGAAGATCCCCGCCGATTCCGCCGGCTCCGGGTCAGCGGGAATACCCACTTGGCCACCTTTACGCACTTCCTTGATCACACTGAGGATGCCTTCCTTAGTGGAAGCCGCCACACGGTTGCCCAACTGCACGCGCTGCTTGCGCAGCAACTCATCCACTGCCTTGAGCTTGGGCGGGCGGTAAAAAATGATCGGCTTGCACTGGTTGCAGTAAAAGTGGTTCAACACTTCCCAGTTGCCCAGGTGGCTGGTGATGCCGACTACGCCTTTGCCCGAGGCCAGAGCTTCGTGCAGCACTTCCAGGCCTTCGACTTCACGCACTAGGTCGATGGAACGCTGGGCCGGCCAGATCCAGGCGCAGGCGCTTTCAGTCAGGGACTTGCCGATGTCCATCAGGCTTTGGCCGACCAAGCGCTCCCGGGCGGCGGGGTCCATGTCCGGAAAGCATTTTGATAGGTTGATCCGCACCGTTTCGCGGGATCGGTTGGGGGTTTTCCACATGATCCAGCCGATGGCCGAACCCACGGCTTGCACTGCGCGCCATGGCAGCAGGGCAAACAACCGAAGAGCGCCTACCAGCAAGGCGCCTTTAAACTTTTCCACAGGTCACTCCTGATCGTGTGTGGTGCGCAAAGCGCGCATTCTAACCGGCGTTGACCAAGTCCGCGTAACGGTCGCAGTCCTGAGTGTGGTCCATGACCATGCCAGAGGCCTGCATGAACGCGTAACAGATGGTCGGGCCAACGAAGGTGAAACCGGCTTTCTTGAGTGCTTTGCTCATGGCTTCAGCCTCCGGCGTAATCGCCGGCACTTCGCTGCGGTCCTTGAAATGGTTGACCTTGGGCACCCCGCCGACAAACGACCAGAGCAACCCCACCGGGTCCTCCAGCGCCAGCCAAGCCGCAGCGTTGCGCCGGGTGGCGTTGAGCTTGAGGCGGTTGCGCACGATACCTGGGTCGAGCATCAGCGCTTCGATCTCGTCATCGCTCAATTGCGCCAACCGCTGCGGATCAAAACCGAACAAGACCTTTCGATAATGCTCGCGTTTGCGTAAAACGGTGATCCAGGAAAGGCCCGCCTGGAACCCTTCGAGTAAAAGCAACTCGAACAAACCCTGCGCATCGCGTAGCGGCGTTCCCCACTCCTGATCGTGATAAGCCATGTACAGCGGATCTTCAGAACACCAAAAGCAGCGTGGCATAAGGCTCCAGGGGATGGTGGCTCGGCCGAATCGGGTATACTCCCGCTCTTTAAATCGCAGCCCAAGTAACAGGTGAATTTCGTGAGCCAGCCTACGCCAGCCGTGCGTACCTTCCAAGACTTGATCCTCGCCCTCCAGCAATACTGGGCCGAGCAAGGTTGTGTGGTACTTCAGCCCTACGATATGGAAGTAGGCGCCGGCACTTTCCACACCGCTACCTTCCTGCGGGCCATTGGCCCGGAAACCTGGAACGCCGCTTATGTGCAGCCCAGTCGTCGCCCGACTGACGGCCGCTACGGCGAAAACCCGAACCGTCTGCAGCACTACTACCAGTTCCAGGTGGTATTGAAGCCGAACCCGGACAATTTCCAGGAACTGTACCTGGGCTCGCTCAAGCATGTTGGCCTGGATCCGCTGGTCCACGATATCCGCTTCGTCGAAGACAACTGGGAGTCGCCGACCCTGGGCGCCTGGGGCTTGGGCTGGGAAGTCTGGCTCAACGGCATGGAAGTGACGCAGTTCACTTACTTCCAGCAAGCCGGTGGCATCGAGTGCTACCCGGTGACCGGCGAAATCACCTACGGCCTTGAGCGCCTGGCCATGTACCTGCAAGGCGTGGACTCGGTCTACGACCTGGTGTGGGCTGACGGCCCGTTCGGCAAAGTGACCTACGGCGATGTGTTCCACCAGAACGAAGTGGAGCAATCCACCTACAACTTCGAACACGCCAACGTCGAGAAGCTGTTCGAACTGTTCGACTTCTACGAAAGCGAAGCCAAGCGTCTGATCGAACTCGATCAGCCGCTGCCGCTGCCAAGCTATGAAATGGTGTTGAAGGCATCCCATACCTTCAACCTGCTGGACGCCCGCCGTGCCATCTCGGTAACCGCGCGCCAGCAATACATCCTGCGTGTACGCACCCTGGCGCGTTCCGTCGCCCAAGCCTACCTGCTGGCTCGCGCCAAGCTGGGCTTCCCGATGGCAACCCCGGACCTGCGTGATGAAGTGTTGGCTAAGCTGGAGGCTGCACAATGAGTGCTCAAGATTTCCTGGTTGAACTGGGCACCGAAGAGCTGCCACCGAAGGCACTCAACACCCTGGCCGATGCGTTCCTGGCCGGGATCGAAAAAGGCCTGCAAAGCGCTGGCCTGAAGTTTGAAGCCAAGAAAGTCTACGCCGCGCCACGTCGCCTGGCCGTGTTGCTGACCGCGCTGGAAACCCAGCAACCGGACCGCAGCATTAACCTCGACGGCCCGCCGCGCCAGGCGGCTTTCGACGCTGAAGGCAATCCGACCCAGGCTGCCCTTGGTTTTGCCAAGAAGTGTGGCGTGGAACTGAGCGAGATCGACCAGAGCGGTCCGAAACTGCGTTTCAGCCAAGTCATCACCGGTAAGCCGACTGCCAGCCTGCTGCCGACCATCGTTGAAGACTCCCTGAACGACCTGCCGATCCCCAAGCGCATGCGCTGGGGTGCACGCAAAGAAGAGTTCGTCCGCCCAACCCAATGGCTGGTGATGCTGCTCGGTGACCAGGTCATTGACTGCACCATCCTCGCCCAGAAGGCCGGCCGCGATTCCCGCGGTCACCGCTTCCACCATCCAGAAGCCGTACGCATCACCTCGCCGGAGAACTATGCCGCCGATCTGCGTGCAGCCTATGTGCTGGCCGACGCCAACGAGCGTCGCGAGCTGATCAGCAAGCGCACCGAAGAACTGGCCCGCCTGCAGGAAGGCACCGCCATCGTGCCGCCAAGCCTGCTCGACGAAGTGACCGCGCTGGTTGAATGGCCTGTGCCGCTGGTGTGCTCGTTCGAAGAGCGCTTCCTCGATGTGCCGCAAGAAGCACTGATCACCACCATGCAGGACAACCAGAAGTACTTCTGCCTGCTGGACGTGGACGGTAAGTTGCTGCCGCGCTTTATCACCGTAGCCAACATTGAAAGCAAAGACCCGCAGCAGATCATCGCCGGTAACGAGAAAGTCGTTCGCCCGCGACTGACTGACGCTGAGTTCTTCTTCAAGCAAGACAAGAAGCAGAAGCTCGAAGACTTCAACCTGCGCCTGCAAAACGTGGTGTTCCAGGAAAAACTCGGTAGCGTCTACGACAAGGCTGTGCGTGTTTCCAAACTCGCTGCCTACATCGCACCACGCATCGGCGGCGATGCGGCCTCGGCCGCCCGCGCTGGTTTGCTGTCCAAGTGCGACCTGGCGACCGAGATGGTCGGCGAATTCCCAGAGATGCAAGGTGTTGCCGGCTATTACTACGCCCTCAACGATGGCGAGGCCGAAGACGTCGCCCTGGCGCTGAACGAGCAGTACATGCCACGCGGTGCTGGTGCAGAACTGCCAACTACCTTGACCGGTGCGGCCGTGGCCATCGCCGACAAGCTGGATACCCTAGTGGGCATCTTCGGTATCGGCATGCTGCCTACCGGTAGCAAAGACCCGTACGCCCTGCGCCGTGCGGCATTGGGCGTGCTGCGTATCCTGATCGACAAGAAGCTCGACCTGGACCTGACACAGGCCATCGTGTTCGCGGTGGGTCAGTTCGGTACCAAGGTCAAGCAAGCGGGTCTGGCCGAGCAAGTGCTGGAGTTCGTGTTCGACCGCCTGCGTGCGCGTTACGAAGACGAAGGCGTGGACGTTTCCGTCTACCTGTCGGTTCGCGCCCTGCAGCCGGGTTCGGCGCTGGACTTCGATCAGCGCGTACAAGCCGTACAGGCCTTCCGTAAGTTGCCGGAAGCCGATGCCCTGGCCGCTGTGAACAAGCGTGTGTCGAACCTGCTAAGCAAGGCCGAAGGCCTGGGCAATGGCGACGTCGACCCTGGCCTGTTTGCCGATGCCAAAGAGTTCTCGCTGAATTCGGCCATCGCCAAGGCAGAAAACGCCGTCAAGCCGCTGATCGCCGAGCGTAACTACGCCGAAGCGCTGGCGCGCCTGGCCACCCTGCGTGAGCCGGTGGATGCGTTCTTCGAAGCCGTGATGATCAATGCCGAAGATGCCGGCGTGCGGAAAAACCGTTACGCCATGCTGGCGCGTCTGCGCGGCTTGTTCGTCAACATCGCTGACATTTCGACACTGAGCTGACCATGTTGAAACTGCTGATTCTCGATCGGGACGGGGTGATCAACTACGACTCCGACGCTTACATCAAGTCGGTGGCGGAATGGATTCCACTGCCCGGTTCGATCGAGGCCATCGCGCAGTTGAGCAAAGCCGGCTGGACGGTGGCCATCGCCACCAACCAGTCCGGCATTGCCCGTGGCTATTACGACATCGCTACCCTGGACGCCATGCACGCGCGCTTGCGCACGCTGGTGGCGGAGCAGGGCGGTGAGGTGGGGCTGGTGGTGTACTGCCCTCACGGGCCGGATGAGGGCTGCGATTGCCGCAAACCCAAACCTGGCATGTTGAAAACCATTGCAGAACATTACAAGGTGCCCTTGGCTGGGATATGGTTCGTCGGGGACAGCCTCGGTGACCTGGAGGCGGCCAAAGCCGTCGACTCTCAGCCAGTTTTGGTAAAGACCGGGAAAGGCGAAAAGACCCAGGCGAAAAACCTGCCGGTAGGCACCTTGATTTTTGACGATCTGGCGGCGGTTGCCGCAGAACTTATCAACAACTAGCCGCCCTCGACTTCCTGACCAAGGACTGTTCGGGAGTGCGCTTTTAACAGGCGGGCCCTGTCCCGCAACGGTAAATGCCGCCATGTCGATTTTGCAGGCCATCAGAACCTTTTTCTTTTACCTGCTGCTGGGCACCAGTTCGTTTCTCTGGTGCACCCTGAGCTTTTTTATTGCGCCGTTCCTGCCGTTCAAGGCGCGCTATCGCTTTATCAACGTCTATTGGTGCCGCTGCGCGTTGTGGCTGACCAAGGTGTTCCTGAACATTCGTTTCGAGGTCAAGGGCGCGGAAAACGTACCGGACCAGCCGTGCGTGATTTTGTCGAATCACCAGAGCACCTGGGAGACCTTCTTTCTCTCGGCTTACTTCTCGCCATTGAGCCAAGTGCTCAAGCGTGAGCTGCTGTACGTGCCGTTCTTCGGCTGGGCCATGGCCATGTTGCGCCCGATTGCTATCGACCGTGACAACCCCAAGGCAGCGCTCAAGCATGTCGCCAAGAAGGGCGATGAGCTGCTCAAAGACGGCGTGTGGGTGCTGATCTTTCCGGAAGGAACACGAGTCCCCTTTGGGACCGTAGGCAAGTTCTCCCGTGGCGGTACAGCATTGGCGGTCAACGCCAACCTGCCAGTGTTGCCGATTGCACATAACGCCGGCAGGTTCTGGCCGAAGACCGGTTGGGCAAAACGCGAGGGCACCATCACGGTGGTGATTGGCGAGCCAATGTACGCAGAAGGCGAAGGCCCACGCGCTATTGCAGCGCTGAATGAGCGCGCCCAGGCGTGGAATGAGGCACAGCAGCGGGCCATGGGTTCTCTACCGCCGGAGCCAGTTGTTGTGGATACGCCGGTGATATGAGGATCTGTGGATAACCTGTGTACGGTTTGTTGGCGAATCAGCTTTTTTGAGTCATAAGAAGCTGATTTACTTACATATTTCCAGAGCCGATAAAATCTCGAAAAACGTGCATAAGTTTTTTCCGCATAAAAAAACCGGTCCTTGTGACCGGTTTTTTATGCACAGCAGAAAAGGACGTTTTAACAGTCTTCCAGCAAGGGCAATTGCAGTCTGAATGTGGTGCCTTTGCCTAGGGTGCTTTCACATTCGATACGTCCTCCATGGCGCTCCACGACTGCCTTGACCATGGTGAGCCCTAGCCCCAACCCTTCGCTGCCTTGGGCTGAATCAAAGCGTTTGTACTGGCTGAACAGCTCCGGTAAATCCTTGGAGGCTATCCCGGGGCCCTGGTCGCTGATAAGGCATTCCAACCAACCTTGTTCGCTGCTGTGTCTCAACCGGACGGTGGTGCCGGATGGCGAGTACTTGATCGCGTTCTCCAGCACATTGAATAACGCGCGAGTGAGTAGGGACTGATCGGCTGACACCATCCCTTCATCCGCCTCTTCAAGATCGTGGACCAGGTGAATACCTTTGAGCTGGGCGATCAGTGCTACCTGGTCAAAAGCATCCATTACCAGCATGGCAAACAGCGTCGGTTGGAAGTGGTAACCATCGGCCTCCGCTTTCGCCAACTGGACGAAGGATTCAGTCAGGCTCAAGGCTCGGCGTACTTGCTGCTCAATCTGAGAAAATACTGGCGACTCGGCGTTGTGCACGTCGAGCAGCGCGAGGATCGCCGAGTGCGGTGCACGCAGGTCATGGGAAAGGAAACGCAGCATGGTTTCCCGGTGCTGCTGGGCCTCGCGCTCTTTGCTCAGGTCTGTGAGGCTTAGCAACCAACCCAGCGCCACATCCCCTTCGGCAGGTAGTAAAGGAGCAAGCTCCATGCGCAGGCTGCGTTGGTGAATATCACGGAACTCAACAAGCTCCAACGCAGAAAGGGCAGGGCGCACGCCGTTGTGCAGGGGTGGATAACCCAGATCAACCAATTGGTCCAATAGGTTTTGGTTGACCAGATCGCTGCCGAACACGTCGCGGGCAATGCGATTGGCCAGCAGGATATTGCCTTGTGTGTCTGTGATCAGCGTCGCCACCGGCAGGCACTCCAGCCCATCGGCCATAAAGCGTCGTGTGTCCCTTGTACGGCTTACCGCTTGCTCTAGGGCAAAGATGCGCCCCTGCAACACATCACCTTTGCTGGCAGGCGCACGTCGGCGCTCGGGCAGAACTTTGGGTTCGTCATCCAATCGGGCCAACTCCCAGCCAAAGTACGCCAGGATCACGCTGAGACGTCGCCAGTTCCAGATCAGGTAGCTGAGCAGCAATCCGATCAGGCAGGCCGCAGGCGACCACCAGTAGCCGATACGCAATAGGGCAAATGAGCCGAGCAAAGCCGTGAACATACAGCCAAGGGTCATCCACAGTGCAAAGCGTGGGCGGTAGAGCAGCAGCCCCAGTAGTGCCGCCACCAGGGATGTTGCCATCAGGGCTGCCACCCAGTCGGGCAAGTCCACAATGCTGCGACCTTGCAGCAATCCATTGAGCACGTTGGCCTGAATCTCCACGCCCGCCGTGGTTCCCACCATGGGTGAGAGCGGCGTGACATAGCGATCACCCATTCCCGATGCTGGCGCTCCTACCAGAATCAGACGATTGCGCAGCCGCTCGGGGGAGACTTCTCCACGTAATACGCTGACATAAGAGACGCTTGGAAAATGGCTGTCGGGGGCGATATACGGGATGCGAACTGCATACTCTCGATGCCAATCCTGGGAATTCGAATCCACAGGCTCACCTGGCATCTCTGAAGGCTGGCCGCTCATCGTGAACGCCAACCACGCCAACTGAGGTGCCGTCGCATTGGGTGGGCCCTCACGTAAATAAAGGCTGCGCACCACGCCATCGCTGTCAGCCTCCACGTTGATATGCCCAACCCCCTTGGCACATTTGAGCAGCGGCCGCATTTGTACTCTGGGTGGGCTATAACTGGCAGAGTCGTCACGCCCCAAGGGCAACAGTACGTTGCCGGCGTTGCACACCGCATCTGCCAAACGTTTTTCTTGGAGGGGATCGGCGGGATCGCTGAAGATTACATCCAACAGAATGCTGGCGGGTTGTGCAGCGCTCAGACGATCGATCAGGTCGGCGTGCAAACTAGGGGGCCAAGGCCACTGGCCGAGCTTCTTCAGGCTGGCGTCATCGATAGTAACCAGCAAGATACGCGGATCCACCGGCAGCGGTGTTAGACGGCGAAGGCTGTCATACAGCGGGTTGTTCAAAGCCAGGCCAGTACTCATTGAGAGGTAGGCTGTGATCGGCAACAACAGCAAACCGATCCACAACCACTCACGAACCAGACCGTGGAACAGCCGTTGGGCATGGGTGGGTTGACGTTTTTCGGCCTTGCCCCAGAGCATCATTGATCAGCGTGTCCCTGTTGTTGGCATGCGGTAGAAGGTGGCATAGCGCCCAGTGAAGCTCATTTTTGACGCGGTGGAAAAGTTTTACTGCTTGGGACTCGTAAAGGTGCGAATTCCAAAGGGCATCCACTATCAGGGCACAGGAGTTTACGACAGCGCACGCGTCGGCTGATCCTTTTCCTTAAGGCTTGGAGCCGGTATCTTTCCCACGTAGGTACCGAGGACTTTAACTGGGTTAATCACTTATTGATCCCAGCGTACCGAGAGATCCAAGGGGCCGACGAATCTGCGCACAATTCTTCAGATTCGACGACCGGCATCTGTGTAGTACGTGCCTTCACTACGGCTGCAGTACTCTTCGAGAAGAAAGGACCCACCCATGCGTGTCGCAATACTGGATGACGAACCCGCTGAATTGAGACGGGTGGAACAGACACTGCGACAAATCCCCAGCACCGCCGAACAGCCCTGGACCCTTCATTGCTTCGAGCGTGGCGAAGACCTGCTGCGCCAATTGCGTCGGGAAACCTTTGACCTGCTGATACTCGACTGGCAACTGCCCGATATCACTGGCATCGCATTGCTGCGCTGGACCCGTGAACACATGGAGTCCCCACCCGCCGTGATCATGCTCACTAGCCGCGATGCTGAAAGCGATATCGTCACCGCGTTGAACAGTGGCGCCGATGATTACGTCAGCAAACCCTTTCGCCCCAATGAACTGAAGGCTCGGGTGACCGCCGTTCTACGTCGCCATGGCCTGCAGAAGCCGGCGACCCAGGAAGTACAGAGCTTCAATGATCTGACCTTTGACGATGCCGAATTGACCGTCACTCGTGCGGGAAAACCGATCAACCTCACCGAGCGGGAATACCGCTTGGCGAGCTGCTTGTTCGCCAACCTGGCCCGGCCACTGTCCCGCGAGTACCTCTATGAGCGGTTCTGGACCCATGAAGAAATGGTGTCATCGAGACCCTTGGATACGCATATCTATCGGTTGCGTAACAAGCTGGGGCTTACTGCTGACAGGGGTTGGCAGCTGTTGACGATCTATGGGTATGGGTACCGTTTGGAGAGTGTGGCGACAGCTTCCCATGGGTGAAAACGGTGATGTTCCACGTGGAGCATTTTAGAAAAACTGATTTTCACGTAATAAAAAAGGCCAACGCATAGCGTTGGCCTTTATTCTGTGGGTCTCGCCTGGATCAGAAATCCAGGTTAGACACTGCCAGAGCATTACTCTCGATGAAGTCACGGCGAGGCTCGACCGCATCACCCATCAGGGTGTTGAAGATCTGGTCTGCCCCAATGGCGTCTTCGATGGTCACGCGCAGCATGCGACGCTGAGCAGGGTCCATGGTGGTTTCCCACAATTGATCAGGGTTCATCTCACCCAAACCTTTGTATCGCTGGATGGTGTGGCGCTTGGTGCTTTCTGCCATCAACCAGTCCAGGGCCTCTTTGAACTCCTTGACTGCTTTCTTACGCTCGCCACGCTGAATGTAGGCGCCGTCGTCCAGCAGGGTGCTTAGTTGCGCGCCCAAGGTGACCACAGTTTTGTAGTCATTGCTGCCGAAGAAGTCGCGGTTGAAGGTGACGTAGTTCGACAGACCATGGGAGATCAGTTCGACCTCTGGCAGCCATACGTTACGTTCACGGTCTTCACGCAGACTGGCTTTGTACACCAGGCCAGATTTCTCCACAGTGCGCAGACGTACTTCGTACTGGGCCAGCCACTCCTGCATCGCTGCATGATCGCCCAACTGCTCCAGGCTCACGGCCGGCAGATAGATGAAGTGTTCGGTCAGTTCCTGTGGGTATAGGCGCGACAGCCGCTTGAGGGTCTTCATAACCATGCGGAAATCGTTAACCAGACGCTCCAACGCCTCACCGGAAATACCGGGTGCTTCGTCGTTCAAGTGCAGGCTCGCATCTTCCAGGGCCGACTGCGTCATGTACTCTTCCATGGCGTCGTCGTCTTTGATGTATTGCTCTTGCTTACCCTTTTTCACTTTGTACAAAGGTGGCTGGGCGATGTAGATGTAGCCACGCTCGATCAGCTCCGGCAACTGACGGAAGAAGAAAGTCAGCAGCAGAGTACGGATGTGAGAGCCGTCGACGTCAGCATCGGTCATGATGATGATGTTGTGATAGCGCAGCTTATCGATGTTGTACTCGTCGCGACCGATACCGCAGCCCAACGCCGTGATCAAGGTGCCAACTTCCTGGGAGGAAATCATCTTGTCGAAGCGAGCTTTCTCTACGTTAAGGATCTTACCCTTCAACGGCAGGATGGCCTGGGTGCGACGGTTACGGCCCTGCTTGGCGGAACCGCCAGCAGAGTCACCTTCCACCAGGTACAGTTCGGAGAGGGCAGGGTCTTTTTCCTGGCAGTCAGCCAGTTTGCCCGGCAAGCCGGCGATATCCAACGCGCCTTTACGACGGGTCATCTCGCGAGCCTTACGCGCGGCTTCCCGGGCGCGCGCAGCATCGATCATCTTACCGACGACCAGCTTGGCTTCGTTCGGATTCTCCAGCAGGAAGTCCGAGAAGTATTTACCCATTTCCTGTTCAACGGCTGTCTTCACTTCGGAAGACACCAGCTTGTCTTTAGTCTGGGAACTAAACTTAGGATCCGGCACTTTCACCGAGATAATCGCGGTCAGACCTTCACGCGCATCGTCACCGGTGGTGGCAACTTTATGCTTCTTCGCCAGGCCTTCGGCTTCGATGTAGGTGTTCAGGTTACGCGTCAGCGCGGAACGGAAACCCACCAAGTGAGTGCCGCCATCGCGCTGGGGAATGTTGTTGGTGAAGCACAACAGGTTCTCGTTGAAGCTGTCGTTCCACTGCAGGGCGATTTCCACGCCGATGCCGTCATCGCGCTGGATGTTGAAGTGAAACACCTGGTTGACCGCAGTCTTGTTGGTGTTCAGGTATTCAACGAATGCACGCAGACCACCTTCGTACTTGAACAGTTCTTCCTTGCCGCTGCGCTCATCCTTGAGGACGATACCCACACCGGAGTTGAGGAAGGAGAGTTCGCGAATACGCTTGGCCAGGATGTCCCAACTGAAGTGGATATTCTTGAATGTTTCATCGGACGGCTTGAAGTGGATCTGAGTACCGGTGGTTTCACTATCGCCAACGATTTTCATCGGCTCCTGTGGAACACCGTGGACGTAGGTCTGTTCCCAGATCTTTCCGCTGCGGCGAACGGTCAGGATCAGCTCTTCGGACAGCGCGTTTACTACCGAAACACCTACACCGTGCAACCCCCCAGATACTTTATAGGAGTTGTCGTCGAACTTACCGCCGGCGTGGAGCACGGTCATGATGACCTCTGCTGCCGAAACACCTTCTTCTTTGTGCACATCTACCGGAATGCCACGACCGTTGTCGCGCACGGTGATTGATTCGTCCGGGTGGATGATGATGCTGATGTCGTCGCAGTGACCGGCCAAAGCTTCGTCGATGGAGTTGTCGACCACCTCGAACACCATGTGGTGCAGACCGCTACCGTCATCAGTGTCGCCAATGTACATACCGGGACGTTTGCGTACGGCATCCAAACCTTTCAGCACTTTAATGCTGGTCGAGTCGTACGTGTTTTCTTCGCTCATGCCTTCACTCCCGATGGTCGTGGGTCTGGGTGATACGGCCTTGTTCCACGTGGAACAAAGCGACTGGCGTTTCCGTCTGCCAGCCTTCCCTCAATAATTCGTGGTCTACACAGGTGATAAAAACCTGGCAGCGTAATTCTTCCAACAAGCGGCATAACGCACGGCGATGTTGCTCGTCGAGTTCAGACGGCAAGTCATCCACCAGATAAATACACTGACCACGTCGGGCTTGGCTAACCAGATGACCCTGGGCGATACGCAGTGCACACACCACCAACTTCTGCTGGCCACGGGACAAGATGTCCGCAGCATTGTGTGCGCCTAATCTAAGACGCAAATCAGCCCGTTGGGGTCCGGCCTGGGTATGGCCAATTTGCTGATCCCGTTGCAGGGAAGTCGCGAGCACTGCACTCAGCTCACGCTCTTTATCCCAACCACGGTAGTAACTCAGCGTCAGCCCCTCGAGATCCAACAACTCACTCAAGGTCTGCTCAAAGACTGGTTTCAAGGCTTTGATATAGGCGCGGCGGTATTCATCTATTTCATCGCTGGCCAGGCACAATTCCCGGTCCCAGGCCGCTTGCGAAGCGGCGTCAAGTGTACCATGCCGCAGCCACGAGTTCCGCTGCCGCAGGGCCTTCTGCAGGCGCTGCCATGTGGCCATGAATCGTGGTTCCACGTGGAACACTCCCCAGTCGAGGAACTGCCTGCGGATTTTCGGCGCACCTTCCAGTAATCGGAAGCTGTCAGGGTTGATCAGTTGCAACGGCAGGATCTCTGCCAGTTGCGCAGCACTGCGAGCGTTTTGCCCGTCGATGCGAATCTGGAACTCACCGCCGCGATCACGAGAAATCCCCAGGCTGCTGTGGCCCCCTTCTGCCAGTTCGACTTGGCCGAAGACCGTGCAGGCCAGTTGTTCGTACTGAATCACCGGCAACAAGCGGGCACTGCGAAAGGAACGGGCAAGCCCTAGTAGGTGGATGGCTTCCAGCACGCTGGTTTTGCCACTACCGTTGGCGCCGTGGAGGATGTTGATGCGGGGGGAGGGGGAGAAGGTCACCGGGTGCAAATTGCGCACCGCGGTGACCGAGACGCGACTAAGGGACATCTAGCTTCTGCTGAGCATGATTACAGGCGCATCGGCATAACAACATAAGCCGAGTCGTCGTTGTCGGATTCCTGCACCAGAGCGCTGCTGTTGGAGTCAGACAGGATCAGGCGAACCTGTTCAGTGGTCATCACACCCAACACGTCCAGCAAGTAGCTCACGTTGAAGCCGATTTCCAGGGAACCACCGTTGTAGTCAACGCCGACTTCTTCTTCCGCTTCTTCCTGCTCCGGGTTATTGGCCTGAATTTTTAACTGACCGTTGGCCAATTGCAGACGAATACCACGGTACTTTTCGTTGGACAGAATCGCGGTACGGCTGAACGCTTCACGCAGGGCCTGACGGTCACCGATTACCAACTTGTCACCACCTTTAGGCAGCACACGCTCGTAATCCGGGAATTTGCCGTCGACCAGCTTGGACGTGAACGTGAATTCGCCGGTGGTCGCGCGGATATGGTGCTGACCCAGTACGATGCTGACATTGCCATCCGGCTCGGTGAGCAGGCGTGCCAGTTCGAGAATACCCTTACGCGGAACAATCACCTGGTGACGATCAGGTTGACCGATATCGGCCCGCATTGAGCACATTGCCAGACGGTGACCGTCGGTAGCCACGGCGCGGATGATGCCTTCCGACACTTCCAGCAGCATTCCGTTGAGGTAGTAACGCACGTCCTGCTGGGCCATGGCGAAGCTGGTGCGTTCGATAAGACGGCGCAGTTTACTTTGCTCAAGGCTGCAGGTCAGTGAGCCTGGGCCTTCTTCCACAGTCGGGAAATCATTGGCCGGCAAAGTGGACAGCGTGAAACGACTGCGACCCGCCTTGACCACCAACTTCTGCTCATCAACCTTAATGTCGATCAGCGCGTCGTTCGGCAGGCTCTTGCAGATGTCCATCAGCTTACGCGCTGGCACAGTAATCTCGCCAGGCTCTGCAGGCTCTTCCAGCTGCACGCGGCCAACCAATTCGACTTCCAGGTCGGTACCAGTCAGGGACAACTGCTGGCCCTCGACAACCAGCAATACGTTGGAGAGCACCGGCAAGGTCTGTCGGCGCTCGACGACGCCTGCGACCAGTTGCAGGGGTTTCAACAGGGCTTCGCGTTGAATGGTGAAATGCATGGTCTAGTCCCTTGCCTTAATAAGCTGCGCTGGTGTCATCAAGTGGTCAGTGTACGCAGCAGGTTCTTGTAGTCCTCGCGAATATCCGCGTCGGATTCCTTAAGTTCGTTGATCTTGCGGCATGCGTGCAAGACTGTGGTGTGGTCGCGACCACCAAACACATCGCCGATTTCCGGCAGGCTATGGTTGGTCAACTCCTTGGAGAGGGCCATGGCCACTTGTCGCGGACGAGCCACCGAGCGAGAACGGCGCTTGGACAGCAGGTCGGAAATCTTGATCTTGTAGTACTCGGCCACGGTGCGCTGGATGTTATCCACACTCACCAGTTTGTCCTGCAGTGCCAGCAAGTCTTTCAAGGATTCGCGAATCAGCTCGATGGTGATGTCGCGCCCCATGAAATGCGAGTGTGCGATGACTCGCTTGAGCGCGCCTTCGAGTTCACGCACGTTGGAACGAATACGCTGTGCGATAAAGAAAGCAGCGTCGTGTGGCAGATCGACTTTTGCCTGATCGGCTTTTTTCATCAGGATCGCAACGCGGGTTTCCAGCTCCGGCGGCTCTACCGCAACGGTGAGGCCCCAGCCAAAGCGCGACTTCAAGCGTTCTTCCAGGCCTTCGATTTCCTTCGGATAACGGTCACTGGTCAAGATGACCTGTTGGCCGCCTTCGAGCAGGGCGTTGAAGGTATGGAAAAACTCTTCCTGTGAACGTTCCTTACGAGCAAAGAACTGAATGTCATCGATCAGCAAGGCGTCAACGGAACGGTAGAACCGCTTGAACTCGTTGATGGCATTGAGCTGCAAGGCCTTAACCATGTCCGCCACAAAGCGCTCCGAGTGCAGGTACACGACCTTGGCATTCGGGTTCTTCTTTAATAGGTGGTTACCCACAGCGTGCATCAAGTGAGTTTTACCCAAGCCCACGCCACCATAAAGGAAGAGCGGGTTGTAACCATGCTTGGGGTTATCCGCCACTTGCCAGGCCGCAGCGCGAGCCAGCTGGTTAGATTTACCTTCGACGAAATTCTCGAAGGTAAAGGTGCGGTTCAAGTAGCTGGTGTGCTTGAGCGCGCCTTCGACCTGTACGGTGCGCTGTTCGGCGCGAATCGGTGCCTGCTGCGAGCTGGCACCAGCCATGGGGTCAAAGCTGTCGCGAGACGGCTCTTCATTAATAGGTGCGTTTTTCTGTGACGCCGATTTGGAAGGCGTCTGGGCAACGGGAGCAGGCGAGTTATTAACAGGTGCCGCTGCGGCCTGAGCTTGAGAAGCGCTCGCCGCCAATGGCGCATTCGGCGCAGCGCGAGGCGCCGAGCTGCGTTTGCTGCCTATTAATAAGGAGAGCACAGGCGCAAGGCCATTGCCGTGTTCGTCGAGCAATTCGAGAACGCGGCTCAGGTACTTCTCGTTGACCCAGTCGAGAACAAAACGATTAGGTGCGTAGACACGCAACTCGTCGCCTTCGGCTTCGACCTGTAGCGGACGGATCCAGGTGTTGAATTGCTGGGCAGGCAGCTCATCGCGCAAAAGCTCCACGCACTGCTGCCAAAGTTCCACTGACACGGATATCCCCTAAGTTGAAAGCCGGTGAGGCAAAAACAGCCGCCATTGTAGCGGCGAGCCGCCCACTTATCCACATGTAGGTTGCCCACAGGGCACCCAAAATCAATGTCTTATCCCGGAAAAAGCCGACCAGTGGTCTGTGCATAAGGTCTGTGGATAAGCGGCCCTGAGCTCGTTGTACAAGTGGGGGTGAAAGTCTGTGGGTAACTGGGCTGTGGATAACATGCCATTCCACACACAGCTTATCCGACAGCGCAGCACAGGCAGAGCACCGCTTCTCCCCCATGTTGTCATCCTCTGTACATCAAGTGGAATATGGCCTCAAGGCAGTTATCCACAGAGGATGGTCTGCATAGCTTTTATAAGCTTTACAGAAAAGCTTTAAATAACTTCCTTCTTTATTTTTATATCTATGACATTGCTCATGGAAGCCAGGCGGATAGAAGAGGGGGTTTTACCCGATAGAGATCTAATTGAAGGAAAAGCTGGTTGGAAATTGACCTAGAGGCTTGCTTTCTCTAGAATCGCCGGTCTCTTAAAACGGGGGCCATTCCGGCCCGTTGTGGACGAACCAGGTAACAACGCCATGAAACGTACTTTCCAACCAAGCACCATCAAACGCGCCCGTACTCACGGCTTCCGTGCTCGCATGGCTACCAAGAACGGCCGTGCTGTCCTGTCGCGTCGCCGCGCCAAAGGTCGTGCGCGTCTGGCAGTTTGATAATCCGGTACTGGTGGTGAGTCAGGACTTCAGTCGGGAAAAGCGTCTGCTAACACCCCGGCACTTCAAGGCAGTCTTTGACTCCCCCACCGGCAAGGTTCCGGGGAAAAATCTCCTGCTCCTTGCGCGTAACAACGATCTTGATCACCCCCGTCTCGGGTTGGTGATTGGCAAGAAGAGCGTAAAGCTCTCCGTTGAGCGCAATCGCCTCAAGCGTCTGATGCGCGAATCGTTTCGCCTCCACCAGGACACTCTGGTTGGTTGGGATATTGTTATCGTCGCGCGCAAAGGCTTGGGGGATGTAGAAAACCCCGAATTGATTCAGCATTTCGGCAAGCTCTGGAAACGTCTGGCGCGTACCAACAAACCAGCACCAGCAGTCAGCACCGAAACTGTAGGGGTAGACAGTACCAATGCGTAAACTGGCACTCGTTCCGATCCAGTTTTATCGCTATGCCATTAGTCCTCTGATGGCCAGTCACTGTCGTTTCTACCCCAGTTGTTCCTGCTACGCGTTAGAAGCCATAGAAAATCATGGTCTTCTGCGCGGTGGCTGGCTGACCTTTCGTCGTTTAGGTCGCTGTCATCCGTGGAATCCCGGTGGTTATGACCCGGTTCCACCTATCCCTACCTCCCGTTCTTCTTCGATGGCCGAGTAATCATGGATATTAAACGCACGATCCTGATCGTCGCCCTGGCAATCGTGTCCTACGTCATGGTTCTTAAGTGGAACCAGGATTATGGCCAAGCTGCCCTGCCGACTCAGAATGTTGCTACCAATCAGGCTGCCCCGGCTATTCCGGACACCCCGCTGGGTACCAATGCGTCCGCGAGTGCAGATGTTCCCAGCGCGAATGGCGAGACAAGCGCCCCTTTAGAAACGCCAGTGGTCACCAATAAAGACCTCATCCTCGTGAAAACGGATGTGCTCGACTTGGCTATCGACCCACAAGGTGGTGATATCGCGCAGTTGAAACTGCCGCTGTATCCACGTCGCCAAGACCATCCGGATGTACCGTTCCAACTGTTCGATAACGGTGGTGAACGTACTTATCTGGCGCAAAGCGGTCTGACCGGCACTAATGGTCCGGATGCGCGCGCTACCGGTCGTCCGGTTTATTCGACCGAAAAGAAGGTTTATCAACTGGCGGATGGCCAAAACCAGTTGAACGTCGACCTGAAATTCAGCCTCGACGGCGTCAACTACATCAAGCGTTTCAGCTTCACTCGCGGTTTGTACGACCTGAAGGTCACTTACCTGATCGACAACACCAGCGAAAAACCTTGGAGCGGCAATCTGTTTGCCCAACTCAAGCGTGATGGCAGCTCCGATCCTTCTTCCAGCACCGCTACTGGTACCGCTACCTACTTGGGCGCAGCCCTGTGGACAAGTAACGAGCCGTACAAAAAAGTGTCGATGAAAGATATCGACAAAGGCGCGCTGAAAGAAACCGTCCAAGGCGGCTGGGTTGCCTGGTTGCAACACTATTTCGTGACCGCCTGGATCCCGAACAAGGGTGAAGCCAACCTGGTTCAAACCCGTAAAGACAGCCAAGGTAACTACATCATTGGCTTTACTGGCCCGGCGTTGACCGTCGCTCCAGGTGCCAAGGCTGAAACCAGCGCTACCCTGTACGCCGGCCCGAAAAGCCAGGCCGTGCTGAAAGAGTTGTCCCCAGGTCTGGAACTGACTGTGGATTACGGCATTCTGTGGTTTATTGCCCAGCCTATCTTCTGGCTGCTGCAACATATCCACAGCATTGTGGGTAACTGGGGCTTCTCGATCATATTCCTGACCATGCTGATCAAGGGGATCTTCTTCCCACTGTCGGCTGCCAGCTACAAGTCGATGGCCCGTATGCGTGCCGTTGCTCCGAAACTGGCTGCGTTGAAAGAGCAGCATGGTGATGATCGGCAGAAAATGTCGCAGGCCATGATGGAGCTGTACAAGAAAGAGAAGATCAACCCGTTGGGTGGATGCTTGCCTATTCTGGTGCAGATGCCGGTGTTCCTCTCGCTGTACTGGGTACTCCTGGAAAGCGTGGAAATGCGCCAGGCACCGTTCATGCTGTGGATAACTGATCTGTCGATCAAGGACCCATTCTTTATCCTGCCGATCATCATGGGCGCGACCATGTTCATCCAGCAGCGTCTGAACCCAACACCGCCGGATCCGATGCAGGCTAAAGTGATGAAAATGATGCCAATCATCTTCACCTTCTTCTTCCTGTGGTTCCCAGCTGGTCTGGTTCTGTACTGGGTGGTCAACAACGTGTTGTCGATCTCTCAACAGTGGTACATCACACGTAAAATCGAAGCGGCTACCAAAAAAGCCGAGGCGTAATTTACTCTGTGGATAACCACTCAAGACGCCCCCTAGTGGGGCGTTTTGCTTTCCGTCACTTTTGTTATGGAACCTGCTGATGAGCGCTCCTCGTGAAACCATCGCTGCTGTCGCAACCGCTCAAGGTCGCGGCGGTGTGGGTATCGTTCGAATTTCCGGGCCCCTCGCCGGCATGGCAGCCAAGGCCATCAGCGGCCGGGAATTGAAACCGCGGTATGCCCATTACGGCCCGTTTCTGGATGCAGACCACAGCGTATTGGATGAGGGCCTGGCCCTCTATTTCCCTGGACCTAACTCTTTCACCGGTGAGGATGTCCTGGAACTGCAAGGCCACGGTGGTCCTGTAGTCCTGGATATGCTGCTGCAGCGTTGCTTGCAATTAGGCTGCCGTCTCGCCCGGCCGGGTGAGTTCAGTGAACGCGCGTTCTTGAATGACAAGCTCGATCTGGCCCAGGCCGAAGCTATCGCGGACCTGATCGAAGCGAGTTCCGCACAGGCCGCACGCAATGCGTTGCGTTCGCTGCAGGGGGCATTTTCCCTGCGTGTGCATAACTTGACCGAGCAATTGATCAGCCTGCGCATCTACGTAGAGGCGGCGATTGATTTTCCTGAGGAAGAGATCGACTTCCTCGCCGATGGCCACGTATTGGCAATGTTGGATAAAGTCCGCGAGGAGTTATCCACAGTGCTGCGTGAAGCGGGGCAAGGCGCCTTGCTGCGCGATGGCATGACGGTGGTCATTGCCGGTCGCCCCAACGCGGGTAAGTCCAGCCTTCTGAATGCCTTGGCCGGACGTGAGGCTGCCATCGTCACCGAGATTGCCGGCACCACCCGGGACATCCTGCGCGAACATATCCACATCGACGGCATGCCGCTGCACGTGGTTGATACCGCAGGCTTGCGCGATACCGATGACCAGGTGGAAAAGATCGGCGTAGAGCGCGCCCTCAAAGCCATCAGTGAAGCAGACCGCGTATTACTGGTGGTTGATGCCACTGCGCCTGAGGCTGCGGATCCTTTTGCCCTTTGGCCGGAGTTTCTTGAACAACGACCTGACCCGGCTAACGTCACCTTGATCCGCAACAAGGCTGACCTGACAGGCGAAGCCATCGCGCTTGAAATGGGTGAGGATGGCCACGTCACGATCAGCCTGAGCGCCAAGTCGGCGGGTAATGGCCTGGAATTGCTGCGCGACCATCTCAAGGCCTGCATGGGTTACGAGCAGACCTCGGAAAGCAGCTTCAGTGCGCGTCGCAGGCACCTGGAGGCACTGCGTCATGCCAGTGCGGCCCTTGAGCACGGACGCGCGCAGCTGACCTTGGCGGGGGCAGGGGAGCTGCTGGCCGAGGATCTACGTCAGGCACAGCAGCTGCTGGGGGAAATCACCGGCGCCTTCAGCTCCGATGATTTGTTGGGACGGATCTTTTCCAGCTTCTGCATCGGTAAATAGCAACGTTATCCACAATGGTTTACCAGTTGTAGGACACCGTACCGAGCAAGGTACGGCTGTCACCCCAGTAACAACGCCCTGCATCGTTGCAACCGGATACATATTCCTTGTCGAACAGGTTCTTGGCATTCACATCAACCGACCAGTTTTTGTCGAACTGATAGCCAACGGATGCATCCACCAAGGTGACGCTTCCCGCGTCCAATTTTCCGTACAGCGTGGGCGCGGTGTAGGAAAAGGTACTGTCGAAATAACGCACGCCCGCCCCCAGGGACAACCCCTTGAGCTGACTGTCGAGGAATCGGTATTTGCCCCATACAGACGCCTGATTCCGCGGCACCCCGGTCAGCTGGTGCCCTTCGACCAGAGAAGTAGCGGAGTCCTTAGTGATTCGAGCGTCAGTGTAGGTGTAGGCCGCCGTTAAATTCAGGTTAGGCGTGACGTTGCTGTTGACCTCGACTTCAACGCCCTTGGACCGACTTTCGCCTACTTGGCGGTAGCTGTTAGTGGTGGCGTCGAGGTAGGTGTCATCTTCCTTGCGCAAGTCATACACCGACACAGTCATCGCCGTATCCCAGCCGATCGGTTCGTACTTCACGCCTACTTCGTATTGGCTGCTGGTAATCGGCTTCAAGGGTGAACCGGCGTTGGAAATCTGCTGCACCGGCACGAATGCAGTGGAATAGCTCACATACGGCGTCAGGCCGTTGTCGAACTGGTACATCACCCCGCCCTGATAGGTGAACTTGCGATCTTCAGAGCCGGTATCGCTGGCCTTGTTGACCTTGTCGCGGAAATCACTCTCGACCCAGTCCTGACGGCCACCCAACAGGAATAACCAGCGGTCATACTTGCTCTGCAGCTGTGCATAAACCCCTTTCATCTGCTGTTCGAGCAACGTGTTCTGTACTGCCAGAGGTGTAGTCGGATCGCGCAAGTAAACAGGGTTATACACATCGATGGTGCCGGCGAACCCGGCATTCCAATCCTGATTGAAAGAAGTGCGGTCGTAGCTGGCGCCGAACAGCAGAGTATTTTCCAGCCCGCCGACCTGAAATTTGCCTTCCAGCTGGTTATCCAGGGAATAAACCATCGACTTGTTGTAGCGATCGTAGGCGTTCATGTTCAACCGGGTCCCGAAACCGCCGTTGTTCAATTGGCCCGGCCAGGTTTCGTGACGGTTGATACGCGACTGCATGTAGCGCGAGTTCTGGCGGAACTGCCAGTCGTCATTGAAGCTATGAGCGAGCTCATACCCCGTGCTCCAGGCTTCACGTTCGAAGGTGTTCCAGTCTGGATTCCCGAGCATGGTGTGCTTGGACAACTTACCGTTGGGATTCGTCAGTAACGTGCCGGCAGCTGGTAGGCCGAGTTCCAGGTTGGTGTGATCCTTCTGGTAGCTGGCGAGCAGGGTGAAGGTGTTGTAGTCGTCGAAATTCAGGGTCAGGGAGGGAGCAACGTAGAGGCGATCATCCGGCACATGATCAGTCTGGGTATCAGACTTGCGCCCCAGCATCACCACGCGTCCAAGGATGTCGCCGCTGTCGTTGAGCGGACCGGAGATATCTACACCCACCTGACGGCGGTTATTCGAACCATAGCCCAGTTGTACCTCGCCTTGCGGCGTGGCGGTTGGATGTTTACTGACCAGGTTTACCAAGCCACCGGGGGCATTTTCACCGTAGAGCAGCGACGAAGGCCCACGGAATATTTCGACCCGCTCCAGGCCATAAGGCTCGCTGGTGGTGTCGTACCGATTGCCCTGAACACGTAGTCCATCACGCAGCAGGCCGTAGCCATAGTCTGTGGCGTTGAAACCGCGAATGAAGAACAGGTCACCGGCCAGACTATCGCCGGCAGCGAAGGGCGGGGCGAAAATACCCGGCACGTAGCCCAGTACTTCGGTAAGGGACTGGGACTTCTGGTCCTTGATGCGCTGACCGGTGACGACCGATACCGACCGCGGTGTTTCCGACAGTGGCGTGCTGGTTTTGGTCCCAACCCGGCTGTTTTGAGCTTTGTAGCCCACATCCCCGGCGATCTCCTGATTGAAACCGTCCAGTTGAACCGTGCTTACAGTCGTGGGCGCAAGGGTCAGTTCGCCTGTGGGCGCCGCTTGCAATATGTAGCTACCAGGCGCCTGGGCCACAGCCTCTAACGCCGAGTTTTGCAACAGCAGCGCAAAGCCCTGCTCCACCGAATAGTCCCCCTCAAGCCCAGGGGTGTTCAAATGAGCGGTCTGCTGGGGCGAAAAGGACAGGATCACATTGGCCCTGGCCGCAAATTGGCTCAAGGCGCTGTCGAGCGGACCTGCGCCAATAGCGAAGTGCTGCACCACGCTGGCTGCAAGGGCGCCTGTTGATAACAACCCGCAGGCAGCGGCGGTAGAGGTAAGCAGCAAACCGTAGGTCAGGCCGTGGCAGGAGAGTCGCTGGCGAAGCTTAGGAGGAAGGCGCATAGGTGGATAAACCCTGAAGGTAGCGTCGTGATTACCTGTAGGGCCGCGTCAGGTAAAAAAAAGATAACCCTGTGGATTATTTTTTTGCTCAGCCGATTCGCTTCACCGAAACCCAGTAACGGGTGAAGTAATTGACCTGGATCGGCAGCGTCGCTTGCAGGTTGGCCAGCACCGCATCGGTGGAATCCAATCGGAATGTGCCGGAAACCCGCAGGCGCGCCGAAGCTGGATCGCATTGCAGGACCCCAGGTCGATAACGACCGAGCTCGTCGATCACATCGCCGAGCCGGGCATCGAGCACGATCAGTTGTCCGTCGACCCAAGCAGCTTCAGCCCCGCTGTAAGGTTGGCTTACCCCTACGCTTTGCCGATTGAATTGCGCACTCTCGCCTGCAATAAGCAGTCGGCTGAGGTCTGGTCGATCAGTGGGTGAAATGCTGACGCGGTCTTCCAGCACTCCGACCTGTGTGAAATCCGGCAGTTGGCGCACAGTAAAGTGTGTCCCCAAAGCCTGGATGCGACCCTGCTGAGTCTCAACATAGAAGGGCATCTGCGCGCCCGACTTGCCAGTGTGGATAAGAACTTCGCCTTCGCGCAGGCGTATCAAGCGCTGGCGTCCGTCGAACAGCACATCAATGGCGGTTTGGGTATTCAGGTCAATCCGGGTGCCGTCGGCCAGTTCGATGCGCCGGCGCTTGCCCAAAGGTGTACGGAAATCGGCCCAAACATTGCCCAGGGACGTATGTTGCTGAACATTCCACCCCAAGTAACCGGTGCTGCCGAGTACCAGCATCCACTTGAGCACCTGGCGACGTTGCTGTGTGGCCGACAAAGCGCGGCGAGTGAAATCCTGGGGCAAGGCACCCAGGCTGCGTTGCAATTGCTCCATCTGATTCCACGCCGCCTGATGGGACGGATCGATGTTGAGCCATTGCTGCCAGGCATGGCGCTCGGCCGCTGTGGGCGTCTGGGATTGAAACTGCACGTACCAGCCGGCGGCAGCCTCGAAGGTCTTGCGATCAGGCGCTGCCATTACAAGGAGGCCATGATCATTGAACATTCGGTCAACGCGCGAACCATGTGCTTCTTCACGGTCGTCAGTGACACCTGCAGTTGATCGGCGATCTGTTGATAAGTCAGGCCGTCAATCTGCGACAGCATGAAGATCCGCCGCGAGCGTTCGCCCAAGCTGGCGAGAGCTTTATCCACAGCCACCAGGGTTTCGATGATGATCGCCTTATCTTCTTCACTGATGGCAGTGGCATCAGGACGCTCGGCCAGGCTTTGCTTATAAGCCTGTTCAATGGCGTGACGCCTGTAGCGGTCAATTACCAGACCCCTGGCGATGGTCGCCAGATAATCACGTGGCTCAAGGATCTGCGCCGCATGGCGCCCACCAAGAATGCGCACGAACGTATCGTGTGCGACATCGGCCGCATCGCAGGCGTTATGCAACTTACCTCTGAGCCACCCGTGCAACCAAGAATGGTGCTGTTCGTAAATATGCTGGACGGCAACCGTGTGTGAAGGAGTAGGCATAGGGTGCGAGAGGGCAGGTTAATGATAATCGCTATTATTAACTGCACTGCAGATTTCTCACAATAGATCTCTTTTTACGCTGTTCACTTCCGAGTCGAAGGATTTCGGTGGCTTCACCGTGACCTCGGTATAGCGTGTTTGCTCGATTTCTGCGGATTAAGCCCTGTGAATAACCGCCCCTGTGCCCAGTTGATAACAGGGCTTGAAACCTGAGTAAAAACCCATCTGTGGATAAGTGAATGTTTAATCCACAGGCTTAGCGTACTTATCCAAGGGCCTCATTGGCACATGACCACAGACTTTTGAATCTCTGTACATACCGTAAATAAAGGCCTGTAGAGATCTATCCACAGAAATGATGCTCAGTAGAAATAAACATAAAAACAAAGATTTAATAAATTTCTCTCTTTTAATTTCTATTGTCTGTGATTCATCCACAGCTGGTTAAATTTTGTGCAAAGGGTTCTTTAGGAAGGGCTAAGTCCCTATACTTGCCGCCAAAGCTCTAAAACCAGTTCAATCAATCGATTCCTAATTACCTACTTAAGCAGGCACGAGGTGCGTGGTGGATTTCCCTTCCCGTTTTGAAGTGATCGTCATCGGCGGCGGTCATGCCGGTACCGAGGCAGCACTGGCGTCAGCACGCATGGGCGTAAAAACCCTGTTGCTCACGCACAACGTGGAAACCCTCGGTGCAATGAGTTGCAACCCCGCCATTGGTGGTATCGGCAAAAGCCATCTGGTCAAGGAAATCGACGCCCTTGGCGGCGTAATGGCCATGGCAACCGATAAGGGTGGTATTCAATTTCGCGTTCTCAACAGCCGCAAAGGCCCGGCAGTGCGCGCCACTCGGGCACAAGCTGACCGCATTCTGTACAAGGCTGCTGTACGTGAAACCCTGGAAAACCAGCCGAACCTGTGGATATTTCAACAAGCAGCGGATGACCTGATCGTCGAACAAGACGTGGTGAAGGGCGTTGTCACCCAAATGGGTCTGCGCTTCTTCGCAGAATCTGTGGTTTTGACCACCGGAACCTTCCTTGGCGGACTTATCCACATCGGAATGCAGAATTATTCCGGTGGCCGTGCCGGTGATCCTCCGTCGATTGCCTTGGCAAAACGCCTGCGTGAATTGCCGCTGCGTGTCGGTCGCCTGAAAACCGGAACCCCGCCGCGTATCGACGGGCGTTCTGTGGATTTCTCGTTGATGACTGAGCAAGCGGGCGATACGCCGATCCCGGTGATGTCGTTCATGGGTTCCAAGGAGCAACACCCCAAACAGGTGAGTTGCTGGATTACCCACACCAATGCCCGAACTCACGAGATCATTGCCGCGAACCTCGACCGTTCGCCGATGTATTCCGGTGTGATCGAGGGGATTGGCCCGCGCTATTGCCCATCGATCGAAGACAAGATCCACCGCTTTGCCGACAAGGAGAGCCATCAGGTCTTCATCGAACCCGAAGGTCTGACTACTCACGAGCTGTACCCGAACGGGATATCTACTTCCCTGCCGTTCGACGTGCAAATCCAGATCGTGCAATCGATTCGCGGCATGGAAAACGCACATATCGTGCGACCTGGCTATGCCATCGAGTATGACTACTTCGATCCTCGTGATCTGAAGTACAGCCTGGAGACCAAAGTGATCGGCGGGCTGTTCTTCGCCGGCCAAATCAATGGCACAACCGGTTACGAAGAAGCCGGCGCCCAAGGTTTGCTGGCCGGGACCAACGCCGCATTGCGTGCACAAGGCAAAGACAGTTGGTGCCCGCGTCGCGATGAAGCGTACATCGGTGTGTTGGTGGACGACCTGATTACCCTGGGTACCCAGGAACCGTACCGGATGTTCACTTCCCGGGCGGAATACCGTCTGATCCTGCGCGAAGACAACGCCGACCTGCGGCTGACCGAAAAAGGCCGCGAACTGGGGCTGGTCGATGACGTGCGCTGGGAAGCCTTCTGCAAAAAACGTGAAAGCATTGCGTTGGAAGAGCAGCGCCTGAAAGGCACTTGGGTTCGCCCCGGTACCGAACAAGGTGATGCAATTGCCGAGAAATTCGGCACGCCGCTGACTCACGAGTACAACTTGCTGAACCTGCTGTCACGTCCGGAAATCGACTACGCTGGCTTGGTCGAAGTGACGGGCGGCGGCGCAGAAGATCCACAGGTTGCCGAGCAGGTCGAAATCAAGACGAAGTACGCCGGTTACATTGACCGCCAGCAGGACGAGATTGCTCGTCTGCGCGCCAGTGAAGACACCAAGCTGCCTGTGGATATCGACTACACCGGGATTTCCGGGCTTTCGAAAGAAATTCAGAGCAAGCTGGGGATAACTCGACCAGAAACCCTGGGTCAGGCTTCACGTATTCCCGGCGTCACCCCGGCAGCCATTTCGCTGTTGATGATTCATTTGAAAAAACGCGGCGCGGGCCGTCAGTTGGAGCAAAGCGCTTGAGTTCGTTGGTCACCCTGCAACACGCCGAAGAGTTATCCACAGGTGCACGCCAATTGGGCGTCGATCTGACGTCCGCCCAGCATGAGTTGCTGTTGGGCTACCTAGCCCTGTTGATCAAATGGAACAAGGCTTACAACCTCACGGCAGTGCGCAATCCCGATGAGATGGTGTCCCGGCATTTGCTCGACAGCTTGAGCGTGATGCCATTTATTCAAAACGGTCGCTGGTTGGATGTGGGCAGTGGCGGCGGCATGCCAGGTATCCCCTTGGCCATCCTGTTTCCCGAGTCCCAAGTGACCTGCCTGGACAGCAATGGCAAGAAAACCCGCTTCCTGACCCAGGTCAAACTCGAACTCAAGCTGGATAACCTTCACGTTATCCACAGCCGTGTCGAAGAATTCACGCCTGAACTGCCTTTCAACGGAATTGTTTCCCGGGCGTTCAGCAGCATGGAGAACTTCAGCAACTGGACACGCCACCTGGGTGACCGCGATACCCGCTGGCTGGCAATGAAGGGCGTCCATCCGAGTGATGAGCTGTTAGCATTGCCGGCAGACTTCCACCTCGATAGCGAACACGCCTTGGCCGTACCCGGTTGCCAAGGCCAACGCCATCTGCTGATACTGCGCCGCACGGCATGATTGGGAACACAAGCAAGAATGGCTAAGGTATTCGCGATAGCGAACCAGAAAGGTGGCGTGGGCAAAACCACCACCTGCATCAACCTCGCAGCATCCTTGGTCGCTACCAAGCGACGGGTGCTGTTGATCGATCTCGATCCACAGGGCAACGCCACCATGGGTAGCGGTGTGGATAAACATGGCCTGGAAAACTCGGTCTACGACTTGCTGATCGGCGAGTGTGACCTGGCCCAGGCCATGCACTATTCCGAGCATGGCGGTTATCAATTGCTGCCGGCCAACCGCGATCTGACTGCGGCGGAAGTGGTGTTGCTGGAAATGCAGATGAAAGAAAGCCGTCTGCGCAGCGCCTTGGCGCCGATCCGCGAGAACTATGATTACATTTTGATCGATTGCCCACCGTCGCTGTCGATGCTGACGCTCAATGCGTTGGTGGCTGCCGATGGGGTGATTATCCCCATGCAGTGTGAGTACTACGCACTGGAAGGTTTGAGCGACCTTGTGGATAACATCAAGCGTATCGCCGAATTGCTCAACCCAAACCTGCAGATCGAAGGCCTGCTGCGGACCATGTTCGATCCGCGCCTGAGCCTGATGAACGATGTGTCGGCACAGCTCAAGGAACACTTCGGTGAGCAGCTTTACGACACCGTGATTCCGCGCAATATCCGTTTGGCCGAAGCGCCAAGCTATGGCATGCCTGCGTTGGCGTATGACAAATCGTCCCGTGGCGCCATCGCCTACCTGGCTCTGGCTGGCGAGATGGTTCGCCGCCAACGCCGCAACTCCCGCACCGCTGCAGCCCAGCCAACTTAAGGAATCCCCATGGCCGTCAAGAAACGAGGTCTCGGACGTGGACTGGATGCACTGTTGAGTGGTCCGACCGTCACATCGCTTGAAGAACAAGCGGTGCAGGCCGACGAGCGCGAGCTGCAGCACCTGCCTCTGGACTTGATCCAGCGCGGCAAATACCAGCCACGCCGTGACATGGATCCCCAGGCGTTGGAGGAACTGGCCAATTCGATCAAAGCTCAAGGCGTGATGCAGCCGATCGTGGTGCGCCCGATTGGTGGCGGTCGTTTTGAAATCATCGCCGGTGAACGTCGCTGGCGCGCCAGTCAGCAGGCCGGCAAAGAGACCATTCCCGCGATGGTGCGTGATGTGCCTGATGAAACGGCGATCGCCATGGCGTTGATCGAGAATATTCAGCGCGAAGACCTCAATCCGATCGAAGAAGCGATCGCCTTGCAGCGCCTGCAGCAGGAATTCCAGCTGACGCAGCAGCAAGTGGCCGAAGCGGTGGGTAAGTCCCGCGTCACCGTGTCCAACTTGCTGCGCCTGATCGCTTTGCCGGAAGTCATCAAGACCATGTTGTCCCATGGCGATCTGGAAATGGGCCACGCCCGTGCTTTGCTCGGTTTGCCGGAAAATCAACAGGTTGAAGGGGCGCGACACGTTGTCGCACGAGGGCTTACCGTTCGTCAGACTGAGGCCCTGGTTCGCCAGTGGCTGAGCGGCAAACCTGCACCGGTCGAAACGGCCAAACCTGATCCGGATATCGCGCGTCTCGAGCAGCGCCTGGCCGAGCGCCTGGGCTCTGCGGTACAAATTCGCCACGGCAAGAAAGGCAAAGGGCAATTGGTCATCGGATATAACTCCCTTGATGAGCTTCAGGGTGTCCTTGCCCACATCCGCTGAAACATTTGCTTATGTAGCGTGTGATCGGAAATCACTACCCGGCAGTTGAATAGGGGCAGAACCGCCCCTATACTCTGCGCGCATTTTGTCGGCACAAATTATGCCAAGTTATTGATTTCCGGCAGCCGACTATTGAGGAGCAAGAGTGATGGAAACCCGCACGCCAAACACGTTGCCCTTCCATCGCTTGGCTGTTTTTCCGGTTTTATTGGCTCAATTTGTCATTTTGCTAATCGCCGCATTGGCGCTTTGGTACCGGCATGGAGTCGTAGCCGGATATTCGGGACTTTGCGGAGGCCTGATAGCCTTGCTGCCCAATATGTATTTTGCTCACAGGGCCTTTCGGTTTTCCGGCGCCCGAGCAGCCCAGGCTATCGTCCGGTCTTTTTATGCCGGCGAGGCGGGGAAACTGATTTTGACGGCAGTGCTGTTTGCACTGACCTTTGCAGGTGTGAAGCCATTGGCGCCGCTGGCTGTATTCGGCGTCTTCGTGTTGACCCAACTGGTCAGCTGGTTCGCTCCCCTGCTAATGAAAACAAGACTTTCGAAACCTTAGGGCGTTTGAGGCAACCATGGCAGAAACAACCGCTTCGGGCTATATCCAGCACCACTTGCAGAACTTGACCTTCGGTCAGCTTCCCAACGGCGGCTGGGGCTTTGCCCACTCCGCAGCAGAAGCCAAAGAAATGGGCTTCTGGGCTTTCCACCTGGATACTCTGGGCTGGTCGGTCGCTTTGGGTCTGATCTTCGTCCTAATTTTCCGCATGGCGGCGAAGAAGGCGACTTCCGGTCAGCCAGGTGCTTTGCAGAACTTCGTTGAAGTATTGGTCGAATTCGTCGATGGCAGCGTGAAAGACAGCTTCCATGGCCGTAGCCCGGTGATTGCACCGTTGGCACTGACCATCTTCGTCTGGGTGTTCCTGATGAACGCCGTCGACTTGATCCCGGTTGACTGGATTCCTCAGTTGGCCATGGCGATTTCCGGCGACCCGCACATTCCATTCCGTGCCGTATCGACTACTGACCCGAACGCTACCCTGGGCATGGCCCTGTCGGTATTCGCGCTGATCATTTTCTACAGCATCAAGATCAAGGGCATCGGCGGCTTCATCGGCGAATTGACCCTGCACCCGTTCGGCAGCAAGAACATCTTTGTTCAAGCCCTGCTGATCCCGGTGAACTTCCTGCTGGAATTCGTGACCCTGATCGCCAAGCCGATCTCCCTGGCCCTGCGACTGTTCGGCAACATGTATGCCGGCGAGCTGGTGTTCATTCTGATCGCTGTGATGTTCGGCAGCGGCCTGCTCTGGCTTAGCGGCCTGGGCATTGTTCTGCAGTGGGCGTGGGCTGTGTTCCACATCCTGATCATCACCCTGCAGGCCTTCATCTTCATGATGCTGACCATCGTCTACCTGTCGATGGCGCACGAAGAGAACCATTAAGACCAGTCTCGACTAGTCTGATGTCCTTCCCGGTGAAACGGGAAGGTGGCCCACCAGGGCTATGAAACGATTTGTTTTACCGCTTTAAAATCTAAAAAACCTAAACCATACGACGTAAAAGTCGGGAGGAAAGATGGAAACTGTAGTTGGTCTAACCGCTATCGCTGTTGCACTGTTGATCGGCCTGGGCGCCCTGGGTACTGCCATTGGTTTCGGCCTGCTGGGCGGCAAATTCCTGGAAGGCGCAGCGCGTCAGCCAGAAATGGTTCCAATGCTGCAAGTTAAAATGTTCATCGTCGCCGGCCTGCTCGACGCCGTGACCATGATCGGTGTTGGTATCGCTCTGTTCTTCACCTTCGCGAACCCTTTCGTTGGTCAACTCGCCGGTTAATCACTCGTCTTTTCGAGTGATTGGTGTGTTGTGCAACGAATGAGCGAGGTATTGGCGTGAACATTAATGCAACCATTATTGGTCAGTCCTTAGCGTTCTTGATTTTTGTCGTTTTCTGCATGAAGTTCGTATGGCCTCCGGTCATCGCAGCTCTGCACGAACGTCAGAAGAAGATCGCGGATGGACTGGACGCTGCAGCACGAGCAGCTCGCGACCTGGAGTTGGCCCAAGATAAAGCGGGTCAACAACTGCGCGAAGCGAAAGCTCAAGCAGCCGAAATCATTGAGCAAGCCAAGAAACGCGGTAACCAGATCGTTGAAGAGGCTGTTGAAAAAGCCCGTATCGACGCTGACCGTGTGAAGGTTCAGGCTCAGGCCGAGATCGAGCAGGAACTGAACGGTGTCAAAGACGCGTTGCGTGCCCAACTGGGTGCTCTGGCCGTCGGCGGTGCTGAGAAGATCCTGGGTGCCACAATCGATCAAAACGCGCACGCGGAGCTGGTTAACAAACTGGCTGCTGAAATTTAAGCGAGGGCGATCATGGCAGAATTGACCACGTTGGCCCGACCTTACGCTAAGGCAGCCTTCGAGCACGCCCAGGCCCACCAGCAGCTGGCCTCTTGGTCAGCCATGCTCGGCCTGGCTGCAGCAGTGTCGCAAGACGACACCATGCAGCGCGTGCTCAAGGCCCCGCGACTGACGAGCGCAGACAAGGCCGCCACTTTTATTGAAGTGTGCGGCGACAAGTTTGATGTGAAAGTGCAGAACTTCTTGCACGTCGTTGCCGAAAACGACCGTCTCCTGCTTCTGCCGGAGATTGCCGCTCTGTTCGACCTGTACAAGGCCGAGCAAGAGAAATCGGTAGACGTTGAAGTCACCAGTGCTTTTGCATTGAACCAAGAACAGCAAGACAAACTCGCCAAGGTTCTCAGTGCACGACTCGACCGGGAAGTGCGCCTGCAAGTTGCGGAGGATGCCACCCTTATTGGTGGTGTCATCATTCGCGCCGGCGACCTGGTTATCGATGGCTCGATTCGCGGCAAACTCGCGAATCTTGCCGAAGCATTGAAATCTTGAGTTTGAAGGGGCAGCAGAGCAATGCAGCAACTCAATCCTTCCGAAATAAGTGAAATTATCAAGGGCCGCATCGACAAGCTCGATGTGACCTCCCAAGCCCGTAACGAAGGCACTGTCGTCAGCGTATCTGACGGCATCGTGCGGATTCACGGTCTGGCCGACGTAATGTACGGCGAGATGATCGAGTTTCCGGGCGGCGTCTACGGTATGGCCCTCAACCTGGAGCAAGACTCCGTAGGTGCCGTTGTATTGGGCGCATACACCAGTCTGGCTGAAGGTATGAGCGCCAAGTGCACAGGCCGCATCCTGGAAGTTCCGGTTGGTAAGGAACTGCTGGGTCGCGTAGTCGACGCACTGGGTAACCCTGTTGACGGTAAAGGTCCACTGGGCAACACCGAGACCGACGCGGTCGAGAAAGTTGCTCCAGGCGTGATCTGGCGTAAGTCGGTAGACCAGCCTGTACAGACTGGCTACAAGGCTGTCGATGCCATGATCCCTGTCGGCCGTGGCCAGCGTGAGCTGATCATTGGTGACCGTCAGATCGGTAAAACCGCTCTGGCAATCGACGCGATCATCAACCAGAAGAACAGCGGCATTTTCTGCGTCTACGTAGCTATTGGTCAGAAGCAATCGACCATCGCCAACGTGGTTCGCAAGCTGGAAGAAAACGGCGCCCTGGCCAACACGATCATCGTGGCTGCCAGTGCTTCGGAATCTCCTGCGCTGCAATTCCTGGCACCGTACTCCGGTTGCACCATGGGTGAATTCTTCCGCGACCGCGGTGAAGACGCGCTGATCGTTTATGACGATCTGTCCAAGCAAGCAGTGGCTTACCGCCAGATTTCCCTGCTGCTGCGCCGTCCACCAGGCCGTGAAGCTTACCCAGGCGACGTGTTCTATCTCCACTCCCGTCTGCTGGAGCGTGCATCGCGCGTTTCCGAAGAGTACGTAGAGAAGTTCACCAACGGCGCAGTGACCGGCAAAACCGGCTCCCTGACCGCTCTGCCGATCATCGAAACCCAGGCTGGCGACGTTTCCGCGTTCGTTCCGACCAACGTGATTTCCATCACCGACGGTCAGATCTTCCTGGAATCGGCCATGTTCAACTCGGGCATCCGCCCTGCAGTGAACGCCGGTGTTTCGGTATCCCGTGTGGGTGGTGCCGCTCAGACCAAGATCATCAAGAAGCTCTCCGGTGGTATCCGTACCGCTCTGGCTCAGTACCGTGAATTGGCGGCATTCGCCCAGTTCGCTTCTGACCTGGACGAAGCGACCCGTAAGCAACTTGAGCATGGTCAGCGCGTTACCGAGCTGATGAAGCAGAAGCAATACGCCCCAATGTCGATCGCTGACATGGCGTTGTCGCTGTATGCCGCTGAGCGTGGGTTCCTGACCGACGTTGAAATCGCCAAGGTCGGCAGCTTTGAACAAGCGCTGATTGCTTACTTCAACCGCGATCACGCCGAATTGATGGCGAAGATCAACGTGAAGGGTGACTTCAATGACGATATCGACGCTGGCATGAAAGCCGGTATCGAGAAGTTCAAGGCCACCCAAACCTGGTAAGCCGCAGCGGGAGCCGCAAGGCTCCCGCTTGCTAACCTGATAGGTGTTACATGGCAGGCGCAAAAGAGATTCGCAGTAAGATTGCGAGCATCAAAAGCACGCAAAAAATTACCAGCGCCATGGAAAAAGTGGCGGTAAGCAAAATGCGCAAGGCACAAATGCGCATGGCTGCTAGCCGTCCTTATGCGGAGCGTATCCGCCAGGTAATTGGGCATCTGGCCAACGCCAACCCGGAATACCGCCACCCGTTCATGATCGACCGCGAAGTTAAGCGTGTGGGTTATGTGGTAGTGAGCAGTGACCGTGGTTTGTGCGGTGGTTTGAATACCAACCTGTTCAAGGCCCTGGTCAAGGACATGGCGGTAAACCGCGAAAACGGCGTCGAGATCGATCTGTGTGTTGTTGGTAGCAAGGGTGCGGCCTTTTTCCGTAACTTCGGCGGTAACGTCGTTGCAGCTATCAGCCACCTGGGTGAAGAGCCGTCGATCAATGATTTGATCGGCAGTGTGAAGGTGATGCTGGATGCGTACCTGGAAGGCCGGATTGACCGCCTCTCCGTGGTATCCAACAAGTTCATCAACACCATGACCCAGCAGCCAACCGTGGAGCAATTGATTCCACTGGTGGCGACTCCGGATCAGGAACTCAAGCACCACTGGGACTACCTCTACGAACCAGACGCCAAAGAGCTGCTTGACGGCTTGATGGTGCGCTACGTGGAGTCGCAGGTGTACCAGGCGGTGGTCGAGAACAACGCAGCTGAACAAGCGGCGCGGATGATCGCGATGAAAAACGCTACCGATAACGCCGGTGATCTGATCAGCGATTTGCAGCTGATCTACAACAAGGCGCGTCAGGCTGCGATCACCCAAGAGATCTCGGAAATCGTCGGCGGCGCTGCCGCGGTTTAACGGTTCAAATATTCAGAGGATCCAGCTATGAGTAGCGGACGTATCGTTCAAATCATCGGCGCCGTTATCGACGTGGAATTTCCACGCGACAGCGTACCGAGCATCTACAACGCGCTGAAAGTACAAGGCGCGGAAACTACTCTGGAAGTTCAGCAGCAGCTGGGCGACGGCGTAGTTCGTACCATTGCGATGGGTTCCACCGAAGGCTTGAAGCGCGGTCTGGACGTAATCGACTCTGGCGCAGCCATCTCCGTACCGGTCGGTAAAGCGACTCTGGGCCGGATCATGGACGTGCTGGGCAACCCGATTGACGAAGCTGGTCCGATCGACACCGAAGAGCGCTGGGGCATTCACCGTCCAGCACCTTCGTTCGCGGAACAAGCTGGCGGCAACGACCTGCTGGAAACCGGCATCAAGGTTATCGACCTGGTTTGCCCGTTCGCCAAGGGCGGTAAAGTCGGTCTGTTCGGTGGTGCCGGTGTAGGCAAGACCGTAAACATGATGGAACTGATCCGTAACATCGCCATCGAGCACAGCGGTTATTCCGTGTTCGCCGGTGTGGGTGAGCGTACTCGTGAGGGTAACGACTTCTACCACGAGATGAAGGACTCCAACGTTCTGGACAAAGTGGCACTGGTTTACGGTCAGATGAACGAGCCGCCGGGAAACCGTCTGCGCGTAGCACTGACTGGCCTGACCATGGCCGAGAAGTTCCGTGACGAAGGTAACGACGTTCTGCTGTTCGTCGACAACATCTACCGTTACACCCTGGCCGGTACTGAAGTATCCGCACTGCTGGGCCGTATGCCTTCCGCAGTAGGTTACCAGCCGACCCTGGCTGAAGAGATGGGCGTTCTGCAAGAACGTATCACTTCGACCAAGGAAGGTTCGATCACTTCGATCCAAGCGGTATACGTACCTGCGGATGACTTGACCGACCCATCGCCTGCGACCACCTTCGCCCACTTGGACGCCACCGTCGTTCTGTCCCGTGACATCGCTTCCCTGGGTATCTACCCAGCGGTCGATCCACTCGACTCGACTTCGCGCCAGCTGGACCCGAACGTGATCGGCCAGGAGCACTACGACACCGCTCGCGGCGTTCAGTACGTGCTGCAGCGTTACAAAGAACTGAAGGACATCATTGCGATCCTGGGTATGGACGAGCTGTCGGAAGCCGACAAGCAGTTGGTAAACCGTGCTCGTAAGATCCAGCGCTTCTTGTCGCAGCCGTTCTTCGTGGCTGAAGTCTTCACCGGTGCTTCGGGTAAATACGTTTCCCTGAAAGACACCATTGCTGGCTTCAAAGGCATCCTCAACGGTGACTACGACCACCTGCCAGAACAAGCGTTCTACATGGTCGGCGGCATCGAAGAAGCGATCGAGAAAGCCAAGAAACTGTAATCCAGGCGCCCGGAAACGGGCGCTCATCAGGTTGAGGCAATCAGATGGCTATGACAGTCCATTGCGATATCGTCAGCGCGGAAGGGGAAATCTTCTCCGGTCTGGTAGAAATGGTGATTGCACACGGCGAACTCGGTGACCTGGGTATTGCCATGGGCCACGCGCCGTTGATCACCAGCTTGAAGCCAGGTCCGATCACTCTGACCAAGCAAGGCGGGGAACGTGAGGTGTTTTACATCTCCGGTGGTTTCCTTGAGGTTCAGCCGAACATGGTCAAGGTACTTGCCGACACTGTGCAACGTGCTGGCGATCTGGATGAAGCCTCCGCTCAGGAAGCCGTCAAGGCTGCTGAGAAGGCCCTGAACGAAAAGGGTGCGGACTTCGACTACAGCGCTGCTGCTGTACGTCTGGCCGAGGCTGCAGCTCAGCTGCGCACTCTCCAGCAGATCCGCAAGAAGTAAGCGGCTACGCCGTGATGCTTATGCGCGATTGATTAAAAAGGGTAGCCTCGGCTACCCTTTTTCTTTTTTAGCAAAACACATCTTTGGTCTGAAGCCGGACCGTCCAGGATTGGTAGCCATTCATGTCTCTTGAAATCGTCATTCTCGCCGCAGGCCAGGGCACCCGCATGCGCTCGGCCCTGCCCAAGGTGCTGCACCCGGTGGCCGGCAACTCCATGCTTGGCCATGTTATCCACAGCGCCCGGCAGTTGGACCCGCAACGCATCCACGTAGTGATCGGCCACGGTGCCGATGCAGTGCGTGAGCGCTTGGCTGCGGATGACCTGAATTTCGTATTGCAGGACAAACAACTGGGGACCGGCCACGCCACCGCGCAAGCTGTGCCGTTCATTACCGCTGACACCGTGCTGATCCTCTACGGCGACGTGCCGCTGATCGAAGTGGAAACCCTGCAACGCCTGCTTAAGCACGTAGTGCCTGGTCAGATGGGCCTGCTCACCGTGGAGCTGGAAGACCCCACCGGCTACGGACGCATCGTGCGCAATGCCGATGGCAAGGTCGCGGCCATCGTTGAGCACAAGGACGCCAGCGAGGCCCAACGTGCCATCACTGAAGGCAATACCGGTATTCTCGCCGTCCCTGGCAACAAGCTCGCCGACTGGATGAGCCGTCTGTCCAACAACAACGCTCAGGGTGAGTACTACCTCACCGACGTGATTGAGATGGCCGTGAGCGATGGCCTGCTGGTAGCTACCGAGCAGCCCCACGACCCTATGGAAGTGCAGGGCGCCAACGACCGCAAGCAGTTGGCCGAACTGGAGCGTCACTACCAACTGCGAGAAGGTCGCCGCCTGATGGCTGAGGGCGTGACCCTGCGCGACCCTGCGCGTTTTGACGTACGCGGTGAGGTCACCGTGGGGCGCGACGTGCTGATCGACATCAACGTGATCCTCGAAGGTCGCGTAATCATCGAAGACGACGTAGTCATCGGCCCGAACTGCGTGATCAAGGACAGCACCCTGCGCAAGGGCGTGGTGATCAAGGCCAACAGCCATATCGACGGCGCGGTGATGGGCGAGGGCAGCGATGCTGGCCCGTTTGCTCGGTTGCGTCCGGGCACTGTGATGGGGGCCAGGGCGCATGTCGGCAACTTCGTCGAACTGAAAAATGCACGAATGGGCGACGACGCAAAGGCCGGCCACCTGGCCTACCTTGGTGATGCGGTTATCGGTGCTCGCAGCAACATCGGCGCTGGCGCAATCACCTGCAACTACGACGGCGCCAACAAGTACCAGACCACTATTGGCGAGGACGTATTCATTGGCTCGAATAACTCGCTGATTGCGCCAGTGACGATCGGTGATGGTTCGAACACTGCCGCAGGCTCAACCATTAACCAGGATGTGGATAAATCCCAACTGGCCGTGGCTCGAGCCCGCCAACGCAATATCGACGGCTGGAAACGCCCGGTCAAAATCAAAAAGACCTGAGTTATCCACAGCCTCATCAGCAGTGCTATCCAAATGTGGGAGGGGGCTTGTCCCCGATGGCGGATTTTCAGTCAATGTTCTAGATCGACTGATCGACTGCAATCGGGGGCAAGCCCCCTCCCACATTTGGCCTGCGTTGTTTGAAGAATCTGTTCCAGACTCTTGACGATATAGTCCTAATAGGTTTTGATTGCCTTCGTTATCTTTCGAAACGAAACTTATCAATACCATGTCGAAACGAAATACACCCCAACGACGCCACAACATCCTGACCTTGCTCAACGAACAGGGCGAAGTCAGCGTGGACGAATTGGCCAAGCGTTTCGAAACCTCCGAAGTCACTATCCGCAAGGACTTGGCCGCCCTAGAAAGTAACGGCCTGTTGCTGCGCCGCTACGGTGGTGCGATCACCATGCCTCAGGAACTGGTAGGCGATCCTGCCCAACCGATCTCGGCCTACAAGCGTGCGATCGCCCGTGCTGCCGTGATGCGTTTGCGGGAACACGCCCGCATCATCATCGACAGCGGCAGCACCACCGCCGCCATGATCCCGGAACTGGGCCACCAGCCCGGACTCGTGGTCATGACCAACTCCCTGCACGTAGCCAGCGCCTTGAGCGAATTGGAACACGAGCCGGTGCTGTTGATGACCGGCGGCACCTGGGACCCGCATTCGGACTCTTTCCAGGGCCAGGTCGCCGAGCAGGTGTTGCGTTCCTACGACTTTGATCAATTGTTCATCGGCGCCGACGGCATCGATCTGCAGCGTGGCACTACCACCTTCAACGAATTACTGGGTCTGAGCCGTGTGATGGCCGAGGTCGCCCGTGAAGTGGTGGTGATGGTCGAATCCGACAAGATCGGCCGCAAGATTCCCAACCTGGAACTGCCCTGGAGCAGCGTCCATACCCTTATCACCGATGATCGCCTGCCGCTTGAGGCCCGCGACCAGATCCAAGCCCGCGGCATTACGCTGATATGCGCGGCAATCATCTAGGAGAAGCACCATGTGTGGAATTGTTGGCGCAGTCGCCGAACGTAACGTTACCGCCATTCTGATCGAAGGCCTCAAGCGCCTTGAATACCGTGGCTACGACAGCGCCGGCGTGGCCGTCTTCACCAACGCCGGCAAGCTTGAGCGCATGCGTCGCCCGGGCAAGGTCAGTGAGTTGGAGCAGGCCCTGGCCGGCGAACCGCTGGTAGGTCGTTTGGGGATTGCCCACACTCGCTGGGCCACTCACGGCGCACCGTGCGAACGTAACGCCCACCCGCACTTTTCCGGTGACCTGGCCGTGGTGCACAACGGCATCATCGAAAACCACGAAGTGCTGCGCGAACAGCTCAAGAGCCTGGGGTACGTGTTCACCTCAGACACCGACACTGAAGTCATCGCCCACCTGCTCAATCACAAGCTCAAGGACCACAGCGACCTGACCACCGCCCTCAAGGCCACGGTCAAGGAACTGCACGGCGCCTATGGCCTGGCCGTCGTCAGTGCCAGCCAACCGGACCGTGTGGTAGCCGCCCGCAGCGGCAGCCCGCTGGTGATCGGCCTGGGCCTGGGCGAGAACTTTCTCGCTTCCGACCAACTGGCCCTGCGTCAGGTCACCGACCGATTCATGTACTTGGAAGAAGGCGATATCGCCGACATACGCCGTGAAAGCGTGGCGATCTGGGACGTTAACGGTAATTCCGTCGAACGCGAAGCTGTGCAATACCGCGACGGTGCCGAAGCGGCCGATAAAGGCGAATACCGCCATTTCATGCTCAAGGAGATCCACGAGCAACCGGCCGTGGTCCAGCGCACGTTGGAAGGTCGACTGAGCCAGAGCCAAGTGCTGGTCAACGCATTCGGCCCCCAGGCCGCCGAGCTGTTCGCCAAAGTGCGCAATGTGCAGATCGTCGCTTGTGGCACCAGCTACCACGCCGGCATGGTTGCCCGTTATTGGCTGGAAGACCTGGCTGGCATCCCGTGCCAGGTCGAAGTCGCCAGTGAGTTCCGCTACCGCAAGGTGGTGGTGCAGCCCGATACCCTGTTCGTGACTATCTCCCAGTCCGGCGAAACCGCCGACACCCTGGCCGCGCTGCGCAACGCCAAAGAGTTGGGCTTCCTCGCCAGCCTGGCGATCTGCAACGTCAGTATCAGCTCCTTGGTACGTGAGTCCGACCTGACCCTGCTGACCCAGGCGGGTCGCGAAATCGGCGTAGCTTCCACCAAAGCCTTCACCACCCAACTGGTTGGTTTGTTGCTACTGACCCTGTCCCTGGGCCAAGTGCGAGGCACCCTGGCCGAAGGTGTTGAAGCTACCTTGGTGGAAGAATTGCGCCGCCTGCCGACTCGCCTGGGCGAAGCACTGGCCATGGACAGCGTCGTGGAAAAAGTTGCCGAGCTGTTCGCCGACAAGAACCACACCCTGTTCCTTGGCCGTGGCGCGCAGTACCCGGTGGCGATGGAAGGTGCCCTCAAGCTCAAGGAAATCTCGTACATCCACGCCGAAGCCTACCCGGCCGGCGAGTTGAAACACGGCCCGTTGGCCCTGGTGGATGACGACATGCCGGTGGTCACTGTGGCGCCGAACAACGAACTGCTGGAAAAGCTCAAATCCAACCTGCAGGAAGTACGCGCCCGTGGCGGCCAACTGGTGGTATTCGCCGACGAGAAGGCGAGCATGATCAATGGCGAAGGCACCCACGTCATCAACATGCCGCACATCAACGACACCTTGTCGCCGATCCTCTACACCATCCCGCTGCAGCTGCTGTCGTACTACGTGGCCGTGCTCAAGGGCACTGACGTAGACCAGCCACGTAATTTGGCCAAGTCGGTGACAGTCGAGTAATACCTCGCTCACCTGGAGGCCCATCGGGTCTCCAGGTTTCAACGCAAGGACGCCACGTTGATGCCATCTTCCTTTCCCCACCTCGGCGAGCGTTTGCACAATCGCCGATTTGTGGTCGCGAATAACACCCATGGGCTTTCCGGTACCGGCACGGTGTTTCATTACCGTGTCGACGGTGATGCCCTATCCAGCACCTACCAAGGCGGCCGAATCCGTACGGGGACGCAAGTCGGTCGCGTGACCGGCGCCGATACCATTGAGCTGCTTTTTCAGTGCCTGACGCTGGACGGTGAGCTGCTGTCCGGTTGGTCGCGAGGTACAGTGAGTGTGGATACGTCTGGGCGTACCAGCCTGAGCTTTGTATGGGGTTGGTTATCGGGTGCGACCGGAGGCGGGGAATCGAATTATGTTGAGCTTGCTGAGGGTGATAACTGCCCCTAAGGCACAAACTCCACCCGCAACCCCCGACTCGTGCTGCGCCCTTGATCATCACTCACCCGCAACCGATATTCCCCTGACTTGCCTGGCCTCCAGTTCAGCGTGGCTTGCGGCGGGCCTTGGCCGATCAAGGTTTGATCAGCGAACCAGTACAGCGTCGCCGCATCGCTGGCCGCATTCGCGTTCAGCGGGATGCTTTCCTGGGGTTGAGACAGGCGCAGTTGGTAGCTCACCTGAGTCAGTGGCGAGCGAATCTGCGGCGCTTCGCTCTGGTCGGTGATGCGGTTGGGTTGGCAGTTTTTCATCACGTTGGGCGGGGTTCGGCGGGGCAGGCCGGCTGCTCGGTACAGGCGTTGAACGTCGCTGGGCCAGAACTCGAAGATGTCCTCTCGTGTGTATTGCGGATCGAACGGCGGGCACGCGGCTTTGCCGGTGCGGGTGTCGATCAGCACCGGGCGGTGCAGGTTGGAAACACGGATCGGCGAGACGCCGGGGATGTACCAGGTCTTGCGGGTTTGCGGGCACCAGCGGTTGGGCAGCTCACCGGAGGCAGCGCAGACATCAATGCGCACCAGCCCCGCGGGCGGCTTGTCGGCTTTGATCGCGACGTTGGGTAATGCCAGGGGCAAAGCGTCAGCAATGCGGAAGAATAGCGGCGCGGCGGTCTTGGCACCAATAAACGCTGGATTTGGCCGACCATCGAAGTTACCCACCCACACCACCAACACATACGGGCCGACCAGTCCGGCGCTCCACGCATCGTGAAAACCCCATGACGTACCGGTTTTCCAGGCGGTTCGCCAATGGCGGCCGGGCAGGCCATCTGGGCGTGGGTTGCGGCGCAGCATGTCGCGCACCATAAACGCGGCCTGCGGGCTGAGCAGTTGTGCGCCAGTGGTTTGCGGCTGTTGCTGCAAGTAGCGCAACGGCCGTAAATGCCCGTCTCCCGCCAACATCACATACAGCCGCGCCAGCTCCTCCGGGGTCATCTCGCCGCCACCCAGTGCCAGGGCCAGGCCGTAATGGCTTTCGTCGCGTAGGCCTTTGATGCCGGCGCGTTGCAGCAAGCCGTATAGAGAAGGCGACTTGACCTGGCTGGCCAGCCACACGGCGGGGATATTGCGACTACGGATCAACGCATCCCGGGCCGTCAGTGGGCCGACAAAACTGCCGTCGAAGTTTTCCGGTTGGAAGTAGCCGAAGTTACTCGGTAAGTCTTTAAGGATGCTCATGGGGTGGATCACCCCTTGGTCCAGCGCCAGCCCGTAGAGAAACGGTTTGAGCGTAGACCCCGGCGAGCGCCGTGATAGCACACCATTCACCTGTCCATGGATGCCTGTGGATAAGTAGTCCGCTGAGCCTACCAGCGCCTTGACGCTCTGATCGCGGCTGTCGATCAGGATCGCGGTGGCGTTCTCCACCCCGGTGCTGCGCCGTTCGGCGATAAACCCGGTGATCAGACGTTCCAGCAATTGTTGCAAAGGCAGATTGAGCGTGCTGTTCAACTCATTACCAGCTTGAGATGCCAGCAATTGCTCGCTCAAGTGTGGCGCCAAAAAAGGAATTTGCTGGCGGTTGCGCGCTTCCAAGGGCAAGTCCAGCAAACTGTCATTACGCGGGTCTTGTGGATAAGTCTCGCGCCAATCAGCCATCAAGCGCAGCCGCGCGTTTTGCAGCGAAGGCCCGAAGCGTGCTCGACGGCCGGGCTGTTGGGGGATTACCGCCAATGCCAACGCTTCGGACAGCGACAACTGCGCCGCCGCCTTGCCAAAGTAGATGCGACTGGCCGCTTCGGCGCCTTCGATATTGCCGCCCATGGGCGCCAGGTTCAGGTAGGCCTCAAGGATGTCGTGCTTGCTGTAGCGCGCTTCCAGCCACAGCGCCAACGCCATCTGCTGCAATTTTCCGGGCACTTGGCGGGTGTTGAGATCCCACAGGCGACGCGCCAGTTGCATGCTCAACGTCGAGCCGCCTTGGCGCTGGCCTCCGCTGTAGGTGGCCATGGCCGCCCGCAACAACGCCGGGGGATTGATCCCCGGGTGCCAGTAGAAATTGCGGTCTTCCTTGAGCAGCAGTGCCTCAATCAATGAAGGTGAAATGCGCTCCAGTGGTAGCCATAGGCGATATTGACCGTCCTGGGCCAGCGTCATACGCAACAGCGAGCCGTCATCGGCCAATACGACCCTGGAGGAGGTAATGGCCTGTTCCAGCGGCGCATGGGGCCAAAGTCGCACGCCGGCCAGTAACGCCGCAGCTGCCAGCAGCGGCGTCAGACGTTTAAGGCTTGGTAATTTCAAGCTGGCCTACTTTGCCGCGTCCCTGCAGGGTGGTTTCGTACATGCCTTCGGCGTAGGCCGGTGGCGTATTGAACGTCCCTGCGTTGGTGGCGCGTACGCGGTAAACGAAAGTGCCTACATCACGTAGCGCAGTGCCGTACAACACCACCCGATCATCCCGCACATCCACGTAGTCTGGCTGCCAGTTGCTCAGCTCGGTTTCGCCGATGGGGGCCTGCCAGGTGTCAGCTTCTTCTTCGCTGGCTTCAACGTACTCGGATTCTTCGCCTTCGCTTTCCTCGCTGCTCGCGGCTTCCGGCTCTGGAGGCAAGTTATACACAGGCTCGACACCGCCGGGCAGCAAGTCGACCACGGCCACTTGCTGCACTTGGTCACGGTCGGTAGCCCGTAGGCGCAAGCGCACCAGGAACTCATCACCCACGGCTACCTTACTCACCGGCTCGCCTTTGAGGTCGAGGTATTCGTGGATGATTTCCAGGCCGTTGTTGATGGCTTTGAGCTTGGCTCCTTTATCAAAACCGGCTTCGCTGAGCATGTAGAACGCTGCCGGGCCATCGGATTTTTCCATGACCAGCTTCTGCGTGGCGCGCGGTACGGCGGCGCGCGGTGGCTGGCCGGCCATTTCCAGCAATTGTTGCTGTTTATCGCCCAGCCAGGCGGTGGCCTTGAGGGTCATGTCGCTTTGCGCGCGCTGGCCATAGTTGTCCAGGGCGCGCAGCAACAATGCCGCCGACAGCGAATTGTAGCGCTGCTCGTTGAGGCGTTTGCCGAGCTTATCCAGTAGCGCGGTGGGCACGTCATCCATCAGTTCAGGGAAATGGCGCGCCAGCAGATGCAAGTGTTCGGCGTCGTGCACCAGCGGGTCGTAGTACAGGCCGTCGCTGTCCCACTTATCCACAAGCGAACGCCACGGGATTTTGCGGAACAGCGTATCGGCCTGCCGATCCTGCTTGAGCAGTTTGTAGCTGGCAGCCAGGTAGGCGGCGCCCAGGTCGTTCTGCCAGCTGTCCTTGAAGTAACTCTCGTAGCGTTCGCGTATATCGCTCAAGGCGCCGCTCACCAGAATCCCCTGACGGCTCAGCAGGTAACTGGCGTAGGCACGGTTGCGCAATTCCGACAGGCCTTCGCTCGGGCCGTTGGCGAGGTCTGTCAGATACGCGTTGGAACGCACCAGCAGGTCTTCCGGCACCGGCAGCCCGCGCTCCTTGGCTTCGATCAGGAAATCAGTGGCGTACAGGCTGGCGTACGGCGCCACGTCAGGGTTGGCTGCCCACAATCCAAAGCCACCGGCCTGGTTTTGACGCTGGCGCAACATGCGGACCGCGCTGCTGAAGGCTTGTTCAGCCTCGGGTGCGGTGCCGCCCCAGATCAATGCCGGCATGGCCTTGGACACCAATTGCTCGGTGCATGCATAGCCGTAGTCATCCAGGTAATGCTTGAGGCCGTTGGCCCATACCAGCGGCGAGGCGGCCACGCCCAACTGCACATCACGCAGCTGGCTGAACAGTTCACGTGTGGGCTTGAGTTCTTTGCTGGCGCTCTCGAAACGGCCCAGGCTCAGAGCGACGCGGTGTTCGCTCAAGGGCCGGATTGACGTGGTTTCCGCCACCTGGATCCGTTTGCCATCCGGCAGCACCGCGACAAAGCGCAGGTCTGCCGAACCGAGGGTGTCGCCGACTTTGATCTTGAATTCGGCAGTGCCTTCTTTGCGCGGTTGCAGTGACAAGGTGCTGCCCTTGTCGCCCTGCACCACGAGGCCGGCGCTGGTCTGCACTTCAAATTTCACATCCGCTGCCGCGTCGAGGTTGCTGAACACCCCGGCGCTGACGTTGAACACATCCCCCGGCGCCACGAAGGCCGGCACATTGGGCGTGATCACGATCGGCCCGCGCACGTCGGTAGTGGTCTCGCTGACGCCCACGCTGTCGGTATCCACCGCGACGGCAAATAGGTGCAACTTGCCGTTGAAGCTGTCGGGTACCTGGTAATGCAGCACGGTTTCACCGACCGGCAAATCCACCAGCCCGGACCACCACGCCACTGGCGGCTGATGTTTACGTTTGAACGGGTTGAGGTGATTGGCCAGGGCGCCTTCCGTATCGCCTCCAGGCGCCGCCCCACTGAGCAGGCGGCTGAACTCCGGCAGGATCAGGTCAAGAATCTGACTGGTGCCGACTTCCAGCGCACGCTTCTGGAAGAAGAAACCCAGCGGATCAGGCGTTTGATAGCGCGCTACTTGCAGGATGCCTTCGTCCACCGCGTAGATCACGGCGCGGCCCGGGCGGTCGGTGTTGACCTTAATGTCGAGGATTTGCCCCGGCTCGATCTTCGCCGGGCCGTCGACCTTCAGTGCCATGCGCCGCGCGTCCAGGTTGATGCTGAAGGGCACCACACCGTAGGAAAGCGGGCTCATATAAACCTCGGACGAACCGATGTCTCGCACGAACTGCACGTTGACGTAGGCATTGCCCTCAAGGCCCGCAGGCACGCGGATATGTTGCACGCTGTTGGTACTGTCAGCCTTGAACCACTGCTGGGTGTAAACCTTGTCGCGCTCGATGGTGATCAAGCCCGCGCCGGTGTACGGCGCGCGAATGCTGATGGCGATCTCATCACCGGTGGCGTAGCTGCGTTTATCCAGGCGCAGTTGCAGCTCGGCGTTACGCTCCAGGGAGCGCGAGGTGTTGCCGCGCCCGGCCACGCTGTAGTCGATCTGGTTGAGCAGGTTGCCGTTGGCGTCCTTGAGTTGCAGGGTGAAATCCCCTGGCGTGCCGGTGTTCAGGGTCTGCTTGGCGCCGTCTTTGGTCATCACCAGCGGTGAGGCCGGTTGGCTGATGTTCTTGATACGTGACTCGTACTTGTAGGTGCCGTTGGATTGCTTCACCAGCACCGACACATAACGGTGCTCGACCACTTCGCTGGTCAAGCCATCCACGGCAAGCGGTGTGAGATCTGGCGCGACGGCCAGCCATTGCACCTGGCGTGGGGCGTCCTTAGCGACGTATGACAGCGAATCCTGACTTTTCACACCCACTAGGTACGGCGCGGACGACACCAGCAACGCACTTTGCGCCGCCACGTTGCGGCCACCTTCAGCCTCGAACACCTGGGTCATCACTTGCAAACGATAGGTGCTGTTGGCGAAACGTTGCAGGTTGAGGTCGAGCACGGCCTGGCCGTTATCGTCGACGGTGGTTTCGGCCAGGTCTTCGGTGCTGGCGTCTTCCAGGGAATCATTGAGGCGGAAGCGGTAATCGGGGTAACGGTCGAATGCCGCGAGCGTCGGGCTCAGTGACATTTTTGCAGTAACGCGACGGCCCGAGGCCGGGGCGCCGAACAGGTGCATGGCGGTGACTTTAGCCACCACTTGGTCCGGGGAAATCCAGCCCTGCACCGGCGTGTCGTGCAGGCTCAAACTGACCTTCATGCGGTCCGGCTCGAAATCGCGGACTTTGAAGCTGACACTGCCCAGGTCTGTGCGCGTTTGCTTCTGGCCAATCAACTGCAAGGTCGCGGTGTATTCCCCGGCTGGGGCCACTTCGCTGCTGGGGAAATCAAAGGTTTCAAACCCGCTGGCGGAGAGCTTCAGTGGCTGGCGAATCACTTCCAGACCGCGCGGGTCGGTGATTTGCAGCTCCACCGGCAGACCTTGCAAGGCGCCTTTCCAGTTGCCGCTGCGCACGATCATGCCCAGGTGGGCGGTTTCGCCGGGTCGGTACAGGCCGCGGTCGGTAAACAGGTAGGCGCTGAGGCGATCAATCGCACCGTCTTCTTCCAAACCGCCTACATCAAAGCGCGACAAATCCAGCTGCTGGGACTGACGGGCGATTGGCAGGAACGATTGGTCATTGCCGCGACTGACCACATACATAAGCGGCGTTTTCTCACGGCGCAGTTCATCCAGCTTGGCGAAATGCACATGGCCTTCGCCGTCCGTGTGACCGCTGCTCACCGGCAAGCCATTGCGACCGATGATGTCGACTTGCGCGTCGGCCACCGGCGAACCATTACCGATGGACTGCACATACACGTCATGACTGCCGTCGCTGGAGCGTTTGGCGATGATGCCGAGGTCGGTCACTACGATAAACCGCAGGTCGCTGGTACTGCTGCGTTCATATTCGAACGTACGCTCGGCCGGTTCATCCTGTGGGCTCAGCTTGAGCACGAAAATGCCGCGACGGCCGCCGTTGGCGGTGAGGTAGTGGCTCAAATCTACGTTGTCGTAGACGGTTTTGGCCGGGTCATTGGATGACAGAGGAATGTCCAGAGACTGACGCTCGACCATACGATCGAAGTACTCATTGCCAAAGTTCGGCCGCGCAAAACTGCCGCTGCTCTGGTCCACCAAGTGTTGCAACTGGTTGGGCAACAGGCGGGCGATTTCCACGTGGGCGCCGGGCACTCCCCTGGCCATGAAGCCCAGGCGTTTCTCGCCAGTGAGGCTGAGCAGGGCGCCGTCAGACAGGAACTGCAAGGTGCGCGGATACGCCGGCATGCTGACCAGCGACGCCGTAGGATCCTTCGCCAGATAGCCGCCGATGGCCTCCAGGTTAGCGGGCACGCGTACATACAGCGCACGTCCGGCAGGGGCCTTGAACTTGAAGGCGTGCAGGGTGTTCAGCGGTTCGACGCTGGGCACGTGGGTCAGGTTGACCTTGGTGCTGCGGGCGAGCAGGGCGTCGTCGATCTCATTGGTGTTATAGGGGCGGGTGTCGTCCTGGGCTTTTTCCGGCAACAGCCAGGCTTGGACTTTACCGGCGATGGTGTCATCGGCTACAGCGCTGGAACTGCTGAACATCAGCACAGGCTCTGGCTCTGCGCGTTCGTTATCCACAAAGCTGATTTCGGCGCCCGTAAAGGTCAGGCGATAGCGACCGGGTACGGTGACTTTGGCCACCAACGATGCGGCGCTGGCGTTGCCGCCATCGCGAGCCTTGATGCCTTCGTCGAGTTTGGCGCTGACCGGGGTGCTTTCCAGCGGGGTGGCCAAGGCTGCGGAGCGTACGTAGGCGTTGAGTTTTTTCTCGTCGAAGGTGATTTCCGGGCGATTTGGCAATTGGGCGTCGCGGTAGGTCAGGCCTTTGTCGAGGGTCACCGTTACGTGCTTGCGCAGGCTGTCTTCATCCACAGGGTGGGAAAAATGGAAGGTCGCCACCAGCTGCTTCAGCGTCGGGTTGGATGGATCCTGGTACAACTCGTTGGCGGCCAGGGTGGCGCGGAACGGTTGGGTGGAGAACTGAGTGCTGTACTGATCCAGCAATACGCCATCTGCCAACAGGTTTCTCTTGGCCAGATCAAGGGTGTAATGGGCGTCGATAGGCCAGTCTTTCTCCGGCACGAACAACAGGCTACGGTCATCCGCCCAGCGCCAGGTGCCTGCGACCTCGGGCTTTAGGGTAATGCCCTCGGTGACGGGTTTGCCGATGGCCGCAAGGGGCGCCACGGACTCGGCGAAGCGCACCTGTAAGTTATCCACAACTGGTGTTGGCTGGGTGTAGTCAGTCAGGTTGGGCTTGTGCAGCGAGTAGCTCGCGGTATGCGGCTGCGGCAGATTGGAATACCAGTGCCAGCCGTAGAAGCCAGCGGCCACGAGCAGTGCTAGCCCGAGCACTCCGGCACCCGTTTGACGCGGGTAAGCACGGGCTTTACTCCCAAGTTTTTCCACGCCACGGCCGATAGCACGCAGCCACAGCGGAGGATGCCATTGGCCGAAAACGGCCCCCACCACGGTCAGAAACACGCCGACAACACGACGGCTGATGGCTTTGAGCGAATCGAACATGGTGAGCATCCCTGGCTAAGTGCGGCGTATCTTACAGCGTCTTTGATACAAAAGATGACGCCGATACGCCGTATGGCGGGATGTTTATGGGGGGGTTAGTGAGCGCCCATGCATGCCAGCGAGCGGTCGACCATGAGGTTGGCCATGTCCTTCAGGTGTCCGGCGGCTTTTGTGGGAGTGGGCGAGCTCCCGATGACGGTGGATCAGTCAACATCTTCAGCGACTGACACTCCGCCATCGGGAGCAAGCCCCCTCCCACATTTATCGCTCCATTGGGCTGAGAATGCTGGTGGTCAGGTCCACCAGTAGCGTACGAGGTGGAAGAAAATCGGCGCGGCGAAGCACACCGAATCCAGCCTATCCAGCATGCCGCCGTGGCCTTCGATCATATGCCCCCAATCCTTAACGCCCCGATCCCGCTTGATGGCTGACATGACGATCCCACCGGCAAAACCGAGCAGGTTGATCAGCAAGGCGATCAGGAACGACTGCCATGGGTTGAACGGCGTGGTCCACCACAGCGCGGCGCCGATCAGGGAGGACAGCAGAATCCCGCCGACAAAACCTTCCACGGTTTTGGACGGTGACAGGTTGGGCGCGATCTTGTGTTTGCCGAACAGCTTGCCGCACACGTACTGCAACACGTCCGAGAGTTGCACCACGATCACTAGATAGGCGATCAGCAGCAGGTTGCGGCCTTCGTAGCCGGGGATGTCCAACGTCAGCAGGGCCGGGACGAAAGACACGCAGAACACCGCGATCATCAAGCCCCATTGCACTTTCGAGGCACGTTCGAGGAAGTGTGTGGTGTCGCCGCCCAATGAGGCGAGGATCGGCAGCAGCAAAAACACGTACACAGGGATGAAGATCGAGAACAGCCCGTACCAGTCCGAATAAATCAGCAGGTATTGCAGCGGCAGGGCGAGGTAGAACGCGGCCACCAGCGCCGGGTAGTCGCTGCGTCGGGTCGGGGTGAGGGTGAGGAACTCGCGCAGGGCGTAGAAGGACACCGCGTAGAACAACAGGATCACCGCACCGGTGCCGAGCCAGAAGGCGATACCGATCACCACCACCATCACCCACCAGGCATTGATGCGGGCGTTGAGGTTGTCGATCACCGCGTTCGGCGTGCCACGGGTGCGCAGTTTGAGGATCAGGCCGATCAGTGAGGCGAGCACCAGGATCGCGCCGATTCCGCCGAACAGCATCAGGGTTTGGCTATCCATGTCAGACATGCTCCGGGGCGAGGGCGAGCAGGGCGTCGCGTGTGCGGGCTAGAAACAGCGCCTTGTCTTCACCGTCTTCCAGTTGCAGCGGTGCACCGAAGCTGGTTGTGCATAACAACGGCAGCGGCAAAACGCGCCCCTTGGGCATGACCCGGTTGAGGTTGGCGATCCACACGGGGATCAATTCGGCCTGTGGGTAACTTTTTGCCAGGTGGTACAGGCCGCTTTTGAACGGCAGTAAGCCGTCCTCCGGATTGCGCGTGCCTTCAGGGAAGATGATCAGCGAATCGCCACCCTCCAGGGCAGCGAGCATAGGCTGTAGAGGGTTATCCACAGGGTCCTTGCGTTCGCGGTCGATCAGCACACCATTAAACACGCGGTTGATGATGTAACGACGCAGCGCGCTTTTATTCCAGTAATCACTGCCGGCCACCGGGCGCGTGAATTTGCGCAGGTTTTGCGGTAACGAGGCCCACAGCAGCACAAAGTCGCCGTGGCTGCTGTGGTTGGCGAAGTAGATGCGTTGCACCGGCACGGGGGCGCAACCCAGCCACAGGCTGCGGGCGCCGGTGACGGTGCGGGCCATGGAGGTAATCAGCGTGGCGACCACAGGTTCGAACATGGGGATTCCTTATCCGGCGAAAGGCAGCCAAGGGCTGGCGAGGATCACGCCCAGGGTCAGCAGCGCTTGCGCGCCCAGCAGCCAGGCTTGTTTGCGCAACAATTTGAGGGCGCCGCGACGGCGCTCGGCCCAAGGTCGGCCGGCCCGATTGGGCGATTGCAGGCCGAGGGTCTGCAGGGCTTGGTCGAGGTCGGCGGTGCGCTCAGTATCGCGGGCCAGCAGGGCGAACAGGTCGGCGTCGAAGGCCACGCGCAGCGCCCAGTACTTTTGCAGCAGGCCGAGGATAATCATCCACAGGCTGAGCAGCAGGCAGATGATCGAAATACTCGCCATCAGCAATTGGGCCAGGCCGAATAGCACACCGGCCACGGTCAGTCCTGTGGATAACTGATCCAGCGAACGGCCACGGCGCAGCAGGCTGGCCACCACCTGGAGTTCCATATCAGCGGGCATGGGGCAAACCCTCCAATGCTTCACGGTGAGCGGGGTGCAGGACCACATCGGTCCGTGCTGCACGAATAATAGTCAGCGCTTCGTCCACCGTCGTGGCGCGCCCGCTGTGTAACAGCCAGGCGGCGACGGCGGTAGCGCTGCGTGAGTAGCCGAGGGCGCAGCACACCAACAGCGGGCCGCGTGCGCGGAGGCGTTCGATGGCTTGAGCAGCTTGCCGGCATTCGGTGGGTGTCGGCGCTATCAGATCGAGCACCGGGATGCATTGATACGCGCGGCCCTGTGGATTAATCGGCAGTTCGGCACATAGATCCACAATGGCGCCGAATGAACTCTGCTCCTTTGAGGTAGGAATCCGCCCCAGCCAAACGTTATCCACAATCATGTTGGGCTGTGGATGGTTGCGTGTCCACAGCCGGGAATTGATCCAGGCAGCCACTAGATAGGGCGCATATAACCAGCGCGCGGCGGGTGTGAGCTGACCATCAGCGCGCTTCTGGAAACCCGCCGCGCCCAGCACGAAGTAATTCGCCTTGATCAACCCAAGGGAAACCGCTGGCCACAGCAGCCACAGCCACCAACCGCCCAGGCTTAACGCCACGATGATCAGCGCCAGGGCGCCCAGGCCGTAGCGCACGCCCAGCTGCCAGCGCTTGCGGTCTTGGGTAAGCCGCGTATTCAGCAGCGGGCTCGGATGTTCGAGCGGCCACAACCACACGCAAATCCAACCCGCGAGGGCGCCTGTGGGTAAGTCGATAAAGTGATGTTGATAAGTGGTCAGCACCGAAATTCCGATCAACGCGAACCAGCCATGCACCAGCCAGCGCCAGAAACCTTGGGTATGACGTTGGAACATGACCCACAGGATCACCAGCAGCGCGATGTGCAGCGACGGTGCCTGGTTGAATGGCTTGTCGAAGCCCGCCAACACCGCAAACAACCAGCCAAACACGCCATCCAGCTCGGGCCGCTCGAAGGTGAAACGCAGTGGCCAGATCAGGAAGCAGCTCACCGCGATCACCTGGGCACTCAGCAGGCGCAGTGCGTGTTGCTTGAGTTCATGACGGGTGCTGGGCAGCAGCAGGGAGAAACCGTAGAGCAGGTCGATGGACCAGTAAGGCACGATGGTCCAAGCCCAGAACGGCATATGGGTTTCCCAGCCGAACACCAGCGTGCCCACGTCGCTGCGCTGGCTGGTGACCCAGGTGGCAAAGCCGTAGGTGCTGAAGAACAACGGCGCTAATAGCAGCAGCCACAGGACGGCTGGTTTCAACAAACCGGGTTCGCGCATGCTCAGATCTTCTGTGCCAGGGACACGGTAAAGATGCCCCACTCATCCACACGCTGGGTGATTTTGCGGAAACCGGCGGCTTCCACCAGTTGGTCCATTTCCGCCTGGCTGCGACGGCGCATCACCCAGGCCTGGCCTTGGCGATGGCTGGTCAATGCGCGGGCAATCAGCTCCAGTTGCGGGTGCCATGGCTGGCCGGTGTACACCAAGTAGCCACCGGGTTCGACCGCTTCGGCGAGGCCGGCCAGCGAACCGCCGACCATGCTGTTATCGGCAAACAATTCATACAGCCCAGACACCACCGCCAACGTCGGCTTGGGTTCCAGCGCCGCCAGGTCCGCGCGATCAAACGCATCGCCTTTGACGAACTGCGCGATATCCCCCAGGCCTTTCTCGCGGATCAGCGCGCCACCGTCGCGCACGTTGATGTCGCTGTAGTCGCGCAGCAGGATCGATTCCGGCAGCGGCGTCACGCCCTGCAAGGCTTCCAGAATGTAACGCCCGTGGCCGGCGGCGATGTCGACGATACGTACTTCACGCTGTTCATCCCTCAACTTGGCCATGGCCAGGCGCAGCAGTTCTTCGACGTTCAGCTTGCGCTGACGGATGCCGCGCCAGCCGATGGAGTTGAGGTAGTTGGTGTCGATCATCCGCCCCAGCCCGCCCTTGCCGGTGGGTTTGTTGCGGTAGACGTAGTCCAGGGTACTGCCGGAGTCGAAACCGGTGTCGAAGCCCAGTTTCACCCCATCTGACAGGTTCTTGCCCAAGCCCATGCTGGCGCGGGTCATGCGCCAGTACAGGTCACGCAGGGAGTTGCGCGGCAGCGGCGCGGCGAGGGATTCGGACTCGGCGCAGGTGGCGCCCAGTTTGTCGGCGTCGAGCAGGGAGGCGCGGTCCAGCGGGTGAGCAAAGTTTTGCAGGATAAAGCGCCTGGCACTGCTCACCGCCACGGTGCGGTCACGTTCGCCGAGGGTGTCGTGGAAAAAACCGGGCAGGATATGCAGCTCTTTTTTCAGGCTGCCTAGGCGGTCGAAAAATTGCTGCTGGGGTTTGCGATGCACCACGAAGTCGGAGCCGGAGATGAGCAACTGAGTCGGCACTTGGATGGCCTGGGCATCCGCTACAACCCGGTCGGCTGCTTCGTACAGACCCAGCAGCACATTCACTGAAATCGCCTTGGTGATCAGCGGATCGCTGTCGTAGGACGCCACCCGCTCCGGGTCATGGCTGAGGAACTTGGCCTTGACGTAGCTGTTGACGAAAAAGTTGCCGCGAAACTTGCGCATCAGCGCCAGGCCTGGACGAGCGAACGGCACGTACAGCTTGACCTTGAACGCTGGCGAGGCGAGCACCAACGCGCGGATTTTCGGCGCGTAATCGTGCACCCATGTGGCCGCGATTACCGCACCGACGCTTTGGGCGATGACAGCGAAGTTTTCCTCTTCGATGCCGTAGGTGGCGCCGATATGGTCACAAAAGGTTTGCACGTCGCGGGCGCTGGTGGCGAAGCTGGGGCTGTCACCGCGCTCGCCGGGGGATTGGCCGTGGCCGCGGGCGTCCCAGGCGAAGAAGTCGAACTGGGGCAGGTTCAGCTCATCGACCAGATGGGCGATGCGGCCCGAATGCTCGTGGCCGCGATGGAACAGCACGATCGCCTGGCGTGGCTCGCCATCCGCAGGGGAAGTGGCCGGCCAGTGTCGGTAAAAAAGCTCGACGCCATCATGGGTACTGAAGGTGTGTGCTTGCTGTTCGCGCATCGCAAAATCCTTATGCAGAAGGGGAAGGGGTTTCTTTCAGGCCTTGTCGTACGCGGTTGACCAGGGTGTAGGCGAGCAGGGCGGCGACCAGCCACATCACTGTGTCGACCCAACCTGCGCCGAGCCAGCCCAGCGCTACACCGGTGGCCAGCACGCCGAGTACAAACGCCCGATCACTTTTGCCCATCGGCCCGTCGTAGCGCCGTGAAGCGCCGACCATGGGCCCGAGCACACCGGCGTATTCGCTGAATACCGCCAGCAATGCCACCAAGAGCACCGGCGCCAGGCTCACGCCCGGGATCAGTGCAAAGGGCAGGATCAGCGCGCTGTCCGCGATCACGTCACACAATTCATTGAGGTAGGCGCCCAGGCGCGACTGCTGACCGAATTCACGGGCGAGCATGCCGTCGATGGCATTAAGGGCCATGCGCGCAATCATCCACAGCGGGATCAACGCAAACAGCCACAGGTGTTGGGCGAAGCTGGCAATCAGCAGGCCCACCAGCAGGGAAATCACTCCGGCCAGAACGGTGATTTGATTGGCGGTGGTGCCGTTGTCGTAGAGGCGCTGCACGAGAGGACGCAGCAGGTTTTGAAAACGCGGTTTGAGCTGATAGATCGAAATCATGGGGGGTGACGCTTCCTTGTCCGTGAGCCCGCGAAAAACTGGTTTGGAGTGTGCCGATTAATCATGAGATCTACCAGTGATGGCTCGTGTTTATGGGGGTTTAGTCACGCTCTGGAGAGCACTGAGAAACAAATGTAGGAGGGGGCTTGCTCCCGATGGCGATGGATCAGCCAGCACAGGCACCAACTGACAGGTCGTTAACGGGAGCAAGCCCCCTGTCACAGGGGATGTGTGTCGTGTTCAAAAGCGCTTTTTGACGAACAAAAATTTCACGTCGCGTGTTATATCGTAACGAATTGTGTACAGACGGGCGTGTTGGGATGCAAGTGGATCTAGAAGCTGACGGCGCTTCTGTAGAAGGCCTCGCGCGCTTTCAACAGGGGCAGTTCCATGCCCGTCGATTGCGTCAGGCCGGTATCAGCCTGACAGTGCTGGCCGTCGCCGGTTGGGTGCTGGCGCTGTTTGTCGCCTTGTTTGCACCGCTGTCGATCTGGCCGGTGGTATTGATCAACAGCGCCTGCGCGTTGCTGGTGCTGGTGGCGGGTTTGCAGTCGGCGTGGTGGGTGGCCGATTGGCGCGCCCAGGCGCTGGAGGAACCCGCGGTTGAAGTACCGGTTGAGCAAACGGGCCGGTACGCGCGACTGGTTGGGCGCTTTGGCAAGCAGATTGGCGCGCCGGTGTTGTGGCTTGGCGGCTGGTCGCTGCTCGCGCTGGTTAGCGTTATCGAATTCTGGAACCTGGCGTTGCCGGCTTCGGCTGTAGGTCAGTCCGCCAGCATTGGCGCCGCGTTGGCCTTGGCCCTGGCGTTTGGCTTGCTGGTGTTCGAACGTCGCCTGGCCCAGGAAACCGCCGCGCAATGGCCGGAAGCTTCGCAACTGGCGCAGTTGAGCCGAGTGGCGATCAGTTGCCTGGTGGTCAGCGCGATTTGCCTGCTGTTTGCCGGTGCCGAGTCCGTGTGGCCGTTGCGTCTGGCGGTGTTGATTGGCCTGCTGCCGGCACTGGTGGCGGCGGAGTTTCTGCTCAGGGGCGCGTTGTCATTGTTCAGCCCGCGCCAACCGCATCTAGAACCCCGCCTGATGGCGCAAAGTTTTATCGCGGGTTTGCTGCGCTGGCCGCCACAACCGTTGCTGGCGTTGCAGCACGAGTTGCACAACCGCTTCGGCATTGACCTGCGTCAGATCTGGGCCTTTACCTACATGCGCCGCGCATTTTTTCCGGTGCTGCTGGTGGTGCTGGTGATCGGTTGGGCGCTGACCGGTGTGCATGAAGTGCCCCTGCAAGGCCGTGGGATCTATGAACGCTTCGGCAAACCGGTGCAAGTCTTCGGCCCCGGCCTGCATGCCGGGTTGCCTTGGCCATTGGGTCGCGTCATTAAAGTGGAAAACGGCGTGGTGCATGAATTGGCCACCAGCGTCAGCGAAACTGCTTCGCCCGAGCTGACACCTGCGGAAGGTCCAGCGCCGTTGATTGCCAATCGACTGTGGGACGCCAGCCATGTGAATGACAAATCCCAAGTCATCGCCAGCAGCAGCGGCGATAAGCAGGGCTTCCAGATCGTCAATATGGATGTGCGCTTCGTCTACCGCATTGGCCTTACCGACGAGGCCGCGCTGGCGGCGACGTATAACAGCGCGGATGTACCGACCCTGATCCGCAGCACCGCCAGCCGCATCCTCGTGCACGACTTTGCTTCGCGCACCCTCGACGAATTGCTCGGCGAACAACGCACCAGCCTGGCTGACGAAGTGGGGCGCGCGGTGCAGGCGGATCTGCAGAAACTCCACAGCGGTGTGGAAATCCTCGCCACCGTTGTGGAAGCCATCCACCCACCGGCCGGTGCCGCCAATGCCTATCACGGCGTGCAAGCTGCGCAGATCGGTGCTCAGGCCCTGATCTCCCGCGAGCGCGGAGCCGCCAGTGAGCAGACCAACCAGGCCCTGTTGCAAGCCAGCATTGCCCGCGATCAAGCCACGGCCACGGCCCATGAAGTGAATGCTGGCGCACAGGCGGGTGCCCTGCGTTTCGCCGCCGAACAAAAGGCCTATGCCAGTGCAGGCCAGGCCTTCGTGTTGGAGCAGTACCTTGGCCAACTCAGCCAGGGTCTGGCCCACGCCAAACTGCTGATTCTGGATCATCGCCTGGGCGCCGATGGCGCACCGACGATCGATCTGCGTTCTTTTACCTTGCCGGCCGATCCCTCGGTGCCGCGTAAAGCCGTTCAATAAGGAGTCTGTCTGTTGAGCGCTCATTCTCACGATCACGGTCATCACCATCATCACGGCCACCACCATCACGGTGATGAGCACGCTGCTGGCCCATTCCCTTGGCGGCGCATGGGCTGGGCCGTGTTGCTCGTATTGTTTGCGGTCGCTGCGGCAAGCCTGGTGCAAGTGCGGTCCGGCGAAGCCACGGTGATTACGCGGTTCGGCAACCCGTCGCGGGTGTTGCTGGAGCCGGGCCTTGGTTGGCGCTGGCCGGCGCCGTTCGAAGCGGCGATCCCGGTGGACCTGCGCCTGCGCACCACCTCCAGCGGCTTGCAGGACGTGGGCACCCGCGATGGCTTGCGCATCATCGTGCAGGCCTATGTGGCGTGGCAGGTGCAGGGCGATGCCGACAATGTGCAGCGCTTTATGCGTGCGGTGCAGAACCAGCCGGATGAGGCGGCGCGGCAGATTCGCACTTTCGTCGGCTCGGCACTGGAAACCACGGCGGCCAGTTTTGACCTGTCCAGCCTGATCAATACCGACGCCAGCCAGGTACGTATCGCCGATTTCGAGGCGCAGTTGCGCCAGCAAATTGATCAACAATTGCTCACTACCTACGGCGTACGCGTGGCCCAAGTCGGTATCGAGCGGCTGACGTTGCCCTCGGTGACGCTGACCGCCACCGTCGACCGCATGCGTGCCGAGCGCGAAACCATCGCCACCGAACGCACTGCCGTGGGTAAGCGCGAAGCGGCCCAAATCCGTTCCGCCGCCGAGCGCGACGCGCGCATCGTGCAGGCCGACGCCACGGTGAAAGCCGCCGATATCGAAGCGCAATCGCGTGTCGAGGCCGCGCAGATTTACGGGCGGGCCTACGCGGGTAATCCCCAGCTGTACAACTTGCTGCGCTCGCTGGATACCTTGGGCACGGTGGTGACGCCGGGCACCAAGATCATCCTGCGCACCGACGCCGCACCATTCCGTGCGCTGGTGGACGGACCGAAGGACGTCCAGCCATGACCGAGCGTGACAGCCCGGACAGCCCATGGATTCAGGCCGGGCGCCTGACGTTCATGGCGCTGTACGCGGTGACTGTGTTGGCGGCATTGGCCTGGGCATTTTCCAATGTGCGCCAGATCGACCCGCAGAACCGCGCCGTGGTGCTGCACTTCGGCGCCCTCGACCGTATTCAGAATGCTGGCTTGCTATTGGCCTGGCCGCAGCCATTTGAGCAGGTGGTGTTGCTGCCGGCCGCCGATCGGGTGATCGAGCGGCGGGTGGAAAACCTGCTGCGTTCGGAGGCGGCGGTGCAGGCTGACCGCGTGGCCAGTTTCGCCACGCCCTTGAGCGATGCCATGGCCGGCTCCGGCTACCTGCTGACCGGGGATGCCGGAGTGGTGCAGCTGGATGTGCGGGTGTTCTACAAGGTCACCGAACCGTATTCCTTTGTATTGCAGGGCGAGCATGTGTTGCCGGCGTTGGATCGCCTGGTCACGCGCAGCGCCGTGGTCCTGACGGCGGCGCGGGACCTGGACACGATTCTGGTGGCGCGCCCGGAACTGATCGGCGCCGACAATAGCGCCGCCGAGCGTCGTGAACGGTTGCGCGGTGACCTGGTGCAAGGCATCAATAAGCGGCTGGCGCAGTTGACCTCAAGCGGCTTGGGCTTGGGGATCGAAGTCACCCGTGTCGATGTGCAGTCGAGCCTGCCGGGCCCGGCGGTGAATGCGTTCAATGCGGTGCTGACGGCCAGTCAGCAAGCCGATAAAGCGGTGGCCAATGCGCGCACCGAAGCGGAAAAGCTCACCCAAACCGCCAATCAGCAAGCTGACCGTGTGGTGCAGGTTGCCCACGCCCAGGCCAGCGAACGCTTGGCCAACGCCCAGGCGCAAACCGCCACCGTCGCCAGCCTCGCCCAGGTCAAAGACCCGGGTTTGCTTCTGCGTCTGTACCGCGAGCGCTTGCCGAAGATTCTCGGCCAGGCGGGCTCCGTGACCACGGTCGACCCTAAAGACGACTCCCGCTTGATCATCCAGGGAGCCGAGCAATGAGCGCACCTATGTTGACGTCCGCCGAGCAGCGCAGCGCTGCCCGGCAATTGACCCTGGCCATGCTGGCCTTGGGATTACTCGTGCTGGGTCTGGTGTGGCGCTGGCTGGCGCCGGACCAGACTGGCGTCAGTCAGCTATTGCTGGGTGTGGCATCACTGCTGGTGGCCGTGCCGGTGATGCGTTCGGCGTGGTACAGCCTGCGGTTTCCCAGCCTGCATGGCATTACCGATCAACTTATCGCCTTGGCCATGCTTGGCGCCTGGGCTACGGGGGATCTGCTGACGGCGGCGTTGCTGCCGATCATCATGATCTTTGGGCATGTGCTGGAAGAGCGCAGCGTGATCGGTTCCCAGGAAGCGATCCATGCTTTGGGCAAACTGACCCGCAGCCATGCGCGGTTGGTGCAGGCCGACGGCAGCATTGTTGAAGTGGACAACGGCACGCTGAACACCGGCGATATCGTGGAAGTGCGCGCCGGTGACCGTGTGCCCGCCGATGGTGTGGTGTTGTCGGGCCAGGCGAGTCTGGACACGGCGCCGATCACCGGTGAGTCGGTGCCGTTGGAAGCCAGCGTCGGCGTGCAGGTGTTTGGCGGGGCGATCAACCTCGACGGTCTGCTGCGCCTTGAAGTGACGCGCACCGGCAACGAGTCGACCTTGGGCAAGGTCATCGCGCTGATGCAGAACGCCGAGCGGTCCAAGCCGCCGATCACGCGACTGCTGGAGCGCTATGCGGGCAGTTATATGGTGTTGGTGCTGCTGCTGGCGGCGGTCACCTGGTTTGTGACCAATGACGCCCAGGCGATGCTCGCCGTGCTGGTGGCGGCGTGCCCCTGTGCGTTGGTGTTGTCGGCACCTGCCACGGCGATTGCCGGGATCGCCGTGGCGGCGCGCCATGGGATTCTGATTCGCAGCTCGGCGTTCCTGGAAGAGCTGGCGGACTTGACCTCGCTGGTGGTCGACAAGACCGGCACCCTGACCTTTGGCACGCTGCGATTACAGTCCATCGAAACCCTTGAGCCGGACCGGCAGGCGTTGCTGAATCTGGCGGCCAGCCTGGGCTCGGCGAGCAGTCACCCAGTCAGCCGCGCGCTGGCGGGGTTGGCTACCCAGCAACAACTGTTGATGCTGACCGACATCCGCGAACGCCAGGGCCTCGGCGTGGTGGCGCAGACCGAGCAGGGCGAAGCGGCCCTTGGGCGTCCGGAGTTGTTCGAGCAGTTGGGCATTGCCACCACGGGCGTGCCCAACCATGACGGCCCGATTGCCGGGCTAGCCCTGAACGGGCGATTTCTCGCCTGGCTGTTGCTGGCTGACAGCGTCAAGCCGGAAGCCCGCCTGGCGCTGCAAGAATTGCGTGAGCTGGGCCTGGGCCGCCAATTGCTGCTGACCGGCGACCGTCAAAGCGTGGCCGACAGCTTGGCCTTGGACGTGGGCATCAGCGATGTCGAAGCCCAGGCGTTACCTGAGGACAAGCTCAACCGCGTGCTGGGCGAAATCGGCAGCGGCTTTCGGCCGATGGTGGTGGGCGACGGGATCAATGACTCCCTGGCGCTCAAGGCCGGCGTGGTGGGCGTGGCAATGGGCGCGGGCGGGGCGGACATCGCGCTGGCTTCGGCGGACGTGGTGCTGATCGGCAGCGACCTGCGCCGCCTCGGCACCTGTGTGCGCTTGAGTCGCCAGTGTCGGCACACGTTGCAGGTCAATGTGATCATCGGTCTGGGCTGGACGCTGGCGATTGTGGTGTTCGCCGCATTTGGCTGGTTGGGGGCCGCAGGGGCAATGATCGCGGCAGTGTTGCACAACCTCAGCACGTTGCTGGTGCTGGGTAACGCCGGGCGTTTGCTACGCTTCCACGAGCCGCTTTTGAAACTCGACGAATAATTTTCAGCAATATTTGCGCACCGCTGTAACGCCGGTGGGGGGCCTCACTCTAGTGGTGTGTCGAGACTGAACAATCCGTTCAGACCGACGCCACTACTGATCATGAGGAATACAACAATGAACATTAAATCCGCTGCTGCTGGTGCCGCTTTCGCGATGGCCGCCGCTACCATGTTTGCTGGTGTCGCCACCCAGGTACAAGCCGCAGACGCGCCAGTGCATTGCTACGGCGTAACCTCCTGCAAGGGCATGAACGACTGCAAGACCGCTGAAAACGCCTGCAAAGGCCAGGCAGAGTGCAAGGGCCACGGCTTCAAGGCTATGACCAAGGCAGCCTGTGACGCGGCTGGCGGCAAAGTCGGCGAATAACCGGCAAACGAGTGCAACCGCAGCGGCAGCCCCCCTCCGCTGCGGACACACTTTCCCCAGGAGTCAGCCATGTCCGCTTCCCTTCCAAGTCTGGGTTACGGCCTGGGTTTACGCAGTGAGTACTACCAGCAGATCCTTGAACAATCGCCGGCCGTGGATTGGTTCGAAGTGATCTCCGAGAATTATCTGGTGCAGGGCGGTAAAGCCTTGTACTTCCTGGACGCGATAGCCGAGCGCTATCCCCTGGTGATGCACGGGGTGTCCCTGTCCATTGGCGGGCCCCACGCCATCGATATCGATTACCTCAAGCAGATCAAACAGCTCGCCGAGCGTATTCACCCGGCGTGGGTTTCCGATCATCTGTGCTGGAGCCGCGGCAGTGCGCACCAGTTGCACGACCTGCTGCCTCTGCCTTACACCGAAGAAAGCCTCTATCACGTCGCCAGCCGCGTTCGCCAAGTGCAGGACGTGTTGCAGCGCCCGCTGGTGCTGGAAAACGTCTCCAGTTACGTGCGTTCCAAGGCAGATGAATTCACCGAGTGGGAATTCCTCAACGCCTTGGCTCATCTGTCGGGGTGCCAGTTGTTGCTGGACGTCAATAATGTGTATGTCAGCTCTCGCAACCATGGCTTCGATGCCTGGACCTTTATCCGCAACCTGCCGCCCGACAGCATTCGCCAGCTGCATTTGGCGGGGCATATGGACTATGGCGACTACGTGGTCGATACCCACGACCATCCGGTATGTGATCCGGTGTGGGCGCTGTACCAACAGACCCTGGAGCACGTGGGGCCTGTGTCGACGCTGTTGGAGCGCGATGACCATTTTCCGCCGTTCGAAGAGCTGCTCACCGAGTTGAGCAAGGCCCGCGAACTGGGCGCCACCGCCTTGGCGAGGAGAGCGGTATGCGCCTGACCGATTGGCAGTTGGCCTTCGAACAGCATTTATTAGCCCAAACCCCCGACGCCAACAGTGGCTTTGCCGCCACTTTATTGGGCGGGCCGACGCTGGACGTAGACACGGGCCTGGCGATCTATCACAACGCCTATATCGCGCGGTTGCAGGAAGTACTGCGGCACGACTTCAGCGCCATCCTCTATTGGCTGGGGGATGATGAGTTTGCGGCGCTGACCCACGCTTATGTACGCCGTTATCCGTCGGCCCATTACAGCTTGCGTTGGTTTGGCGAACGGTTGCCGGCGTTTATCCACGAGCACCTCGTGGCCGAACAAAGTGCACCGCTGGCAGAGCTGGCTAAGTTGGAGTGGGCTTTTACCCTGGCCTTCGATGCGCTGCAGGGTCAGCCGCTGTCCCTGAATGACATGGCGCTCCTGCCGCCCGAAGATTGGCCGGGTTTGCAGGTTGCCCTGACACCGTCCGTGCAGCAGCGACTGTGTCACTTCAACAGCGTGCGCATCTGGCGTGCCAGCAAAGATGGGGCGGATTTCCCAGGCAGCTATACCTTGGACCTGGCGCAGATCTGCCTGGTATGGCGCCTTCATCAGGTGTGCCATTACCGCAGCCTGGAACCTGCGGAAGCCTTAGCATTGGCCGGTATGGTGACGACCGGTTGGACCTTCGCAGAACTGTGTGAGCAGCTAGCAGTCACTTATGCAGAGGGTGCGCCGCTGCAGGCTGTTACATGGCTGAAACAGTGGGTCCAGGACGGTTTGCTCCAACGCCGAGCTCTATAGAAGAGGGCTATCAAATCGATAGCCTCCTACTTTTATTGGGATGGTCTACCCTCAGTTCAGACGTCTGAAACAAGGGGGGACTACTCATGCTCGCGCAACTTCCACCGGCCTTACAGAATCTTCAGCTACCGCTGCGTCTGCGACTCTGGGACGGCCATGAATTCAACTTGGGCCCAGAGCCCAGTGTGACCATCGTGGTGAAGGACCCCACGGTCGTCTCGCAACTGACCCATCCCACACTCGACTCACTGGGCGAAGCCTTCGTCGAGGGCAAACTGGAGCTGGAAGGTTCCATCAGCGAAGTGATCCGGGTCTGTGATGAGCTGAGTCATGCCTTGATCGAGGGCGACGGCGACAGTCATCCAGTGCGCTCGATCCACGACAAGGCCACGGATGCAGCGGCGATTTCCTACCATTACGACCTGTCCAATGAGTTCTATCAGCTGTGGCTGGATCAGGACATGGCGTACTCCTGCGGCTATTTCGAAACCGGCAGCGAATCCATCGACCAGGCCCAACAAGACAAATTCCGCCACCTGTGCCGCAAGCTACGCTTGCAGGCGGGGGAGTATTTGCTCGACGTCGGTTGCGGATGGGGCGGGCTGGCGCGGTTTGCGGCGCGGGAGTTCGGGGTGAAAGTGTTTGGCATCACCCTGAGCAAAGAGCAGTTGGTATTGGCTCGGGAGCGAGTCAAAGCCGAGGGACTGGAAGACCAGATCGACCTGCAACTGCTGGACTACCGTGATCTACCCCAGGACGGCCGATTCGACAAAGTCGTAAGCGTGGGCATGTTCGAACACGTCGGCCACGCCAACCTGGCGCAGTACTGCCAGACCCTGTTCGGTGCGGTGCGTGAAGGCGGCCTGGTGATGAACCATGGCATCACCGCCAAGCACACCGATGGCCGCCCGGTGGGCCGTGGCGCCGGGGAGTTTATCGAGCGGTACGTGTTCCCGAACGGTGAGTTGCCACACTTGGCAATGATGACCGCCGAGATCAGCGAAGTCGGGCTGGAAGTCGTCGACGTCGAAAGCCTGCGCCTGCACTACGCCCGAACCCTGGACCATTGGAGTGAGCGGCTGGAGGACAACCTGGAAGCGGCGGCCAAGATGGTGCCAGAACAGGCGTTGCGTATCTGGCGTTTGTACCTGGCCGGTTGCGCCTATGCGTTTGCACGGGGTTGGATCAACCTGCACCAGATCCTCGCGGTGAAGCCTCACGCGGATGGCAGCCATGAACTGCCGTGGACGCGGGAAGACATCTATCGCTGATCTGATGTTCCAGAAAGGTGGAGATCCAACTGTGGGAGGGGGCTTGCTCCCGATAGCGGTATATCAGTCGCCACCCGTTGACTGACCCCCCGCTATCGGGAGCAAGCCCCCTCCCACATTTTGTTTTGTGTTGTCTGGTTAAAGGATTGGTGAGATCAAGCGCGCCACACGCATCCCAAGTTGTTGCAGGCGCCGTGTTTCGCGGCTTTCTTCCTGGCTGACTTCATGGGCCTGCGCGAAGTCATCGAGCAGCATATGCTCCACCTCCTGGGCGAAGGCTTCATCGACGGTCAGCAGCATCACTTCAAAATTCAGCCGGAACGAACGGTTGTCCATGTTGGCACTGCCAATGGCGCTGATCTCGCTGTCCACCAACACCACCTTCTGATGCAGAAAGCCCGGCGTGTAGCGGAACACCCGCACTCCGGCGCGCACGGCTTCGATGGCGTAGAGGCTGGAGGCGGCATACACAATGCGGTGATCCGGCCGCGACGGCAGCAGCAGGCGCACATCCACTCCGCGTAGTACCGCCAGGCGCAGGGCGGCAAACACCGCTTCATCGGGGACGAAATACGGGCTGGTGATCCATACCCGCTCGGTCGCTGCGTGGATGGCCTCGACGAAAAACAGCGAACAGGTTTCATACGGATCGGCCGGACCGCTGGCGAGCAATTGGCAGAGCACGCCGTCTTCGGGATAGGTGTCCGGTAGGATCAGCGGCGGTAGTTCGCGCGCGGCCCAGAACCAGTCTTCGGCAAACGACTCCTGCAGGCACGCCACCACGGGACCGGTGACCTGTACATGGGTGTCGCGCCATGGCGCCAATGGCGGTTTTTTGCCCAGGTATTCATCACCCACGTTATGCCCGCCGACAAACCCGGTGATGCCATCCACCACCACGATTTTGCGATGGTTGCGAAAGTTGACCTGGAAGCGGTTGAGCCATCCACTGCGGGTGGCGAAGGCCTTGACCTGCACGCCGGCGTCGCGCAGTGATTGCACGTAGCGATGGGGCAGGGCGTGACTGCCAATGCGGTCGTAGAGCACGTAGATGGCCACGCCTTGGGCAGCCTTTTCTTTCAGCAGCGTATGTAATTGGCGGCCAAGTTCATCGTCATGAATGATGAAAAACTGAAACAACACAGCGGTTTTGGCGTTGCGAATGGCTTCAAAGATCGCGCTGAAGGTGGCGTCGCCATTGATCAGCAGGCGTACTTCATTGTTGGCCAGGCACGGCATGCGACCCAGTTTGGGCATGGCGCGCAACGAGGCGTAAGCGCTGGAGTTGCGCGCAGCGAGCGCCTCCTCAACCCAAGGACGCCAGTTCAGCGCGGTGATGGCGGTGTGCATTTCCTGATTGGCCTGGCGCCGCGCCTGGATATACGCGTCGAAGGTGCTGCGGCCAAAAATCAGGTAGGGGATCAACGTGAGATAGGGCATGAACATCAGCGACAAGGCCCAGGCTATCGAGCCTTGAGCGGTCCTGACGGTCAGCACCGCGTGGATCGCGGCGAGAGTCCCGAGAAAGTGCAGCGTGGCGATGAAGTAGGCGAGCAGGTGCGGGCCAAAGAAATCCATGGACGACAGTACTCCAGACAATCCAATGCCTAACAGACCATGTTCGGCTGCGAATGTCGCTATTTTATTTGGCGTGCAACACTGGCGCCTTTGCAGCGTCTAACGCCCACAATTGCCCAGGAGTTACCCGATGAATGCTCGTCTGCTCTGTTTATCCATGGTTGTTGGTTTGTCGTTGCCGGTGGCAGCGCAGGCGCAGATGCTGGCGCCGGGCTTGTGGGAATTGACCACCAGCAATATGAAAGTCGATAACCAGGACCTGCCGGACCTGTCGCTGATCCTCGGTCAGCTCAAGCAACAGATGACCCCCGAACAGCGCGCGATGCTCGAAAAGCAGGGCATCACCATGGCAGGTAAAGGCGTGCAGGTGTGCCTCACTCCAGCCCAGGTCGCCTCGGACTCAATCCCTTTGACCGACCCGCAATCGGGCTGCAAACAGGAAGTGACCGACAAAACCGGCAACCAGTGGAAATTCCGTTTCAGCTGCCCGAAAGCTCAGGGCACCGGAGTCGCCACTTTCCAAAGCCAGAAAGAATTCACCACGATCGTCAACGGCACCTTCAATGCCACCGGCATTCAGCAGAAGGGCAGCCTGGACACTCACGCCCAGTGGCTGGGCAACGATTGCGGTACGGTCAAACCACGCGCTTAACGCAGAAAGTGCAGCGGCAAACCCTGGCAGCTGTCGACCACCTTGCCGTTGTGCCAGGCCAGGTGGCCGGAGACCAGGGTGGTGCTGACGCTGTGGCGAAAGCTGCGCTCTGCAAAGGGCGTCCAGCCGCAGCGGGCAAGAATCGGCTCATCCCTGACCGGCTTACCTTCGGGCTCGGGTTTGATCAGCACCAGGTCGGCCCAATACCCTTCACGTAGATAACCACGGTCCGGGATAGCAAACAGGTCGGCGACCCGGTGGCTGGTCTTCGCGACCAGCGTGGCCAGCGGCAGCAGCCCGTCTGCCACCAGCTCCAGTAACGCCGGCAGCGCATGTTGCACCAGGGGCAATCCCGACGGCGCTTCGCGATAGGCCAGTTGTTTTTGCGCCCAGGTATGCGGCGCGTGGTCTGTGCCAATCACATCCAAACGATCATTCAATAACGCCTGGCGCAACGCGTCGCGGTCGGCACGGGTCTTGATCGCCGGGTTGCATTTGATCTGATGGCCGAGGCGGTGATAGTCCCGGTCATCGAACAGCAAGTGGTGCACACAGACTTCAGCGGTGATGCGTTTTTGTGCCAGGGGCTTGTCTTCAAACAGAGCCAATTCGCGCGCGCTGGTGAGGTGCAGCACATGCAGGCGCGTGCCGTGGCGCTGGGCTAACTCCACCGCGAAAGAGGACGAGCGATAGCAGGCCTCGGCGTCGCGGATCAGGGGGTGCGCGACGGCGGGGATGTCATCGCCGAAACGCTCGCGCAAGCGCCGTTCGTTGGCCTGGATACTGGGCGTGTGTTCGCAGTGGGCCAGGAGGATGGTCGGGACTTCGGCAAACAGACGCTCCAGGATCCGTGGGTCGTCCACCAGCATATTACCGGTGGACGCACCCATGAACACTTTGACTCCCGCCACCTCGCAGGGGTCGAGGGCGGCGACGATGTCGAGATTGTCGTTACTTACCCCGAAGTGAAAGCCGTAGTTGACCACCGAGTGCAGGGACGCGCGGCGTTTTTTATCGGCCAGCGCCTCCAGGTTCAGGGTGGGCGGGTTGGTGTTGGGCATGTCCATCACACTGGTGATGCCGCCAGCCGCGGCCGCGCGGGACTCACTGTAGAAACTGCCTTTGTCCGGCGCGCCGGGGTCACGAAAGTGCACCTGGTCGTCGATCATGCCCGGCAGTAGCCATTGCCCCTTGGCGTCGATGGCCAGTGGCGCGTTACAGCCGGTGATGCTGCTGGCGATCTTTTCGATGCGGCCATTGGCGACCAGCACGTCGGCGTCGAAAATCTGGCCCTCGTTGACCAGGCGGGCGTTGCGGATCAGCAGGCGGCTCATGGCTTAGAACTCGTTTTGCAGGGCTTTGTAACCGCGCACCAAGTCGACGTTGGTAAGTGCCACGTCTTCGGAAAACTCCGAGGCGCTGACGCTCACCGGTGGGAATTGCGACAGGTCGGTATTCGGTCCGATGCGGGTGGTGGAGGGCACGTAGAACGCGGCGGGTAAATCACGACCGTCGACCACCGAGTTATGGCGCACCACGCACCCATCGCCCACGGCGCAGTTGAACAGCACGCTGTTGAAACCGATGAATACGCGGTCGCCAACTGAGCACGGGCCGTGGACGATGGAGCGGTGGGCGATGGAGGTGAACTCACCGATGGTCACTGCTGCGCCGGATTTGGAGTGGATGACCACGCCGTCCTGAATATTGGAATTGGCGCCGATGGTGATCGGATCCATGGCGCCGCTGGCGTCGACTTCGTCTGCGCGGATCACCGCATACGGGCCGACGAAGACGTTCTCGCCAATGATGACCTTGCCGCAGATGATGGCGGTCTTGTCGACGTAGGCCGATTCGGCAATCACTGGCAGATCGCCGGAAGGGTTCTTGCGGATCATGCGCTGGGCTCCGTGATGATGTGGACGTAGTCGCCATCAATGGCGTTGTAGAAACAGGTGGGCCGGCCTGTGTGGCAAGCCGGGCCGAGTTGGTTGACGATCAGCAGCACCGCGTCGCCGTCGCAATCCAGGCGTGCTTCCACCAACTGCTGCCAGTGACCGGAGCGTTCACCTTTGCGCCACAGTTGCTGGCGCGAGCGTGACCAGTAGCAAACTTGCCCGGTAGTGAGGGTTTCGGTGAGGGCCCGGCGGTTCATCCAGGCCAGCATCAACACCTCGCCGCTACTGTGTTGCTGGGCGATGGCGGCAATCAGGCCATCGCTGTTCCATGGCAGGGCATCGAGCACCGGTTTGAGTGGGAAGCGACTGCCTTTGGCAGCCCCTTCCAGTTCGAGCATGCTCAGGTTCATGGCTTGCTCAGGGCGGCGCACAAGGTGTTGAGGTTGTATTCGAACAGCCCTGTAAACGTGCTGGCCGGGCCTTCGGCGGCGAGGGCGTCGGAGTACAGCGTGCCGCCGATCTGCGCGCCGCTTTCGTCGGCAATTTGCTTGAGCAGGCGCGAGTCCTTGATGTTTTCCATGAACACGGCTTTGACCTTGTCTTTGCGGATCTGTGTGATCAGCGCAGCGACTTCAGCGGCAGAGGGTTCACGTTCGGTAGACAGGCCTTGGGGGGCGAGGAACTGAATGCCATAGGCCTGGCCCAGGTAACCGAAAGCGTCATGGGAGGTGACGATGCGGCGGTTGCCTGGGGGCAGAGCACTGAACTTGGTCTTGGCTTCGGCCAGCAGGCGGTAGATTTCTTTCAGGTAGGTTTGGCTGTTGCGCAGGTAGTCGGCCTTGTTGGCCGGGTCGGCAGCCACCAGCGCCTTGGTGATGTTGTTCACATAGATTTCAGCGTTGGCCAGGTTATGCCAAGCGTGCGGGTCGGGGATGGTTTCGCCATCCTCTTCCATGGTGTGGGAGATCACGCCTTTGCTGGCGGTGACCACCGTGGCTTTGGTTTCGGTGCTGGTGACTAAGCGGTCCAGCCAGGGTTCGAAACCGAGGCCGTTCTTGATGATCAGCTTGGCCTTGAGCAGCGCCTTGGCATCGTCCGGTGTGGGCTCGTAGGTGTGGGCGTCGGCATCCGGGCCGACCATGTTGCTGATCTGAATGTGGTCGCCACCGATCTGGTGCGTAATGTCATTGAGAATACTGAAGCTGGTGACCACCTGGAGTTTGTCGGCGGCCTGGGCCATCGACAGCGGCAGCAGCAGGCTGAACAGCACGAGTAGAGCGCGCATCGGGAGACACCTCATTGGGATGTAAGCAGGGGCGGGCGGCGCATCAAACCGTGCACCGGACCGAATACCACGGACAGCAGGTACCCAGCGCCAGCCACCAGCACAATCGCTGGGCCGCTGGGCAGTGAGTAGTAGAACGACAACAACAAACCAAGCCATACCGACAGGCATCCCAGCACCGCCGACACCGCAATCAACACCGGCAGGCGCCGGCTCCAGAAACGTGAAGCGATGGCGGGTAACATCATCAGACCCACCACCATCAACGCGCCGATGGCCTGGAAACCGATCACCAGGTTCAGCACCACCAGGGTTAAAAACAGCCCATGGGCCAGCGGGCCAAGGCGGCTGACGGTTTGCAGGAACAGCGGGTCGAGGGTGTCCAGCAGCAGTGGTTTGTAGATCAGTCCCATGGCGATCAGGCTGAACCCGGACACCCAGAGCATTCCGGTAAGGGTGGTTGCGTCGACGGCCAAGGCAGAGCCGAACAGCAAGTGCAAAAGATCCAGGCGTTTACCGGCGAGGCCGAGGATCAGTACGCCAGCGGCAAGGGAAATGGGGTAGATGGCGGCGAGGCTGGCGTCTTCGCGCAGGCCGGTACGGCGAGTGATCCAAGCGGAGAGGCCAGCCATGCTCAGGCCGGCGCCGAGGCCACCGATGGTCAGCGCCGGCAGGCTGAGCCCGGCGAACCAGAAACCCAGCGCAGCGCCGGGCAGGATGCCGTGGGCCACGGCGTCACCGATCAGGCTCATGCGGCGCAGGATCAGGAAGACACCCAGCGGGGCAGTGCTGCACGCGAGTACAAGTCCGCCGATCAATGCGCGGCGCATAAAGACGAAGTCTAGGAAGGGCATCCATAAGTGGGCGGCGAAGTGCATCAGGCCACCTGCATCTGGGGCTGCGGGCGGATCAGCTCTTTGCTATCGCCGAACACACAACCGGTGTTTTTGATTTGCAGTACTTGCTCGGTGTGGTGGCGTACGGACGCCAAATCGTGGCAAACGATGACCAGCGTGCGGCCTTCGGCATGCCAGGCGTGGATATGTTTCCAGCACAGCGTCTGGCCGTCCTCATCGAGGGCTGCGTGGGGTTCATCGAGCAGCAACACCGGCGAATCGGCCAAACTCATGCGGGCGAGTAGGGCGCGTTGCAATTGGCCGCCGGACAACGCCATCAGCGGACGCTGTTCCAGGCCGCTGAGGCACCAGTCTTCCAGCACTGCTTGCAGGCGCTGATTGCGTTGTTGCGGGGGGAGTCGGGTGCCCCAGAAACCGGCGGCGACCAGTTCTTGCAGGCTAATGGGAAATTGGCGGTCAAGGTGTTGCTGCTGAGGCAGGAACGCTAGGCCGCCCCGGCGTGGAACATCGACGACCACCTTGCCAGCCAGCGGCTTTTGCAGGTCGGCGATGACTTTGAGCAGGCTACTTTTGCCGCAGCCATTGGGACCAATTACGCCGGTGAGGCTACCTTTTTCCAGGATGAGATCTATGGCGGGTGTGAGTGGTTGTCCGGGGGCGCCCCAGCGCAAAGCGTTGCAGGTGATCATTCAGGGTGTCTCGTCCAGCGGCTTTCAGCCACGGCATCGTGCGCGTGCAGGCTTTCGGCGTGGATCACTTTGAGGTGGAAGGCGTTGACGGCATCCGAGCGTTTCAAGGCGAGGTTCAGGCGGCGGGCGGCGTCTTCGCAGAACATTAGGTTCTGTCCGTTGGCCAGGGCGAAGGCTTGTTCGTCCGCACGTTTCACAGCGGTTTGTACGGCGGTGCCGAGTGCAGCTTCGGCGTCGTTGATGATGTCGGTCAGCGCCAGTTGCTCGCCTCGCAGGTGTACGTGCAACTGCGCGCTGCTGCGCTGGCTGTGGGGTGTGGCGACGATGCCGTCTGCGCTACCGAGCCAGGTGAGTACGTCTTCATGCTGCAACGGCGTGTCGGCGAAGTCTTCGAGAAATTGCTGCTGAATCAACTGCCTGGCCAGGGCAGCGGAACAGGGGCAAGTTGAGGAATAAGTAACGTTAATTTTTAGTTCCACGTGGAACATCTGGTTTTCCAGGCGCGCTTCGATGCTGACTGGGTAGCCTTTCCAGCCAGCTAAGGGGCTGACCAGCGCCGGGCGTTTCAACAGCAAATTCGTGTGCAGACGCAGGTAGGCGTTCTTAGATAAATCTTCATGACTGTCGAGAAAACGCTGAAGTACATTGCGCAGAAGTGCAGGCGTGAGGGGCTGCTGGTCGAGCATCTCCAGTGCCAGGTACAGGCGTGACATATGAATGCCACGGGCGGTGCCGTCATCCAGGCTCACGCCGGCATCGGCGGTGGCGGTCAGGCGCTGACCGTCGATCAGGATTGGCAGGGCGATGCCGCACATGCCGACCCAGTCGAGTGGCAAGGCTTGGCGTGAAGCCTGCGCGGCGATATCCGGCAGAGTCAGCGCGTTCATGAGCAGGTCCATCGTTGGAAATAATTCGACATGTTATAGTATAACAATAGAGTCTACGATGAATTTTCTGTCGTAGCCTTTTTTCAGTCATGTCGAGTACAGACGCTCATTTATCTGCGGTATTTGTCATGCACAGACGTCAGCTTCTCAATCTGCTCTTGGCCAGCCCCTTTTTTGTTTTGCCGTTCACGGCCCACGCCACGCAGATTCGTAACGCGCGTTTATGGCGCTCAGATGACAAGCTGCGGTTGGTGTTCGACCTCAGCGGTCCGGTGCAGTACAAGACCTTCTCCCTGACGGCGCCGGAGCGCCTGATCATCGACCTGAGCGGCGCGGCGCTCAGTGGCGACTTTTCTCAACTGGAGTTGAAGAACACCGGAATCACCTCGATTCGCTCGGGGCATTTCGGCAAATCGGATACGCGCATCGTGCTCGATCTGGCCGCACCGATGCGGCTCACCAGCTTTGTGTTGCCGCCTCAGGAGGGTCAGGGGCATCGCCTGGTGCTCGATCTCACTGGCGCCACTCAGGCGCCACGTCAGATCGCGGCTGCCCCTGCGCCTTTGGTGGCGCTAGAGGGCAAGGCGCATCCGAAGCGCGACATCATGGTGGTGGTCGACCCCGGCCACGGCGGCAAAGACCCGGGCGCTATCGGCTCCAAGGGCCAGCGCGAAAAAGACGTGGTGTTGTCCATCGCCCAACTGCTGGCCAAGCGTTTGAAGCGCGAGAAGGGCTTTGACGTGAAACTGGTGCGCAACGACGATTTCTTCGTGCCGTTGCGCAAGCGCGTGGACATCGCCCGTCAGCACAAGGCCGATATGTTTATCTCGGTGCACGCCGATGCAGCGCCGCGCCTCACCGCTTCAGGGGCGTCGGTGTATGCGCTGTCGGAGGGCGGCGCGACCTCGGCCACCGCACGCTTTATGGCCCAGCGCGAAAACGGCGCGGACCTGTTGGGCGCTACCACGTTGCTCAATCTGAAGGATAAAGACCCGATGCTGGCCGGCGTGATTCTCGACATGTCGATGAACGCCACCATCGCCTCAAGCCTGCAACTGGGCAGTTCGGTGCTCGGGAGCCTGCAAAGCATTACCAGCCTGCATCAGAAACGTGTGGAACAGGCCGCGTTTGCAGTGCTCAAGTCACCGGATGTGCCCTCGATCCTGGTGGAGACGGGCTTTATCTCCAATGCCCGAGACGCCCAGCGCTTGGTGACGGCGCGTCATCAACAGGCGGTGGCGGATGGCTTGTTCGATGGCCTGAAAAACTACTTCCAGAAGAATCCGCCGATGAACAGTTACATGGCGTGGGTGCAGGAACAAAAGAATGGTCAGGCCTAACAGCCGGTAATGCGGCTGCAGGTGAATTTGGCGCTGGCCCCGCCGGAGCTGGAGAAGCGATTGATCGTGGTCCAACCCACGCGCCGCGTGTAGCCGACCCACGCCTCCCCATCTGACGCCAAACCAGTAAAAAACGTCAGTTGCCCATAACGGCTGTTGGTCTGTGCCCAATAGCGTTTGCCGACCACCTCGAAACCGCGCAAGTACGTGGTACTGCCCTCGGTCGACACACTGTAGGCGTTGCCCAGTGGGTCGACACAGGCCAGCAGGTTGGCGCTGCGCGTGCAGTTGGCCAGCAGGCTGGGCGCTTGGGCGCAAGCAGTCCCGGCCGCTGCCAGTAACAGGGCGCACAACAGGTATTTCATAAGGTTTCTCGGGGCAGGGATGCGTTCAAGCATTGCCCTCTTTGTCGAAGCGAGCAAGGGGGGGATTGGATTATTTGTATTGTTATACTATAACATTGAAAAACAGCCTGACCCGTGAACCTCTCCCCATGACTGAACAAGACCTGCTGACCCAACCGCCTGCCGACTACATGAATGAAGCCCAGCATGGCTTCTTCCGCGAACTGTTGTTGGCTCAGCGCACTGAACTGCAAGCGCGTATCGAAGGCGAATTCCTGGTACTGCGCGAGCAGGAAACCAACAGCGACCCGGCTGACGTGGGCAGCGCCGAAGAGCAGCGCCAGTGGCAACTGCGCCTGCTGGAACGGGAGAAGAAGCTGCTGGACAAGATCGACGACGCCCTCGAACTGCTGGCCCGTGGCGAATATGGCTGGTGCCGCGAAACCGGCGAACCCATCGGCCTGCAACGTCTTCTGCTGCGTCCCACCGCCACCCTGTGTATCGAAGCCAAAGAACGTGAAGAGCTGCGCGAACGCCATAAACGGGCGATTTGACCGGCCAACCCTGATGAGGATTACCTGATGCCCAATCGTCTCCCCGTTACCGTGTTGTCCGGCTTTCTCGGCGCCGGTAAAAGCACATTGCTCAACTATGTCCTGCGCAACCGCGAAAATCTGCGCGTGGCGGTGATTGTCAACGACATGAGTGAAATCAACATCGACGGCAGCGAGGTGCAGCGTGACGTCACCCTCAACCGATCCGAAGAAAAGCTGGTGGAGATGAGCAACGGCTGTATCTGCTGCACCTTGCGTGAAGACTTGCTTGAAGAAGTCGGAAAACTCGCCAAGGAAGGTCGGTTCGATTACTTGTTGATTGAATCCACCGGTATCTCCGAACCGTTGCCGGTGGCAGAAACCTTCACCTTTCGCGATGAAAATGACCAAAGCCTGGCCGATGTTGCGCGCCTGGATACCATGGTTACCGTGGTCGATGGCATGAACTTCCTGCTCGACTACCAGGCCGCCGAAAGCCTGGCCTCACGGGGCGAAACCCTCGGGGAAGAAGACGAGCGTTCAATCACCGACCTGTTGATCGAGCAGATCGAATTCGCCGACGTCATCTTGATCAGCAAGATCGACCTGATCAGCAGCAGCGAACGTGAAGAGCTGATGGCTATCCTTGAGCGTCTCAATGCTCAGGCGGAAATCATCCCGATGGTCATGGGCGAGGTGCCGCTGCACAAGATCCTCAACACCGGCCGCTTTGACTTCGAGCGTGCGGCCCAAGCGCCAGGCTGGTTGCAGGAGCTGCGCGGTGAGCATGTACCGGAAACCGAAGAATATGGCATCGCGTCCATGGCCTATCGCGCACGCCGCCCGTTCCATCCGCAACGCTTCTTCGACTTTATCGATCGACCTTGGGTGAACGGCAAACTGCTGCGCTCAAAGGGCTTTTTCTGGCTGGCCAGCAAGCATCAGGACGCCGGTAGCTGGTCCCAGGCAGGCGGCCTGATGCGTCACGGGTTTGCCGGACGCTGGTGGCGTTTCGTACCGAAAAGCCAATGGCCACAAGACCAAGAAAGCGTCGCGGCGATTATGGGCAACTGGCAACTGAGCACCGGCGACTGCCGCCAGGAACTGGTGTTTATCGGGCAGAACATCGACTTCGCCCACATGCGCGTCGAGTTGGATGCGTGCTTGCTCACCGATGAAGAAATGGCCCTTGGCGTGGAAGGGTGGCGCCTTTTGGCTGATCCGTTTGGTCCCTGGTATGAAGAGGCAGCCTGATGCTGGCACCGGCTATCCCCCTGCGCCCCGTGATTCGCCAGACCCGCGGTGAAACCCCGCTGGCGCTGTCCGACATCCTCGAAGACGGCGTGAACCTGGCGCTGTGGCAGCGCCAGTTGCCGCTGCATATCGCTGAGTTCGGCGCCTTGCTTGTGGCACTCAACGAGCCGTTGGCTGATTCGATGGTGATCGAACTCAACAGCGAAGACGCCAAGCCGAACTTGCGAGGATTGGCGTCCAGTTGCCGCGATCTTGAAGGTTATGAAGGCTTTGTCGCCGATGTGTCGTGGCTGGTCAGTGCTTTTGCCTGTCTGCTCGGCGCCAAGCGCATAGGCGTTCGTCTGCGATTGTTGGATAAAGCCATGTGCCCGCGTTTTCACGTCGATCATGTGCCGGTGCGGCTGATCACCACCTATGCAGGTATCGGCAGCCAGTGGTTGCGTGAAGGGGTAATGGACCGGCGCAAACTCAGCCAAGCGGACGCCGAGCCCAGCGAGCGCATTGAGCAGATTCAGTGCGGTGAAGTGGCACTGCTCAAGGGCACCAAATGGCATGGCAACGAAGGCCACGGCCTGATCCACCGCTCCCCCGCGCTGAAAGCGGATGAGCGCCGATTGATTCTGACGCTGGATTGGCTCGCGTAACCGCGTAGGATCAAACGCTCTACACGGTCCGAACGATGGCACTTATGCTGCAGAACATTCCCACCCACGTGATTGCCGGGCCCCTTGGCGCTGGCAAGACCAGCCTGATCAAGCGCCTGCTCGCCCAACGCCCGGCCAACGAGCGCTGGGCGGTGCTGATTAATGAGTTTGGGCAGATCGGCCTGGATGCTGCGTTGCTGACCCAGGACGACGACGGCATTGCCTTGGGCGAGGTCGCCGGTGGCTGCCTGTGTTGTGTGAATGGCGCACCGTTCCAGGTAGGCCTGGGCCGGTTGCTGCGTAAGGCCAAGCCGGATCGGTTGTTTATCGAACCCTCGGGCCTGGGCCATCCTGCGCAGTTGCTCCAGCAGTTGCGCGAAGCGCCGTGGCAGACGGTGCTTGCGGTTCAGCCTTGTGTGCTGGTGCTGGATGCCCAAGCGCTGGCTGCGGGCAAACCCTTGCCGCCAGCGCAGCAGGAAGCGTTGGCCAGTGCCGGGCTGTTGGTGTTGAACAAGGATGAGGGGCTGGATGCTGCGCAACGCGAGGCCGTCGAACGACAGCTACCCGCCCGTGGCATTTATTGGACGCGGCAGGCGTACGTGCCGCTCGGCAAACTGCCAGGTTTGAATGCGCAGGCTGAAGAGGCTGTGGATAACGTCGAGGTGCCCAAGGGGCTGGCTCAATTGCCGGCTATCTGGAGCGATCCGGCATTGCCGATCTGCCTGAGCCAGGCCCAGGAGGGCGGTTGGAGTATCGGTTGGCGCTGGCACCCGAGCCAGAAATTCGATTCCGAGCGTCTGCACCTGTGGCTGACATCGCTTGAGTGGCGCCGCGCCAAACTGGTTATCCACAGCCGTGATGGGTGGATCTCGGCCAACGGTGTGGATAACAGCCCGCTCGCCTGGCACCCCAGCGAATGGCGCCGCGACTCACGTATCGAATTGATCTTCAGCACACCACAGGATATGGCTGCATTGCAGGCCGCGCTGACTGCCTGCCGTTACTGACGGTTTTTAGTCGCATGGTTCTGACGCCATTGGCTCAGCTCAATGACTTCAGCACTGGGCAGCGCTTCCTTGGCCTCGAACGGGTAGGGCGCCAGTTCGATCTGCGCGCTATGGGCGCCAAACTGCGTGATGGTCCCGCTGTGACGGGTCTCGCCCGTGACGGTGAACTCGAAATTATAGATACGCGCCAGACGCCGCCGGCCATTGGCGTCCTTCACAAAACCGATGCGTTTCAACGCTACGGCACCGTCGAGCAATTCGATATCGAGCTTGGCGCAATGCTGCTTCACCCGCGCGAGCGCCCGTTCGCGCAGGCCGTGGTTGTGCCAAACCCAGGCGGCGCCGGTCGCCAGCAGCATCAACACGAAGATGTTTCCCAGGGTCAGCATGCGAAAAACTCCAACAAAGTGAGAGCAGCTTAACTGTGTCGCTGGCCTGTCGTACAGGCTGTGTTTAGTCGCATACTGCGCGGCCAGAATTTCAATGGCTTTACGGAAATCCCCTGCATGAAACGCACACCTCATCTGCTTGCGATCCAGTCTCATGTGGTCTTTGGCCACGCCGGAAACAGCGCCGCCGTGTTCCCCATGCAGCGGGTCGGGGTGAACGTCTGGCCGCTTAACACTGTGCAGTTCTCCAACCACACCCAGTATGGCCAGTGGGCGGGCGAAGTGTTGGCGCCGCAGCAAATTCCGGCGTTGGTGGAAGGGATTGCCGCCATCGGTGAGTTGGGCAACTGTGATGCGGTGCTGTCCGGCTATCTGGGCAGCGCGGCTCAGGGCCGGGCGATTCTCACCGGTGTGGCGCGTATTAAAGCGATCAATCCCAAGGCCTTGTACCTGTGCGACCCGGTGATGGGTCATCCTGAAAAAGGCTGCATCGTGCCCCAGGAAGTCAGCGATTTCCTGCTCGATGAAGCCGTCGCCATGGCCGACTTCCTGTGCCCCAACCAACTGGAATTGGACAGCTTTGCCGGGCGCAAACCGCAATCGCTGTTCGATTGTCTGGCTATGGCCAAGGCGTTGCTGGCTCGCGGGCCTAAAGCCGTGCTGGTCAAACACTTGGATTACCCGGGCAAGTTGCCGGACGGTTTCGAGATGCTGCTGGTGACCGCCGACGGCAGCTGGCACCTGCGTCGACCGCTGCTGGCGTTCCCGCGCCAACCGGTGGGCGTGGGCGACCTGACCTCGGGGTTGTTCCTGGCGCGGGTGTTGTTAGGCGACAGCCTGCTGGCCGCGTTTGAATTCACCGCAGCGGCCGTGCACGAAGTGCTGCTGGAAACCCAGGCTTGCGCCAGTTACGAGTTGGAGTTGGTGCGGGCCCAGGATCGCATTGCCCACCCACGTGTGCGCTTTGAAGCCACCCCGATCGGATTGTAAGTACACAACACCCAATGTAGGAGGGGGCTTGCTCCCGATGGCGGTGTATCAGCTACCTAAGTAATGGCTGACCCACTGCAATCGGGGGCAAGCCCCCCACATTTTTGATCGGGTTTGCGGCTTGGGACTTACAGCGCGTCTGCCTTGATTTCCTGGTAGCGCTTCTCCAGCTCCTGGCGAATCTGCCGGCGTTGCTGGGCCTGCACGAACCGGCGCTTGTCTTCACTGTTATGGGGTTGCAGCGGTGGTACGGCAGCGGGTTTACGCTGGTCGTCCACCGCCACCATGGTGAAGAAGCAGCTGTTGGTATGACGCACCGAGCGCTCGCGGATGTTCTCGGTCACCACCTTGATGCCCACTTCCATCGACGTATTGCCGGTGTAGTTGACCGATGCAAGGAACGTCACCAATTCGCCGACATGGATCGGTTCGCGAAAAATCACCTGATCCACCGACAACGTCACCACATAGCGACCGGCATAACGGCTCGCACAGGCGTAGGCCACTTCGTCGAGGTACTTGAGCAGGGTGCCGCCGTGGACATTGCCTGAGAAGTTGGCCATGTCAGGGGTCATCAATACCGTCATCGACAGCTGGGCGTTTCCGGGTTCCATAACACACTCACGGGTTGTAGGCATTGGTTGGGGTGCACCTCTGCGGGTGCTGGAATCTTTGCAGCGCCATCCCTTACGGGACGCCGGTGGGCGGCTTGCCGTCACGCCTGCACCGATCTGTTTCCATATATTGCACCGGCTTTCTGCTGGAAGTCGCGGTGTTAACCTTCAAAAGCCCATGTCAGGGCATTTCTTACGATCAAGGCAGACTTTTCCTTCCGCACTTTGCGCATTTTCATGTGCGTGGGCGGAAGTGGGAAAAGCGCCAGTACCCTCAAGGAGCCCCTCGCCATGCACGCCATCAGCTTTATCCAGGACTTGGCCGTGATCATGCTGGTGGCAGGGGGGGTCACCATCCTGTTTCACCGCCTCAAGCAGCCGGTGGTGCTGGGTTACATCGTCGCCGGCTTCATCATCGGCCCCCACACGCCGCCGTTCGGTCTGATCCACGACGAAGACACCATCAAGACCCTCGCCGAGCTGGGGGTGATCTTCCTGATGTTCTGCCTGGGCCTGGAGTTCAGCCTGCGCAAGTTGTTCAAGGTGGGCGCGACGGCGTTTATCGCAGCCTTCCTGGAAATCATCCTGATGATCTGGATCGGCTACGAAATCGGCCGCTGGTTCGACTGGAACACCATGGACTCACTCTTCCTCGGCGCGATCCTGGCGATTTCCTCGACCACCATCATCGTCAAGGCCCTCAATGACCTGAAAATGAAGAACCAGCGTTTTGCCCAGCTGATTTTCGGCGTGTTGATCGTTGAAGACATCCTTGGCATCGGCATCATCGCCTTGCTGTCGAGCATCGCCGTCAGCGGCACCGTGAGCTCCGGCGAGGTGTTCTCCACCGTCGGCAAGCTCTCGCTGTTCATGATCGTCGCCTTGGTGATTGGCATCTTGCTGGTGCCGCGTCTGCTGGCTTACGTAGCTAAGTTCGAAAGCAATGAGATGCTGCTGATCACCGTATTGGGCCTGTGCTTCGGCTTTTGCCTACTGGTGGTCAAGCTGGAATACAGCATGGTGCTGGGGGCATTCCTTATCGGCGCGATCATGGCCGAGTCCAAGCAGTTGATTAAGATAGAACGCCTGATCGAGCCGGTTCGCGACATGTTCAGCGCCATCTTTTTTGTGGCGATTGGCTTGATGATTGACCCGCAGATCCTGCTGCAATATGCCTGGCCAATCGCGGTAATCACCGTGGCCGTGGTGCTGGGCAAGATGCTGTCCTGCGGCCTGGGCGCATTTATCGCCGGTAATGACGGCCGCACCTCACTGCGCGTGGGCATGGGGCTGTCACAGATTGGCGAGTTCTCCTTCATTATCGCCGCGCTGGGCATGACCTTGCAGGTAACCAGCGACTTCCTGTATCCGGTGGCGGTGGCGGTTTCGGCGATCACTACACTGCTCACGCCCTACCTGATTCGCGGTGCTGATCCCCTGTCGCTGAAGATTGCGGCAGTGATGCCCAAGCGCATGAGTCGGGTCTTCGGGATGTACGGCGAGTGGTTGCGCAGCATTCAGCCTCAGGGCGAGGGCGCGATGCTGGCGTCGATGATCCGCAAGATCATCCTGCAAGTAGGGGTGAACCTCGCGCTGGTGATCGCGATCTTCTTCGCTGGCAGCTTTTTTGCGGTGCGCATTGGTGGGTATCTGGAGGGTTGGATCAGTGATCCGAGCTGGCAGAAGGCGTTGATCTGGGGAGGGGCGTTGTTGTTGTCGCTGCCGTTCTTGATAGCGGCTTACCGCAAGCTCAAGGCGCTGTCGATGCTGCTGGCAGAAATGAGCGTGAAGCCGGAAATGGCCGGGCGACATACCCAGCGTGTGCGAAGGGTAATCTCGGAGCTGATCCCGATTCTGTCGCTGCTGGTGATCTTTCTGCTATTGGCAGCCTTGTCGGCCAGCATTTTGCCGACCAACAAGTTGCTGGTGCTGATTGCAGTAGTCGCGGCGGCGGTAGCGGCCGTTCTGTGGCGCTGGTTCATTCGCGTGCATACGCGGATGCAGGTGGCCTTGCTGGAGACTCTGGATAATCACAAGGACACGTCGGAGCACTAAGGTGCTGCGGTGCATTCGCTTGTGGCGAGCGAGCTTGCTCGCCACAAAAACCGGTCCGCCACGGGTGACAGGACTCAGCTTTCCAGCCAAACATCCCGCGCCCAGTGCCAAACCGATTCCCACGTCTCTTCAGTGACGAGTTCTTCTTCGCCGGACCACAGCACCACGGTGCCGTCTTCTTCAACGCAGTAGTAGTCGTCGCCATCCTGGCAGATCGGGATCATGCTGCGGTCAACGCCGGCATCCCAGGCGTTGGCTGCCACATCCGGCAGGTACGTGTGGGATTGCGGGTCGGTGACGGTCACCGGTTCCAGGCTGCCGTACACCACATCGCTGACGGTCAGCAGGAATTCACGGAAGACAAACGGGATGTCGATGAACAGTTGTTCTTCGATTTCCACCAGTTGATCTTCGTCAGGCAGTTCCAGAGGAACCGGGACCGGTTCGTTGGCTTCACGCAATTGTTCGATGATTTCTTCCACGGCCGGGATCCTCTTGCTAGATGGCGCGGTTTATAGGGGCGTTTTATACAGTAGCTCGCTATAAGTGCAACCGTGAAATAGAAAACCCCGGACATGAGACATGTCCGGGGTTTTTCGTTACGGCGTGCTCAAGCGCGTGGGTATCAGCCGTTTTGGCGAATACCGGCGACCAGCCATGGCTGGTTCTCGCCTTGAGGGCGTTCCATGTTCCAGCTTTCGCTGAACACTTCGCCCTGGTCGAAACGCGAGGTCTTCGACACACCGCTGAAGGTCAGGGTAGCGATGGTCTTGTCGGCGCGATCATCCACACCGTCCAACTGAACGCGCAGGTCGTCAATGTAGGTCGACTGGAACGCGTCGCCGATCTCGGCACGTTCGCGTTTGAGGAACTCCAGCAGTTGCGGGGTCACGAACTCGGCGATCTTGTCCATTTCGTTGGCGTCCCAGTGTTGCTGCAGGGACTGGAAGTGGCTGCGGGCCGCTTCGACGAAGCGCTCTTCATTGAACCAGGCCGGTGCGTTGATCACCGGACGGGCCGCAGCAGGCGCTGCCGAACCACCAAAGATCGAGCCCATGGCTGGTTTCTGCTCGAACACTTCACGCTGCATTGGCGCGCCGGCTGGAGCCAGGTGCTCCTGCTGCTTGCGGCGACGGGCGGCGATAAAGCGGAAGACCAGGAAGGCGATGACGGCCATGATCAGGATGTCGAAGATCTGCATGCCCTCGAAGCCGCCGCCCATGAACATGGAGGCGAGCAGGCCACCGGCCGCGATACCGGCCAGAGGGCCAAGCCAGCGTGAAGCACCGCCAGCCTTGGCTGCGGCGCCAGCAGCACCGGCTGCGCCTGCGGAAGCGGCAGCACCGCCTGCACCGGCGGATGGAGCCATTTGGCTGGTCTGGTGAGTCGGTGCCGCACCCGAGCTTTTGCCGCCACCGAAGCGTTTGGCGTTGGCGTCGAGGCTCATCGTCAGGCCGATGCACAACGCCATGGCGATGCTAAGAAAACGTTTCATAAAGGGAATTCCCATTTGTGGATTGCACGCGCGCCATGTTGCACAGGTGTAGTGGCAGTGGCTAGCGGCATAATGTTTCGGGCTTTTGCGTAAGACCGATTCCGAAGGATCTGTAGGACTGATTACTGATATTGGCCCGCGCTCGTTGAATACAAGGGCGGGCCAATAAGCTTCATGTAGGCAAATGTTTCAGACTGCTTCGAGCTTCGCGTAACCCATCATCAGCCATTTGCTGCCTTCGGCGAAGTTCACCTGCACTCGTGCCTGGGCGCCAGCGCCTTCGAAATTGAGGATCACGCCCTCACCGAAGACCGCATGCCTGACCTGCTGGCCCAAGCTGAACGGAGTTTCCGGAATCTCGGAACCGGCAAACATACTGCTGGAGTTCTGCTGTTGGCCGCCACCGAACGGGCGGCTGACGCTGTTGGACAGGCGAACTTCCTGAATCAGGCCCTTCGGTACTTCACGTACGAAGCGCGACACCTTGTTGTAGGTCTCGCTGCCGTACAGGCGTCGGGTCTCGGCGTAGGTCATGACCAGGTTCTGCATCGCCCGAGTGATACCCACGTAGGCCAGGCGACGTTCTTCTTCAAGACGGCCGGGCTCTTCCAGGCTCATCTTGTGGGGGAACAGGCCTTCTTCCATGCCCACCAGGAACACGTACGGGAATTCCAGGCCCTTGGCGCTGTGCAAGGTCATCAGCTGGATGCTGTCTTCATGCTCATCGGCCTGGGTATCACCGGCTTCCAGCGAGGCGTGGCCGAGGAATGCTGCGAGTGGAGTCAGCTCTTCGTCTTCTTCGGTGTTTTCGAACGCGCGGGCTGCGCTGACCAGTTCCTCAAGGTTTTCTACTCGGGCCTGGCCTTTTTCGCCTTTTTCCGCTTCGTGATAGGCGATCAGTCCGGACTGCTCGATCACGGTCTGGGTCATCAAGTGCAGGGGCATTTCCAGGCACTTGGCGGCCAGATTCTCGATCAGCTCTACAAACACGCCCAGCGCACCCGCTGCCCGCCCGGTCAGGCCTTTGTTGGCGATCAGCAAGCGCATGGCTTCCCACATCGACACGTCGGCGTGGCGCGCGTGGTCGCGGATTGCTTCGACGGTTTTTTCGCCGATACCGCGGGCCGGGATATTGATCACCCGCTCCAGCGCCGCATCATTGCCGCGACCTTCCAGCAAGCGCAGGTAGGCCATGGCGTTCTTGATTTCCGCACGCTCGAAGAAGCGCTGACCGCCATAGATGCGGTACGGGATGCGTTCGCGCAGCAAGGCTTCTTCCAATACCCGCGATTGGGCGTTGGAGCGGTACAGAATCGCGATATCGCTACGTGCCAGGCCGGTTTTCAGGGCGCTTTCAATGGTTTCCACCACGTAGCGCGCTTCATCGTGCTCATTGAAGGCGGCGTACAGGTTGATCGCTTCGCCTTCGCCGCCGTCGGTCCACAGCTCTTTGCCCAGGCGTCCGGTATTGTTGGCGATCAAGGCGTTGGCGGCCTTGAGGATGCCAGCGGTAGAACGGTAGTTCTGCTCCAGACGGATAGTGTCCGCGTCCGGGAAGTCTTCGGAATACTGGTAGATGTTCTCGATTTTCGCGCCACGCCAGCCGTAGATGGACTGGTCGTCGTCACCCACTACCATCAGGCTGTCGCCGCCCTTGGCCAGCAGGCGCAACCAGGCGTACTGCACGGCGTTGGTGTCCTGGAACTCATCCACCAGAATGTGGCGGAAGCGTTTCTGGTAATGGGCCAGCAAGCCGGGGTTGTCGCGCCACAGGTCGAGGGCGCGCAGCAGCAGTTCGGAGAAGTCGATCACGCCGGCACGTGCGCAAGCAGCCTCATAGGCTTCATAAATGCTGCGCATGGTGGCCAGGAAAAGATCGCCGCTGGCTTGAATATGTTGCGGGCGCAGGCCTTCGTCTTTCTGGCCGTTGATAAACCACTGCGCCTGGCGCACGGGCCAACGCTGTTCGTCGAGGCCGAGTTCGCGGATCACGCGCTTGACCAGGCGTTGCTGGTCGTCGCTGTCAAGGATCTGGAAGGTCTGGGCGAGGCCAGCTTCCTGCCAATGGGCCCGCAACAGGCGGTGCGCAAGGCCGTGGAAGGTGCCGACCCACATGCCGGCCGGGCTGATGCCCATCAACTGTTCGATGCGATGGCGCATCTCGGCAGCGGCCTTGTTGGTGAACGTCACCGACAGGATTGAGTGCGGAGACGCGTTTTCGACCTGGATCAACCAGGCGATACGGTGCACCAGCACTCGGGTTTTACCGGAGCCAGCACCGGCCAGGACCAACTGACGGCCAACGGGGGCCGCTACGGCCTGGCGTTGGGCATCGTTGAGGGAGTTCAGCAAAAGAGAGAGATCATCGCGCATCGGCGCATTCTAGGGTGCTGGGGGGAGTCGGGCAAATCCCAATGCCGGGTGGTCGATGGAAAATATTCAACGTGATCCGGGCCGGCTCAATATTCTGCTCAGGGTGATGACCGGTCGGTCAATGCCCACAGCCCGCGCCGGGTCTCGCTGAAGCCGTCTGGCACCGAGCTTTGCGGCGTGTGACCACGCAGTTTTTATGACGTGGAGCAGTTTGGCCCAAGCGTTTGCTTGTGTATGCTCCGTCCACGTTTCGGGCTCACCATTATAAGAACACTGCCTATGACCCTCAGCACCGACCTGCCTGGCCCCTCGATGGCGCCTGCGCAGGTTATCCGTAAACACTACGCCACTGAGATGGCGGTCGAGCGCACTCGCCTGTTGTATCAAGGTTCGCTGCTGCCGACCCTATTAATGTTGGTGAACGGCCTGGTATGCGCCTGGCTGCTGTGGAACCCCAAACAATACCTGCTCGACAGCATCTGGCTGGTGTGGCTCCTCGCCCTGGTGGCCATGCGCGTGATCCAGGTAGCGGCGTTTGATTCGGCGATGCCCAGCCGACAGGCGCAGCCGGTGTGGCGGCGCATGTTCATGCTCGGTTCGGCGGTCAGTGGCCTGACGCTGGCCACTGCGGCCATCGCCCTGGCGCCGGTTAACAGCTTCATGCAGCAAGCCTGGGTGTTCGGCCTGATCGGCGCGGCGACATTATCGGCCAGCGTGGCCTACGCCGTGAGCCTGCCGGCGTTTCTATCCTTCGCTGTGCCGTGCCTGGTGCCGTCTATTGTCTACCTGTTATGGGATGGTAGCCCGCAGCAACAAGGTTGGGGTGTGCTCGGCCTGATCCTGCTGGTGTCGCTGAACCTGGTGGCCTGGCAGGTCAACCGCCTGATCCAGCGTGAACTCCTGCGGCGTTTCCAGAACCAGGCGCTGATCGAGCATCTCCAGCAGGCGCAGCAGCGCAGCGAACAGTTGAATCAGGATTTGGTGCGTGAAGTCGAGCAGCGCCGTCAGGTCGAGCAAGAGCTGCGCGAAGCCCAGATCGGCCTGCAGGACCGTGTGGCGCAACGTAGCCAGGAGTTGGACGTCGCCAGCCTGGCCCTGAATAAAAGTGAAGCGCGTCTGGCCATGGCGTTGCAAGCCAGCGAACTGGGCTTGTGGGACTGGAACCTGCAAACCGACGAAGTCCACCACACCCAGCTCAAAGAGCTGTTCGGCCTGGAGCCGGAGTACGTCACGGCCATGCTCGGCCACCTCAAACCGCGCTTGCACCCGGATGACTTACCGTTGCTCAAACGCGCGTTGGTGGAGCACCTCAAGGGGCGCACCGAGGATTACCAGGTGGAATACCGCGTGCGCCATGGCGATGGTCACTGGGTATGGATCGAAGACCGTGGCCGCGCGGTGGAGCGCGCTGCGAGCGGGCGAGTAATTCGAATGCTCGGTACGCGGCGCGACATCAGTGCCGGCAAGGCGCTCGAAGAACAACAGCGGCTGGCCTCGACGGTGTTCGAAGCCGCCAGCGAAGGCATCGTGATCCTCGACCCGGATTACGCGCTGATCGCAGTCAACCAGGCCTTCAGTCGCGTCACCGGTTTTGACATTGATGACATGCTCGGTCGCAACGTGGTGGAGCTACCCAGCAGCCGCGATGCCCGACGCCACTTCCCGGTGATCCGCCAAGCTTTGCTCAGTCACGGCACCTGGCAGGGCGAACTGGTGGAAACACGCAAGAACGGCGAGCTTTACCCGCAGTGGCTGCAATTAAATGTTGTGCGTGATGTTCGTGGGAAAGTCAGTCACATCGTGGGCTTCTTCGCTGATCTGTCGGCGCGGCGCGAGTCCGAGGAGCGCATGCGCTATCTCACTCACTACGATGAATTGACCGGACTGGCCAACCGCTCGCTGTTCCGCGAACGGCTGCGCGAAGCCCACCAGCGCGTGCGCCAGGGCGGGCGCAGTCTGGCGTTGCTGCATATCAACCTAGATCGCTTCAAGCTGCTCAATGACAGCTTGGGCCATGAGGTGGCCGATCAGTTGCTGCAAAAGATGGCCCGCCGGTTGATCAACGCCTTGCCCGAAGCCGACACCATTGCACGCCTGTCCGGCGATGAGTTCGCTGTCTTGTTTGACGCCTACGGTAGCTTGTCGAGCCTGGCGCGGGTGGCCACGCGGCTGCTGGCCAAGCTGCGAGTGCCGGTGACGGTGGAGGGGCATGAGCTGGTGGTTAGCGCTTCGATGGGCGTGAGTTTGCTGCCGGACAATGCGCGTGAAATTTCCGAGCTGGTCAACCAATCGAATATGGCCATGCAACACGCCAAGCACCTGGGCGGCAACAACTTCCAGTTCTACACCGACAGCCTGCAAGGCAGCACCCTTGAGCGCCTGCAGTTGGAAAACCATCTGCGTAAAGCCATCGAGGAGCGCCAGCTTTCGGTGTTCTACCAGCCGAAACTGTGCCTGGCCACCGGTAGGCTCAATGCTGCTGAAGCGTTGGTGCGTTGGGAGCATCCACAATGGGGCATGGTGCCGCCCTGCGACTTTATCGGCCTGGCCGAAGAAACGGGCCTTATCGTGCCGCTGGGCGAATTCGTGTTGCGCGAGGCTTGCTGGCAAGCCTGTGAATGGCAGCGCCAGGGGTTGGCTTCGATTCGGGTGTCGGTGAATCTCTCGGTTCACCAATTGCGCCAGGGCAAGCTGGTCAGCCTGGTGCGCCAAGTATTGGAAGAAACCGGCCTGGACCCGCAATACCTGGAGCTGGAACTGACTGAGAGCCAACTGCTCGACAGCGTTGAACACATCATCGCCACTTTCCAGCAACTGCGTGACCTGGGGGTGAAGCTTGCCATCGATGACTTTGGCACGGGTTACTCGTCCCTCAGCTACCTCAAGCGCATCCCTGTGGACTACGTGAAAATCGACCAGACCTTTATCCGTGGGCTTGGACAGGGGCGCGAGGATGCGGCCATCACCCGAGCGATTATCGCCATGGCCCACGGCTTGGCGCTCAAGGTCGTGGCCGAAGGCGTGGAAGATCAGCAGCAGCTGGATTTCCTGCGGGCGGAGCGTTGCGACGAAGTGCAGGGGTATTTGATCAGCCGGCCGATGCAGGCTGACGGGTTGGCAGAATTGTTACGGAAAAATGCAGATTATCCTTAGCGACGCCAAGGGCGCCGGAGTGGCTACAAAGCTCCTGGCCTTTGAATATGAGGGTGGCAGGGCAATTAAGTGATGCGTCGGACGGGCAAAACGACAATTCTTGTAGTATAACTACAAGCTTGCTACATCCCCTGGCCCTGCCAATAACAAGAGTCCGTCCTTTGAACCTGTTGCAACATATCGCCCAGTCGCGCCACCTGTTACGCAAATCGGAACTCAAGGTTGCCGATCACGTGCTGCTTGACCCTGCGGCTGTGATGCACAGTTCCATGGCCGACTTGGCCCACAGCGTTGGCATCAGCGAGCCCACCATCGTGCGCTTCTGCCGCGCCATCGGTTGCTCCGGGTTCCAGGACCTGAAACTCAAATTGGCCCAAAGCCTGGCCGCCGGTGCCAGTTTTGGTCAGTTTGCAATCCATGAAGACGACTCCGTCGCCGATTACAGCCTCAAGATCTTTGACACCACCTTGCACACCCTCATGGAAGTGCGCGAGAAACTCGACCCGGTGGAGCTGCAAAAAGCCGTGACTGCCATGTCCCAGGCCCAGCGTGTGGAGTTCTACGGCTTCGGTGCGTCCGGCGCGGTGGCGGCAGATGCCCAGCACAAATTCTTCCGCCTGCTGCTGACAGCAGCGGCTTACAGCGACCCGCATATGCAGGCGATGTCGGCGGTGACTTTGAAGCCGACGGATGTGGCGATCTGTATTTCCCAGTCGGGCCGCTCCAAGGATCTGCTGATCACCGCCAATCTGGTGCGTGAAAGCGGCGCGTCGTTGATTACTCTGTGCCCGAGTCAGACGCCGTTGGCCGAACTGTCCACAGTCAACCTGGCGATCGACGTGCATGAAGACACCGAGATCTACACGCCTCTGACGTCACGCATCGCCCATCTGGTGGTAATCGATGTGTTGGCGATGGGCGTGGCCATGGCGCGCGGACCGAGCCTGGTCAACCACCTCAAGAGTGTGAAACGCAGCTTGCGTAGCCTGCGGTTGTCGCCCAAGTCCGTCAAAGCCCTCGACGACTGATCCAGGGCCATACACGCTCAAAATGTGGGAGGGGGTTTGCTCCCGATAGCAGTGGGTCAGTCAAAGAGAAATCGGCTGATGTACTGTAATCGGGAGCAAGCCCCCTCCCACATTTGGATTGTTTACCTATTCGGAAGATTCATCGTCCTGTAACCCCCGCGCCGTTAAACCGTCATCGCTACTACCCATCCTGTACTCCCCGTACTCGCTTTGGGAGACACCAAATGGCCCGTCCCTACGAAGACAGCAACAGCACTGTAAAGACCCGTCGTCAGCAGGAAGACCAGCGTCGCATGGCGTTCCGTCGCGCAATTGAAGACCGTTGCCAGGAGCGCCAACTGCTCCAGAGCATCAGTGACTACCCAGAACTCCACTGGCAGGCACCCGCGGCTGCCCAGCGAAGCGTTCAGCCAGCGCGCTGATTTGCACACGCTCGCTGCGAATAAAGCCCAGGAACGCATGGGCCACCGGTGAAAGGCGCTTGGCCTTGGCTTGCACCAGGCACCAACTGCGGTACAGCGGCAGCTCTTCCACCGGCAGCTCCTTGAGCCCGCCGGTGGCCAGTTCCATATTCACCGCATGGCGCGTCAGCAAAGCCACGCCCAAGCCTGCGCACACGCATTCACGCTGCGCCTCGGCCGAAGCCACTTCCACCGTCTGGGTGAAGTGCACGCGCTTCTCCTTGAAATACTCCTCGCAGGCCAGTCGCGTGCCGGAGCCCGGTTCGCGCACCAATAGTGTGTAAGGCTCCAGGTCTTGCAGACGCAGTGGCCCCTGCAGACTCAATGGATGATCGGGTGGAGCGACGGCAACAATCGGATTGTTGAGAAACGGCAGGAATTCCAACCCCATGTCTTGGGGCACCATGGACATAATCACGAGGTCGTCGCGGTTGTCGGAAAGACGCCGGATCACCTGGGCGCGGTTGACCACCGTCAGGTGCAGTTGTACTTCCGGATGCTGGTGCTTGAACGCGGCAAACAGGTGCGGCACGAAATACTTGGCACTGGATTCAATCGCGAGCTTTAGCTGACCTTGCAATGAACCTTGCATGTCCGACAGCTGCATATCGAGGTTTTCCAGGCGCCCGAAGATGTCACGACTGGCCCGTTGCAGCGCCTCGGCGGCCTCGGTCATGTAGAGTTTTTTACCGACGTAATCGAAGAGCGGCTGGCCGATCAGCTCCTCCAGCTGACGAATTTGCAGGCTGACGGCCGGTTGCGTCAGAGACATTTCCTCGGCTGCACGGCTGTAAGAGCGTAAATCGCACACTTCATTGAAAATCTGCAATTGACGCAATGTCATACGCATCAATGACTTACGCATAATTCAAATACCCATCCCGGCCGTAATGCGGTGACTATAAGTCTTTACTTATACACAACCCAATAATTATTGATTTTTGTTAATCCCTGCTGGGGCTTAGTGTGTGTCTCGCGACTGTCATGAAACATTTAGTCACGCGCCGACCTAGCTCCAGGGGTCGAAGAACGCAGCAATCGGCTCAAGGGAATTTCCAAGTGATAAAAAAGATCCTGATCGCCAACCGTGGTGAAATTGCCGTACGAATCGTGCGTGCTTGCGCCGAGATGGGCATTCGCTCGGTCGCGGTCTATTCCGACGCCGACCGCCACGCGTTGCACGTTAAACGTGCCGACGAAGCTCACAGCATTGGTGCCGAGCCTTTGGCCGGTTATCTGAACCCGCGCAAGCTGGTGAACCTGGCCGTGGAAACCGGTTGTGATGCGCTGCATCCTGGCTATGGCTTCCTGTCGGAAAATGCCGAGTTGGCAGACATCTGTGCTGAGCGTGGGATCAAGTTCATCGGCCCGTCCGCTGAAGTGATCCGCCGCATGGGCGACAAGACCGAAGCGCGCCGCAGCATGATCAAAGCCGGCGTGCCGGTCACGCCAGGCACCGAAGGCAACGTCGCCGACATCGCCGAAGCCCTCACCGAAGGCGACCGCATTGGTTACCCGGTGATGCTCAAGGCCACCTCGGGTGGTGGCGGTCGCGGGATTCGTCGTTGCAACAGTCGCGAAGAACTTGAACAAGCCTTCCCCCGCGTCATCTCCGAAGCCACCAAGGCCTTTGGTTCGGCGGAAGTGTTCCTGGAAAAATGCATCGTCAATCCCAAGCACATTGAGGCGCAGATCCTCGGTGACAGCTTCGGCAACGTGGTGCACCTGTTCGAGCGCGATTGCTCGATCCAGCGTCGCAACCAGAAGCTGATCGAGATCGCCCCAAGCCCACAGCTGACCCCTGAACAGCGCGCCTACATCGGCGACCTGTCGGTGCGCGCGGCCAAGGCCGTGGGCTACGAGAACGCCGGCACCGTGGAGTTCCTGCTCGCCGAGGGCGAGGTGTACTTCATGGAAATGAACACCCGGGTTCAGGTGGAACACACCATCACCGAAGAAATCACCGGGATCGACATCGTTCGTGAGCAGATCCGCATCGCCTCGGGCCTGCCTCTATCGGTGAAACAGGAAGACATCCAGCACCGTGGCTTCGCGTTGCAGTTCCGCATCAACGCGGAAGACCCGAAAAACAACTTCCTCCCAAGCTTCGGCAAGATCACTCGTTATTACGCGCCCGGCGGTCCCGGCGTGCGCACTGACACGGCTATCTATACCGGCTACACCATCCCACCGTTCTACGACTCCATGTGCCTCAAACTGGTGGTGTGGGCGTTGACCTGGGAAGAAGCCATGGACCGCGGCCTGCGTGCCCTGGACGACATGCGCCTGCAAGGCGTGAAGACCACTGCCGCCTACTACCAGGAAATCCTGCGCAACCCGGAATTCCGCAGCGGCCAGTTCAACACCAGTTTTGTGGAAAGCCACCCTGAGCTGACCAACTACTCGATCAAGCGCAAACCCGAAGAGCTGGCCCTGGCCATCGCCGCCGCCATCGCCGCCCACGCAGGCCTGTGAGGAACATAATAATGAGCAAGAAAATCTTCGTAACCGACACCATCCTGCGCGACGCCCACCAATCGTTGCTGGCGACCCGCATGCGTACCGACGACATGCTGCCGATCTGCGACAAGCTCGACAAAGTCGGCTACTGGTCCCTGGAAGTCTGGGGCGGCGCGACCTTCGACGCCTGCGTACGCTTTCTGAAAGAAGACCCGTGGGAGCGCCTGCGCAAACTGCGCGCCGCGTTGCCTAACACCCGCCTGCAAATGTTGCTGCGTGGTCAGAACCTGCTGGGCTACCGCCATTACAGCGACGATGTGGTGAAAGCCTTCGTCGCCAAGGCAGCAGTGAATGGCATCGATGTGTTCCGTATCTTCGATGCGATGAACGATGTGCGTAACCTGCGCGTGGCCATCGAAGCCGTAAAAGCCGCCGGCAAACATGCCCAAGGCACCATCGCTTACACCACGAGCCCGGTGCACACCATCGAGGCGTTCGTGGCGCAGGCCAAGCAACTGGAATCCATGGGTTGCGATTCGATCGCGATCAAGGACATGGCCGGCCTGCTGACCCCATACGCCACCGGCGAGCTGGTCAAGGCGCTGAAGGCCGAGCAGAACCTGCCGATATTCATCCACTCCCATGACACCGCCGGCTTGGCCGCGATGTGCCAACTCAAGGCCATCGAAAACGGTGCAGACCATATCGACACGGCCATCTCCAGCTTCGCCTGGGGCACCAGCCACCCGGGTACCGAGTCGATGGTCGCCGCCCTTAAAGGCAGCGAATTCGATACCGGCCTCGACTTGGAACTGCTGCAAGAGATCGGTCTGTACTTCTACGCCGTGCGCAAGAAGTACCACCAGTTCGAAAGCGAATTCACCGCCGTCGACACCCGTGTGCAAGTCAACCAGGTACCGGGCGGGATGATTTCCAACCTGGCCAACCAGTTGAAAGAGCAGGGCGCCCTCAACCGTATGAGCGAAGTACTGGCCGAAATCCCGCGTGTGCGTGAAGACCTCGGCTTCCCGCCGCTGGTCACGCCAACGTCGCAGATCGTCGGCACTCAAGCGTTCTTCAACGTGCTGGCCGGTGAGCGCTACAAGACCATCACCAATGAGGTGAAGCTTTACCTGCAAGGCGGCTACGGCAAAGCGCCGGGCACTGTGAACGAGCAGTTGCGTCGCCAGGCCATCGGCAGCGAAGAAGTGATCGACGTGCGCCCAGCCGACCTGCTTAAGCCAGAGATGACCAAGCTGCGCGGAGAAATCGGCGCATTGGCCAAATCCGAAGAAGACGTGCTGACCTACGCCATGTTCCCGGACATCGGCCGCAAGTTCCTCGAAGAACGCGACGCCGGCACCTTGGCCCCGGAAGTGTTGTTACCCATCCCTGAAGCCGGCGGCGTAGCCCGTGCCGGTGGCGAAGGTGTGCCGACCGAGTTCGTCATCGACGTACACGGCGAAAGCTACCGCGTGGACATCACCGGTGTCGGCGTGAAAGCCGAAGGTAAGCGTCATTTCTACCTGTCCATCGACGGTATGCCGGAAGAAGTGGTGTTCGAGCCGCTCAACGAATTTGTCGGCGGCGGCAGCAGCAAGCGCAAGCAGGCCAGCGAGCCGGGCCATGTCAGCACCGCAATGCCGGGCAATATCGTTGACGTGCTGGTCAAGGAAGGCGACGTGGTCAAGGCCGGTCAGGCAGTGTTGATTACCGAAGCCATGAAGATGGAAACCGAAGTGCAGGCACCGATTGCCGGCAAGGTGACCGCTGTCCATGTGGCCAAGGGCGACCGGGTGAACCCTGGCGAAATCTTGATTGAAGTCGAAGGCTGATACAGCCTTCGACACTAACGTTTAATCCTCGGGGGGCATGTGCCCCCTTTTTTTTCGCCTTTAAAACGCCATCGCCCACTGGCCCGTCAGACCCTGGTTGCGGCTGTTGCTGCCAAATTCCGCGGTGTAGGCCAGGCCGACGCTGTGTTCGGCCGACAGCGTCAGGTCCAGGCCGGTGCGCAGCGCGAGGCTGTTGCGGTCAAGAGACGTGCCGCCGATGGTGAACTCACTGTTGAAGTCCTCGCGTTTTTCATGGACGAAGGACTGGCGCACGCGGCTGTCGACATTGCCATACAGGTGTTTCCAACTGCTGCTCAGGTGCGGTTTGAGGGTCATGCGGTTGCCCAGCGCGAAGTCTTGGGAGACTCGCACGCCGAAGGTATTGCTGAGGTTCTGCTGGGTTTGTGTGCCAACGTTCAGCGCGCCGTAGCCGCCTTTTTCCTCGAAACGATCACGCTGGTAGCGCTGGAAGCCGACGGCGGCATAGGGCTCGGCACGCCAGCCGGCAGCGTCCAACTGATAGCCCAACTCGGCAAAAGCGTTCTGGCTGTGGGCCTTGTATTTGCCGCTGAGCTGCTCACGATAGTCGAGCAAGCCTAGATCGACCGAGCGTTTGTTCTGCCCGCGATGGCTGCTGTAAAGCGCACCGAGGCGCATCGAGAGCGGCCCGTCCTGACGTGCGGCGTAGGTGCCGAGGTGCCAGCTGTCCACTTCACCCTTGAAACCCTTGGTGCTCAAGTCGCTGCCGGACTTGCCGCCCACCACACCGATTCGCCACGCGTGGTCGATTGACCAGTCGGCGCCGAGCAGCACGCCTTGGGTGCTTTGGCTCAAGCCGGCGCTGCCGTGTTGGGCGTCGAGCCTGCCGCCGCTGTCCAGGCCCTGCAGCCAAACTCGGCCTGTCTCGCGGGTGTCCATATCTAACTGACGTACTGCCGAGAGCAGGCTGGCGTTCAACTGCTTCAGGGCGTTTTGCGTGGCGGTGCCCAGATTGGCGTTTTGGCTGCCGGCCAGTTGCTCAAGCGCGGCCCCGACCTGGCCGGGTGCAAGGCTGGACAGGTACTCGCCGTAATCGTCCAGCTCGTCCTTGGCCTGTTCGCTGATTTCGTCCGACGCGTACAGTTCATCCACGGCAGCGTCGAGCACGCGGGCGACGTTCAGGCCGTTGCGACTCGTCGCCCGATCCGCGAAGTAGAAGTCATCTGGCCCTGGGACGCCGGTTCGAACTGTCGGCTTTCATCGGGCATGACAATCCAATCAAGCCATTCGCTGTCCGGCTCCATATCGCCCCGTGCCTGCGCGTCTTGAGTACTCGCGACACCCAGCGACAGCATGATCGCCAGTGCGAGTTGTTTGTGTATGAACGGCATGTAGGCCCACCTCTTGATATTTGAGGCGGGGAATTTAGCGATGCTCAGGCGGGATAAATGTCAGGCGCAGTGCCGCTGGATTGCAGGAGACTTCCCAGGTCTTGTGCGATAAGGCGCGCGGTTTGCAGAGGGGGGGCGGGTGCGACGCGCGCTCTACTGACTTCACCCGCGCCGAACATAGCCCTTGCCAAAGTGACGTTCCATCCGCGCCTGGATCAATTCCAGGGCGAGGGACATCACCCAGTAGATGATCGCGGCAGTGGTGAGCATCTCGATGTAGCGATAGCTTGAGCGGCCGTAGGATTGCGCGAGGAACATCACTTCCCACACGCCCATCACCGAGATCAGGGACGAGTCCTTGAGCATCGAGATGAATTGGTTAGTCGCGGGCGGAACAATGGTGCGCATGGCTTGGGGCAGGGTGACGTGCCAGAAGATCGCGTTATCGCGCATGCCCAGCGCGAGGGCGGCTTCGCGTTGGCCGTGGGGCACGCCAAGGATGCCGGCGCGGAAGATTTCGCTCAGGTACGCGCCATAGTTCAGCGACAGTGCAATGATCCCAGCCGTGATCGCGCCGGGCACCAGGCCCAGTTGCGGCATGCCCAGATAGATCAGCAGGATCTGGATCAGCAACGGCGTGCCACGGAAGAACGAGGCGTAGAAGGTGGCGATGCCAAACGCCACCGCGCTGCTGGACAGGCGCCCCAGTGCCGTGACGAAGCCCAGCGCCGACGACACCAGAATCGAACACAGGCACAGGAACAGCGTTAACGCCGCGCCCTGCAGGAAACCATTGGGCGCCAGGTGCAGGCCGACCAGGTTGGGCAGCTTGTCGAGAATGATCGAGAACTTCAGGTCAAAGCTCAGGAAGAAGCTCGCAAACAGGGCGAACAGCGCCGCCCAGGTCAGGTAAAGCCGCGTGCGAAAACTCATCGGCTGATATCAGCGCCGATCCATTTTTGCGACAGCTTGCTCAAGGTGCCGTCCTGCTTGAGCTGGGCAAACACCTCACGCACTTTGCTGTCCCACGCGGCGTCGCCTTTTTCGATAGCTACCGAGTTGGGCTCCGAGTACAGCGGTTCGCCAGCAAGCTTGAAGCGTTTGTCCTGGGTCAGGCGAGGCTGTGCGGTCACCAGGTTGGTAAGGATCGCGTCCAGGCGCACGCCGGCGCCGAGACCGAGGTCCTGGAAGGCGACGTTGTCAGTGTCGTACGGCGCGATCTGCACCTCTTCGAACGGGTACTGCAGTTGTGTGTCTTCGGCGCCTTCGATCACCAGGTTCTTGTTCAGGTAGCTTTCATAGCTGGAGGCACTGGTGAGGCCGACTTTCTTGCCGCTCAAATCCTTGGCGGCGTGAATGCGGTCGTCCTTGGCATTGACCACGATCACGGCCGGCGAGGCGTAGTACTCCACCGGGAAGTCGAACACTTCGGCGCGAGCCTTGCTCGGGGTCATCGAGCAAATGCAAATATCGTAGCGCCCGCTCCAGCGGCCAGCGGCGATCACGTCCCACGATGGCGTTTCCAAACGCAGCTTCACACCCAATTTTTGCGCCACGGCCTTGGCCACATCGACGTCAAAACCATCCAGCTGGTTCTGGTCATTGAGAAACGAGAACGGCGGATAGCTTTCCATCAGCACGCCCACCAGCTCTTTTTTCTGTTCGATCCGGTCCAGGGTCGTACCGCCAAACGCCTGGGTGGAGGCAGCCAGTGTCATCAGGCCCAGGGCCAGCAGGGGTTTAAGTTTCACGAAGGACACCTTTAGAAAAAAGAGTTGGTATGAAGCGAATTGAACGTATTAAATAGTTATAAGAACGACTCTCATAGTGAGTTATTTTCATAAGCTTATGAGTAAAAAGCATATGGGCGCAGAAACAGTAATTCTCGATGGCGGCATGGGCCGTGAACTGCAGCGCCGTGGCGCGCCGTTTCGCCAGCCGGAGTGGTCGGCATTGGCGCTGAGCGAAGCGCCGCAGGCGGTGGAGGCTGTGCATGCGGCCTATATCGACAGCGGTGCCAACGTGATCACCAGCAACAGCTACGCGGTGGTGCCGTTTCATATCGGTGAAGCGCGGTTTGCTGCCGAAGGCCAGGCCTTGGCGGCGTTGGCCGGCGAATTGGCGCGTCGTGCGGTAACGGCGTCGGGCAAAAACGTGCGGGTGGCCGGTTCGCTGCCGCCGCTGTTTGGCTCCTATCGTCCGGACTTGTTTGAAGCACAGCGCGTGTCTGAGTTGCTCACCCCACTGGTGCAGGGTCTCGCGCCTCACGTCGACTTGTGGCTGGCGGAAACCCAGAGCTCAATCGTCGAGGCGCGGGCGATTCATGCCGGCCTGCCTCAGGATGGCAAGCCGTTCTGGCTGTCGTTTACCTTGAAAGATGAAGACACTGACGACGTCCCGCGCCTGCGCTCCGGCGAGCCGGTGGCAGACGCGGCCGAAGTGGCGGCGCAGTTGGGTGTGCAAGTGTTGTTGTTCAATTGCAGCCAGCCGGAAGTGATTGGCGCGGCCATCGACGCGGCGCGTCAAACCTTCGAGCGTCTGGGCGTGTCGATCCAGATCGGCGCCTACGCCAATGCCTTCCCGCCGCAACCCAAGGAAGCCACGGCCAACGATGGCCTGGATCCGTTGCGCGAGGACCTCGATCCGCCGGGCTACCTGCATTGGGCCGCGGACTGGCAGAAACGCGGTGCCAGCCACCTGGGCGGTTGCTGCGGGATCGGGCCGGAGCACATTGCGGTGCTGGCCCAGAAGCTGAACTAAGGCTTAAGCCTGGCGGCACTGCGCCAGGCTTTTTACCTGACCCGAGGCGGTTTGGTTGGACTCCGACAACCACGCCTCAAACCCCGCGCCCACCGTCGGCCATTCCGAATCCAAAATCGAATACCACGCCGTATCCCGGTTCTGCCCCTTGACCACCATATGCTGGCGGAACACCCCCTCAAAACTGAACCCCAACCGCTCAGCCGCATATTTGGAGCGGGCGTTGCCGTTGTTGCATTTCCATTCCAGGCGGCGGTAGCCCTGCTCGAACGCGTATTTGGCCAAGAGGTACACCGCTTCGGTGCTTTTGGGTGAGCGCTGCATCGGTGCGCCGAAGGTGACATGCCCGATTTCTATGCGGCCTTGGGCCGGGACGATGGACATCAGGCTGAGGATGCCCTGCACCTGGCCGGTCGCGCGGTCGACGATGCTGAAGAAGTACGGGTCGGTATTGGCCGCGTGGTTGTTCAGCCACGCATCGAACGCGGCGCGCTCGGTAAACGGGCCGTACGGCAAGTAATCCCACAGCTTGGGGTCGGCGCCGGGGCCTTCGAGGGCTTGCCACAGTTGATCGGCGTGGCGCGCCGGGTCGAGTTTTTCCAGGTGGATAAAGCGCCCTTCGAGCAGTTGAGCGGTGGGCGCCGGGACGCCTTTCCAGTCGGCGAGGGAAGTAGACATGCTGCGCTCCTTAAAGACCTTTACGAAATTGAATGAAGCCAGGGCGTTCGGCGATGCGCTCGTAGAGTTGGATCGCGGTGGCGTTGGTCTCGTGGGTCAGCCAGTGCACCTTGCAGCAGCCGTCGGCCTTGGCAGTGGCGTAGACGAACTCGATCAGTTTACGGCCGACACCGGTGCCGCGTTGGGCAGGGTCCACCAGCAAATCCTGCAAATAGCAGGAGTTCTCGATGCTCCAATTAGATCGGTGATAGATGAAGTTGACCATGCCCACCGCCTTGCCGTCCTGCCAGGCCAGTGCCGAATGGGTCGGCTCGCTGGCGTCGATCAGGCGCTGCCAGGTGCTTTGGCTGACGGCGTCCGGCAGTTCGGTGTTGTAGAACGTCAAGTACGCCTGCCACAGCGGCAACCAGGCGGCGTGGTCGGCTGCGGTGACCTGGCGGATGTCGATCTGGCTCATTCTGAAACTCCTTGGGGAATAAAACGTGCGAGGGTCTGGTCGCGCACGTCCGCGCTGGCGGCGAGGCCGTCGCGCACGCCGGCGATGTCCGCCGCGCTGCGGTTCTGGCTGAGTTTGCGTTTGCCGATCAGGCGATCGATGGGCAATGCAAAGCCGACGATGGCCTTGAGCATGCCGTCGATGTAATCAGCGGGGGCGTCGCTGACTTTCCATGGTTGCGCACGGTTACCTTCGTGGCGGTCGGTGAGGGCGCTGACCAGCGCCAGCAGGCGCTCGGCATCGGTAAACACCTCGGCCTTGCCGTAGGCATGCACGGCGATGTAATTCCAGGTCGGCACCACTTTGCCGTGCTCGGCCTTGGCCGGGTAAAACGCCGGGCTGATATACGCGTCGGCGCCGGCAAAAATCAGCAGGGCGTCGTTGCCATTCTGTAAATCGCGCCACTGCGGATTGGCCTTGGCCAAGTGCCCGTAAAGCGTGCCGTTGGGGCCTTCATCGGGGTTGAGCAGCAGCGGCAAGTGGCTGGCTTGCAGGCCTTGCTCGCCAAAGGTCACCAGTTGCGCCAGGCGGGTGTGCTGGATCAATTGATGCAGTTCGGGTAAGTCGTCGAGGGCAAAGGCGCGAGGTGTGTACATGAATATTTTCCTTGGCGAATGCCAGCATCCTAGGCAGGCTAATGGTCCGTTGTAAGAGCCATCTACGGCCAATTTCATAGGTCCAATATGTCGCCGACTGCGCCGCCTCTGTCATTCAACCCCGCCGGTATCGAGCTGGATCGCGGCCAGGGCCTGACGCGCCAGCTCTATGAAGCCCTACGCCAGCGCGTACTCGATGGTCGCCTGATCAGCGGCACGCGCCTGCCGGCCAGCCGTGACCTGGCCGCCGCGCTGTCGATTTCGCGCAACAGCGTGGTACGTGCCTACGATCAGCTGTATGCCGAGGGGTTTATCGAAGGGCGTGTCGGCGATGGCACTTACGTCGCTCAACTGCCCTCGGCGAAAAAACTGTCCACAAAAGTATCCACAGGGTTACACACAGGCTTATCCCCAGCCTTATCCACAAAATGGGAAAATTTGCCGGCGGATCTCGATGATGAAGTTATCCACAGACCGGCCCTGGGGCGACTGCAAAACCACTACCTGTCGCAGCCACCCGCAGGGCCGCCGAAGGCGTTTCGAGTCGGTGTGCCGGCTTTCGATCTGTTCCCGTTCGAGGTCTGGGCCAAGCTGAACGGGGCCTTCTGGCGCAAGCCGGACCTGCAACAGCTGTGCTATGGCGACCCCGCAGGCGATGGGCGTCTGCGCGGGCTGATCGCGGCATACCTGCGCAGTTCGCGGGGGATGCAATGTACGGCTGAGCAAATAGTGATCACCAGTGGTGCACAGCAGGCGATTAGCCTTTGTGCACAGTTGCTGGTGGAGCCCGGCGATGGCGTGGCCGTGGAAAACCCTGGCTATCGCGCCGCAGGCCATGCATTTGCCCTGGCCGGTGGGTGCCTGCATGGGGTGCCGGTGGACAGTGACGGCATCGACTGCCAGGCCCTCGATCAACTGGGCGACTGTCGCCTGGCGTACGTCACGCCTTCCCATCAATACCCTTTGGGCGTGGTGATGAGCCTGGCGCGGCGCTTGGAATTGCTGGCCTGGGCCGAGCGCCGAGGCGGCTGGATCGTCGAAGATGACTACGACGGCGAATACCGATACAGCGGCGCGCCCCTGTCACCGTTGGCCGCGCTGGACCGCAGTGGTCGCGTGCTCTACGTGGGCACCTTCGGCAAAGTCGCGTTTCCGGCGCTGCGCCTGGGTTATCTGGTGTTGCCGCCGGGTCTGGTGGACGCCTTCTCACGGCGCCGCGCGGTCGACATGCGCCACTCGGAAGTCAGCACTCAGGCAGTGATGGCCGAGTTCATGGCGGCGGGCCATTTTCAACGGCACATCCGCCGCATGCGCCGCGCAGCATTAAGCCGGCGCAATGCCTTGCTGGCCGGTTGGCCCAGCGGTCTGCCGGGGGTTGGCGAGTTGCCGAGCGTAGCGGCGGGGCTGCACATGACGGTGCGCGTGGACAGCTTGGCCCGCGAACAGCAACTGCTGGAGCAGGCCCGCTCGGCCGACGTTGAGGTCAATGGTCTGAGCAGCTACTGGCTGGCGCACTCCACCACACCGGCGGATCAACGCGCCGGCCTGGTATTGGGGTTTGCCGCCGTGCCTGAAGCCGCGATTGCCGACGCGCTGAAGCGTCTGCGCAAGGCCTGGGGCGCCGACAAGCAGTACGGTCAGCTGTCAAAAAACAGCGATTTGGCGAGTTTCGACCCGATCTGACTGCGGTAAATCGCGATCTGGTCGTGGTCGTTCAAGCCGGTGCGCTGCAGGCTTCCCCCTTGCTTCTGTTGTTCACGCGTCTTGAGGTGCCCGGCGATATATTCTTCGGCGGCCGCTTGCGCTGAGCTGTAGTGAAAGTGGGCATACCACAGCACGTTGTGGGTTTGATGGTCGCGTATTTCGTACTCGTCCAGAAAGTCTTTGCCCGGCCCTTTGAGGCGACGCCGGGTGATGACCTTGGCAATTTCCACCAAACCCCGGTCAAACAGCCACTCCACCCGTGCCGCTGTGGGCGGTTGCTGCTTGGTCATGCTGATCCGGGTCGTGGTGCCCAGCTCGTACAGGCGCTGCGCCGCGTCGTTGAGCTGCTTGTTAGTGGAGGCTGCGGAAGGGCGGTCGCTTTCGGTCAGATTACGTTGGGTCAACGCTTCTTCGATGCGGCTGACGGCACGCTCCAGGCGAGCGGCGTATTGGTGGAACATCTCCTCGATTTCGACCGGAATGCGCCCGGCCTTTTTTGAGTGGCCCAGGGTCCGCAAGGTCGCGGCAGGTTCGTCCTGAAGCAACTGGTCACCCTCTTCGAGGCTCACGTTCAGGTCTATTGCCTGGGGCGGTCGCGGTCCGGAAGGGCGGCTGTCGCGTTCGACCCACACCCCAGGCTCTTTCTCATGGAAGGTCGCAATGACTTTGCCCGTCAGCGGCGACTTTACATCCACCAGCCCTTCTTCGGCCGCGCGCGGTTCGCCGACCACCACGCCGTTGAAGCGTGTCTTGATGATCTTGCGCTTGGGGGGTGATGCGGTTTTCGAACTGCCGGGCTTGGGCTCCAACGCTTTGCTTTCCCTGAGCAACAGGGCCAGCTCGCGAACGACGTGCTGATTGAATTCGTTGATCTGCTTGCGCAGGGTTTCCAGGGGCTCGCGCTGTACCTGCTCGGGGTATTCGGCATGCAGGTCCAGCAGGCGCTGGTCAACGATGGAAAATTGATCGACCAGGCTGTTGAGCACGTCGATACGCTCCTCCAACGAGCGAATAGCCGTGTCGGCCAGCGCCTCCGTGCAGCTCTGTATGTGAAGATCGGCGGCATCGACGATGGTGTCGAGCAGCTCGCGCGCGGTATCGAACGCTTCGCCGTCGCCCTCTTGGACGCACAGGTGACGGGCCAGGGTGACTTGAAACGCCTTCAAGTCCCGCAATTGAAGCTTGGGCAGGGCGTGTTGCGTGCTCTGAATGACCTTGTTGCCGTCGATGCCAAGCGTTTCCAGTTCATGAAAACGTGTCTCCACGTACTCCATGCGTCTGATCATTTCGCCCGTCATGTCCGACATGGCCCGGGCGGTTTGTGTCTTGGTCTTGGCATCAATGCCGGTGACCGACTCAAGGCTCGGGACGGAGCTTTCCAGGGTTTCACGGAACCGCGGTAAGCGTTGGTTGATGGCGGAGCGCGTCAACAGCAGTTGCTTGTGCAAATAGTCGATCATGGAGCTCTGGTAGTTGGGCACGTTATCGATAATGCCCAGTGACCTGAGTTGGCGGATCGGCACGTCGTAATCCAGGATTCGGGCGTCGACCTTGTCGATGAAGCTCTGGCGGCGCAATTCGGTGGAGGGGCCTGCTTCGTCGCCTATCGCCGTGTGTGCGCCGGCGATTTCCGACTGCCTGCTGCGCTCATTGGCGTCGAATTCGTCGAGCTGCCTGCGCAGGTCGCCGATTCGAGACGTATTGCGGATTTGCACGGCCTTGCGCCGGTTTTTGAAGCCACCACCGCGCAGGCGCAGGCGTGTGTCCACAAACCATTGGCCCGCCTTGTTGTTGAGTAGCATGGGGCCCATTCGCGAGGGATTGCCTGGGTCGATGATGACCACGTTATCCGCTTCGTCTACGTTGACTTCGAACCAGCGCGTGCCGACCACGGCGTACCATTTCTGGGCGTTCGGGTAGAGGTGCAGATAGATACCAGGCTCTGTGACCTGAGGTTCCAGGCCCGCGGGCCTCTCGATTTTGAAGCTGTCCAGCGTGGCCTCCAGGCTTGGACGGTCGGTGGGGATGGCGCCGCGAATGTTCAGCAGGCCCTGGTGCCGACTCGGCAGCTCGGTGCCCGTTACGTTGTCCAGCCGGGCCACGGAGGTTTTGCTGGGCGGCGGCTCGATTTTTTCGGCGGGTTCGACCGCTGACGATTCTGTTTTCAGCCTGGTTTCTTCGCTGGGTTTTTCGACCGGCGCGTGACGCAAGGCCCCGTGCAGCGCCAGGGCCATGCCAAGGTTGAGTAACAGGTCGACCTGGGCTATCCAGGCGCCTTCGGGGTCCGCTTCGGTGTTGTCCTGCTGGGCGATGTCCTGCAAGTCATCCATGATCTGCCAGATCCAGGCGGCGATACCGGCCGTGCGCCCCAGGAACGGCAACGTCGCATTGAAGATTTGCCAGCCTGCCTGGCGCAAGGTTGCCCAGCGTTTTTGCGCATTGGAGATTGACTGGCGGCCCGCCAGTTCGACCATGGCCTCGGCATTGGCTTTGAACAGTGCGGCCAGCGGGGCTGCGCCAAGCACCTGGTCGCTCAAGGTAATGGAGCCACTCATGTACACCATGACCTGCGGCTCGACAAGCCCTTGAATGACCGTCCATGGCGATGGCCATTTATCGGGGAATACATACTGCGCGTAGTTGAAGCGCGCCGCCTCTGGCAGCCAGGCCAGCACCGAGTCGCGAAGTGGGCGCGTGTGTTTGATGGCGTAGATAAGGTTTTGCCGTGACGGATACTGCAGCAGCGTTGGTTCCAGCAAGGGACGGTACAGCAGGCACGGGCCCGCGGCGGCGTCTTTGGCGCCGATCACGAACATATTGGCAACCACATCCTGATCATTGCCGGGGCGCAAGGTCGGTAAGAATGCCAAGGGGCGAATGACAATCTCCTGCCCGTCGACGAGTCGCCCGTGGTCTTCGTCCTGCATTACGGCAGCGACGTAGCGCGCACCGAGTTCATCGACCCCGTGCTGTTGGCGAATCTTGAGTTGCAGTGCCAGCAAAGGCAGCTGTACGCGCAAATGGTTGATGTAGAGCGTTTGTCTGCCCTTGGCCTGAACCGTATCTTCCAGCAGCGTGCGCTTGATCAGCGCCGGGTAGTGCTGGCCGATATCGATGTTTTCAATCACGCTCTTCAGGTAGGTGTAAGACAGCCACGGGGGAGCTGCGCTGCCGTTATAGAGCACGCGGGGTTGGCCGGTCGGCAGGCCTGTGAGGTTTTCCAGGGCTAGGTCGATCAGGTTACGGCGTGTGATGTCCGGCGCCGTGGGCACGATGAACGTGCTTCCCCAAACAACCGGGCTTTCGATGTGAACTTCGATCTTGTCGACGTTGATGTTTGCACCTTGGGCGTGCGCACGAATCTGGCTCTGCAACTGATCGCGGGTGTATTCGCGGATCGGCGCAATATCGTCATTGAAGGACGCGCCCTTCTGGAGGGTATGCAACTCGGCAAGATCGATCAGGCGCCGACTGTAGGTGGAAATATCCAAGTCCGAGGCGTGGGCCAGCCAGTCGGGCAACCGCTCATGGATGTCACGGATATTGGATAGCGAGTGATCGCTCAAGTCCTCGACCACCGGCAGGACGTTGGCAACCGCGACCAGGGGGCTGGCGTCGGCGTCCACGTTGATCGCTTTGCGGTCGTCTTTGTCAATCGAGCCTATTGCGTCGAGTTGCAACGCAATCAGTGCGCCGGCCAGGCTGTCGAAGAAATTGCCCGGCGGTTCGTACAGCCGCCACTGCAGGCTTAGCTCATTGTTCCGTGCGTTCATTCGGTCGGGCAGTTGTTCTCCGAATTGCTCCAGCGAGTCGAATTTTTCGTAGCCGTTGACCAGTGAGTAAACCAGGACCCGCTGGCCCTGCTCATGCTCGCCAATCACTACGGCGATGTCCATGAGGGCGGTGTGAGCGGTCTGGCTGTCTTGCAGCGCATCGACGTCGATCAGGTAGGCGTGAGTGTTGTAGCTGTCCTGGGCAGAGCGTGTGGCTCGCTCCGGAAAAAGGAACAGCGACCTGGCTATGGCGCAATCATGTTCATCCCAGCCCTCTTGCGCCGTGACATTCCATACTTTGCGCAGGGATTGTGAGAACACTTTCCAGCGGTGCCCGCTCCTGCCATCGGAGGCATTCCAGTAATTGAGGTACTGCTCCTGGAAGGCAGACAGCATCAGTTCTGACAGCTCATTGATCATGCGCGCAATGGCATCGATTTTTACCGGTAAATGCACCGGTGGTCGGGCGTCGGGTTGCAGTGTCAGGAAGTGTTCGCCATCGAGGTAGATCACCGGCTTCGGGTTCAGCATCTGGCTTGCCAGCACCGAAGTGAGCGACATGGCATAGGCCGGGGCGGATAGGACTTGATCATCGACGACGCGCCAATTCGGCGTGACGACCATGGCCAGGTCCGGGTCGATGGCCAGGGTTGGATACAGCTCCTTGAGCGCCGAGCGCAGGGTCACGGCGGCCACCTCCCGGCTGTTCGGGCCGGAGGTCAGTTGAGTCAGTAGCTCATAGGTAGTAGGGGGTCGATTGTGGCTGGTGGCCGACGGATGATCAGGAAGCGTTGCTTCAGGCATAGGCAAGTCCTTTGCAGAAATGAAGGGCGCGTGAGCGTGGGTGGCTCGGGGCCCCTTCTTGGGAAGTACGGCGCCGGGGTGCGGCGCCGTTGCAGAGGACAACGGTAGTGAGGGGAGGATTGGCGCGGGCGGTAATTACTTAGCCTGAGCCTTGTGTGAGGGGCGGTCAGGTCCCCGATTTGATCTTGGTCCAGGCCCGGGTCCTGGCGCGTTCAGCTTTACTGTCCAACGGCTTCAAGGTGTACAACGTCGCCATCGCCGCCTCGGTCGGGTACAGGTTGGGGTTATTGCGGATGGTCGGGTCGACCCGTTCGGTGGCGTCCTTGTTCGGGTTGGGGTAGCCGACGAAATCGCTGATCGGCGCAATCACCTCAGGTTGCAGCAGGTAGTTGATGAAGGCGTAGGCGTCCTGCGGGTTCTTTGCGCCCTTGGGAATGGCGAGCATGTCGAACCAGATCGGCGCGCCTTCCTTGGGCAGGCGCATGTCCACGGTCACGCCGTTCCTGGCCTCCTTGGCGCGGTTGGCAGCCTGGGAGAAGCTGCCGGAATAACCGACGGCCACACAGATGTCGCCATTGGCGATATCGGCCATGTATTTGGAGGAGTGGAAGTAGGTGATGTACGGGCGGATTTTAAGCAGCAGGGCCTCGGCTTTCTCATAGTCCTTCGGGTTATTGCTGTTGGGGTCCAGGCCCAGGTACTGCAAGGCCAGCGGCAGAATTTCCGATGGCGAATCCAGCAGGGCGACGCCGCACTGCTTGAGCTTGCTGATGTTCTCTTCCTTGAAGATCAGGTCCCAGCTGTTCACGGGAGCGTTGTCGCCCAGCACGGCCTTGACCTTGGTCGGATTGAAGCCAATCAGGATGGTGCCGTACATGTAGGGCACGGCGAATTTATTACCGGGGTCATTGGCCTCGATCAGCTTCATCAGCTTGGGGTCGAGGTGGTTCCAGTTTGGTAACTGGCTGCGGTCCAGGGGCTGGAACACGCCGGCTTCAATCTGCTTGGCCAGGAACACGTTGGACGGCACCACCACGTCATAGCCGGAGTTGCCGGTGAGTAGCTTGGCTTCCAGGGCTTCATTGGTGTCGAAGATGTCGTAGACCAGTTTGATCTGAGGGTTCTGACCCTTGAAGTCTTCCAGCGCCTTGGGGGTGATGTAGTCGAACCAGTTGTAGACCCGCAGGGTTCTTTCTTCGGCGTGGACGGCGCTGCTTAATACGGCGGCGCACAGCGCAAGCGACTTGAGCATGTTCATTGGATTGACCCCTCAAAACCTTCGAGAACGTTGACGGCATTGATGCCGATTTCTTCCACCGCGTAGCCGCCTTCCATGACGAACAGCGTGGGCTTGCCCAGCCGGGCGATACGCGCACCCATCGCCAGGTAATCCGGGCTGTCGAGCTTGAACTGCGAGATGGGATCGTCCTTGAACGTGTCTACCCCCAGGGACACCACGATGATGTCGGCGCCATAGCGCTCGATTTGCGCGCAGGCCTGATCCAGCGCGGCGCTCCAGGTATCCCAGCCGGCACCGGCCGGCAGCGGGTAATTGAAATTGAAGCCCTTACCGGCGCCGTCGCCCAGCTCATCGGCATAGCCGAGGAAGAAAGGAAACTCGGCTTCCGGATGTCCGTGGATCGAGGTGAACAGCACGTCACTGCGGTCATAGAAAATCGATTGGGTGCCGTTGCCGTGGTGGTAATCCACATCAAGGATCGCGACCTTGGCATGGCCTTGATCGAGAAAGGCCTGGGCGGCAATTGCAGCGTTATTGAGGTAGCAATAGCCGCCCATCAAGTCGCCTGCAGCGTGGTGCCCCGGTGGGCGGCAGAGGGCAAAGGCACTTTGAGCACCTTGTTGAATCGCTTGTTGCGCGGTCAGCGCCACCTGCGCTGCGCTATAGGCCGCTTGCCAGGTGCCGGCGGTGATCGGCGCGCCGCCGTCGAAGCTGTAATAGCCCAATTGACCGTGCAGGCTGGTGGGCAGCACGCGGCGCAAGGTGCGGGCTGGCCACGTGTAGGGCAGCAGGTCGCCGTCCTGGCCGAACTTAACCCAGCGTGCCCAGGCCCCTTTGAAAAAATCCAGGTAGGCGTGGCTGTGGATGCGTTGCAGCGGTGCCAATCCAAAGTCCTCGGGGGCTCGCACCGGCCCCAGGTCACGGTCCTTGACCCGTTGCAGTACGTGATCAGCACGGGAGGGCATTTCGAAACAGGGCATCAGTTGCCCGTCCATCAGTTCGCATCGACCGTGGTGCAGATGATGATCGTCCGAGTAGATCGTCAGCATAGTGGTGTACTCGCAGGCGTTTGGCGGTGTCTTGCAGTGTTGCCTCGCCGACGCGGCAAGAGAACGGCAGGAGCGGCCAAAAGGGGATGAATATGGCCAAAGACACTGTCCGTATTCGCCCCGCCTGGACGTGGGGATCAGGGGCGGAACTGGCTTGGCGCGACCCCGCTCCAGCGCACAAAGGCATGACGGAAGCTGGCGGTCTCACTGAACCCCAGGTGCTCGGCAATGCGGTGGATGGGCATTGCATCGTTGGCCAGCCACTGCTTTGCCTGCTCGAAGCGCAGTTCGTCGAGCAACTCCTGATAGCTGCTGCCCAAGTCATGCAGGTGCCGGCGTAAGGTGCGTGGCGAGCAATTCAACTGCTCCGCCAGTTTATCCAGCCCTGGCGCGGCCGGCAGTTGCGCCGCCAGCAGTTGACGCACGCGGCCCAGCCAGGCCTGGCGTCCGGTGAACTCGGTGTTTTGTTTGCGGCAGCGCTCGGTCATGGCGCGATGGGTGACGGCGTCGGCCAAGGGCAGCGGTTGATCGAGCCACTGGCGGTCGAAGGCAAAGGCGTTGCTGGTGGCGTTGAATTCCAGCGGGCAGGCGAAGCGCTCTTCGTAACGCGCCTGGTAGGTTGGCGCCGGGTATTCAAAACGCGCACCCAGCAGAGGGAGCTGGCGACCGAGCAAGTCGTCGCAGATGACGTTGAGTGAAGCCAGGCACAACTCAATATTGAACGCGGCCAGCGCAGGGTCTTCACGGTAATCGCGGGCGGTGAACCAGACGCGTTGGCCGTCCTCCTCAAGGCTCAGCTCGAAAAGTGTTCCCAACAGCGCCGGGTAGCGTAGGGCCAGGCGCAAAGCGTCACCGAAGGTGGCACTGGTGAGCAGCGCGTAGCCCAACAGGCCGTAAGACGACACGCGCATGCGCTGGCCCAGTTCCAGGCCGATGGCTTGGCGCAGGGCCACCGCGTTGGCGCACACCTGCATTTCCTGGCGCGTGGTGATGCGTGTATCGGCGTGGTTCAGGTCCGCAGCTGCAATACCGCTGCCGGCCAACAGCACCTCAGGGCTGATGCCCTGGGCGCTGAAAGCCTCAAGCACCAGCGAAACGGCGTTGAGGGTGGTCAGGTGCGAGTGCAGCATGGGGATGATCCCGGCCAATGAATACTTGAACCGAGCAATTCCCATGCCGTGCGCCGTCGGGATCGTGGCGGGAGTGACGCTCTACCGGATCGCTTGAATCGGATCTCAAGCCAACTCGGCGCACAGGTCCAGTTCGACCAGTCGGCGAATCTCGGCGTTGGCCAGGCCTGCGCCGATCAACGCATTGAGCTTGCCGAACGCGGCCTCGCGGGTCATGCCGCCACCGGACAGCACGCCCACGCCGCGCAGGCGGCTGCCGGCTTCATACACATCCAGCTCCACGCCACCTTCATGGCATTGGGTGATTGCGACCACGACCACGCCCTGATCCTGCGCGCGCTGGAGGCTGGCGAGGAACGCCGGGTTGTCGCTGGGCCCGGTGCCGCTGCCATAGCATTCAAGCAGCAGCGCCTGGATGCCGCTGTCGACCAGTGCATCCAACTGCGCGGCGGCGATGCCCGGCACCAGCGGCAACACGCCGACGTTGGCCACGGCCTTGGGCTGGCGATAATCCAGGGCGGCGGGCAGTGCCTCGGCCTTGGCTACGCCACCGTTACGCTGCAGCGCGGCGAAGGGGTTGCGACCAAAGCTGCGCACTTTCGCGCAGCGGGTCGGCGCCATCAGCGCACCGTGGAAAAACAGGTGCACGCCGGCGTTCAGGCCTTCGCCCAGCGCCGTCAACGCGCCGCTGACGTTTTCCCAGGCATCGCTGTCAGGCACGCCGGCCGGCAGCATCGAGCCGGTAAACACCACCGGCGCCGGCAAACCCAACAGTTGGAAACTCATGGCCGCTGCGCTGTAGGCCAGGGTGTCGGTGCCGTGCAGGATCAACACCGCATCGCAGCCCTCGTCCACGGCCTCGACCACGGCACTGCGCAGGCGCTGCCAGTAAGCGGGGGTCATGTTGGCGCTGTCGATCAGCGGCGCCATTTCGCGAAAGCGCCAGGCTGGCAATGGCGCGTCGGCCAGTTGCTCGCGCATGCGCGCTTCGAAGCCGGACGCGGGCGCCAGGCCATTTGCGCTGGCCTGCATGCCAATGGTCCCGCCGGTGTAGAGCACCATCACGTTGTTAGCTGGTTGCATGAACAAATCTCCTGAACGAAAAACGCCGCCGGGCCCAGAGCATGCCCAAGGCCAGGCGGCGTGTCATCTATCTAGCTGCGCTCAGCGTTGTACTTGAGCGTTCAGTTCAGCCGATGGGGCCGCGTCCGGTTTTGCCGGGTTGGCCGGCCAGGCCTTGCGGTCCAGATCCAGGTCCGGGAATTGGCTGGAATCGAACACCGGGGTCTTGATGCCCGCAGCGCGTTGGCGGTCGTAGTCGTCCAGCACACGCATGGCGATCTTGAACAGGAACGCCAGGGCGAACAGGTTGACGAAGGCGAGCATGGTCATGGTGATGTCGGCGAAGGCGAATACGGTGCCCAGGTTCTCGATCGAGCCCCAGAAAATCAGCACCAGCACCAGCGCGCGATAACCCATCAGCACCTTACGGTTGTTGCCCACCAGGAAGCGCAGGTTGCTCTCGCCGAGGTAGTAGTTGTACATGATCGAGGTGAACACGAACAAAGCCAGGGCCACCGAGATGAACATGCGGCCCCAGTCACCGACCACAGCGGCCAGGGAGTTCTGGGTCAGGGCAATGCCGTCGCCTTCAAAGCCTGGGGTGTAGAAACCGGAGAGCAGGATCAGCAGCGCGGTGCAGGTGCAGATCACGAAAGTGTCGAGGAAAACGCTGAACGCCTGGACCACGCCTTGGGCGATCGGGTGTTCTACGGAAGCCACCGCTGCCACGTTAGGCGCACTGCCCAGACCGGCTTCGTTGGCGAACACGCCGCGTTTCACGCCCATGATGATCGCGCTGCCTACCAGGCCACCGAAGGCTTGGTCGAGGCCGAAAGCGCTCTTGACGATGGTCGCGAGCATGGCCGGCACGTGGTCGAATTGCAGCACGATCACGTACAGGGTCACGGCGATGTACACCAGGGTTTTGACCGGGACCAGCAGGTCGGCGATGGACGCGATGCGCTTGATCCCGCCGATGAACACCAGGCCCAGCAGCACCGCCAGCGCGAGGCCGGTGTAGGTGGTGTCGAGGCCGAAAGCGTTGTTCAGCGAGTGAGTCACGGCATGGGCCTGCAGGCCGTTGAAGGCGAAGCCAAAGGTCACCAGCAGCAGGAACGCCATGACCATACCCAGCCAGCGCTTCTGCAAACCGTGCTGGATGTAATAAGCCGGGCCGCCACGGTAGGTGCCCTCTGCGTCGGTGCGCTTGTACAGCTGGCCGAGGGAGCATTCGATGAAGCTCGACGACATACCCACAAGCGCGGTGACCCACATCCAGAACACGGCACCCGGGCCGCCGAGGGTTACGGCAATGCCGACACCGGCGATGTTACCGGCACCCACGCGACCGGCGAGGCTGAGCATCAGCGCCTGGAAGGAGCTGAGTTGGCCGGAGCTGCTCTTCAAGCTGTCTTTGAACACCGAGAACATGTGGAAAAAGTGACGCAATTGAACGAAACGCGAGCGGATCGTGAAATAACCGCCGAGCCCGACAATGAGCACGATCAGTACTTTCCCTGAGAGGAAGTCGTTGATGACTTCGAGCATGGAGTGTTCCTCGCTGATTTTTCTAATGGCAAACGCAGGACGGTCCGACACGTCGCATGGCACCAGGCAGTGCGCGACAGTTCGACCCCAATCCTTTTGCGGGTGTTGTTATTCATGCGGTTTCGCGCTGTACCGGGCCTCGTTACCGACGGCCGCAGACGCGAGAGGGGCGGCACTATACCTAGGAGTACGTGATACGTCTGCACGGGCCGATTAAAGGTTTCAGCGCCGCTGATTCGGGCAAGGCGGGTTTGCAGGGCGATATTGGAATTTTTATGGGCTTCATTTCACAACCTTGAGGCAAAAAAAAGGGCCTGAAGAACGAGCCTTCAGGCCCTCAAAAGGTGAGAGGTGTCTAGTCCCTCAACCTGGTGAGCGGTGCAACAAACGCTTAGGCCTTCAACGGGACCAAACGTGGAGCGATCATGTTTTCGGGGCGCAGGATGTCGTCGAGCATGGCGTCGTCGAGCAAGCCTTCTTCGCGCACCAGTTCCAGTACTCCGCGGCCGCTTTCAAGGGCGATACGCGCAATGCGGGTGGCGTTTTCATAGCCGATGTACGGGTTCAGCGCGGTGACAAGACCGATGGAATGTTCCACCAGTTCGCGGCAGCGTGCTTCGTTGGCGGTGATGCCGACGATGCAGTGCTCGCGCAGCATGTCCATGGCGCGTTGCAGCAGGCGGATCGAGTCGAAGATCTTGAAGGCGATCAGCGGCTCCATCACGTTCAACTGCAGTTGGCCGCCTTCGGCTGCCATGGTCAGGGCCAGGTCGTTGCCGATGACTTGGAACGCTACCTGGTTCACGGCTTCCGGGATGACCGGGTTGACCTTGCCGGGCATGATCGAGCTGCCTGGCTGACGCGCTGGCAGGTTGATCTCATTGATCCCTGTGCGTGGGCCGCTGGACAGCAGGCGCAGGTCGTTGCAGATCTTCGACAGCTTCACGGCGGTACGCTTGAGCATGCCGGAGAACAGCACGAAGGCGCCCATGTCGGAGGTGGCTTCGATCAGGTCGGCAGCCGGTACCAGCGGCTGGCCGCTGATGGTGGCCAGGCGTTGCACGGCCAGGGCCTGGTAACGCGGGTCGGCGTTGATGCCGGTGCCGATGGCGGTGCCGCCCAGGTTCACTTCGGTCAGCAGCTCTGGCGCCAGGGTTTTCAGGCGTGCCAGGTCTTCGCTGAGGGTGGTGGCGAAGGCGCGGAATTCCTGGCCGAGGGTCATCGGCACGGCGTCTTGCAATTGGGTGCGGCCCATTTTCAGCACGTGGCCGAACTCGACGCCTTTGGCGGCGAAGGCTTGGATCAGGCTGTCGAGGCTGGCCAGCAGCGCGTCATGGCCCAGCAGCAGACCCAAACGGATCGCGGTCGGGTAGGCGTCGTTGGTCGACTGCGCCATGTTCACGTCGTTGTTGGGGTGCAGGTATTGATATTCGCCCTTCTGGTGACCCATGGCCTCCAGCGCGATGTTGGCGATGACTTCGTTGGCATTCATGTTGGTTGAAGTGCCGGCGCCGCCTTGAATCATGTCCACCACGAACTCTTCGTGGAAATCGCCGCGGATCAGACGGGCACAGGCTTCGCTGATGGCAGCGTGCTTGGCTTCGCTAAGCTGACCCAACTCGCGGTTGGCATCAGCGGCTGCTTGCTTGACCATTGCCAGGCCGACCACCAATTTCGGGTAATGCGAAATCGGAACGCCCGAGAGGCGGAAGTTATTCACCGCTCGCAGGGTCTGGATGCCGTAATACGCTTGGGCGGGTACTTCGAGTACGCCAAGCAGGTCTTTTTCTGTGCGGAATGATGCAGCGGAGGACATGACGGAAATCATCTCAATATGGACCCGGAACAGGCCGGAACGCTGCGAATGCTAGGCCTGTAGGAAAATTTGGGCCAATGCTGTTAAGCACTGGCCTATGCATAAACGGCATAATGCAGATGTGACCCGGCTATCATGGCGGGCGTGTGTGCCAAAATGGTGCGTACCCGTGGGAGGCAGTGATGAACCTTGAGAGCAAATGGCTGGAAGACTTCAGCGCCTTGGCGGCGACGCGCAGCTTTTCCCAGGCGGCGGAGCGGCGCTTTGTCACTCAGCCAGCGTTCAGCCGACGTATCCGTAGCCTTGAGGCCGCGTTGGGCCTGACCCTGGTCAATCGCTCACGCACACCGGTGGAATTGACGGCAGCGGGGCAGCTGTTTCTGGTCACCGCGCGCACCGTGGTCGAACAGCTCGGCGAGGTCCTGCGCCATTTGCATCACTTGGAAGGCGGGCAGGGCGAAGTCATGCAAGTGGCCGCCGCCCACTCCCTGGCGCTGGGCTTCTTCCCGCGCTGGATCGCGCAGTTGCGCAATGAAGGTTTGAACATCGCCACCCGCCTGGTCGCCACCAACGTCGGCGACGCCGTGCACGCCCTGCGCGAAGGCGGTTGCGACCTGATGCTGGCGTTCTACGATCCGGACGCGGCGATGCAGATGGACGCCGAAATCTTCCCTTCGCTGCACCTGGGTAACACCGAAATGCTCCCGGTGTGCGCGGCCGATGCTGATGGCAAGCCGCTGTTCGATCTGGAAGGCGAGGGCAGCGTGCCGTTGCTGGCCTACAGCGCCGGCGCGTTCCTTGGTCGTTCGGTGCACTTGCTGCTGCGCCAGCGCGCGCTGCGCTTTACCACTGTTTACGAAACCGCCATGGCCGACAGTCTCAAGAGTATGGCCCTGGAAGGCCTGGGCATTGCCTGGGTGCCGCAGTTGAGCGTTCGTGCCGAACTTGCCCGAGGCGAACTGGTGGTCTGCGGTGGGCCGCAATGGCATGTGCCGCTGGAAATTCGGCTGTATCGCTGCGCGTTGGTGCGCAAGGCGAATGTGCGGTTGTTGTGGCGCAAGTTGGAAGGTGGCGCGGCGCAGAACACCTGAGCCCGATCTCGGACCGAATGTAGGGCAAATGTGGGAGGGGGCTTGCCCCCGATAGCGGTGTATCAGTGACAGATAAGTGCCTGGCACACCGCCATCGGGAGCAAGCCCCCTCCCACAGTATTTCGCGGTGTATGGGACTGACTCTTAAGTCAATAAAACCGCCGGTTTGCCCCGCTAGACAGATGGTCATCCGAGGGGCTGTTTATCTGGATTATTACGGTATACTGCGCGGCCTTCGGCCGGTCCAACCGGCCAAAATTCGTACAACAAGCCACGCCGGATTTCCCGCGTGGCTTGTTGTTTTTTGACGCGCCTGCGGGCGCCCAGAGAGAAGAGGCACGACGATGAGTGCATTGGTTGGCGTGATCATGGGCTCCAAGTCCGATTGGTCCACCCTTAGCCACACCGCCGATATGCTGGAAAAACTCGGCATTCCGTATGAAGTGAAAGTGGTCTCTGCCCACCGCACCCCGGATTTGCTGTTCCAGTATGCCGATGAAGCAGAATCCCGTGGCATCGAGGTGATCATCGCCGGTGCCGGCGGCGCAGCGCACCTGCCGGGCATGTGTGCAGCCAAGACTCACCTGCCAGTGCTTGGCGTACCGGTGCAGTCGGCAATGCTCTCGGGCGTCGATTCGCTGTTGTCCATCGTGCAGATGCCGGCCGGCATCCCGGTGGCGACCTTGGCAATCGGCAAGGCCGGCGCGATCAACGCAGCCCTGCTGTCCGCCAGTATCCTGGGCGCCAAGCACCCGCAGTTTCACGCGGTGCTGAAAAAATTCCGTGCTGAGCAGACAGACAGCGTGCTGGACAATCCAGACCCACGTATCGCCTGAGGTTGTTGACGATGAAAATCGGTGTAATCGGTGGCGGCCAACTGGGCCGTATGCTGGCCTTGGCGGGCACCCCGCTGGGTATGAACTTCGCTTTCCTGGACCCTGCGCCGGACGCCTGTGCGGCGGCCTTGGGTGAACACCTGCGCGCTGACTACAGCGACCCGGACCACCTGCGCCAACTGGCCGATGAAGTCGACCTGGTGACGTTCGAGTTCGAAAGCGTCCCGGCTGAAACCGTGGCCTTCCTGTCGCAGTTCGTGCCGGTGTACCCGAGCGCCGAAGCCCTACGCATCGCTCGCGATCGTTGGTTCGAAAAGAGCATGTTCAAGGACCTGGGAATTCCGACTCCAGCCTTCGCCGATATCCAATCGCAGGCGGACCTGGACGCCGCCGTCGCCAGCATCGGCCTGCCAGCCGTGCTGAAAACCCGCACCCTGGGTTACGACGGCAAGGGCCAGAAAGTCCTGCGCACTGCAGATGATGTGGTGGGCACCTTCGCCGAGCTGGGCAGCGTCGCTTGCCTGCTGGAAGGCTTCGTGCCGTTCACCGGTGAAGTCTCGCTGATCGCCGTGCGTGCCCGTGATGGTGAGACCCGCTTCTATCCGTTGGTGCACAACACCCACGACAGCGGCATCCTCAAGCTGTCCGTGGCCAGCACCGACCACCCGTTGCAGGCCCTGGCCGAAGACTATTCCAGCCGTGTGCTCAAGCAGCTGGATTATGTCGGCGTGATGGCGTTCGAGTTCTTTGAAGTCGACGGTGGCCTCAAGGCCAACGAAATCGCCCCGCGTGTGCACAACTCCGGGCATTGGACCACCGAAGGCGCCGAGTGCAGCCAGTTCGAAAACCACCTGCGGGCGGTGGCGGGCTTGCCACTGGGCTCCACGGCCAAGGTCGGCGAGAGCGCCATGCTCAACTTCATCGGCGTTGTGCCGCCGGTGGAAAAAGTCATCGCCATCGATGACTGCCACCTGCATCACTACGGCAAGGCCTTCAAGGCCGGGCGCAAGGTCGGCCACGCCAACCTACGCTGCAAGGACCGTGCGACGCTGCAAGCGCAGATCCTCAAGGTTGAAGCGCTGATCGCTGAGCAATAAGCCTGGTGGCGGCGGGAACCATTGGTTGCCGCCGTCTCTCTGATTGCAGGATGGCAAAGCCTGACTAGGCTTTGGCATGACTCACATTCAATCAGAGGGAAATGCCATGGGTATCATCGGAACCATCTTTATCGGCTTTATCGTCGGCCTGCTGGCGCGTTTCCTCAAGCCCGGCGACGACAGCATGGGCTGGATCATGACTATCCTGCTGGGTATCGCCGGCTCCCTGGCCGCGACCTACGGTGGTCAGGCACTGGGTATCTACCAGGCTGGTCAAGGTGCAGGCTTCCTCGGTGCGTTGGTCGGTGCCATTGTGCTGCTGGTGATCTACGGCCTGATCAAAAAGAAGTAATCAGCCGACAAAGTCCTCTGCGCTGCGCAGGCGCAGAGGGCTAGAATGCTCGGCACTTGTACTTGCCGAGCCTCTCCATGCGCCGTCTTCTGTTGACTCTCCTCCTGCTGGGCTCTGGCCTGGCGCACGCCGGCGAATTGCCGGAAACCGACTGGCTCGACCTGATGCCGCTGTCGGACCAAAAGGCTCTCGAAGCCATGCCCGAGATCGATCACAACTCCCCGGAAGCCCAAGGCACCTTTACCGATAAGGGCGGCCTCAAGCAGAGCAAAGGCTTGCCGGCGGTGATGTATTCCACCAAGACCGTGGCTGCGATGAACGGCAAGGACATCCGCATCGGCGGCTACCCGGTGCCGTTGGAAACCGATGCCAAGGGCCGCAGTACGTTGTTCTTCCTGGTGCCGTATCCAGGCGCGTGCATTCACGTCCCACCACCGCCGCCTAACCAGCTGGTGCTGGTGCGTTATCCCAAAGGGTTGAAGCTGGATGATATCTACACGCCGCTTTGGGTTACGGGTACGTTGAAGGTAGAGAAGGTGAATAACGACCTGGCGGATGCGGCGTATGCGCTGGATGCGGGCAAGGTGCGGGTGGTGAAGGAGTCAGATCTCTAAAATCCGGCGCATAACAATGTGGGAGGTGGCTTGCTCCCGATAGCGGTCTATCAGCAATAAATCTGCTGACTGACACTCTGCTATCGGGAGCAAGCCCCCTCCCACATTTTCGATTGGGTTTACAGGGCGATAGAGGTGATGCTCACGCCCAGTGTGTGGCTATCACCTGGGGCCAAGCTCACCACATCATCCAGCACATTCGCCGTCTCGATGCACAGCATGCCCTGCCAGCCATCGTCGGCCATGTCGTCGAAGGCCTTGGCGCGTTCGGTCCAGGGGTTCCAGATCACGGTCGATTTCGAGCCTTCACTGGTGAGTTGGATTTGGCGCTGCCAGTCTCTGTCGACAATGCTCAACTGCGCGGGCGTATCGAGGTAAATGCGGTCGGTTTCGGCACTGAAGTGCAGCAGGCCGGATTGCTTCTTCTCGCTCCAGCCATCGGCGGTATCGATGTACGCCGAGCCGTCCAGGCCGTCGACCTGCACGTTGCGCACATCGCTCACGGCGAAGTAGGTGTGCAGCGCCTGGCTCAGGGTTACGGCGTCGGTGCCACGGTTATGGCTGGTCAGGCGGATGTGTAGTTGATCGTTTAGCAGCAGACTCAAGGTCAGGTCGACCTGATGGGGCCAGCCGGGAAAGCCGCCTGCAGGAACGGGTAGTTTCAGGTCCACCCGCAGCGTTTCACCTTCAAGTATTGTCCCGGCCAATGCCCAGGTCGCGGTACGCACGAAACCGTGAGCGCCCGCAGGTTGATCACTTTGGCGCATCGCCTTCACGCTTTGCGGGTTGCGGTCGAACACCCCGAACCATGGCCAGCACACCGGTACGCCAGTGCGGATGCCTTTGCCTTGCTTGAATACCGCTTCAGGGTTCGGCCAGATCAGCGGCTGCTCGCCCTCACGCCCGTAACTGAAGATATGCGCGCCCTGCTGGGCAATCATCAGTTCAGCGCCGTTGTGGCGGATACGCCAGCAGTCCAGCTCGTCGATTTTCACGGTTTCAACGTGGGGCGTAGGCATACACAGCACTCTCAATGGCAGGCAATGGGGCAATTGACCGTCAAAACCCGGCGAGGTTTAACGCGCGCGCGACGGTACTGAGCGCGTGCGGCCGCTGCCATCGATAGCGACGAATACAAACACCGCCTCGGTCACCTTGCGCCATTCGCTGGACAGTGGGTCGTCGCTCCACACTTCGACCATCATCTGGATCGAGCTGCGGCCGATTTCCAGGGCCTGGGTATAGAAGGACAACTGCGCGCCCACGGCCACCGGCACCAGGAACGCCATGCGATCAATCGCCACGGTAGCCACGCGACCGCCCGCAACCTTGCTGGCCATGGCGGTACCGGCCAAGTCCATCTGCGCGACCAGCCAGCCGCCGAAGATATCGCCAAAGCCATTGGTTTCACGCGGGAGCGCGGTGATTTGCAGGGCGAGATCGCCTTGCGGGATAGGATCTTCTTGTTCGAGTTCGATCATGCCGTGGGGCCTCTGACCCGTGACGCTTTTATAGGTGGAGCAGGGTGGATAGCCGACTGTTAGAAAAACGTTTCAGCACAAACATACTCCGTTCGATACGTTTCTCGTAAGGCGTACTAAAGGGAAACTCTGCCAAATCGGCTGGATGGCACCCAACGACGTTTTGGCACAGCAGCCCCTCAAGGCTGCGGGTCTTGCGCTCGCAAGGGCCGAGTATATCGAGACCCTGGCGCCACGACGACCTCCCGGCGTTCATTTGGTCGGTAAATAGACGCTGTATCGCGGCTTTTGTGCACAACTGTTCTCCTGGCGCTGTGCTTTTACAAGCGATTTGCTATCTTGCCAGACCCGCCGCAAGTCCCGGGCGTGCCGTCCTTATTACGATGATTACTATAAGAGAAGCCTTGCCATGTCCTCCGTGCCCGCAAGCAGTGCGCAACCTTCGCGCCCGCTGACCCGCAACGACTACAAAACCCTGTCGCTGTCTGCCTTGGGCGGGGCGCTGGAATTTTATGATTTCATCATTTTCGTGTTTTTCGCCACCGTGGTCGGAAAGCTGTTCTTCCCTGCCGATATGCCCGAATGGCTGCGAATGATGCAGACCTTCGGCATCTTCGCCGCCGGTTACCTGGCCCGCCCGCTGGGCGGCATCATCATGGCGCACTTCGGCGACCTGCTGGGTCGCAAGAAAATGTTCACCCTGAGCATCTTCATGATGGCCGTACCGACCCTGATCATGGGCCTGCTGCCAACCTACGCGCAGATCGGCCTGTGGGCGCCGATCCTGCTGCTGCTGATGCGCGTCATCCAGGGCGCGGCGATTGGCGGTGAAGTGCCAGGCGCGTGGGTGTTCGTCTCCGAACACGTTCCGCCACGCCACATCGGCTACGCCTGCGGCACCCTGACCAGCGGCCTCACCGCCGGCATTCTGCTGGGTTCGCTGGTGGCTACCGCGATCAACACTATTTATAGCCCTGAGCAGGTCTCGGATTACGCCTGGCGTATCCCGTTCCTGCTTGGCGGCGTGTTTGGCCTGCTGTCGGTGTACCTGCGTCGCTGGCTGCATGAAACGCCGATCTTCGCCGAGATGCAGCAACGCAAAACCCTGGCCGCCGAGTTGCCATTGCGCGCGGTACTGCGCGACCACCGTGGCGCGATCGTGCTGTCGATGCTGCTGACCTGGCTGCTGTCGGCCGGCGTGGTAGTGGTGATCCTGATGACTCCGACCGTGCTGCAAACCATCTACCATTTCAGCCCGACCGTTGCGCTGCAAGCCAACAGCCTGGCTATCGTGACCTTGAGCCTGGGTTGCATCGCCTCCGGCGCCCTGGCCGACCGCTTTGGTGCAGGCCGCGTGCTGATCAGTGGTTGCGCGCTGCTGCTGGCGACCTCTTGGACGCTCTACCACAGCCTGCTGACTCACCCGGACTGGCTGTTCCCGCTGTACGCCTTGACCGGCCTGTTCGTCGGCACAATTGGCGTGGTGCCGTACGTGATGGTGAAAGCCTTCCCGCCAGTGGTGCGCTTCAGCGGCTTATCGTTTTCCTACAACGTGGCCTACGCCGTGTTTGGTGGTCTCACGCCGCTGGCGGTGTCGCTGCTGATGAAGGAAAGCCCGATGGGCCCGGCTTACTACGTGGCCGCGCTGTGTGTCATGGGGATGGTGGTAGGTGGGTATCTGTGGAAGCGTGGCCGCTAAAAGCAGCCCGATCCACCCGTGGCGAGAGAGCAAGCTCCCTCGCCACGGGGCAGGTGTCCGTTCATTGATTGCAGTGTGTAGCTGATTTACCGCGTTACCTGCGCATTACCCCCGTTTCTCCGCGCCATACCTTCCTGACCTGCTTGATCTCCCAATGCTGGCCTTTCATCCAATTGTCATATTTCAGACATAGAGTGTTCACACGGCCTCTCGATACTTGGCCCCGATCCAACTATCCCTATCTGCTAGGAGCAAGGCATGAAACTGAAACGTTTGATGGCGGCAATGACTTTTGTCGCTGCTGGCGTTGCGACCGCCAACGCGGTGGCCGCAGGTGTTGATCCGGCAATCCCGGCTTACGTTAAGACCACTGGTGTGTCGGGCAACTTGTCCAGCGTCGGTTCCGATACCCTGGCTAACCTGATGACCCTGTGGGCCGAGGGTTACAAAAAGGAATACCCGAACGTCAACATCCAGATTCAAGCTGCCGGCTCCGCTACCGCACCACCTGCGCTGACTGAAGGCACCTCCAACCTGGGCCCGATGAGCCGCAAGATGAAGGACACCGAACTGGCTGCCTTCGAGCAGAAGTACGGCTACAAGCCAACCGCTATCCCGGTTGCCGTGGATGCCCTGGCCGTGTTCGTGCACAAGGACAACCCGATCCAGCACCTGACCATGGAGCAAGTCGACGCGATCTTCTCCTCGACTCGCCTGTGCGGTGGCAAAGCCGACGTGAAAACCTGGGGCGACCTGGGTGTGACCGGCGACCTGGCCAACAAGCCAGTACAGCTGTTCGGTCGTAACTCGGTATCCGGCACCTACGGCTACTTCAAGGAAGAGGCCCTGTGCAAAGGTGACTACAAGCCTAACGTGAACGAACAACCAGGCTCGGCGTCGGTCGTGCAGTCGATCAGCTCCTCGCTGAACGGCATCGGTTACTCGGGCATCGGCTACAAGACCGCCAGCGTGAAGACCGTGGCCCTGGCCAAGAAAGGCAGCACTGACTTCATCGAAGACACCGAAGAAAACGCCCTGAACGGCAAATACCCGCTGTCGCGTTTCCTCTACGTTTACGTCAACAAAGCCCCGAACAAGCCTCTGGCTCCGCTGGAAGCTGAGTTCGTGAAGCTTGTGCTGTCGAAGCAAGGCCAGGAAGTTGTAGTGAAAGACGGCTACATCCCACTGCCAGCCAAAGTTGCCGCCAAGGCCCTGGCTGACCTGGGTTTGAAAGAAGGCAACTGATTGCCTCCGCGGGGCCGGCTCACCGGCCTCGCATCCGAATTTTCTAGTCCGCTGCCAGCTATGCTTCGCGGCGGATTTGTTGCGTCACTGCACTGTCATCTTTCTGTCATACAGGATCGCTAGGGTGTGCGCATGAATGATCTGGCCAATTCCACCATGACGACGACTTCTCCTCCCAAGCGCATTGATTTCAATACGCCTGAGCTGCAACGCAAGCGCCGCATTCGCGCGCTTAAAGATCGCCTGACCCGTTGGTACGTGCTGGTGGGCGGCCTCGCTGTCCTTGGCGCTATCACCCTGATCTTCTTCTTCCTCGCCTACGTCGTCGCGCCATTGTTTCAGGGCGCCTCGCTGACCAAGGAAGACGCGCTGACCCCGGCCTGGATTCAGGACGCCGGCAAGCCACTGATGATCTCCCTCGAAGAACAGAACCAAGTCGCCATGCGGGTTTCCGACAAGGGCCAGGCGCTGTTCTTTGAAGTCGAGACCGGTGCTGAACTCAAGCGCGTCGACCTGCCGCTTCCAGCCGGCACCAGCGTTGCTTCTATTGGTGAAGATCAGCCGGGCAGCCCGCTGGTGATCCTCGGTTTGTCCAATGGGCAGTCCTTGGTGTTCCGCCACACCTATAAGGTGTCTTACCCGGACGGCAAGAAAACCATCACCCCGGCGATTGAATACCCTTACGGTGAAACGCCGATCGTGCTGGATGACGCCGGCCGCCCGCTGGAGCATGTCGCCCTCAACGCCACTGATAGCTCGTTGGTGATCGCAGGCTCGGCCGGTTCGCACTTGAATGTGCTGACCCTGAGCCGCGAAGAAAACATGATGACTGGCGAAGTCACCAGTGAGCAGAAGCGTGTCGAGCTGCCGCAAATGACCGAGCCGGTGAAGGCGATCTTCATCGACCCGCGCCAGCAATGGCTGTATGTGATCAACGGCCGTGCCCTGGCCGATGTGTTCAGCCTGCGCGACAAGAGCCTCAACGGTCGCTACAAATTGTTGGAAGACGGCAACGCTGAAATCACGGCCAGCACCCAACTGGTGGGCGGTATCTCGCTGATCATCGGTAACTCCAAAGGCGGCCTGGCCCAGTGGTTCATGGCCCGCGACCCGGATGGCGAACAGCGCTTCAAGCAGATCCGCACCTTCCAGATGGGCACTGCGCCTATCGTCGAAATCACTGCCGAAGAGCGCCGCAAAGGCTTCACTGCCCTGGACGCATCCGGCAAGTTCGGCGTGTTCCACAGCACCGCCCACCGCACCCTGCTGGTGGACCCAGTGGTCGATGGCCAGGGCGTGTTCGGCCTGTCGCCGCGGGCCAACCGCGTGATCGTCGAAGCCGGCGGCAAGCTGCAACCGCTGCTGCTCGACAACCCGCACCCGGAAGTGTCATGGAGCGCGCTGTGGAGCAAGGTCTGGTACGAAAACTACGACGAGCCTAAATACGTGTGGCAGTCGACCGCCGCCAACACCGACTTTGAACCCAAAATGAGTCTGGCCCCGCTGACCTTCGGTACCTTGAAGGCCGCGTTCTACGCCATGCTGCTGGCTGCACCGCTGGCCGTTGCCGCTGCGATCTACACCGCCTACTTCATGGCCCCGAGCCTGCGCCGCAAGGTCAAGCCGGTGATCGAATTGATGGAAGCGATGCCGACGGTGATCCTCGGTTTCTTCGCCGGCCTGTTCCTGGCGCCGTATGTCGAAGGGCATCTGCCGGGGATTTTCAGCCTGCTGATGCTGTTGCCGATTGGCATCCTGGTGGCCGGGTTTGTCTTCAGCCGCCTGCCTGAATCCATCCGCCTGCGCGTTCCCGATGGTTGGGAAAGCGCAATCCTGATCCCGGTGATCCTGTTTGTGGGCTGGCTCTCGCTGTACATGAGCCCGTACCTGGAAACCTGGTTCTTCGGCGGCGACATGCGTATGTGGATCTCCCACGACCTAGGCATTACCTACGACCAGCGCAACGCCCTGGTAGTCGGCCTGGCCATGGGGTTTGCGGTGATTCCGAACATCTACTCCATCGCCGAAGACGCCGTATTCAGCGTGCCGCGCGGCCTGACCCTGGGCTCCCTGGCGCTGGGCGCCACGCCGTGGCAGACCATGACGCGCGTGGTGATCCTGACCGCCAGCCCGGGCATCTTCTCCGCACTGATGATCGGCATGGGCCGTGCAGTAGGCGAGACCATGATCGTGCTGATGGCCACCGGTAACACGCCGGTGATGGAGATGAACCTGTTCGAAGGCCTGCGAACGCTCGCGGCCAACGTCGCGGTGGAAATGCCGGAGTCGGAAGTGGGCGGCAGTCACTACCGCGTGCTGTTCCTCTCGGCGCTGGTGCTGCTGCTGTTCACCTTCGTCATGAACACCCTCGCCGAGCTGATCCGTCAGCGTCTGCGCAAGAAATACTCGTCGCTTTAAGAAAGGTAGAAGTCTGTGAAACAGAACTCCCTGAATGGATGGTTCAAGAGCGGCGCCCCCGGCGTCTGGATCAGCGGTGGCGCGGTGTCCATCGCGGTCATCATGACCATTGGTTTGCTGGCCGTGATTGCCGTACGTGGTTTGGGCCACTTCTGGCCAGCTGACCTGATCCAGGCCAACTACAACGTGCCGGGCCAGGAAAACCACATCGTCATCGGCGAAGTGGTGCAGAAAGAAGAAGTGCCCCGCGAGCGCCTGAAAAGTGCTGGCCTGCCGGTGCCTGATGAAGGCCCGGAGTTCATGACCCGCGAGCTGATCAAGGTCGGCAACCGAGATTTGAATGGCAACGACTTCACCTGGATCGTTGGCGAGTGGTTGAAAGACCAGAGCACACCGAAAAACCTCATGGCCATCGAGCGTCGTGAGTGGGGCAACTTCTACGGCACCCTGGTCAACGTCAAGCAGGATGGCAAGGTTATCGCCGAAGGCGAGGCCGCTTGGCCGGAGCTGCAGGCCCGTGTCGATCGCGTCAACAAGCTCGCCGCACAGCTCAAGAGCCTGGAAAAGACTGATATCGGCGCGATCAACGCCGGACTCGAACGCATTCGTCTGCACGGTCGCAAACTGGAGCTGGAAGGCAAGCTTGATGCCGCCGCCCAGGCCGATATGGATGCTGACCGCGCCGAGCTGAATGCCCGTTACCAGGACATCGAAGCGCGCCTTGCCGACCTGCACGCCCAGTTCAACCGCGATGCCTTGACTGCTCGCGATGGCAACGGCAAGGAAATTGAAATCGGCATCGGCAAAGTGGTCCACGCCTACCAGCCGAACGCCATGGGCACGATGACCAAGATCGGCTTCTACTTCAGCAAGGTCTGGGAATTCTTGAGCGATGACCCACGGGAAGCCAACACCGAAGGCGGGATTTTCCCGGCGATCTTCGGCACCGTGATGATGACCCTGATCATGGCGATGATCGTGACCCCGTTCGGCGTGCTGGCGGCCGTGTACCTGCGTGAATACGCCAAGCAGAACACCCTGACTCGAATCATCCGCATCGCCGTGAACAACTTGGCCGGTGTACCGGCCATCGTCTACGGCGTGTTCGGCCTGGGCTTCTTCGTGTATGTACTGGGTGGCTCAGTTGACCGCCTGTTCTTCGCCGAAGCCCTGCCGGCACCGACCTTCGGTACGCCGGGCCTGCTGTGGGCCTCGCTGACCCTGGCGCTGCTGGCGGTGCCGGTGGTGATCGTGGCCACCGAAGAAGGCCTGGCGCGGATTCCCCGCACCGTGCGTGAAGGCTCCCTGGCTCTGGGCGCGACCAAGGCGGAAACGCTGTGGAAGATCGTGCTGCCGATGGCCAGCCCGGCGATGATGACCGGCATGATCCTGGCCGTGGCCCGTGCCGCCGGTGAAGTGGCGCCGCTGATGCTGGTCGGCGTGGTGAAACTGGCCCCGTCGCTGCCGCTGGACGGCAACTACCCGTACCTGCACCTGGACCAGAAGATCATGCACTTGGGCTTCCATATTTATGACGTCGGCTTCCAGAGCCCCAACGTCGAAGCCGCACGGCCACTGGTGTACGCCACCGCCTTGCTGCTGGTGCTGGTGATCGCCACGCTCAACTTGTCGGCGGTGTGGATTCGTAACCACTTGCGCGAGAAGTACAAGGCGCTGGACAGCTGATCTGAATTGAACGCGGACTTATTTGTGGGAGGGGGCTTGCTCCCGAGCGGTGTGCCAGCCGGCACACATGTTCCTGAAGCATCGCTATCGGGGGCAAGCCCCCTCCCACACAACAGCACAGGGAGCATCCCATGCAACACGACACCCATTCCCATGGCATCAACATGTCTGCCCTGGGTCGCGACAAGCAGAGCCTGAGCCTGGCCCAGGAAACCGTGGCCATCGAAGTACCGGGCTTGAGCCTTTACTACGGTGACAAGCAGGCGCTCTTCGACGTCAGCATGAACATTCCCAAGCAGCGTGTGACTGCCTTTATCGGCCCGTCGGGCTGCGGTAAGTCCACGCTGTTGCGCACGTTCAACCGCATGAACGACCTGGTCGACGGTTGCCGTGTGGAAGGTGCGATCAACCTCTACGGCACCAACATCTACCGTAAGGGCGAAGACGTGGCCGAGCTGCGTCGCCGCGTGGGCATGGTGTTCCAGAAGCCGAACCCGTTCCCCAAGACCATTTACGAAAACGTGGTCTATGGCCTGCGTATCCAGGGCATCAACAAGAAGCGCATCCTCGACGAAGCCGTGGAGTGGGCCCTTAAAGGCGCGGCGCTGTGGGACGAGGTCAAAGACCGTCTGCATGAGTCGGCACTCGGCTTGTCCGGTGGTCAGCAGCAACGTCTGGTGATCGCCCGCACCATCGCCGTGGAGCCGGAAGTGTTGCTGCTCGACGAGCCGTGTTCGGCACTCGACCCGATCTCGACCCTGAAAGTGGAAGAGCTGATCTACGAGCTCAAGTCCAAGTTCACCATCGTTATCGTGACCCACAACATGCAACAGGCGGCGCGGGTTTCCGACTACACCGCCTTCATGTACATGGGCAAGCTGGTGGAGTTCGGCGATACCGATACCCTGTTCACCAATCCGGCGAAGAAGCAGACCGAAGACTACATCACCGGTCGCTACGGCTAGGAAGCTGTGGTTCTGTTTGCACTGACGCTGCGGTTCTCCGCACCTTACCGGACGCTCCAAGGACGCCAACATGATTAGCAAAGAAGGCCTTACCCATCACATCTCCGCGCAGTTCAACGCCGAGCTTGAGGAAGTGCGCAGCCACCTCCTGGCGATGGGCGGCTTGGTGGAGAAGCAAGTCAACGACGCCGTGACCGCGCTGATCGAGGCCGACTCGGGCCTGGCCCAGCAGGTGCGTGAGATCGATGACCAGATCAACCAGATGGAACGCAATATCGACGAAGAATGCCTGCGCATTCTGGCCCGTCGCCAGCCAGCGGCCTCGGACCTGCGTTTGATCATCAGCATCTCCAAGTCGGTAATCGACCTGGAGCGCATCGGCGATGAGGCCACCAAGATCGCCCGTCGCGCCATCCAGCTGTGCGAAGAAGGCGAAGCGCCGCGCGGCTACGTGGAGGTTCGCCACATCGGCGACCAGGTGCGCAACATGGTGCGCGATGCGCTTGACGCGTTTGCGCGTTTCGACGCCGATCTGGCGTTGTCGGTGGCGCAGTACGACAAAGTCATCGACCGCGAATACAAGACAGCCCTGCGTGAACTGGCCACCTACATGATGGAAGACCCGCGCTCTATCTCGCGGGTCTTGAGCATCATCTGGGTGCTGCGTTCCCTGGAGCGGATCGGCGATCACGCGCGCAATATCTCGGAACTGGTGATCTATTTGGTTCGTGGTACTGACGTACGGCACATGGGCCTTAAGCGCATGAAGGCTGAAGTTGAAGGTTCCGCCGATCAAATCCCTAATGTTCCGGGCGAATCTGACGATAAGTAAGGTTGCCCGAGAAATTAACGCCCGGCCTTTGGCCGGGCGTTTTCGTTTCTGGTGTCTGAATTTTTTGCGCAGCGGAATAAATAAAGTCCAGCTGTGACTACCGAGTTTTGGCAAAATGCCATCAGTCAGGCGTTCTGCGTGCCGAAGTTTTTATAGGATGAAGGGTCGATGAGTAAAGTCAGTGTATTGGTGGTGGATGACGCCTCGTTTATCCGCGATCTGGTGAAGAAGTGCCTGCGCAACTACTTCCCCGGGATCAAGCTTGAAGATGCGGTAAACGGCAAGAAGGCCCAGACCATACTGATGCGCGAGAGCTTCGACCTGGTGCTGTGCGACTGGGAAATGCCGGAGATGTCCGGCCTGGAGCTGTTGACCTGGTGCCGTGAGCAACCGCACCTCAAGGCCATGCCGTTTGTGATGGTGACCAGCCGGGGCGACAAAGAGAACGTAGTGCAGGCGATCCAGGCCGGGGTTTCTGGTTACGTCAGCAAACCGTTCACTAACGAGCAACTGCTGAACAAGGTCAAACAGGCCCTGCACAAGGTCGGTCGCCTCGACGCCCTGGTTGCCAGCGCGCCGACCAAAATGAACTCGGCCTTCGGCAACGATTCCCTGAGCGCCCTGACGGGCGGCAAGCCTGAAGCGTTGCGTTCGGCCCCCGTTGCAGCTGCGGCGTCAGCGCCCAGCAAAGGCCTGCTCAACAGCCCGCCAGTGCAGGCCCCTTCCGCCGCGCCGGCCGCCGGTCGTGGCCAGGGTCAACTGCGGCTGTCCAGTGGCACCCAGCAATGTGTCATCAAAGCGCTGAGCATCAAGGAGGCGCTGCTGGTAGTGCGTCGCACTGAAGTCCTGCCTCAGGTGCTGGAAAGTGCGGTGCTCGACCTTGAGCAAGGCGACAACGCCGAGGTGGCCCGTCTCAACGGCTACCTGCACGCCATCGTCGCCTTCGAGCCCAAGCCCGACAGCGACTGGCTGCAACTGACCTTCCGGTTTATTGACCAGGATGCGCAGAAACTCGACTACATCTCCCGCCTGATTGCGCGCGGTACGGCTCAGAAGCATTTTGTGCCGGGTGCCTGATCCTTTAAGGTTCAGCTGACCACAAGATTGTCATTAACCCTTGCTAACCTGCCGCTCAGTCATCCCGGCAGGTTCGCGCCATGCTCCTTCGTCTTTTGATCTGCTGCGGGTTGGCCACGGTCACCACCTCGACCTTGGCCATGACCCTCTACAAATCCACTGACGCCAATGGCGTGGTGTTTTTCAGCGACCGGCAAACCCCCGGCGCCCAGGCGTTTGTGATCCAGGAGCGCAAGGTCGAGCGTCCAATACTCGACAGGCCAACCCCCCGTTATCGACCCCAAGCCTACCGCTACCCCTTGCCCTGGCGCGGCGGTCCGTTCCGCTTGACCCAAGGTCCCAGCGGCAGCTTCAGTCACACCGACGTCAAGAGCCGCTACGCCATGGACATCGCCATGCCCGAAGGCACGCCGATCATCGCCGCGCGTAGTGGCGTGGTGGTGAAGACCGAGAACGAGCAGGCCGGGCGGGGCAATGATGCATCGGGGAATTTTGTGCGGGTGCAGCATGATGACGGCACCGAGGGGGTCTACCTGCATCTGAAGCAAGGGTCGGTCAGTGTGAGGGTAGGGCAGCGCGTGGCGGTGGGGAGTCCGCTGGCGTTGTCGGGCAATACCGGCAACAGCAGCGGGCCGCACCTGCACTTTGTGGTACAGCGCGCCACCGAGGCAGGGCTGGTGTCGATCCCGTATGAGTTCAACCAGCCGGTGGGCGCATTGCCCAACTTTGCGTTGGGCAATTGAGGGTCAATCGAGCATCAATACCTTGGCCAGTACGATCTTCGGTCCTTTCATCTTCTTGATGATGATCCGCAGGCCTTCAACCTCCAGCACTTCTTCCTCTTCCGGCACCCGTTTCAGGGTTTCGTAGACCAGGCCGGCCAGGGTTTCGGCTTCGATATGGTCCAGGTCGATGCCGAGCAGGCGTTCCACCTTGAACAACGGGGTATCGCCACGTACCAGCAGCTTGCCCGGCTGGTAGGCCAGGATGCCGCGTTCGGCCTTGCGGTGTTCGTCCTGGATATCGCCGACCAGCACTTCCAGCACGTCTTCCATGGTCAGGTAGCCGATGATGTTGCCGTCGGCCTCTTCAACCACGGCGAAGTGCGAGCCGCCTTTACGGAACTGCTCCAGCAACTGCGACAGCGGCATGTGGCGCGACACGCGCTCCAGCGGGCGAGTCAGCTCGGCCAGGTTGAACGACTCGGGGATATGGTCGAGTTCGGCCAGCTCCAGCAGCAAGTCCTTGATGTGCAGCAGGCCGACGAACTCTTGGCGGACGCTGTCGTACACCGGGTAGCGGCTGAACTTGTGGCGGCGGAACAGCGCGAGGATTTCCTTGAGCGGTGCGTTGAATTCCAGTGTCACTAGGTCTTCGCGGGAGTTGGCCCAGTCGACCACTTCCAGTTCGCCCATTTCCACGGCCGAGGCCAATACGCGCATGCCTTGGTCGCTAGGGTCCTGGCCACGGCTGGAGTGCAGGATCAACTTGAGTTCTTCGCGGCTGTAATGGTGCTCATGGTGCGGGCCAGGCTCGCCTTGGCCGGCGATGCGCAGGATCGCGTTGGCGCTGGCGTTGAGCAGGTAGATGGCCGGGTACATGGCCCAGTAGAACAGGTACAGCGGCACCGCCGTCCACAGCGACAGCAACTCGGGTTTGCGAATGGCCCAGGATTTGGGCGCCAGTTCACCGACCACGATGTGCAGGTAGGAAATCACGAAGAACGCCGCAAAGAACGACACGCCCTTGATCACTTCCGGCGATTCGACGCCCACGGCGGCCAACATCGGTTCAAGGATGTGCGCAAACGCCGGCTCACCGACCCAACCCAGGCCCAGGGAGGCGAGGGTGATACCCAGCTGGCAGGCCGACAGGTAAGCGTCGAGCTGGCTGTGTACGGTACGCAGGATCTGTCCACGCCAGCCGTTGGTGTGGGCGATGGCCTCGACTCGGGTGGAGCGCAACTTGACCATGGCAAATTCCGCCGCAACGAAAAAACCGTTGAGCAGTACCAGGATCAGAGCAAAAAGAATCATGCCGAAGTCGGCGAAGAGTGTAGAGAGGGTGATACCAGGGGAAGGGTCCATGATTGGGTTTTGCAGGTTCCATGTGTTCAATAAGGGGTGACAGGCAGGCCCGAGAGGCAGGCGCAAGTCGGCCAATGTAGCGGCTGGCGGGGCGCTTGCCTAGTGGTTACCGCCGGGTGGGGCCTGGAATGCCTTATTCGAAACAGCACAATTCCAATTGTGGGAGGGGGCTTGCTCCCGATAGCAGTGTGTCAGTCAGCATATCTGATACTGATGCACCGCCATCGGGAGCAAGCCCCCTCCCACATTTGGTTTTGTGCTGTGTTTGAGTTATTCGTCATTTCCGACAAGCCGCGAACGGGTCATCTGCGCCGGCGGAAAATGGCAGGTAAAGGTGCTGCCATGTCCCAGCACGCTGCTGATTTCCAGGCGCGCTCGGTGGCGCAGCAGCACATGCTTGACGATGGCAAGGCCCAGCCCGGTGCCGCCGGTGTTGGAGTTGCGGCTGGAGTCGACACGGTAGAAACGCTCGGTCAGGCGAGGCAAGTGCTTGGCGTCGATGCCGATGCCGGAGTCCTGCACGCTCAGGTGCGCGCCTTGCTCGTCGGCCCACCAGCGGATGCGGATGGCGCCTTTGTCCTGCGTGTACTTCACGGCGTTGAACACCAGGTTGGAGAACGCGCTACGCAATTCGCCTTCGCTGCCCTTGAGCAACACCTGTGGGTCGGCTTCCAGGCTGATCTGTTGCCCGCGCTCGCCGGAAAGGGCCTGCGCGTCATTCTTGATGGTCTGCAACAGGCTTTGCACCGCCACCGGATGATTGTCCGAGGGGTAATCGGTGGCTTCAAGCTTGGCCAGCAACAGCAGGTCGTTGAGCAGGGTCTGCATGCGCGAGCCTTGTTGCTGCATCTGCTGCAGGGCACGGCTCCAGCGTGGGTTAATCTCGTCGACGTTATCCAGCAGCGTCTCCAGATAGCCGCAGATCACCGTCAACGGCGTGCGCAGTTCATGGGAGACGTTGGCGACGAAGTCTTTGCGCATCTGCTCCAGTTGGTGGATGCGCGTTACGTCGCGAACCAGCATCAGGTGCTCGTTGTTGCCATAGCGCGTCAGGTACAGCTGGATGCGCACACGGTCGTTGGTCGGCGAGGGGATTTCCAAGGCTTCTTCGTAGTTGTCCTGCTCGAAGTATTCCTTGAAGCGCGGGTGGCGTACCAAGTTGGTCACCGGCTGGCCGCTGTCCTGGGGCGTTTTGAGGCCCAGCAAGGTCTCGGCGGCACGGTTCCACCATTCCAGGTTGCCGTCGCTGTCGAGCATGATCACCGCGTCCTTGAGCGCGGCGGTGGACTCCTGCACCCGGTCGATTACCGCTTGCAGGCGACCGCGTACCCGTTGGTCGCGGCGTTGCAGGTGGTAAATACTGTCGAACACCTCGCCCCACAGGCCGTAACCGTCGGGTGGTGCTTCGTCGGGTTTGTGCTGGCGCAGCCATTCGTGCAGACGCAGCAGTTGCTTGAGGGTCCAACCCAAGTACAGGCCGATGCCGATGGCCAGGCTCCAGCCGTAGTAGCCGCTGATCAGCCCGACCAACAGGCAGCCGGTGATCAAAAGAAGCATGTGGCGGATCAGGGTGCCATGCCAGTTCTGGTTCACTTAAACATGCGTCCTTGTCAGCTGTTAAGGAAGTAGAAGGGTTGGCTCAGCTTTTGGTGGAGAACCGGTAGCCAGTGCCGCGCACGGTTTGTACCAGATTCTCGTAGGCGTCGCCCAAGGCTTTGCGCAGGCGGCGGATATGCACGTCAACGGTGCGCTCCTCCACATACACATTGCCGCCCCACACCTGGTCCAGCAGCTGGCCACGGGTGTAGGCGCGTTCCTGGTGGGTCATGAAAAATTGCAGCAGGCGGTATTCGGTCGGGCCCATCTCGGCCGGTGTGCCGTCGATGGTGACGCGGTGGCTGATCGGGTCGAGAATCAGACCGCCGACTTCAATCGGCGCTTCGCCATCGGTCGGGCCGGCGCGGCGCAATACCGCCTTCAGGCGCGCTACCAACTCCCGTGGGGAAAAGGGTTTGGTGATGTAGTCATCAGCGCCGACTTCCAGGCCCTGAATCTTGTTGTCCTCTTCGCCCTTGGCGGTGAGCATGATGATCGGAATATCCCCGGTCAGTTCATCACGCTTGAGGCGGCGGGCCAGTTCGATGCCGGAAGTGCCAGGCAGCATCCAATCCAGCAGGATCAGGTCCGGCTTACGGTCGACGATAATGGCATGGGCCTGCTGGGAGTTCTCAGCCTCCAGGCAGTCATAGCCGGCCATTTCCAACGCAACGGCGATCATCTCGCGGATGGGCGCTTCGTCGTCAACAATCAGAATGCTCCTGCCAACCATGCTCAAAAATCCTCTTGTCATTTAACTGTCTTGCGCCGCATTAGATAACGGAATTATTGCAGTCGTGTGACAGTAATTTAGTCGCTTGGGCAAATCACGGCACTCTGGACTACCCTTTGGGTCCGAATCCTGACAACCACAAAAGGAAGGTTCCTATGACTTACCGTACTGTTTCCTGGAAAGCCCTGCTGGTAACGGCCGCGTTGACGCTGCCGACCCTGGCGTTCGCGGCGGAGCCGGCGATGACCAAAGACGGGATGCTGGTGGATCACAAGGAAATGACGCTCTATACCTTTGCCAAGGATGCCGATGGCAAATCCATGTGCAACGACAAGTGCGCGACTAACTGGCCGCCGTTGATGGCCGAGTCTACCGACAAGCCAATGGGCAAATGGACTGTGATCACCCGTGATGACCAAAAGAGCCAGTGGGCCTACAACGGTAAGCCGCTCTATACCTTCGTCATGGATAAAAAGGCCGGCGACATGACCGGCGACGGCAAAATGGACGGCGCCTGGAAAGTCGCCAAGCCCTGATTCAGGCCACTCTCGGTGAGGGGCCTCGCCCCTCATCGAAACCCGTAATCCGCCACAATCCCAACAAAAATTGCCAACCCGGCCCAGTGGTTGTGCAAAAACGCCTTGAAGCATTTCAGGCGGTCCCGGTCGCGGGTGTACCAGAACTCCCAAGCGAAACACCCCGCCGCAGCTAGCAGCCCCAGATGGAACCATCCGCCCAACTCAAACCGCGTCCCCGCCAGCAACAGGCACACCAGCGCCAGGCTTTGCAGGGTCAGGATGATCACGCGGTCGGCATCGCCAAACAGGATCGCGGTGGATTTCACGCCAATCTTCAGGTCGTCGTCACGGTCGGTCATCGCGTAATACGTGTCGTAGCCTACCGTCCACAGCAGGTTGGCGATGTACAACAGCCACGCAGCTGCGGGCAGGCTGCCGGTCTCGGCGGTGAAGGCCATCGGCATCCCCCAGGAGAACGCCGCGCCCAGCACCACTTGCGGGTAATAGGTGTAGCGCTTCATGAACGGGTAGCTCGCCGCCAGCGCCAATCCCCCAAGGGATAACAGGATCGTGGTGGCGTTGGTCAGCAGCACCAGCAGGAAACTGATACCCATCAGCACCGCAAAAAACACCAGCGCCTCTTTGGAGCTGATCTTTCCGCTCACCAGCGGGCGCTGCTCGGTGCGCTTCACATGGCCATCGACCTTGCGGTCAGCCCAGTCATTGATCACACAGCCGCCCGCCCGGGTCAGCACCACGCCCAACACGAAAATCACAATATTGATGAAAGAGGGAGAACCCTTGCCCGCAATCCACAACGCCCAAAGTGTCGGCCACAGCAGCAAGTAAATGCCGATGGGCTTGTCCATTCGGGTCAACTGAATGAAGTCCCAGGCCCTCGGGTTCAGGCGGTTCAGGGATTTGAGCAGACGTTGGTACATCAGCAGTTCTCCGGATGTTCATGCAGCACGTGCCAGAAGTCCGGCAGGAAGATTTCCGCTACCAACACGCTTAGCGATCCACGATCAAAACGTGAGCGGCGTGCCCATAGCCCATCCGCCTGATCGGCTGTCGGCAGCCATTGCCTTGGGTAATGGCACACCTCGATTGCCTGGCGCGTGAAGGCTTGATCGCAGAACAGCAACTCGCCCAGGGAGCGGCTGCCCAGTTCATCCATGTGCAGCCCATCGCCCTGCAAGGCACTGCGCGCCGCCACGCTGCGGGCAAACACCCACGGCTGATCGTGCCCACGTAAATACACCTCGCGCACCCAGCCGACAGTGGCCGGAGCCAAGTCCAGGGCGGCGCACTCGTCGTCTCGCAGCGGCTGCCAGCCTTCGAACAGTGGCGTTACGCTGAAACCGTCGTTGGACAGCCCTGTCAGCCGCCGTGTCAGCGAGCCGTCATCGAACAGCCAATTGAGGGTCAATGGTGTAGGCAGAGGGCTCAAACGGCTCTGGATCAGCCATTGGCAAGCATCGGGGAGGGCGATTGAGTGCGGCACGGTGAGTCAGTATTGGCAGCAAAAGAGGCGGCGAGCTTACCATGGCACCCTGGGCTTTTGCCGGGCTCAACCGGCACCTTGCGTCGATCGCGCTTGCATCTGCCGGCCCCGATCAGTACAAAACGCCCTGAGCCGCGCGGCAACGCTGGATCCAACGACCGCCGGCCAAGACGCCTGAACCTGAGGAAGCAAGTAATGAAGAAGTGGCAATGTATCGTCTGTGGCCTTATCTACAACGAAGCCGACGGCTGGCCGGATGACGGCATTGCGCCCGGCACTCGTTGGGAAGATGTCCCTGCAGACTGGCTGTGCCCGGATTGCGGCGTGGGCAAAATGGATTTCGAAATGATCGAAATCGCTTAATCCCGAATTTAAGAAACGTACTACAAGGAGAATGGAATGAACGCACCTGTCGTGATCATCGGCACAGGATTGGCCGGTTATAACGTGGCCCGGGAGTTTCGCAAGCTCGACAGCGAAACCCCCTTGCTGCTGATCACCGCAGATGACGGGCGCTCCTACTCCAAGCCCATGCTCTCCACCGGCTTTGGCAAAAACAAGGAGGCCGACGGCCTTAGCATGGCTGAGCCGGGCGCCATGGCCGAGCAACTCAAGGCCGAAGTGCGAACTCACACCCGTGTCAGCGGCATCGACCCGGGCCACAAACGCCTGTGGATCGGCGAGGAAGCGGTGGTTTACCGTGACCTCATCCTGGCCTGGGGTGCAGAAACCGTACGCGTCCCGGTTGAAGGCGACGCGGCGGAACTGATTTTCCCGATCAACGACCTTGAAGACTACGCACGCTTTCGCGCTGCCGCTGCTGGCAAACGCCGCGTGCTGCTGCTCGGCGCCGGCTTGATCGGCTGTGAATTCGCCAATGACCTGATCCTTGGCGGGTATGAAATCGACCTGGTCGCTCCGTGCGAGCAAGTGATGCCAACCCTGCTGCACCCGGCAGCCGCTGCCGCTGTACAAGCTGGCTTGGAAGGCCTGGGCGCGCGTTTCCACCTGGGTCCGGTGCTCAACCGCCTGCAGCGCACGGCGGACGGGCTGGAAGCGCACCTTTCTGACGGTGAAGTGATTCCCTGCGATCTGGTCGTTTCGGCCATCGGCCTGCGCCCACGTATCGACCTGGCTGCCGCCGCGGGCCTGCAAATCAACCGTGGGATCATGGTGGACCGTCACCTCAAGACCTCCCACGCCAACATCTACGCCCTGGGCGACTGCGCTGAGGTCGACGGCCTGAACCTGCTGTACGTCATGCCTCTGATGACCTGCGCCCGCGCTCTGGCCCAAACCCTGGCCGGCAATGCCACCGCCGTCAGCTACGGCCCGATGCCCGTCACCGTGAAAACCCCGGTCTGCCCGCTGGTGGTTTCGCCGCCGCCAAGGGGCTCCGAAGGCGTCTGGAGCGTCGAAGGCCAGGGCGCCGACATCAAGGCCCTGTGCCGCGACGCCAGCGGTCGCCTGCTGGGTTATGCGCTGACGGGCACGGCGGTGATGGAAAAACTGGCCCTCAACAAAGAACTTCCGCCTTTACTGGCGTAAATGCCGGTCGTTCTGTCGGAATTAGCACATTCCTACCCTCAGAAAGGTCGCCGCGAGACTGGCGGAGCGTGCGAGGGCATGCCATCCTCACTCCCGTCTGCCGCAGAGTAGAGCCTGCGGCGCTTTGGGCGCTGCTCCAGAAGAGAGCAGCACGGACATAACAACAAAAAACCGTCAAAGAGGCTTCACACATGCGTAAACCAGAACTCGCAGCCGCCATCGCTGAAAAAGCAGATCTCACCAAAGAACAGGCCAACCGCGTCCTCAACGCCGTTCTCGAAGAAATCACCGGCGCCCTGCACCGCAAGGACAGCGTCACCCTGGTTGGCTTCGGCACCTTCCTGCAACGCCATCGTGGCGCCCGCACCGGCAAAAACCCGCAAACCGGTGAGCCTGTGAAAATCAAGGCGAGCAATACCGTTGCATTCAAACCGGGTAAATCGCTGAAAGACACCGTTAACGCGTAATTGCAGTACCGTCTCGACAGGGGGCTGGGTGGTATAAAAAATGGGCACGCCGACTGGGTCGGGTGCCCATTTTTTGTGGGGGCGTACCATCCGGCTATGTTGAACAGCGCCAGCATACGGGGCGCGGCCCTATCTACCCGAACAAGTGCAACGCTTCTATCCGTTTGTGAGCTCACTCATAAACTCTTCAAATGATTCGCAAACAAATGCAAGCTCCTCTTCGTCCATCAAGTAAATATAAATGTATCCAAAGTCATTCTCCTTTACTGACAGGAGAAATGAGTTGCCGACCCTGTCATAAGCAAAGGGGATCATTTGTTTTAGCGATGGAATATCGTCAGTTAAATCTCTATAGATCGTTTCGATAGGTGCGTCACCATATTTAATAGGTGTAAAACCGCCCAAAAAAAAATCATTGTCGTCATTGCTGTCGGATAGATCACCGCCATTGTGCTTTAGATAAAACTGTCTAAAGGCCGTCGGTAATTGCACGTGGAATATTTCTTGGAACTCGTTCAGTTCCTGTACAGAAAGAGCCTGTTTGGAGTCTTCAAGTTTCAGCCGCATTTGGGTGCTCCCTTTGTTCTACTCTTAAAGCGACCTGGGTGGGTGTAAGCCCTGCCTGTCGCTGCTTTGTATTGGGCGGCACCACCTTTATGGGTTATGCCGTTATGAGCATCTTTTTTAATTAGTTGCATAGTGCCTTTGTTGGTCTCCGGGTCGTAATCATCCAGGTGGTGCCAGACATGCCCGGCCGGTGCGCGCTTTTGATTCAATTTTGCCGCTTTGTTGGCGAGCTCTTCGTCTTTTTGATAGTCACCAGTGTATTCAATTCTGACAATTGGATTAACACCGGGTTTTTTATTGTAAAGCGCATTGCTGTTTGAATAGTCGAGCCCTCCGCCGGGGGTCTTCGTAACGCCTGTGTAGCCGCGATCTTTCAGTTTTACCAGCGGGTCAACTGCGAGTCCCAGAGGGTCAGCATAGCCGACAGGGTTAGGTGCATAAGTGTAGAAATTGAGGCCTCCAGCCAAACCTATCGGGTCGGGAGTGGTAAAGCGGCCTATGTCGGGATCGTAGAAGCGTCGGGTGTTGTAGTGCAATCCGATCTCACGATCCAGATACTGCCCCTGAAACCTCAGGTTCTGCTCTTCAATAAAGTAAGGCTCCCGCACCTCCTCCACGGTATTGCCCCACACCCGATAAGTCGCCTGCCACAGGGTGTGCCCATCAGCCTCTGTCAGTTGCTCCGGCAGGCCGTTGAGATCGTTGTGGTAGTAGCGAATTTTTTGCAGCTCCCCGATGCCATCGACGCGGGCCAGGGGTTGGTAGCCTTCGTCTTCATAGACGTAAAGGCTGGTCTGGCTGTGCTTTTGCTCCTGTAACAGACGCAAGCCGTCCCACAGGAACTGGGTTTCGCTCAGTGGATAACCATTGCTGCCGTGTTCGGTCTTGCCGATGCGCCGGCCCAGTGGGTCGTAGGCCATGCGCACTACGCTGCCGCCTTCATTACGCACTTCAATCAGCCGGCTTTCGGCGTCGTACGCAAAGTGTTGTACGCCACGGGCGCCGCTGCGTTTTTCGATCATCCGCCCAAACGCGTCATAGCGATAACGTTTGTCCTGATAGGTCAGCAGCTTGTTATGCGCCACCAACCCGGCAGCGGCCTGCGGGCCGTCGAGCAGGTTGGCGGCGGCGTCGTAGGCGAAGGTTTCGCGTTGGCCGTGCAGGCTGTCCTGGCTGGCGATGATGCGGCCGGTGGCGTCGTAATGCAGCAGTTGGCGATGCTGCGTGGTGGGTTGCTGGTCGAGTTTGCCAATCAGGTTGTCGGCGGGGTCGTATTCGAAGTGCTTCTGTATCGCCGCCGGTACCAACGCCGGCTGGCTGGTGTGGCGGCGTTGGCGTGAGCGCAGGCGGCCGCTGCGGTCGTACTCGCTGCGGGTGCTGATCTGGCCTTGGGTGCGCAGTACTTCACGGTGCAGGCGGTCGCGCTCAAAGTCACTGATGACGTGGCCGTCGAGGTTGATCTGATGCAGATGACCACTGCCGTAATGTAGGCGATTGATCCAGCGCCCATCGGGCAGTTTGCTTTGGATCCGGTTCCCCAGTTCGTCGTAGTGATTTTGCAACGAGCCCGCTTGGCTCCGTTCTTCCAGCATTTACCCGAGAGCGTCGTACGAGAACCCCAGTGTCTGTGAATGACCGCTCGTGTCCATGAAGTGGACGCGAGTCAGTTGGTCCAACACATCGTAGGTGTATTGGGTGTGACCATCATCTGTCACCTTGGCGCTCAAGCGCCCCATTGCATCACGCTTGAGTCGATGAATAATGGGTTTTACAGCTATTTCCGGTACCAGCCCAATGGTGCTATGGCCGGCAGGATCCGTGTCAAAGAACAGGCCAACCGCGTCCTCAACGCCGTTCTCGAAGAAATCACCGGCGCCCTGCACCGCAAGGACAGCGTCACCCTGGTTGGCTTCGGCACCTTCCTGCAACGCCATCGTGGCGCCCGCACCGGCAAAAAACCGCAAACCGGTGAGCCTGTGAAAATCAAGGCGAGCAACACAGTTGCATTCAAGCCGGGTAAATCGCTGAAAGACACTGTTAACGCGTAATTGCAGTACCGTCTCGACAGGGGGCGGGGGTGGTAGAAAAAATGGGCACGCCGACTGGGTTGGGTGCCCATTTTTTAATGCTTCAAACCACCGAAACACTGCTTGTCTATCTCAACGGCAAAGGCAGTCGTCGGGTTAAAGGCCTGAGGTTTTCACGATCGTTCCAGAGCCCCGGAAAGACTTCATATTTCAAATCATCCCGGTTAACACCGGTATCGAAGTAGCGACACAGTCTGTCGCTGAGGTCCTCATCTCCCCACATATTGGTCAACTCATACTTTTCGATAATGTCGCGACTGTCCGAAAGTTGCAGATCTTCCTTTAGTGCAGGTACCAGGCTGTAGTCAGCATCGCAGTCGATGCCGAGGTCAACAAGATCAGCATCTCGAAACGGAAAGCCACCCTCAAAGCTGACGTGGGGCCTGAGCCAATAACGCTCATGATCCGAAAGGCTAAATGGCGTGACGGAAATTAGTTTTTCCGTTGCCAATCTCTGGGTCACCACCTTGCCGACAAAACCACTGAACAGGATCATACTCTTGTCCAGCGCAAGATCGGTCCAGACGCCGTCCACGCTTCTCACATCGTAGAAGCGCATGACGGAGTTCTTGATCATCTGGCCTACGGTGTATAAGTCATCTCGCAATTTGAGGCTGACTAGATCGCCTTCCTTCCAGAGGATGCGCTTGGCCATGGGCCCACTCCATTTTCAATAGTCATTGATGATATTCACGAGCAGCGGCCTGCTCGCGCACCTCTGCTTTTGCCGGCGACTTTGACAGGGGCTTTGCCCTTGGTTTTATTCGCGGCTTTTATGCGTTTATCCAGTGCTTTGCCTGAGTCTGTCTGAGACAAATGTTTATCCGCCGCAGCCAGGTATTCTTTCCTTCGGCCATTTCCTTTGCCGACCGGGTTTTGTGCGTTGGCGGTTCCATCTTTTCCTCCCAAGCCTTCATACACTCGTTGTTCCAGCCCTCGTGTAGTGTCCTTGCCATCCTGGCCGTAGGCGGTATGCAGGACTTGAGGTGCTTGGCCGCCAAAGCGATCGAAATTTGACCCGTAGCGATAGTTCAATACGTCTGAACCTACCTGTTTGCCTTGCATGCTGGCATAACCGACATAAGGTTTGCCGGTCGCTTTGTCGACGCCCAGGTAGGTGATATGAGTCGCTGTGGTTGGACTGCCTGCCAGCCCCCACGCATCACACCAGCCCATCGGATTAGGCCCGTACTGATAGAGGTTCAAGCCACCGGCGAGTCCTATGGGGTCCGGCGTGATAAACCGACCTATATCGGGGTCGTAAAACCTGAACGTGTTGTAGTGCAAACCGGTTTCCCGGTCCAAGTATTGCCCCTGAAACCTCAAGTTCTGTTCTTCGATGTAAGAAGACTCTCTGGTTTCCTCGGCAGTATTACCCCAAGCGTAATAACTGGCCTGCCATACGCGGTGCCCATCGTGGTCCGTCAATTCGTGCGGCAGTCCGTTAGGATCGTTGTGGTAGTACCTGATTCTTTGCAGTGGGCCGAGGCCATCAACACGTGCCAGTGCTTCATAGCTCCCATCTTCATAAAGATAAAGGCTGGTCTGGTTATTACGGTGCTCTTGTATCAGTTGCAACCCGTCCCAGACAAAACGAGTGGTACCAAGCGTATTACCGTTGCTGTTTTGTTCGGTTTTTGTAATCCGACGACCTAAAGGGTCGTAGGTCATTGTGATGACAGTTTCATTGGCGGCGTGCTGATTTCGTATTTCGACCACTCTGCTTTCAGCGTCGTACTTGAATAGTTGAACGGCGCGACGAGCACTACGTTTTTCAACCAGGCGACCGAAACTGTCATACCGGTAACGCTTGTCTTGGTAGGTTATTAATTTGTTATGTACCACCAGGCCTACACCCGGCCGGGGACCATCCAGAAGGTTGGCCGCTGCGTCATAAGCAAAGCTTTCCTGCGTCCCATGTATTGGATTCTGGCTGGCAATGATGCGATCAGTGGCGTCGTAGTGAAACGACTTTTGGTGTGCAATTCCTGCTTTTTGTTCGTGGCGGGCGATCAGGTTGTCGCTGGGATCAAAGTCGAAGTATGTCGAGCTCATTCCCGTCAGTGGTCGCGGCAGGGTACTTGGATACCGTACACGAGCGCGCAACCGCCCGCCCCGATCATATTCAGTGCGGGTGCTGATCTGACCTTGTGTGCGAAGTACTTCACGATGCAGGCGGTCCCGCTCGAAGTCACTGATGACTTGGCCATCGAGGTTGATCTGGTGCAAATGACCACTGCCGTAGTACAGACGGTTGATCCAGCGACCATCGGGTAATTGGGTCTGGGTCAGATTGCCCAATTCGTCATAGCGATGTTTCAAACTGCCGGCCGAGCTTTGCTCTTCGAGTGGCTGGCCGAGGGCGTCATAGCGATAACTCAATTTTTGTTCGTTGCCCTGGGCGTCCTTGAACGTGATTGCGATCAATTGATCCAGGAGATCGTATAAATAATCCGTGCGGCCATCGTCGGTGATTTTGACAACCAGGCGCCCGGCAGCGTCACGCTCCAAACAGTGAACAATAGGCTGTTCAGGGAGACCTGGCGCATTGCTGTCGTGAGTTGGTAAAGCAGTGACGCTGGTGATGCTGTTCAATGCATCGTAGTCATAGCGATGGGCGCTGCCATCTAGGTCGCGCTGCTCGACCAGGCGATCATTGGCATTCCACGTGAAACGATAACATTCGCCATTCTCGTTGGTCAGTGCTTGCAGCCGTGCGTAGCTGTCATAGCTGAATTGCACTTTGCGGCCGTGCGCATCCGTGCGCTGGCGAATGCGCCCGCGAGGGTTGTACTGATAATGAGTCGAGTGGCCTGACGGGTCGGTATGGACCGTCAATTGTCCACAGGCGTTACGTTGAAAATACTCGATACGACCATCTGGCAACTGCTGGCTGAGCATCCTGCCCATCGTGTCGTATGTGAAGGTTGTTCGTTCCCCTAGCGGGTCGGTAATGACCTGCAAATAACCGCGCTCGTCATAACTGAAACGCGTCGGGTAACCCGAACAATCAATATGCTCAACCAACTGCCCGAACGGGTTCCAGCGCATCTTCTTGCTTTTGCCGGTGGCGTCGATGATCTCCACGACCTGGCCGTGATCGTCATAGCGGTAGCGGGTGACGTAGCCCAGCGGATCGGTTTCGGCGATGCAGTTGCCGCGCTGATCGTAGCGATACGCCCAGCTATTATCGGCGGCGTCGGTCTCCACCAGCGGCAGTGCCCAGTGCTCAAGCCACAAGGTCGAGTCGCTGCGGCCCAGCGGGTCGGTCTCGCCGATCAGGTTGCCGGCGTCGTCGTAGCTGTATGCAAAGCGCCCGCCCAGCGGGTCGGTGGCGCTGAGCAATTGGCGCTCGTCGTTCCACTCGAACCGCCAGGTTTGCCCGAGGTTATCGCAGTAGCGAACGATCTGGTGCTGGGTGTTCCAGTGGCGGCTACTGACGCGTTGCAAGCCGTCGGTAATCCGCGTGATACCGGCCTGCAAGTCATAGTCGAACTGGTAGGCGTCGCCTTCGTCGGTCCAGTGCCGGACCACGCGCCATTCCACGTCTTCAACCAAGGCCCATTCGTAGAAACAGCGCAGACCGGTCGGCAACTGGTGCTCGACCATGCGCCGGCCGGCATCGTAGCTGAAGCGCCGCTGCACCTGGCCGGTGGCGTCGCGTACTTCAGCCAGATTACCGGCGGCATCATAGCCATAGCTGACCAGTACTTCGCGGCGTTGATCGGGGTAAAGACGTTCGAGCCGCATCACGTGGCCTTGATCGCGGATCAACTCCACTTGCACCAAGTCGAACGTATCGCGCAGCCGGATCAGCCGCCCGGCTTCGTCGTAATCAACATGGATGCGGTTGTTGTTGCGGTTGCCGAGCTGGCTGAGGCGCAGCAAAGCCGGGTTGGCGGAAGGCTCAAATAAGCGATACAGACCGTCATCGCTTTCGATCAGCAACTGCCCGTTGAGGTGTCGCCGCACGGCCAGCCCTTCACCGGCGCTGAACACCGCTCCGCCCAGCGGAATACTGCCCATGTCGATAGGCCGGCCCTGTTCATCGGTGTAGACCAGCGTTTCGCCGCCCTCGGGATGGGGACGAATTTCGACGCACACCTCATACGGCACGCTCCAACCCGCACCGAACAAACCGCCCGTGCGTTCGTCACGGCTGTTGTAGAAACGCTGCCAATCAATCGGCAGGATGCCAGGCAGTACGAAATCCAGCTCATCATCGCCGCCCAACACCTTGGCGCCGGTGGCCGCATGCACCGGGTTCGACGAGCCCATCGCCGCGTTGGCCATGGCCCCCATCGCACTGCTCACGGCCATCGAGGTCGCGCCGCCGATCAACATGCACGGCAGCTTGCTGAAGAACTTGCCCTTGCCACCCTTGAGCATCAACAACGCCGTCACCGCCAGCCCCACACCCGGGGTCTTGCCGCTGCGAATCTCGCGCACCACCACCGAGCCGCCGCCGATGGTCACGTTCGATGAAATCAACCCGGACGACACCACGGTCGCATCGCACGTACTGCGATCACCACTGCGCACCGCCGGCTGGCCGTTGATCGTGACCTTGTTCGAGCCCTCGGCAAGGAACTGCGGTGGCATAGGTGGGTGCTTCATGCACACCACCAGGTCCAGCGGCTTGGGCACGGCGCCGGGAGCGGGGGTTGCCACTGTAGGACGCCACATCTGCGAGAAGAAACTCTCGGCCATGTCCAGGTAGCTGGCTTCTGGCTCAGGCTCGGGTTCTTCCAGCTCGGTGCCGGCCGGCGCGACGTGGGAGCTGATCGCCCCGGCGGCACGGGCGGCGGGGATGTTGTTGGTGAGGGTGTCGGTGGAGCCCGTGAGAATGTTCGCCTGCACCGTGGGCGGGAACAGCGCATTGCTGAAGCTATCGCATAAATTCGTCAGACCTTTATCTGCCCCCGTCTTGCTCATGGCCAGGCCGACAATCGTGCCCACCACCGCGCCCAGCAGGAAGCAACCCAGCCCGCCAGTGGCGACGGTAATGCCGGTGGCCGCAACCACGGCCGCGGTCGCCACGGCGGTGATCGCGATATTGGCCGCCACCTCCAGCACACCGCCAAGGATGTCGGCCATCATCGAAGTGTGGGAAAGCGCATCCCCCATCCGGGCCGCCCATAGGGCATCAGACATAGGCTGCTCTGCTGGGCCAATCGGTGTTTAGCACGTTACCTTCCATAGTCACAGGATCCTTGTGTTTTAAGGCATACAGGTCAATGCGGTCTTCAGGCGCTTGATCAGGATAGGGTTGCCCAGACAATCCAATGGCCTTGACGGCGTAGCGGCTATAGCGAATATAAAATGTTGTAGAACACGGTTGGGCTATCGTTTATTGAGGAAAGATCGTGATCTGTCAGAATATTCCTGAAGCATTCTTTTTTGACAGACATCCGGCGAGAGATGATTGCTTGCACCACTTTTTCGAACACGGCTTTATCACGGGTATGCTTTTTAAGTCTCAATATTTCTTGAGGTTTATTTTTAATAATATAAAAGGCGTAGTTCATTAGGATGATGTTGGAAACAAAAAGATTGTGTGTGGATTGAAGTGGGTTGACCGTATCAACGATAGCGTCAAATAACGTTTGCCTGTCGTTAGCGTAAGCATGCAGAAATACATCTGGATACATGAATTCGCTGTGGCAATCATTAAATCGGAAACGATAATTCGTGTCGTTGGGTTTTGTCAGTAGTGTAATAATACTTTTTTGGTAGTCTTTTAAGACGCTAAAGATTACATTTTCTTTTCGGTCGTCGGCCTTGATTGCCTGATAAATCAGGTCAATAACGTCCAGTAGTGGGGTTGGCCCTAGAATATCTGCGTTTAGTATCAGTTTATTATTTTTGATGCTGAAACGCTTATAAATTTCGTCTTCAATGCTCAGTTCGAAAAGCAGGGATTTGAGTATGTGGTTTTTGAACTGTTCATTCGCATCGATCTGATTGTTTTTCAAAGTGATCAATTGAATTATATAGAAGAAGATAAAGTAGTCTTTATTGGTCCGTTGACGGTTGTCTATTTCAAGTAAATAACCGAAGCGTGACAGGACTGACAGGAGGGCATAACAGTCCGGTTCTGTGAAGCCGAGCTTCGACATGGCTTTTTCGAAGGTACTGATGGAAAACAGGTCATGCCAGCGGCTCACATAAAGCGTAGTCCCATTGAGCTTTCTGGCGGCGACAGAGAGTAGAGAAGGCTCATCTTCTCGGTAAAAAACATCACCGAACTCTGTCGGACATGGCCGGATGTTCAGGAAATTTTCAAGCTTGTATGAAAGGAGGTTGAACAGGTCCATTTTCCGCTATCCGCATGTCTTCCACTTTCCGTTCGGGCCTTTTTTCTCGACTCGAAAGGAGGTAATGGTTTTGTTAAATTTGTCGAGTAATCGGTTACCGATTCCTTTTGCCTTGGGTTCATTCGTTTTTGACAGCACGCCATCTTTCAACCCTGTCTCTTTATAGTCAACGTCAGAAATATCCTTATGATTGTTGAGCATGCTGACCCCTTCATTGTTGACTGTGGCCACTACCCGATACTGTTCCTTTCCAGGGTTGAAGCCGGGGTTGCTGTCATGATTGACCCAGATGGCTTTCTCACCCCTAATATTCGGAACCAAGCCCCCCTTACCGCCGTTGGCAGCCTTAGAGGCGACAGTTTCGCTTTTGCCCATGTAGCGAATGATTTCGTCCTCTTTTAGTCCGAGCGGATCGATCCAGGTGAATGGATTCGGTGCATAGCGATAAAGATTGAGGCTTCCTGTCAGACCCAACGGGTCGGGGCTGGTGAAGCGTCCTATGTCTGGGTCATAGAAACGAAAGGTGTTGTAGTGCAAGCCTGTTTCCCGGTCTAGGTACTGCCCCTGGAAACGCAGGTTCTGTTCCTCAATAAAGTAGGGCTCGCGGGTCTCATCGACTGTGTTGCCCCAAACCTGAAACTCTGCATGCCATAGCGGGTGACCGTCACTTTCCGTCAACGCGTGGGGCAGTCCATTGGGATCGTTGTGGTAGTAACGAATTCGTTGACCTTCACCAATACCATCGACCCTAGCCAGGGGCTCGTGACCATTATTGAGGTAGAGGTACAGGCTGATTTGACTATTTTTATGCTCTTTCAGTAATTGCAGGCCGTCCCAGTCGAAGCGGGTGTGGCCTATGAGCTGCCCTTTGCTGTTATGTTCGGTTTTCTCAATCCGTCGTCCCAGCGGGTCATAGCGCATTCTGACTACGCTTTCTCCCTCTGGTTTTTGCGTTCGGACTTCGATCAGCCGGTGATCAGTGTCATAGCTAAAATGCTGTAAACCGTGTCGTCTGCTGGATTTTTCAATCACTCTCCCGAACCCGTCGTAGCAGTACCGCTTATCCTGATAAGTGATCAGTTGGTTATGCGCTACCTGCTCTGTAGAACCGGATGAGCTGTCGAGAAGATTGGCAGCGGCATCGAAGCAAAATGATTCGTTCTGAGTTTGGCGGCCTCCCTGGGTTGCACGGATCCGCCCTGTCATATCGTAGTGCAGCAGTTGGCGTTGTTGTCCTTGTGGGCCCCGTTCGAGACGACCCACAAGATGGTCGCTGGGATCGAACTCAAAATGTATTTGTTCGGGCGCTGGCATCAAGGCCGCTAGGCTGGCATGCCGATGTTGGCGAGTGCGTAAGCGGCCGCTGCGGTCATATTCGCTTCGCGTACTGATGTGGCCTTGTGTCCGGATGACCTCTCGATACAGTCGATCATGCTCGAAGTCGCTTATTACATGGCCGTCGAGATTTAGCTGATGCAAATGGCCACTGCCATAGTGCAAGCGGTTAATCCGGCGGCCATCAGGCAATTGCGTCTGGATTAGATTGCCGAGTTCATCATAGTGATGCTTCAGGTTCCCGGCGGTGCTCTTTTCTTCGGTGAGATAACCCCGCGCGTCATAAGCGAAGCCCACTCGTTGTTGGTTGCCGTCGTTATCGATAGCGATTGCTTCGACTAACTGGTTCAACGGACTGTAGCGGAAGCAGGACTGTCCATCTGGTGTGATTCGGGTTGTCAGTCGGCCCATCGCATCCCGTTGCAGATGCTGGACGATAGTTTTTTCATTGGTCTGCTGACCTGTTCGCATCGCCGCGATGGTCTCGACTCTGTTTACGTTATCGAGGGCATCGTATGTATAACGTTTCGCGCTGCCATCAAGGTTACGCTGCTCCGTCAACCGATCCCCATCATCCCAGGCAAACCGGTAACGTTCCCCGTTCTCGTTGACCAGCGCTTGCAGCCGACCAAAGTTGTCATACCCGAACTGCACTTGCCGGCCATGGGCATCGGTGCGTTGGCGCACCTGGCCCCGGCGGTTGTGTTGATAGCGCGTGGTGTGGCCGGCCGGGTCGGTATAAGCGGTCAGTTGGCCGCTGATATCTCGTTGGTACTGCTCGCTACGGCCGTCGGGTAATTGGCTGCTGAGCAAGCGGCCTTGGGCGTCGTAGTGGAATTGGGTACGTTCGCCGAGGGCGTCGGTGATGACTTGCAAAAAGCCCTGCTCGTTGTAGCTGAACCGGGTCGGGTACCCCGAGCAATCGATGTGCTCGATCAGTTGCCCGAACGGGTTCCAACGCAGCTTTTTGCTTTTACCCGTGGCGTCGATGATCTCGACGACCTGGCCATGGTCGTCATAGCGATAGCGGGTGACATGGCCCAGCGGGTCAATGGCGGCGGTGCAGTTGCCGCGCTGATCATAGCGGTAGCGCCAACTGTTGCCGGCGGCGTCGGTTTGCGCCAACGGCAGGGCCCAGTGCTCCAGCCATAACGTCGAGTCGCTGCGCCCCAGGGGGTCGGTTTCGCCGATGAGGTTGCCTGCCTCGTCGTAGCTGTATTCATAGCGGCCGCCCTGTGGGTCGGTGGCGTTGAGCAGTTGGCGCTCGTCGTTCCATTCGAACAGCCAGGTCTGGCCGAGGTTGTCGCTGTAGAGGATGATCTGGTGTTGGCTGTTCCAGTGCCGGGTGCTGACACGCTGCAAGCTGTCGGTAATGCGTGTGGTGCCGGCCTGCAAGTCATAGTCGAACCGGTAGGCATCACCTTCATTGGTCCAATGTTTGACCACGCGCCATTCCAGACCATCTATCAGGGCCCACTCATAAAAGCAGTGCAAGCCGCTGGGCAACTGGTGCTCCACCATGCGTTGCCCGGTGTCATAGGCAAAGCGCCTTTGCACTTGGCCGCTGGCATCGCGTACCTCGGCCAGGTTGCCGATGGCGTCGTAATCGTAGCTTGCGAGTACTTCTCGGCGTTGATCGGGGTAGACGCGCTCGATGCGGGTCACGTGGAGTGGGTCGCGAATCAGTTCGACCTGAGTCAGGTCGAAGGTGTCGCGCAGCCGCACCAGGCCGTCGGCCTCGTCATAATCGAGATAGATGCGGTTGTCGTTACGGTCACCCAATTGGCTCAGGCGTAGCAGCGACGGGTTTGTCGGGGTGGGCTCGAACAAGCGGTACGCACCGTCGTCGCTTTCGATCAACAACTGCCCATTGCGGTTGCGCCGTACAGCAAGCCCCTCACCGGCGCTGAACACCGCGCCGCCCAAAGGAATGGTGCCCATATCGATGGGGCGCCCCTGTTCGTCGGTGTAGACCAGGGTGTCGCCGCCTTCGGGATGGGGCCGGATTTCGACGCACACTTCGTAGGCAACGCTCCAGCCCTTGCCGAACAGCGTGTTACGGCGTTCATCGCGGCTGTTGTAGAAGCGCTGCCAGTCAATCGGCAACAGGCCGGGTAGGACGAAATCCAGTTCGTCATCGCCGCCGAGCACCTTGGCCCCAGTGGCCGCATGGACCGGGTTCGACGAGCCCATGGCGGCGTTGGCCGCCGCGCCCATCGCACTGCTCACAGCCATCGACGCCGCCGCGCCAGCCAACATGCACGGCAATTTGCTGAAGAACTTGCCCTTGCCGCCCTTGAGCATCAGCAGCACAGTCACTGCCAACCCGACCCCCGGGGTTTTGCCGCTGCGAATCTCACGCACCACCACCGAGCCGCCGCCGATGGTGACGTCGGGGGAGATCAGACCGGAGGACACCACTTTCGCATCGCAGGTGCTGCGATCGCCGCTGCGCACCGCGGGCTGGCCGTTGATGGTCACCTTGTCCGAGCCTTCGGCCATGAACTGCGGCGGCATCGGTGGGTGCTTCATGCAAAGCACCAGGTCTTCGGGCTTAGTTTCTGTACCTGGCGCAGGCGAAGCCACGGTGGGGCGCCACATCTGTGAGAAGAACTCGCCGGCCATGTCCAGGTAACTGGCTTCGGCTTCAGGCTCTTCTTCCGGAGCCTGCATTTCCAACTCCGTGCCGGCCGGTGCTACATGGGAAACAACCGCCCCGGCAGCACGGGCAGAGGGGATGTTATTGGTAAAGGTATCGAGGGATCCTGTGAGGATATTGGCCTGTACCGTCGGTGGGAACAGCGCGTTGCCGATGCCCTCGCATAAATTGCTCAGGCCCTTGTCGGCTCCGGTCTTGCTCATCGCGAGGCCCACCACCACGCCGACTACTGCGCCCACCAGGAAGCACCCCAACCCGCCCGTGACAACGGTGATCCCGGTGGCGGCCACCACCGCCGCCGTGGCCAGTGCGGTAATCGCGATGTTCGCCGCCACCTCCAGCACGCCGCCGAGAATGTCGGCCATCATCGAGGTATGGTCGAGCGCATCGCCCATCCGGGCCGCCCAAAGTGCGTCAGACATGCAGGTCGCTCATCAAAGCGCGTCGAACGACAGCGAGTTCTTGATCAACGCCCAATGCGCCGCCTCGGCATCACCCAGCTTATCCGCCTTCACATAACTCAACGCGAGCATCTTGCGTGTGCCCGGTATCACCAGGGCCAACTGATACTGGAACACCTTGTCATTGCCCTTGTTGAACTGGCTGCGCAGCTCGATGCCTTCGACCTCTTGCGCGGCGCCCAGGCGCACATCGACACCCGGTTGGTAGCGCAAGTCCTGCACCTGTTTTTCCAGGCGCTGGAGTTGGTCGTTGAAGTTGCTGTGCAGGGTTTCGCCTTCGGCCAGCAGGCTGCGGCTGACGATCAGGGACGTGCCCAGTTCGGGGAACTTGAGGATGTTGATCGTCGCGTCCTGCAACTCACTGGCGGGCAGTTGAAACTGGAATTCGTTGATTCGGTACGTCATGGCAAACAGGTCTCGTCAGGAGCTTTTAGGTGCGGGGAACGCTGCCTTGATATTGGCGTCAATGGCGCCTTTCTGGCCTTGGCCATCGGGCGTGGCGCCGGGGCCGCCCCCGTTGTTCAGGTGCAGCACGCCGCCGGTGTTGAACTCGGCATCGCCGCTGGCGTGGAAGCTGATATTGACGCCGCTCAGGTTGATCTGCCCGCTGGCGTTCAACTCCAGAATGCTTTTACCGCAGACCAGACGTAGGTTTTCGCCGACTTCAATCACGTAGCTCTGGCTGATACTGTCGGTTTTCCTCTTGCCCACAGAAAGGATGTCTTCCTGCTTGACGATGCGCACACGGTTATTCCCAATCGTCACCGTCTCGTTGTGCCCAATGCTCTTATTGCGGTCATGCCCTACCGAGTGACTTTCGTCCACTTCGACGACGATGTCCTGGTTACGCTCGGCATGGATGTACAACTGCTCCAACCCCTTCTTGTCCTCCATGCGGATTTCATTGAAGTTGGCCGGTGTGCCGCCCTTGCTCGAACGGGTTTTCATGCCGCTCTGGGTCGCGTTTTCCGGCAGGTCGTACGGTACGGTCTGCTCAGCGTTGTACACGCGGCCGGTGATGATCGGCCGGTCGGGGTCGCCTTCGAGGAAGCTTACAATCACTTCCTGGCCAATCCGTGGAATCTGCATCGAGCCCCAGTTCTTGCCAGCCCAGGACTGCGATACGCGAATCCAGCACGAGCTGTTTTCGTTGGATTGGTCGTGGCGGTCCCAGTAGAAGTGCACCTTTACGCGGCCGTACTGGTCGGTCCAGATCTCCTCGCCTTTGGGGCCCACAACCAAGGCGGTCTGCGGGCCTTTGACGATGGGGCGGTGGGTGTTGGCCAGCGGGCGGAAGCTTTGTTGGGCGTCGATGCAGGTCAGGCTGCTTTCGAACTGCGCCGAGCCCGAGCCGCCGCCGCTTTCCAGGCTTTCCTGGACGATGTAATAGCGACAGCCGACGATCAGGTATTCGCGGTTCTGGTCCTGGCGGCTGAAGCCGGTGAGGCTGAACAGGTGGCCAGAACCTAGCCCGCGCGCGTTGCCGGCGAACTCGATTTGCTCATGCAGGGTTTGCAGGGCTTCGATGCGGGTGCGCGCGTAGTGTTCGCCGTCGGCGCTTTGCACGTAGGTGCCGGGGTAGTCGTACAGCGGGTAGTCGCCGGCAGTGTGCGGGCGCGGCATGGCCGAGCGCACGTCGATGCTGGCGCTGGGGCGCTGGAAGTCGTAGTCGTTGAGCTCCAGGGAGCCCGGTTGCACTTCCTGCGCCAGGTGCCAGTTGTGCATGTGGTCGCGTTCGCGCTGCTGCTCGTCCTTGGGGTAATACGGGATAGACGCGTAGCCTGGCACCGTGGTGTGGGCGCCATAGGCGTCGGCCAGCACCAGCACGTGACGGTCCTGTTCATGGCGGAAGAAGTAGTAGATGCCTTCCTGCTCCATCAAGCGGCTGATGAAATCGAAGCTGGTCTCGCGGTACTGCACGCAGTACTCCCACTCGCGGTACGGCCGGCTCAGGGCGTCTTCGAAGTCGGAAAAACCCAGGTCGCGGAACACCTGCTTGATGATCTGCGGGATGCTCAGGTTCTGGAAGATCCGGCAATCGGAGGTGCGGCTGAGCAGCCAGAACCACGGGCGCAGCGTCACCTGATAACTGGCGAACTGACCCTGATCGATGTTCTGGCTGCAACGCGCGACGATGCCGTGGAAGTGCCGCTCGCCACCGTCCGCCAGTTGCACGCCGACGCTCATCGGCTTGCCCAGCAACTGGTTGAGGTCGATGTTGGCGTCCAGGGACGTCAGTTGCAGCTCATAGTTGAACAGTCGGCCCAGCTCTTCGCCACCGCCCATTTCATTGAGCAGCAGCACATCCGGCCCGAGGGGGCTGGTGATCTTGGCCAGGCGTGAGGCTTGGTTGAATAGCATCGGGCGTCTCGAAAATGACTAAATAACTGAAGAAACTGAGTTCAAATGTGGGAGGGCGCTTGCCCCCCGATAGCAGTGTGTCAGTTGAGGTATCAGGCGACTGATTCACCGCCATCGGGGGCAAGCCCCCTCCCACACTTAAACCGCATTCCAACAGTCGTTATTCGGCGTCGCTGAAGTCGTAGTGCAATTCATTATCCCGGCTGCTGATGCGCACACCCGCCAGCGCCTTGCCCTCAAGCATGCGCGTGAGGAACTCACGGCTCATGTCCGGCAGCAGGCTGTTGGTGAGGATGGTGTCGATCATGCGTCCGCCGCTTTCGGTTTCGGTGCAGCGCGAGACGATCAGGTCGACCACCGCGTCGTCGTAGTCGAAGGCGACCTTGTGGGTATTCTCCACGCGCTTCTTGATGCGGTTGAGTTGCAGGCGGGTGATCGCCTTGAGCATCTCGTCGCTCAGCGGGTAGTAGGGGATCGTCACCAGGCGGCCGAGCAAGGCAGGCGGGAAGATCTCCAGCAATGGCTGACGCAGGGCCTTGGCGATTTCTTCTGGCTCGGGGATGTTCGCCGGGTCTTTGCAGACGCGGGAAATCAGCTCGGTACCGGCGTTCGTGGTCAGCAGGATCAGGGTGTTCTTGAAGTCGATCACCCGGCCTTCGCCGTCTTCCATCACGCCTTTGTCGAACACCTGGAAGAAAATTTCATGCACGTCCGGGTGGGCTTTCTCCACCTCGTCCAGCAGGACCACGCTGTAGGGTTTACGCCGCACTGCTTCGGTCAGCACGCCGCCTTCGCCGTAGCCGATATAGCCCGGTGGCGCGCCCTTGAGGGTCGACACCGTGTGAGCTTCCTGGAACTCGCTCATGTTGATGGTGATCACGTTCTGCTCACCGCCGTACATGGCCTCGGCCAAGGCCAGGGCGGTTTCGGTCTTGCCCACGCCGGAGGTGCCGGCGAGCATGAACACGCCAATCGGCTTGCTCGGGTTATCGAGGCCGGCTCGGGAGGTCTGGATGCGCTTGGCGATCATCTGCAGGGCGTGGTCCTGGCCGATGATGCGTTTCTTCAGATGCTGGTCGAGGTTAAGCACCGTCTCCAGTTCATTGCGAGCCATGCGGCCCACCGGGATACCGGTCCAATCAGCGACCACCGAGGCCACGGCCTGGTAATCCACGGTCGGTAGGATCAGCGGAGTTTCGCCTTGCAGCGCGGTCAGTCGCTGTTGCAGATCGACCAGTTTCGCACGCAACTCATCGCTCTCGTTGTTACCCGCATCGCTGTCCACAACCCCGGCCTTTTCACGCAGGGTGGCACGGGTGGCGAGCAACTCATCCACCAGGGTTTTCTCTTCGGCCCAGCGGCTTTCCAGGGTCGCCAGGCGCTCACGCTCGGCGCTTAACAGGGTTTCGCTGTTGCTCTGGCGCGCACCAATGTCGATGCCGATGGCATGCTCGCGGGCGATGATTTGCAGCTCGGTTTCCAGGGCTTCGATGCGGCGGCGGCTGTCGTCCACTTCGGCCGGTACGGCGTGCAGGCTGATGGCGACGCGGGCGCAGGCGGTGTCCAGCAGGCTTACGGATTTATCGGGCAACTGGCGCGCCGGGATATAGCGGTGAGACAGCTTTACCGAGGCTTCAAGGGCTTCGTCGAGGATCTGCACCTGGTGGTGTTTCTCCATGGTCGATGCCACGCCGCGCATCATCAGCAGAGCTTTGTCTTCCGACGGTTCAGCAACTTGCACGACCTGGAAGCGGCGGGTCAGCGCTGGGTCTTTCTCGATGTGCTTCTTGTACTCGGCCCAAGTGGTGGCGGCCACGGTACGCAAGGTGCCACGGGCGAGGGCGGGCTTGAGCAGGTTGGCTGCATCACCCGTCCCGGCGGCGCCACCGGCACCTACTAGGGTATGGGCTTCGTCGATAAACAGGATGATCGGCTTGGGCGAGGCCTGGACGTCTTCGATGACCTGGCGCAGGCGCTGTTCAAACTCGCCTTTCATGCTGGCGCCGGCTTGCAGCAGGCCTACATCGAGGCTGCGCAGTTCTACGTCTTTCAGTGCAGGCGGCACGTCACCGGCGACGATGCGAAGGGCGAAACCTTCGACCACGGCCGTCTTGCCGACGCCGGCTTCACCGGTGAGGATCGGGTTGTTCTGGCGGCGGCGCATGAGGATGTCCACCAGTTGGCGGATCTCTTCGTCACGGCCGACGATAGGGTCGAGCTTGCCGCTGCGAGCCTGTTCGGTCAGGTCGACGGTGAAACGCTTGAGGGCTTCCTGTTTGCCCATCGCACTCGGTGCCATGGCGCCGCTGGCCTCGCCTGGAACACCGGCGTTAAAGCCGTCGCTGGCGCTCAAGGCGTTTTCCGGCGAGTCGCCGACGTATTCGTCAAAGCGTTCGCTCAGGGCTTCGGCCTTGATCTTGTCGAACTCAGACGACAGGCCGAGCAACGCATGGCGCAGGCTTGGGGTCTTGAGGATGCCCAGCACCAGGTAACCGGTGCGCACCTGGCTTTCGCCGAACATCAGGCTGCCGTATACCCAGCCGCGCTCCACGGCTTCTTCCACATGGGACGACAGGTCGGTGATCGACGTCGAGCCACGCGGCAGGCGGTCCAGGGCTTCGGTGAGGTCACGGGCTAGGCGCGCCGGCTCGACGTTGAACTGGCGGATGATGCGGTGCAGGTCCGAGTCCTGCAGTTGCAGCAACTGGTGAAACCAGTGGGCCAGCTCCACATACGGATTGCCCCGCAACTTGCAGAACACGGTGGCGGCTTCGATGGCCTTGTAGGCCACGCTGTTGAGTTTGCCGAACAGTGCGGCGCGACTGATTTCACCCATGCTCTGGATTCCTTGAGGTGGTGGCTTGATCGGCGTAATGCCGGGCCAGGATTAGGTCGTTGGCGTCATGCTCGGGATTGCCGAGCCAGGTGTTAAAGCCCAGGCGGAACTGGCCATTGAGTTGCAGCGCCGGTACTTCGGGTTGTTGCAAAACCAGGTTCAAGTCCCAGTCCAATTCATGGCCCAGGTACTCGGCCACCCACGCCACCAGCTCGTTGAACGGCTGACTGCCGGGCAGCATGCCCATGTAGTCGTCCAGCTTGAGCGGGCCCAGGCGGATACGGAATTTGTGCTGGCGGTCCCACACATGGCTGCCCAGGCAAAAGTCCACACCCAGCCGGTTGGCGCTGACACTCACACGGCTGCGCTCTGGCAGTTCCAGCCATTGGCCGACGTATTCTTCAATCTCCACCGGCAGGCCGAAATACTCGCCGAGGATTGCCTTCAAACCGTCTGGGTAACGGGTTTGCGCTGATAAGTGACCGCTGTAATGCAGCTTCGCCGTGTCGGGAATCAGCCCTTGGTTGAGCAGACTCGGCATGCCTCGACCACTTAAGGCGGCGAGGCGTGCAGACCAGTAGTCATCATCCGGTCGGTCATGGCTGACCGTCGGCCGCGCCTCGGCCCAAGCCCGATAAAACAGGCTTAGCAGGCGGTGGTGGAAGACGTCCAGGAACTGCTTGCTGGTGCTGTCAGCATTGTTGCGCTGGCGCTCGCGTACGTACTCGGTGATGTGCAGCGGCAACGGGCCGTTCGGGCCGCCGAGGCCAAAGAAGAACTGCTCCAGGCGTGCGGGTTTGCCATCGCCGCCGGGGTCGACCGACGCCAGGGTGGCCGGGGCGAACGTGCAATCGGCCTGTTGCCCCAAGCGTAGCGGGTCGTCTGCCAGGCGCAGGGAATGGCCCAGGCGCGGCAGGTCCGGCGATTCGCACTCGATACGCCGCAACGCCTGGAAGAAATCGTATTCCCAGGGCTCCTGATGCATCGCATCCAAAGTACTCACAGGGTCGGACGACGCCCGGGCTTGGCTTTCCATCGCATGATCTCGCCGCGTTCGGTGGTACGGATCACCGTCTCGGTAAAACTGTTGATCGACACGTAGCGTGCCAGGAAGCGTTCCAGCACCGCACCGAGCAGGAACACGCCGGTACCGCGAAACGCGTTTTCATCGAACTCCAATGTGATCTCAAGACCGCGGCCAAATACGATCGGTCCGGGCATCGGCAGGCGCCGGGTGACGGCCTTGCTGCTGACGTCGCGCAGACCTTCGATCTGCAATTGCAGGGCGGCGTCATTGCTGTCGCCATACAGGCGCAGTAATTCGCGCAAGGCACCCGCGCCCTGGCCTTGTTCGCTCAGGGACAAATAGTTGAGCGACAACTGGCTGATCAGGCGCCAGGCCTTGGCATCATGGGCATGGCTGGCGCGCGGGCGGCTTGGGCCGGCGACGCAACGCACGGATAAAACTGGCGCGCTGTCGGAGAGGGTGAAGTCGGTCTTGCCATTGCCCACGCTCATGAACAACGGCAGATCGCGATTTGTGCACAGCGCTGTCACGCCCAGTTGGCGCAGGTCGTGGCCGTAGGGCGCCTGGCGGCTGTCCACCAGGCTGACGAAGGTTTCGCTGCCCACGTAGGTAGAGCGTGGGCCATTGCGGCGTTGGTCGCTGGATAGCACGCGCGGCTCGCGACGCACTGTGTAGTACGCCTGGTCGCGGCCATAACGGGATGGATCGCGTACTGCATAGAACGGCAAAAATGGCTGCTCTGGCCCAGTACCGTGGCCGGTGATGCCGCTCAGCGAGTGAATCTCGAAATCCATTGGCCGTGTGCGGTCGGCGATCACGTGGTGCTCGTTGACCCGGTCGGACAAGTAGATGCGGTCCACGCGCTTCGGGAACAAGTTGATCGCCGGGGTGCAGAACGGCAGGAATTGCGCCGCGCCGACGCTGCCTTCCAGGCTCGGTTCGTGACGGTCGAACAGCACGATCAGCTCCAGCTCCTGGCCGTCGCAACGTTTGACCGCGCGGCTCAGTTCGGCGAATTCGACGAACAGGAAACGGTGGGGCAGGGCGAAGTATTCCTGCAACAACCGATAGCCCTGGAATGCGCGCGCAACGACCGGCATAGCCGCGTCGGCATCGTCGAAACCCCGGGAGCGCAGTGCGTCCTGGGGCAACCGCTCAACCCAATCGCCACCGGGCTTGCGCGCAAACACCGCGCAGGCGTTGCCCAGCAGTTGTTCGTAAAGGCGGAACGGCTGTTCGTCGGCGCCGCTGAGGTACAGCGGCAGGTTGTCCAGGTCGAGGCTGTTGAACGGCAATTCTGCGCCGGTGCGTAGGGTCAGGCGCAGGCCGGCTTTGGCTTTCGGCTCACTGGCGGCCAGGCGACCGAGTACGGCGGCGGGGTTGCCGAAGTACTCGGCATTGCTGACCTGCAACGGCCACAACGTCACCGGGTGTGCGGTGCGGTACTCGCAGCAGGTCTGGGTTTCGCGGCCCAGGGCGGCACGCAACACGGTGTCGCGCGGCAGCGGGAAACCACTGGCCAGGGAGCCTTCGTCGGGGTCGGTCTGCAATTGCACCACGGTCATCGACGGGGTCGGCGCCAGGTAGTGCGGGTAAGCGATTTCCAGCAGGTTGTGGGTGAAGGTCGGGTACTCGGCGTCGAGTTTGAGCTGTACGCGGGCGGTGAGGTAAGCGAAGCCCTCAAGCAAACGTTCGACATACGGGTCGGCGCAGTCCATGCCAGACAACGTCAGCCGACTGGCGATCTTCGGGTATTCCTTGGCGAACTCGGCGGCGCTCTCGCGCACGTGATGCAGTTCTTGGTTGTACAGCTCCAGCAGGCGCGGATTCATGGGCGTCTCCGCTGGTCGGCATTGACCACGCGCACGTGGCCGGATTCAAGGTCGAGGTCGGTTTGCAGCAACAGGCGCAACGGCACTGGCTGCGCCCACAGGTCGCCTTCGATCTCGAAACTCAGGGCGTTGTGATTCATCTCGCCATGGCCGACGCGAGCCTTCACCCGCAGGGTATGGCGAAGGATGCGCGGTTCAAAGGTGGCAATCGCCTGGTAGATCAGGGCTTCCAGAGCCTTGATATCGACACTGGAAACGCTGTTGCCCGCCAATGCAGGTAGGCCGTAATTGACCACCGAGGTACCGGCCGGGGTGTGCAGCGTGGCGTCGGCATCGAGCAACGACGTGGTATTGAGCAACCACGCAAGGTCGCGCAGCACCGAGGCTTTCAATTGGGTCAGGGACAGCACGCGTTTGTCGGCGCTTTCCTTGGGATTGGTTGGGTCGTCGTCAGTCAGCCGGTCCAGCAAGGACGGTTGCAGACGGTCGCGGGAAGCGATTTCAGTTACCACCAAAGCAGCTCCACGGACGGGTTGTGAGAGGGACGATTGTTCTGAGGGGCAGGGCTAGTGGCCGTGGCATGAGACCACGGCCACCAGGGCTATCAGCGCTTGGTGTTGGAACGGATGTTCCAGCCAAACTTGATTGCACCGCCGTCTTTGGTGCCGTCGGCTTTCTGCGGCTGGTAGTCAACCATCACTTGGGCGAAGTTCAGGGTGACGTTCTCGGTCAGGCGATCATCGGAGCCCGAACCGCCGGTGCTCAGGGACGTGACCAGCACTTCTTCCAGGTTGATCACCATGTACTCGACCTGGCTTTCACCACCGGCCTTGCGCACAGTCAGCTTGACCTTGTCGATGTGCTTGCCGCTGGCGCAGTGCATCATCAGGTTCGGCGAAGCTTTGTCGACGTACTTGGTCAGCGACAGGTCCTGGATATTCACCTTGCCTGCACCACCACCACCGCCCACGTGCATGTTGCCGGACTGGGCCATGCCCCAGCTCCAGTTCAGTACGTCGATTTCGTCCTTGTGGGCCTTGTCCATAGACTCGCCCTTGATGTCGCCGATCTTGATGAAAATATCAACAGCCATGTTTTCTCCCTGTGTGGCGCTTGCCACTGAATTTGAGTAACTCCAAATGCGCAGTGCCTTTGTGTGGGAGGGGGCTTGCCCCCGATGCAGGCACCTCGGTGTGTCAGTCACACCCCAGTGATGCTATCGGGGGCAAGCCCCCTCCCACAGAAGAGCCAGCTCATCCGTGGGTTAGGCGCTTTTCGCCGAAGGCAGTTTCGATACCAGGCGCAGCGACACGGTCAGCCCTTCGAGCTGGTAGTGCGGGCGCAGGTAGAACTTGGAGTTGTAGTACCCCGGGTTGCCTTCGACGTCTTCCACGATCACTTCGGCGGCAGCCAATGGGTGCTGGGCCTTGGTGGTTTCGGTGGAGTGCGCCGGGTCACCGTCGACGTAGTTGAGGATCCAGTCCTGCAACCAGCGCTGCATCTCGTCCTTCTCTTTGAAGGACCCGATTTTGTCGCGCACGATGCACTTCAAGTAATGCGCGAAACGGCAGGTGGCGAACAGGTACGGCAGGCGCGCGGCCAGGTTGGCGTTGGCGGTGGCGTCCGGGTCGTCGTATTCGGCCGGTTTCTGCAACGACTGAGCGCCGATGAACGCGGCGAAGTCGGTGTTTTTCTTGTGCAGCAGCGGCATGAAACCGTTCTTCGCCAGCTCCGCTTCACGGCGGTCGCTGATGGCGATTTCGGTCGGGCACTTCATGTCCACACCACCGTCGTCGGTAGGGAACGTGTGGGCCGGCAGGTTTTCCACTTCACCACCGGACTCCACGCCACGGATGCGCGAGCACCAGCCGTAGTGCTTGAACGAACGGTTGATGTTCACCGCCATCGCGTATGCGGCGTTGGCCCAGGTGTACTTGGAGCTGTCGGCGCCGTCGGTGTTTTCTTCGAAGGCGAAAGCTTCCACCGGGTCGGTCTTGGCGCCATACGGCAGACGCGCCAGGAAGCGCGGCATGGTCAGGCCGATGTAGCGCGAATCTTCCGATTCACGCAGCGAGCGCCAGCCGGCGTATTCCGGGGTGGTGAAGATCTTGGTCAGGTCGCGCGGGTTCGACAGTTCCTGCCACGAGCCCATGCCCATCACGGTCGGCGAGGCCGCAGCGATGAACGGGGAGTGCATGGCCGCGCAGACTTTCGACAGCTCGCCCAGCAACTCGACGTCCGGAGGCGACTGATCGAAGTAGTAGTCGCCGACCAGGCAACCATACGGTTCGCCGCCGAACTGGCCGTATTCTTCTTCGTACATTTTCTTGAAGATCGGGCTCTGGTCCCACGCGGTGCCCTTGAATTTCTTCAGGGTCTTGTGCAGGTCCGGCTTGGAGATGTTGAGCACGCGGATCTTGAGCTGCTCATCGCTCTCGGTGTTGTTGACCAGGTAGTGCAAGCCACGCCAGGCGCTTTCCAGCTGCTGGAAGTCCTGATGGTGGATGATCTGATTGACCTGGGCGGTGAGCTTGGCGTCGATGGCGGCGATGATCGATTCGATCGACTTGATCGCGTCGTTGGACACCAGGTCTGTTTGCGCCAGAGCCTGTTCGGCCAAGGTGCGCACAGCGGTTTCCACGGCTTCGCGGGCACGCTCGGTCTTGGGTTTGAACTCTTGTAGCAGCAGGTTGGCGAACTCGCTGGCTTCTTCGGTGGCACCCAGGATCTGGCTGCCTTCGCGGGCGGTATTGTCAGTCATGATTATTGGTCCCCTGCAGGCTTAGGCGCGCTGGCAAGTGCCTGAAGCAGTGCCGGGTCCTTGATTGCCTTCATGATGATTTCTTCAGCGCCGGTCTTGCCGTCCATGTAGGTCAGCAGGTTGGCCAGCTGGGTGCGGGCTTCGAGCAACTGGTTCAGCGAGTCGACTTTGCGCGCCACGGCGGCCGGGCTGAAGTCGTCCATGCTTTCGAACGTGATATCCAGGCTCAGGTTGCCTTCGCCGGTCAATTCGTTCGGTACGTGGAACGCTACGCGCGGCTGCATGGCCTTGAGGCGCGAGTCGAAGTTGTCGACGTCCACTTCAAGGAACTTGCGATCAGCCACTGGCGCCAGAGGCTCGGCAGGTTTGCCGGCGAGGTCGGCCATCACACCCATCACGAAGGGCAGCTGGACCTTTTTCTCGGCGCCGTAGAGCTCGACGTCGTACTCGATCTGCACCCGAGGCGCGCGGTTGCGCGCGATGAATTTCTGAGAACTTTGCTTCGCCACGTTGCTGCTCCTGGTCGCTTGAGCGACGGTGTTGTTACTGCGCAGTCGGACGGCTTACTCGCCGTCCGGCCCACGCAGGTTTTCAAATTGGGACATGCCATCGGGAATCAGATTGCGCACGATCGCGGCAAAGTCGGCATGCACCAGATTCTTCGCTCGGTTCAACAGCACCGGCAGCGGGCTCGAAGGCTCGTGACGGGTGTAGTACGCAAGGATCTTGTCCAGGCTGCGCAGTACATCATCGCGGCTGGCGATATCGCCGGCCGGGCGCGATGCCGCATGGGCAGCGGCGTACTCGACCGAGGGGGCATTGTCGTCACTGACGGCCTCGGGTTCGCTGCTGCCTTGGGTGTCTGGAACCGCTTGATTAAGCACTTGCAGCGCCTGCTTGAGCGGTTGTTTCAAGAGGGTCAGGTCCACGCCTTGGGCTGAACCGACCTGGTCGCTGACCTGCTGCTCGATGGCTTCGCAAGCCGCACGCGCGGCGCGCAAGGCGTCGCGGGTGGCTTGCAGGTGTTCGGGGTCGCTGTCGAGGAACGCGGCGTTCAGTTGCTGGGCGCCGAGCTGTTCGTCGGGGAAATTCATCAGGCCGCTGGCATTCAGCGCGGCGCGCAGGCTCACGGGGCCGAAGGTGCGCGAGCGCGTGAGGATGCTTTCGCGCAGCAGGCGAATGGTCGCGTCACTGGTCAGGCCAGACAGGGCGTTGATGCGCACGGTCGGGTCGTTGTCGTCGTCGGCATCCAGGCGCGGGTGCAGGTCGGACCAGTATTCGCGCAACAGGGCGTCGATCAGTTTCAGGACGTCGGCCAGCCCGGCCACACCCTGGAGGGCGAGGGAACTTTGCAGGAGGAAATGGGTGATGCGCAGGTCTTTGCTGCGCTGCAGCAAGTCGAGGCTCTGCTGCTGGATGCTGCGCCAGTCCGGCGGCTCGGCGGGCAAGATGGAATCACCCATGCTGCGCTCAGGCTGGCCCTTGGCATCACGCTCCAGTTGGAGAAATTGCGCGTCATATTCCATGTCTTCGCCACAAGGCGAAGTCGCGGAAACGGCGGTGAGCAGCAACGGCACATCCACTGAAATTGATCTCCCTATCAGCCCGTTATATGGCGGGCAATTCATGCATTAGTTGCGCGAGGAACTTTGCATGTTTTCTTGGTCATATAAGCACGATGCTACTAATGTGCCATCATTGGTGTTCAAGAAGTTGTGCATTTTTGGTGTAGTAGTTAGGGCTTGTCAAGGTAAGCTATTCGCCCTCTGTGA